>JAJDTB010000017.1 GCA_022827345.1 Gemmatimonadota bacterium | reverse complement strand
CAGATGCTCGCGGACATGGGTGTGAGCGGCCAGTGGGACTGGTCCCGGATCCCCACCGTCAAACCCGCCGTCGAGGGCGTATTCGAGTCGGTCGAGGGCAACCTGTGGGTCCGGACGCAGACAGCGGACGGCGGAGTCCTGTTCGATGTTCACTCGGGGGACGGCGGCTATCTCGGCACGGCCAGCTTGGGACCGGGCCTCACCTTCTCGGACCAGGTCGATCCGGTTGTGCGGGGCGACTCGGCATGGCTGGTCGTGACGGACGAGTTCGACGTGAACTACGTCGTTCGCGCACGAATCACGCCAGCGGATCGAAGTCCGGCCTGAAAGGTGCTGACTTTCGGCGACCGCGCGGCCGTCTTAGGGGATCGAAGGGGCGGAGCCCCTCGCCAGCCCTTGTGTATTACCAAGGGTAGGCTGGCTGAGCGCCTAACGGCGCTCCAAGCCAGCCTCCGGCAGCAGGCGGACGGGGCCGCCGACCGCACGACAGGCTTCGGGCCAAGCGCGGGCAATCTCTCCCCTCTTCTTCGCCCGCCTCACGGACGGCGAGGACGACGGCGCGGTGCTCGACGACAGCACCGGATTGGCCGCATTCCCCAGCCTCCACCACGGGAACACCCCCCAAGGAATCGGCGGTCGCACGGAGAAGTTGGCGCTTCGGGCCATCTGGATTTAACGTTCACAGACCCTTTGGTGCCGGAACGCGGTGGACGCGCAGGGATTCCACTGGACAAAGTGTTTGGTGTCGCGTCCGAACAGTGTACCGGCGGTGATACAGCGATTCGCTATGTCGCTGTAACATCATGACTTACAACGAGTTACGAATTATCGTGTCTGTTCCAGATCGAGTGGCGCGACAACGGGCGCAGGCTGACCCGGTCCCTGAAACACCGCGACTGGGCTCGCGCGAAGCGGCAGGCCGACGAGTTCGCGGCCGGGTTCGCCGGGCCGGAGGTGAACGGCAAGGCCGAAGCCGAGCCCGAGCCGCTCACGCTGGGACGGCTTTTTGACATCTACCGGGAAGAGGTGACGCCCACCAAGGGGCGGCGCGCACGGCTGCACGACACAGCCGCGACGAAGATGTTTCTCAGTTGTTTCGGGAGGGACCGAAGACCCGAAGCACTCTCCCAACGGGACTGGGATCGGTTCATCCGGGAGCGCCGTGCCGGCAGGATCGGCCCGCGTGGCAAGCCGGTGTCTGCCCGGACCATCGAATACGACCTCGCGTTCCTGCTCTCGGTCCTCAACTGGGCCGTGAGGTCGAAGGACGAGCAGGGACGCCCACTTCTCGACAGGAACCCGCTAAGGGGTCTCAAGAGGCCCAAGGAGAAGAACCCGAGACGGGTGGTTCTCTCCGATGAGGAATACACGGCGTTGCTGCAGGTGTCGCCGCAGGTCGATTGGCGGTTCCATACCGCGCTCGTGCTCGCCCACGAGACTGGCCATAGGATCGGTGCCATCCGGCAGCTTCGCTGGTCGGACATCAACCTCGAATTGGGAGTGGTGCGGTGGCGGGCGAAGCACGAGAAGACGGGATACGAGCACACGACGCCGGTCACCGATGAGGCACTTGCTGCCTTCAAGGAGGCACGGAAGAAGAGTCCCGGGGGCGCGGACACGCCGGTGCTGCCTTCGCCCAGGGATCCTTCGCGGTGCGTAGGCCGCGGGCGGGTGCACGTCTGGTGGTACAGAGCCGAGCGGCTCGCCGGCCTGGAACCGAAGCGCGGGCGTGGCTGGCACTCGCTCCGGCGGAAGTTTGCCTCCGACCTCATGGACCAGCCACTCAAGGTGCTCTGCGAGTTGGGCGGCTGGAAGAGGGCCGATACGGTGCTTCAGTGCTACCAGAAGGCCGGTGAACATCGGCTCCGGGAGGCGCTCGCGAGCCGCCCGAGAGTCGGTACCTGATCCCATTTGGCGGGAGTCAATCGGCGGGAATCCCGACAGCCGATTCCGTAAGTACAACGGTCACAGGAAGATGTAATCCTGTAGGTGCCTGTCGCTGGTGCAGATGCTGCACCGGGAGGGACAGGTAGTCAGCGTGGGGCGGAAGACGCGGACCATCCCGCCGCACCTCAGGCGCGCGCTCGAGGAACGGGACCGGGGCTGCCGGTACCCGGGCTGCGGGAGCCGGTTTACGGAAGCGCACCATGTCAAGCACTGGGCCGACGGCGGAGAGACGAGCCTGGCGAACACCGTGCTGCTGTGCCGGCGCCACCACCGGCTGGTGCACGAGGGCCGGGTGCGGATGGCGCTCAATGCGAAGGGTCAGGCGGTGTTCTTCACGCGCAGCGGCAAGATGCTGGCGAGCGTGCCGCCACCGGTGAACGAGCCGAGGCTGACACCGGCCCTGCCTCCCGCGCCACAGCTTCGGCCCGGACAGATGCACAACGGCGCGGCCCGGCTCGTGAACGGCGCGGTCCCGTGGGCGATCGAGGCCGCGGCGGTTGAGGCGGTCGACGAGGCGCTGGGGGGCGAGACGCCGGTGCCGGAGGGCGAGGCGCCGGTGCCGGAGGGCGAGAAGCCGGCGCCCGGCTCACGACCTGCGTTTCCGCGGAAAAAGCCGCGACACGAGCATGTCGCTATGGGACAGGCCGCAACCGTGGGACAGGCCAACCCCGAGGAGGTCAACAACGACGCGGCAGGGGAGAGCCGAAAGACGGAGGACAACGGCAAACGCGAGACTTCCGAGGGCGGGCGAGCACGAGCCGCTTGACGGGGTACCCTGTGGCGCGAGCCGGCGGGCCCTCTTGCGGCAGCCACGCTCACGAGGGAGTCACCTCTTGCGTTTCCGCGGAAACAAGCGGGACATGAACTGGTCACGATGGGACCCGCCCCCGGCCATCGTTCGCTCCACGCTCCCCCACCCCAGCCCCGCCACCCGCCCTCACGGCGAACATCTCTTCACCGGTCGGCGGCCTGCCCAGCCGCGGTGCGTAAAACCGCGCGGCGACGGCCTCCATGACCGGCGCAACGGTACGATGGTCGCACAGCACGACGGCGCAGCCACCGAACCCGGCGCCCGTCAGCCTCGCCCCCGCCGCCCCCGCCCCCAGCGCCACCTCGACAATCGCGTCGAGCTCGTCGGTGCTCACCTCGTAGTCGTCACGGAGACTCTCGTGCGACCGCACCATGAGGTCGCCGAAGCGGCGCATGTCGCCGTCGCGCATGGCCGCCTCGGCCAGCGCCACCCTGCGCCCCTCCGTCACGACGTGGCGGAAGCGGCGAAACAGCACGGGAGCGAGGACGCGGCGGGCGCGGCGTAGCAGGTCGTCGAGATTGCCTTCGGCGACCAGATCCCGGTACGCGGGTCGCTCTGTCGTCGCATCGCCGCGCGCATCTCGTGCCGCGCTGTCCGATACGGCCCCCCGACGCGCCCCGACGCCTCCGGCCGCGCGGGTCCGCCCGTGGTCCGCACCGCCCCCTCCCCCCACCCCCCCCAGCGCCTCCCGGCACTGCCGCGCTCGCTCGTTGTACGCCTCCCGCGCCCCGGCCGACTTCTCCGCCCGCACCAGCGACGACGCCACCACCCACCGCCACCCCTCCGGCACGGCGACCGGTGTCACCCGCAACGGCTCGAACTCGATTCGAAGCGCATGCCCCTCGCGCCCGTGCAGACACGCCGCCTGGTCCATCCCGCCCCCTTCGAGCCCGACGAAGCGCTCGGCGCGCGCCATCAGTGCGGCGAGTTCGAGGCGGGGCAGCGTGGTGCCATTCGCCTTCAGCAACGCCAGCGCCGACGCCACCACCAGCGCCGACGAGGACGACAACCCCGCCGCGATCGGCACGTCGCCCGTCACCGTCCCCTCGATCCCGCGCTCCAGCCGCACCCCATGCTCCAGCAGCCCTCGCGCCGCCGCCCGCACATAATTCGACCAGTCTCCCTGGCCCGCCGCCTCGATGGGACGTTTCAGCTGAAACGCGAAGGGGTCGAAACGCGCCACGGGGCTGTCGAGCCGCACCGCCCCATCATTCGTGACACGGAAGTCGATGCGCACCCCCCGGTCGATCGCGATCGGGAAGACCGGCAGGCCGTTATAGTCGGTGTGCTCGCCGATCAGGTTGACGCGGCCGGGGGCGAAGGCCTGCCACCGGGCATCCGGGCGGCTGCGCGATCCGGTCGGCCCTCCGGCAGGCGCACCGCGCGCGTCGGCTGGCCGTCCGGTGGAACCGCCGCGCCGGGCCCGCCCAGGCCGCCCTCCTCCTCCTCCAACCCCTCCACTCAATCCGAATAGCCCAACCGCGGCAGCAACCGGAACAGCCACACCCCGGCCCCCGCCGAAATCGCCAGCGCGAACACGGCCGCGGCGAGCTGCCCGTACAGCAGATACCCCGTCCCGAACAGCGCCGCGTAGACCAGCACGCACCCGAGGAACCACGCCAGGAACGCCGCGGTGATCGAGTCGGCGTCCTTCGGTCCGTCGCCAACGTCGACCACGCGCCGCCAGCCCTTGCCCATGGGGCGGATCTTGTCGTAGAAGCGCTGCAGGGTCGAGGACCGGGCGGGCGGAGTCACCAGGGTCACGCCGACCCAGCCCACGGTGGTCACCGCCACGCCGATCACCAGCTGCTGCCAGGCGGTCAGCGGCGCCAGGCCCAGTGCACCGTGCGCAAACGCGAAGTAGATCGCGACGAGGAACGAAATCGTCATGCCGGCCAGTTCGCTCCACACGTTCACGCGATACCAGAACCAGCGCAGCAGGAAGATGAGGCCCGTGCCGGCGCCGATCTGCAGGAGGATCTGGAATCCCTGGCCTGCGGTGTCGAGCTGCAGGGCGATGAAGGCGCCGAAGATCATCAGCCCGACGGTGGACAGGCGGCCGACCGCCACCAGCCGCCGGTCGCTCGCCTCCGGATTCACGAAGCGCCGGTAGAAGTCGCTGACCACGTACGACGAGCCCCAGTTGAGCTGCGTGCTGATCGTCGACATGTACGCGGCCGCCAGCGACGCGACCACCAGCCCCAGCAGCCCGGCCGGCAGGAACACCAGCATGGCCGGATAGGCCAGGTCATTGCCGACCAGCGAGGGATCGAGGTTCGGGAACCGCGCCTGGATGTCCGAGAGCTCCGGGTAGACCAGCATCGAGCACAGCGCCACGATGATCCACGGCCAGGGACGGAGCCCGTAGTGCGCGATGTTGAACCACAGCGTGGCCTTCATCGACTCCTTCTCGTTCTTCGCGGCCAGCATGCGCTGCGCGATATAGCCGCCGCCACCAGGTTCGGACCCCGGATACCACGCGCTCCACCACTGCACCGCGATCGGGATGATGAAGATCCCCGCCGCGACGCTCCAGTCGGAGAAGTCCGGCAGGAGCCTCATCGCCGACTGCAGGTCGGGGTGCGATACGAGGCCCGCCAGCCCCCCGACCTCCGGCTGCTGCAGCGCGAACACCGCCGCCGCGATCGACCCGATCATGGCCACGACGAATAGGATGAGGTCGGTCACGACAACGCCCCAGAGCCCGGACGTGGCCGAGTAGATCACCGTCACAGACCCCGCGATCAGCACGGTGGTGAGCGGGTCGAGGCCGAGGAGCACGCCGCCGATCTTGGTCGCCGCGAGGGTCACCGTGGCGATGATCATCACGTTGTAGAAGACGCCGAGGTAGAGCGCGCGGAACCCCCGCAGGAAGGCCGCCGGCCGCCCCGAATAGCGCAGCTCGTAGAACTCGATGTCGGTGAGCGCGCCCGACCTGCGCCACAGCCTGGCGTAGAAGAAGACCGTGCACATTCCGGTGATCAGGAACGCCCACCAAGACCAGTTCTGCGCGACCCCGCCGGTGCGCACGAAGTCGGCAATCAGGTTCGGCGTGTCGGTGGAGAAGGTGGTCGCGACCATCGACGTGCCGAGCAGCCACCACGGCAGCTTCCGCCCCGACAGGAAGAACTCGTCCGCCCCCGAACCCGCGCGCCGCGCGAAGCGGAGGCCGATGGCGAGGGCCGTGAGGCCGTACAGCGCGATGACGATCCAGTCGAGTGTGGTGAGTTGCATTCGGCTTCAGTCGCGGGAGGAAGGGGTCGGCGGAGTGTCCCAAAGGCGCATGGGATAGACCCCGGAGTCTACCAGTCCACGGAGGGATCCGGCCACTGCGGGGTGGTCTTCCGGGAACGTGACGCCGAGCCAGCGCTCGCGGGTGGGCAGCACGGTGCAGCGGGCGCGTCCGGCCGCGATGAGGTCGCTGATCGCTTCGGAGAGGAAGAATTCGCGGTCTGAGCCGGGTCCGTCGGCGAGGTATGCGGTAAAGAGGTCGCGCATGGCGGGGAGGATCTGCGGCGGGAAGCCCCAGAGGTTCATGCAGACAGGAGTTTGCAAGGCGACGTCAACCGGCCTTCCGGCGACGTCGCGGCCGCGCACGCGGTCGCCGTCGCGGCGGAGTTCCAGGCCCTCGGTCAGGCGCTGGAGGGCGCCCGCCTCGCCGACTTCGCAGATGCCCCGGGAGACGCCGCCGCTGCCGGAGAGGGTGACTTCGAGGGGGTAGGCGATGGTGCATGTCATGTCTGCATTACAGTATGTAATGTCTACTTTACAATGCGAGTTGCGCGCGTGCCCGCTCGCGCCGCGCATCGCCTCGGCCAGCGCGGCGTAGGCGCCCCGTCCGTAGAAGTCGTCGGCGTTGCAGACGGCGAAGGGGCCGTCGATGTGTTCGCCCGCAGTGAGCACGGCGTGGCCGGTGCCCCAGGGGCGGGTGCGGCCCGGGGGCGGAGTGTCCACGAGCCCGGGGTGCGCCAGGCGCTGGCAGGCGTAGCGGATGTCGAGGCCGGCGGCGCGGGCGGGCGCCAGGTGTGCATCGAAGTCTTCGCGGAGGGCCTCCTGAATCACGAGCACGAAGCGCGAAAAACCCGCGAGTGCGCCGTCGTAGAGGGCGTAGTCGAGCAGCGCCTCGCCGCCGGGGCCGATCGGGACGAGCTGCTTGAGGCGGCCGAAACGGGTGGCGCGGCCGGCGGCGAGGATGACGAGGGTGAGGGGTGGATTCAAGTCCGCCACCATAGGTTTCGGTCTGGGTTAGCGTCCACGGGCCCTCTGAGAAGGAGAAGAAGTCCCGATGAATACTATCGTCAGCCTCGCTTTCGTGGCTGCAACGGTTCTCCCGACCGCTGCCAGCGGCTTGCCCCAGCAGCCTCCGCCGTCCGATCCTCCCGGAGCGCTCCCCTACGACCTCGCCTTCTCGATGGCTTCCTTCATCTGGGATACGCAGTTCGCGGTCTCGGCCGACGGGCGCTTCGTCGCCTACGCGGTGAGGGTCCCTCCTTCGGACACGACGGTCAACCTGGACGAGCGCTACCAGCCCAACGGGACGCCCAGTTCGGTGATGGGTGCGACCATCCGATACACGGACATGGTCAACGGGCAGACCGTCGAACTCTGCCCGGGTGGATCCTGCTGGAGACCGATGTGGTCCCCCGACGGCTCGTCGATCGCATTCTTCTCGGATGCCGACGGTCTGCCGCAGCTCTGGGTTTACGACATCGCGGCGGGGGCGTCGCGCAAGCTCTCCGACGAGCCGGTCAAGCCGAAGCTCTGGCACGGGGACGAGCCTCGCTGGAGTCCGGACGGCTCGACGCTGTACGCCGGCTTCGCTCCCGAGGGGCCGTTCCGCAACCCGGTTCGCCCGGCTGAGGTGCGGCCGGAGAACCCGGCGGGAGTCGTCGTTCTGCGCAGCGGGAGCGAGGCGGCCGCGGCCCCGGACGCGGAGTCACCCCCGCCGACGCCGATGACAGACCACTACGCGCGCGAGCACCTGGTGGCGATCAAGGCGATCGATGTCCGCAGCGGAGCGACGCGCTTGCTCGTGGCGCGGGACGCGGAGTTTCCTGCGGGCACTTTGCGCCGATCGGCCTCCGGCAGATGGCTCGGATACCTGTCGACCTTCCGGCCGGAAAGCGACACCACCCAGTCCACGGTAATGGATGTCGCGGTCGTGCCCACAGCGGGGGGAGACGCCATCCCGGTGGTGAGGAGTGTCCCGCTCACGCGGTACGACTACTTCGGCGTCAGCTACGTGTGGCACCCGTCGGACGACCGTTTGATGTACCTCGACGGCAAGCGCATGCACCTGCTCGATCTGCGCTCCGGGTCGCCCGCCGCCCCCGTGCCGCTTGCCCACGAACTGGGAGACGTCGCTCCGACCGTCTTCGCCTTCACGCGCGACGGCGAGGCCGCGGTCATGGGTGTCGATGTCGTCGACGACCAGGGCTACGGCGACCCGCGCCCGCGCGCGATGGCCGTCGTTCCACTGGACGGCGGCCCGCCGAGCACCTTCGCCATCGACGACGAGCGCTGGACCTACGATCAACTCCTCAAGGCCGACGAGCGGACGGCGTGGCAGCCGGACGGCGCATCCATCTCGGTCCTGGTCACCGAGCGCTCGACCGGCGACAAGGCGATCCTCCGCCACGATCCCGCCTCGGGCAGCACGCGCGTGCTGTGGAAGGCCCGGGCGAGGCTGGTCAACCTCACGTCGGGAGGCAGCCACGACTTCATCGTGGGCCAGTACGAAGACATGCGCACGCCCTCCGACATCTTCCGGTTCGACGCCGACTTCTCGGGCCGCGAGCGCATCTCGCACATCGATCCGCGCCTGGACCGCGTCCAGGTGGGAACCGCCGAGACCTTCGAGACTACAGTGCCACTTCACGACGGCACGCTCGCCACCGTCAAGACCGCGGTGCTGCTGCCCCCCGGAGCCGAGCGCGGCGACCGCCTGCCCGCCGTCGTCACAATGTACCCGGGCAGCGACATCACCCGCCGGGCCGCCGAGTTCGCTGGCGGGAGCGTCTTCACGGTGCCGAACCTGGTCTTCACCAGCCGGGGCTACGCGGTGGTGCTGTGCGAGCTGACCCTGGGCCCGAACGAGCAGGCCGGCAATCCGATCCGGGACATGGTCGACGTGCTCCTGCCCCAGGTCTACCGCGCCGCCGAACTCGGCTACGTCGATCTGAATCGCCTCGCGATCACCGGTCAATCCTACGGCGGCTACGGCACCGGCTCGATCATCACGCGCACGAATGTCTTCCGCGCGGCGGTCCCCATCTCGGGCATCTTCGACCTGTTCGGCAGCTACGGACACATCGACGTCGACGGCGGCGGCTTCTTCCTCGCCTGGAGCGAGGGCGGGCAGGCACGCATGGGCAGCCATCCATGGGCCGACGTGCGCCGCTACCTCGACAATTCCCCGTACTACAACGCGGACAAGATCACGACCCCCGTCCTGATCGTGCACGGCACCGCGGACATGGCCTATCACGACGCGGGCAAGCTGTTCACAGCGCTCCGGCGGCTGGGCAAGCCCGCGCAGCTGGCCTCCTACCTGGACCAGGGCCACGTCATCTCCTCCTGGCACAGGGAAAGCGCGATCGACGCGGCCCGGCGCATGGTGGAGTTCTACCGGCGTCACCTGGGAGATCCGGCGGCGGCCCGGGAACACTCCCGGTAGTTGCTAGACCATCATGTCGGCGTCCGTGACACCGCCCACACCTCCACGTGCTCCACACCCAGCTCGTCGTTCCTCCAGCCGAGCAGGTAGTCCTCCCCGATCTCGAACAGGCGGAGGCCCGGCGGCGTTTCGACCAGTCCCTGAACCCGTCCTTCCGGATCGAACACGCTCCACACCGGGCCCTCCGCTTCCGGCACCCAATACTCCCGCACCCAGAGGTAGCCGGCACGGTCCGACATGATTCCGGCGAAGGCAGGGTAGGAATCCACCATAGGCATCCCCCTAACCTGGTTGAGGGCCGCGGTTCGCTCCTCGTCGGGCAGGTTGGCGTAGCGGCTGGCGTAGTACTCGTCCAGGACGGCCCGGGAAGGACGGTCGAGCTCCACGTCCCGGCGCACGATCCTGGCCAGCGGTCGCCGTCGCGCTCAGGCTTTGGTGGCCATCGGTTGCGTAGGCTTGCGATGATCGTTGTGACGACCAAGATGGAAAATAACCCTGTGAATTCCGCACCGCATACTAAATTTACTAGGATGATACCGCGAAACGCACTCTCGGCAGTGACCACGGCGCTGGATCGTCAGGCTGCAGTCGGTCTGATCGGACCCAGACAAGTTGGCAAGACCACGTTGGCCCTTGAGATTGCGGATCGCCGCGATGCGCTTTACCTGGACCTCGAATCCAGCACGGATCGCGCGAAGCTGGACAATCCCAACCTGTTCCTTGGCCAGTTCGAGGACCGACTCGTCGTGCTCGACGAGATTCACCGGGTGCCCCAACTGTTCCGCGACCTGCGCGGTCTGATCGACCGGGGCCGCCGGCGGGGTCGTCGGACCGGGAGGTTCCTGATCCTCGGTTCCGCTTCGATAGACCTTCTCAGGCAGTCAGCCGAGTCACTCGCCGGAAGGATCGAATTCGTCCGCCTCAATCCCCTCAGCGTGGCGGAGATCCAGGACGAGCCTATGCCGGTCCTTTCGCTGTGGGTCCGCGGGGGATTTCCCGACAGCCTGCTCGCCGCGACGGATTCGGACAGCTCTGCATTTCGCCGGAACTTCATCCAGACCTATCTGCACCGCGACATCACGGACCTGGCCGGTGTCCGGCTCCCCGCCGAAACGATCGAACGGCTGTGGCAGATGCTGGCCCACAGCCAGGGCAGCCCTCTCAACTCCTCAAAGCTGGCCGGGAGTCTGGGGGTCAGTTCTTCCACGGTGACCCGCTACGTGGCCCTGCTCGTCGATCTCCTGTTGGTGCGCCGATTGACCCCGGTCCGCGTCAATGTCGGCAAGCGCCTGACCAGGACGCCCAAGGTGTATGTGCGCGACAGCGGGCTGGTCCACGCACTCCTCGGTATTCGCGACTACAATGCCCTTGCCGGTCATCCCGTTGCCGGTGCGAGCTGGGAGGGCTTCGTCATCGAGAACCTGCTCGCCGTGGCGCCTCCGGGGACGCGGGCTGGTTTCTATCGCACTCAGGCAGGCGCCGAGATCGATCTGGTCCTTCACCTGCCGGGCCGCACGGCCCCGTGGGCGATCGAGGTCAAGCTCGGGCTGGCGCCGAAGCCCAGCCGGGGACTTCATCATGCGCGAGCTGATCTGAAGCCGGGCCGCACGTTCATCGTGGGGGCGGGAGACGATCGGTATGCGGTCGCAGAGGGGGTTGAAGTGATCGGGTTGCGGGAGTTGGTGGGGGAGCTGGGGCGGTGGTGTTAGGGATGAGAAAGAAGAAACAACTACGAGGTCGAGGTGTGCCCCACATTTGGGGCCGAGTCCATTGGTCGAGGTGGGACCGCGTCGGAGCGGCTGCGGATGGCGGTCCCGAGCACGGTACAGAAATGCTCACGGGCGGGCGGGAAGGCTGGGCAATGACGGTTCGCTGACACGGCACGTCAGTCTTACGCTAAGGACCGAGCGATTAGCCGCCGTGACGCGGTGTGCTCTTGACCGACCGGCAACGCACCATGATCCTGGGGTCTGGCTCTCGGAGATCAAGTCTGGAGAAGAGGAATGAGCATTTCAGTAATCCATGGTACTAACGATAAGCCCGTGGCGAGTCGGAGCCTGGCAGAGCTGGCTGCTGGGTGGAGCGGCTGGTCAGGAAAGTTGTTCATTGGATACCCAATCGTCGGTACGACGCACGGCCCCCACCGCATCGACGCCCTGTTGGTTTCCGCTGAGCGGGGTCTCATAGTCTTCGATCTGATCGAAGGGAACGAGCTCGAAGGGTTCGAGAAACGTCAAGACGACGCAGCCAATCTAGTAGACGCCAAACTGAGGACCCATAGCGACCTCACCCACAGAAGGCAACTCCTGGTAAAGATACACACGGTGTCATTCGCTCCATCAGCAACGCCTGCGATGCTAGGCTCGCTACCGGATGATGACTATGCCGTTGCAAACAGGGAGAGCCTTGTAGCGACTATCCGTGCTTTTGAATGGCCTGACAGAGACGAAAGAGCATTTCAGAGAGCGCTCTCGGCGCTCGAGCACATTACCACGATTCGAAAGACGCGCGTTAGGCGCCCAGAAGCGGGCGACAATACACGTGGTGCGAAGCTCCGAGCCCTAGAAGATTCGGTCGCAACACTAGATACGATGCAGAGCCGGGCTGTCATCGAGACTGTGGATGGCATCCAACGCATTCGAGGACTGGCGGGCTCAGGCAAGACCATCGTGCTTGCCCTGAAAGCTGCTTACCTCCATGCGCAGCACCCGGACTGGCGAATGGCCGTGACTTTCCAGACACGCTCTCTCAAGGAGTACTTTCGAAGACTGATAGGAGAGTTTTGCGTAGCGCAGACGAATGAGAGTCCTGATTGGGATACCCTGCGTGTGCTGAATGCTTGGGGAGCGCCCGGTGGAGGAGAACAGGACGGAATCTATCACGAGTTCTGCGAAACAAATGGATCGCGCTACTTCGATTTCCTTGCCGCCAGGAGCAGGTTTGGCCGCGGCCGCGAATTTGAGGGTGCATGTGACCATGCTCTGCAACATAATCGGCACTCCGATCAGCCTTACGATGCCATCCTTGTCGACGAGGCACAGGATCTGCCGCCGGCATTCTTGCGTGTCTGCTATTCGCTGCTGAAGGAGAACAAGCGTATCGTTTATGCGTACGATGAATTGCAGAACCTCTCGAGCGAGCCGTTGCCATCACCAATCACGATCTTTGGTGAGGGCGCTCGGTGGGATGGCGAGGCTAGTAGGCGGGACATAATACTCGAGAAATGCTACAGGAACTCCCGTCCGGTCTTGACGACGGCGCACGCACTGGGATTTGGCGTATATCGCAGTCCCGAAGCAGGTCGGAGCAGCGGGCTGGTACAGATGTTCGACGATCCCAAGCTATGGGATGAAGTAGGGTATCGAGTAACTTCAGGAAGCCTTGTTGGCGGATCGCAGGTCTCTCTCCGGAGAACGAGCGAGACGAGCCCACCTTTCCTGGAAGAGCATTCCCCAGTCCATGATCTGGTCCGGTTTGAACGTTTCGACAACGAAAAGCACCAAAGCCAATGGCTCGTCCAGAAGATTAAGGAGAACATTGAACAGGACCAATTGTCCCCAGAGGACATCATGGTCGTTCATATGAATCCGATTTCGACCCGTAACAAGTTGGGTCCGATTCGTCGCCGACTGCTCGATGCCGGTATACAGGCGCACCTCGCGGGCGTACACACACATCGAGACGTGTTTTTCCAACGCGGTTCGGTCACCTTCACCGGCATTCACCGGGCTAAGGGCAACGAGGTTCCGATGGTCTATGTCGTGAATGCTCAGGACTGTTGGTCGTCGCCCATCAACCTGGCAACTATCCGGAACCGCCTGTTTACGGCAATAACTCGGAGTAAGGCGTGGGTGAGGGTGTGTGGAGTCGGCGACGGGATGGCGGCGCTAAGTGAGGAGTATCGGCTGCTGGCTCAGTCCGATTACCACCTCCGCTTCGAATACCCAACCGACCAGGAACTGGCCAAGATGCGCATTGTCCATCGCGACTTAACCGCAGCGGAGGGAAGACTCGTAAGTGGACACAAGACTAATGTGTCCAAGCTGATCGCAGATTTGGAGGCGGGTAATCTCTATGCGGAAGACATCGGCGAAGATGTCGCAGAGAAGCTCCGTATTCTATTGATGGTTAGGGAGGGCAAGAGGGGCAGTGACGACTCCTAACGAGGCCATGGCAGGCATCAATCAGATCCTCCGGCACCTGGTAGAATGCGGGCTAGCCGACGATCAGAACTTCGCCTTTCGGAGGCCGTTGGGTGGCGGAGCCGAAGAGATTGCGTTTGAAGGAGCCGAAGCGGTGTCGGTCGCGCTTCGGAAACGGGCATACGTGACAACCTATGACCAGCTCATGGAGGCGCGAGCTTTCAATGCCAAGATGGCAGACGGTGCACTTGTGCAGATGACCTATACATTCGTGGGCCGAGAGGTGACGAGACACCGGCTGGCGTATTTCCCGAGTGCACGTCTCGACGAATTCCAAAAGACTCCGGATGTCTACCTTGACGACGAACTTCTTGCGGATGTTGTGGGGAGAACCACCGTGTCGTTTCCTTTCCGGTTTGACTACGATGAGAGCGAAGAAAGACACCAACAGGTCGTACATCCGAAATGCCACCTCACTTTGGGTCAATTCCCTGAGTGTCGGATTCCGGTATCCGCGCCCGTGACTCCCGCACACTTCATGGACTTTGTCCTACGCAATTTCTACGATACGAAAATGCACCGGAATGCAGACGCGCTGCCCGCCGATACGGCCTCCTTTGGAGAGTCGATTCATCCAGAAGAGCGGCGGGTTATTCATGTGACCGTGCCGCTCTGAACGAGGGGCGAACCAAGCTGGCCGAGATTGGGTGGATTTCGCATTTTACATCCGAGAGCCAGTACACCCCAGCCCCACCATCGCCAGCAGCTTCAGCGCGTTGGTCGAGGTGGCGATGCCGTCCCGTAGCCGGTAGTCGAAGGTGAGCGCGTCGGCGCCATCGTCCACCGACTCGGTCAAGTGCACGGCTACGGCCCGCGCGGTCAGGTCGTCGGCGTCGGCGAGGGAGAGGTCGTGGGTGGTCACGGCCCCGATCGCGCCGGTCTCGAGGAGCTGGCGCAGGACCGTGCGGGCCGCGATCCGGCGTTCGGCGCTGTTGGTGCCCTGCAGGATCTCGTCGAGGAGGTAGAGGGTGGCGGGCGGTTGGGGATCGGGCGCCGGGATGCTCGTTTGGGCCGCGTCCACGATCCTCTTCAGCCGCTGCAGCCCCGCCATGAAGTACGAGATGCCGTCCGCGAGGGAATCTTCGACGAGGATGCTGGTCATCACGCGGAGCGGCGGCATTCGCAGTGACGCCGCGCACACCGGCCCGCCCGCCTGCGCCAGCACCGCGTTCAGCCCGACGGCGCGAAGCAGCGTCGACTTGCCGGACATGTTGGAGCCGGTCACGAGGTGGAAGCAGCCGGCGGGGCCGATCTCGATGTCGTTGCGGACGCAGATGTCGGGCGCGAGGAGGGGGTGGCCGAGTGCCCTGGCCTGGACGGTGCGGGCGTTGCGGTCGAGGGTGGGCATCGTCCAGTCGGGGTGATCGGCTTGCAGCGCGGCGAGCGATGCCAGCGCCTCGGCCTCGCCGACCGCGTCCAGCCAGTCCCGCACACGCGACCCCGACCGCGCCTTCCAGCGCTCGAGCCCCGCCAGGACGTGGACATCCCAGTGCAGGATCACCGCGAGCGGGTAGTGCAGGAGCGGCGACCGCCTGGCGTCGGCCATGTCGAGGAGGCGGCGCAGGGTGGCGATCTCGTCGGGGGCGGAGCGCGGACCCGTGCCGACGCGCTGACGGAGGGCGGCCGCGTACGGTGAGTCGAGCGGAGCGGCGGCGAGGTGGGCGAGGAGGGGGCCGTATTGCCGCACGCCCGATTCGCCGTCGTCGGCGTCGGTGAAGACCTGGTGGATGGCTCTCGATTTCGCCGCGAGGACCAGGATCGAGATGACGACGGGCCAGCCCAGCACCGGGATGGGAACGACGCCGTAGGAATAGAGGACGATGGCGGTGATGTTCGCCGCCGGGAGGAGATAGCTGGCGATGCGGAGCCAGAGGTGATTCAGCAGCCACGGGTCGCCTTCCGCCCAGCGGAGGAAGGCGGCGGCGGGATCGTCGGCCGGTGTTGGAGAGTCCGGGGCCGCCGGTGGATCCGGGTTGCCGGGAGCGGGTGGCAGGCCCAGGGCACGAAGGGGTGATGGACGACCCGGGGCGGATGCGGTGGGTACGTCCAGCAACCGGGCCTCCGCTGCGAGCCGGTCCCGGAAGTCCAGGGCGCCGGCCATCTCGGACACCGCCGCCTGGCGCAAGGCCACCGTGTCGGGATCGGCGCGGCCGAGCAGCCATGCACGCAGCGTCCGCCAGCCGGGAGCCGTGCCGCAAACGCCGATCAGGTGCAGGAGCGAGGCCGTGCCGAAGAGGTCGAGGTCCGCCGCGTAGTCGTGGTCCCCCGGAGCCGCGCGGGCGGGTGCGGGTCGCAGGCCCGGCCAGTGGCGATCGAGGCGGGCGACGCCTTCGCGGTTGAACTCGGCCATGAGTTCGGCGCGCCGCATTCGGCGCCGGGCCCCGCGTTGCCGCGCGACGAGGATCGCGAAGGCAGCGGCAGCGGCCGCCAGGAGCAGCCAGGCCGCGGTGCCTCGCCCCGCGGCGAAGAGCCACCAGGCGCCGACGATGGCAGCCGTGAAGAGGGCGAGGCGGAGTCGCCCGAACAGACGCGCGATCCGCAGCTTCACCGCGGCCTCCCGGTCGAAACGCTCGGCGCGCTCGGCGTATACAGCGGCGAGTGACGGGCTTGCGGCGTCCTCGCGGCGACCATGATGTTCCATGGATGAAAGTAAGCACATCCCCGGTCCGCGCGGCGCACGCCGCTGCCCTCGCAGCCGTCCTCGCCACCGCCGCCCTCACCGCCTGCGCCCCCGCCGGCGACGACGCCACCCCGTCCACCGCCGACCCCGCCATCCTCGCCCAGGTCGACGCCGTCTTCGCCGACTACGCCAGCCCCACCGGCCCCGGCTGCTCCCTCGGCGTCATCCAGGACGGCCGCCTCATCCACGCCACCGGCTACGGCACCGCCAACCTCGACCACGGCATCCCCAACGGCCCGGCGACCATCTTCCGCATCGGCTCGGTCTCCAAGCAGTTCACCGCCGCCGCGATCGCCCTCCTGGCCGTCCGGGGCGAACTCGACCTCGACGCCCCCGTCCAGCGCTACATCGCCGAGTTCCCCGACTACCCCGACCCTCCGACCGTCAGGCACCTCGTCCACCACACCTCGGGCGTGCGCGATTACATCGTCCTCATGTCCCTGGCCGGCAATCGCTCCGAGGACTTCTTCACCAACCAGGAGGTTCTGGACGCGATCAACCGGCAGCGCGAGCTCAACTTCGCTCCCGGCGACGACTACCTCTACAGCAACTCCGGCTACTTCCTGCTCGGCGAGATCGTCGCGCGCATCTCGGGCAGCAGCCTGCGCGAATTCGCCCGCGCCAACTTCTTCGAGCCGCTCGGCATGCCGCAAACGCACTTCCACGACGATCACAACGAGATCGTGCCCGGCCGCGCGATCGGCTACGCGCCCACCGACGACGGCTTCCGCATCAACGTCACCACCCTCGACATGGTCGGCGACGGCGGCATCTTCACCTCGGTCGAGGAGTGGCTCGCGTGGGACCGCAATCTCGGCGACGGCACGGTCGGCGGCGACGCCTGGGTGGAGCTCATGCACACGCGCGGCGTCCTCAATTCGGGCGAGGAGATCCCCTACGCCTTCGGCATCACGCACGGCGAGCACCGCGGCCTGGCGACGGTCGGCCACGGGGGCGCCTGGGTGGGCTACCGGGCGGGCATGTCGCGCTATCCCGAGACCGGCCATTCGTTCGTGGCCCTCTGCAACCGCTCCCGGATCGACCCGATGGCGCTCATCGCGAGCACCGCCGAGATCTACCTGGCGGACCGCATGGACCCGCCCGCGGAGTCCGCCGAATCCGGGGCGCCGGCCGAGGCAGCGGATGAGGATGATGCTTCGCAGGATGCGCCATCCCGCGACATCCCCGACCGCACGCGCTACGCCGGATCCTTCTACAGCCCCGAGTTGAATACCACCTACCGGATTCTGGAGGAGGGCGGCACCGGGCTCACTCTCCACGCGGGGCGCCTCGACCCGGCCACCCTCCTCGCCGAATCCGGCGGCGTGCTCACCAGCGAGCGCGGGATGACCTTCCGGTTCTCGGCGCTGGCAGACGGCCGCTACCAGGGGCTGATGGTGGACGCGGGACGGGTCCGCAACCTGCGATTCACGCGCGTCGAGGGGTGAAGCGGGATTTGATTTCCGAACTCTGATCCCATCTATGGCCTATGGGTATTGCGTGTCGACCTCAGGTTCGCCGCTTGATCGCATTTGAGTAAACATGTCTGAACACGTATGATAATTATGGGTATCGCTTATAGTCATCAAATCCTTCCGACAGATGCAGCACCGAACATTCCTGCACCGGCACCCGGTCTTCACCGGGGAGGAACTGGCCGCGCATCTCGCCGCGCGCGGTGGAGCTGGCCCGAGGACCGCCGAGGCATTTCTGGCCTACTACACCCGAACCGGACGGGTCGTCCGGATTCGCCGTGGACTCTACGCCGCACTGCCCCCCGGCGCTGATTCGCTTTACCATCCCGTCAGCCCATACCTGATCGCCGCCAGGCTGACCGCCGACGCGATCCTGTCGCACCACACCGCCCTCGAATACCACGGACGCGCGCATTCCGTGTGGCAGCACTTCATCTACTCGGCGGCGCGGCCGGCAAAGCCGGTCACCTTTCAGTCCCGGCTCTTCAGCGGCGCGCGGTTCCCCGCGGCCCTGCTGCGCGCCGGGGCACAGCACCTTGGAGTGGTCGAATCGGAGCAGAAGGGCCTGACGATCCGCGTGACGAGTCTCGAGCGGACGCTAGTGGATGTGCTGCACCGGCCGGACCTGGCAGGGGGATGGGAGGAGGTGTGGCGATCACTGGAATCGGTCGAGTTCTTCGATCTGGACGCGGTTGTCGAGTACGTCCTCCTGTTGGGGAACGCCACCACGGCGGCCAGGGTCGGCTTCTTCCTCGAGCAGCATCAGGAACCGCTGATGGTCACTGACAGCCATCTGCAACCGCTCCGGGATCGCCGCCCTGAACAACCCCACTACATGGACCCCCGTCGGAGCCAACCCGGGCGTCTGGTCAGGGATTGGAACCTCATCGTACCCGACGACGTGCTCGCGCGAAGCTGGGAGGAAACTGTGTGAACCCTTCGATCGAAAGGCTCGAGGCCGAAGCCGAGGCGACCGGATTCAGGGTAGACATGCTGGAAAAGGTCGTTCGGCTGCTGGGTGTTCTGGAGGGTGTGCGCGACCACCCCTTCCTGAAGGGCAGGCTTGCTCTCAAGGGCGGCACGGCTCTCAATCTCTTCGTCTTCGATGTGCCCAGGCTGTCGGTCGACATCGATCTGAACTACACGGGGTCTGCGGGTCGGCGGGGGATGATGGCGGAGCGGCCGGATATCGAGCGTGCGCTGCAGGCTGTGTTCGGCCGCAAGGATCTGCTGGTCCGCCGCATTCCCACGGAGCACGCCGGCGGGAAGTGGTTGCTTCGGTACATTGGGGCTGGCGGACGAGGTGGCGCGCTGGAGGTGGACGTCAACTACATGTACCGGGTGCCGCTGTGGCCCGTGAACGCCATGGACTCCCGGCGGCTGGGCGGCTGGCAAGCCAGGCGGATACCCGTGCTGGATCTGCACGAACTCGTGGCGGGAAAGCTCTGCGCGCTGCTGTCGCGTCGTCGGGCGAGGGATCTCTTCGACGTCGAGCAACTGCTGTCGATGGAAGGGCTCGATCGCGGTCGACTCAGGATCGCCTTTGTTGCCTACGGTGCGATGCAGCGCCGGGATTGGCGTGAGGTCTCCATGGACGATGTGGCGTTTGATCGCTCGGAACTCCGCAGGCAGCTGCTGCCCGCCTTGCGCCGCGGGGTTGTGGGCGGATCCGGCGAAGCCGACGAGTATGGGGACAGGCTTGTCAGTGCGTGTCGGAAGGGACTGTCGGCGGTGCTTCCGTTCACCGACAACGAGCGTGCGTTCCTGGACCGCGTTCTCGACAAGGGCGAATTGGTTCCGGCCCTGTTGACCGCCGACGAGGGACTGCAGGACCGGATCCGCAATCAACCGCTTCTGAAATGGAAAGCCCTCAATGTCCGGCGCCACAGGGGGCTCGACCCGCTCCCCCGTGACGTGGATTGACTTGCCGGGCTTGACGCGCCCCCGCCTGAACCCGAAACCTTGCTGCTGATTCCCGCGTGCCGCGGCATCGCGACCGGCCCTCTCGCATACCAGGCCCACAGTGCCCACGACCGCCACCCTCACCGACGACCTCTTCGCCCCCGACGTCATCGCGGACCCGTATACCTACTTCGGGCACATGCGCGAGATCGGACCGGTGCACTGGAACGAGCGCTTCAAGCTGTGGCTCGTGACGGGGTACGACGAACTCGTGTGGATCCTGCGCCACAACGAGCTGTTTTCCTCGGCGGTGATCAAGGACGCGGAGGCGCCGCCGTATCCCCCGGTCGACCCGGACGACGTGCCGCTCTTCGACGAGATTCGGGACTTCCGCGCCGACCAGCTGGTCGAGAAGGACCGGCCCGAGCATCTGGACCAGCGCGGGGTTGTGCACGGGTACTTCACGCCCAAGGCGATGGAGCGGTGGCGGCCGTTCGTGCGGGCGGCCGTGGACGAGCTGCTTGACAGTGTGCGGCCGAACGGCGCGATGGATGTGCTGACGGAGCTGGCCGCGCCGCTTCCCGTGCGCATCATCGCCGAGATGATGGGTGTCCCGTACGAGGACCGGGACCGCCTGCGCGAGATGGCCGACGGGATCCTCTTCATCAACCGCGGCGAGCCGTGGCGGTTCCAGCCGCTGATCGAGGCGGTGCGCGGTATCGTGGACTACGCGGCACCCCTGGTCGACGAGCGGATCGGGGGCGGCGGCAGCGACTTCATTTCCGTGTTGGCCGGGGGGGAGGAGCGCGGCGTCTTCACGCGGCACCAGGTGCTGGTCAACACCGGCCTCCTCCTCTTCGCCGGCCACGAGACGACGATGAACCTGATCTGCAACGGCCTGCTGGCCTTCATCCGGCACCCGGAGCAGTGGGAGCGGCTGCGCGCCGACCCCGACGGGATGGCGCGGCTGGCTACCGAGGAGTGCCTGCGGTACGACCCACCCGTGAAGTCCACCCAGCGGATTGCGGCGGCTGATGTCGAGATCGCCGGGCAGACCATTCGCAAGGGGGACCGGCTGCGGTGGATCATGGCGGCCGCGAACCGGGATCCGCGGGTGTTCTCCGATCCCGACGTATTCGACATCGGGCGGCAGCCGAACCCGCACATCTCATTCGGGTCGGGGATTCACTACTGCCTGGGGGCTACGCTGGCGCGGGTCGAGGGCCAGGAGGTGCTGCGGGGGCTCGCCGAGCGCTTCGAGCACTTCGAGCTTGCGGGCGGGCCGGTCGAGTATCAGCCGAGCCTGCAGTTCCGGTCGGTGAAGTCGCTGCCGGTGAGGTGGGCGGTATGAGCGGCACGCGCGGGCCCCGGCGGGTGCGCGCCGAAGTCGACCACATGCGCTGCGTGAGCAACGCGATGTGCGTGACGATCGCGCCGGGCGTCTTTGCGCACAACGATCAGCGACAGTCCGAGGTGGTGGACTCGGAGGGCGGCACCCCGGAAGCGATCATCGAGGCGGCGGAGAACTGTCCCACCTCGGCGATCACCGTCACGGACGCCGTCACCGGCGAGACCCTCTTTCCGTAGGCAGCCAATGGCCTATTCGACCATTTCCAGCGCCGGCGGCGAGCAGCGGGCCGACGAGCCCGCCCGCCCGGTCACCGTCCTCGACTTCGCCCGCCGCAAGAAGGCCGGCGAGCCGATCGTGATGATCACCGGATACGACGCGCTCTTCGCATCGCTCATCGACGCCGCCGGGGTGGATGCGATCCTGGTCGGCGATTCGGTCGTCTCGGTGCTGTGCGGCGAGGAGACCACCCTGTCCGCCACGGTCGACCAGATGATCTACCACGGGCGCATGGTGCGCCGGGGGGCGAAGCGCGCGCTGGTCGTGGTGGACATGCCCTTCATGAGCTACCAGGTCTCGCCCGAGGACGCGGTCCGAAACGGCGGCCGCATTCTGAAGGAGACGGGCGCGGGTGCGGTGAAGCTGGAGGGCGGCGCGGAATATGCCCCGGCGGTCGAGGCGCTGACGAAAGCCGGCATCCCGGTGATGGGCCACCTCGGCTTCACGCCGCAGTCCGTGCACGCGCTCGGCGGTCACCGGGTCCAGGGCCGCGCCGCGGGAGCCCTGGAGAAGCTGATCCGCGACGCCCGGGCGCTGGAAAACGCGGGCGCGTTTTCGATCGTGCTCGAGCTGATGCCGGAACGCATCGCCGAAAAGGTCACGCACGTGCTGTCCATCCCCACCATCGGGATCGGGGCGGGGCCGCACTGCAGCGGTCAGGTCCTCGTGCTCCACGACATGCTGGGCATGAACGAGTCGTTCAATCCCCGCTTTCTGAAGCGGTACGCGGAGCTGGGCGCGGAGGTGCGCTCGGCGGTTGAGCGCTACGCGGAAGAGGTGCGTGGCGGCGAGTACCCCGGACCGGAGCACGTGCACAAGGTGTAGTCAGGCGGGCTCGCAGGCCTACTTCCCCCCCGCGATCCGCTCCTCGGCCAGCCATTCGGCCGCCGCGGCAGTGCTGATCCCCAGTTCCCGGGCCCGGCTGATGACCTCGAGGGTCTGCTCGTAGATGTTGGCCACCTTCGCGTAGACCGTGAAGTCCTCGGTTGGCTTGCCCAGGACCTCTTCCTGGCACCGGATCAGCCCGCCGGAGTTCACCAGGAAGTCCGGCCCGTAGACGATGCCCCGCTCGGTCAGCTCGTCGGCGTGGCGCGGCTCGGCCAGGGCGTTGTTGGCTCCGCCTGCGATCGCGGGGCAGCGCAGCCGCGGGATCGTGTCGTCGTTGATGATCGCGCCGATCGAATTGGGGGAGAACACGTCGCATTCGACATCGTAGATCTCGTCCGGACCCACCACTTCGGCCCGCAATTCACTGGCGGCCTTCGCCAGAACCGGTTCGACGATATCGGTCACGGTAAGCCGCGCGCCCGCCTCGTGGCAGAACTTCGCGACCTCGTATCCCACGTTGCCGAGCCCCTGGACGGCGATGTGCCGGCCTCCGAAGGCGTCACTGCCGGTGGTCGCCTTCAGCACGGCCCGAATCCCGCACGTCACGCCGTACGCGGTCGTTCGCGACGGATCGCCCGCCCCGCCCGCGGACTCGTTCACGCAGGCGACGTGGCGGGTGGCCCCGCGGATGACCGCCATGTCGTGCGAATTGGTGCCGATGTCCTGCCCGGCGATGTACTGACCGCCCAGACCGTCGATGAACCTGCCCATGGCGCGAAGCAGGGCCGGGTTCTTCTGCGGCGTGCGGGCATCGCCGATGATCACGGCCTTGCCGCCGCCCAGATTCACGCCGCTGACCGCGGCCTTGTAGGTCATTCCACGCGCGAGGCGCAGCACGTCGTCCAGCGCCTCGTCCTCGTGGGGGTAGGGCAGCATGCGGATGCCGCCCAGTGCCGGGCCCAGCCGCGTGCTGTGGATCGCGATGATCGCCTTCAGCCCCGCCTCGTTGTCGTTACAGAAGACCACCTTCTCGTAGTTGTGTTCTCCAAGTCGCTGGAAGACCTGCATATGCTGAGCGAACTCCTGTTTCTCATTCGGTATTGGCGTTTTCCGGTCCGGCAATGCCCTAAAGATAAGCGCATCGCGCGAGTGGTGTCCCGAGCGTCGGTTGGTCAGCCCAACTTCGGGCATGCGACCGTCGGCACCGGGCAGCAACGCCGGTCTCGGGGACGCGAGCGCTTGCGATTGCGGTGTTTCGTGCCTACGGTCCGACCATGAAGTCGGCACGCAGACCGGGAAGGCAAACAGAACATGTACAACCCGCCCTGGCACTCGAGCGCCGCGGGGTTGCCGCCCTGACCAACACCTGGAGGTTTTTCATGCTCGGACGCAATCACGCCAAACCAGCCCGGGTGTTTCGGTTGCCCCTCCTGGTACTTGCCGCGGCGGCGGGTACCTCGCCACTGCTCGCCAGCCGCTCGCTGGCCCAGGAAACGGAAGATCCGGTCGCGACCCTCGTCGCCCGCCTCACCCTCGACGAGTACAAGGCCACGCTGAAGGGGCTGACGCAGTTCGGCGACCGCCGCCAGGGCACGCAGCGCAACCGCGACGCTGTGGACTGGATCGAGGCCTGGCTTCAGGACTCCGGCTGCACCAACACCGAGCGCGTTCACTACGTGTATGCGCCGCAGCGGTTCGCCGACCCGCCGCGCCGCACACAGACGCCGGCCCAGGCCGCCGCCCGCCGTGCCCGCCAGCAGGACGAAGACCTGACCACAGCGACGGGAGGCCTCGTGGGACGCCGCGGAGGCGGCTCCGGCGGCAGCACCATCTTCGGCTACCGGGGCCGCACGGGGGTCAACCGCGGCCTCATGGCGCAGCCCGACGAGCGGATCCGCGAGCTCAACCGCGAGGAGCCGGTCGACGGCGACCGCTCACAGGTCTACTGCACCAAGGTCGGCACCACCCGCCCCGACGAGATGTACATCCTCGGCGCGCACATGGACGGGCATGGCGTGAACGAGGCGGTGGACGACGACGGCTCCGGCACGGCGCTGGTCATGGAGCTTGCCCGCATCTTCAGTTCGCCGGACGTGCAGACCGAACGCTCGATCCGCTTCGTCCTGTGGAACAACGAGGAAACGGGGCTGAACGGCGCACGGGCGTACGTCGAGCAGCGCCAGGAGCTGCAGGGACAAGAGGATCCGCCGGGCTCCGGCCGGTATCCCGAGCCCAGGTGGCTGGGGATGATCCAGCACGACATGATGCTCTGGGACCACGGAGCGCCGGGCCCGGATGGCCGGGTAAGCCGCAACCAGCGGCCGGAGGCCGACGTCAACATCGAATTCCAGTGGAACTCCGACATGCGCAGGGAGTCCATGGATCTGGCGTTCTTCTTCAAGTTCGCGAATGCGGATTACGCCACCGACTACCCGGCTACGGTCGGTCCGCACATGACCAACACCGATTCCACCCCCTTCATGAACCTCGTTGCCGCAATCAGCCTGCGGGAGAACGAGCGCGGTGCGCATGTGGGTGCCGGGTGGAACCCGAATTGGCATCAGCCCACGGATGTGTGGACGACGTACACGGACGACGATTTCCGGCTCGGGCTGAACGCGGCGCAGACGACGCTTGCCGCGATCGCGCAGTTGACCGGGGCGGAGGTGGTGCCTTAGGGGGTCAGCCGCCCAGGCGGGCGATCTCCGCCTCCGCCGCGATGTAGCCGAAGCCCGCCCAGCCGGAGCCTTCCAGGATGCGGCGGAACATCTCCTCGGCCTGCTCCGCGCGCCCGTTGTAGAGGTGCCACGCCGCGACGCCGTAGGCGATGGCCACGCCCGAGGGGTCCTCGCTCTCGGGGTCCCAAAGCTCTTCGGCGGCGATCTCGCCCTTGTACATCAGGAGGAGCTGGTGGTAGGACGTATTTTCGATCACGTCCATGTCCGCCGATATCCGCTCCAGCACCGCCGCCGCCTCCTCGTCGCGGCCCAGGCGGCGCAGCGCCATGTACCACCAGTGTGAAATCGCGACGAGCTGGTCGGGGTTGGTCGTCACGGCGAAGTAGGCTTCGTACGACGGCACCGCGGCCTCGAAGTCGCCCTTCAGGTAGTGGGCGAGGGCGAGGTGGTAGTGGATGTTCGACTGCAGCGTGCTCGTCGGGATCCCGCGCTCGTTCGGCTGGCCGTCCGGCTCCACCTCGTCCGGCTGGCCCTCGACGAGCGACGCGGCGCGGGACAGATCCTCGATCGCCCGGTCGAACTCGCGGACGCTGATCCACCGGTGGCCCCGGTGGCGGTACATGCGCGCGTCCCCGGGGTGCTTCTCCGCCCCCTCCGAGAAGACCTCGATCGCCTCCCGGTAGCGGCCCGTGTAGCCGATGCGGCGGCCGAGCCAGATGATCGCGTCCGCGTCGTCGGGGCTGGCTTCGTAGTCGGCCCGCGCGGCGCTTTCGTCCTCGGCCTGCCGGGCCGCGACCTCGGCCGAGGCCGGCGTGGGGTACAGCGGCTCGCCGAGCAGGGAGATGGCCTGGGCGCCCTCGGGCAGTGCGACCTCGGCGGCTTCGGCGGCGGCCGGGGGATCGTCGCCGGAACCGGTGTCGGCCGGACCGCACGCGATGAACAAGGGGGCGAGGAAGGCGAATGTGGCAGGGAGTTTGCAGCGCATGGGCAGGTGACGGCTGGAGGGGGGCGGGGGTGTGGGAGACAAGGTTGAGCCCCGGGATGGCCCGGTCAACGGTGGTCCAGAGGGAGAACCGCCTGGTCATTCAGCGTTTTGCCTGGCGCGCACGGGCTGCGTAGACTTCGAAGCGTAGCCCAAACCCGACAGCTGCGACGGAACGAGGAGCGCCGATGGCGATCAGGAAGTCGACCAAAACCACCCTGGTGGCGGGGCCCCTGGCGTCGGCGGCACTCGTCGCCACAACCCTCGCGCCGCAACCGCTCGCCGCCCAGACGGAGCCGGGCGCGAGCACGTCCACTCCCACGCCAGCTGCCGCCCCCGACGATGTCACCTACAGCAGGGACATCGCGCCCATCATGCAGCGCGCCTGCGTGCGCTGCCACCGCGACAACGGCGTCGGTCCGATGGCGCTCACCAGCTTCGATGAGGTGCGCGAATACGCCCCCCGCATCGTGCGCCGCACCGGGATCCGCGACCGCGCGGGCGCCATGCCCCCCTGGTACGTCGAGAAGGACATCGGCATCCAGCACTTCAAGGACGACATGTCGCTCGACGACGCCGAGATCGACGCCATCGAACAGTGGTGGCGCGCCGGCGCGCCGGAAGGCGACCCGGCCGACCTCCCGCCGCCGCTCGAGTTCGACGACGACGTGGTGTGGGTCGCCGGCGAGCCCGACCTGATCGTCAAGCTGCCCGAGGTGCTGGTCGAAGGCGACGTCCCCGACTGGTGGGGCGACATCGAGCCCATCCCGACCGGCCTCACCGAAGACCGCTACGTCAAGTCCGTCGAGATCCGCGAGGTCAACGACGTCGGCCGAACCGAAGACGGCGGCCACGAGGGCCGTCACACCGTCGGCGGCCGCTTCGTCGTCCACCATATGATCTGGAGCACGCGCGTCTCCGCCGAGGAAGCGGGCGACGGCCCCAGAACCACAAGCTGGCCCGTCCACGAAGTCGGCCGCGAACCCGACATCTTCGACAACGACGCCGGCCGCCTCCTCCGCGCCGGCTCCTCCGTCGTCTCCAACTCGCTGCACCTGCACTCCAACGGCCGCGACACCCGCGCCCACCTCGAAATCGGCTTCCGCTTCCACCCCCCCGACTACGAGCCGAAGTACCGCCGCGCCTTCTTCGGCCTCGGCAACGGCAGCGACATCGACATCCGCGCCGGCGAGGCGGGCCAGGAGCTGCACGCCTACCAGGTCCTCGACCAGCACACCAAGATCGTCACCTTCGAGCCCCACCTGCACGCGCCCGGCATGCGCATGTGCCTCGAGGCGATCTGGGGCTTCAACGTCGAGACCATCAACTGCGTCGGCTACGACCACAACTGGGTCCGCGGCTACACCTACGAGCAGGATCACCAGCCGCTGCTTCCCCGTGGAACGGTTCTGCACATCATCGGCTACATGGACACCTCCGAGGCCAACCGCAACGTGCCCGACACCCGCAACTGGCAGGGCTCGGGCAACCGCTCGGTGGCCAACATGTTCATCGACCTCGGCATGCGCGTCGCGCTCACCGACGAGCAGTTCGTCGAGGAGATGGCGCTCCGCCGCGAACGCCACGCCCTCGGTCCCAACGACCATGTGATCGGGTGTCCGCTCTGCATGGTGATCCCCGCGAACGGGAATCCGCGCTACTTTGCGGAGGATGGGGGTGGGGCCGGAGGCCAGAGCGGCCAGAGCGGCAATTCGTCGGATGCTGCCCGCGGCCGCGGGAACCGGTAGCGGTGACGAGGGGACTGCTGGCGGTGGCGGTTGCTGCCGCCGTCATCGCGACCGACACCACCGCCCAGACCTACCAGCGCGGCCAGAACGTGGCGCCGGCCTTCGAGGGATGGGAGCGCAACGACGACGGCTCGTACAACTTCCTCTTCGGCTACATGAACCGGAACTGGCTCGAAGAGGTCGACGTGCCGATCGGCGAACTCAACAGCTTCTCGCCCGGTCCCGCCGACCGCGGGCAGCCGACCCACTTCCTCCCGCGCCGCAACCGCTTCGTCTTCAAGGTCCGGGTACCCGCCGACTGGGGCGACCGGGAGCTCGTGTGGACCCTGACCAGCAACGGCGTGACCGAGCA
The DNA here is from genome assembly GCA_022827345.1 of Gemmatimonadota bacterium. Taxonomy (GTDB): domain Bacteria; phylum Gemmatimonadota; class Gemmatimonadetes; order Longimicrobiales; family Gaopeijiaceae; genus Bin94. The sequence continues at coordinate 41,520 of JAJDTB010000017.1, read as the reverse complement.
CGCCTATGCGACGCTTCGTCCCGACTACGTCGTGGACAACGTGGTGATCATGTCCGAGACGGGCGCGCTCGGGGCGGGCTCGAGCAACGCGCAGATGCGGGCCAACCAGCCCCCGACGATCACGCTGGAGGGCTCGGAGGCGCGCGAAGCAACGGTGGGCGTGCCGGTCGGCATCACGGTGCTGGTCGAGGACGACGACCTGTTGAGGTCACGCCGCCCGCCGCCGCCCTCGCCGCCCGAGACCGCCGAGGACTCGGCCCGCGCGGATTCCATCTGGAACGCGCCGCCGACCTTCAGCCGCAGGCAGCTCACGCCGCCGTCGCGGATCACCGTGCAAAAGGTGAACGGGCTGTTCATGTCCTGGTTCCTGTACCGCGGCGACGGCGAGGCCGAGTTCGACCCGCCGCAGATCAAGGTGTGGGAGGACACGCGCACCGGGGCGAACTCACCGTGGGCGCCGCGATGGATCCCGCCTGAGTTGCCCGAGGACGGGCGCTGGACGGTGAACGTCACCTTCGACCGCCCGGGAACGTATCTGCTGCGTGGCCGCGCGGACGACGGCGGACTGTTCTCGGATGTGGAGGTCACGGTCGTGGTGAGGCCGGCGGCGAGCTAGCTTCGGGAGGCGCGCATGCACTGGACGAGACAGCAGCTTGCTACAGTTCGTCGACTGGGATAGCCTGTCCGAATGGAGACGCCGGACGATCTTCCCACGTCGCCGCCGCCATCGGTGAGCCTGACCCGTGACCTGATAGATCGGCGCGTCCCCCACATCCTGGCCATCTACGCCGGCGCGTCCTGGGGTCTGGTCGAGTTCACGGCTTTCGCCGCGGACGAGTTCCTGCTCTCGCCACATTGGACGCGCATCGTGCTGCTCACGCTGTTCATGATGCTGCCGAGTGTGTTCATGCTTGCCTGGTATCACGGAAGACCGGGCCGGGACAGGGACTCGCCGGCACGTACGGAGAAGATCGGTATCCCCGCCAACCTGGCGTTGTGCGCGGTCGTGTTGTTGGCACTCTTCGGAGAAGATGACCTGGGCTCGGCGACGACCTCGATCACGGTGGAGACCGAGGAAGGGGGGACCGTCGAGCGGGAGGTTCCCAAGACCGAGTTCAGAAAGACCACGACGCTGTTCCCGCTCGATCTCGGTCCCGGGATCCCAGAGGACGAGTCATGGATCTCCTACGCAGTTCCCGAGGCGCTGGCGCTCGATCTCATGGCCGACGACTTCTTCGTGCCGACCCGCACGTTCGGGTACGAGTCCTACGCGAGAGAGCGGGGATTCGACAGTTTCACGGCAGCTCCGCTTTCCCTCAAGCGCGCACTGGCGCAGGAGTTGTACACGGAGTTCATGGCTGTCGGCGAGATCGATCGGATGGACGACATACTCCGTGTCACCCTCAGACTGTACAGGGTGGGCAACGGATCGCTGGCAGGGGAAACCGTCCACGAGGGAACCGACTTCCTCGCACTCGTCGACGAGATGTCGGGACCGGTGAAGGCTGCGCTGCAGATTCCGCGCCGAGAGGGCATAGAGGATCTGCCCGTGCGTGAACGGCTCTCCGGTAACGCCATGGCGGTGACGGCGTTCTTCAAGGGTTTCTTCCACAACTTCACCAACCGCGATACCGAGGCGGCCATCGGATACCTGAGCACCGCCACAACACTCGATCCCAGTTTTGCGGTTGCCCAACACACGTTGTTTCGGGTGTTGCAGGCGTCTGGCCAAGGTGAGGCCGTGGCCGTAGTCCCGCTGACATTGGCTATGGACAACCTGTACCGGATGCCCGAGCGCTACGGCTTCCAGGTGAAGGGGGACTACTACAGGCTCACCGGGGAGATGGACAGAGCAGAAGCCCTGATGGAGATGTGGGTCGAACTGTATCCCAACGACCTCAACGCGCTGCAGAACCAGGTAGAGATGCAGGTCGCGCAGCGTGATTGGGACGGTGTCCTCTCGACCCTCGCAGCGATTCGTCGCGTTGATCCCCTGGACGGTAGCTTGATCCTGCTGACGGCGCAGGCGCAGGCGCAGTCGGGCAACCATGACCAGGCTTTGTCGCTGCTGACCGAGTATGTGGAGCGGTTCCCGGGCGACGCGTTCGGCTACTCGCAGCTGGCCGACTTCCATCGGCGGCGCGGCCGGTATGACGACGCACGCACAGCGCTGGAGCGGGCCATCGTCCTGGAACCGTTGGCACCCGACTTGGTGATGGAATTGGCGGACCTCGATCTTGACAATGGGCGATTGGACGAAGCCCGCGCCGGGTACGAGCGCTTACTGGCGCAGGCCCGTACGCCCAACCAGAGGACGGAGGCACTTCGGGGGCTCACACGGTATCACCGCCGCCGCGGGGAGATGGCCGAAGCGATCGGCGCGATCGAGGCAAGGCTGCAGGAGGAAGCAGGCTTCCGGACACCGCGCGAGATCTCTTCGGGACGCATCATTGACGTCTTCGTCTACCTTGACGCTGGCCGCATAGACGATGCGGTCGCCCTCCTGGAGGAATGGCGGGTGGTGTTCCAGGCGTCGCCGCCTATCTGGCTCTCACATTTGGCTGTGCGCGTCACTCTGGCGGCGGAGGGTGTGGATGCCGCATTGACGGCATACGGGCACGCTTCGGAGGTGTTGGAGACCAGGGGCCTGGAGGGAACCCGGCCCACCCTTTTGGGGAATCTGGGGTTGATTCGGGACCGCGCGGGGGACCACGCCGGGGCGGCCGAGAGTTTCCGGGCAGCGATTGCGCTGTCGCCGGAGGGTTCATTCTACCGTGGAGCGGGACGCGCGCTACGCAGTTTGGGTCTTCTGGACGAAGCGGAGGCTGATCTACGGGAAGCGTTGCGTCTGGTTCCGGCCGATCCGCACACGCTTCTGGAGATGGCGCTGTTGATGGATGTGCGGGGGGACATCGGGGCGGCGGTGGACCACCTCACGAGTGCGCTGACCGTGTGGGAGAACGCCGACGACGACTTCGAGCCCGCGCGGGAGGCGCGGGCGAAGTTGGCGGAGCTGGAATCACGTGGCTGATCACCTAATAGTCTGCGACCCTGGGCAGGATGCCCCCGGTTTGGCCGAAGTGGGTCACAAGGCCCTGTTCCTGTAGCGAGAGGCCGCGTGCCGGCACCACGAAACAATCGCGACCAGGCGAGTAGTACAGGCAGCCGACCTCCCGGTGTGGTCTCGAGCGGATGAACTCGTCCGTGGCTGAAAGAGCCGCCCTCCAGGCCTCCTTCGCTTCGGCGAGATCGAAGGGTGTGGCGAGCGCAAGTCGCTCGATGTCCTCGGGCCGGCATCGTCCTCGCCGCTTCAGTTGCTCGAGAAGCGAGGCCGGAGTGAACCCCGGGTCCTTCCCGACGGCGGCCCAGACCATTGCGCCAAGAGGAAGGACATGGTCGTGGGCGTAGAGGGTGTCCACGAAGTCGCGCGCCTCGTCGCGACCCGCGAGGGTCAGCACCTTGTTGATCGCCAGATCCACCTCGTGCAGCACGAGGCCGCCGGTCTCGTCTCTCACCAGCGGCATGAAACGCCATGCCGAGTCGTGGGCCCAATCGATGCGTGTGGCCCGGTCTCCGGCCGCAACGAGTGCCCGAATGAAGCCGGGCTGGCTGAGAAGGAGTTCAACACGGTAGCCAGCCTCCTCCAGCGCCGAGCTGTCCCGTGCGAACGACTCCGCGACTGCCTCGATGGAGTCGTGAAAGAAATCGAGATCTTCGCTGAACCGGTGTGATGTCCGAGCGAAGTGGAGTGCTGTTCCCCCGGCCAGGTAGCTTGCCGAACCCTTCGAGCGCGCCAGTAACGCCAACACCTCTTGTTGAAAGTCTGTTAGCGGCACAGTCGCCCCGCCATCCGCCACGCCCGCATGTCACCGTTTTTTTTCAGCGTCTCGGCGACCCATTCCACATCGGCAGGGCCGATTACAAGATCCTTGCGGTAGGACCAGAAGCACGTGGCGTGGAACTCGCGAAACGCACGTCGGGCCTCGCGGACCCGTACCATTGCCCTGGCCGTCTCGGGATCAAGTGAGCGACGGCTCTTCCTGCCTCCCCTCCGGCCGATTTCCGCCAAGTACTTGTGGATTGTGTTGTCCATGAAATTATCATAAGCTGCTTACGTTCGGTTTTCCAGCGTGGCGGGTCCGGTCGGCTTGGTCGTACTGAGTCAAAGCCGATACCGCTCCTGCAGCACCGCTACCGACGCGAGCATGAGCAGCAGCGAGTCGAGGGAAGGGCGGTCTTCCTCGGGCAGGGAGGGGAGTCCGTCCAGCAGGTCCACCACAGCCGCGTGGTCGAGGAAGGGCACTGAGCGGCAGGCGTCGCCGCGCAGCGTATCCTGCAGGAACTCGTGAAGAGGGCCGCCTTGGGCGCGCACCGCGGTGGGGCCCCAGAACGGGCGCTTGACGCGGTCGTAGACGGGGTCGGGGATGTAGGACCGCATCGCTTCGCGGAGAAGGTGTTTCTCGCGGAGATGGTTGGCGAGGAGGGGGACGGGGAGGCTGTTCGTGTATTCGAAGAGGTGGTGGTCGAGGAAGGGGAGGCGGACTTCGACGCCGTGCGCCATGTCGAGCCGGTCGGCGGCGAGGTGGTAGTTGACGAAGAGCGAGTGCAGCCAGAGGTAGAGGAGTCGCCGGGACGGCTCGCGCCGTGACAGGTCGGCGGTTCGCCCGCAGCGGCGGTAATAGGCGCGGTAGAGGTCGTATCCGGCGAAGTCTTCGCGGAAGTCGGCAGAGAACACGGAGTGGATGTGCCCGAGTCCGCGGGCGAGTCGGGTGAAGAGCGATGGCGCTGCGGGGAGCATGAGGGCGAGGCGCGCGAGCCAGGGAGAAGCGGCGGCCAGGCCGGGGTAGTGGCGGGAGGGGGAGCGCAGTAGTCCTGACAGGATGCGGAGCAGCTTGCCGGGACCAGGGCGGCGGCCGGAGCCCGCGGTTGCCCGCAGGAATTCGTAGCCGAAGAACGCCTCGTCGGCCCCTTCGCCAGCGAGCATCGACTTGTACCCGGCATCGCGCACCCCGCGGCTGAGCAGGTAGCGCGCGGCGCCGTGCGTGTTGTACTGCATTGTCTCGGCGTGCCACACGGCGTCGGCGAAGCTATCGGCCAACTCGGCATCGCTCAGGGTTACCAAATGGTGTTCGGCGCCCGCCGCGGCCGCGGCCTCGCTCGCGCCCACGCTCTCGTCGAAGTCCCGGCGCTCGAAGCCGACCGTGAAGGCGGCCACGGGATCGTCCGTGCACGAGGCCGCCACACCCAGCACCGCCGAGGAGTCGAGTCCGCCGCTGAGCAGACACCCCACGGGCACGGAAGCGACCATGCGCAGCCGGATCGACTCCTCTGTCAGTTCACGGATTCGCTCGATTGCTTCCGCAAGATCCGGTGAGGGAGCCTTGCGGGTGATGGCCGAGCGCACGGGCTGCGCGGCCCGCCGGTTTGCACGCCGTGACGGTGCCGGCAGGTCCCAGTAGCGCTCAACCCGCACGCCCGCCGCGCTCGCGTGCAACAGGTGTCCCGGCGGCAGCTGCGAGATCCCCGCGAAGAGCGAGATCCTCTCGTCGGGGCAGGCGTGGAGCGCGTGGTAGACGGCCCGCATGTCCCATCCCGGCGCGACACCGGCAGCCAACAGGGCCTTGGCCTCGGACGCGAGGTAGAGGCGGTCATCCTTCGTGGCGTAGTGGAGCGGCTTCAGTCCGAAGCGGTCGCGCGCCGCGAAGAGGACGCCGCTCTCTTCATTCCAAATCACAAACGCGAACTGGCCGCGAAGGTGCTTCAGGCACGCGGGGCCCAGGTCCTCGTACAGGTGGAGCGCGATCTCGCTGTCGGAGCGGGTGCGGAAGCGATGGCCCTTCTGCTCGAGCGATGCGCGAATGCGCCGGTAGTCGTAGAACTGGCCGTTGTGGATGATGTGCAGGCGTCCGTCCTCGCTGGTGATCGGCTGGTGCCCCTCGGGGTCGGTGATCGCGAGGAGGGTGTGGGCCAGCCCGGCGCGGCCCGACGGTGAGATCCAGGTGCCTTCGCCGTCGGGGCCGCGATGACGGAGGGCGACGGTCGCGCGCTGCAAAGCCCGTTCGGGCACGGGTCCGTTGTGGGACAGGATCGCGGAGATGCCACACATGGTCCCGGCCTCAGTCGGGGAAGTGCACCACGGCCTCGCCGCCGCGGCAGGTGAACCGCATCAGCGGGAGCCTCTCGCCCCGATTCAGATCGAGGTTGTCCGCGGTGATCCGCTGCACGATGGCGGACGCTTCGATCTCGCCCGCGTCGGGATGTGCGCGCGCGAATCTCCGGGCGTGCCGGGTGAGGAGCGACTTCCGGACCGCATCGAGCTTCTCGGGCTCCATCTGGAGCCAGATGTTTCCGAAGAAGTAGGACTGGAGGAGAAGGTGGCGCATGCTGTCGGGGAAGAGTTCGCGCGGCTCGACCGGATTGTTGCGGCCCGCGTGGAGCCTGCGCACCTCGTAGCGGACATGATAGTTGCGCGCATCGACCCAGTCGAAGAGCCGGTAGCTCTGGAATAGCCCGAAGAGCCACAGGAGCGAGCGCACGGGGTTGGCCCAGCCGCTGTTCGAGTACGGCTGGCCCGGTTTGGGGAGCTGCAGCCAGGCCCTCGCCGCCTGCCAGACGCTCATGATCGCCAGGAGCACGACCAGGGTGACGGCGGCGACTTCCGCAGGGCCATTGCCGGCGGCGGGCGTCGGGGTGGCGGGTGGGAGGCCCAGGCCCGACCCCATGATTTCCGGGGCGAGGGGAAGCGCCAGCGCGGCCAGCATCAGGGCGTTGGAGTAGGGGATCTTGAGCGTGGCGATGATCCCGAGGTGGAAGACCACGGCGGCCGCCACGAGCGCCCACTTCGCCGCCGAGCCGGCCGGCAGCACGAAGATCAGGACGAACAGCGGCTCCAGGATAAGGGCGGCCAGGGTTGCCAGGCGGAGGACACGCCTGTGACGCATCGTCCAAAAATCCGGCGTGCGCGCGATGGGCATCCTGAGCGCGGCGTGCATCGCCGACCCGCCCCGCCACATGGGGCTGGAGAACTTGTACGCGCCGGCCACCAGGTAGACAAGCGCCAGGTTGGCCATGAAGGCGCGCGGTGCGGTGCCGGGGACGGATTGGGTGGACCAGTCGGCGAGTGCGGCGGACCACGCGCCAGGGGCGATCCCTGCGACCAGCAGGTCCGGCAGGTTCAGGGTGTTGCCGACGGGCAGGAGCAGGAGCCACAGGCAGAAGAGGTGAACGACGCAGTCGTCGAGGTACGCGGCGAGGACGTTCCAGCGATAGGTGGACACGGCTGCCAGGAAGAGGAAGGCGGCCGCGGCACGGGGATGATAGCCGACGATCACGCACATAGCCGCGAGGCATGCGGTGAGATACACGGCGCGGAAGATCCATCCGGGCATCCCCGGCTGGAACAGGCCGATGCGCGTCGGGGGGAGGAGCCGGACGCACAGCCGATGGTCGATCAGACCGTCGGGATCGCTGAAGTCGCCCGCCTGCCGCAGGGCATTGAGGAAGTAGACGAAGAGCACCGCGCCCGCCAGGACGCGGACGAGGTCCAGCGGGATGGCGAGGGTGGGGGCGGCGAGCATTTCCGGGATCACGGGAGGCCAAGAGTCCAGAACGATTTGGATCAACCTTCGAACAAAGAGGCCCAATCGACCCGTTTCGTCCAGTGTTCGGCGCTCAGAGACCCAATGCATGATCGGGCGGGTGCATTCCCGGAAGCACCGCTGGCGACGGCACTGCAAGGTACCCCCCCCAATTTGGGAGTTCTCAATGCAGGAGTGGACCCCCCACATTTTGCCGAGTGTACGATTTGCCTGGTGGCAGTTTCAGCTTCCGCACACCAAAGGAGAATCATGGCCGAATACGACGAGTTCGAGCGCGTTGTCAGGAAACTGCACCAGGCCGCCCTGGGTGATGTAGCATGGACCGAGCCGGCTTGCATGTTCAATGAACTCATCCGGATGGACGGTAACACCCTGGTGATCGCGCGGGGGCACTCGCGAGCCGATCTGGGGTTGTCCTTCTTCCAGATCTGTTACGGCGACGAACGCCGTAACGACTTCGAGAAGCGCTACCTGACGCAGATCTATCCTCACGACGAACGCGTCCCTCGTCTCCTGAGTTTGCCCGACGGTCTGCTTACTCCGACTGATCAGTTGTACACCGAGAGGGAGAAAGGAAGCTCCGCGGCGTACAACAAGAGGTGGCGGAATAGCAAGAACGGCTTCCACGTGCGCCTGGACAGCGGGGACGGGTCGCACATCGTGTGGGCCCTTGCGGACTCCACCGCACCGGCTGGAGGCTGGAGTCACACTCAGACCGAGATGATCCGGCGATTGCTGCCCCATGTTCAGCATTTCGCGCGTGTGCGTGAGGCGCTGGCCAATGCCGGGGCAGTGCGCAGTTCGTTTGAGGAATTGCTCGAAAACGGCCACTTCGGTGTCATTCAACTCGACCGGCGCGGCCGCATCCTGTCCGCAAACGACCGGGCACGTGGCATGCTGGCGCAAGACGGTGGATTGTCCGACCGAGGTGGTTTCCTGGGTGCCGCTATGGTCAGGGAGAACGACGAAATCAGGGGATTGGTGGCCCGTGCGGTACCGCCGCTCGGTGTCCTCCCGTCGGCCGGTTCGTTGACGATCGGACACCCCGCCGCCCGGACCCGGCTGGTCGTGCACGTTACTCCCGTCGCCGGGGGCGTGTGGGACCTGGACGCACAGTCGGTTGCCGCGTTGGCGCTGATCGTCAATCCGGAAGCCAAGCCGCGGTTGGACGCCGCGCTGGTGGCGAAGTCCTTGCGTCTGACTCCCACCGAAGGCCAACTGGCAACCATGCTGACCGAGGGCCTGACGGTCCAGGAAATCGCCGCGGCAACGGCACGCGCGGAGGGCACCGTCCGCTGGCACCTGAAGCAGATCTTTCGCAAACAGGGCGTTTCGCGGCAAGCGGACCTGGTGCGGAAGGTGTTGTGGTTGAATGGCATCCCTTCGTCTCGCCGTGACTAGGGACTCGGCGAGGTCGGGCTGAGGCCTGCCATTGCCGTGCCCGCTGCTGGCTTCAAACTTGCCAGTGCAATCCGATTCCCCGGTTATCGCGAGGCTCGCATGTGGTCCAAGAAACTCGGTGTCCGTGTCACGGCCCTCATGGCAGGTTTCACGGCGTCCGTTCCGGCCCCCGCCACCGCCCAGCTCTCGGATGTGCAGATGGAGTGGGGCGTCACGATCCCCGTCCGCGACGGCACCAATCTCCACGGCACCATCTACCGTCCGGCGGACCAGATGGAGCCGCTCCCCGTCATCCTGGGCTTCACCCCGTACATCAGCGACGTCTACCACGGCAAGGCCCGCTACTACGCGAAGCGGGGATACGTCTTCGCTGCCGTGGACGTACGCGGACGCGGCAACTCCGGGGGCGAATTCGAGCCCTTCCACGACGCGGACAAGGACGGTCACGACGTCGTCGAGTGGCTTGCGGTGCAGCCGTGGTCGAACGGCAAGGTGGCCATGTACGGGGCGTCCTACGGCGGGTGGGACCAGTGGACGACCGCGAAGGAGCTGCCCCCCAGCCTCGAGTCCATCGTGCCCGCCGCGGCTGCGTACCTGGGCACGGATTTCCCCTTCGTGCACAACGTTTTCGTCCCCTACAACATGACCTGGCTGACCTTCACCAGCGGAAACGCGGCGCAGAGCACGATCTTCGCCGACTCGGAGCTGTGGTACGACGCCTTCGCGGAGCGCTACTTCAACCACCGCCCCTTCGCCGAGCTCGACCGGATCGTCGGCAACCTCACCACGCGCTTCCAGACCTGGATGGAGCATCCCACACCCGACGAGTACTGGCTGGCCTCGGCCCCCTCCCCCGAACAGCTCGCGGCGATGGACATCCCCATCCTCACCATCACGGGCCACTACGACGGCGACCAGCGCGGCGCGCTCCAGCACTACCGCATGCACATGCGCCACGGCAACGAGGCGGCCAAGGCGAAGCACTACCTGGTCATCGGCCCCTGGAACCACGGCGGCGTCGGTACGTCGGTGGATCAGGTCGGCGGCCTCGAATTCGGCCCGGGCGCCCTCGTCCCGCAGGACTCGTTGCGCAAGGCGTGGTACGACTGGACGCTGAAGGACGGCCGGCGCCCCTGGTTCCTCGAAAAGCGCGTGGCGGTCTACATCGCCGGCCGCGACGCCTGGGAGTACGCCGACGCGCTGGAAGAAATCTCAAACGACCAGCTCACCTACCATTTCGACTCCGCCGACGGTCGTCCCAACGACATCTTCCACTCAGGCATCCTGGCGCCGGAGCCCACCGGCAACACCCCGTCCGACACCTACGTCTACGACCCGCTCGACACCCGGCCCGGCGAGTTCGAGGACGTAGAGTCGGGCAACAACCTCTCCCACTTCTTCTGGGGCGAACAGCCGCTCAACGAGCACTTCGCCGTGAATCTCTTCGGCAATGGCCTCGTCTACCACACCGAGCCCTTCGAGACCGAGACCGACCTCGCCGGGTTCATGGAGTTTGACGCCTGGATGACCCTCGACGTGCCCGACACCGACTTCATGGTCACCGTCTACGAGATCCGCCCCGATGGCTCGAGCGTCTTTCTCACCGGCGACATCATGCGCGCGCGCTACCGCAACTCGCGCACAGTCGAGGAGCTGGTGAACCCCGGCGAGGTCAACCTCTACCGCTTCAACGGCTTCCAGTTCTTCGCGCGCCAGATCGCCAGGGGCAGCCGCCTGCGCCTGATCCTCAATTCACCGAATTCGGTGTGGCTGCAGAAGAACTACAACAGCGGCGGCCGGGTGACGCACGAGTCGGGCGCGGACGCGCGCGCGGCGACGATCACCTTCCACCACGGGGGCGAGTACCAGAGCCGGCTCACGGTGCCGGTGAGGCGGCGGCCGGTGTCGTAGGGGGGCAATCCCTTACCGATTGTCATTCGGATTGACAATCTGCAAGGTTCTGGCGGCCCAAAGCCGAGTGAGTATGAGTATATGAGTATATGAGTAGGCCGATCCCCTATGGGCCAACCCGCCCGTAGATCCGGAAGTCCAGCGTCGCGTCCGTCCCGGGGCCTGTCTCCAGTTCGACCTTGACCGGCTCGCTCAGGCCGCCCGGCGGCAGGCGGTCATGCGAACCCATCCTGCCCTCGAACGACCACTCGCCGCCTGCGCCGCCCACCGCGCGCAGCCGCACGGGCCCGTGCACCACCGCGTCCGACACGTTCCTCAGCTGCACGTCCACCGTTGCCGTGCCACCGGCCGCGTCGTAGACGACTGGGCCCGCCACCACAAGCAGTTCGCCGGTAATGTCCGTCTCCTCGCCGGCAGGAGCCGCGGGCGGTTCCGTGGCGATCTCCACCGTGGTCGCAAACAGCTCGTCGATTCCGTTCCGGCGGCTGATCCAGAGGGGATGGAAGGCGCCGTTCGCGTCGCCGGCAAGACCCAGATAATGGCCGGGCTGGTTGCCGCGCGCGTTGTCGAAGGAGACCTCCAGGCGGGCGTGGCCCAGATCCCCGAAGTACTGCGCCCTGGCATTGCGGCTCTGCTCCGCCATCTGGATCGTCATGCGCTGCACCAGGTCCATCTTCGCGATCTCTTCCTCGGTCAGGTCCTTCACGTCGGGGTCGGCCGCGACATTGTGAACGCGCGCCACGGGAGCGTGCGTGGGCGGCGGGCAGGACGGTGCGCTCGCCACCGGGACGTTCGCGGCAAACGTCTCCCCCCCGTCCGACGACGAGGTGAAGTACAGCTCCCAGCACCGGCGCGTCTTGTCGCGGCGCCGGTCGTACCACGCCACGCCCACCACGCCGTCCCGGTTGACTTCGACGACCGGTATCATGCGGTCGTCCAGCGGTGCGCCGGGCGCCGGCGGGTCATTGTCATTGAGCCGCATCTGGCCCGACCAGCTCCGCCCGCCGTCGGTGGAGCGCCGGAACCAGATGTCGGAGGTGCCGCCGCTGACCTGGTCCCAGACGATGTAGATGTTGTCGCCATGCTCCCCACCCGTCCGGTCCCAGGCGACGATCGGCAGGGTGAACGCGCTGGTCATCTCGGTCTGGGCGTAGGGCCACGAGTGGTTGCCGACCCGGAACGCGACCTCCGGCTCGGTGAAAGTCTCTCCGCCGTCCTCCGACCGCATGGTAAAGAAGGGCATCCGGGCGTTCTTCTCGTCGGTCAGGGGGAAGAAGTACTGGTAGAAGGTGACGAGCAGGGCGCCGTCGGAGAGGACGACGGGCTCGGTGGCCACGAGCTTGCCGCCCGGGATGGTTGCCAGGAGTTTCGGCTCGCTCACCGTGTTGCCGCCGTCGTCGAGCGTATGCAGGAAGAGCTGGAAATCGTCCCGGATGAACGAGTCGCGCACATCGTTCCAGACGACGTAGAGGCGGCCGCGGTGGGGGCCGTCGCTCCAGTCCGCGGCGATGCGGGCGTGGTCGGGGGGCACGGGGCTGCGGAGCCGTGCCGGGCCCTCCCAGGTCGCGCCCTCGTCGTCCGTCGACCACACCATGATGGTGCCGTTGCTGCGCACCGGCTGGTCGGGCAGCAGGCCGCCCATCGTGTTGGCGCCGACATAGCAGTACAGGATCCACATCCGTCCGTCGGGGCCGGGCACCACCATGGGGTCGAAGGCGCCGGGTTCGTCGCCGGGGAGCGCGATGGGCTCCCAGGAGACACCGCCGTTGCGGCTCACGAATGCAGCGTTGCTGCGCGTGGACAGGGTTAGCGCCATCGTCGGATCGGGAAAACTCATGCCGCCGGTCTGGGTCACCGCGATCAGGAAGTCGGGATTGTCCGGACTGGCCGCGATCCATGGCTCGTTGAACTGGCCGGGCCCGACGCGCAGGTTGGGGCCGACGACGACCGCGGGGGTCTGGGCGGCGAGGGAGATAGTCATCAGCCGAGTACCCGACATCGCCAGATCCGGAGCGCCGGAGACCGCGGTGAGGACACTGGCGAGCAGAACGCCCTGCACCGCGTTGGAGGTTCTCTTCACATTCATGGTCGCCCGCCCCCTGACCTGGATTTAGCTTGCTTTCAAGGCATCTCCCATTCACCATGGCGGGCGGGGCTGTCCGCAACAAGATCGACAACCAGGCACGGGGAGCATGAACCAGGACTACGACGCGATCATCATCGGCGCGGGCGTCATCGGCACCGCCACCGGCTTCGAGCTGGCCAAGCGTGGCTACCGCACCCTCAACGTGGACAAGCAGCCGACCGCCGGCTCCGGCTCCACCTGCAACACCTGCGCGATCATCCGCCTGCACTACTCCACGCCCGACGGCTGCGCGATGGCCCGCGAGAGCTACTTCTACTGGCTTGACTGGGGCCGCTACCTGGGCACGGCCGACGAGATGGGGCTCGCCCAGTACGTCAACACCGGCTGCCTCGTCATCAAGAACGACCGCAACAAAAATCTCGTCAACGTCATGGCCGCCCTCGACGAGCTGCATGTCGCCTACGAGGACCTCACGGCGGAGGGGGTCGCCAGGCGCTTCCCCTGGATCGACACCCGCACCTACGGCCCTCCCGTCACCACCGACGACGACCGCTTCGGCGAGCCCTCCGGCGGACACATCCGCGGTGCCGTCTACATCCCCGAGTCGGGCTACATCGACGATCCCACCCTGGCTTGCCACAACCTGCAGCGTGCGAACGAGGCGCATGGCGGCGAGTATCGTTTCAATGCCGAAGTTGTAGAGGTTTTGAAGAGCGACGGCCGCGTCGCTGGAGTTCGGCTATCCGACGGCTCCCGCATCCACGCACCGGTCGTGGTGAATGTGGGCGGACCCCACTCGGCGATCATCAACGGAATGGCCGGCGTTCTCGACGGCATGAACATCACCACCCGCGCCCTCAAGCAGGAGGTGTGCTACGTCCCGGCCCCCGCCGGCATGGACTACCACCAGCTCGCGCCCCTCATCTCGGACGGCGACATCGGCTGCTACTCCCGGCCCACCACCGGCAACCACATCCTCATCGGCTCCGAGGACCCGCCCTGCGACATTCTCGAGTGGGTCGACGACCCCGACGACTACAACACCAATTTCACCCACCAGTGGGAGACCCAGGTGATGCGCGAGGCCCAGCGCCTGAAGGACCTGGGCATCCCGGGCCAGACGGGCGGCCTCGTCGATCTCTACGACGTGTCCGACGACTGGATCCCGATCTACGACAAGTCCGACCTGCCCGGCTTCTACATGGCCGTCGGCACCTCGGGCAACCAGTTCAAGAACGCGCCGGTGGCGGGCAAGCTCATGGCCACGCTGATCGACGCGGTGGAGGGCGGACGCGACCACGACGCCGACCCGGTCTCGATGCCGCTCAAGTACACCCGCCGGAGCTGCGACATCGGCTTCTTCAGCCGCCGCCGGACGCTCAACCCCGACTCGTCGTACTCGGTGATCGGTTGAGGGGCAGGCGTCACGGCCACGCCGCCCACCTGCGCCTGATCCTGGCTCGACGCTGATTGCGTCGCCGCGTTGGTCGGGCCACGTTTTCGCCATGCGAGACTTCAACACCGCCGGTCCGGTCCGCGCCGACAGCCATTACTGCATCCCTCCGCTCGACCGGGTGAACCTCTCCGAGGTCCTGACCCTCATCCGCGTCCAGCGATACTTCGTAATGCACGCACCCCGGCAGACGGGAAAGACATCCGCGTTGCTGGCTCTGCGTGACCTGCTTAACGACGGAATGGCCGGTGAGTACCGGTGCGCGTACCTTAACGTCGAGCCGGCCCAGACCGCACGCGAAGACGTGGGGCGGGCGATGGGGGCTATCGCCTCGGAAATCGCCATCGAGGCCAGGCACACGCTGGGCGACACGGCCACCGCCGAGGCGGCGGAGCGACTGGACACGACGCTCCGTCCCGATGCCGCGCTCAGCACGCTGCTGAACTCCTGGGCGAGGGCCGCCGACTCCCCGCTGGTTGTGCTGATTGACGAGATCGACGCACTCGTCGGCGATTCCCTCATCTCGGTGCTACGGCAGTTGCGCGCGGGCTATGCTCGTCGTCCGGCCGGGTTTCCCCAGAGCGTCGTCCTCTGCGGCGTTCGCGATGTGCGCGACTACCGGATCCACGCCAGTTCCGAGAAGGAGGTGATCACCGGTGGCAGCGCCTTCAACATAAAGGCCGAATCGTTGCGCCTCGGCGACTTTACCCGGGCCGAGGTTGAATCGCTGCTGGGGCAACACACACAGGAGACCGGGCAGGAGTTCCTGCCCGAGGCGGTGGCGGCGGTGTGGGAACAGACGCTGGGACAGCCGTGGCTGGTCAACGCGCTGGGCAAGCAGCTCTGCTTCGAGAACCAACAGCTTCGTCTGCGCGACCGACCGATCTCCCAGCGGGACGTCTTCGAGGCGCGCGAGGCGCTGATCCTGCGGCGCGACACCCACATCGACCAGCTGACCGACAAGCTGCGCGAGCCGCGTGTGCGCCGAGTGATCGAACCGCTGCTCAGCGGCGGCGACGGCGAGTACACGGACAGGGACTTCGAGTATGTGCGCGATCTGGGGCTGGTGGTCGCGGACCCGACACTGCGCGTGGCCAACCCGATCTACGGCGAGGTGCTGCCCCGGGAACTCACGTGGGTCCTTCAGCACAGTATCCCGGAGAGCCGGGCGGCGTACGTCGATGCGGACGGACACCTGGATATGGACAGGCTGCTGGAAGACTTCCAGGACTTCTTCCGGCAGAACTCCGAGCACTGGATCGAGCGGGCGCGCTACAGGGAGGCTGGACCGCATCTGGTGCTGCAGGCGTTTTTACACCGCGTGGTGAACGCCAGGGGCCGCATCGAGCGGGAGTACGCGCTGGGGAGCCGCCGGGTCGACCTGCTGGTCGTCTGGCCTGACCGCGAAGGGCGCGAGAGCCGGTGCGTCGTGGAGTGCAAGCTGGTCAAGGACGGACGATCGCATACCCGCGCCGTCGAGGAGGGGCTGGAGCAGACCGCCGCCTACATGGACTTGAGCCGCGCCGACGCGGGCCACCTGGTCGTCTTCGACGCACGCACCGGACGCAGCTGGGCCGACAGAATCAGCCGCGAAGAACGGGACTGGCTGGGCACGAGCATCACGGTGTGGGGGGCGTGAGGCCGTTCCGCCTCCGCCGCCTCTGGCGTCCCGCGCCCCTCAAGCGCCATTACGACGTCGTCATCATCGGCGGCGGCATCCACGGCCTCGCCACCGCCTACTACCTCGCGCGCACCCACGGAATCCGCGACGTCGCGGTCCTCGAGTCGCACTACATCGGTTTCGGCGGGTCGGGGCGCAACACCGCGATCGTGCGCGCCAACCAGCGCACCCCCGAGAACGTGCGCCTCTACGAGGAGGGGCTGAAGCTGTGGCGCATTCTCACCGACGAGCTCGACTTCAACCTCATGTTCTTCAACTGCGGCACCCTCATGCTGGCTCACAGCGAGGCGGCGATGAACGGCTTCCGCATGCTGGCCAGCACCCACAACCACCTGGGCGTCAGGTCGGAGATGCTCGACGCGCAGCAGTGCGGGGAACTCATCCCCGGACTCGACGTCTCCGACCGCCCGACCTTCCCGATCCACGGGGGCCACTACCACCCGCCGGGCGGGATCGTGCGGCACGACGCGGTGGTCTGGGGGCTTGCCAAGGGAGCGAGCGCGCGCGGCGTGCACATCCACCAGGGGTGCGAGGTGCAGGGGATCGACACGGGTGGCGGGCGCGTCACCGGCGTTCGCACGAGCCAGGGCGCCATCGGCTGCAACCGCCTCGGGATCATGGCGGGGGGCTACGGCGCCGCCGTGGCCGCAATGTTGGGAATCGAGCTGCCCATCCACCCCCTCACCATCCAGGCGATGGTCACCCCGCCGCTCAAGCCCTTCCTGCACCACGTCTTCAGCTCGGGCGCGTACCACGTCTATGCCAACCAGACGCTCAAGGGCGAGATCGCGACCGGCGCCCATATGGACCCGCAGGTCAACTACACCAACGACGCCACCGCGTACTACCTGAAGCACCAGGCCGAGGCGCTGGTCGAGCTCATCCCCGCACTGCGCGGCGTGCGCTTCATGCGCATCTGGGCCGGCCTCGCCGACATGACGCCCGACATGGCGCCGATCATGGAGGGCAACCTGGGCTACGACGGGCTCTACCTCGACGCCGGCTGGGGGTACTTCGGCTTCAAGTCCGGGCCCGTGGCGGGGAAGTACATGGCGGACTACATGGCCACGGGCGAGCGGCCCGAGATGCTCAAGGCGTTTCAGCTGAAACGTTTCCTGGAGGGCCGCTACTCGGGCGAGACGGCTGCGGTCATGAAATACGGGCATTGGGACTGATGGGCGGGACGGCATGACCTTCCGGCTGACCTGCCCCGTCTGCGGCAAGCGCGACGTGTACGAGTTCACCTTCGGGGGCCAGGAGCGCGGCCCGCGCCCGACCCAGGAGGGGCTGACCTCCGAGGAACACTTCCGCTGGACGCAATACCGGATGATTCCGGGCGGGGCGGACGCGGCACCGCAACAGGAGTGGTGGTACCACGGCCAGGGGTGCGGCGTGTGGTTCCGGGCGACGCGGGACCCAAGTACGAACCGCGAGGTGGAGGATGGCGGCGATGCCGGTTGACCGCCTGCCCCCCGGCCGCCTCCCCCCCGGACCCACCTGCCGGGTCGACTTCTCCCGCCCCATCGAGTTCACCTGCCTCGGACGGGCGCTGACCGGGTTCGCCGGCGACACCGTGGCCTCCGCCATGTACGCCGCCGGCGTGCGAATCTTCGGGCGCAGCCTCAAGTACCACCGCCCGCGCGGCCTCTACAGCATCGACGGCGAGTCGTCCAACACCTTCATGGCGATCGACGGCGTGCCGAACGAGTGTGCCGAGACGACGGCACTGGGGCCGGGCATGTCCGTGCACGCCCAGAATGTCCGCGGGAACCCGAGGACGGACCGGTTCGGCATCATCAACCCCTTCGACTGGCTGATGCCGGCGGGGTTCTACTACAAGCTCTTCCACCGACCCTACCGCCTCTGGCCGCTCTTCCAGAACGGGCTGCGGCGGATGGCGGGGACGGGAGTGCTGGACCCGCGCGGCGACTATGCCTCCGGGACGCGGGCGGAACGGTACCTGAACGCGGATGTCGCAGTGGTGGGGGGCGGTCCGGCGGGAATGTCGGCCGCGCTGGCGGCGGCGGAGAGCGGCCTGCGGGTGTGCCTGTTCGAACGGCGGCCCCGGCTGGGCGGTCACCTGGCTTGGCGCGTGCGCGAGTACGAGGGCGAGGCGCTGCATCGGCGGGGCGAGGCGCTGGCCGCGCGCCTGCAGTCCGCGGAGAATGTGAAAGTCTTCACAAGCTCGCCGGTGACCGGCGTGTGGGGCGAAAACCTGGTGACGGGGTTCACTGTTGGCGGCGAGGACGACCCTTTCCGGGAGTGTCACTGGGAGTGCCGCGCCAAGACGGTGGTCGTGGCCGCCGGGTGCATGGACCGGCCGCTCGTCTTCAACCACAACGACCGTCCGGGCGTGATGCAGGCGGGTGCGGCCTGGCGGCTGGCCCGCACCTACGGGGTGAGGCCGGGCGAGGCGGCGGTGTTCAGCGTGGGAGACGACCTGAGTCTGGAGGCCGCGGTCGACCTCTCCGACCTGGGCATTGCGATTCAGGCCGTGGCCGATGCTCGCGGGGAGGGGCGGCAGGACCCCGCGCTGGTCGCGGCGATCGAAGAGCGGGGCATCCCGTTCCTGCCGGGGTGGGCCGCCTCGCGGGCGATGGGCGGCAGGCGGTTGAAGGGCTGCGAACTGCGCCCTCTGACCGGTGCCGGCACGAGTCATGTCCCCTGTGACCTGCTCGTCGCCAACGCCGGGATGCAGTCCCGCATCGGGGTGCTCGCCACCGCGAAGGCGAAGCTGGCCTACTGCACCCACACGCACAGCTACCGGCCCGCAAAACTGCCGCCGGGCGTCTTCGCAGCTGGAAGCATGAACGGCCTGCGCGATCCGCGCGCGATCGAAGCGTCGGGGCGGATGGAGGGATACCGGGCGGCGGCTCTGTGCGCGGGTCGGTCGGTGGGGCGTCCGGCAGATCCGACTGGCCCGGTCGAAGCCGCCCGCCGCGAACTCGCATCCCTCCCCGGCGCGCTCTCCGGCTGCGGCATCCGCCACGGCCCCGCCATCGGCCGCGGCGCCAAGGCCTTCGTCGACCTCGACGAGGACGGCACGTACAAGAACGTCAAGGAATCCGCCGCCCAGGGCTTCGACGTCCCGGAACTCGCCAAGCGCTTCGGCGGATTCGGGCTCGGCCCGGGCCAGTACCGCGTCACCGGCCAGAACCTCGCCATGATCATGGCCGACCTCCGCGGCGACCCCCCCGAAGCCGCCACCCCCACCACCGTCCGCCCGCCTCTCGTCGCCCCCAGCCTCGCCACCCTCGCCGGTCCCGGCCACGACGTGCACAAACGGACGCCCCTCCACCACGAGCAGGCTGCCCGCGGCGCCGTCTTCCGCTGGGCCGGCCCCTGGCAGCGCGCCCGCCAATTCAGCGCCGACCCCGCCTGCCGCGACGAGATCCTAAACGTCCGCAAAAACGTCGGCATCCTCGACAGCTCCCCCCTCGGCAAGTTCCGCATCCACGGTCCCGACGCCCTCAAAGCACTCCAGCGCGTCTACATCTCCGACATGAGCACCGCCCGCCCCGGCCGCTGCAAGTACTCGGCGATGTGCAACGACATGGGCCAGCTCATGGACGACGGCGTCGTCGTCAGGGAGGGCGACGGCGACTACTACTTCACCACCAGCTCCGGCCGCGCCGGCACGACGGTGGAGTGGTTCCGCTTCCACACCCGCTACGACAACTGGGACTACAACCTGGTCAACCTCACCGACGTGCTGGGATCGCTCAACATCGCCGGCCCCAACGCACGCCGCGTGCTAGAGCGGGTGACGACCGACGACGTCTCGAACGACGCGTTCCCGTACATGGCCTGCCGCCGCATCACTGTCGGGGACGGCGTCGAGGCCCGCTGCCTCCGCCTGGGCTTCGTGGGCGAACTGTCGTACGAACTGCACGCCCCGGCGAGCTACAGCCGCTACCTGTGGGACCTTCTAATGGAGGCGGGCGCCGACCTCGGCATCGCCCCGTTCGGCCTCGAAGCGCAGTACTGTCTCCGCGCCGAGAAGGGCCACGTCATCATCGGGGCGGAGTCGGAGCAGCGCGTCACCCTGACCGACATCGGCATGGGGTGGATGTGGGACCGCGACGACACCGCCTCGAAGAAGGTCGGCGCCCCCGCGCTGCGGGCCTGCGAGCAGCAGCCGGGCCGCATGAAGCTGGTGGGGTTCCGGGTCGCCGCAGGGCAGGGGTCTCCGGCCGACGCGCCCCCGCTTTGCGACGGTGCGGTCGTGATCGCCAACGGCGAAATCGTCGGCTACGTGTGCACGACCCGCCGCAGCGACACGCTCGGGTGGCAGTACGGGATGGCGCTCGTGCGCGATGAGTGCGCCGCGAAGGGTGGCACCATCCAGCTCCAGCAAGAGGAGAAGCCGGGGAAGAGGGCGACCTTCTCCGCCACGGTGACATCGCCGCACTTCTACGACCCCAGGGGCACAAGGTTGCGTGCATGATGACCGACGCCCCCGCCCGGCATCGACCCGCGCACCGCCGCTCCCCGGTCTCTTTCGGCGCCACCCCCGCGGCCACCGAATCACGCGACGGCTGGACCGTCGTCCTGCGCTACCAGGGCGAGGACGACCACCCGGGCCCGTTCCTCGTCGACCTCTCCCACCGGCGCCGCTGGGACTACCAGCACGACCAGGTCGCGACCCATCGGCCCATGGACCTGCCCGTCCCGGAGCGCTTCGGCCAGGTCGGCGTCCACGGCCCCCTCGTCATCAACCGCATGAACCGCACCCAGGTCGCGATCTGGCACCTCGGCGCCGCCGCACCGCCCCCCGCGCCCCCCGACCCCGGCTTCACGGAGACCACCGACGGCCACTGCATGCTCGCCCTTGCGGGCGCCGGCGTCCCTGACGTGCTCGAACACCTCACCCCCCTCGACCTCTTCGACCCGGCCCGCCCCCGGCCCTTCCTCACCCAGGGACCGGTCCTCCACGTCCCCTGCCAGATCGTCACCTTCGCCGACGACCTCGTCGTGATGACCTGCGCCCGCGGCTACGGCGAGACATTTGCCAGGGCAACGCTCGATTCCGGCGAAATCTCAGGACTCCGGCCCGGCGGCGAAGAGATCTTCCGCCAGGTGTTCACGGAGGCGTTGTTTCTGTAATGTCAACATTACATATTGTCATGTTCTCTTTACTTGCCGCGATTTTCCTCGTGTCTCTTGGCCACGATGGCGAACATCTCCTCCCGCATCTCCGGAACGCCTCCACGTTGCGAATCGCCAGTCTGCTCCTGACAGCTTTCCTGCTGACGACCTGCGAGTCCCCCGACTGTGCAACATGGAATACTGAAGCCTTTTTCGAGCTGGCAACTCCCGGCGATACGAGGACCTGCCTGCAAGCGGGGGCGGATGTGTCGGCCCGGGATTCTACCGATCTGACTCCCCTGCACCTGGCGGCGGCGTGGAACGAGAACCCGGAAGTGGCCCTGACCCTGATCCGGGCCGGGGCAGACATCCATGCCCTGGACGACTATTTCGGCACAAGCGCCATGCGCCGGGCACCCCTGGACATGGCTGCGCGGTACAACGCGAATTCCGAAGTGGCTCTCGTCCTTCTCAGGGCCGGTGCACGCGCCGAACCCCGACACCTGCTCGGCGCGGCAATATCCAACGCGAATCCGGAGATGGCCTTGACCTTCGTCCGCGCCGGAGTGGACGTGAACGCCACGAATCCCGGAGGACCGACAGCCCTTTCCCTCGCGGCGCGAGCCAACAGGAACCCCGAGATGGTCCTGGCTCTTGTGCGGGCCGGAGCCGATCTCGACGCTCGCGCGGGCCAACAAAGCGAGGCACCGCTCCACCTGGCGGCGGCAAACAACGAGAACCCCGAAGTAGCGTTGGCTCTTGTAAACGCGGGATCCGACATAAACGTCGAGAACGGGCATGGAGATACGCCTCTCCTGAGGGCGTTGTACGCCAACGAGAACCCCGAAGTGGCTCTCGCCCTCATCGAAGCCGGGGCGGACGTGGACGCCCGGGAGTTGGCAACGTCCGCAACACCCCTGCACCGCGCGGCGTCCTTCAGCGGTGGCCTCGAAGTGGCCAGGGCGCTCATTCGGGCCGGGGCCGACCTGAACGCGAGGAGCGCAAGAGGTGAGACACCCTTGCATTGGGCGGCGGATGCGGACAACACGGACGTCCTGCACTTCCTGATCGAGGCCGGCGCCGATGTGTCGGTCCGTGACTACACTGGCCACACGCCTCTGGACCTCGCAGAGCTCAACGGCAGCGCAGAGGCGGCCGCGATACTCCGCCGCGCGGGCGGCTGAGCCTCACTGCCGCCCCGCGACGGGAGAACACCTCCGTCCAAGGCCGAGTGGCGGCGGCGTTCTCCATGGCCGCACGGTGATCGGGTATCTCGTTGCGTCCGAAGTTTCAGTAGGCCACGTCCTGGTGCGCCTTGCCGCGCTCGGTGGTACCGCGTCCATGTTCAGTCAAGCGTCTTCGCAGGCAAAGTGCTTCAGCTGAAACGTCAATCCCGCCAATCCGATTCGACGGATCAGGCCAAAAGGCTTCAACTTGGTAAACAAACATATTTAGTATCGATCAAATACCTGTCAAAGAAATAAAACGTTGTACGCCAATGATTTATGGGAATCACTGCCGATTCCGTGGGCTCCCGATCAAACAAAATCCGGTTCCCCGGAGCCGAATCGGGGTATCAAGACTGGGCCCAGAAGGGCATGTAGCGCCGCGCACGCGTGCCTGCTTCCGGGTTGGCCACCGCGATCAGGCCGTCCCGTACGGCGTCGGAAAGAATCCGGGATGCCACCGCAGCGTTCTTCTCGGCGATCCCGAATCGCTTGCGCAGGGACGCATTCGTCATTGGCTGGTGGGTCACGTAGCGCAAGCATGCGTGCATATAGCAAGCATGGAGTCTCTCTCCGCGGTCCATGTCTCTTAGCGGCTTGTGCGCAAAGAGCATGGCGCGTGTGGACCCAGGTGGCCGCTCAAAAACGGGTGCGGGCAGAGCGTGCAACTCGACAGCGCCGACCACCTTGCCGATTCCACTTCCCCTCTCCTCGCAGATGTTCAGACGCCGCATCAGCGAAGCGAGCTTCTCGTTTCGCGAACGGGGTTGGGTGTCGAGAAACCGCTGCGTATCGATTAGTGGCTCACCGGGGTTGCTGATCTCCAGGCGGCGGTCAAAGATTTCGACCATCGGTCCGGCCCCTGGTGACCGTGAAATCCTGGTGGATCAGCGCGTTGGCGACCAGTTCGCGGATGGCCACCGCCGGAAACATCGGCACTTCCCGGCGGAATACCGGCCCCAGCACTTCGTTCGACGGAGTCCAGGACCGGATGTGGTTGACCAGGCCGCTGAAGCCGCTCGCGTAGCCCTTGCCGCCCTGCACTTCGCGTACCGTTTCCGACCGTCCGGAACCGCGGTAGAGAATCACCCTGACCGCTTTCCGCTCAAGGCGTGGAAAGTCGGCCAGACGACGTGCGAAGAGGACGGCTCCAAGGTTGGTGACACTGTAGCCGCCCGCCGGATTCCGTTGAACAAGCCGATCGTCGGCCAACGCTTGCAGGATGGCGTCCCGTCCGTCAGCGGGAGGCACGCGCAAGAGGTCGAAATAGGCGGGGTAGTCCAAGGCTCGTAGAACCTCCTCGCCAGTGAGGTGCTCTGCTGCGATGCCCTCTTCAAAAGAGGCGGCGAGAAGATGTTGCCAAAGCTGTTGCTGTAGGGCCGGGTGGTCCCGGAGCTTTCTCGTGGAACTCCCAATGCGAATGAACTCGGTGCCCATGAAGGCGATGGGCTGGTTCGTTGCGGGCGGGACCTCGAGTATGAGCATCCTCTTGCCGTCCAACTCCACATCCACGAAACGGAAATGGATTTGTGGCTCCAGCCGCTTCGCCAGCCAAGGCTCGAGGAGTTCGTTTCCTTTCCGAGTGGTCCCGGGTGTGAAGGTCGTTCCGACTAGCTCGTGGGTTCCGTTCCTCACTCCCCACAGAACGTACCCCGACGACTGACCCCGCGCGGCGGCCGCGTTCGCCAATGCGGAAATGTACTGACCGACCTGCTCCGGATTCTTGTAGTTCTCCTTGAACTCCACCCACTCGGTCTCGTGAGGGAGCGCGCACAGCTCCCGCACGAGGTCCTCATGGTACCGAGACGGAGGCTGTGTGATCGTCATGGGCGGGTGTTCTACTGACGGAGCGGATTGTGCTCGGGCATCTTGAACACTAATCCGCAGTCAAGCAACAGTCAAGCAACTAAATCATTATACTGCAACGTCTTGCACACCTTCGGATCGAAATCTCAGGTTTTCAATCAAACAAATACAGGGCCCAACAGCGGCATCGCTCACACGGTTCAGCTGCAACCTCACTGCCGCCCCGCCGACCCTACGGGATCACCTCCCTCTCCCTCCCCGTCAGCCCCAGCAGGTGCTCCTGGAAATACCGCCGGCTCGCCGCCCCAGTGAACGCCGCGCTCTGCCCCGTGAACCAGTGCGGCTGCTCGGGCACCACGATCAGGTCGTGCGGCCTTCCCGCCCGGATCAGCGCCTCGACCAGCTTCATCGTGGCTGAAAAGGTGGCGTTTACGTCGCTGGTCCCGTGGATCAGCAGCAGCTGTCCCTTGAGATTCTCGGCCAGGCGCAGGCTCGACCCGTACTCGTAACCCTCGGGGTTCTCCCACGGCCGGTCCATGTAGGGCTCGATCGCCCAGGCGTTCTGGTCGTGGATGTCGTAGACGCCGTTGGTCGCGACGCCGACGTCGTAGAAGTCGGGTTCGAGGACGAGCGCGCGCACGGTCATGTATCCGCCCCACGAGCCCCCGTGGATGCCGACCCGGTCCAGGTCCATCCAGGGGCGCGTTGCGGCCGCGTTCTCCATCGCAGCGCGGTGATCCGGGATCTCATTGCGTCCGAAGTTCCGGTACGCCACGTCCTGGAAGGCCTTGCCGCGCTCGGTGGTGCCGCGTCCGTCCACCATGAACACCACGAACCCCAGCTGGGCCAGGGCCGCCTGGCTGAGCCCGCGCCCGTCGGTGAAGGTCTTCGGCACCCAGCTGATGAAGGGACCGTTGTAGATGTAGTCGATGACCGGGTACTTCCGGGCCGAGTCGAAATCGTGCGGCTTGTAGATCAGCCCGTAGAGGTCGGTCTCTCCATCGGCCGCCTTCACGACGAATTCCTCGGGCGGCGTCCACCCCAGTTCGTCGAGCGCGCTCACGTCGGCTTCGCTCACCACGTACACCAGCTCGCCGGACGTGGTGCGCATCTCCGTGCGGGGCGGCCGGCTCGTGCTCGAATGCGTGTCCACCAGGTAGGCGCCGTTGGGCGAGATCGCGGTGCTGTGCTGGCCGTCCCCCTCGGTGAGCCGCCGGACCTCGCCGCCATCGAGAGGCACGCTGTACAGGTGGGTGTCGTACGGGCGCTCCTCGCGGTGGCCGTTGAAGTAGACGGTCCCCGCCGCCTCGTCGACGTGCACGATCCCCGTGACCGGCCACTCGCCCTCCGTCAGTCGCCGGATCAGGCGGCCGTCCATGCCGTACAGGTAGATATGGTCCCAGCCGTCGCGCTCGCTGATCCACAGGAAGCGCTCGCCATCGGACAGCGGCCGCGCCAGCGCCCGCCACGAAGGCGTCGTCCCGATCCCCTTGATGAAGGTGGGCTGCGTCTCCTCCAGAACGACGCGCGTCTCGCCGGTGGCCGGATCGGCCGCGACCAGGTGCAGCGTCCGGTAGGTCCTCAGCATCCGCAGGAACAGGTACTCCGAGCCGTCGGGGAGCCACCCGACCGGGCTCAGAATCTGCTCCGCGTCGCCAACATCGACCGCCACCGCCCGCCGCGCGGGCACGTCCACGATGTGAAGCTCCTGCCGCGGCAGCGGATTTCCGGCCTTCGCGTACGGCGCCCACTCCACCTCTTCGGTCTGCTTCAGCCAGTGCACGATCGGCACCCGCTCCATCGCGCGGTTGTCGAC
Source organism: Gemmatimonadota bacterium (assembly GCA_022827345.1). GTDB lineage: Bacteria > Gemmatimonadota > Gemmatimonadetes > Longimicrobiales > Gaopeijiaceae > Bin94. The sequence goes on along the minus strand of JAJDTB010000017.1, from coordinate 15,454 downwards.
CTTCATCGCGGCGACGCGCGCGCCGTCCGGTGCCCACATCGCCCCCTCGACGCTCCAGGCGAAGTCCTCCTCGCCGTCCTCCAGCACCGCCTGTTCGCGTCCGTCGAAGGTGGCGCGCAGCCACAGGCCGTCGTCCTTCTCGGTCAGCAGCCAGCGTCCGTCCGGCGACGGCACCTCCATCACCGCCGGCGCACCGCTCGTAAACCCCTCGCGCACGACCCGGGGACGCGCCCGCTGGGCTGCCTCGACCGCACTCGCCGCCCGGGCGGTCACCGTGTAGCTCTCGAGGTCCAACTCGAAGCCCCGCTCCCCGACCGAAAAGCGCACGACCCGCTCGCCCTCGCCCGCAAACGTGAAGCTGTCGAACGGCAGCCCGCCGTACGGAGGCTCGTGGCCCAGCGCCGCCGTGAGCGCTTCCCGCACGCGCCCGGTGTCGAAGAGCGGCTCGGTGGTCCCGGCCGCCGGATCCGCCCGGTAGATCACGGTCTGGTCGGGCTGTCCCTCGGCGAACCAGAAACTCTGCCCGTCCGCCATCCAGTTGAGGGAGCACGCCGCTCCGCCGAGCGCCCCCGCATCCGCACAGATCGTGCCCCCCTTGATCAGCGTCGGGAGCGCCATGTAGCGGGCGTACATCGCATCCCGCTCCGGATCGAGCGACTCCTGGGCGTCGGCAGTTGCGGTTGCGCAGATGAGGAGGAGTGAAAGCAGGGCGGCGTTCGCGGCCCCGGCTTGCATCGCCGCCCGCGGCGGAGACAAATCGGCCCCGGCGCGAGTGAAGAGGGAGCCGGCCATCCTACTGACCCGCGGCCCCCAGCAGCCGCGCCCCGAATCCATCGCGATCCACGGCCGCGCCGCGCAGGTACACCGCGCTGATCGCCCGCGTGTTGGTGATGTCGTCGAGCGGGTTCGCGTCCAGCACGATGAAGTCGGCGCTCTTGCCCGCCTCGATCGTGCCCAGGTCGTCGGCGCCCATGAACTCCGCCGAAGTCCCGGTGGCCGCGACGATCACGTCCCCGGGCGACATCCCCGCGCGCACCATGTCAGCCAGCTCCTGGTGCACTGCCCACGGCGAGCCGCCGTCGGTCCCGAATGAGATCGTGAAGCCCTCTTCGCTCAGGCGGACCATGTTGCGCGCCTGGATGCCGAAGAACTCCTGCGCCTCGGGGCGGTCGGTGGAGCCGGCGTTCATCTCGGCGATCCGGTCCGCGGACACGGTGCCGGAGAGCCATCCGAAGTCCTCGGCCACGCCGGGGCCGGGCAGGTTCGGGATGAGCACGACATCAGGACGCTCGTGCCACAATTTGACCAGCTCGTCGTCGATGTCCATGTCGCGGATCCCGTGGGCGAAGGCGTCGACACCGGCCCGGAGCAGCCCCTTGGCGTCCTCGAGGCGGAAGACGTGGGCGGCCACGCGCAGCCCGTTGGCGTGCGCCTCGTCGATGACGGCGCCGTAGAGCTCGGGCGACAGCCGCTCGTACTGCCCGCCACGGTCGTCCACCCAGATCTTGACGATGTCGACCTGCTGGGCGGCCAGCTCCTGCACCGCCGCGCGCGCCTCCTCCTCGGTCGTCACCCAGTGCGGCACCTCGCTGCGGCCGGGCTCGGGCGACGTGATCCCGCGGCCCGCTATCTGCGACCGCGCACCGTCCGGCACGACCTCGTCGCGCATCTCGAAGGGCGCGTCTCCTTCGTCGAGCCCGAGGCTCAGCACCAGGGACTGTCCGTAGTACGCCATGTGCTGCAGCTGTTCGGTCCGCGCGTCCCGCTCCGGGACCAGGTGGAGGTGCGCGTTCACGACGGCGGGCATCACCGTCTTGCCGGCCAGGTCCATGCGAGCGGCGCCCCCGGGAACCTCGATATCGCCCGCCGCGCCGACCGCGGCGATCCGGCCCCCGTCCACGACGAAGACCGCGTCCTCGATCACGCTTCCGTCGCCCACGATCACCCGCGCGCCCTCGTAGGCGACGGCCGTGGACCCGGGCGCATCGGCCCCGGGAGCGCACGCTCCGAGCAGGACGGACACGGTGAGAATGGCTGCGCAACCCGCCGCAGCGAGTGAAGCGTTGCTGAATCGGGACATGACCAAGGCCTCGCAGATCAAGGGGTACGTGGCGGCGGGCCGGCAGCGGCGCCGGGACGGGTCTGGCTGCGGGCCCCGCACAGGGCCAGTATATGGGCGGCGCGAGTGGTCTTCCACCCCAAGCACCGCCGCCAGCCACACTGCCACAGCCAATCCCGAGGTCTCCATGCCGACACTGCTTCGCTCGCCAGCACGCACCGCAGCCGCCCTGGCCCTGCTCGCCGCGGCCTCCCACCTCCCGGCCCCCGCCGCGTTCCCGCCCGGCCCGGTGACCCGCGCGGCCGCCGCCCAGCAGGTCGCGGAGAGCGACTACGCCCGCGCCGAGCAGTTCCTCCCCTGGAACGCGGCCAGGTTGATTTCGGGCGACCAGGTCGTCCCCGAGTTCTTCGATGGCGACCGCTTCTGGTTCCGCAGCCGCACCGGGTCCGGCCACGAATTCGTCGTCGTCGACCCGGCCGCCTCCACCCGCCGCCCCGCCTTCGACCACGCGCGCCTCGCCGCTGCCCTCTCCCTGGCCGCCGACACCGCCTACGAGGGCCGCGACCTCCCCTTCGAGGCCTTCGACTTCGTGAACGGCACGGGCGCCATCCGCTTCCAGGTCGCCGACTCCGTGCAATGGACCTGCGACATCGGCGCCTATACCTGCGCCGGACCGACCACCGCCACGGCCCCCTCCGACGCCGACCGCCCGTCCCCCGACGGCCGCTGGATCGCCTTCGCCCGCGACGAGAACCTGTGGGTGCGCGACGCCGCGAGCGGCGCGGAGACCCAGCTCACCCGCGACGGCGAGACCGATTTCGGTTACGGCGCGATCCCGGAAGGGTGCTGCCAGGAGATCACCAGCCGGCGCGCCGGCCGCGAGCGCTCGCCGGTCATGCAGTGGTCGCCGGACTCGCGCCGCATCGCCACCCACCGCTACGACGAGCGCGAGGTCGAGCGCTTCCACCTCCTCGAAGCCGCCGACGGGCGCCCGGTCCTCCACTCGTGGGCGTATGCGCTCCCGGGCGACTCGATCGTCCCCACCTCGGAGCTGTGGATCATCGACGTCGATGCCGGCACCTCGGTCCGCGCCGACATCGAGCCCCAGCCGGGCAACTTCTCACGCGGCGACACCAGCTACGTGGACGTCCAGTGGACCGCAGACGGCAGCCAGATCTTCTACACCCACCGGAGCCGCGACTTCAAGAGCTACAGGCTCTACCGCGTGGACGCCGCCACCGGCAGCGCGACCGAGCTCCTGGAAGAGACCGGGCCGACCTATGTCGAACTCAACAACTTCACCTCGTTCCCGCCCGCCTGGCAGGTGCTCGGCAACGGCTCCGAGTTCCTCTGGTGGTCCGAGCGGGACGGTTTCGGGCACCTCTACCTCTACGACGGCGACGGCAACCTGAAGAACCAGGTCACGTCCGGCCCCTGGCTGGTCGCGCAGCTCCTGCAGGTGGACGAGGCCTCCCGCAGCGTCCACTTCACGGCGGTAGGCCGGGAGGAGGGACGGCACCCGTACCACCTCCACCTCTACCGCGTCGGGCTGGACGGCTCCGGCCTGCAGCTCCTGAGCTCGGAGGACGCCGTCCACCAGATCACTCCCACCCCGTCCGGCCAGTACTTCGTGGACCAGTACTCGACCCCCGAGATGGCGCCCACAGCCGTCGTGCGCGGCCGCGACGGCCGCGTCGTGCAGACCATCGAGACCGCCGACATCTCCCGGCTCGAGGAAGCCGGCTGGATCCCGCCCGTCCCCTTCGAGGCCAAGGGGCGCGACGGCACCACCAACGTCTACGGCCTCCTCTGGTTCCCCTCCGACTTCGACCCCGAGCAGAGCTATCCCGTCGTCGACTACATCTACCCGGGCCCGCAGGTCGGCGCCGTCACCCGCTACGACTTCTCCGCCCCCGGCCGCGGCAACGGCCGCGCCCTCGCCGAACTCGGCTTCATCGTCTTCGCCGTCGACGCCTTCGGCACGCCGCTGCGCTCCAAGGCCTTCCACGACGCCTATTACGGCAACATGGGCGACAACGGCATCCCCGATCACATCTCTGCGCTCAAGGAACTGGCGGGGCGCCATCCCCAGATGGACCTCGACCGCGTGGGCATCTTCGGCCACTCGGGCGGCGGCTTCTCGTCGACCGACGCAATCCTGCGCTGGCCCGACTTCTTCAAGGTTGCGGTCTCGGGCGCCGGCAACCACGACAACCGCGGCTACCACTTCCCCTGGGGCGAGAAATACCAGGGCCTGCTCGTCGAGAACCCCGACGGCACCGACAGCTTCGACAGCCAGGCCAACCAGAACATCGCCGCGAACCTCAAGGGCAAGCTCCTGCTGCACTACGGCACGCTGGACGACAACGTGCATCCCAACATGACGATCCGGGTGATCGACGAGCTCATCCGCCACAACAAGGACTTCGACATGTTCGTGCTGCCGAACCGGAACCACGGATACTCGAGCGAGCCCTACGTCGTGCGCCGGACTTGGGACTACTTCATCGAGCACCTGCGGGGCGAGATCCCGCCGGACCAGTACAGGATCACGGGGCCGGGGGGCTGAACCCCGGCAACCCGTCGCTGACCAGGATCTCCGTGTTCCCATCCACCCGACCGAGGCCGCCGTTCCAGTCCCGCAGAATGGCGCGCACCTGACTGTTGTCACGGTTGACGATGATCGCCATCGGGCTGGTGCTGGACGGCCCCAGCGTGAACTCGCCCTCGGGTCCCGACACGACCACCCGCTCCAGCGCACCGTCCGACCCCGCGTCATAGGGCACGGCGAAGAGGAAGTCCCCGCCGCCGAACTCCAGCGGAGTCGGGGTGAAGTCGAATGAGAACAGGACCCGACCGCCGGAACCGAACCCCTCCAGACGATACACGCCGTCCCCCTCCGGCAGGACGGGCCGCGTCTCGACCAGGAAGGCGGGCTCGAGCATCAGCGACCCGTTGACCGCCCTTCCGCGCAGCAGGAGCGTCTGCTCGGCAGGCCGCTCATCCGCCGGGTCCGCTCCGCCCCGCCCGATCTCGGTCCGAATCCGGTAGTCGAGCGCCTTCGTGAAGCTGTAGTCGCTGACCCAGCTCGGACTGCAATACCCCATCAGATCCTTGTACTGATCCGGATCGATGATTCCGCCCGACGCCGGGTTGTATCCCCAAACCCCGGCGCTGCCGTCCTTGTAAGGGAATCTCGGGTCCGGTCCTCCCGCGCCGCCGCAGGGGGCATGACGGAGGCTCATGTTGTGCCCCACTTCGTGGGCGAATGTCTCGTCCTGGCTCAGCCCTATGCCGACGGGCTGGCCGATGTACCCCAGCCCGACGATCCCGGTGAGGTTGGCACGGTGGAAGGCGCCGTAGTAGTAGCCTCTGCCGTTCTCCATCGCCCGCAGCGTCCTGATGTCGCTCAGGAGCTGCAGCCAGCCCTCGAAGGTGCCCATGTCGACCGAGGTGTAGAAGGGATCGTGCACTGTGAGGTGCATGTCTCCGATCGGGAGCACGCTGCGGGCAAACTGGAGCCACTCGTGTTCCGGGGTCAGGTCCTGGGCCCAGATGCGGATCTGTTCGCGGGGATCGGTCTCGCCGATCACGGGCACCAGCGTCTGGAAGTGAACGGGAAGCTCGATCACGTCGAGCTCGAGCGCGCCCTCCGCGGGAATCCTGGGCTGGCTGCCGGGCTTCAGGGGCACCACCCCGTCGGGATCCATTTCGACGAACAGCTCGACCCCCGGCTGGATCACCTCACCGGGGATCTCGGCGTTGAACGACTGCAGGCGCCACTTCTCGGTCACCGCGTCGGGAATCACATGGGGCGGACCCATGGCGGCCGTGTGGATCACCTCTCCATCGCGCAGGAAATCGGCGTAGGCCCGGGGTTCGTAGTAGCTGACTTCGTCGCCCGTAACGAACACCCGCAGGAGTGCGTCGCGCCCGGCGATCAGCGGGACGGTGCCATCGAGGCGCTGGGCCACCTGGTTGAGGTAGATGGCGGGCGCGGTCAGCCGCACGCTGCCCGGGCTGATCAGGAGCGTGGTGCGCGCGAGCAGCCCCGCCGAGCGGGCGCCGATCCTCGCCTCGCCGTTGTCCAGCGCCGTGAAGGCGCCGCCCGGGCTGAACTCGACCATCGACGGGTCGGCGACTTCCCAATCGGCCGGCGCCCACGACGGCGGCCCCGGAATGACCTGCCCGTCCTCGTCGAAGACCGTGACGGTGAACTCCCCCGCATCCCCGACCTTCACACGCGCGTCCTCGGGGGAGATCGCAATCGAATGCGGGATCTGGTTGGGCTCGAGGGCCAGGTCGGCGCAGGCGGCCGCAAGGGCGAGCGCCATCGCGGTCATCAGCGTGCCCTGCGAGATCTTCATCGACCCCCGCACCCCCTCGGCTGTCGCGTGGACGTTTCGGTTACGGATAACTCACCCGCCAGCCCGCCGAAAGGTCCAGCCCCCGTACAACAGGCTCTGGAAGAACCGCCGCGGCCGGGTGAAGCCGGCGTCGCGAGCCAGCTCCACGACCCGCTCGGGGGGGGCGAAGTGAATCCCGTGTCGAATACGCTCGGCGAACTCGGACCTTTCCGCCTCGGTCATGCCCCGGATCTTCCAGTAGCGCCGCCAGGCCGGCATGTAGCGCTCGTGTTCCTCCGAGCCGGGATTGCCGTGCAGGTCGAAGAAGACGAAGACGCCGCCGGGCCTGAGCCGCGCGGCGATGTCGGCCATGAGCTCGGCCTTGCCGCCGTCGTCGGGGACGAAGTGCAGGACGTTGATGAGGGTGGCCGCGTCGAAGCGCGGCGAGAGCGGCACGTCGGAGGCGTATCCGTGCTGGCAGGTGATGCCGTCCGAGAGGCCCGCGTCGGCCACCCTGCGCGTGGCCAGCTCCAGCATCTGGCCGGCGGGATCGACGCCGTGCAGCCGGAGATCGGGACGGATGCGCTTGAAGGTGACGAGTTCGATCCCGGTGCCGCACCCGACAACGAGCACGCGGGCCCGCGGCGGCAGGTCGGGGTCGATAAGCGCGCCGATCATGGGGAACAGCGTGGCGTAACCGGGGATCACGCGCCGGGCGAGGGCTTCGTAACCCTCCCCGTAGTCGCCGTCGAAGTCGAAGGCTTGCTCGTGCAATTCCGTGAATTCGCTCTAGGTTGGGGGTGGCCCGCGGCTGGTATCCTCGGCCGGCCGCGTGGCTCCCGGAAATCGTCCAGGCTCAGGATTGAAAAAGATGATTGAAAGATGACCGATCGACAGGGATTCAGGGTAGGACCGCCGCGGGACGAAGTGGACATCGCGTCCTGTTCGCGCCGGAACTTCGTGAAGGCCTCCCCCGCCGTGGCCGCGGCGCTGGTGAGCGCATCGCCGGAGGTGAGCGCCCGCGCCCGGCAGTCCCCCACGGTCGACGGCGGCCGCGTCAACGCGATCCTCGCCAACCTTCGCCGCTTCGGCGGCGGGTCCGATGGCGGCACCACCCGCCTCGCCTACAGCGACGACGACCTGGCCGGGCGCAACTACGCCGCCGGCGTGATGGAGCAGGCCGGCCTCGAGGTCTCCATCGACCTCGCCGGCAACCTGATCGGCCGCCGCGCCGGCACCGACCCCGCCGCGCTCCCCATCGTCACCGGCTCGCACATCGACACCGTGCCGGCGGGGGGCAGCTACGACGGCCACGTGGGCTCGGCGGCCGCCATCGAAGTCGCGCTGACCCTGCACGACCACGACATCGCGCTCCGGCACCCGCTCGAGGTCATCATCTTCCCGAACGAAGAGGGCGGGAAGACGGGGAGCCGCGCGCTGGTCGGCCGGGTCCTGCCCTTCGAGCTCGACATCATCACAGCCTCGGGCTACACCATCGGCGACGGCACCGCGCGCATCGGCGGCGACCCCGCGCGCATCGCCGAGGCCCGGCGTGAACCCGGCAGCGTGGCCGGGTTCTTCGAGATGCACATCGAGCAGGGCGCGTTCCTCGAGGCCGACGGCATCCAGATCGGCGTCGTCGAGGGGATCGTCGGCATCCGCCGCTGGAACATCACGGTGCGTGGCATGCAGAACCACGCCGGGACGACCCCCATGCCCCAGCGCCGCGACGCCCTCGTCGCCGCCGCCGACCTGATCCGCGACGTCAGCGAGGTTGCGAACACGACGCCGGGCCGCCAGGTCGCCACGGTCGGCAGGATCGAGGCCGTGCCCGGGGCGCCCAACGTCGTGCCGGGCGAGGTGCGCGCCACGCTCGAGATTCGCGACCTCGAGATGAGCAAGATCGCTTCCGTCTTCGCCGAGATCGAACGGCGGGCTCGCGCCATCGAGGAGGCCCGCGGCGTCACCATCGCCCTCGTTCACTTCTACGAAAGCCTCGCCGCGCCCACCGACCCCCGCTTCCGCGACATCGTCGAGGCAGCGGCCAGCGACCTGGGCTACACGAACGTGCGCATGCCTTCCGGAGCCGGCCACGACGCCCAGAGCATGGCCGAACTCGGCCCCATCGGGATGATCTTCGTGCCGAGCCGCGCCGGCATCAGCCATTCACCCGACGAATACACGGCGCCCGACGACATCACGCGCGGAGCGAACGTGCTGCTCCACTCGGTGCTGAGGCTGGACGCTGCGGACTGACGCCCTCCTTCAGTCCAGGTAGGTCAGCCACCCCCACGGATCCGGCCCCTCGCCCTTCGCCAGCTCCAGGTACCGCTTCTGAATGCGCGTGGTGATCTCACCCCGCCGGCCGTCGCCGATCTCGAGCCCGTCGACCGACCGGATCGGCGTAACCTCGGAGGCCGTGCCCGTGAAGAAGAGCTCGTCGGCGCTGTACAGCATCTCGCGGGGCACCAGCTGCTGGCGCACGGTCAGGCCGAGCTCCTCGGCGATCTTCAGCACGGAGTGGCGCGTGATCCCCCACAGCGAAGTCCCGTCGAGGATCGGTGTGACGACTTCGCCGTCCATCACCAGGAAGAGGTTCTGGCCGCTCCCCTCGCTCACCAGCCCGCCGGGGCCGAGGCCGATCGCCTCGGCGTATCCGTGGGACTCGGCCTCCATCACCATCAGGGTCGACAGGATGTAGTTGCCCGCCGACTTGGCGCCGCTGGGGATGGTGTTCGGAGCCGGGCGGTTCCACGACGACACGCACACGTCGACGCCCTTGGCCAGCGCGTCCTCGCCCAGGTACGCTCCCCACGGCCACATGGGGATGTAGGTCTCGACCGGGCTGCTCTTCCCGTGCATGCCCGCCGCGCCGTAACCGCGCAGAACCATCGGGCGTATATAGCAGCTGTCGAGTTCGTTGCGGCGGATGGTCGCGAGCGTTGCGTCCACGAGCTCGTCGATGGTGTACGACGGCTGCATGCGGTACGTGCGGCTCGACGACACGAGACGCCGGAAGTGGTCGTGAAGCCGGAAGACCGCGGGACCCCTGGGGGTCTCGTAGCACCGCACGCCCTCGAAGACAGATGACCCGAACTGAACCGCGAGACTCAGGACGTGGACGTTGGCGTCCTCCCAGCGAATGAACTCACCGTCCTTCCAGATCCACGGACTCCCCTCCAGTTTGCCGGCCATGGCGCTACCCGTCCTTTCCGGGGGTGGGCTCGCGCAGATAGGAATCGGTCCCGTCGAGCCAGTCCTGGCGCGGAGGCGTGAAGACGTCGACGTCGATCGTGTCCTCGAGCGCCACGGCCTCGTGGGGGACGTTGCTGGGCAGGTGGAGGACCTCGCCCGAGCGCACGACGAGACCCTCGGGTCCGCCGTCGCCGATCTTGAATTCGAGCGCGCCGTCGATGACGTAGGTGATCTGCTCGTTGTCGTGCGAATGCATGGGAACAACGGCGCCCTTCTTGAGGTAGACATGTGCAAGCATCGCCCGCTCGCCCGTAATCAGGCTGCGTGAGATCAGTGGATTCAGCTCCTCTTTGGGCTGGTCGGCTACACGGTAGTGGCGGACCCGGGCGTCGCTCATCGGTGGCTCCTTGGGGGCGGTTGAGGCGGACGAGCGGCGATGAGGCTCGTTCGCAAGGCCCGAAATCTGTACAGCAAGCGGTCATTTTGAAAGGCGGAGCGGCGAATTGACTGGTGACCGGGCTCAGCGGCAGCTTGCGCGGATGCGCGCACTCGTTCCCATCGCGATTCTGATCGGCATCGCCGGCCCCGCCATGGCCGAGCCGGCCGCCCAACTCCCCGACACCGCCCAGCGGGTTGTTACGGGCGTGGTGATCGAGCGCGGCACGCGCTTCCCGGTCCCGGGCGCGATGGTCCTCCTCTTCGACGACGGCGGCGAGCGGGTCGACCGCTTCCTCACCAACGCCGCCGGACGGTTCATGCTGGACGTGGCCGGGTCCGGACCGCACTTCATCACCGTCGAGCGGATCGGGTACGCCAGCCTCACCACGGACCGATTCGAGCCCGCCCCGGACGATCCGCCCATGGTCATCGACGTGCCCGTCGAGCCGGTGTCGCTGCGGGGACTCGCCGTCGAAGCCGGGCCGCGCTGCGAGGTGAGGCCCGAGGAGGGGCGCGCGATCGCCCGCGTGTGGGACGAGGTGCGCAAGGCGCTCGCGGCCGAGGAATGGACCCGCGAGGCCGCGCTGTACACCTACATGCTCCAGCGCTTCGAGCGCACCCTGGACCGCGATGCCGAACAGGTCGTCTCGAACACCGAGCCCATCGCCGAGGCTCGCGAGGCCGCGTTCTACTCCGTCGAGATCGGGACGCTGGCGGACGAGGGGTTCGTGCAGGCCGAGGGCGATACCGCGACGGTCTACTACGCACCGGATGCCGAGGCGCTGCTCTCCGACGTCTTCCTCGACACCCACTGCTTCGGCGTGACCCCGGCGAACAACGGCCAGATCGGCCTCACCTTCGAGCCGGTGCAGGGCCGCAGCGTGCCCGAGATCTACGGCGTGCTCTGGGTGGACCAGGCCACGGCGGAACTGGACCGGATGGTGTACCGCTACGCCAACCTCCTCGGATCGGACGAGATCGGTGAGCCGGGCGGCGAAGTGTACTTCACCCGGCTCCCGGACGGCGCCTGGATCGTGCGGCTGTGGCGCATCCGCATGCCGGTCCTCGACGAGGGCCGCCGGGGGCGCATTCGGCGGACCGGCTACCGCGAGGAAGGCGGCTTCACCGAGGCGGTCACCGACGCGCTCGGCCGCAGGGTGCTCGACGCGGGCGCGGCCAGCATCTTCGGCGCGGTGACCGACTCCCTCGGGACCGCGGCCCCCGGCGTGCCGGTCGGGGTGGAGAGAGTGGGCACCCGCGACTTCGCGGTGACGGATCCGGACGGCACATTCCTGTTCACCCGGCTGCCTTCGGGACGGCACGTGCTGCGGCTGATGGTCCCCCTCCTGGAGCGCTGGGGCATCGCGGCCCCCGAGACGGTGGTCGACGGCAGCATCGGCGAGGTGGCGTACGCGCGCCTGCGGGTGCCGACCATGGCCGACGCGCTGGCCTCCTCGTGCGGCCCGGCCTACGCCGCGGACGGCACGGCTTCCGGCCCGGACGGCACGGCCTCCCGCGCGCACGCCTCCGCCCCCCTGCTCGGACGCATCACCGACGCCGACGGATCGGCGCGCGCAGGGTTCCAGGTCCGTGTCGCATGGCCCGCCGCGACCGGATTCGCGCCCGCCCCCATCGCCGCGCCGCTTCGCCCCGGCGGCGGCCCGGGCCCCGTCTGGGATGCCGGCCGCGATGGCTACTTCTCCACCGCGCAGACCACGACCGACGAACGCGGCCTGTTCATGATGTGCGCCGTGCCCCACGGTTCGCGGCTCCGCGTCGCCGTCGGCAATCCCGGCAGCGACGATCCCCCCCTGCAGGCCACGATCTTCGTGCCCTCCGGCGCCGACGCGGTTGTGGAAACGTTTACAATGTCAAGAAGACACGACAATATGTATAGTCTACTTTACATTCGCGACGATGACGGGGGTGGCTCCGGCCCCTGACTTTCCTTGCTGGCGCACCCCGCCACAGATAGACTCCCAGTGTCCCGTCCCGGAAGTTCGCGTGCTACCGAGAGTGCCGAGGCGCCGGGCTGGCAGAGTTGAGGAATCACGAATCACGGCAAGAAGTCACGTAAGTTCTTACAGGACTGCACGATCTGCCCTTCTTGCCCAGGAGACAAACCCGACTCGGTCAGGACATTCGTAGCGGGATACCCGGCAACCATTCGCGGGAATCCGGGCAGCGGTCAGTGTCCCGTGCCGCCGCCATTTTGAAGCAGGGATTCCATCCGTGTCTTCCGCTCCGACACGCCCCGGCTCCTACTTGGCCCTTAGCGCGATTACTTGCGGGTATGTCGCCCCGGCAACGATGCCGATTAGCGCCTCGCCTGCCAGAGCGAACTGGGACAACGGTACGGGTAACAGCATCGAATCCAAGTACTGGCCGGTAGCTGACTCATAGCGATCGATTTCCCAGTAATTGCCCGCGAGCACAAACACGGTGTCGCTCCGAACCGCCACATCACGCGCCACGCGTTCAGGACGGCCTTCACTGTAGCCGACCCGGAAGCCGGTCCTACCGCCCGCCAAGCTTCCTGTCTCAACCTCGGGGAAGTCCGCGTGGCGCACGTAGGGGTACGGTTCTGCCACGCTGTCATTGAAAACGAAGAACCCGTTACCTAAGCCGAATCCGAACACCCACTGTCGGCCACCCGCCGATGACGATCGGGCACCCGCGATATTGCCAACCGTCTGAAGAAAGGACATGGAGTGGAAGCCGTTCCATGGAAAGGGCACTAGGCCCTCCATCTCCCCCGTTGCGGACAGCCGGACCCAACGGTAGGACGTCATCGGACCCCGTGCCATCGACTCAGAGGGCGAGAGTGCTGTGGAATACATCAGCGACGACAAAATGTAGTGACCGCCCTCCAAGGATGCGATGGCGTCAACGTTGATCGTCCCCTCGGGCAGCCCAGCCTCTCGGAGCCATGCTCCACCCCCTGACAGCCATTGCAGCTTGCCGTTTCCAGCGTCTGCCAGCACCACTTCTCCTTGGGAATTCACGTCCAAGTCCCGCACTTCGTCTATCTCCCCAGGTCCCTCGCCTCTTGATCCCCACGACCACACGACTCCATCGGCTCCCACCCGATGAACCCGGCGACCCAACAGATCGAGGACCGCAGCTTCGCCGTCTGGGAACGCCGCCACGCGGTCGGCGTTCAACATGGCTGTGTCGCTTGGCCCCCCATATACCCACATCGTATCGAAGGCCACGCGTCTCGTGACCACCGGTGCGGCAGCTTGGTCGAAGAGGTTGACTGGAGTCGAGGGGACTGTGTCCACGCCGCATCCAGCGATGGTCAACAGCATTGCCGTGCGAACAGCCGCTCGAGAGTTCAACGATCAGCCCGTACGCTGGCCAGCAAGCGCTTAGCGAGCCCCTCGGCACCGGATAGTCCCTCTAGCCCGTACCGCTCAGCTGCCCCGATGCGACCCGAAGGACCAATGGCCATTGCCACCGGAGTTCCGATGCGGCCCAGCGATGGTCCGACGCGATTGGAAACGGCAAAGTGCGGAAAGTGATCATTCCCTGCCGCTAGCAACTCATCCATTCGACCCAGACCATATGGGAGCACCAGACCGGTGATCTGCACCCCAGCACTGGTTAGGATTGCCGCAACAGCTTCGGACACGGGAGCCGCTTCAGCGCAATCCGCTTCGGACATGATCAGCAGCACGCCACCGCCCGAGGCGGCCACTTCACGAATGTGTCCGTCCAACTCGTGCCGACCTGCGAATTGCTGAAATGCGGCCAGTGTGAATAGCAAGCAGGCGGCGAAACAAGCGGCAATCTTCCATTGTTGCAGGAAGCGCAGCCGGTGCCCCAGCATGGCCCTCCAGCTTGAAGGATCTGGTGCCGTGTCAGCCGACACAGGTGGCGTCACACGCTGGCGCGCCAGGAATGTCGTCCGGCGTCATCCACCAGTCCAGATCGCATTGGTATTCACCACACCACAGGCACCACCACGGCGACTCCTCGCACTCGATCGCGCAAAGCCCACCGGAGAAGTTCCCGCAAGCCAGCGGCGGCTGGGCAGTAGCCGTTGAAGCGCGAAACTGGAAAAGTCCCACCACGAGGAAGCCGACTACAACGAACGCCGACAGCAGTTGCTTCGTCACGCGCATCCTCTCGGATCCAGACGCATGGCGGACAGCACGCAGAATGGTCGTGGGGCGCATCTTCAGTGTCTCCTTTGGAGATTGGAGTGAGTGGAGATGGACAACTACGGCGGAAAGGTAGCCGCTCGTACCGTCCGGGGCAAGGTCGAGTCGGTCGGGAATGTCGGGAGCAAATGGAATTCCGGTTTCAGATCGCGCTCGCCGGGAGCAAGGGCTCTCTACACGAGCCCCGCTGCGGGCCCGTTGAGTCTTCAACTGCTGACCGGGGTTTCTTGCGACTACGGGGGAGTTTGCCCGCCCTGCTGGCGGCGGCGTGTCACGGCTCGGAAGCGTTGCGGAACGTCCTGAAACGTCCCCGGACTGTAGGTCGTTTCCGACAGGTTGACGGGCTTGCGGGAGGGCTTTCAGCGTTCGGACATGGAGACGCTGGAAGAGTACTTCAGCACGCGAGTTAGCGCGTTCCTCGACGACACGGGACTGAGCCCGACGGCGCTCGGCAGGAAGGCGCTTGGCGACCCGAACCTGATGCGCCAGATCGAGGGTGGCCGGTCCCTGACGCTGCGCTCGGCGGATCGTGTTCTCGCATTCATCTCCGACTTCGGTCGGGAGTCGGACCGCGCGCGCGATCCGCCCCGCCGCCCCCGGTACCGGACGCCCGCACCGAGAGCGAAGAAAACGAGGAGGAACACAGCGATGACCAAGCAACAGACGGCACCGAGAACGAACCCAGCGGTCCGCTTCGTGCGGCTGCCCGAGGTGATGGCCCGCACCGGCCTGTCGCGGAGCACGATCTACGTGAGGGTGGCCGAGGGCCGGTTCCCCAAGCCGGTCCCGCTGGGGGCGCGGTCCGTGGGCTGGATAGAGTCGGAGTTGGACGAGTGGTTCAGCGACCGGATCGCGGAGCGATGACCGCTCGTCTCGAAGAACGGGCGGAGGCCCTGAAGCCGTTCGGCTGGAAGGGCCGCAAGGCCGAGTGGATCGCCCTTATGTGCCTGCACAGCGGGGTGTTCACCCGCACGCAGGCGACGGCCTTCCTGAAGACGCACCACGAGCGGGCGAGGCGCATGGTGCATGCCCTGATCGCGCAGGGTCTGGCTGCCGAGGAGACCGTTCCGCGTGTCCGGGGGATCGGCCGAGTCTGCCGGATCTACGCCCGACGCCTCTACCGCGCGCTCGGAGCCGAGCACATCCGCCACCGCAGGACCGCCTCCCCGGTCGTGCTCCTGCGCCGCCTGCTGTCGCTCGAACACGTGATCGAGCATCCGAACCTGCCGTGGCTCCCGACCGAGGCCGAG
>JAJDTB010000026.1 GCA_022827345.1 Gemmatimonadota bacterium | reverse complement strand
GCCGCCTCGGCGGATTGGTAAGGGTCTGAATCCCGGCAGGAAGTCACGTAAAGTCTTACAGGGCTGCACGATCTGCGTTTCCTGCCGTTGTACTGGACCCTGCTGGACCGTACCGCGAAAGCGGGAAGGTCGGACGTGAATGGCGGGAGTGTCGCGGCCACGCGTGCCCTTCTCCGAGGGTCTCTGACACCGACATTTCGCCCACGTCCCCAGAGGCTTGGTCGTCCGGGCGCATTAGCGGGCCGACCTGGCGGCTCGCCGCGCCCGAAGTCCTCCACGCAACTACGTCATGCAGCGACCGACCGCCGTTGGTCGCTATCTGCAAGCGCTGGCTCATGGACGAGGGTGCTCGGAAGCCGTTTTCGGGCGGTCCACGCACATTTCGGGGTAGATACGGGTCGTAGAATCGCCCCAGATCGACGATCGCCGGTCTCCGAGGGGTAAGGGTAGGGGGAAAAATCGGTGAGCGGCAGCCCGCGCGCCGTCACCAGAGAGTGACGGGCCAACCGTTGCCGTCGCCGTCTTCGAGGCAGACGGCCAACGAGGCCGGGGAGGAGGGGAGAGTGATTCGCTTGGATCAGTTCGCCGCCAGCGTCCGCAGAGCAAGCCGCACGCTCCTCCGGGACCTCTCGGGCGAGGCAACGTCGAATGGCAGGAAGACGATCTTCAAACCGTCGAAGAACCGAGCTGTGAGTGGACTGGTGAAGTCTCCGCTCTGTGGGTAGACCAGAGCCACGGCCCGGCACTCGTACCGCTTGCCGTAGGCGTAGAGCTGATACAGGTCGGAGCTGGTAATGTGGCGGATCGGGTCGGATTCTCCCTTTCCGATGTGCTTCCACTTGGCGTCGAGGATGAAACGGACGGCGTTGCGTGGCTTTCGGAGTGAGATGTCCGGCTTCGTCTTGAAGACGGGCTTGCCGCCGATCGAGGCCATGGGCTTCCCGAGCCTTTGGGCACCCACGTGGAACTCGGCTTGGTAGCGGCGAAAGCTGTCGGTCACGAAGTCTTCGTACACTTTCTCCATGGGGAAGAGCAGCGACTGATTGACATGCCGGCCGGACCAGGTCGCGAGCCCCCGGTTGAAGAGGAAGACCTCGACCCACTG
This sequence comes from Gemmatimonadota bacterium, assembly GCA_022827345.1. Classification (GTDB taxonomy): domain Bacteria; phylum Gemmatimonadota; class Gemmatimonadetes; order Longimicrobiales; family Gaopeijiaceae; genus Bin94. The sequence goes on along the minus strand of JAJDTB010000026.1, from coordinate 23,062 downwards.
CATGACCCTGCCGTAGTGCCGCATGGAGCGATCTATCGTGTGGCTGCGCCAGTCCGCGCGCGGATCTCGCGTCCCTGGCACCGAGCTGAACGCCGACTCAAGGTCCGCGAGCAGCCGCCGGTTGCGCTCGTTTCGAACGATGGGCCTGAGCCTGTCGAGGGTGGTGCGGATGAGGCGGTTGGCGGGGCGGTTGGGGCTCAACTCGTCGTGTTCGACGTAGAATCGCGAACGGTCGATCACGTTCTCGCGCAGGTGATCCCGGAAGGCGATGCGCCCGCGCAGGAAGGGAAGATTCTCCTCGGTCGCCACGTACTGTCGCCCGAGGCCGCCTCGAACCAGTACGCCGACGTTGTCCAGGAAGAGTCGGACAAAGACTTCGAGCATGGGGAAGCGCCGCAGCGCCCGGATGGCTCCCGGAGGGAGGTTCGCGGCCCTCCTCAGGCTGCGGTGGGCTCGCAGCATCGTGAGGAACGCCTCGCGAGTCTGATCGTGGTCCGCGTACGCGGCTCCGCCAAGGGCGATCTTGGGCAGGATCTCGACGACCGAGCCGCGCTTCGTGGTGATCGTGCCAACGTAGTTGCTCGCGTGGAGCTTGCCGCGCCGGCCGAATTGAAGGACTGGGTGGTATCCGTGCTCCTGAAACGCACTTGCGTTGCCGTGGGCGAAGGCTCTCAGATCCTCCAGATCGCGCTTGTCGAGTCCGTGACCGGTGCGGAACTCCTCGCCCTCCCGAATCGTGTAGACGCCTGACATCGGTTCAAGATTGACCGTCGCCGATGTCGGGACTCTCGTCCTCCCGCCGGTCGCCACCGGACGAGACGCTCTCGTCGTATATTCGCCGGTACTGGACCGGATCCAGCCACTCCTCCGCCGTCGCGGGAAGCACCTCGTGGATCGCGGTGTCCGGATCCAGCAAGCCCTCGCCCTCCAAGCCTGACCCGTGGTCGCCGTGCGGCTTCGCGACGACGAAAGGCGCGCCGCCCAGCACGTGCCGGATCTTCGACCAGTCGTCGTAGAAGTATTCCGCCAAGAGGGGGAGGATGGCGGTCCGGAACTTGGCGGCCAGCGATTCGATGTCGGTTACGTTGAACAGGTAGGTGTGGCCGATCTGGCGTTCGCGATCCATGAGCAGCGAGATACGCGCGTTGATCGCCTTGAGCATCTTGCGAAGGTCGATTCCGGCGATCCCGTCGGCGATGAGCGGATGGTCCGGGTCGGGCAGCATCTCGACATGGTCGAACCTGCGCCGAAGCGCGGTGTCGAGAGGCAGAATGGAGCGGTCGGCAGTGTTCATCGTGCCGACGATGTGCAGGTTGCCCGGAACTCCGAACGTGTCGCCGGAATAGGGCAGCGTGACGGTCGTCTCGTCTTGTTGGCCGAGCCGGCGGGACGGTTCGATCAGCGTGATGAGTTCGCCGAGGATCTTGGGGACGTTGCCCCGGTTGATCTCGTCAATGATGAGAACGTAGGGGCTGTCGGGATCGGCCCGTGCCGCATCCGCTATCCTCCTGAAAAGGCCGGGCCGGAGTTCGTAGCCGATGTCGCCGCCCTCGGCGAGCCGGGGCCGGATGCCTTCCACGAAGTCCTCGTAGGAGAAGTTCTGGTGGAAGGTGACCATGGCGATCCGGCCCGTCTCGGTCGTCGGATCGAAGCGGAGACTGTGGAATTCAGTGCGGTGTTCCTCGGTGACTTCGTCCACCTTGATCCCCTTCACGATGGCCATGGCGCAGGTGGTCGCGTGGTAGGTCTTGCCGGTGCCGGGAGGCCCGTAGAGTATCTGGTTGAGTGGATAGCCCCTCTCCTGGCGGGCGGGGGTCACCGGGCCAGGCGGTGGGCCTTCCTGAGCGCGCCACCAAAGGCTATCCAAGGTCCAGAGGTCGGTGTCCAGCTCGTGGGCAAAATCCAACAGCAGCTCGTTGACCTTGATGTACCGCTCAGAAAACGGTGTTGCGGACGGCAACAGATCTTTCCACAGACCGAGTTTCTTGAGTACCGTCACTAGCGGCGTGTTGTACACGCCGTACTTCTTCGGATAGCGGACGAAGAGAACCGGAGTGAACGTAGCCGGACCGAAGCCCTGAATGAGCTTCCCGCCGGTAGGCGGATAGAGCCGATCGAGGCGTTCGCGCAGCGGCAGAGACTCGTCCAAGAGGATCCGAAGCGCGTCGCGCAGTGCGTCCATGTCCTCGGTGATCTTCGACGAATGCCTGTGGATCCCGCTCCAGTGACGATTGTTCTTGTACTTCAGGAAACCGACAAAATCCTCTCGCGACAGGTGCGGCAGGTTCTCGTCCGAGAACACCCGTTGGTATCTCCGCAGGACTTCCGACTGAGCCCCGGCGATTTCCGACAGTACTTGATCTTGCCCTGTACCGATCCGGGCCAAGATTCCCTTAAGGTGCTCCAAGGCGTTGGCGCGAGGCACTCCGCCTGATCGCTCGGCGTTCCGATCAACAGCTTGATCGGTGTCCTTGAATCGGCTCAACTGGCGGTCTCCCGTCGGCTTCGGAATCGGAGTCTTGGATGCGAGATGGAGGTGGAAGACGATAAGGCGGTTGCGCGCCTGCGATCAACCGGACGCGGGGGCAAACGCAGGCTGCCGGAATTCAGACCCCTCGTCGCGTCAGTGATCGCTCGCCTGTCTGGCGTCTATCGAGCACCGCGTGAGGCCGACGATCACGGGGCCGTGGAGCTTGCCCGCGACGGCCCGGTGGACGCTGTTCCGGGCGGTGCTCGGAGAGGTTTGTCGGAGGCACCCCAAGGCTGGCTTGACGCATGCTAAGGGCGTCAAGCCAGCATACCCCCGGTATAACCGCGGGCTGGCGAGGGGTGGCTCTGCCCCCCTTCGATCCCCCCGGAAAACCTCCGCTCCGGCAGCGTTCGCGGTTGGGGAGTCCGCCCGACCACCGATCCCCTCCGATCGAGGCCGTCGGTTCGCGGGTGAGTCTGCGGCGTGACCGGCGGGCGGCGTGGTCGGCGTTGCCACCGCCGCGGCGCCGGTCCCCCCGGCCTCCGGGACGGACTCCGCCCGTCCCTCCGCCGGGGTCGAGCCCCGGGGCTGTTTCGCGCATCGGCCACACAACAGTGGCTCAGCCAGCGGAAACGCCGTTCTCGACGGCGGAACGACCGCCGGGCCGCATCGTAGCATCGACGGCGAGGCTATGGCTCGCGGATGGCCTCCCGGTGCGCTTCCTTCCCAAGAACCCCCAAGCCGCTGTCCACCCTGCTGCGGAGGTGCCTCGAAGGCTCGAAGACCGGCACATCGCGGGACGGCACCTCGACCGGCTCGCCGGTCCTGGGATTGCGGCCCGTCCGGGCCTTGCGGTGCCGCACCTTGAAGACGCCGAATCCCCGGAGCTCGATGCGGTCGCCCTGAGCGAGCGCGTCCTTCACGGCGTCGAGGAATGCCTCGACCATCAGTCCGCATTCCCTCTTGGTGACTCGTGGTCCAATCACATCCGCGACCTTCTCAACGAGGTCCGCTTTGGTCATTCTCGTCTCCGCGCGCGAAGTCTGGCCAAATCCTGCCGCTCCACCATGATAACTTGCAGGGCGACCCACGGCGTCAGATCCGCGCCGGAGCGGATGTTGGTGGCAAGTCCTGCGTGTCCGGTTCACTTTGGGGGCCGCCGGACACGAAATCGCCGCTCGGCCGGACACGGCCTCGGTCATGCAGGTCGCTGGCGCGTTTGCAGTTGGGCCACGTCCGGCGGAACGGCGGTGCCGATCCGCGCTCCTCGGACGTGGCTGGGAGCGACCCCCCATTTCGGCGTGCCTCAATCGGCACCGGGGAGGATGGAGCCGGACAGCCCCATCTCCCCCCGGCCGCCGCGGGGTCGCTCCCAGCCAGCGGTCCCGTCCGGAAGGGTGTCGAGCGCCGCTTCGAGGAGGTGGCGGGCCTGTTGGCCAACCGGCTGGCCGGTGGGCTGTACGGCATCGCCAACCGCAGTCGAGACGGGACCCATCTCGGCTTGCCGTTTCGCCTTCCCGCAAGGGACCGCTGGACCCGGAGCGACCTCCCGCAGAGGGTTGGGATGGCATGCACATCCCAACCCTCCCCCGTGGCACGCCAAGCGTCCAGGGAGGGGGGTCGCTCCGGCCACGGCCTCCGATTCCGGCGCGGCGCAGCCGCCCCGGAGGCCGTGGTGTAACTGCAATCCTCCAAACGGCATGCGCCGTCGCTGGAGTGCACATCCGGAACGCGGGTCCGCGCACATGGACCCCGATGTCGATGTGCGCTCGCCGTCCGGCCCCGGTGACCGGATTTCCGGGACGGAAACCGCCTTCGAGCAACTGGCGGAGAAGCCTTTTATCCGCGAACTTCCCATCGTGCAGATCGTGCAGTCCATCGAGAGAGGAATCGAACGATGGCACGCACGAAACGAAGTCGGCGCTCGTACGGCGCCGGCGAATGGGGCCGCAACCGGGTCCGGGTGTTCCCGGATCCCAAGACGGGCCTATACCAGATCGAGTGGCGAGAGAACGGGCGCAGGCTCACGAGGTCGCTCAAGCACCGCGACTGGCGGCGCGCGAAGCGGCAGGCGGACGAGTTCGCCGCCGGGTTCGCCCGGCCGGAGCCGAACGGCAAGCCCGAGCCGCTCACACTGGGACGGCTTTTTGAAATCTACGGTGAAGAAGTGACGCCCACGAAGGCGGAGACATCGCAGCGGTCCGACCGGGCCGCGACGAGGATGTTCCTCCAGTTCTTCGGGCGGAGCCGGAGTCCCGCGAGCCTGTCGCAGCGCGACTGGGATCGCTTCATCCGGGCGCGCCGCGCGGGCAGGGTCGGTCCAAGCGGGAGGCCGGTGTCCAACCGGACCATCGAGCACGACCTGAAGTTCCTGATCGCCGTGCTCAACTGGGCTGCCAAGTCCAGGGACGAGCGGGGCAAGCTCCTGCTCGCATCCAATCCTCTGAGGGGCCTCAGGGCGCCCACGGAGAAGAATCCCACGCGGGTGGTGTTGTCCGAGGAGGAGTACCAAGCGCTTCTCGGGGTGTCCCGGCAGGTGGACTGGCGCTTCCACGTCGCCCTCGTGCTCGCGCACGAGACGGGACACCGAATCGGAGCCATCCGTCAACTCAGGTGGTCGGACATCTGCCTCGAAAGCGGGGTGGTGCGATGGCGCGCGGAACACGAGAAGACCGGCTACGAGCACAGTACGCCGGTGACGGCCGAGGCGGTGGCCGCCTTGGAGGAGGCGCGAAGGATGAGCGCCGAGACCGGCGACACTCCGGTGCTGCCCGCGCCGACGGATGCCTCGAAGTGCGCGGGCCGGTCGCTGGTGCGAGCTTGGTGGTACAAGGCCCAGGTGCTCGCGGGTCTGGAGCCGAAGCGCGGGAGAGGCTGGCACTCGCTGAGGCGCAAGTTTGCATCCGACCTCATGGACCAGCCGCTCAAGGTGCTCTGCGAGCTGGGCGGATGGAAGACCGCCAAGACGGTGCTCGAATGCTACCAGCGAGCCGACGAAGGACAGCTTCGGAAGGCACTGGACGCCCGCCGGAGACCTCGCGGTTGAAGTTCTCAACTCGGCGGGAGTCAGACAGCGGGAATTAGACCCAGAAATCCCATAACATCAAGTGACCGCACAAGATAGAATCCTGAGTGCTTCCGCCGTTACGTCAGGGTTGCATCAGTCCCCCGGCGCACCACCCCCGCCGGCCTTCCCCACCCGCGGCAGCCCCCTTGCCTTCCACAGGTAGAACGCCACCGGACCCAGCAGCAGCACCACGGCGCCCGACGTGACCACCCCGCCCATCAGCGGCGCCGCGATCCGCTTCATCACGTCGGCGCCGGCGCCCGTGCTCCACATGATCGGCAACAGGCCGATCACGTCGGTGGCGATCGTCATCATGATGGGGCGGACGCGCTGGACCGAACCACGCCGGATCGCATGCAAGAGCGCGCCCCGGTCGGTGAGCAGGCCGCGGTCGCGGTAGTCCTTCCAGGACACGTTCAGGTAGAGGAGGAAGACGATCGCGGTCTCGGCGTAGAGGCCGGCCAGCGCGATGATCCCCACCCACACCGCGATGCTCAGATCGTAGCCCAGGATGTGGAGCAGCCAGAACGACCCGGCCACCGCGAAGGGGACGCCCAGCAGCACCATGAAGGTCTCCGTGACGGACCGGGTCGTCAGGTAGATGAGGAGGAAGATCAGGAGCAGGGTGAGCGGCACGACGTAGGCAAGGCGCTGCTGCGCGCGGTCCAGGTATTCGTACTGTCCGCTCCAGGCGAGCGTGTAGCCGGGCGGCAACTCGACCTGCGCCGCAACCGCCTCCCGCGCGGTCGCGACGTAGCTGCCGACATCGGTGTCGCGGATGTCGATGTAGACCCACGCGTTCGGTTTCGCACCCTCGCTCTTGATGCCCGGCGGGCCGACCACGTACTCCATCCCCACGAGGCGTCCCAGCGGCACCTGGTGCCCCTCGGGGGTCGCCACCAGCACCGACCTCAGCGCGGGTATGTCGTCACGCAGTTCGCGGCTGTAGCGCAGGTTGACCGGGTAGCGCTCGAGGCCTTCCACCGTCGTCGTCACGTTCATCCCGCCGATCGCCGTCTGGATGACCTCCTGCACGGCGCGCACGGTCAGTCCGTGCCGCGCGATCGCGGTGCGGTCGATGGCGAAGTCGAGATAGTTGCCGCCCATCACCCGGTCGGCGTAGACGCTGGCCGTGCCGGGCACCCCTCGCACGACCGCCTCGACATCGCGACCCAGCCGTTCGAGCACGGTCAGATCCGGACCGGCGATCTTGATCCCCACGGGGGTGCGGATGCCGGTCGAGAGCATGTCGATGCGGGCGCGGATCGGCATCGTCCACGCATTCGTAAGGCCCGGGATGCGCAGCGCCGCGTCGAGCTCCTCCACGAGCCTCTCGGGCGTCATCCCGGGCCGCCACTCGCTGCGCGGCTTGAGCGCGATCGTCGTCTCGATCATCGACAGCGGCGCGGGATCGGTCGCCGAATCCGCCCGTCCCGCCTTCCCGAACACATGCTGCACCTCCGGGAAGGTCCGGATGATCCGGTCCGTCTGCTGCACGATCTCGCGCGCCTCCGTGATCGAGACGCCGGGCAGGGTCGTGGGCATGTAGAGCAGGTCGCCCTCCCACAACGAGGGCATGAACTCCGACCCGAGCCGTGACAGCGGCACCAGCGTCGCCGCGAGTGCGACCACCGCAGCCCCGATCACCCACCGCCTGAACCGCAGCACGAACCCGAGCAGCGGCCAGTACGCCCCGGCCAGCACTCGCCCCACCGGGGTCTCCGACGACGGACGGATCCTGCCGCGCACCCAGTACCCCACCAGCACCGGCACCAGGGTGACCGACAGGAGCGCCGCGGCAGCCATCGCGTACGTCTTCGTGAACGCCAGGGGCTTGAAGAGCCGCCCCTCCTGCGCCTCCAGCGTGAACACCGGCATGAAGGACACCGTGATCACCAGAAGTGCGAAGAAGAGCGACGGGCCCACTTCGCGCGCCGCGCCCGCGATGATCTCCCAGTGCGGCCGCCGCCCGCCATGCCGCGCAAGGTGCCTGTGCGCGTTCTCTACCATCACGATCCCGGCGTCGACCATCGTCCCGATCGCGACCGCGATCCCACCCAGCGACATGATGTTGAGCGTCAGCCCCTGCAGCCGCGCGACGATCAGCGCCAGCAGAATCCCCACCGGCAGCGCGATCACCGCCACCAGCCCGCTGCGCAGGTGGAACAGGAAGACCAGGCACACCAGCCCCACGATCAGCAGCTGCTGGGCGAGGCTCGTGCGAATGCTGCCGACGGCCCGGTCGATCAGCGAAGTGCGGTCATACGCGACTTCGATCTCCACCCCTTCCGGCAGCCCGGGCCGAATCTCGTCCAACCGTCTCTTCACAGCGGCGATCACGCGCCGGGTGTCCGCTCCGGGACGCACGACGACGATGCCGCCGACCGTCTCCGTCTCCCCTTCACCGTTCCATTCGGCCAGGCCGCGCCGGCTCTCGGGCCCCAGGCTCACCCGCGCCACATCCTGCAGCAGGATCGGCGTCCCGTCGTGGCCCGTGCCGAGACCGATCCGGCGGATGTCGTCGACCGAGCGGATGTACCCGAGGCCCCGGATCATGAATTCCTTTTCGGCCACCTCGATCAGCCCGCCACCCACGTCGCTGTTGCTGTCCTGAATCGCAGTGCGGATCGCGGAAATCGGCACGTTGAAGGCGCGCAGGCGGTTCGGGTCGACCGTCACCTGGTACTGCCGCACGAAGCCACCCACGCTGGCGACCTCCGAGACACCCGGAATCGCCGTCAGTTCGTACTTCAGGAACCAGTCCTGGATCGAGCGCAGCTCGCTCAGGTCGTGGCGGTCGGATCTGAGCGCATACATGAAGGCCCAGCCGACTCCGGTCGCGTCGGGGCCGAGTTCCGGCGTCACGCCGGGCGGCAGCTTGCCGGCAATCGAACTCAGGTATTCGAGGACGCGGCTCCGCGCCCAATAGAGGTCGGTTCCGTCCTCGAAGATGACGTAGACGAACGACACGCCGAACAGTGAATAGCCGCGCACCACCTGCGCAAAGGGTGCCGCCAGCATCTGCGTGGTGAGGGGATAGGTGACCTGGTCTTCCACGATGCGCGGGGCCTGTCCCGGGTACTCCGTGCGGATGATGACCTGCACATCGGAGAGGTCGGGGATGGCGTCGATCGGGGTGCGCGTGAGCGCGAAGATGCCCGCCACGACGATGAAGAGCGTGCCGAGGATGACCAGAAGCCGATTGCCGACCGACCAGTCGATGATGCGTGCGAACATGACCGGCCTCCCTCAGTGCGCGTGGGGCGTCGCGGCGGAGTCCGGCTCCGTCACGGCAGAGTCCGGCCCCGCCTCGGCCATGCCCGCCCCCCCCTCCCCGGCGCCGCCGATCAGCTGCGAAATGGCGGCCCGCAGATTCGCGTCGGAGTCGATCAGGAACTGCGACGAGACCACGACGGCTTCGCCCGCGGCGAGCCCCGAAGCGACCTCCACCATCCCCTCGCTCTCGGTGCCGAGGGCCACCTCGCGCGGCTCGAACACCCCACCCCTCTTCGCCACGATCACGACCGTGCGGGTGCCGCTGTGCAGCACCGCCTCGGCGGGCGCCATCACCACATCGGCCGCCTCGCTCGTCCGGACGGCCACGTTGACGTACATCATCGGCCTGAGCAGCAGGTCCGGGTTGGAGACCTCGACGAAGGCGGTCAGCGTCCTCGTCTGGGGGTTCACGGCGGGGCGGAAGAAGAGGATGCGGCCGCCCCATTCGCGCCCCGGGAAGGCGTCGACATCGATCACCACGGCCTGGCCTTCGCGGACGTGCCGCAGGTCGTCCTCGTAGAACTCGGTTTCGGCCCAGAGTGTGGAGTGATCGGCGATCTTGAGTACCGTCATCCCCGGGCTGATCCTCATCCCCTCCATCGAGTCGCCCATCTTGTCGACGATGAACCCCGTGGCGGGCGCGAATACCATGACGGTCCGCGTCACGGCACCCGACGCCGCCAGCCGGTCAATCTGCTCGTCGGTCATGTCCCAGTAGAGGAGGCGTTCGCGCGCCGCTTCGACGAGCGACTGCGCCCGCTCGATCGCCTCCTGGTAGGCACCGCCCTCGCGCAGCCGTCCCACATACTCGATCGCTCCCAGGAACTCGCGCTGCGTGGTGACCAGCTGCGGGCTGTAGATCTCGAAGAGCACGTCGCCCCTGGCGACCGTCTCGCCGACGTTGTTGACGCTGGCCCGCTCGATCCATCCCTCGTACTTGGTCTGCACCGAGACGACCCGTTCCTCGTTGTGCGCGAGGATCCCGACCGTGCGGATCGAGACGGGAAGAGTGCCGCGGTGCACGGTGGCGGTGCGGACCGCGAAGTTCTGCAGGAATGCCTGGCTGACCCGGATGCCGCCGCCCGCGCCGGCTTCGTCCGCGTAGACCGGGACGAGGTCCATCCCCATGGGCGACTTGCCCGGGCGGTCGGAGGTGTATGTCGGGTCCATCGGGGCGCGCCGTTAGAGGATGTCGCGGGATGCGGCGGCGGGTTCTCCGGCCGTCCCCGAGGTGTCCTCGCCCCGGTTCAGCAGCCATGCGGTTCCACCCGCGCCGAGGAAGATGCCAATCGCCACAAAGAGCACCCTGTGTGCATTCCCCGTCCCGTTCATGATCCGTCCTCCTGCGGAAACGCCGAGCCGATGGCCCGTTCCATCTCCGCCAGTGCCTTCATGTAGTCCGCCTGCAGGCGCGCGAGCCCCAGACGGACATCCAGCAGGACTTCCTCGCTGTCCAGCAGCTCCAGCACACCCGTGACCCCGGCCGAGTACGCTTCCTCGGTCGCGCGGAGCGCCTGTTCCGCCTGTGGGAGCAGCGCCCGCTCGAAGAGGGCCAGCTGCCCTTCGATGGTCCTGATCCGGAAGGCGCTCGAGCGCACGGCAAGCGCCACACCGTTGACCGCGTCGCGGTGAGCTTCTTCCGCTGCGGCGAGGTGCGCCCTCGCCTCCCGGACACCGGCGTCGTAGCTGGACCGGAAAAGGGGGACGCTCGCCCCGAAGGTCAGGCTGAACTGGTCCCGACCGTTGTCGGGCGGCGGCGCGGCCAGGCCGGCGTCGTCGCGGCGGCCCAGGACGTTGCCCCAGGCGACCCCGACGGTCAGTCCGGGCCGATATTGCCGTCGGGCCAGACGCAGCGCGTGCTCGCCGCCTTCGATCGCGAGTCGGGCCGCGCGCACTTCCGGCCTTGCGTCCAGCCCGTTGGCATGCAGTCGCTGGTCATCGACGGATGCGACCGGTTCCGCAGCGATCTCGACGGCTGCGATGGGGGTATCGACAGGATAATTAACAAATATGTTAAGTATTGCTTCGAGGTCGACCCGCTGCCGCAGCAGTTCCTGCCGACGGTTGAGCACCCGCGTGACCTCCGCCTGGAGCTTGATGACCTCCTGCTGCTGTCCGAACCCCTGCGAGTAGCGGGCCTGGGCCAGGGCTTCGTAGTGGAGCAGGAGTTCCTCTTCCTCTTCCGTGATGCGCAGCGCCTGATCGAAGTAGGCGAGGTCGTAGTAGGCAAGCTTGACTTCGCGGACGATCTCGGCGCGCCGTTCGCCGTATGACTCGCCCCTGATCGCCGACTCGGCCGCGGCGATCTCCCTGCGGTCCGACAGTGTCCCGAACCATGGGAATGCCTGGCTGATCGAGAGGCTCGACGTCTGTGGGCCGACCCGGGTTTGGGGACCGAAGACATGCTGGGTAAGCGACACCGTCGGATTCGGCAGCGTGCCCGCCTGGGGGACGCGGGACTCGGCGGCCCGATGCTCCAGCAGCGCCTGGCGAACGCGAGGATTGCGCTCCAGAGCCCTGTCGATCAGCGCCGCGAGCGCGGCGTCGCCGTTGGTCGAGTAGGACGGCGATTGCGCCTGGGCGCTCGCCGCGATGTTGTATTCGGTAGCGGCGATCGCAAACGCGACCGCCACGATTCGCATGATCGACATGGGTGCCTCGCCATGGATGAGTCACGATTCCCCGGGAGGTGCGCGCCGCCGGCGGGCAGGGTACACGGGCCCTCCAGTGCGGCACCCTTCCGGAGTTTGTGCGCCCGGGAAGGGGCGCTGCCAACTCAGGCAGTCAGGCGGGGTGGCGGCGTTTCCACCGCCCTTTCGGCGGTGACGGGGGAGGGGTTGGCGAGGAACGCCGAACGGAAAAAGACGGCGGGAAAGCGGGTCATCGCGGCCGACGGTGCGTTTCGGACCGAAGCGTAGCCGCACGCCATGACCATCAGGCAGCCGTGATCGCCGCCGTGCGGTTGGCCGTGCTGGGGCGGACCGTGCTCGGCCGCGCCGTGCTGAGCCGCAGGGGCCTCTTCACCGCCGTGCTGGTGGGCGTCCGTGGTCGCCGCGTGCCCGACCGCCCCTGCATGACTCGCCGGAGCAGACACGGCGACGCCCCCGCGCACATCGCTTCCCATGTCGCAATGGAGAGCGACCAGCTGCGACCACGAAAGGGCAAGCAACGCGACGAGAGCCAGGGGGCGATTCATGGAAGCAATCTGGCGCGCGCCGGCGGCGAACGCCAACGGGCACCCCGTCAGCGCCCCAACACCATCACCCGCCACACCAGCCCGTCGCGCAGATAGCGGCGTGACATTCCGTGTTCAGCCAGCACGGCCTCGACCTCGTCCGGATCGTGGACGTAGATGCGGAAGGGGTGGCGCCGCAGCCGCTGGATCAGGTTGGCGACGCCGACGCCGAACCGCATCAGCCGTGTCCCGCGCGGGATGATCAGGCCTACCGAGCAACGTGCGAGCGAGGCCGCGGCGCCCAGCATCGCCGGCATGTCGGGATAGCAGCACACGACCCGGTCCAGAGTGACGATGTCGGCCGCTTCCAGCTCGCCGGCCCGCTCCACGAAGTCGCCGTCCACATACCGCATCCGGCTGGCGTAGCCGCGCGCTTCGGCCTCGGTGCGCGCGGCCGCGAGATATGCCGGCGAGGCGTCCGCGCTGGTGCCTCGCGCCGCGCCCCGGCCCATCAGATCGTGCTGGATGGCGCCCACGCCGCCACCGACATCGATGAAGGTGCGGCCACCGATGCCGCCTGCGGCGATCGCTTCCAGGAGCCGCCGCGTCGCTTTGGCCGGACCCTTGCGGCGGTATTGGCGCAACTGGCGGCGCGCCATCCTGTCATCGAACATCTGCTCGATCCCCTGGCACTGGCAGCAGGTCATGGACGGGTTTCCCGGAAGCGGAGAAGCGATATCTTGCGGAAGCTACGTTGCGGGACCGGCGCATACCACCGGCACCTCGACCACGGCCTGGAGCAGCAATCGACGATGAGCGACCGGATCAAACGACGGAAGAAGGCGGAGCGGAGGCTCTACGTGCTGTGCTGGTCGCTGGCGGCGGTGCTCCACGTCGGTCTGTTCCTCGTTCTGCGCCAGACCCGGATCACGGTCGAGGAACGGGAATACAACATCGAGTCGGTCGAGATCACCGACCGCAAACCCATTCCGCTCGATCTCTTCTTCGGGCCGCCGGCGATCACGAACGCCACCGGGGGATTCTCGGTCGAACCGCCGGAGCGGGTGCTGGAGGTGGACAGGCTCGTGTTTCTCCCCGTCACCTGTCGCGCGATCATCCGCGGTTCCGGCGATGTCGCCCGCGGCAGCGTGCGCCTCAGGGTGAACGCGACGGGCCGCGTCGATGTCCTGGGGGTCGAGCGGTCAACCGGATTCCCGTGCGGCGACGCCACGCTGGCCAGGGTGGCGGGCGACCTCTGGTACCGCTGGCTCCCCACCGAGCAGTTCCCGGCCCCGGTGGAGCTGATCCAGCCGCTGAGTTTCGCGGAGAAGGTGGGCTTGTAGCAGCGGCCCGAGCACCGGGGACGCCGGCCGGATCCTCTCGGGCTAGCTCGAGTTGCGCCGGGGCCAGGACAGCGCCGTCCCCACCGCCAGCACCGTCACCGCGCCGATCACGTTGTGCCACAGGAACGACACGGACGGCGCATGGAAGGTCACCGCCGCGACCGCCCCCATCCCCGCGAACAGGCCCGTGAACGCGGCGATCCCCCGCGCCCGCGGCACCATGGCCAGCAGGAAGACGCCGAGGATCGAGCCGTAGAAGAACGACCCGAAGCGGTTCACCACCTCGATGAGCGACCCCAGGCTGACGGCGTAGACCGCCACGAAGCACGCAAACACGCCCCAGAAGGCGGTCGCGACCTTCGACACCGCGAGGTAGTGGGCATCGCTGGCCTCGGGCCGGAACCAGCGCCGGTAGAAGTCGATGATGCTGGTGGTCGAAAGCGAGTTGAGCTCGGACGAGATGCTTGACATGGCCGCGGCGATGATGGCCGCGATGAACAGGCCCGCGAGCCCGATCGGGAGCTCACCCAGCACGAAGCGCGGGATGATGTAGTTGACGTCGCGGGAGGGCTCGCCGGTCACCTGTTCGGCCATGGCCAGGGCCTCGGCGCGGATCTCCTGGACGGACGCTTCGCGGGCGAGGAAGTCGTCCATGGCGGCCTGGCGGCTGGCGTCCTGAGCGGCGGGATCGTTCGGGGCGGCGGCCGGCGTCGGCGCCGCTTGCGGCGCTGCAGCCGCTCCCGGCGGGGCCGAGGGGGTGGCAGCGGGCGCGGGCAGCCCGGCCGCGCGGCGAGCGGCGCCCTCCCTCAACTCCAAAGCCTCGCCGTAGCGATCCTGGAGAGCCTGGTACTCGGCGCCCCGGGCATCGGCCACCGCGGCCTCGTGCGCGGGGTTGTACAGCAGGGGGGCGGGGCTGAACTGGTAGTAGACGAACACCATGACGCCGACGAGGAGGACCAGCGCCTGGAGCGGGATCTTCCAGTAGGCGCTCATCAGCAGAGAGGTGCGGGCGGCGTCGACCGACTTTGCGGCCAGGTAGCGCTGCACCTGGGACTGGTCGGTGCCGAAGTAGGACAGCATGAGGAAGGTGCCGCCGATCAGCCCGGACCAGAAGGTGTAGGTCTCGTTGATGTTGAACGAGAAGTCGAAGACCTGGAGGCGGCCCGTCGCGCCGGCGATGTGGAGTGCCTCGCCCGGCGACACCGGCATCTGCACGATCAGGACGACCACGACGGCCAGCAGCGCGAAGACGATCAGGATCATCTGTTTGACGTCGGCCCAGGTGACCGCCTGGATGCCGCCGAGCATGGTGTAGGCGACGGTCGGGATGCCGATCAGGGCGACGCTCCACACGAGCGGCCAGCCGAAGACCGCCGAGAAGACCACGGCGGGCGCGGCGATGATCACGCCGCAGGACATCCCGCGCGAGAGCAGGAAGAGGAGGGCGGTGAGGGCGCGGGTGCGCGAGTCGAAGCGGCGTTCCAGGTACTCGTACGCTGTGTAGACGCCGGCGCCGCGGAGGAACGGCACGAGGGTGACGCCGAGAATGACCATCGCCAGCGGCAGCCCGAAGTAGAACTGCACGAAGCGGAGGCCGTCGGTGGCGCCCTGGCCCGTCGTGCCGATCATGGTGACGGCGGACAGCTGGGTCGCCATGACCGACAGGCCGACCGCCCACCACGGGAGGCTGCGGCTCGCCAGGAAGTACCCTTCGATTTCGCTGGTTCCGCGCGCGCGGCGGATGCCGTCTACGAGGACGTATGCGACGTAGACGCCGACGATCAGCCAGTTGACGGGGTGCATGAAGGGCGTCGGCTCAGGAGTGGTAGGTGGCCTGCATCAGCCACAGGACCGCCAGCGTCACGACCTGGACCAGGAGCACCCGCACCAGCGTCTTGCGGAAGCGGGTGCGGGTGCTCTGCCCGTCACGCGTCACGAGCGATTCCTCCAGCGCGCCTCGTTGGCCCGGATCGCGTCCTGCACGAACGCCGCCAGCCCCTTCGCGCGCTTCTCGAAGTACTCCTCGAAGCGCGAATCGGCCGTGTACATCTCGGCCAGGTTGCAGTGCATGCCGTGACTGCACGGGTAGAACCAGCGGTCGATGTGGTGGCGGTGCTGTTCGGCCAGGTTCATGGCGGCGCGGCCGGCCGCGTGGGCGCCCTCGGTCATGAGCTCGGCGAGCTTCGCCATGATCGTCTCGCCCTCTTCCTTGATTGCCGCCCAGTCGCCCTTGCCGTAGCTGCGGGTGCGCCGCATCGACTCCCTGTATGCGTCGCTGTCGCCCCAGCGCTCCTTCACTTCGTCCTCGTACTGGGCGTGGTCGAACTCCTCCAGCCCTTCGAACATCTCCGTCCTGTCCATTTCCGTCTCCTCTTCCATCGCCCGCAGGGCCCGGTCGACCCCGCGAATGATACTGTCTGTCCGCTCCTGCCGCTCCCTGAGCAACTCCCGCTGCGCTTCGAGCGCGCTCCGCCGGTCGTAGGCCGGGGCGTCGAGCATCTGGCCGATCGCATCGAGGCTGAACCGCAGTTCGCGCAGCAGCCGGATCTGGCGCAGCCGCTCGAGATCGCCGTAGTCGTACTGCCGGTAGCCCTGCTCGGAGCGCCCCGAGGGGACGAGCAGGCCGATCCGGTCGTAGTGGTGCAGGGTGCGCACCGTGACGCGGGCCAGCGCGGCGACCTCGCCGACCGTGTGGAGTTGTTGGTTGGTGGCGGGTGTGGTGTTCATGGGAGCAAGGTAAGGGCTGACGTTACGTCAGGGTCAAGGGGGAGGGGTATCTTGTTTGATTCTTGGACTTACGGGCTTCGGTGGCCGGATTCCCGCTATTCTGTTCCCGCCAAAAGCGGGATCAGACGGAAACTCTGCGGCGAGCTTCCAGTGCCTTCCGAAGCTGTCCCTCGTCGGCTCGCTGGTAACACTGGAGCACCGTCTTGGCCGTCTTCCAGCCACCAAGCTCGCACAGCACCTTGAGGGGCTGGTCCATGAGGTCGCTGGCGAACTTCCGTCTCAGCGAGTGCCAGCCTCTCCCGCGCTGGGGTTCCAGACCCGCAAGCTTCTCGGCCCGGTACCACCAGTAGCGGACGATCGACCGGCCAGCGCACCTTGATGCATCCGTTGACGCGGGCAGCACCGGAGTGTCTCCAGCCGCCGAATTCCTCCTTTGCGCCTCTTCCAAGGCGGCGAGGGCCTCGGCGGTGACCGGCGTGCAGTGCTCGTATCCGGTCTTCTCATGCTCCGCGCGCCACCGAATCACTCCGCCTTCAAGGTCGATGTCCGTCCACCGCAGGTGACGGATGGCTCCGATTCGGTGTCCCGTCTCGTGCGCGAGCACGAGCGCGACGTGGAAACGCCAGTCGACCCGCCGGGACACCCCGAGAAGCGCTTGGTATTCCTCCTCGGACAACACCACCCGCGTAGGGTTCTTTTCCGTGGGCATCTTCAGGCCCTTCAACGGGTTCCTGTCGAGGAGCAGGCGGCCTCGCTCGTCCTTCGACCTCGCGGCCCAGTTGAACACGGCGATCAGGAACTTCAGGTCGTGTTCGAGTGTCGCGTCGGATACCGGCCTTCCGCTCGGGCCAACCCTGCCCGCGCGCCGCGCCCGGATGAAGCGGTCCCAGTCGCGCTGGGACAGGGTTTCGGGCCTTCGGTCTCCCCCGAAGAACTGGAGGAACATCCTCGTCGCCGCCCTGTCGGACCGCTGGGAGGTCTCCGCCTTCGTGGGCGTCACCTCTTCACCTGTAGATGTCAAGAAGCCTTCCCAGGGTGAGCGGCTCGGGTTCGGACTCGGCTGTGCCGTTGGGCTGGTGGACTGCGAAGCCAGCGGCAACCTCGTCCGCCTGCCTCTTGGCCCTCATCCAATCGCGGTGCCCCAGCGACTGGGTGAGCCTGCGCCCGTTCTCGCGCCACTCGATCTGGTATCGGCCGGTCTTCGGATCGGGGAATTCGCAACACCATCGTTCCACGGTTAGTCCCAGATCGTCCTGTAAGTTCCCATAAGTTACTGTATTTATGGTAGTTGAGTGCGATAATCGACCCGATCCTGTCCGATCCCGAGGTCTTGCGTAATCCCACAGAATCGCATATCATCCCACACTAGTTGTGGGGTGGCATGTGGGGTGCATTCCCCGCCGCCATGCTTCGGATTCACACCAAAGAGGGAGGAAGACGTGGGACGACCGCTGACGGCCGTGGTCGTCAAGTCCGTTGCGAAACCGGGGAAGTACGGGGACCGGCACGGCCTGATCCTCCAGGTGCGCCCCACCGGGAGCAAGTACTGGTTCTGGCGCGGGACGGTCAGGGGCAAGCGCGTGGACTACGGCATCGGCTCGTATCCTTACGTCACGCTCGCCGAGGCGCGCCAGACGGCGTTCGAGTACCGCAGGCTGTCCAAGGCGGGGGCCGATCCCAAGGCGCTGAACACCGCGCCGACCTTCGAGGTGGCCTTCGAGAAGGTTCTCGCGATCCACAGCACGACATGGAAGCCGGGCAGCCGCACCGAGGAGCAATGGCGCAGGGAGGTGACGGTCTACGCCTTCCCCCACATCGGCAGGACGCGGGTCAACGAGGTCACGACGGCCGACGTGATGCGCGTGCTGCTCGCCGATCACCTCTGGACCGAGAAACCCGTCCTGGCCAAGCGTCTCCGCCAGCGCATCGGCGCGGTCATGAAGTGGGCGGTGGCCCAAGGCTACCGGGAGAACAACCCGGCGGGCGACGCGGTCGGGGCCGTCCTCCCCAAGCACAACGGGAGCACGACGCATTTCAGGGCTCTGCCACACCGGCGGGTCGGCGAAGCGCTCGCCGCGGTGCGCGAGTCGAGCACATGGGTGGGGATCAAGCTGGGCTTCGAGTTCATGGTCCTGACGGCCGCCCGCAGCGTGGAGGTTCGGTTGGCGACGTGGGACGAGATCGACATGGACGCGGCCCGCTGGACGGTCCCACCGGAGCACATGAAGGCCAAGCGCGAGCACAGGGTGCCGCTTTCGCACCGGGCGGTCGAACTGCTCGGCGAGGCCGCCGAACGGTTCGGCGGCGAGGGCTTGCTCTTCCCCGGACCGGCGGGACTGCCGTTCAGCGGGACCTCGCTCTACAAGATGCTGAAGAGGTTGGCCGTCCCATCGACCGCGCACGGCTTCCGGTCGTCGTTCCGGGATTGGGCGGCAGAGAAGACCGACCACCCCCGGGAGGTCGTCGAGGCGGCGCTCGCGCATGTCGTGAAGGACAAGGTTGAGGCGGCGTACCGCCGCACGGACCTGTTCGAGCGGCGGCGTGGGCTGATGGACGAGTGGGCGGAGTACGTGTCGGGCCGGAGAGCGGGCACAGGGACCTGATCGGACGCGCCGCAGCCCGTGACGGGGCTCAGAGGCCGTTTTCGGGTGCAGCGGGGGCTCTTCGGGTATTGTACGGGCCGTGGGATCGCCTCAGATCGACGATCTCGGGTCCCCGAGGGGTAGATGGTAGAGGTAGGGCGAAAACTGGCGGTCGGCGGAGAGCGCCGCTATCGGCAAGGCGAACAGATTTTGCCCCGGTAGCCCGTGAGGCTGGCGGCGACGAGGCCGAGGAGCTCGCCCGCGACGGCACGGCAACCGCCGTCTCGGGCGGCGTAGTGGAGCGTTTCGCGGGCGTCCGCCGGGGCTGGCTTGTCCACTGTTAGGTGGATCAGCCAGCCCACCCTTTGGGGCCACGCTTCGCGAGTCCCCGGCAGGGGCTGACGAGGGGCTCCGCCCCCTCGACCCCCCAAGACATCGCGCGCCGAAACGCAAGGGGGTTGCCGACGATGTCAATCCCTCGTCGGCTCCGACATTTCTATTGTCGCGCCGACCGCCGCCGCTTCACCACAACTGTCTCCACATCCATTTCGTCTTTTTCGATGAACGCGGCCAAGCCCTCCGGACCGAGGGCATCCGGTAGCGCGACCGCACCCGCCGGATAGGTCCCCATGTAGCGCCCGTCGGGGGTCAGAACATCAATGGGGCCAGTGTCGTCGCCGGGCTCCTGCTCGCGCCGCTGCACCCAGATCTCGCCGTCCCAAGTCACCGTCAATGCCTGGATGACCGAAAGCTCAGGGTAGAAGGGGACATCGACGCGTCCCAGGGTCGTCCATCCCACCTGCTCCGCCCGCACCAGATCCGAGGCCTGCTGTTCGTGCCAAGCTCTCTGTATCGCCGGGGTCACCGGCTTCGGGCTGATGGGCCGGGTAATGAGACGCTCTACGCGCGCACTGCCATCGGGTGACGCGAGCTTGAGTCTGTAAGTCGACGAATCGCTGAACACGATGGTGCCATCCGGCAGCACCCCGTAGAGAAGCTCGGGTTCAAAGATGGCGGGCGTGGAGATTGAACCGAATCCCATGGTTCTGGCCGCGTCGAGTACTGGAGATTCCGGTAACCAGCCTTCGGCCACCGTCTCCACCTGCGCGACGTCGCCCGCGAGGGACATTCTCAGAATAGGTCGCGAGGTCCACCCCCGCGTGCTTGTCGCGGAAGCTTCGGTCAGCAGGTACCCGCCGCGAGGGTCACCCTGGGTGTTCGTGTTCATCTGCATGTCCTCGGGCATGCGCACGCTGCGGACGAAGCTGCCCGCCGGATCGAAAATCTGGTAGCCCCTGTTCCGGACGTTGCCCACAACCGTCGTACCGTCTCGCATGACGACGTAGCTGTTGGGCCAGTTGAACTCGCCCGGCCCTTCGCCCATCCGGCCGCACTCCCGTAGGAATCCCCCCGCCGCGTCAAAGACGAGGACACGCAAGCTCGTCGGGATAGCAAGCTGGGCTGGCAAGCCCGCCATCAGGATTCCATCGAAGACGTAGAGGTTGCCTCCCTCGTCGAACGCGAGCTTGACGATGGACGTGAACTGCTCCCAAGGCTCCCCCATGGTCGTGCCGACCCGGAACCTTTCCTCGAAGTCGGCTTCCAAGTAGCTGTCTTCGACCGGAAGTTGGATCGTCTCTTGGCCGCCGAGCGGCGCGACCGAGCCCGCAATCGCGGCCAGAGCGACCGTTGTTCGTCTCATGGGTGAGCTTCCCAGCTTAGGGGACAGTCCCGAATGCAGGTCACCGCCCCAACGTAAGGCGCGAGCCTACTCCACGTCACCACCCATCCCGCCCTCCCGGTGCCGTGGCACGAAGCGGACCAGGGCGGAATTCTGCTGTGCGGCAGCGGGTCCGTCGTCGCGTGGGCGGCGGATCACATGCCCTGGGGGTCCAAGGGGGAGCGGTGCCTCCCCTTGCCAGCCGCGATGTTCAACATCGCGTGTGCTGGCTGAGACCCCATAAGCCGTGCCCGCCCGCGTCGCTGGAAGCCCTCGCAGCTCGCCCAAGAGCTGCTTGAAGCCGCGGGGCTGGGCTGCTGACCGAAGGACGCCGTGGTACTTTGGCTGGGTGCGGGTTACGTTCTGCAGGAGTCGGTAATGTGGCGCGACTTGATCCCGCGTGTCTTGATATCCGGCCAGTGAGGATCGGACCATGTTTCGTGTAAAACCCAGACCCACCGCAGCCCCGGCAGACCTCTTTCTCGTTCTCACGGTGGTCACCGCCCTCGCTTCCTGCGAACCCGAATCGTCGGCAGGCAATCCGACGCGCGAGACGCTTCCGAACGGGGCGGTCCTCGTCCGCTACCCCACCCTTCCCGCCATCGACTCCGTCGGCCCCCAGGTCACCGAACCCCAAGTGGACCTTAGGTTCGGGAGCCTGGAGGGCGACGACCCCAACCTCATCTTCGGAGACATCCGGGGCATTCAAGGTGCCAGCGACGGTACCATCTATGTGCTGGACCAACAGGCTGCGGAAGTCCGCGTCTTCGACCCGGGTGGTCAATACCTGCGGACGATTGTGCGGCGGGGCGAGGGACCGGGCGAGATTGGGAACGCCAACGGGATCTTTCTCTCGGGAGACACCCTCTTGTGGATCCACGACACCAGGCAGTGGACGATCATCGGAGTTAACCCCACGGGTGAGGAGGTTCGCCGGTTTGTCAAACCCGTCATGAGCTTCGGATACATCTGGGACGGAGTGTTCGACAATCGGGGCCGCTACTGGCGGACGACCACCCATGGAGACAACGACCCGGGCTACCCACCCCCGCCGGGACTGAGCTTGTGGAGCGAGCGGCGCTACTACAAGTCCTACGAACTGTCCAGCGGGGCCACCGACTCCGTCTACGTCGGTGAGGCCAGCTATCGGTCATACGCATACACCACCCCTGCGGGTTGGGGATTCCTGCCCCTTCCCTTCGGCACGGGCGAGCTGGTCGAGGTGAATCCATCCGGCGGATTCTGGCGCGCGCACACCGCGTCGTACCGGATCGTCCGAACCGGCGAGGGTGGAGACACGCTGGGGGTCATCGAAGCAGGGCTGCCTGCGCAACGGGTCACGGACGAGGATCGGTCGGCCTATGTCGGCGGCATCGTCGAAGACAGACCCGAACTGCGCCCGGAGGCGGAAAAGGTCGTTGCCCTGATGCCGGACATCAAGCCTGTTCTGGTTGGTCTCTTCGTGGACGACGAGGGGCGACTGTGGGTTGAGCGAGTCACGCCGAAGGGCCCGCCCACCTTCTACGACCGTTACTCCGAAGACGGCGAGTATTTGGGTTCCGTTCGCCTCGCGTTCGAGCCGGCCGGTCCGATCCGGGTCCAGCACGGCAACATCTACACTTGGGTCGTGGACGAGTTCGATGTCCAATACGTTGTGGTGGCTTCCGCATCGTGATGATCGGAATCATCGGAGCGAACGGTTCTCAACAAGCCAGCGGTGGCGTGCGGGGCGATGCATCGTTGCGGCTAGCCGTCCGTGTTCCCGGGGGTTCCGGGGAGGTCCTTGAAGCGCTATTCCGTTCCGTCTGGAAGGGTGTGGGTGCGGTTTCGGGGCCGCTGGCCGACGGGATGAGCGGTGTGGGATGGATCTGGGGGTGCTATGGATTGTCAATCCCCATAACTCATTACTGCATAGTCGGTTAGGGCGTCTCGTCCAAAGTGCGGGGAACACCCGGACCCGGTTCCGGCCCCATTCGCCGGCGCCGTAGCTGCGCCGACTTCGTTTCGTGCGTGCCATCATTCGATTCCTCTCGTGATGGACTGCACGATCTGCGCGGTTGGAACTTCGCGCCGGGATGGCCTCTCCGCCAGACGGGCGGTCGGCGGCGCGGCGGGCTGTGCGGCGTTCGGGCGGCAAGCGACTCGATGCCATCAGCGGCTCGGACCCTGATCGCGATCCGGTCCCGGACGGCGCATCAGATACGGAGGCCGCGCGGTCTCGCGACGGCGGATGTCCCGAAATACTCGGCCAAGCGTGTCGCCAGCACGTCGAGCCGCTCGGTTCGCTGCTGCAAGACTTCGTTCTCCGCGCTCAGCCGCTCGACGTGCTCCAGCAAGGTCTCGACCTGCCCCCGCAAGGCTTCGACCTGCTCGGATTGCCGCCGCCGTTCCGTCTCGGACTGCGCGGACAACCTCTTCAAGGCCTCCGTCAACTGCCTCTCCAACTCGGTCATACAGCTTCCTCACTCTCTCCACAGCTTTACGTAGGGCCGCCCGTCGACGGTGAAGTCCGTCAGGACCGGCGTGCCGCGCGGCAGCGTCACGTACCGCTCTCCGTTGACTTCCCTCAGCCCCACTCCCCACGTCGTCTCCTCGATCTCGGCCAGCATCTCGCGTCCACCCGCGATCTCCAGGTCTACCATCGACCGCGTCTCGATCCGGTCCTGAACGCTCCTCGACAACCACTGCATCGTCGCCCAGCT
>JAJDTB010000014.1 GCA_022827345.1 Gemmatimonadota bacterium | reverse complement strand
GGTCCGGGAGTACCCCGGTGGAACCCGAGGGACCTCTCGGCATTCGCGGCGGTATACAATGCAGCGAGACGGTCTTCCGGATCGGCCTCGTTCGCGCGTCAGGTCGGCCTGTCCCATCTTTGGGAGCGGTCATTTGACGACACAAACACCTGTACCTCGGGAATTGGCGATCTTGCACACTGGCACTCGACTTCGTTGGCGTCGGAGCGACCCCGCGCCCGCCGGCTCACCCGCGAGTTGCCGCTGGTTCGTCGATGTCTATTCGGATTACCGCGACGGACGGCTCGATCCCGGCAGCCGCGACCGGGCGGAGGCGCACCTGGCGGCCTGCTCGTCCTGCCGGCGCTACGACCGGGTGATCCGTTCCGGCGTTTCGGTGCTGCGTACGGATGAGGGCGGGTTCGTCGACGGCACGCTGGCGGTAACGACGGTGCGCCACCGCGCCTGGGAGCAGGACAGAAGAGAGGCGATGGCGCTCGGGCCGGCCGGATCGGGGATCGCGACGGCGGGTGTGGTGCTGATCGCGCTACTTCTTGGGAGCTTTGCGTGGATCCCCTTGGTCTATCCGGGGGCACCAGAGGTGGAGATCGCACCGGTTGCGGCGGTCGCACCGGCTGTCGAGCCCATGCCCGCCTACTCATGGAGCCGCCGCGCATCGGCGCTTCTTCCCTTGCGTCCTGCGGCCAGGTTGTCTGCTCCGGCACCTGTGCTCCAGACGGGTCCGGTGCGGGTTCCCCTGACGCCCGGGGTCGCGGCGGGAGTGGATCCAGACTAGCGTTCTTGCACGTCGTCACAGTGTTCGCAGACTGACTGGCACCGCTAAGGTTGATCCCCAAGCCCCTTCGCGCCGCACGCACAGGCGGAGTCTTCTTCCTCCACGGGGAAGACGAGTTCAGGAAACAGGCCTCGGCCCGCTTCCTTGTGGACCGTTATGTCGATCCCGGCACCCGCGATTTCAACCTCGATCGCCTCCAGGGATCGGAGGTGTCCGTCGAACGGCTGGCGTCCGTCGTCGCAACCCCGCCCATGATGGCCGAATGGCGCGTCGTTCATCTCAGGGAGACGCAGGCGCTGGCGTCGAGCCCCAAGGCCAGGAAGGTCATTCTGGATGTCGCGAAGAACCCCCCGCCGGGCCTGGTGCTGATCCTGCAGGCCACCATTCCGGCCCGGTCGAAGGCCCGGGTCTACAAGGATCTGGCGCGGATCGCGACGAGCGTGGAGTTCAGGTCGGTCCCGCTCGACGCGCTCCCCGGCTGGCTGGTGACCTGGGCCGAGGAGGAACTGGGCACGACGCTCGAGCTGGGTGCGGCACGGGCGCTCGCCCAGAGTGCCGGAAATGATCTGGGTGTGCTGACCCAGGACTTGCGGAAGCTGGCGGATATGGTGGAATCCGGGGACTCGATCGGCGTGGAGGATGTGCGGCGAGGGGGCGTGCAGCTGCCCCGGCAGGATCGCTGGGCCTGGTTCGATCTTGTGGGGAGCCGCCGAATCGACGAGGCCATGCGCGGGCTGCAGGTACTGCTGGACCAGGGTGAGACGGCGATCGGGCTGGTCGTCGGTCTTTCGATTCACCTGTTGAGAGTGGGAATCGCGGCGGAGGGCGGACCGGCGGCCCTGAACGCCGCGCTGCCGCCGTACCAGCGCTTTACGGCTCGAGGTATTGTCGGCCAGGCGCGGCGGTGGAAGCGAGCCGAGCTGAAGGGGGCGATACGCCGCCTGCGCAGACTGGATCAACTCCTCAAGGCCAGCGCGCTTCCGGACGACGTGCTGCTGGAGGAGTGGCTGATCGGGTGCCAGTTGCTCGGGGCCGACCAGAGAATGCCGTCATGAACCCGCAGTCCGCGGCCGTGCCGGCGAAGCCCGATGCTGCGGGCAGCGAGATTCAACTGCGGATCCGGGGCATGCACTGCGCGTCGTGCGTTTCCACGGTCGAGCGGGCGCTGACAGCGGTCGATGGTGTGGAGGACGCGCGGGTCAACCTCGTGGAGGAGATGGCGCGGGTAAGCGCTACGGCGGCGGCCGGGGAGGAGGCGCTGGTCGGCGCGGTCGAGGGCGCGGGGTACGGTGCGGAGGTGCTCGCCGGGGCCGGTGCCGAGATGGACGCGGCACGCGCTCGCGACGATGAGCGGGACTTCGAACACCGCGACCTGATGCGGCGCTTCCGTGCCGGGGTGGTCTTCGGGCTCCCGGTGGTGGCGATCGGGCACATGGAGATGGTGCCGGGGCTGCCGTCCCCGACCGGCGATGCGATGCGTATCGCCTGGTGGCTCTCGGCTCTGCTCACACTGCCGATCCTGCTGTACGTCGGACGGCGCTTCTTCGTGGGCGCATGGACGGCTGGCAGGCGGCGGGCGGCGAACATGGATACGCTGGTCGCCCTGGGCACGGGAGCGGCGTGGCTGTATTCGACGACCGTGTTGTTGGCGCCCGAGCTCTTCCCGGCGGGCAGCGGCCGTCCCTTCTACGAGGCCGTGGCGGTGATCATCACACTGGTGGTTCTGGGCCAGGCCATCGAGGCGCGGGCCAGGGGGCGAACCTCGCGGGCGCTGCGAGCGCTGCTGGATCTGGCACCGGAGACCGCGGAGAGAATCCGACCCGGCGGGACTGAAACCGTTTCCCTCGACGAGGTGGTTCCCGGCGACCTCCTGATGATCCGGCCGGGCGCGCGCGTACCTCTGGACGGACGGGTTCGCAGCGGCGTGAGCGAGGTCGACGAGTCCATGCTCACCGGCGAGAGCGTACCCGTGAGGAAGTCCCCCGGCGACGAAGTGGTGGGCGGAACCGTCAACGCGACGGGCGCGCTCACCGTCGAAACGACGAAAGTGGGCGAGGATACGGTGCTGGCCCGCATCGTGGACATGGTCCGGCGGGCCCAGGGCAGCAAGCCCGCGATCCAGCGGACGGTCGATGCCGTGGCCGGCGTTTTCGTTCCGGCGGTGATCCTGGTCGCCGTGCTGACCTTCGCGATCTGGTACGTCGCCGGACCCGAGCCCGGGTTCAACTTCGCGGTGGTGACGGCCGTCGCCGTCCTTGTCATTGCGTGTCCGTGCGCGCTGGGTCTGGCCACGCCCATCTCGGTCATGATCGCCATCGGCAAGGCGGCGGCGCACGGTGTCCTGATCCGCGACGGCGAAGCACTGCAGCGCGCGCACAGGGTGGACACGGTCGTATTGGACAAGACGGGCACCCTTACGATGGGGCGGCCGCAGGTGTGCTACGCGGCCGCGGCAGGGGACTTCGACACGCACGATCTGCTGACGATGGCCGCCGGGGTGGAGGCCTCGTCGGAGCACCCCGCCGCCCGGGCCATTGTGCAGCATGCTCGTGAGCGTGGCCGCGGTCCGGCGGCCGCCGATCACTTCGCGGCGCATCCGGGGCGCGGCGTCTCGGCCGTTGTCGCCGGGCGAAGGGTGATGGCCGGCTCGCCGTTGTTCCTGAGCGAGGCGGGGGTCGACACCGAGCCGGTGAGCGAGCACCTGGCGCGCCTTGCGGGGGAGGGGGCTACGCCCGTGGCGGTGGCGGTCGATGGGGTGGTTGCGGGTGTGTTCGGGCTCGTCGACGGGGTGCGTCCGGGGGCGGCGGCGGCGATCGGGCGCCTGCGTGAACTGGGCGTCGAGGTCGCGATGCTCACGGGCGACCACGAGGCCGCCGCCGACCGGATCGCGGCCCAGGTGGGAATCACGAGCGTGCGGGCCCGCGTATCGCCCGCCGAGAAAGCCGCCGTGGTCGAGGCGCTTCGCGGCCGCGGCAGTGTGGTCGCGATGGTCGGCGACGGGATCAACGACGCCCCCGCCCTGGCGGCAGCCGACGTTGGCGTAGCGATGGGCGGCGGGACGGACGTCGCCCTGCAGACCGGCGACGCGGCGCTGCTGGGCGATTCGCTTCGCGGTGTCGAGACGCTGATTCGCATCTCCCGGGCGGCGCACCGCAACATCGTGCAGAACCTTGTTGGTGCCTTCGCATACAATGTGGTCGGCATACCGGTGGCGGCGGGGGCGCTCTATCCATCGCTCGGCATCCTGCTGTCCCCCATGATCGCCGGCGCGGCCATGGCCTTCAGTTCGGTGACGGTCGTTGCAAACGCCAATCGCCTCCGGCGCTTCTCGCCGGCCTGAGAGGGAGCCCCGACCTTGCGCCCGCCCACCGGCTCCGACACCCCTCTGATGCGGCAGTGGCGGCAGGTCAAGTCCCGCCATCCCGACGATCTCGTGTTCTTCCGCGTGGGCGACTTCTACGAACTCTTCTGCGAAGACGCCGAAGAGGGTTCGCGCCTCCTTGGCCTGACCCTGACTTCCCGCAACAACGGTGCCGCGCAGCGTGTGCCGCTGGCGGGCGTCCCGGCCAAGGCGCTGGAGGAGTACGTGAACCGCCTGGTCGCGATGGGGCGGAAGGCGGTGATCTGCGATCAGGTGGAGGACCCGGCCGAGGCCAGGGGAATCGTGCGCCGGGAGGTAACGGAGACGGTGACGCCGGGCACGGTGGTCTCGGACGCGCTGCTCGAGGCCAACCGCAACAACTTCATTGTGGCGCTCGTTGCCCGGGACGCCGAAACGGGACTGGCGGCGATCGACGTTTCCACAGGGCACCTGGTCGTCGAGGAAGCTGCCCGGTCCGATCTGGACGACGAACTTGCGCGCCTTGAGCCAAGCGAACTGCTGGTGCCCGAGTCGCTCGATCCGGAGCTGGACCAACTCGGCCCCGCCATGCGCACCGCGCGCGCCGACTGGATCTTCGACCTCGCCACCGCGCGCGACGAGCTGACCCGCCGCTACGGGGTCCACTCCCTCGACGGCTTCGGCTTCGAGCCCGGCGACGAACTGCTCGTCCGCGCCGCCGGCGCCCTGGTCGCCTACGTGGAGGAGATCAGGCCCGGAGCGCTCGAGAACCTCCTCCCACCCAGAATCCAGCGCCCGGACCGGGTCATGGCGCTCGACTCCATGACCAGACGCAACCTCGAACTGGTCGAGCCCCTGATGCCCGACCAGAGCCAGGCCAGCCTGCTGTCGGTGCTCGATCGCACGACCACGCCGATGGGGGCGCGTCTGCTAAGAAGCTGGGTGCTGCGGCCGCTCCTGGACGAGGACGAGCTCTGGACAAGACAGGGAGGCGTGGCGGAGCTCTTCGAGGCTCCCGAGGAGCTGGCCGGACTGCGCACCGCGCTCTCCCGGATTCGGGATCTGGACCGGCTTGCCACCAAGATCGGGTCGGGCCGAGCCACCCCGAGGGAGGTGCTGGCGCTCGGGCAGTCCGTGCGACAGCTGCCCGCGGTCGTGAGTGCCGGCGCCGGCTTCAGGAGCGAGATCGTGGTGGGACTCGTTGCCGACCTCGACACCCTGGACGAGGTCGAGACCACAATCGCGAACGCCATCTCCGGGGACGCACCGCATTCGCTGGGCGAAGGGGGGGTGATCCGGAGGGGATTCGACTCGGAACTGGATGACTTGCGCGAAATCCGCGACAACGCCGAAGACTTCATCGCCGGGCTTCAGGCGCGCGAGCGCGAGCGAACCGGGATCACCTCGCTGAAGGTCGGCCAGAACAAGGTGTTCGGGTACTACCTCGAAGTCACCCACGCGAACCGCTCCCGGGTCCCCGACCACTTCGTGCGAAAGCAGACGCTGGCGAACGCCGAGCGCTATTTCACACCCGAGCTGAAGGAGTGGGAGGAAAAGGTCTTCGACGCCGAGGACAGGATCGCCCACCTCGAACGCAGCCTCTTCCTGCGGGTGCGGGGAGAACTGGCCCTCGCCGTCCCCCGAATCCAGGAGACCTCGGAGCGCATCGCGACCCTGGACGCGCTCTCCGCGCTTGCCGATGCTGCCGATCGGAACGGCTATGTGCGCCCGGAAGTCACAACGGGATTCACAATGGACATCGCGGCCGGCCGCCATCCGGTGGTCGAGACGATGATGCCCCGCAACGACTTCATCCCCAACGACCTGCGTCTCGACGAGGACGCGCGCATCGCGATCCTGACCGGGCCGAACATGGCCGGGAAGAGCACGGTGCTGCGCCAGGCGGGGCTGATCCAGATCATGGCGCAGATCGGCTCCTTCGTCCCCGCGTCGAGCGCGCGGCTGGGGATTTGCGACCGCGTCTTCACCCGCGTCGGCGCATCGGACAACCTCGCCGGAGGCCAGTCCACCTTCATGGTCGAGATGAACGAGACCGCGGCGATCATCCACGGCGCAACGCAGCGGAGCCTGATCCTGCTCGACGAGATCGGCCGGGGCACCTCGACCTACGACGGCGTCTCGATCGCGTGGGCGGTCACCGAACACATCCACGACCATGTCGGCGCCAAGGCGATCTTCGCCACGCACTATCACGAACTCACGCAGCTGGGGGACCTTCTGGACCGCGTCAGGAACCTCAACGTGGCGGTGCGGGAGGCGGGGGAGCGGATCGTCTTCCTCCGGCGGCTGGAGGAGGGCGGAGCCGACCGTTCCTACGGGATCCACGTCGCTCGCCTGGCCGGACTGCCGGGGGGCGTAATCGAGCGGGCATGGCAGCTGCTGAGCGAGCTGGAGGGGGCCCACGCGGGCGGCAGCGCCGGTCTGGGACGGCAGGGGAACACCGGCGGCGAGAGTGCCGGCGGCGGAGCCAAACAGATGTCGTTCTTCGAGGTCCCCCACCCGGCGGTCGAGCGGCTTCGCGAGCTGGAGCCCGACACAATGACGCCGATCGATGCGTTGAATGTACTTTATACCCTGCGTTCGCTCGCTGCGGACGAATAGAAACAACCGGGCCGGGGAAGGGGGATGACTGGTGGAACAGGAGGGTGCATTGCGAGCACCGGATCGACAATGATCACGGCGTGCCGGAGGATCGCCCCGGGCGTCGCGGCCGGGTTGCTGACCGTGGCGTGCGACCTGGGTCGCGAGATCGAGAGGCCCAGGCCCCGGTTCGCGGTCAGCCCGGTCGAGTACCCGCTGGAGATGTGGAGACAGGATGTGGAGGGAACCACGGTGGTGCGGGTGCTGGTAAACGAAGCGGGGGACGTGGACAGTACCGTGATCGCCGAAAGCAGCGGGTACGCGGAGCTGGACTCCGCCGCCCTTCGAGGTGCCAGGATCATGGAGTTCGAACCGGCCCTGAGAGGGGGCGAGCCGCTCGAGGTATGGGCGCGCATTCCGGTACACTTCGCGAAGGATCCCGGCATGCCGCCGGAAGTCCCGCCCGAACCGGGCCAGACCGACTCGGTATCGGAATCGGAGGCGCAATCGTCCGATGGCGCCGACAGCCAGGGGCTGCCGTGAGCATCCCCGCGCGGGGCGAGCGGCGGGCCGAACCACCGGGCCGTGGGGATATGCGCAACGTCGATCCCTGCGACAGCGTGCTCGCGCTGGTGGGGTGGACCCCGCTCGTCCGCCTAAACCGGGTGGCGGCGGGCACGCGCACTCCGGTATACGGCAAGGCCGAGTTCATGAATCCCGGCGGGTCGGTGAAGGATCGCATCGGCGTGGCCATCATCGACGCGGCCGAATCCAGGGGGCTCCTGCGTCCCGGCGGGACGGTCGTCGAGGGGACCAGCGGCAACACCGGCCTGGCGCTGGCCATGGTCGCCGCGATCCGCGGATACCGTTGCATTTTCACCATGCCCGACAAGATGAGCCGGGAGAAGGTGAAGCTGCTCCGCGCATTTGGGGCCGAGGTGGTCATCACGCCGACCGCCGTCGCGCCGGACCACCCCGACCACTATGTGAACCGGGCCCGGACCATCGCCGACGAGACGCCGGGGGCGTTCCTGGCGAATCAGTTCTACAACCTGGACAATCCCGACGCCCACTACCGGACGACGGGACCGGAGATCTGGGAGCAGACGGGAGGAGCCGTTACGCACTTCGTCGCCGGAGCGGGAACCGGGGGCACGATCTCCGGCACGGGCAGGTACCTGAAGGAACGGAATCCGGCCGTCCGGGTCATCGGCGTCGATCCCGACGGATCGGTCATCTCGGGTTTCCACAGGACCGGAGAGGTGGGCGAGAGCAAGCCGTATCAGGTCGAGGGACTGGGGAACGACCGTATCCCGGGGACGCTGGATCTGGAGTATGTGGACGAATACCGGGTCGTTGAAGACGGCGATGCATTTCGCATGGCGCGGCGCCTGGTCGCCGAGGAGGGGCTGTTCGTGGGCGGCTCAACCGGCCTCATCGTGCACGCCGCGCTGGAGGAGGCCCGCAGGGTCGACGATCCCGAAGCGTGCGTGGTCGCGGTGCTGTGCGATTGGGGCGAGCGCTACCTCACCAAGCAGTACGACGATGAATGGATGCTCAACAACGGGTTCCTGCAAGGCGACAGATCGACGGTGGCCGACATGGCGGCCGCCAAGTTCGAGCGGCTCCCGCGCCTCCTGGCCGCGACCCCCTCCACGCCGATCCGGGTCGCGATCTCCACACTGTCCTCCCACAACATCTCGCAGCTGCCCGTCGTCGTCGACGGCGAATGCGTGGGTAGCGTGTCGGAACGCCGCCTGATGTCCGCGGTGCTATCCGACCGGTCGCTCCTGGAGACCGATGTCGAGGCGGTCATGGGGAAACCGTATCCCGTCCTCGACGAAGGCGCCGACGTCGACGCCGCCACGCGGCTGCTGACGGGGGGCGCGCAGGCCGTCCTCATCCGTGCCGGCGGAGCCCTCGAGGGCATTCTCACGCGGCACGACCTGGTTCGTTCGCTGGCGGCCGCGCCATGAGCTCGTCGACGCCCCTGCGCGTGGCCGTGCTGCTTGGCGGCAGCTCCGAAGAGCGCGAGGTGTCGCTGGCCAGCGGGTGCGAGGTCGCCGCCGCTCTCCGCTTGGCGGGTCACCACGTCACGAGCATCGATTCCGCCGCGGGGCCGCTGTCCCGGGAGCAGGAGCGCGCCATCCTCGCCGCCGGGATCGGCCGCGCCGGGCTGCCGGTTCCCGCGCCGCGCAATCCGGCCGCCCTCCCGGACGCCGAGGTGATCGCGCGCGAACCGTCGCTCGCCGCGGCCGACGTGGTCTTCCTCGCCCTGCACGGCGGGGCCGGAGAGGATGGCACCGTTCAGACGCTGCTGGAGACCGCGGGCATCCCCTACGCCGGCAGCGGGCCGACCGGGTGCGCGCTGGCGATGGACAAGGATCTCACCAAGCGGCTCCTGCGCCACGCCTGCACTGCCACCCCAGACTGGATCACCGGCAGGGCCCCTGGCGCCGTCGTAGCGGACCGACTTGGGCTGCCCGTGATCGTCAAGCCGGTTTCGGGCGGATCTTCGGTCCGCCTGGTCCTCGCACGGTCGGTCCGCGAACTGGATGCGGCCACCGAGGTGGCGGGCCATGGGGACGATGCCGTCATGTACGAGGCGTACGTGGAGGGGCGCGAGTTCACGGTCGGCATCCTGGGGGACGAGCCCCTGCCGGTGGTCGAGATCGAGCCGGTCCGCGAACTCTTCGACTTCGACTGCAAGTACGAGCAGGGCATGGCGATCGAAACGGCGCCCGCCCGGATCCCGCCGGAACTGACCCGGACGCTGCAGTCCACCGCGCTGGCGGTGCACCGCGCCCTGCGCCTGGAGCAGTACTCGCGCGTCGATTTCATGGTGGACGAAAATGCCCGGGCCTGGTGCCTGGAGGCCAACGCGCTGCCGGGTCTGACCGGGAACAGCCTTCTGCCCAAATCGGCCCGGGCGGCCGGCATTGAATTCCCGGAGCTCTGCGAACGTATTTGTATTATGGGACTGAACGCCGGGACCCGGCGCCCGGCATGGACGGGAGCAGGGTCGTGAGATTCAGTCAAGCGCCCCCGACGGCCTTTGGCGGCGCCCCGGGCGGGATGCGCGTCACGCCGTGGGTCAAGAGGCTGCTGATCGCCAACGCGGCCGTCTTCCTCGTAACCGTCGTGGTCGGGTACGGCCCGATGGCCGACCTCTTCGCCTTCTCGCCAGGCCGGCTCCTGACCCGGCCCTGGGGCATGCTGACCTACATGTTCGTGCACGCGGGGCTCTGGCACCTGCTCATGAACCTGCTGTTCATCTTCTTCTTCGGACCGCCCCTCGAATCGAGGTGGGGTTCGGACCTTTTCATCAAGTTCTACCTGATCTGCGGACTGGGCGGGGTGCTGCTCAGCTTCGCCTTCTCCGGCGCCTCGATCGTTGGGGCCTCGGCGGCGTGCTACGGACTCCTCCTGGCGTTCGCGATGATCTGGCCCAATGCGACCGTGTACATCTGGGGTCTGGTGCCGGTCAAGGTGAAGTGGCTGGTCATCTTCATGGTGGCGCTGAGCTTTGCCAGCGCAATCGGTCCCGCGCGCGACGGAGTGGCTCACCTGGCGCATCTGGGCGGCGCCATCGCCGGATTCCTGCTGTTGCAGAGCGGTCTGATGCCGGGATCCGGGCGAAGCAGCGCAGCGCCGGCCGACTGGGGTCCTGGCGCTCGCGCGGCGGGGTCGCGCCGCACCGGAAGGCGGAGTCCGGGCAGCGCGGCCCGTCGCCGGCCGGGGCAGAACCGGGGCTTCAAGCTCGCGGATCTGTTGAGGCGGAGGGAGGGGCCGCGGGCCTCGGGCAGGAAGAAACCCCGTTCCGAGTCGCCCAGAGTCATCGAGGTGTTCGAGCGGCAAAGCGCCGAGAAGCGGTCGGCCAGGGAGCAGGCCGAACTCGACCGGGTGGACGCGGTGCTCGACAAGATCTCGTCGGAAGGGATCAATTCCCTTACCCCGGAGGAGCGCGACCTGCTGGACCGGGTATCCCGGCAGACCCGCGCCAACTGACCCCGGCGCAAGGGCCCGGCGCGCGCACGCTGACTCGCGGGTCTCCTTGACCCGTCCGTGACGGGGTTTCTACAATGCGTGGCCTTAACGAGACGGCTCACAGGATTGAACAGGAGGTGGCATGGCCGCGGCCAAGTCCTTCAGAACGGAAGACATTCGCAACGTGGTAGTCCTCGGGCACGGAGGATCGGGGAAGACGACGCTGATCGACGCGGTGTGCTTCGCGTCGGGAACCTCACGGCGGAAGGGCAGTGTGGGCGATGGTTCGGCGCTCACGATGACCACCCCCGAGGAGAAGAGCCACGGGATGTCCCTGGAGCTCACGGTGGCCCACGCGATCCACGACGGGACGAAGATCAACTTCCTCGACACTCCGGGCTACATGGATTTCGTGGGAGAGGCCACGGCCGCGGTGCGCGTGGCGGACACGGCTCTCGTCACGGTGGGTGCATCGGCGGGAGTCGAGGTCGGAACCGAGATGATGTGGGAGCTGTGCGAGAAGCGCGAGATCCCGCGCATGATCTTCGTCTCGATGATGGACAAGGCGCACGCCAACTTCTCGTCCGCGCTCGATGACGTGAAGGAAAAGCTGGCACCGGGCGCCGTGCCGCTGCAGATCCCGATCGGTGCGGAGGCCGGCTTCCGCGGCATCGTGGACCTGCTGTCGGGCAAGGCCCACGTCTACAAGGCGGGCACGCTGACCGGAGAGTACGAGGAGGTTCCGGTCCCGGACGAGGTCGCGGACGAAGTGGAAAACTGGTCCACCGAGCTGATGGAAACCCTCGCAACCACCGACGAGGACCTCCTGGACCGGTATCTGGAAGGAGAGGAGATCCCCCAGGAGGAACTGATCGGCGCGCTGGCCATGTCGATGGCCGAGGGTGAGGTCGTTCCCGTCCTCTGCGGGGCCGCCGAGCAGTCGTTCGGAGTCGGGGCGCTCATGCAGAAGCTCGTGGATCTGGTGCCCCATCCCGGAAAGGGAGGCGGGGTGCAGGCAACAGGTGCCAATGGCGACACCGTGAACCTGCGCGCGGCCCCCGATGAAGCCGCGACCGCCCTGGTGTTCAAGACCAGCGCCGAGCCGCACGTAGGCGAGCTGTCACTCTTCCGCGTCTACTCGGGAATGGTGACGAACGGCACCGAACTCCGGAACATCGGGCAGGGGGCGAGCGAGCGCATCAATCATCTCGCGATTCCCCAGGCCAAGGAACGCGTGGATGTCGAGGCGCTCTACGCGGGGGACATCGGCGTCGTGGCCAAGCTCAAGTCCACGCGGACGAACGACACGCTCGCGGCGCCGGGCAACGCTGTCACGCTCGAAGGCGTGATCTTTCCCCAGCCCGACATCTCCGTGGCGGTTCGCGGGGCGGCCCGGGCGGACGAGGACAAGCTTGGCGAGGCCCTGAGCCGGCTGCACGACGAGGATCCCACCTTCGAGGCCGAGTTCAATCCCGAGTTGCGGCAGACCATCGCGCGGGGGATGGGCGAACTCCACTTCATGGTTCAGTTCGAGCGCATGAAGCGGAAATACGGCGTGTCGGTCGAGACCGAGACGCCGAGGATCGCCTACCGCGAGACCCTCACGGCACCCGCCGAGGGCCAGGGCCGATTCAAGAAGCAGACCGGCGGCCGCGGCCAGTTCGGCGACTGCTGGGTCAGGCTGCGCCCCAGGGAGCGCGGTGAGGGGTACGAGTTCATCAGCTCGATCAAGGGCGGCGTGATCCCCACCAAGTACGTGCCCTCCGTCGACCGCGGGATTCAGGAGGCGGCCACCAAGGGCGTCGTCGCCGGATATCCCATGGTGGACTTCGAGGCCGAGTGCTACGACGGATCCTACCATTCGGTGGATTCGTCGGACATCGCCTTCAAGGTGGCCGGTTCATACGCCTTCAGGAACGTGGCCGAGAAGGCCAAGCCGGCGCTTCTCGAACCGATCGTCGAGGTCACCGTGAAAGCGCCGGACGAATACGTCGGCGACATCATGGGCGACCTGAACGGCAGGTCGGCCCGGGTGCTCGGCATGGACCCGCTGGGGGGGACTACCGTGATCCGGGCGCAGGTGGCGGAGGCCGAACTCTACAAGTACGCGTCGGCGCTGCGCTCGATCACCCAGGGCCGGGGCCACCACCGGCGCAAGATGCTGGGATACGATTTCGTGCCGCCGATGCGCGTCGCCAAGATCGTGGCGGAGGCCGAGGAGCGGGACTGACGCCGACCGCTACCGGGTGTAGATGAGCAGCACCCCGTTTGCCCCGCGGTCGCCGTAGAGCAGTCCGGCTTCCAACGGAGTAATGAACTGAATGCGGCGCACGTCCTGTGGATTCATGTCCAGCAGAAAGAAGGACGGTTCGGGAACGGGTCCGTCGTTGATCCGGACTTCGACCATGTTGCAGGTATTGGCCCCGCCCCCCCGGTTCCGGGTCATCTCGACGCATACGCCCACCTGCGGGTCGCCGAAGGCGTTGGCCATCGTCGTCTCGTAGATCTGCACGCCCGGGGCCCGCGCGGCCCGCGCCATCGACGCGAAGTCCAGCACCCGGGGGATGATCGAGTCGACCTGCGCCTCGGTCAGCCCGGAGAAGCGGGTCCCCGTCGTTGTGAATACCCGCTCCTCCCTGCGGCCGGTAACCACCAGCGGATCCAGAGCGATGGCCTCCGTGGCGAGAAGGATCTCCAGCCCCAGGGCTTCATTGCTGAACACGGTGAGCGAATCGACCCTCGGGGCGTATCCCAGGACCGCAGTCTCGATGATCTGCTTGCCCGGCGGGATCATGGAAAATCCGAACTTGCCCGCGGCGTCGGTGAATTCGGAGTGGTCCGAGCCGATCAGTTGCACATGGGCCCCGGGGATCGGGGTCCCGGTGGCGTAGTCGAGGACCGAGCCGGTGATCGTCACGGGATCCGAGATGTGAATCGTAACGTCGAAGATCTGGGGACCGGATTCGGTGAGCGCGTAGGGCATGGCCTGGCTGCTGCCGAAGACCACGGCGATCGTCAGCTCCTCGGAGGAATCCAGGTTGCAGAGCCGGTATTCACCCGAATTCTCCGTGCGCACTTCCTGAACCACCCGCGGTCGCTGGAACACCCCGACGGGGTCGCCCTGGGCAACCACTCTGGCTCTCGGCAGGGGGACTCCGGTCAGCGCGTCGGTGACGATGCCGCCGATCGAGGTGTCCCCATTGCCTTCTTCGGCGGAACACCAGGCCGACAGGATCGTGGCCCGTGAGGGAATGGCCAGATAGGCCTCGGAAATGGCCTCGTCCGCTACCTGCACCTGCAGCGGGGTCGCGCTCACGCCGAGCGTGCCCAGCCGGCGATGGAAGAACACCACTGTCTGGTCCCCCACGGGCACGCCGTCGATCCGGAATTCTCCGTTCTCGTCCGACTTGGCAAGGGCGTTCGTCCCGACCACCGCAACGTTGGCGTTGGCCAGGGGTGTGCTCATGGTGCTGTCGTACACGAGCCCGACGATGGTGCCGGTCGTCTCGTCCACTTCCTGGGCTGCCAGCTGCGCAGCAAGGAGCGGGACGGTGACTGCCAGTGCGCATGTCGCACGCACGGCGGTGGCAGGAAGTCGTGACTTGATCGGCTTCTGATGTGGTGGCGTGGCGAGCATATTGGGCGACTGCTGACGTTCATTCTACGAAGGGAAGCTGACATCGTTTCCAGCACCCCTGCAGATATAATACGTCTCTTCGATGAAGCGGACTATATTTGAGGTTGGCCGTGTCGAGCGGGTGGGTGGCCCGTCCGACGGATGCCGGATCGACCCGGACCCCATGGAGGCGCTGTGGCGGGACACAGCAAGTGGTCGCAAATCAAGCGCAAGAAGGCCGTCAACGATCAGAAGCGCGGCCAGATGTTCACCAAGCTCATCCGCGAAATCACCGTTGCCGCGCGGTCGGGTGGGGGCGACCCCAACTTCAACCCCAGGCTGCGGCTGGCCGTCGATGCGGCGAAGGCGGGCAACATGCCGCAGGAGAACATCGACCGGGCGATCAAGCGGGGCACCGGCGAACTCGAGGGGGTCACCTACGAGGAGATCGTCTACGAGGGATACGGGCCGGGCGGCGTCGCGCTCTACATCGAGACGCTGACGGACAACCAGAAGCGCACGGTGGCCGAGGTGCGCCACCTGCTGGACAAGAACGGGGGCAACCTGGGGACGGCCGGTTCGGTGGCGTGGCAGTTCGACCGGCAGGGAGTGATCTACGTGTCGGGCGATGGCGTTGACGAGGACGCGGTCTTCGAGGCTGCGGTCGAGGGCGGGGCCGACGACGTGCGCAGCGAAGGCGGCGAGTACGTGGTCGCGACCGACGCGGGATCGCTGCACGAGGTGCGGGGGGCGCTGGTCGAGGCCGGACTTGCCGTCGCGTCCGCGCAGATCACGATGGTTGCGAAGAACGAGGTCGGGGTCGGCGGGAGGGCCGGGGAGCGTCTCCTGAAGCTTCTCGACGCCCTCGACGACCACGACGACGTGCAGCAGGTGCACTCCAACGCCGACCTGGACGCGTCGGTGCTCGCGCGGGCGCTGTGAAGCAGGGCGGCGATGATCGCGGCTGCGTGTTGCTCGGTGTCGATCCCGGTACGGCGGTCACCGGTTTCGGCGTGGTTTCGGTGGATGCCAGGCG
This sequence comes from Gemmatimonadota bacterium, assembly GCA_022827345.1. Lineage (GTDB taxonomy): Bacteria > Gemmatimonadota > Gemmatimonadetes > Longimicrobiales > Gaopeijiaceae > Bin94. The sequence continues at coordinate 42,658 of JAJDTB010000014.1, read as the reverse complement.
GCAGGCCCGGCTGCTCCAGTGCGGCGTGATCCGGACATCGGCGAAGGCGCCGCTGCCGACGCGCCTGATGGAGATTCATGAAGGAATTGCGGCGCTGCTCGCCGAGTTCGAGCCGGCGGCCCTGTCGATCGAGAACGTCTTCCAGGGGAAGAACGTGCGCAGCGCGCTGACACTCGGCCAGGCCCGCGGCGCGATCATACTGGCCGCGGCTCAGAAGGGGGTGGAGGTGGTGGAGTACGCGCCGCGCGAGATCAAGAAGGCCGTCGTGGGGACGGGTGCCGCGGCCAAGGACCAGGTCGCCTACATGGTGCGCCGTCACCTTCGCCTGCGCACCGAGCCCAGGCCGAGCGATGCGGCCGATGGCATCGCCGCGGCCCTCTGTCACGCATTTACGGGGTTGCTGCCCTTCCACGAGGCCGGGCGGGCCGCGGAGAGACCCGCGTGAGCACCGAAAGCGGCGGGGTGACGGGCGTGGCGGCGCCGTGATCAGCCGGATCAGGGGCGAGCTCCTCGGCAGCGAGATCGACCGGGTCGAGGTCCTCACCGAGGGTGGGGTCGTATACGAGCTCCACGTCCCCCTCAGCGTCTTCCGGCGGCTCCCCGCGGCGGGATCGAATCTCGAGCTGCGCACCGAGTACGTCGTGCGTGACGATGTCCCCAGCCTGTACGGCTTTCTGAGCGAAACGGAGCGCGGGCTCTTCCGGCTTCTGATGACCGTCCAGATGGTGGGCCCGCGACTCGCGATGTCGATGCTGAGCACCTACGAGGCGCGCCGGCTCGCGCGGGCGCTGGCCGAGAAGGACGTCCCGGTGCTCGTGCAGATTCCGGGGCTCGGGAAGAAGACGGCGGCGCGCCTCATTCTGGAACTGGCCGACAAGGTCCGCGACCTTGCGATCGTTCCCGCCGGGGAGGGCCCCGCGAATCAGATCGCCGCGGACTCGATTTCGGCCCTGGTCAGCCTGGGCTACGGATTCACGGAAGCGGACTCGGCAGTGCGGGAGGCGATCAGGGATGCGACCTTCGAGAGCAGTGAAGAACTGATACGCCACGTGCTCTCGCGGCGCGGCCGCGACCGATGATCCGATGACGAAGCGAACCGAGATCACCACGCCGGAGATCCTGCCGCACGAGGCGCGCTCGGAGTATTCGCTGCGTCCCGAGCGCCTCGACCACTTCGTCGGCCAGGAAAAGGTGAAACAGGGGCTCCAGATTTCGATCGAGGCCGCCATCGAGCGCGGCGAGCCCCTCGATCACATCCTCTTTCACGGCCCGCCCGGCCTCGGCAAGACCACCCTGGCCATGCTGCTCTCGCGCGAGATGTCGGTCAACATCACGACCACCTCCGGCCCGGTGCTCGAGAAGGCCGCGGATCTCGTCGGCGCGCTCACCAACCTCCAACGGGGCGACATCCTCTTCATCGACGAAATCCACCGGCTGCGCCCCGTCATCGAGGAGTTTCTGTATCCGGCCATGGAGGACTTCAAGGTCGAGGTGCGGCTGTCCGACGGACCCAGGGCGCAGACCATGACCATGGCGGTCGAGCCCTTCACCCTGGTGGGAGCCACCACGAGGTTCGGCCTGCTCACGGCGCCCATGCGCGCCCGCTTCGGGATCACCGAGCGGCTCGACTTCTACCCGGCGCGGGATCTGGCCGCGATCATCGAACGGAGCGCGGACCTGATGGGCATAGCGGCCACCCCCGAGGGCGCCCGCGAGCTGGCTGAACGCGCGCGCGGCACGCCACGGGTCGCCAACCGGCTGCTCCGGCGGGTGCGCGACTTCGCGCAGGTGCGCGCCAACGGCATCCTCGAAGTCCCCGTCGTCCGCCGCGCCCTTGAAATCCTGGATGTCGACGAATACGGCCTCGATTCGATGGACACGCGCATCCTCGGCACGATCGTTCAGAAGTTCGAAGGCGGTCCCGTGGGTCTGAATTCGCTCGCCGTGGCCCTCGGCGAGGATGCCGGCACCATCGAGGAAGTCTATGAACCCTTCCTCATCCAGGAGGGCTTCCTCATGCGCGGACCGCGCGGCCGGATCGCGACGCCCAAGGCCTACCGGATCCTGGGGCTGCCCGAGCCTGACGAATCCGAAGGTTCCGGGGGCGGTCCGAATCCCGCTCATCCGAACCTGTTCAACTGAGTTGACCAACGCCTGGAGCCTACGTCCCGCCGCCGGCTCCGGCAGGGATCCATCGACCGCCGAATTCGAGTATCACCTGCCTCCCGGGCGCATCGCGCGATATCCGTCGCAGCGCCGGGCCGACTCGCGCCTCCTGGTGCTGAGCCGCGCGACGGGCCGCATCGAACATCGCCGCTTCCGGGACCTGCCCGCGTTCATGGAGGCGGGCGACGCCATGGTGGTGAACGACACCCGGGTGTTTCCGGCGCGGCTGCTCGGCCGCAAACCCACCGGCGCCGCCGGCGAGGTACTCCTGCTGCGCCCGGCGGCGGGCGCCGATGAGCGTGTGTGGGAAGCGCTGGTCCGCCCGGGCAGGAAGCTCAAGCCGGGCCGCATGCTGACCGTCGCGCCCGGTTTCTCGGTGAGGGTGCTCGAAGCGTGTCCGGATGGCCGCCGCATCGTGCGCCTCGAAAGCGACATTCCGGTGGCCGACGCGGTGCGGCGGTTCGGGCGCGTCCCGCTGCCACCCTATCTCGACCGTGACGAGGAGCCCATCGACCGCGAACGCTACCAGACGGTGTACGCGCGCAGCGAGGGGTCTGTGGCGGCACCCACGGCGGGGCTGCATTTCACGCGGGCGCTGCTGGACGAGATCGCATCGCGGGGCGTCAGCCAAACCGCGGTCACCCTCCATGTGGGGACCGCGACCTTCCGGCCCGTCGAGGTGGACGACCCGTCGCGCCACGTCATGGACGCGGAGCACTACGTCGTGCCCGGAGAGGCGGCCGCGGAGTACCGGCGCTGCCGTGAGAGGGGAGGACGGGTCTGGGCGGTGGGGACCACCGTGGTGCGCACCCTCGAGAGCACCGCCGAGGGGCGCGACCGGATTCGGCCCGGCCCCGGACGCACGGACCTCTTCATCCTTCCACCCTACGATTTCCGCGCCGTGGACTGCCTGGTGACCAACTTCCACCTGCCGCGCTCCACCCTGCTGATGCTGGTCGCCGCCTTCGCGGGCATCGAGGCGGCGCGGGCCGCCTACGACGCTGCCGTCGCCAACGGCTACCGCTTCTACTCCTACGGCGACGCCATGGCGGTGCTTCCGTGAGCGCCGTCATGGGCGGCGCCCGCTTCACCCTCGACGCGGTCGACGGCCAGGCCAGGGCAGGACAACTCACCCTGCCCGGCGGTGCCGTCGAGACCCCGGCCTTCATGCCCGTCGGTACGCTGGGCACCGTCAAGGGAGTGTCGCCGGAAGAGCTCCACGCCGCCGGTGCCTCCATGATCCTGGCCAACACGTACCACCTCTACCTCCGTCCCGGCGCCGACGTGGTTGCCGAGTTGGGGGGGCTGCACGACTTCATGCGCTGGAAGGGCCCGATCCTGACCGATTCGGGGGGCTTCCAGGTGTTCTCGCTGGCCCGAATCCGCAAGATCACGGACGATGGCGTCACCTTCCAGAGCCACATCGACGGAAGCAGCCACCACTTTACCCCCGAGCGCGTGATGGACGTCCAGCGGCTCCTCGGGGCGGACGTCGTCATGGCCTTCGACGAATGCGCGCCGGCTGGCGTCACCCATGCCGAGGCGGAGATCGCCAACCGCAGGACGCTCGCGTGGCTGGAGCGCTGCCGCGCCAGATTCGAGGAGGCGGAGGACGGCGCCCCCGCCCGGCAGGCCCTCTTTCCCGTGCTGCAGGGCAACGTGTACGATGACCTGCGTGCCCGGCACCTGGAACAGGTCATGGAGCTCGGCGACTGGCCCGGATTCGGGATCGGCGGCCTCTCCGTCGGCGAGCCCAAGCCCGACATGTGGCGGACCCTCTCCCTGCTGGATGCCATCATGCCCCGCGATCGGCCGCGCTACCTGATGGGCGTGGGCTATCCCGACGACCTCCTCGAGGCCATCTCCCGCGGCTGCGACATGTTCGACTGCGTGGCCCCCACCCGAAACGCCCGCCACGGCACCGCCTGGGCCCTCGACGACGGTCAGATCAACCTGAAGGGCGCCCGGTTTCGGCTCGACCGCGACCCCATCGACCGCGAATGCGACTGCTACACCTGCCGCGGATACGACCGCGCCTACATCCGCCACCTCCTCGTGGCCGGCGAGCGCCTGGGGCACCGCCTGGTTTCCATCCACAACCTTCGCTTCCTGCTGCGGCTGGCCGGCGAGGCACGGTTACGCATCCGCGCGGGAACCTTTACTATGTGGTGCCGCGACTGGCTCGAACGATACCGGGCCGCTCGATCCGCCGCGCGCCGGAGCTGACCCGAACCCGAAGGACGATATGACCTTGCCGATCTTCAACTCGATTCAAGCCGCAGCCGGGGCCCTCCTTGCGGCCCTGCCCGCCCCGCCGATGGTTCCCCGTGATGGCGCGAGCGGCATGAGCGTGGTGCTGTTCCAGATCATGCTGATGATCTTCATCTTCTACTTCATCCTGATCAGGCCGCAGCAGAAGGAAAAAAAGCGGCACCAGGCGATGCTGAGTCAGCTCGCAAAGGGCGACCGCGTGATGACGAACGGCGGCATCCTGGGCCAGATCGTGCACGCGGCCGAAGCCGAACTGACGATCAGGACGGCGGAGAACACCCGGATCGTGATCGACAGGGGCCACATCGCCCGCAAGATCGAGGACAGTTAGCCGCCGATGGGAGGAACGCCGCTGCATTCAGCCGCCGATGCGTCCGCGCCGGGCAGCCGAGCCCGATCCCGCCAGCCGGACTGACGGACCGTGGCGCTGCTGGACATCGAGATTCTGGGCTCGAAGATCCTCCGCGAGGAGGCGGCACCGGTGGAAGGTGTGACTGTCGAGACCCGGCGCCTGATCCGGGATATGTTCGACACCATGTATGACGCCGAGGGGATCGGTCTGGCGGGACCGCAGGTGGGCGTTTCACGGCGCGTGCTCGTCGTGGACGTGACCAACGAGGACGAGAGCCGGCACGTGCATGCGCTCGTCAACCCCGTCATCGTCGAGGCGAGCAAGGCGACCGACAAGGCCGTGGAGGGGTGCCTGAGCATCCCCGGCATCGAGGAAAAGGTGACCCGACCGGTCCGCGTCACCGTCGAGGCGCTGTCCCCGGATGGCGACCCGGTGCGCATCGAGGCCGACGATCTCCTCGCGCGGGCGCTGCAGCACGAGGTGGATCACCTGAACGGCGTCCTGTTCATCGATCGCCTGTCGCCGCTCAAGCGGGGCATGCTGCTCAAGAAGTGGCGGAAGGCCAGGGCGGCGAACCCGGGGCGCGGCGTCGGGAGCCCGTGAAGAGGAGGCCGGCGGCGGGACGGTGAACGTTCTCTTCTGGGGTACGCCGGAGTTCGCGATTCCGACGCTTCGGGCGCTGGCGGCCGGCGGGCACGATGTGGCCGGCGTGGTGACGCGTCCGGATCGTCCGCGTGGGCGGGGCCGCAAGCCGCAGCCCTCGGTGGTCCGCCGCTTTGCCGATGACCGCGGATACCGCGTCTTCACGCCCGAGGCGCCGCGCGGTGACGCCTTCGAAAGCGCGATCCGGGCCGCGAGGCCCGACATCTCGGTCGTGGTGGCCTACGGGTGCATCCTGACGCGCCGGGTCCTCGACATTCCGCGCCTGGGTTCGCTGAATCTCCACGCTTCGCTCCTCCCCGAGCTCAGGGGCGCGGCCCCGATCAACCGGGCCATCGCGCGCGGTCACGCGGTCACGGGCGTTACGGTGATGCGGATGGTGGAGGCGATGGATGCGGGGCCGGTGCTCGCGAGCCAGTCGGTCGCCATCGGGCCCGATGACACGGCGTCGTCGTTGTCGCGGCACCTTGCCGGGATGGGCGCGCGGCTCATGGCGGCGGTGCTGGACGGTGTGGAGTCGGGAGATGTGGAGGAGGTCGAGCAGGATCACGCCCGCGCCACATACGCACCCAAGGTGGACCGCCGGTCGGCCCGGGTCGACTGGACGCTGGACGCCCGTGCGGTGGCGAACCACATCCGCGGCATGGACGCGCTCCCCGGGGCGTGGACGCTGCGCGACGGCGAGCCGGTGAAGGTGTTCTCCCCGTCGGTCGTATGCGAGGGTGAAGGGTCGGCGGCGGTGGTGCGGCGAGGCGAGGCGGGAGAGGTCGTGGGAGCCGACCCCGCTTCCGGCCTCCTGGTCGCGGCGGGGAGCGGGGTGGTGCGGGTCGGCGAAGTGCAGCCCGCCGGGAAGCGGCGCATGGAAGCGGCGGCCTGGCTGCGAGGCCGCGGGCCGCGGCTCGGCGAGCGCCTTGTGTAGGATGCCGCCGATGAGCCCGCGTGAGCACCAGGAGCGGCGTGGCGCCGGGTCGGCAGGGCGCGCGTCCGGCTCACTGCCGCGGCTGCACATCATCGCCGTGGACGACCTGGTCGCCTCCGGGGACTTCCCGGCGCGCATCCGGCCGGTGCTCGAGGCGGGAGGCGGCGCGATGGCGCTGCACCTCAGAACGAGGACGACCCCTGTGCGCCACCTCTTCGAGGCCGCATCCCGGCTTGCCGAGCTGTCGCGCGAGACCGGGACGCTGATCGTGGTGAACGATCGGGTCGATGTGGCGATGGCGGCGGGCGCCGGCGGCGTTCACCTGCGGGAGGACTCTCTGCCCGCGGCGCTCGTCCGCGGGATGACAGGGCCGAAGCTGCGGGTGGGCAGGTCCATACACGCGCCGCAGCAGGCGCGCGACTACCGCGGCGGGGAGCTGGACTATCTCGTCCTGGGCGCGGTCTACCCCACGCGTTCGCACCCCGGGCGTCCCGCCATCGGTTCGGAGGCGCTGGGCCGCGCGGTCCATTGCGGCAACCTTCCCGTGATCGCCATCGGCGGGATCACGCCCGCGGAGGTGCCGGCCGTGCTGTCCCGGGGGGCGCACGGGGTGATGGTCCTGAGCGGGGTATGGCGCGCGGCCGACCCTCCGGCGGCCGTGTCGCGCTACCTTCAGGTTCTCCGGGAGGAGGGAGAGCGATGACGACACCGCGATCCGGGTCGGGCAATCCGGGCGAACTCGTGACCATCGTGCTCAACGGCGAGGTCCGGTCGGTCGGTGCGGGGCTCACCGTGGCGGGGCTTCTCCGGTCCCTGGAGCTCCACCCGGGGATGGTGGTGGTGGAGCGGAACCGCGCAATCCTGCCACGGGAGGCCTTGCAGGCGACCCCGGTCGAGGAGGGAGACCGGATCGAACTCGTGCACTTCGTAGGAGGGGGATAGATGACGATGGAGAGCTGCCCGGATCTCCCGTTCGTGATCGGGGGCCAGACCTTCACTTCAAGGCTGATCGTCGGGACGGGGAAGTACCGGACGAACGATGAAATGGTGGCGGCCATCCGTGCCAGCGGGGCCGAGATGGTCACGGTGGCGGTGCGCCGGGTCGACCTCGACCGCAGCCACGAGGAGGGCATCCTCCATCACCTCGATCCGGACGAGTTCTTCCTGCTCCCCAACACCGCGGGCTGCTACACGGCCGAAGACGCCGTCCGCTACGCGCGGCTGGGCAGGGCGGCGGGGCTCAACGACTGGGTCAAGCTCGAAGTGATCGGCGACGAGCGCACGCTGCTCCCGGACACGGCCGCGACGCTCGAGGCGGCGACCGCACTCGTGGCCGACCGATTCAGGGTCATGGCGTACACCAACGACGACCTGGTTACGGCGCTCAGGCTCGAGGACGCGGGCTGCGTGGCGGTGATGCCTCTCGCGAGTCCGATCGGGAGCGGCCTGGGCGTGGTGAACCCCTATTACATCCGCGAGATCAAGCGGCGGCTGAGCGTCCCCGTGATCGTGGACGCCGGCGTGGGGACGGCTTCCGACGCCTGCATCACCATGGAGCAGGGTGTGGACGGCGTGCTGATGAACACAGCGATCGCCGCCGCCGCGAACCCGGTCGGCATGGCGCGGGCCATGAGGCTGGCGATCCGGGCGGGGCGGGAGGCGTACCTGGCGGGACGGATGGCGGCGCGGGAGATCGCGGTGCCGTCGTCGCCCACATCGGGGATGCTGGATACGGAGAGCAGTTGACGCGGCGCCGCACACGAGGCCTCGGCGGAACCAGGCCGCCGGCGGGCCGGGTGCTGGCCGCATCCATCCTGCGGGAGGTCGAGTCGGGCCGGCGCCTCGACGTGGCGTGGGAATCCTCCGGGGCCAGCGAGTCCCCCGAGCGGGGATGGGTCCGCCACCTGGCGTACGGGACGATGCGCCTGCGGGGGAGGATCGACCACGTCCTGTCGCGCTACTGCACGCGCGATATTGCAGAACTCGACCCGGATGTGGCCGTCGCGCTGCGGATGGGCGCCTGCCAGATCCTGGAGATGGGCAGCGTTCCCGCGTACGCCGCCGTGTCCGAGGCGGTAGAGCAGGTCAAGGGGACCCGGAGCCGCGCGGCGGCGGGTCTGGTGAACGCGGTGCTGCGGAAGGTGGCGGGCGCGCGCACGGGGGAGTTCTCGTTTCCCGATGCGGACGAGGACCTCGAGGCCTACCTGTCCACCTGGGGATCGCATCCGCGCTGGCTCGTGCGGCGCTGGATCGCCGTCTTTGGCGGAGCCGGCGCCCGCGCGCTCGTCGAGGCCAACAACCGACAACCGCGGGTGTACCTTCGGCCGATCGGAGCGAGCGCTGCGGATGCGCGTCGCGTACTCGCGGCCCAGGGACTCTGTCAGGCCGACCCGGCCGGCTGCGACGTCATGGGCGGCGGGACCGGATCCGATGGGGGTTCCTCGATCATGCTGGCGCCCCGCGCGGACCCGGGGGCGGCGCTCGCGGTCGTGCCCGGGGTCGTTCAGGACCCCGCCGCGTCGCTGGTGGTGGATTATGTGTCGCCGCCAAGGGGTGCCCTGGTCGCCGATCTGTGCGCGGCCCCGGGCGGCAAGGCGCTCGCGCTGGGCGGCCTGGCGGATGGGGTGGTGGCCGCCGATCTGTCGCCGCGGCGCCTGTCGCGCGTCCGCGAAGGAGTGCGGCGGCTGAGCGCCCAGCGCGCCGGTCACGGGGGACCGGCCGTGCAACGGTTGGCCGGTCCGGACCGATCAAAGCTGCGAGTCTGGGCGGTAGCCGCGGACGCCCGTCATCCGCCGCTGCGGAGCGCCGGGGTCGTGCTGGTGGACGTGCCGTGCAGTGGTACCGGGACGCTCCGGCGTCACCCGGACGGGCGATGGCGCGTCCAGGAGCGGGACATCGAGGTGCTCGCGGGGCTCCAGCGCTCGATTCTGGCCGGCGCCGCTTCCGTGGTTCCCCGTGGCGGCCTCCTTGTTTACGCTACATGTGCCCTTGAGCACGAGGAGAACTGGGGGCAGGTGAAGGCTTTTCTGGCGCGACATCCGGACTTCCGCATCGAGCCGGGCGATGTCCCGGACCGGTTTCTGGACGCGAGGGGATGCCTTGCTGTGTTGCCCCACGAAAGTGGATTCGATGGCGCCTTTGCGGCCAGAATGAGAAGGGTTGGCGACTGATGGATCTGCGCCGCTCACTCCGGCGGAACCGGAAGTCCAGGACGAAGAAGGCGGGCCGTGCGGCCGCGCCGAAGTCCCGTCGACGGAGTTCCGGCAGGAAGGCCACGCGCGCAAGGCCGGTCCGCGCGGGCCGCCTCGCACTGCATCCCGCGTTCGCCGCGCTGCTCGTGACCGGCGCGGGGCTGGGCCTGGGCTACCTGATCGCCGTCGTCCTCATTTTCCCGGCAGGCGAACAGCGGGTGGAACTGCAGGCAGTGCCGGATCTGCGGGGCGAGCCCGTGGGCCTGGCACTCGCCACGGTGATGGATTCGGGGCTCGTCGTCGGCCAGGTCGACTCCGTGCGGCACCCCAGCGTGGTTGCCGGGCTGGTGATCGGTCAGAGCCCGCTGCCGGGGCTGACCGCCAGATCGCAGGCACCCGTCCGCATTACCGTATCGTCAGGTCCCGAGATGCGCGCGGTCCCGGACCTCACGCGCCTCGACGGCAACCGCGCCGCGGAGTTGCTGGACGCGGGAGGATTCGTCGTGACGGTGGATACGGCCGATTCCCGCACGGCGGCCGGTCGGGTCCTGGCCATCGACCCGGCGCCCGGATCCGAGATCCGGATACCGGGCGGCGTTCGGCTCGTGGTCAGCCGCGGTCCCCCCACCTTCCTCATGCCTCAGCTGGCGGGAATGACGCAGGGAGAGGCGTATGCGGTCCTGCGGTCGCTCGGCCTGGTGCTCGGCGAGATAGACAGAAGATACAGTTTATTGAACGTTAGCCGGGTTTTCGGCCAGAATCCTGAACCGTACGTGTCCGTCGCGGAGGGCACCGCGGTGAATCTGGTCGTCGGGCGGGAAGTGCGTCCGGCGCGGCTGCTGCCGGGCGGGGGTGAGCTGCGGGACCCGACTCGTGACATCAACCGATCGCGGATCCGGCCATGACGATCGGAGCCCGCCCCGTCGACAAGCGGCCGCACAGCCGGCGGCCCTACCTGGTGGCGCTCGCGGTATGCGTGGGACTGGTCGCGGGTGCCTGGTTCGGCCGAAACCGGATCCCGCCGGTGGTCTCCGGTTATCCGGCACCCGACTTCGAAGTGGTCGACGCGGCGGGAGACCCGGTCACCCTGCGGACCTACGAGGGCAAGGTCCTGCTCCTCAACGTGTGGGCGACGTGGTGCGGCCCCTGCCGCGAGGAGATGCCGTCCATGCAGCGCCTGTACGACCTCTTTTCTCGCGACGACTTCGAGATCGCCGCGATCAGCATCGACGCCCCCGTCGGCGGAACCGACAACGCCGGCAATCCCGGAGGCGATCCCTTCGCCTTTGCCAGCAGCCTCGATCTGACCTTCCCCATCCTGCTCAACCCCTCCGGCGACATCCAGCGGACCTACCGCACGACGGGTGTCCCGGAGTCCTTCCTCATCAGCGCCGACGGAATCATCTACAAGAAAGTGGCCGGCTCTACCGCGTGGGATTCCGAAGCCAACGTCGGGCTCGTCAGGCGCCTCGTGGAAAGGGACGGGTAGCCCCGTGCCGTCCCCGAGGGTCCTGACCCGCAACTGGCGCCTCAAGCTGGCGGCCCTCACGCTCGCTGTTCTCCTGTGGGCGACGATGCGGCTGACCGACGACCGGGTGAGCCGGCTCGAAATCCCGGGCGTGCAGGTGCGGGTGGATCAGGTCGCTTCCGACTGGTTCCTGCAGGGCGATCCGTCGCCCTCCACGGTGGACATGACCGTGACCGGTCCCATGGGGGACCTTTTTCGCGTCGCGATGGCCGAGCCCGTGGTGGTGATTCCGGTGGATTCCGTCGCGGCAGAAGACCTGGTCCTGGAACTGGTGCCCGATTGGGTCTGGAACGTCGACCGGGGGAGTGTGGCGATCGAGGACTTCGCGCCCAGCACGGTGCGATTGCTCTTCGAGCAGTACAGGGTCGAAGAGATCCCCGTGTCGCCGAGGGTGACCGGGCGGTTGCCGGACTCGCTCGCGCTGGTTGCGGAGCCCCGGGCCAACCTTCTCTTCGCGCAGGTGCGTGGACCGGCCTCGGAGCTGGATGCGCTGGAAGCCGTGTTCCTGCGTCCCTTCGACCTGGGAGCTCTGACCGGACCCGGGCGGTTCGACGTGGGTGTGGACACCGCCGGCCTTGGAGGACTGGTCGTCAACCCGATGAGCGCGACGATCCTGGTGGAAGCGGCCTCCCGGGAGAGTCGGGCGCTCGGTCCGCTGGCGGTGGAGTCGGCGCTCGCGGGCGAGGACCTGGTGGTGGATCCCCCGATGGTGGAGGTGACGCTCTCCGGCGCGGGCGTGCTGCTGGAAGCACTCGACACCGCGGCCGTGGTCGTGGGCTTGACGATGGACGCGGAGGACCTGCGGCAAGGCCTTGCCGAGAACGGTGAGGTGCGGGTGCCGCTCGACCTGCGCGGCCTCGGTCGCTTTCTGCAAGCGACCCTGAGCGCGGACTCGGTAACCGTAAGAAGACCCGCCGGCCTGTGATCGGGCCTGTCCTCGGGATCGAGACCACCTGCGACGAGACCTCCGCGGCGGTTCTCGACGAAGCGGGAGCCATCCTCGGGCTCGTCATCCACTCGCAGGACGTGCACCGGATCTACGGCGGAGTGGTGCCGGAACTCGCCGCCCGGGACCATTTGCGGCGAATCGAGCCCGTGGTGGATGCCGCGCTGCGGGAGGCGGGGGTCGAGCGGCGCCGGCTGCGCGCGATCGCGGTGGCGGCGGGGCCGGGGCTGATCGGCGCGCTGCTGGTGGGGGTGTCCTGGGCACGGGCCGCCGCCTTCGCGCTGGGTGTTCCCTGGATCCCGGTGCACCACATGGAAGGGCACCTGTTCGGTCCCGTCCTCGAAGATCCCGAAGCGGTCCCCCCGTTTGTGGCGCTCCTGGTGTCCGGGGGTCACACGCTGTTGCTGTGGGTGCCCGGGTGGGGGCGCTACTTCCTTCTCGGCCAGACCCGTGACGATGCTGCCGGCGAGGCGTTCGACAAGGTGGGCAAGCTGCTGGGACTCCCCTATCCGGGAGGTCCCGCGGTCCAGGCGGCGGCGGTGGGGGGCGATCCCGCCCGTTATGCCTTCCCACGGCCGATGATGCGGGCGAATGCGCGCTCCGGTGGCCGCGTGCCGCTGGACTTTTCCTTTTCGGGCCTGAAGACCGCGGTGGCCCAGACGGTGGGGCGCCTCGAAGAGGCCGGCGAGGTGGGGGACGAGCGACCCCACCTGGCCGCGTCCTTTCAGGAAGCGGTGGTGGATGTGCTCACCCGCAAGACCATCGCTGCGATGGAGGCGGTCGGCTGCGACAGGCTCCTGCTGGGCGGAGGGGTGTCGGCCAATGGTCCCCTGCGGGCGCGTTTTCGCGAACGACTGGGGGCGCGGGGACGCCTTCTGGTCGGGTCGCCCAGGGTGTCGCTCGACAACGGGGCCATGATCGCCCGGGCCGGACAGTTCCGCGCCGAGCAGCGCACCTTCGGCGGCCTGGACGACGCGCGGGCAAGCGTACCCATCCCGGGTATGGTACCATGGACACCGGAAACCAATCACTGACCAGGACCAGCCCAGATATGTATCCCATCCTTTTTCGCATGCCCGAGTGGGTTCCCATCCTCGGAGGCGATCCGATCACCTCGTTCGGCGTGATGATGCTCCTGGCCTTCCTGACCGGGGGCTACATCCTCAAGTCCGAGCTGGGCCGCATGGGCCACGACCCCGAGATCGCGTGGGACCTTCTCTTCATGGCCGTGATCGGCGGGCTTGTCGGGGCGCGTCTCTACTACGTGTTCCTCAACTACCCCCGGTTCGTTGCAGACCCCTTCGGGATGCTCTTCGCGCGCGCCGGCATGGTATGGTACGGAGGATTCCTGCTGGCCACGGCGCTGGTCGTCTGGCGTGTGCGCAAGGTGGGTCTGCCGCTGGGGAAGACCGCGGACGCGATAGCTCCGGCGCTGGCCCTGTCGTACGCGGTGGGACGGATCGGCTGCTTCCTCGTCGGGGATGACTATGGACGCCCCACGGATTCGTGGGTGGGAATTGCGTTTCCAAACGGGGCGCCGCCCTCGCACGCGAGCACGATCAGCGAGCAGTTCGGGATCGCCGTGGATCCGGCGATGGTGGAACGGTACGGAGAGATCCTTCCCGTCCATCCCACCCAGCTCTACGAGACGGGGCTCTCCACACTGATCTTCGTACTGCTGTGGTCGTTGCGGGGCGCCGGGAACAAGCCGGGGTGGATCTTCATGACCTGGATGGCACTGGCGGGCGCGGAACGGTTCATCGTGGAGTTCTTCCGCGCGAAGGACGACCGCTTCTTCGGCGTGCTGACCCTTGCCCAGGTGATCTCCATCGGGCTGATCGCCTTTGGCGTGACCTGGATGATGAGGCTGCGCCGCGCGAAGGGGTCCGCCCGCGGGTGATCATCCTCCACGCGTCCGACCTGCACTTCGGCAAGCCTCACCGATCTGCGGTTTCGGAAGCGATCCTCGGCTTTGTCGAGGAGCAGGACCCGGACGCGATCGTGCTGTCGGGGGACCTCACCCAGCGTGCCAAGGCCGCGGAGTACCGGGCTGCGCGGCGCTTTCTCGAGCGGCTCGCGCCGCGCCCCGTGGTGGTCACGGCGGGGAATCACGATGTCCCGCTCTACAGGGTGTGGGAGCGGCTCTTCGTACCGTACCGGAACTACCGCCGGCACATCGACGACCGGCTCGACTCGATTCGGGACCTGGATGCCGGCGGACCCGCCGGCTCCGACCCGGCCCGGTTCGTCGCGCTGAACTCGTCCACGCCACTGGCTGCCATTGTCAACGGCCGCCTCGGCCAAAGGCAGCTCGACTTCGCCGCGACCGCGTTTGCGCAGGCCGAGCCCGGGGCGCTGCGGGTTCTGGTGATCCACCACCATCTTCTCGTCCCCCCGGACAGCGATCCGGTCCCGATTCTGCCCGGAGCGCCGCGCGTACTGGAACTGGCCCGCCAATGGGGCGTCGACCTGATCCTCTCGGGACACATCCACCAGTCCTGGCTTGGATGCGCCGGTGCGCCGGGCGAAGAGGGCGAGGGGGTGCCCGTCATCATCGCCGGCACCGCATCATCCAACCGTGGACGGGGTAGGGAGGTGGGGAGGAATTCCATCAACCTGATCAGGGTGCGGAAATCGTCGTCGGAGGCCATCACTTATCTTTACTCGGGAGATTCCGGACGTTTCATTCCCACGGACAGCCGCCGGTATCCGCGGCGCATGCGATAGGGGGAGCGTTCAGCGCTGTGACCAAGGTGAGCGTGTGCGCCGCCGCCCGAATGCCGCGGGGGGTGTGTAAACGGGCCGTGAGCCCGAGCCCGAGCCTGTACGCAGCCCTGGTTCTGCTCGGCGGACTCGCATTTTCCGGGCCCGCGTCAGGCCAGGCGGTCCGTCAGGAGATCGCCTCCGTCGGATTTGCGGGAAACGCGACCTTCTCCGATACCGAGTTGCGGCGCGCGGTGCTCACCAAGGCGTCCAGCTGCCCGCCCATCCTGACCGTTACGACCTGCGCCGCCGGTCTCGACTGGTTTCGGGATCGGCAGTATTTCAGCGCTCGCGTGATGGAGGACGACCTGAACCGGCTGCGTCAGCTCTACCACGCACACGGCTTTCGCGCGATGACGGCCGATGCGGAGGTGGCGGGCAACGGCGACGGGACGGTTTCGGTCGCTTTCCGCATCGACGAGGGCCAGCCCTTCAGGATCGGCTCGATCGAGTTCCTGGGAGACTTGATCCCGGCCGGTCTGGATTTCGAGGAAGAGCTCCCGGTTGGCCCGGGCGACCCGGCGAGCTTCCTGCTCATCGCGGAAGCGCGCGACACCCTGACCCTGCGCCTTCGCAACGCGGGCTACGCCTTCGCCGAAGTCTTCTTCGGTTTCGACCGTGCCCTGGACAGCGACACGGCGTCGGTCAATTACCGGGTGGAACTGGGTCCGCGGACGACCTTCGGACCCGTGGAGGTCTCGGGCAACACACTCCTCGGCGACGACGTGATCCGGGCGCGCCTGCCGTTCGACGAGGGTGAACTGTTCCGCGAGAGCCGCATCCGGGAGGCGCAGAGAAGCCTGCACGAACTGGGGATCGTGGCGCGGGCGCAGGTGGAGCGGGACCTGGACAGGATGGAGGTCGACTCGGTCCTGCCGATCAGGGTGGACATCGTCGAAGGCGATGTGCATCGGGTGCGCACCGGCGGCGGCGCCAACAGCGCCGACTGCTTCAACGTCGAGGGCCGATGGGCGAGCCGGAACTTCCTCGGGGGCGGCCGCACGCTGCAGGCCCAGGCCCGGCTGTCGAATCTCCTTGCGGGGCTGCTTCAGGCCACGCCCCTCTGCTCGCAGGCCGGGACCGGCGAATTCGGCCGTCTCAACTGGCTGGTGAGCGTCGACTTCGGCCAGCCCAGCTTCCTGTCGCGGCGCAGCGACCTTGCGGTTGGTGTGTTCGCCGAACGCCAGAGCCGCAAGAACATCTTCGTCCGCGACGCCTTCGGCCTTGATGCGGGCTTCAGCCGCGAGATGGGGCTCGGGTCCTTTCTGAGCGTGAGGTTCCGCCCGCAGCTGACTCGCCTGGCGGCTGCCGAGGTGACCCTGTGCGCCACCTTTCTGGCGTGCACGCCGGACGACATCGACGTGCTCGCCAGCGCCAACTGGCTGTCGCCGATCGCGATGTCGTTCAACCGGGACCGCAGCGACAACATCTTCAGCCCGACAACCGGTTCGAAGACACTTGTCGACGTCGAGTTCGCCGAAGACTTCACCGGATCCGACTACGCTTACATCCGGGCATTCGCCGACGCCAGCTTCTACAGCGGGATCGGCGGCGGGAGGGTTCTCGCCCTGCGGTTGCGGGCCGGTCGGATCAGCCCAGGCGGCTTCCTCGGCATCGCGACCGGTACGGAGCGCTTTGCGGAGGTCGTGCCATCCCAGAAGCGCTTCTACGGCGGTGGTGCCAACAGCGTCCGCGGGTTCGCGCAGAGCAGTCTGGGGCCGAGGAGTCTGTCGATCGACGTGCGCGAGCTGCTGCGCCGGCGTGGAAGCGGGATTGAGCCCGCCTGCCTCCCAGCCATGGTGGTGGAGCTAACCTGCGACGCTTCCGCGCTCGACGATACCGATGTCTTCCAACTCCGTCCGGTGGGGGGTCTGTCGACCTTCGAGGCGAGCGCGGAACTGCGCTTCGATCTGGCGGGCAGTGACCTGAGCGGCGCGGCCTTCATCGACGTCGGACAGGTATGGCCGGAAGGGCCGGAGTTGGACGACCTCGAGCTGAGCCCGGGCCTGGGCGTGCGCTACAACACCGCATTCGGACCCATCCGGCTGGACGTCGCGTACTCGTTTCGCGCGCGCGAGCCGCTCGAAGTGGTCACCTCTCAGATTCGACCCTATGTTGCCGGAGGGGACAGTATGGCGGATCGGATCGACATCGCTCCTCCCGGCGGACCGTCCGAGTTGATCGACTGGGTCGTTTCCGAGGATCTGGCCATACTTGGCCCACAGGTTCCCTTCGGCGACGATCCGGGGTTCTCTCTCCGGCGCTTCCAGCTCCACTTCTCGATCGGCCAGGCCTTCTGACGATGAACCAGGACGCAAAGCCCGCGCGCCGCTGGATCCGGGCGGTCCTGCTGTGGGCGGTCGTGGCGGCGAGCGGTCTGTCCGCGCTGGGTGTGGCGGGTGCGGTCTGGGTGAGCCGAACAGCCAGCGGACGCGAGTTGGCGCTGGAATGGGCGCTGGAGAAGGCGCGGCCGGCGGTGAACGGGTCGCTTTCCGCAGGCTCGATCGGACCCGGCGGGCTCCTGGGGGGTGCCACCCTGCATGACGTGCAGCTGCATGACAGCACCGGGCATCTCGTGATCGCGGCCGACTCGATTCAGGCGCGGTATTCGGTCGCGGGGCTGATCGGCGGCAGTCGCAGCATTGCCGACCTCGATCTGTGGGGCGTGGTGGTCGATCTGGCTCCCGCCGAGGGCGGCCAGGTCGGTCTCCGCAGCCTGCTTGCGACCGGCGACGACGACCCCGAGGGTCGCCGCGAGACTGCCGATGCGCCGCGGAGCGATGCGCCGGCCCTGCGGATTCGAGACGTGAGCATTCGGGACGCAGCGGCGATCCTGCGCGCCGCGGACGGATCCCGAAGGCGGGTTCACGGCATCGCCGCGGACCTCCCCGTGCTCGACGTCCTGCCGTCACCCGGTCTGTACCTGTCCGCGACCGTGGAGGAGGCCGCGCTCGTCTACCCGATCGGCACCGGCGATCTCGATCTCTCCGGCATCGCGGGCGAGATCGAGATCGGCGACGAGGGGACCGTTCTCGACGCCGACCGGTTCCTGTTGCCCGGATCGGAGGGCGCGGGACGGCTCGAGGCCAGACCGGACGGCGACCGGTTGCGCACGCAGTTCGACCTGCGCATGACCCGCCTTGCCCTGGCTGACCTGTACTGGATCGAGGAGCGATTCGATCACGGCGTTGCGAGCGGCGGCATTGGAATCGTCAACGAGCCCAACGGGCCTCGGATCGAACTGCGCGACGTCGAAGCGGATCTGGGAGCAGCGGGACGGATCGCGTTCAACGGTGCGCTGGTCCGGGGAGGCAGCCTGGAGCTCAGCGACCTCAGCGTCGAGGCGGAGCGCTTTGCGACGGCCGAACTCGAGCGGTTCCTGGCGGCCCCGCTGCCGGTAGCGGGAGTGCTTTCGGGCGAGGTGAACTTCGACGGCGGCGCCGGCCGGCTGGGGATCGGAGGGGATCTCGCGCTGATCACGGAAGCCGGCACGGACACGCTGGTGCACCTCTCGGGGAGCGGGACCACCCTCGGCGCCGGCAACCTGGCCGACGTGAACGTCAGGGCCGGCGTGCTGGACTATTCGCTGCTGGAAGCCATTGCTCCGGGACCTCGGTGGCAGGGAACCGGCGACATGACGATCCGGGCGGACGGTGCTCTCGAAACCGGCATCGCCATCGAGGTTGCCGCCAATCATTCCGCCGCGGGAAGCGCCGCGAGCACGCTGGCGTTTACCGGGAGCGTGTACGGCGATACCGCGATCGAGGTCGTCGACCTGGACGCAACGGTACGCCCGCTGTCCCTGTCGGCTCTCGGCAGACTGTTTCCGGACCTTCCCCTCGAAGGCTCTGTCGAAGGCTCCTTCTCGCTGAGGGGCGGCATGGACCGCCTCACGATCGCGGCGGATCTCGACACCGATGCCGGCCCGCTTCAGGCGGAGGGGATCATCAACGCCCGGGATCTCGCGGCGGGCTACGAAATGCTCGCCCGGAGCGACGGCTTCAACCTTTCGAGGGTGTTGGCGGGGGTGCCGGACTCGACCATCGTTTCGGGCACGGCGACGCTGAACGGGAGCGGTGTGGACCTTGCGTCGTTGCGCGGAGCCTGGACGCTGAACGCGGGATCATCCTCCATCGGCGCGCTGCAGGTGGACACCGCCGCCATGAATGCCTGGGTGGACGAAGAGGGCCTGCTGCACGTCGAAAGCGTATACGCGGACGCGGCGGGGGTGCAGGTGCGCGGCAGCGGCAACATCGGAGCTGCTCCCGGCGTTCGCGGCGACGGGGTCACGCTGTCGTTGCGTTCGCCGTCGATCGCGCCGCTGCGCGATGTCTTCATGGGACCCGACCTCGTCGCCTGGGACGAGCTGTCGCCGATCGAACAGGATCTCATGATCGAAGTGGACGGCGTGGATCCCGACACCGTCCCCCGCGCGCGGGACATCCGCTTCGCGGGCCGCGTGGACGGCAGCCTCCATCTCGCGGGCGGGCTCGACGACCTGTCGGCGGCGGTCGAGATCGCATTCGCGGATCTGGTCTACGGGCGCTCCTCGGCCAGGTCCCTCGATGCGGACCTCACGGTGACAGGGATCGCTGTCCCGCGGCCGGATTCCCTCCGCGCGGGCCCGTCCCCTGCTCAGCGCTCCCCCCCCGGCATCGTCGTTGCAGGCGCGGTGACGGGCGACGCCGTCACCCTGTGGGATCGCGAATTCGACTCCGCATCCATCGAGGGCGACCTGGCTCCCGATACCCGAAGCCGGCTGCGCGCGTTGATCCAGCGGTCGGATCGGGAGTCCTACGACCTGCAGGCCGTGGTGCAGCTGGACGACCGGGGAGGAAGGGTCGATCTGGATCGCTTCACCCTGCTGTTCGAAGACCGGCGCTGGAACCTGCGGGGACCCGCCCGCTTCGAGTGGAACCCCGATGCGATCGTGGTGCGGGACTTCGGCCTCATTCGCCCCGGGGGTGACGGACTGCGGCTGAGCGCGGACGGACGGCTCTCCCGGGGCGAGACGGATTCCGACCTGGAACTGCGGGTTGACGCTCTGGATCTCGGGACTCTGGGACGGCTCATGCAGCTGGAGGTACCGCCGAGCGGTACGCTGGCGGCGCAGGTACACGCCCGAGGCCCGGGTGACGATCCCGAGTGGGAAACGACGATCCGGCTGGAGGATGCCGGACGTGAGACCCTGAGCTTCGACAGCGTCGCCGTGAACGGTTCCTTCGCGGACTACACCCTTGCGACGGAGGTCGAGAGCTGGACGAGCGGCCGGCGAACGATCCACGTCGCCGGCACCGTGCCACTGGACCTTCGCCTCGCTTCCGTCGACCAGAGGATCCCCGACGCGCCGGTCGCACTGGAGATCGTCGCCGATTCGTTTCCGGCGAGCATGATCCTCGGAACCCTCAACACGCTGGAAGAGGTGGACGGCACCCTCAGCGGCAGCGTGACGCTGGGCGGGCGCCCCACCGACCTCGAACCCGACGGTTCACTCCGCCTGGAAGACGTGAGTGCCCTGATGACACCGTTCGCCGTTCGATTCTCCTCGACGAACATCGGCGTGGAACTCAGCCCGGACGGCGTTGTAGGGATCGAGGGCTCGGCCGTGTCCGGCGGAACCATGGAAGTCCGGGGCACCATGGATCTGGGCCGGATGGCGGACAGCATTCCGCTCGATCTCACCTTCCGTCCGGCAGGATTCCAGGTGGTGGACCGGGCCGACATGGAGGCTGCGATCACCAGCGAGGCCGTCACGCTGACCGGCTCCTTCGACTTCCCGTTCATCGAAGGAGCCGTGGACGTCGAAGGCGGGACTGTCTTCATGGAAGAATTCCAGCGCACCGCGGAAGTGGTCGACCTGTACGATCCCGCCCTTTTCAGCGCGGCCACCCTGAGCATCGGGTCCGGCGAGCCTGCCGGGGACGAGGGCGGCGCGGGGGAGCGGATCCCGTTCCTCCAGAATCTGCGCGTGTTCATCGACATGCGCGTCGGCAACGGCAACTGGCTGCGTTCGCGCGACATGAACATCGAGACTGCCGGAGACCTGGCGGTCACCTTCGACCGTCAGAGAAATCAGCTGATTCTGGCGGGCGAAATGGAGGTGGTGAGAGGGACGCTGAGCCTTGGGCCCCGGACCATGCGGATGACCGAAGGGACCTTCCAGTTCCCGGGCACGCCCGGCTTCAATCCCGGATTGACGATCACCGCGGAGAACAGAATCCGCACCCGCGAGGGCCAGCCCCTGGTGATCACGGCGAACGTATCGGGAACCCTGCTCGAGCCGGCACTGGCATTTTCGGGCGACGCCGAGTCCACGCTGTCCGAAGCCGATCTCATCAACTACCTGTTCCTGGGCCAACCCACATCCGCGCTGCTCGGCGATGCCGGGGCGGCGTCGGTCGGAGCGGGAACCAACCTCCTGCTCTCGCAGGTCGCCAACGAGATCGGTTACATTCTCGCGCAGGAGCTGGAACTCGACCATCTGTCGCTGTCTCAGGCCGAGCAGGGACAGGCCAACGCGGCGTTCGGGACCTCGTCGCTGCAACTCGAGGTCGGCAAGTACATTCTCGAGAACGTGTTCGTGACGGGCGTCTACCAGCGAGGCTTCTGTGCCGACCCGACCCTGCCCGTCAGCAGCGGCGGGGTAAGGGTCGAGGTCGCGATGCCGCGGGAAGTGAGGCTGGAAGGATTCCTCGAGGGACGCTGCACACGGGAACGATACCGCGGGCTGGGCGACGCCTCGCTCGAGCTGGAGAGCATCTGGGGATTCCTGCTGTTTCGGGAGTGGGGATATTGAGGGCATGAGCAAGGCCGGACCAGCGGGGTGCGATCGTTGAGCCCCGACGTACTTGCCGTCCGCGGTGCGCGCGAGCACAACCTCCGCAACGTCTCGCTGGATATCCCCAGGGAGCGCCTTGTGGTCGTGACGGGACTCTCCGGGTCGGGAAAGTCGTCGCTCGCCTTCGACACCATCTATGCCGAGGGACAGCGCCGCTACATCGAATCCCTGTCGGCGTATGCCCGCCAGTTCCTGGGGCTGATGGAAAAGCCCGACGTGGACACCATCGAGGGGCTTTCTCCGGCGATCTCCATCGAGCAGAAGTCGGTCTCGCGCAATCCGCGCTCGACGGTCGGGACCGTAACCGAGATCTACGACTATCTCAGGCTCCTGTTTGCCCGAGCGGGCACGCCGTGGTGCCCGAAGTGCGACTTGCCGATCCGGCGCCAGCCCGCCACGCAGATCGTCAGCCAGGTGCTGGAGCTTCCGGAGGGGACCCGGATCCAGGTGGTGGCGCCTCTTGTGCGCGGCCGCAAGGGACAGTTCCGCGATCTGTTCGACAAGGCGCGCCGGGACGGCTTTGTCCGCGCTCTCGTCAATGGAAAAGTGCACGATCTGCGCGAAATCCCGCGCCTGAACCGCTACGAGAACCACGACATCGGGATCATCGTCGACCGCCTGGTGGTCAAGGAACAGGACCGCGCACGGCTGTCGGATTCGGTCGAAACCGCCTTGCGGGCTGCCGAGGGCGTCGTGGAGATCCTGGAGCGGCGAGGCAGCCGGGACATCTCGCACCTGTTCAGCGAGCACTACGCCTGCGCCAACTGCGGCTCGAGCTTTCCCGAACTGGAGCCGCGCGTCTTCTCGTTCAATTCGCCCCACGGCGCCTGCAACACATGCGGAGGACTGGGGACCACCAAGGAGGTGAACGGGGCGCTGCTCCTCGCCAGCCCGTCGCTGTCCATCCTTGAGGGGGTCGTCATCCCCTGGGGTGAACCCGGCGGGCATCTGCGCGGCTCCGTAATCCCCGGCCTGGCCGAAGCCTACGAGTTCGACCCCGGCGCCCCGTGGCGCGACCTCCCCATGGAGGCGCGCGACGCGATCCTTCACGGCTCGTCGGGGATGAAGATCCGCTTCCCCTACAACGCCGGGAAGATGCGCGGCCACTACGAGGACTACTGGGAGGGCGTCGTCTCGAACGTCGAGCGCCGCTACCGCGAGACCACCTCGGAGCACGTGCGCTCCCAGCTCGACCAGTACATGTCCAGCCAGCGGTGTGCGGACTGCAAGGGTTCCCGGCTCGGCCCCTTCGGCCGCTCGGTGCGGGTCGGGGGGCTCGGCATCAGCGACATCGTGAAGCGGCCCATCGGCGAGGTGCTGGCCTTCATGAATTCGCTCCCGGTCACCGGCGAAGAGCCCGGCCCCGGGGCGGTGACCGCTCCCGGCGATCCCCTGCCCGGCGAGATCGCCGGCCCGATCCTCAAGGAAGTCCGCGAGCGTCTGGGATTCCTGCGCAACGTGGGCCTGGACTACCTGTCGCTGAGCCGCTCGGCCGACACGCTCTCGGGGGGCGAGTCGCAGCGGATCCGCCTGGCCACGCAGATCGGCAGCCGGCTCGTGGGCGTGCTGTACATCCTGGACGAGCCCTCCATCGGCCTGCACCAGCGCGACAACCACCGCCTCCTGCGGACCCTGCAGGATCTGCGGGATCTGGGCAACTCGGTCGTGGTCGTGGAGCACGACGAAGACACGATCCTGGCGGCCGACTTCGTGGTTGACCTTGGCCCCGGGGCGGGCCGGGCCGGCGGCGAGGTCGTGGTGGCGGGTCCGGTCGGGGACGTGCGCGCCCACCCCGAATCGATCACCGGCGCCTATCTGCGCGGCGACCGCGAAATCCCGTTGCCGCACGAACGGCGCAAGCCCGACCCGGCCCGATGCCTCACCGTGCGGGGAGCATCCCAGCACAACCTGAAGGAGATCGACGCGGCATTCCCCCTGGGCTGCTTCGTGGCCGTGACCGGCGTCAGCGGCTCGGGCAAGTCCACGCTCGTGAACGGCACCCTCTATCGCGCGCTCTCCCGCCAGTTCTACCGCAGCCGCGCCGTCGCAGGCGCCCACTCCCGCATCGACGGCCTCTCCAGCGTCGACAAGGTCATCGAGGTCGACCAGTCGCCCATCGGCCGCACGCCGCGCTCGAATCCGGCGACCTATACGGGCCTGTTCACCCCTGTCCGGCAGCTTTTCGCCGGAGTCCCCGAGGCCCAGATCCGTGGCTATCAGGCGGGCCGTTTCTCGTTCAACGTGAAGGGCGGCCGCTGCGAATCCTGCAAGGGCGATGGCCTGGTGAAGATCGAGATGCACTTCCTGCCGGACGTGTACGTGTCCTGTGACGTGTGCAGGGGCCGGCGCTACAACCGCGAAACCCTCGACGTCTACTACAAGGGGCGCAACATCGCCGATGTCCTCGCCATGACGGTCGACGACGCCCTCGAGTTCTTCGACGCGGTGCCGCAGATCAAGCGCCGCCTGCAGACGCTGTCGGACGTGGGACTCGGCTATATCCATCTGGGCCAGAGCGCGACGACCCTGTCGGGCGGCGAGGCCCAGCGGATCAAGCTCTCGGCCGAGCTGTCGAAGAAGGCGACCGGCCGCACCGTGTACATCCTGGACGAACCCACCACCGGCCTGCACTTCGAGGACATCCGCATCCTCCTCAAGGTGCTGCACCGCCTGGTGGACCGCGGAAACACGGTCGTTGTGATCGAGCACAACCTGCACGTCGTGAAGACCGCCGACTGGGTCATCGACCTCGGTCCGGAGGGCGGTGATGCGGGTGGCCGGATCGTGGTCGAGGGGACCCCCGAGCGCGTCGCCGAGGAGCCTGCGTCGTACACGGGCGAGCACCTGGCCCCGCTGCTGGGCAAGGCCCGGGTGTGACGAGCGGCCCGAGTGATCGAATTGAAGGAGTCGCCCGTATGCCCCTCTCAGCCCTGCTCTCGGCCCTGTTCCGTTGGATGAGCCATGGGCGCGTGTTAGTTTCCGGCTGGTGCCATCTGCAAAAACTGGAAGGAGGTGGTCATGGTTACCCGTGAAGACCTGGAAGGATATCTGATCCGCCTTGACGCGGATTTCGAGGAGGTGGACGACGGAATGTTCCTCGTCCGCACCGAGAACGGCGGTGCGCCGATCGTGGTCCATCACTCCGACCCGGTGCTGGTGGTGCGCATGAAGGTGATGGACCTGCCGGCCGACTCCGACGGACTCGGCGATCTTTACGAGACCCTGCTGATTCTCAACGCGACGGATGTGATCCACGGCGCGTACGGGATCGAGGAAGGGGAGTTGATTCTCAGCGACACGCTGCAGTTGGGGAATCTCGACTTCGATGAGCTCAGGGCGTCGCTCGAGAGCGTGCAGCTCGCCGCGTCATCCCACCTGTCGAGGATTCGGGACCTGACCAGGAGGGAGGGCGATCAGGGATGAGCATCTTCAGCCGATTCTCGACGATGATCAAGTCCAACATCAACGACCTGATCTCCCGCGCGGAAGATCCGGAGAAGATGCTGAACCAGATCATCGTGGACATGCGGGACCAGTTGGCGAAGGCGAAGCGCGAAGTGGCCGGGGCCATCGCCGACGAGCGCAAGCTAAAGCGCCAGCTCGACGAAGCGACCAAGCAGATGAAGGCGTGGGAGCGGCGCGCCGTGCTGGCCGTGCAGGAAGGCCGTGACGACATGGCCAAGCAGGCCCTCGTCCGGCACGAGGAGCAGGCCGAGCACGTGGCGGCCTTCGAGCGCAGCTGGCAGGCCCAGAAGGAGGAGACGGAGAAGCTCAAGGCGTCTCTCCGTCAGCTCCACGAGAAGATCGAGGAGGCGAAGCGCAAGCGGAACCTGCTGATCGCCAAGCAGAAGCGGGCCCAGGCGCAGAAGCGGATCCACGAGACCATGTCCGGCCTGTCGGACACCTCGGCGTTCGAGGCGTTCAACCGCATGGCCGAGAAGATCGAAGAGGACGAGCGGCGCAATCTGGCCCAGGCCGAGGTCAACGAGGCGCTGACCGGCGACACCATGGAGAAGGAGTGGCTCCGCCTCGAGTCGGGGTCGACCGAGACGGATCTCGATGACAAGCTGGTCGCCCTGAAGGCCAAGATGGGCCTGCTGTCGGCCGGTGCTTCCGAAGAGCCGAAGCAACTGGAGGCCGGCAGCGCAGCGGGCGGCGATGGCGAAGCGGAAGCGCCGAGGGCCGCGCCGATCCGCGATGCCGAGCTCCTCGAGGAGTTCGAGAAACTGGAGCGGCAGGGAGGCCACGGCCGATGAGCATCGTCTACCTGAGCGGCAAATACCTGCCCGCCGACGAAGCGAAGGTCCCGGTCAACGACCGTGGCTTTCTCTTTGCGGACGGGATCTACGAGGTGACGCCCGCCTACCGGGGCCGCCTCTTTCGCTGGGACCAGCACCGTGCCCGCATGGCCAGGGGTCTCGGTTCCCTGCGAATCGACTTCGACCCCGCGTCCCTGAAGGCCGTGAAGGAAGGCCTTCTGGAGCGAAACGGACTCACCGGCGCGCCGGTGTCCTATGTCTACGTGCAGGTCACCCGCGGCGTCGCGCCCAGGACCCACGCCTTTCCGGACCCGCCGGTCGCCCCCACGGTCTACGGCTTCGCCAACCAGTACATCCGACCCTCGATGGAGCGGTGGTCGCAGGGATACGACGCAATCACCATACCCGACCAGCGCTGGGCTCGCGCCGACATCAAGGCGATCGCGCTGCTTCCCAACGCGCTCGCGCAGCAGGCCGCGGTGGACGCCGGCGTGACCGACACCATCTTCGTTCGGGACGGGATCGCGCTCGAGGGCTCCCACGCCAACCTCTTCGCGGTCTTCGACGGGGTGCTGACCACGGCGCCCAGGTCCAACTACATCCTGCACGGGGTGACCCGCGAGTTCATCATCGAACTGGCGGGCGGGCTCGGCATTCCGGTCGAGGAGCGCTCCTTCACGCTCGACGAGTTCTACGCAGCCGACGAGGTCTTCCTCAGCGGCACCACGACCGAGGTGCGCCCGTCGGTGAAGGTCGACGGCAGGACGATCGGCGACGGCAAGGTGGGCCCGGTATCGCGAAGCCTCTTCGAGAGCTTCCTGGCGACTACCGGCGGCAGTTAGCTAACTTGGCTTAGCTAACTTAGCTAGTTAGCCAGGCCGGGCGGCCAACGCCTCCGGGCGCGTTCCCCGACCGACACTCCGCGCGCGGACGATGTCGCGGCGTGCAGCCAGCCGTCACCTGCGCAGCCGGACCACGTCGGTGAGCCCCCGGGTCGTCACCACGCCCAGGTCGCGGCCATTGCCCAACCCCGCGGGCAGCTCGCCCTCCCAATCCCGCAGAATCGCCCTGATCCGTCCCGTTCCGCGTTCCGTGACCACCGAGAGCCGCCGCTCGTCCTCATTGTCCACAAATGCCAGGCCCTCGGGTCCGGTCAGCGTGATCCGTTCCAGCAGACCCGCCCACTCGGCCTCGATAGGGATCGTGAAGAAGAAGTGCCTGCCGCCGTTCCCGTCCTCGCCGGGCGTGAAGTCGAGCACGAAGAGCGACCGGCCATCGGAGCCGCTGCCCCGGATGCGGTAGGGACCGGATTCCCGGGGAAGCCGCGCGGTCGTGCGCATCGCGAACACCGGCTCGATCCGCAGTTCTCCACCCAGCACGCCGCCCCACAGCACGAGCATGTCGGATGCGGGTCCCGCCGCCACGCGCGCGCTCGCGACGTCGCTGGCCTGCCTGTTGCGGTAGTCGATCACGCGCCGGAAGTGGAAGTCGCTCAGCCAGACGAGCGGCCGGCAATAGGTCATGAGGTCCTTGCTGCGCTCCGGGGACACCAGCGATCCGCTGTAGAAGTCGTATCCCCACACACCGATGCCGCCGTCCGAATAGGGAAACGCGACGTCGACGTTCTCGGGTCCGCCGCAGGGTGCGTGCCTGAGCGCGACATTGTGTCCGACCTCGTGCGCCAGCGTGACCGGGCTCGCCTGGCCGATCCCTATCCAACCGGGCAGCCGGCCCCATCCGCGCACGGAACCGTTCACGCTGGCGGCAACGCCGTAGTAGTGACCGGTGCCGCTTTCCGACGTGCGCAGCGCTTCGAGCTCGTCGAGGAGGGCGTGCTGCCCGGCTTCGGTGGTGAGGTCCTGGGACGTCATGTAGGCATCGTGCCCACTCACGTTGAACTCGGAGAACGGGAAGGCGTGCCTCAGCAGCGCCAGATGGGGACTGTCGGCGGAAACGCCCCGCACCCACCCCATGACCGAAGTGTCGGGCTGCGACGCTTCCATGACGGGAACCAGGGTCAGTTTCAGCGGGGGCACCTCCACGACGGCCAGAGAATCGGAACCCTCCTCGGGGAAGCGGGTCCGGCTGTCCTCGGTCAGCGGAATGCTGCCCTCTGGATCCACCTCGACGTACATCTCCACACCCGGCACGATGACCTTCCCGGGGATCACGGCGTTGTACGACAGCGTCAGGTCGCCCTCGTCCGCCTCGCCCGGGATCTGGTCGTCGTCACGCGTCATTAGCGTGCGGTGAACCTCTGCGCCCGACTGCGAGGTGAACACCGCCATGACCTCGGGTTCGAAGAATCCTCTCGGCTCCTCGGCGGTGACGAATGCCCTCAGAAGCGCGTCGCGGTTGGCCACCAGGCGCACCCGTCGCGACCGGGTCTGGACCGACTGGGTCAGGTACACGACCGGCAGCGACACCGTGACCTGATCGGGGTTGTCGCAGATGGAACCCGTGGTCTCCGCGACCGCGGCGAACCATTCCTGGAAGCCTGCGGACGGGGAGGCGCACAGCCCTGTGTCCTCGTAGTCCAGGACGCGCAACCGCTCCAGCCGGCGCAGCGCGAAGGGGAGCACCCCTTCGAGGCCCGCGTTCCGGGCCACGCGCAACTCGGTCAATTCCCGCAACCCGGCGATGGATGCCGGAAACGCACCGGACAGCCCGTTCCCCGACAGATCGACGACCCGCAGCCCGGCGAGGTTCGCGATCTCCGGCGGCAGGGTGCCCGCCAGGCCGTTCTCGGCCAGTGACAACCTGACCACCCGCCCGTTCTCGGTCGTGACCCCGAACCAGTCTCCCAGGGGTGCCTCGCCGGCCCAGTTGCCGCGGTTCCCCCACGACATGCCATCGGTCATCTCGTGAAACGCCGCCAGCGCCAGCCTCTCGACGGTGGCGGGGTCGCACTCGCCTCCGCTCGTGGTCAGCACCGACCCCAGCCACGCCTGGAACTCGTCGTCGATCTGCGTGCACAACCCGGTGTCCTCCAGCGTCAGCGCCGACAGCAACCCCAGTTGCAACAAGCTTCGCGGGAGCAGTCCGGACAGCTCCGGATTCCCGTGCAGCGTGAGTTGCTCCAGCGTGCCGATGCCGCCGATCTCCGCCGGAAGCCCGCCGCTGAGGGCGTTCCCGTGGAGCAACAGGAGCCTCAGCGGCAGGCTGCCCAGCAGGGACGGGATCTCCCCGCTCAGGCCGTTATCGTGAGCGCGTAGGACCTCCAGCGCGGTGAGGTTGGCGAACTCGGGCGGTATCGGCCCGGAGAGCTGGTTCTCGTGCGTCCACAGCAGGTCCAGGCGCGTCAGCCGGCCCAGTTCCGGCGGGATCTCGCCCGTGAGCCGGTTGTCGTAGAGATACAGCTGCTCCAGGGTCGCCATGCCGCCAAGTTCGGGGGGTATCGTGCCGGTCAGGTTGTTCCGAGAAACCGAGATCAGTTCGATCGACTCCAGATCGCCGAGTTCGGGCGGGATCGTCCCCGTAAGTTCGTTGCGGCTGAAGTTGATGTAGGTGGCGTTGTCGAGCTGTCCCATCTCAGCCGGAATCGAGCCGGTCAGTTCGTTCCATCCCACCGTGAGCCTCTGCACCGATGCCAGATTGCCGAGCGCCGCCGGAATCGGCCCGGAGAGGTCGTTGTTGAAGAGGTCGAGCGTATCGAGGCTTGAGAGTGCTCCGAGTTCGGCGGGAATCGAGCCCGACAGGCTGTTGTCCCGCAGGTTGAGCATGGTGAGCTTGGCGAGGTTGCCCAGCTCGGGCGGCACCCGCCCCGTGAGCGAGTTCCCGTCCAGAACGAGACGCTCCAGCTCGGCCAGCTCGCCGAGTTGCGACGGCAACGTCCCGGTGAGGTTGTTGTCGTCGAGAACCAGTTCGGTGACGGCACCCGAGGAATTGGTCCTCACGCCGTACCAGGTGCGGATGGCCGAGGCGGAATTCCAGTTCCCGTCGCTTTCCCAGCCGGACCCGCCCGTCGCGTTGTAAAGGGCGACGAGTACGGCCCGGTCGGGGTTGTCGGGGACGACCGGCGGTACGAGCGGTTCGGTAGGCCTCGTGTTTTCGGAGCATCCGGCAGCCAACAGGACCCCCAGCAGGATCAGCCCGCGGGAAAGCGATTCTCGGCGTCTCATTCCGCCTCCTCAGCGGTACATGAGGTGATTACCTGCGCAGCCTCACCGCATCCACGAGCCCTCGCGTCGTCGTGATCTCCAGCCCTTCCACCCCGCCCAGCGCCGCAGGCAACCCACCATCCCAGTCCCGGAGGATCGCCCGGATGCGCCCCGTCCCGCGCTCCGTCACCACCGTGATGGCGCGCTCGTCGTTGCGATCCACTGCCACCAGCCCTTCGGGTCCCGTGAGGATGATCCGTTCGAGCGAGCCCTCCCATTCGGGCTCTATCGGCACGGTGAAGAAGAAGTGCTTTTCGCCATATCCATCTTCACCGGGCGTGAAGTCCAGGGAGAAGAGCATTCGGCCATCGGCCCCGATCCCCCGGATGCGGTAGGGTCCGGGTGCCTCGGGGAGCCGGGACCCGGCGCGCATCGAATAGACCGGTTCGAGCCGCAATTCATCACCCACCACTCCGCCCCACAGCACGAGCACGTCCGACGGCGCGTTCGCCGTCGCCGACCCGGCCGACACCATATCGCCCTGTACACTGGCCCGATGGTCGATGACTTTCTCGAAGTGGTAGTCGCTGATCCAGGGGAGCGTTCGGCAATAGGTCATGATGTCCCTGCTGCGGTCGGGAGGCACCGTCGATCCGTTGCGGAAGTCGTATCCCCACACGCCGATGCTCCCGTCCCGGTAGGGGAAGGCCGGATCGATGCCTTCGGGGCCTCCGCAAGGCGCGTGTCGCAGCGAGAGGTTGTGCCCTACTTCGTGCGCCAGCGTGGTTGGGCTCCTCACGCCGATACTCACCCACCCGGGCAATTGACCCCGACCGCCCACGGACCCCAGGCGCGCGGCGACCCCATAGTAGTAGCCGCTGCCGCCTTCCGCGGATCGCAACGCTTCGAGCTCTCCGAACAACGCCATCTGTCCGGCCGTCGTGGTGATATCCAACGACGTGTAATAGGCCTCGTGGGGGCTGACGCTGAACTCGGAGAACGGGAAGGAGTGCTTCAGCAGTCCTACCTGGGGACTGTCAGCGGAGACGCCACGAACCCAGGCCAGAATCGAGGTATCGGGTGCCGCCTCCTCCAGGACCGGAACCAGGGTGAGCTGCATCGGGAGCACCCTCACCACTTTCAGCGAATCCGAGCCCTCGTCCGGGAAACGCGTCCGGCTGTCCTCAGTGAGCGGCAGCTCTCCATCGGGATCTACCTCCACAGACATCCGCAGGCCGGGAATGACCACCTCCCCGGGAATCACCGCATTGTACGAGAACCCGGTGTCCCCCTCGTCCACTTCGGCCGGGATCCGGTTGTCGTCGCGCGTCATTGTGACGCGGTGAACCTCGTTGCCTATTGGCCCCGTGAACACCGCGACGACCTCGGGTTCAAAGTACCCGCGCGGCTCCTCCGCGGTGACGAACGCCCTGAGCAGCGCGTCCCGATTGGCCACGAGACGCACCCCCCTTGACCGGCTCTGGACAGACTGGGTGAGGTAGACCATGGACAGCGAAACGGTGACCTGGTCCGGGTTGTCGCATGTCGCCCCCGCGGTTTCCGCGACCGCGGATAGCCACGCCTGGAAGTTTGCCGAAGGTGACGCGCACAGGCCGGTCCGATCGAAGTCCAGCACGCGGAGTCGGTCCAGCCGCCTCAGACCGAAGGGCAGCGCGCCCTCGAGCCCCGGATTACGGCCCACTCGCAGCTCCTCCAACGCGGTCAATCCCGCTACGGCACTCGGAAACGCCCCGGACAGATCGTTGCCGGAGAGATCGGCCACCCTCAACTCTCCGAGGTTGGCGAGCTCGGACGGGAGCGGACCGGAGAGGCCGTTGTCGGGCAGCGAGAGTTCAACCACGCGTCCGCCTTCAGACGTGACCCCGTACCAGCCACCCACGTCCGTTTCGCCGACCCACCCGCCACGGTTCTCCCACGATGTGCCACCGGTCAATTCGTGGAACTCCGCCAGGGCCAATCTCTCGACCTCGCCGGGATCGCACCCGGTGCCGGAAACACCCGGGACCGCCTGCAGCCACTCCTGGAACTCAACGTCGATCTGCGGGCACAAGCCAGTGTCCTCGAACGTCAGATCCTCGAGGTATTCGAGATCGAGCAGACTCCGCGGAAGCAGTCCGGTCAGTTCGGGATTGCCGCTCAGGGTGAGGCGCTCGAGTGTGCCGACCTCGCCGATCCGGGCCGGAAGTCCGCCACTAAAGGCGTTTTCGTGAAGGAGCAGGTATGCCAGCGGGAAGTCGCCCACAAAGGACGGGATCGCCCCGCTGAGTTCGTTCTCGTACGCGCTGAGGCGCTCCATCGCCGCCAGGTTGGCGAACTCGTCCGGGATCGGCCCCGTGAGGTCGTTCTGATGAATCCAGAGCAGGTTCAGGCGCGAAAGCTGCCCCAGAGCCGGGGGGATTCCGCCGGTCAGCTGGTTGTCGTAGAGGTACAGGCTCTCGAGGGTCGCCAACTCGCCAAGTTCGGTCGGAATGACGCCCGTGAGGTTGTTCCGTGAGACCGAGATCAACTCGATCGACTCCAGATCCCCGAGTTCCGGTGGTATCGTTCCCGTCAGCTCGTTGCGACTGAAGTTCATGTACGTCGCATTGTCCAGCTGCCCGAGCTCCGCCGGTATCGGACCCGACAGCTGATTCCATCCCACGGTGAATCTCTGCACCGAGCCCAGGTTTCCGAGCGACGATGGTATCGTGCCGGACAGGCCGGCGTTGAAGAGGTCCAATGTGTCGAGGCGGACCAGTGCACCGAGTTCCGAAGGGATCGATCCCTCCAGGCTGTTCCCCCGCAGGTTGAGCATGGTGAGGTTGCTCAGGTTCCCAAGCTCGGGGGGAATCCGTCCGGAAATTCCGTTTCCATCCAGGACGAGCCGTTCCAGGTGCGCCAGGTCGCCCAACTGCGCGGGCAATGCCCCCGTCAGGTTGTTGTCATCAAGCTCGAGCTCGGTGACGAAGCCGGCCGAGTTGGTCTCGACGCCGTACCAGGTTCCAATGCTGCCGGGGCCGTTCCAGTTGCGGTTCTGGCTCCAACCTGTTCCACCGGTCGCGTTGTAGAGGGTGATCAGTACCTGTCTGTCGGGATTGTCGGCGTCGATCGGGGTGACCGGTGGGGGTCCGACGGGGTCCATGTCTTCCGAGCAGCCGGCCAGCACGATGGCGCACAGGGCCGCGCTCCAGCACCGTGACGCTGGGAGTGTCATTCCATCTCCTTCAGCGGTAGAGCAGGTACGGCTCGCGTCGAGCCGCGTATTCGTCCAGTCCATCCCCCCAACGATCCGCCACCACTTGATAGGACACCCCTGCGTCCAGGGCGTTCCGCAACGCATCGGTGCCCGCGAGCCGATCGAAATGGCCGATGCGCCAGCTCCAGCGGTCGCCGGACATGGCCTTCGTCTCGACCAGCAGCGCCAGTGCGGCCAGCGTTGGATCGTACGCGGGCCCGTCGGCCTGGACGCGCACGCCGCCGACCTCGGTGGCGCCGAACTTGCCATCCCCGGGGCTCTCGGGCGTGAACCGGACCGGCACAAAGCGTGCGCCCGGCACGCCCAGCGCCCCGAGCCGCGCCGCAAGCTCCTCTCCGTCGAGCCACGGAGCACCCACCTGCTGAAAGGCCCGATCGGTGCCCCTGCCCACCGAAATCGGCGTTCCCTCGAAGAGGCAGGTGCCGGGATAGTGCAGCGCACTCTCGACGGAGGGCATGTTGGGCGACGGGGCAATCCACGGGATTCCCGTCTCTTCGAAAGGCATCGTCCGCCGCCATCCGTCCGCAACCGCGACGCTCAGGTCGACGGTCACGCCGAATTCGCCGGCCGCCATCCGCGCGAATTCGCCCGCCGTGAGCCCGTGCCGCATGGGAATCGGATAGAGGCCCACGAAGGAGGAGTATTCAGGGTCGAGGATGTTGCCCTGCACGGGGTCGCCGCCGATCGGGTTGGGGCGGTCGAGGACCACGAAGGAGATCCCGCGCTCGCCCGCGGCTTCCATCGCCAGCGCCATGGTGGACAGGTAGGTGTAGTACCGCGCGCCAACGTCCTGAATGTCGAAGAGAAGCACCTCGACTCCTTCCAGCATGGCGTCCGTCGGCTGGCGGGTGTCGCCGTAGAGCGAGTGGATCGGCAGCCCGGTGCGTCCGTCCACCTCATCGTCGATGCTGATCCCCCCCTCCGTGCTGCCGCGGATGCCGTGCTCGGGCGAATAGAGCGCGACCAGTTCGACCTCGGGGTGCGCGGCGAGCAGGTCGATCGAGGGGGTGCCGGCCCGGTCGCGGCCCGTGTGGTTGGTGATGAGCCCGACGCGGCGCCCCCGCACGAGGTGCAGGGAGTCGCTGAGGAGGACCTCGATGCCGGGACGCACGTCGCCTGTTGGAGGTGACGAGTCCGGCATGTCCGCCGGAGCGGTGTCCCCGCCCTGGTCCGCTTCGGAACCGGGTGCGCAGAGGGCTGTTGCAAACGTCAGAAAAACGACCGTGGCATCGCGGAAACGCATCGCGTGGGCACTCCCCCGGGTCAGGTGATTCGGATTACCTTTCAAGATAGCGGCTGACCTCCCAACACTTGGCGCAGAGCTGTTCCGTGACCCGAAACCCCGAGCGAAATCCGGCTGGGCTTCTCTTCGTCCCGCGCATGCTCGCCCGGCCAGCGCTTCGGGTCCTCGTCGCGCTCCTCCTTCCCGTCCTCGCCGGATGTGCGGGGCTCTCGGGGCGACCGTTGCCCGGAGGACCGGAAGACACTGTTGTCGAGGAACCCACGGCCGCGACGCCGGACCGTCCGAACGATGCCGGACTCCTGCCGACGCCGTACCGCCTGGATCCCGCCGGCGACGCCTGGTACGACGGACGGAGCTGGGCGGTGCGCACCCTGGAGTCGCTGACGCTGGAAGAGAAGGTCAGCCAGCTGATGATGCCGTTCCTGCTCGGCGATTTCGCTCCCCAGGGATCGTCGGCGGCGAGGCGGGCCCGGGCCTTCGTGGAGACGCACCAGGTCGGCGGCATAATCGTCTCGGTGGGATCTCCGACGGAGGTGGCCGCCAAGCTCAACTGGCTGCAGACGCTCTCGGATCTGCCTCTTCTGGTCGGCGCGGATCTCGAGGCGGGCGCCGGCTTCCGCTTCGACGGGGTCGTGCACGCGCCGACCAACATCTGGCTCGGCGGCGCGACGAGGTTCCCGGCCCTCATGGCGGTGGGCGCGTCGGGCGATCCCGGAATGGCCTACGAGATGGGGCGGGTGACCGCGCTCGAAGCCCGCGCGATCGGCGTTCACGTGCCCTTCGCGCCCGTTCTCGACGTCAACAACAACCCCGAGAACCCCGTCATCAACGTTCGTTCCTTCGGGGAGGATCCGCAGCGCGTGAGCGCTCTCGGCGCCGCCTTCGTCCGGGGCGTGCAGGACCACGGGGCGATCGCAACGGCCAAGCACTTCCCGGGGCACGGCGACACCGAGGTGGATTCGCACATCGCGCTGCCGGTCATCCGGGTCAGCCGCGAGCGCATGGACTCGGTGGAGCTGCTCCCCTTCCGCCGCGCGGTCGAAGTGGGACTGGGTGCGGTGATGACGGCGCACATCACCGTTCCCGAGATCACCGGAGCCCGCACGCCGGCCACCCTGGCCCCCGCCGTCCTGACGGAACTGCTGCGCGACGAGATGGGATTCGGCGGCCTGGTGGTCACCGACGCGATGGACATGGCCGCCGTGGACAGGTTGTTCGGGCGCGGTGAGGCGGCGGTGCGCGCGCTTGAAGCGGGCGCCGACGTGATCCTCATGCCGCCCGATGTCGGGGCGGCCCGAAACGGCATCGTCGAGGCGGTCGAGTCCGGGCGCATGACCGAGGAGCGGATCGATCGCTCGGTGCTGCGCATCCTGCGGGCCAAGGAAAAGCTGGGTCTGGACCGCGCTCGCACAGTCGACATCGCCCGGGTGCGCCGGGTGGTAGGCGTGCAGGCGCACACGGCAGTGGCCCGCCGGGTCGCCAACCGCTCCGTCACCGTACTCAAGGACGAGCGCGAATTGTTGCCGCTGGCAGGAACGCCGACTGCCAGCGTGTATTCGGTCACCTATCGCCGGCCGACCGATCTGCGCGCGGGCCGCGCCTTCAACACCTCGCTGAGGCAGACGTATCGCCGCCTGCGGACAGCCTACGTCGAGCCCGGGACGACCCGGGTGGAGTACAACCAGGTTCTCGCCCGGGCGCGGCAGATGAACCTTACGGTGGTATCCCTCCACGTGGGGGTAAGGACCGCGTCCGGATCGGTCGCGCTCCCCGAGGCGGCGCTCGAATTCGTGCGCGATCTGGCCCGCCTGGGCAGGCCCTCGATCGTGGTCGCGTTCGGCAACCCGTACCTGCTCTCCGAATTCCCGGATGTGGGGACGTACCTGACCGCGTGGTCGGGCGTCCCGGTGGCGGAGCGGGCGGCGGTGGACGCCATTCTCGGACGGATCGACGTGACCGGACGGGCGCCCACCCGAATCGGCACCTTCAGGATCGGTGACGGACTGCAGATTCCGGCGCGCAGCGGGGCGGCCATCAATTGACGAGGGCGTTCGTCGCCGCAGGGCTGGCGGCCGTCCTGGC
The DNA here is from genome assembly GCA_022827345.1 of Gemmatimonadota bacterium. Classification (GTDB taxonomy): domain Bacteria; phylum Gemmatimonadota; class Gemmatimonadetes; order Longimicrobiales; family Gaopeijiaceae; genus Bin94. The sequence goes on along the minus strand of JAJDTB010000014.1, from coordinate 6,084 downwards.
GTCCTGCACGAGTGCCGCCAACTCCGCGCTGTCGGATCCTGCCGCCGGCGTGTCCCCCGGCCCGGCGCTCGTCGCATCGAATGCTCAACTGGATGCACAGGCCCGCCAGTGGGTGGATGAGACCCTCGCGGGCCTGACCCTTCGCGAAGCCGTCGCCCAACTGGTGATACCCTGGATTCCGGGGGGCTACGCATCCGAGAGCGACGCGGACTTCCAGGAGCTGCTTGGGTGGGTGGAAGAAGGACTGGGGGGCGTCTCGATCTCGATCGGGGTCCCCGACGCCTACGTGGCCAAGCTGAATCGCCTCCAGTCGCGCGCCCGGGTGCCGCTCCTGGTCACGGCGGACTTCGAGAACGGCGGCCCCGGGATGCGCATCAACCACAGCTATGCGCTTCCGTCGCTGTTGCCTCAGGGCGGCGGCACGAGCTTCCCGCCCACCATGGCCTTCGGCGCGGCCGGCGACGAAGAACTGGCCTTCGAATACGGGCGGATCACGGCGGAAGAGGCGCGCGCGGTGGGCGTGCACTGGCTGTTCGCACCGGTGCTCGACGTGAACAGCAACCCCGACAACCCCGTCATCAACACCCGTTCCCTGGGCGAGGATCCCGAGGCGGTGGGGCGGCTCGGCGCGGCCTTCATCCGGGGCGCGCGGGCGGGCGGGGCGCTCAGCACCGCCAAGCACTTCCCGGGGCACGGCGACACGCGGACGGATTCGCACATCGAGCTGCCGGTGATCGGCGCCGACCGGGATCGCATGGACCGGGTAGAGCTGCTCCCCTTCCGCATGGCGGTCGATGCGGGGGTGGACGCGGTCATGACCGCGCACGTCGCGGTGCCGGGAGTGCTGGGCGACGATCGGCCGGCCACCATGTCGCCGTACTTCATGACCGAAGTGCTGCGCGACGAGATGGACTTCGGCGGCATCCTCTTCACCGACGCGCTGCGCATGGGCGCGATCACCGACGGATACGGGGCGGGCGAGGCGGCGGTGGTGGCGCTGGAGGCCGGGTCGGACGTGGTGCTGGCGCCGGACGGCATCGGCGCGGCCGTGGAGGCCGTCACGGAGGCGGTGGAGTCGGGACGGGTCAGCCGCGCCCGGGTCGACCTCTCGGTGCGCCGCCTCCTCGAAGCGAAGGCCAGGCTGGGCCTGCACCGGAGCCGCCTGGTCGATCCGGCGACCGTCGCGACCCGCGTGGGCACGGCAGAACACCGCGCCGTCGCCGACCGGGCAGCCGCGGCCTCCCTCACCCTGGTGCGCGACGGGCGCGGGGTCATCCCCATCTCGCCCATGGCGGCGGTCCTGAGCGTCACCTACGCCCGCCCGGACGATCTCCTCGCCGGCAGGACCTTCAACACCACCCTGACGACAACGTCGGCGGTGCGTCTCTCCACCGCCCGGGTCGGCCCCGACACGCCCTGGACCGTCTACGATTCGCTTCTGCACCATGCCCGTGCGGTCGACGCCGTCGTGGTCGGGGCGTACGTCTCCCCACGCTCCGGTGCGGGCTCGGTGGGCGTCCCCGCCGCCTTCCGCGCATTCGTCGAGGGCCTGAGCCGACTCGAAGGCACAGGTTCCGTGGTCGTCTCCTTCGGTAACCCGTACCTGCTCTCGGCCTTCCCCAGGGCCGGCGCCTACATGGCGGCGTGGGGCGGCTGGGAGGTGTCGCAACGGGCCGCGGCCAGGGCGATCACCGGCCGCGCGTCCATCTCGGGACGCCTGCCCGTGTCTATCCCGCCGCTCCACCGCATTGGCGATGGTCTTGACCGCGCCGCGCGCTCTGTTACCGCCGTGCGATCCGACGCCGCCATCGACCCGCTCCAGGAAGCCGGATTCGTGCCGGGCGCCCGAACCCGGCCGGCTGGCGCCGATGCCGGGCCCGCCGCCGCCACCGGTGGCCCCGGCCGCTGGCGTCCATCCACATCCATCCCCGCCTGCGCCGACCGCACTCCCGCAGGCGCACTCACCGAGCCGCCGCCCGACCCCGCCACCCCCGGCGACCCCGACGCCCCCCCCGACCCCGCCACCCCCCCCGCTGACCCCCCCGACCTCGCCGGCACCTTCTGCCGCTCAGGCCGCGCCGTCATCTCCCCCCGCGAGGTCGACCCCGCCCGCGTCGCCCTCGACGCCGACTCCCTCGCCGCCCTGGACGACTTCATCCTGGCCGCCCTCGCCGATTCCGCCGCCTCCGGCGCGGCCCTGGCCGTCGTCCGCCGCGGCCAGATCGTGCGGCTGCGCGGCTACGGGCGGCTCGACCACGACGAAGCCGCGCCCCCCGTCACCCCGGCCTCGATCTTCGATATGGCCTCCCTGACCAAGGTCGTCGGCACCACCTCGGCCGCCATCATCCTCGCCCAGCGCGGCGCCATCTCGCTGGACGACCGTGTCACCGACCACCTCCCCTGGTGGGGCGCCGGCGACCCGGCCAAATCCGGGGTCACCATCCGCCACCTCCTCGTCCACCAGGGCGGCCTGCCCCCCTTCCGCCGCTTCTTCCTCGAAATGGAAGGCCGCGACGCCTACGAGGACGCCATCGCCGCCCTCCCGCTCGACTACCCCCCCGGCGACAGCACCGTCTACTCCGACATCGGCCTCATGACCATCGCCTTCATCGTCGAAGCCGTCACCGGCCGCCCCCTCGACGACTTCCTCACGGACGAGGTCTGGCGCCCCCTCGGCATGGCCGACACCGGCTTCGCGCCCGACCCGGCCCAATGGCACCGCGTCGCCACCACCGAGCTCGACGAGGGCTACCGAGGCTACCACGTGCACGGCGTCGTCCACGACGAAAACGCGCACGCCATCGGCGGCGTCGCCGGGCACGCCGGACTCTTCAGCTCGGCCCGCGATCTCGCCGTCTTCACCCAGATGATGCTCGACCGCGGCATCGCCGGCCCCTGCCGTGCCGACCGCGTCTCGGGCCTGCCCTGCCACCGCCCCCGCTTCTCCCCCGTCGCCATCTTCGCCCCCGGCTGGGTCGACCGCATCACCCGCCGCCAGTCTCCCGCCTCGACCCGCGCGATCGGCTGGGACACCCCCTCCGCCCGCTCCTCCGCCGGCGACTACTTCTCGGCCCGCTCCTTCGGCCACACCGGCTACACCGGCACCTCGATCTGGATCGACCCCACGCAGGAACTCGCCGTCGTCCTACTCACCAACCGCGTCAACCCCACCCGCGACAACTCCAGGCACATCCCGCTCCGCCGCGGCGTCCACGACCGCGTCGCCCGCGCGATCACCGACACCCCGCCTGCCCCCCGCGAGCCCCACACGCCATGACCACCTTCGGCGGCACCGACCTCACCGTCCTCATCCTGTACATCGTGGCCGTCACCGCCTGGGGCGCCTGGCTCGGCCGGGCCAACCGCGGCGGCAGCGACTACTTCCTCGGCAGCCGCAACCTGCCCTGGTGGGCGGTCATGCTCTCGGTCGTCGCGACGGAAACCTCGACCCTCACCTTCCTCTCCATCCCCGGCATCGCCTACCTCGGCACGCTCGCCTTCCTGCAGCTCGCGCTGGGCTACCTCGCCGGCCGCATCGTCGTCGCGCGCATCCTCCTGCCGGCGTACTACAAGGGCGAACTCTCGACCGCCTACGCCCTCCTCGAAACCCGCTTCGGCACCGCCGCGCGCCGCTACGCCTCGGGCGTCTTCATGGTCACGCGCCTGCTCGCCGACTCGGTCCGCCTCTTCGCCACCGCGATCCCGCTCGCGCTCATCACCGGCTGGTCGTACCCGGTGTCGATTCTGGTGATCGGCGCCGCGACGCTGGTCTACACGTACTACGGCGGCATCAAGGCGGTGGTCTGGGTGGATGCGTTGCAGATGGTGCTCTACGTCGGCGGCGGCCTCATCGCGCTGCTGCTCCTGCAGGGCGCGGTCGAGGGGGGATGGGCCGCGATCCTCGATCAGGCCGGGTCGGCCGGCAAGCTGGCTACCCTCGACTTCTCGGCCTCGCCCGCGGTCGCATACACCTTCTGGGCGGGCCTCGTGGGCGGCGGGTTCCTGTCGATGGCGTCGCACGGCACCGACCAGCTCATCGTGCAGCGCCTGCTGACCTGCCGCGATGTCCGCCACAGCCAGCGCGCCCTGATCGGCTCCGGCATCGCCGTGATCTTCCAGTTCGCGCTCTTCCTACTCGTCGGCCTCGGCCTCTGGGTCTTCTTCGAGGCCCGCGCCTTCGACAGCTCCGACGAGATCTTCGCGCGCTTCATAATCGACGAGATGCCGACCGGGCTGCGCGGCCTCCTCATCGCGGGCGTCTTCGCGGCCGCCATGTCGTCGCTCTCCTCGTCGATCAACTCGCTCGCGTCGGCGAGCGCCTACGACTTCTGGGGCCCGCTCACCGGCCGCAGGGACGACCGCTCGGCGATGATCGCGGGCAAGGTCTTCACGCTGGTCTGGGCGGGGCTCCTCATCGCCGGCGCGATCGTCTTCATCCCGCTCTCGCGCGGAACGGCGGCGGTGGAGGTGGCTCTCGCGGCGGCCTCGATGGCGTACGGCGGGCTGCTCGGCGCCTTCGCCCTGGGCGTCCTCACGCGGCGGGTCAGCCAGACCGGCGCGCTCGTCGGCATGACCGCCGGCGTGGGCACCGTGGTGGCGATCTGGGCGCTGGCCCGCGATGCGGTGGCGTGGCCCTGGTTCGTCTTCATCGGGCTGGTGGTGACGATGGCGGTGGGGTCGCTCCTGCGGCGGCGGCAGTGACCCGGCGGCCGGCGCCGGTCCCGAGGCGGCCGGATGGAATCGGTCGCCCGGGATGGTGACGGGCGCGGCGAGGTGAGCGCCCGCGACTGGTGGGTCGGCGTCGATGGCGGCGGTACGCGTTCCCGCGCCCTCGTCGGCGATGCGCGCGGCCGCGAACTCGGCGCGGCGGACGGCGGCCCCGGACTGATCGACCCGGCCGATCCGGATCGCGCGGTTGCCTCGGTTGCGGCGGTGGTGCGCGCGGCGGCGGTTGCCGCGAACGTCACGCTCCCGGCACGGGGCCTGTGGGCCGGGCTGGCGGGTGCAGGGCAAGCGCGTGCGCGCGAGGCGGTCGAGGCCGGGCTGCGGGAGGCGGGGCTGGCGCACCAGGTCGCCGTCGGCAGCGATGTGGAAGCCGCGCACGCCGACGCCTTCGGGGACGGGCCCGGCATCCTCTGCGTGGTGGGAACCGGGTCGTCCGTCCGCGCCGTGACGCCCGGCGGCAAGGTGGTGCAGGTCGGGGGGTGGGGTCACCTGCTGGGCGACGAGGGCAGCGGCTACAGGATCGGCCTGGACGGCCTGCGCGCCGTCATGCGGACAAGCGACGGGAGGGAGCCGCGCACGTCGCTCAGCGAGGTGCTTCAGGAGGCGATCGGGGTAAACGCGCCGCGTGACCTGGTGGGGTGGGCCGCGCGGACCGGGAAGGGCGAGATTGCCGCGCTGTCGGTACTCGTGGCCGGGGAGGCCCGCGCGGGGGACACCGTCGCGGCCCGGATCGTGCACAGGGCGCTCGGCGCCATCCGCTTGCATCTGGAGGCCGTGCTCGAGCGGTCGCCGGGGTGGAAAGGTCGTCCCGTCGTCGCCTTTGTCGGCGGGCTCGTCCGGGAGGGGAGCGTGCTGAGCGAAGCCGCATCGGAGATGGCGGCGGGGTTGGGTTGCGGGGTTCACCCCGGGCCGGTCATCCCGGAGCGCGGGGCGCTGAAGAACGCGATCCGAACGGCGCGCGACTGACGCACTCCTGCCATTCTGGCAGGTTCTTGGGCATGTCCTGCCATTCTGGCAGAATCATCTCCTGCCATTTTGGCAGACTACCGGTGGACTGAATCACGGCAGGGAATGACGTAAGTTCAACCTGGACTGCGCGATCTGCGTTTCCTGCCCTCAGACCAAATCTGACCTCGCCGCCCGCGCACAGCGGGGAAATCGTGACCAAATGGCGGGAATTCGGAGGGTGGTACGAGCGGATGCGGGCGTACTCTACCTTGTTCCTACTCGTCCAGCAGCAAGCCCGACTTGAGCGCCAAGTCCACCCAGTCCGACCGGTCGCGCAACCCAAGTTTCTCCTTGAGGCGGGCACGGTAGTTTTCGATTGTCTTCCGCGCCAGGGACATCTTGCCGGCAATC
>JAJDTB010000032.1 GCA_022827345.1 Gemmatimonadota bacterium | reverse complement strand
ACCGGGATGGAGCGGGACTGCAAGGAACGAAGCGGGACGGACGAGGTAGGAAGAACCCTACTTAAAGCGTTGGAAACAAAGGATGTTACGGATAGCTATGGACGATGCCGGACACTATCGGATTCGGCGCGTCCGACTTGCACCGCTATTCGTCCGAAGAGCAACGCAGAGCGGAGTCCCGAAGACGAGAATGTAAAGAAACCATGACATATTGTAATGTCGATATGACAGTTCGACTCGGCGAGCGTAGCGGTTCAGCGCGGATGCATCGGTGCTCGAATAGCCGAGAAATTTCCGGGAAAGGACACTAGATCAGCCAACGCAGCCCGGCCACAATCGACGCCGCCGCACCCAGGATCCCGATGGTCGGATTGATCGCCGCCGAGCGTGGGGGTGGACCGTAAAGTCGCGGAACCAGCCGATACAGTATCATCGCGACCAGACTGACAGCCAGCAGACCGAGCCCGAGATCGCCCAGGAGATCGAGGCCATCCGCTCTCGGGTTGCGGAGGTCCTCCGCCTCGGCACCGATGGCGAAGGCGACGAGCATGATCGGGCAATAGATGAGAAGCCAACCCAGCCCGATGTCCCCGAGCAGGCGCAATGCAGGTGGGCCACGGTCGGGGTCGTAGCCAAACCGTGACACCCCGTAAAGGGTAAGCTGGGCGGCGAAGGAGCCGGTGAAGGGAATCAGGAGCCATCCCTCACCCGTGATTGAATACGCGAACAGCCAGAACAGCCCGGCGGCCGTAGCCGCCATGATTGCGTACGCCGTGTGTGGACGATCTTCGGTAGACCGCGGCCAGGCCAGGCTCAGGATGAGGAAGAGGAGCAGCGGTCCGAGGAGCCAGAGCCACCCGCCCAGTGTGAAGGCGGCGTAGCCCACGAGTGCCCCCCCGATCAGCGCGCTGTCGTCGAGCTTGCTGCGGCGGCGCCAAGCCATGGCAAACACCATCAACAGGGCGGCGACAAGGAGGTGGAGGAGGAGAAGGTCGGTGTCTGCTTCCCGATAAAGGCGCAGGAAAGCGTGTGCACCGAGGGGGATGAAAAGGTTGTCCAGGCCACGCCAGGACATGAACTCGACCATCATGACGAGGAACGCGAGGATCGTTGCGATCAGAACGGCTTCGGCGCGTCCCGTGTCGGTGAGGAGCAGTAGGGGAAGGTGGGCGCTGAAGAACGCCACCAGGAAGAAGGCGAGTGACCCCTCGAGACTCTTGATGCCGTCCGAAGTCTGGTAGTGCAGTTGCCCATAGCGCACTCCCACCAGCGCTGCGACGGCATCTGCCAAGGTCAGCATGAGGATCGGAACGACGTAGAGCAGCCAGTCGGCCCGGGCCAGGACGAACAGCACGGTGACGGCAATGGGGAAGTAGATCTCCCCCAGGCTGTCTCGCCCCACTCCGCTCAGCACGGTTCCGATACCGCCGCGCAGACCGCGAATCGAGCGGGTCGCCACCATCGCCCCGCAGGCGAGGATCGCGAGCACGATCACCGGCCAGGCGCGATCGAAGATCCAGGGCAGCGGCAGGACGACCAGGCCCATGCCCACGTGGACTCCCTTGCGCAGGGACTCGGGGTGGAGCCGACCTCTCTTCTCCAGCGCCTTCAGCCCCACCAGCAGGATCGCCAATGCGGCGAGGAGGGCCGCCATGGCGAGCAGGGTGGCGGCGAGAGTCATCGCGCCCCTGTCTCCGCTTCCACCGTCTCGACGACGAAGCGGCTGTAGAAGAACGCCTTGTCCTGGAAGTGGAGCCGCTCGGCAAGCTCGCTGTTCGGTGTGAGGACGTCAGCCAGCTCCGGCGGCCGGCTGCGCGGCACCAGCATGTTCCAGTAGGCGAACCGGGCCCCGTCGCGCGCGTGCCCGGCCAGGGTGGAGAGCAACTGGTGGAAGCTCTCATCGGACATGTACTCGAAGATGTCGCTCAGGTTGTAGCAGTCGAACCGGAGCCGGGGCTCGGCAGCCAGGAGCTGCTCGATCGACTTGGGGTGCCATTCGAGTCGGTCCAGGTTGTTCCTGATGGCCTCGAAATTCTCCTCGCGGAGGGCGTGGGGCAGCGCGGTCGTGTGGCGGCCGGTCAGAATCCACTGGAGGTAAGGGTTGGCGGCGGGGTCTAGCTCGGTGAGAGCGTGCCTGGTGCGCGCCAGGATGCGTTCGGCCACCGAGCCCTCGACGTAGCGGAAGAAGGCCGGATCGCGGCCCATCCTGCCCATTACGAAACGGGAGAAGAAGAGTCGAAAGAGAAGACCCCAGCGCCGGTTGGCCCAGCTATCGGCGTAGAAGCGGCGGCGTTTTTCCAGGGCGCCCCCCTCCAGAAGCCGGTCGACTCGATGCCGCGGGTGGATCCACGGCAGCACGCGCGTGCGAAAGGCGGCGAAGTAGCGCTCGAACTTGCCCGCGGAGCCGATGCCGGCCCGAATGAGCTGTGGGTGGGCGTCCCAAAAGGCGCGTGCCTGGCCGTCCATGGCGCCCCGGCAACGTCGGTAGAGCGCCTCTCGGTCGTCGCACTCCCGCGACCCGACCAGTTGCAGGAGCTCGTCGTGCTCGAGCATGCGGTAGGCCTCGACCCGCAGGGCAAGACAGGCGAGCTGCGCCGGGTTCATGTCGACCGCGATCACACGGGCCGGTCCTCGGGACAGGAGGGAGAGCGAGTTGTCCCCGGCCGAAGCGATCGACAGGCAGACGTCGCCTTCGCCAACGTCGAGGGCCTCCAGGAGAATGTCGGCGTCCTCCCAGCACTGCGCGTAGCGGATGAACGAGAAGTCGGCGCGTCCCGCGGCTTCGGTGCTCAAGGTTGGGTCCCGGGTTCCGGTTGCGCCTGCGGCCGCGACAGCGTGCTCACGCGTCGGCCGTCCTTTCCGAGCCGCCCTCGGATTCGGGAGCGACGTCCAGGCGCACCGTGCCGCGTGCGCCGTCCATCTCGATCCAGCGGCCGCTCTCGATCCGGCTGGTCACACCGGGGATCGAGACGATGGCGGGGATCCCCATCTCACGGGCCACGATCGCCGAGTGCGAGAGCAGGCTGCCGCGCTCGACCAGAATGCCTGCGGCGGCGGGGAAGAGCATGATCCACCCGGGGTCGGTGCGCTCCGCCACCAGGATCTCCCCCTGTCGCAGCTCGGCCCCTCTGGGATCCCGGATCACCCGTGCCCGGCCCCGCACGATGCCGGGGCAACAGCCGAGGCCGCGGAGTCCGTGCTCATCACCGGCCTGACCATCCCAGGCCGCACCGCCAGTGCTCCCCGCGTAGCTGTTCGCGATGTAGGGAGTGCCGAAGGTCTCGAAGCGGTCGGCCGGAACGTCGAGCTCGGCGTAGCCCTCGAAGGCACGCCGCCGGACCCCCGCGAGACCGCGCAGATCCTCGCACGCGGCGGCCCCTTCGGTGTAGGCCACGATTTCGTCCAGATCGAGGTAGAAGACGTCGCGCGGATCGTCGAGTACACCCTCGGCGAAGAACCTGCGCCCGACCTCGAGGAAAATCCTGCGGATCCGGCCGAAGAGGCGGGTGCGCTCGAATCTCAGGTTCTCCCGGTCCCGCACCCGCGCGCGGGCGTTCCGCAGTACCCAGGCGAAGATGACCCGGCGCATCGGTCGTCGCGCGAGGGCCCGCCGGACCTTCTCTTCCGCATTCTCGCGCACTCCCGATTGCATGCCGGTGTCGAACGACTGGCCGCGCGCGAGCCGGGCGGCGGCGTGCCCGACCGACCGCAGGAGCGGCTCCGGATCGTCGAAAAGGGTGGTTGACTCGAGCTTCAGCTCGTCGAGGCAGCGGTCGCCGAAGGTGGAGAGATAGTCGTCGTAGAGTCGCGCAAGCTCCTCGTGGCTTCGCATGGCCTGCACGGCCGCCGTCGCCTTGCCCCGGCAGAGGATATCGGTCAGCTCGGCGTCGCGCGCGGCGACGGTGGCCATCTCGACGATGCGCCTTGCGGGCTCGGCGCTGATCATGCCTCCCTGGTCGCATACCAGATCGTTTTGCAGCGAGCCGTGTTCGTCCTCCTCGGCGGGGCACCATTTGGCGGCCAGCCCACCGAGGACGCCGAAGAAGATCATGGCAAAGAAGTCGTTGATCAGCGGCGCATCCCAGCGCGTCAGCAGGCTGGCCTCCAGAGCGCGGTAGTCCGCGACCAACTGGTCGAGACGCCTAGCTTCCAGAGGTGGATCCGGCGGGGCGAGCGCTCGCTCCAGGCGGTCGTAGAACCGGTCGATCATGCGGGGCAGGCGCACCTGGTTGGCGACCAACCCCGCGATCGTGCGGCCCAGCCGGAGCAGATCGACCAGACGGGCTGTCCGGGAAGCGGTGGACGCGGCGACGGTGATCTCGTCGGGGAGACTCTCCCGCACGCCCATCATCTGTTCCATGAAGCGCCGGTTGAAGGTGTAGCCCGGCAGCAGTGCGATGACGCGGTACCAGTTGAGCAGGTTGTAGTACACGCGCCCCTGCACCAGCCCGAGCATGCGGCGGAAGGTGAGATCGTTGGCCGCGATCTTGCTTTCGCTCACCCCCAGCATGCGGCAGAACTCGCGGTAGACCCCGTCGTAGGCGTGAAGCGCGAAGCTGAATGTCAGAGGGGTGGTGATGCCGCTGTAGCTTTCGACGATGTTCGAGTTGTCCCAGATGTTGTGGACGCCATCGGGATCGGGAGTTGCGGCCAGGGAGGTGATCGGCCGGGACTGGAGGAGGAAGAGCTCCCCCCCGCGCATGGCCCATTCGATATCCTGCGGGCGCCCGAAGTGCCGCTCGGCTTCGCGGGCGAGTTCCGCGACCCGCGCCGCATCCTCGTCGGTCAGCGCGGGTTCGGAGGCCGCAGGCTCCGCGATGTCGTACGCCGCGACGCCTTCCGGACCATCTGGCGACAGCCTGTGCGCCAGGTTCTTGGCGAGGATGTCCCGCTCGAGGATCGTCCCGTCGAAGTGGACGCGCCAGGTATCGGCATCGGCGTCCCCGCCCACCAGCGCCGTTCCCAGTCCCTGGAGTGCCGACACCACCGCCACCGAACGGCGTCCGGTCACCGGGTCGGCGCTGAAGGCCACCCCCGAGACCTCGCTGTCGACCATCTCCTGCACAAGAACGGCCGGAGCCTGCGGCAGTCCCTCGAGTCTGTTCTCCCGGCGGTAGGCCAGCACACGCTCGCTGAAACCGGATCGCCACACGTCGATGATCCGGGCCGCCAGACGCCCCCGCGTGACCGACAGAAAGCTGTCGAACTGACCGGCGAAGGAGTGCTCGACGCCGTCTTCCTGTACGCCCGACGACCGCACAGCGAAGAAGCGGGAGTCGCGGTCCAGCCCTGCGAGGCCCTCTTCGACTTCGTCCATGACCCGGGGTACCGGTGAAAGCCGCGCGAAGAACGCCTGCAACTCGTCCTGACCCTCCGCCTGGAGCAGGGCACGGCGCTGGGCCGATGACAGACCGGCTTCGAAGGCGGCCGGCGTGATCACAAACCAGGCAGGAATCTTCAACCCGGTCCCCGAGAGCGATGAAAGGGCGGCCGCCTTGCCTCCCATGCGGGAGACATCGACACCGTCCGCATGCGAGAGAACGAAGGTCATCCGAGCTCCCTCAGAAGCAGCGGTGCCGGACCCAGGCTCAGATAGAGCACCAGCGTCCAGACCCCGGACAGGTTCTCGATCCATTTGCCCGCTCCTGGCGTCTGTCGGCGCAGGAACCGAAGCCCGACGAGCGCCGAGGCCGCGAAAGCCGCACCGAGGGCGATGGCCAGCGGCAGCAGGAACCCGATGCGGCTCGCGGCCAGGCAGGCGCACACGAGCGCGAGCCCCATGACCAGCAACCACGTGCCCAACGCCCGCCGCCGACCCCACACCACCGAGTAGGTGGACACACCCTCCTCTTCATCCTCGGGACTGCGAATCTTGCGACCGATCTCGATCACCATCCCGTTGAAGAGGCTGGCGAGCAGAAACCAGAAGAGCCCGGACGGAGGATGGCCCTGGAAGACGAGCCAGTCGGTGCCGGTGGCATAGAGGTCGACGAGGGGCATGATGGCCATGTGCGTGACCATGTAGGTGAGGTGCCGTCCGCGCAGCCATTCTCCGACGAAGAACTCCTTGCTCATGAGGGCCAGGTAGGTCCAGGTGACGAGCAGAAGGACCAGAAGCCGCGGGTCCAGCCAGAGGGCCAGGCCCAGTTGAACGACCCCGCAGAGAACGAAGAGAACGCCAAGCTCGCGGAGTGTCACGAGACCGCGCGGCACCGGGCGGTAGGGCCTGTAGAGCGCATCCTCGTCGTTGTCCTTGAACTCGTCGGCGATGCGCAACTGGAGGAAGAAGACCAGGCAGGTCCCGAACGCTACCACGGCCGATAGCGGGCTGGGCCATCCCGCGGACGTCCGCAGCATCCAGGAGAAGGAAACGGCGCTGAAGCTGAACGCGAGGATCAGCGGCCCATGCTGAACGAGCGGAAACCGCTCCCTCTGATACACCCACCAGCGCCCGATGCCGCGCTCCCAGGAGGCGGTCACGTCGGCGCCGGTCATCACGAGTGGTCCCCCGATTGGCTGGTCTTCGCACCTGCCGGTCCTCGGGCCAGGGTCTGGTGCGCCCGCGTGAAGTGATCCGATGACAAGGCGGCGCTGATCGACAGCTCGCCGGCGAGGACCAGGGCGGCGCATACCTCGGCAAGGGCAGACGCATTGCCCGGCCCGGAGAGCTTCAGAATATCCAGGCAAGCGTTCTGGCTCGGCAGACCCGTGCCGCCTCCGACCGTTCCCAGGATGAGGTTGGGCAGGGTCACCGAGGCGTAGAGACAGCCGTCCTCCACCGGCTCGAAACGGGTCACCCCGACGGCGGATTCCGCCACGCAAGCGGCGTCCTGGCCGCACGCGATGTAGAGCGCCGCCATTCCGTTGGCATAGTGCCCCTGCAGGCCGATGTTGCCGCTCATCACCCCGCCGACGGCCGAGACGCGGTAGAAGTTCAGCATGCGCTCGGCGGTTGTCTTCAGCTGTCTCCCGAGGATGTCGGGCGTGAGGGTCACTTCGGCCGTGACTTTCCTCCCACGGACGTTCTGGAAGGAGAGATGCGAGGCCTTCTTGTCTCCCGAATGATTCCCCTCGACAAACCAGTAGGCAGGTTTTACGGGCGACTGGTCGAGGATGAAGCGGCACACGGCGTCGGTCGCGATCGTGACCATGTTCTGCCCGGCGGCATCGCCGGTGCTGTATTCGAAGATAAGGTAGACGTGGTTGCCCTCCATGTTGAAGCGGGTGCGGAGGAGCTCCCCGTGGCGCGTGGTCGATGCGGCGATGTCGGCAAACACGTCCGCCTGCTCGCCGGCCCACATGATGAACTTGCCGACATCGATCAGGCTGTTGAAGGCAAAGACGGGCGCCCGCGTCACGCCCTCCCATATCGCCGCTGCCGTGCAGCCGCCGGCCTGGGTGATGGCCTGCGCCCCTCGCGTGTAGGACGCCACCAGAGCCGCTTCGGTCGTCGCCAGCGGCACATAATAGTCTCCCCGTGCGAACAGGCCCCGCAACCGCAACGGTCCCGCAAGTCCGATCGGAAGCTTCACGGTGCCGATGAAGTTCTCGATGTTCTTGCTGTAGAGAGGCATCTGATCGCGCGTCATGTCGTCGAGGAGCGGGTGCTTCACGGACGCCTCGGCTTCGAGCACCTGCCAGCGCCGTTCCACCGCTTCCGGGGTAATCGGCGAGAGCGCGCCGCCCCGGGGGACACGCGGCGGCATATTCTCCTGGGAGGGCTTCAGATCCTGCTCGATTTCCTCCTGAGAACGTTCGGCGAGCAGACGCTTGAAGTATCCGCCTACGCCTCGCAGATCAGTTGCCATGGCGCTCCAGTACCCTCTCCAGTGCGGTGTAATCGATCTTCGCATTGTGTCGGCGATCGACCGGAACCCGTGGCACTTTCACGACCCGGTCGAGCTCTGCCCAGGGCAACGTCTCCTTCACCCGCCGCTCGGCATCCGCCGGTGCCCGCGGTCCCAGCTGTACTGCCAGGAGGCGCTCGCCGTTGTGCCTTGCGAGGGCGCTCCGCTGAATCCAGCCGAGCTGGGTGGCCGCGCACTCGACCGCGAAGGGATGGATCGTACCGCGTTCGTCCCGAATGACGGCGCCAGCGCGTCCCAGAAGCCAGAGTCGGCCTGCGGAGTCGAGGTAGCCGGCGTCGCCGGTGCGGTGCCAGACCTCACCGTCGACCCGGAACTTCGTCTCCTCGTCGCCGACGCCGTTCAGATAGCCGGAGAGCACGTGGGAGCCGCTGACCACAATCTCTCCGGCCCGCCCACCGGGCAACGCGAGCTTGTCGAACTCCCGTGCACTCATCGTCCCAAGAGGCTCGCCCCAGCGGTTTTTCACCACGCGCAGATCGATCTGCGGAACCGGTCTTCCGACAAGGAGCCCCTTGCCGGCAAACATCGCGTCCAGGTCGGCAGGTTGAGCCTCTTCCCAGTCCAGATCGGCGATCGGCTCGGCTTCGGTCGAGCCGTAGACCACGAACACCCGACCTTCCGGCATCGCCGAGCGGAGCTCGTGCAGAAGGGGAGGGAAGACGGGAGCGCCGCCGGTATAGAGCTTCCTGAGCGTCCCGAGGCACGACTTGCTGCGGTCACCTCGGGCGCCCCCGGCGGGACGTGCCCCCTGAAGCAGCCGGTCGTACAACGCCGGCGAGCCGACGGTCCGCGTGACCTGATGACGCAGGAGCTGATCGAGCACGGGGCCCGGTTCGATGAAGCCGGGACGCCGGAGGTCGCCCTGCGGTATGACCGTCGTAACGCCCGAGGCCAGGTTGGCGAGTACGAAGATCGGCAGGGTGGCGAGGTCCACTTCGCCGGGCTCGAGATTGATCGCCTCTGCCAGGGCATCGTGCTGCGCCAGCAGAAAACCGTGGCTGCGAACCGCCGCCTTCGGAGCTCCTGTGCTGCCGCTGGTGAAGGTGAGAAGTGCGTCGTGCGACGAATCGCAGGTGGTGATCGAGTGTAGGGGCGCGAGGCGTTCGAGCCTGGACCACCGGGTGGCAGCGGGGGCCCAGCCCGCGGTCACGAAGTGCCGTTCGATTCGACGCAGACCGCGGGAGAAGAGCCGCAGCAGGTGCGCCCGGGAAGGGCCGAGGAACCCCCTGGGCCGGGCGATACCGCAGCACTGCTCGATATGCCCGCGCCCGGCAGAGGGGTCGAGCACGGTGGCCACCAGGCCGAGGCGGAAGATTGCCAGCAGCGCGACGTACAGCTCGATCGACATCGGCTGAAACACCAGCACCCGATCTCCCTTGTGGAGCCCGGCCGCGCTGAACAGGGCGGCGGCCCGCGCCGAACGTTCCGCCATCTGGCCGAATGTGAGCATGCGCTCGCCCCGCCTGCGCGCTTCCACGATGGCGGGCTGGTCGGGCCGCTCCGTGGCTTGGTCGATCAGGATGCGGGTGATGTTCACGGGTGCCCAAGCGCCTTCTCGTAGAGCGTGTACCGGCGGATTACTCTGCCGTAGCGGGCCGAAATGCTCCGCGAGTAGTTGGTTTCATGCATCAGCGCGTGAATGGCCCGATCGAATCCCAGCCTTCGCGCCGCCCGCTGGCAATCGTCCATCAGCAGACCGCCGAGTCCATTTCCGCCGCACGCCGGATGCACCGCCATCGACTTGACGATCACCGTGCGCAGTGGCTCAGCGCGGGCGGACTCCATGAGATCGGGGATGCCGAAGATGAAGCCGACCAACTGCCCGTCGCGCTCCGCGAGAAGGACGAGTTCGGGTACCAGATGTGGACGGATCGGGGCGTAGGAGACCAGGAACGCCTCGAGCCCGATGGGGCTGTAGAGGAGATTGCGGGCGAACGCCACGAGCGACAGTTCATGAATGGCCGCGAGCTCGGCGTCAAAACACTCGAGGTCGATTGTCCGCAAGGTGATGCCGCTCCGTTCAAGCTCGGCGCGACGGGCGTCGGAGCGCGGGTCGACCCGGTCCAGGTCCGGATTGAGCGCGGAGGTGTAGGTGGCCAGTGGAACGAATCCGGCGTCGGTGAAGTGCCGAGGCCAGGCGTCGGGATTGTCGGGCTCCAGAAAGAAGATTGGTTCGGTTCCGCGCTCAGTCAGCAGCCTGTAGCGGTGCCAGGTGGAGCCGTCCATCGGACCGATGACCCGGTCGCACCCTTCCGCCTGGAGCCAGTCCAGTGCGTGGTGCAGGATGTCCCGGCCGACTTCAGCGTCCACCGCGGCGTAGTGACCGATCAGCCCGGCCGTGGTCGGCGCGCCGCAGGCGTCGCGGGCCCTCCAGAGAGAACAACGGGCGAGCAACCCTCCCGTTGCGTCCTGCAGCGCGATATGGCGCGAGGGATTGGTGAGCCGGAAGCTCTCGGCATCCAAGGGCTCCACAGCGCCGGCCCGCAGTGATGCAAGGTCCTCGACCCGGTGGACGATCGTGAGCGTCCTCATGGCTCCATGACTGCCCGTGTCATCTCCGGTGCAAAGGATGCCGAAGGTAGCGAACCACTACCTCTTGCCGGGCAGGCGCTCCATCGCCGTACGCGCTTCCATGCGTTCCCGGGCTCTTTCCAGGGCTTCCAGCTTCGCCGCGCGACATTCATTGACCCTGCGGTTTCCCGCGACCATGGACACAACGGAGAGTCCTGTGATTCCGCCAGCAAACAGAAGCGACCTGGCTTCTCCCTCATCGGTGGAAGCAAGGCCGGCCCCGACCAGACCCGAAAAGGCAAAAAAACCGCCGATCACGCCGTCAAGCACGATCAATCCCTTCCCGGTCGAACAGAAAGCGACGCTCGCTTCGTGGTTTGGATGTCCCGGTGGTTCGGGTCCCTTGGTTAGTACAAGAGACGTGCAACCGGACGTGGTCGTGAGCAGGGCGATTACCACACAGAGGCGGTGGGTTCGGGACATCGTCTTTCTTTCGATTCTCAAGGGCGATCCAATGGAAAACGCGACACGCCGCCCGTTCTGTACATTAATCGGCGCCTCAAATCACCGTACCCTTATCGTGCAGATTTTGCAATCCCGTGTCGGTGGGGCCTTGAGGGACAGTGGGCATTGCCGTGTCGGTCGTCGACCAGATCCGGGGGAGGTAGAGGCGCACGGCGGCCGCATCCGCGTGGAGAGCGGCGGACTGCGCCGGAGTTCATTGGTGCCAGTCTGGTCGCCGGAGCAGCTTCGACCGGCACAGATCGCAGTTCTACATCGTCAACGACCTAGGCAGGGAACGGTATCGCGGGGAGATCGTTGACGAGAATGCCAACTCCCACAGCGTGGGCGTGCTGCGCGCGCCGGTCCAATGCGACCGAGGTCCCCAGTCCTCTGGTTTCGAACAGCAGCAGATCGCGGGACAGAGTCCGCGTATCGCCTCTGCTCAGTTCCTCGTAGCGGAGCGCGTTCACGGCGGCAAGGCCGATGGACTCCAACAGGTGCCGCACCATCGCGAAGTGTGCTCCACATCGGGTCTCCCGCCCCGCCACATTCGCCAGCATCCGCGCAGTATCGCGGGCAGCCTGTTCGAAATCGAAGCGCTTGGCGCTGTCTCTCAGGCAGCGGGTGTATTCACCCAGCTCCGCACTCAAGGCCTCGAATTCGCTTCGTCCCGCACGGTTCGTGAAAGTGGGCGGATCATGAGAATCTCCAATCTCGTCCATTGATACGAAATCGTCCTGGATTATCGGGATCCCGGCCTCGTTGAATCTCCTGCCACGGCGGTCGAACGCCAGTGCGAAGGGGAGGCAAACGTACTCCGTACGGATGAGCAGGTCTGACACACTCCGGGCGAGTGTCCCAGCCCTCGCTTCGTAATACGGCCGGCGCTGTCTGTTGATGCGATTCGCATCCCTGGATGTGCGGACAAAAGCCGGACATTTCGGGGCTGTCCGAGGTGCAGGGTCTTCGATGGGCTGCCGGCGGTGCGGCCGGAAGCCATGCCCTCCGTCCTACCGCCGCACCGGCAGCGTGATCCGCGTGGGATACCGCTCCGACCGATAAACCCGTTGCGTCGCCGTCTGCAGGTCGTCCTCCGTCGCCACATAGATGTTCGGCACCCACGACTGCGGATTCCGATCGATCACCGGAAACCAGGTGCTCTGAACCTGCACCATGATCCTGTGTCCAGCCCTGAACGTGTGGCTCCTGTCGCGCAAAGCGATCCTGTACTCCACCACTTCGTTCGCCGGAATCGGCTCCGGCTCCCGGTACGAGTTCCGGTACCGGCCACGGAAGACCTCACCCGCCACCATGTACTGGTAGCCCCGCAGTTGCGGGTTGGGCTCGTAGTCTTCGGGGTACACGTCGATCAGCTTCACCACCCAGTCGGACGCTGTCCCAGACGTTGACGCGAACAGGTGCGCCACCGGATCGCCGCTCATCGTCAGGTCCTCCTCCAGCGGCTCCGACTCCCAGAAGAGCACGTCCGGACGACCGTGCGCCAACCGCTGGTCCTCGGCCTGCCACGTGGGCCATCCGTCCCACTGGATCGGCCGCGACCGGTAGGGCACCGGATTCCACGGATCCGAGACGTATTCGTCGTAGTCGGACCCCGCCGGCCCATCCCTTCCCGCGGCCGGCGAATCGAACGACACCAGCCTCCCTGCATGCAGGTAGATGTCAAGCGACTCGCTCGGCGGCGGCCACGACTCGAACGTCTCCCACTCGTCCCCCCCCGTCCGGAACGCCATCACCTCCGGCAGGTCCACCCCCGGCCCGTCCTTCAGCCAGTGAGCGAACCACTTCGCCTCGATTTCCTTCTTGTAGTAGCGCCCCGTTTCCGACCCGAAGTCGAATTCCAGCATGCGATCGCCCGTGTGGAAGGTCCAGCCGCCGTGGGTCCACGGGCCGATCACCAGGTTGTTCCAGCCGTTCTCGTCCTTTCGCTCCAGCTTCTTGTAGACCTCGAGCGGCCCGTAGAAGTCCTCGCTGTCGTACCATCCGAGCACGTGGAGCAGGGGGATCAGCGGCTCGTCGACAAACGGCAGCACGCCGCACATCTCGGTCTCCCAGTACTCGTCCATGTTCGGATGCTCGGCGAACGCGTTCCAGGTCGGCGCCTCGCCGTGGAAGTACCGCTCGTTGATGTTCGAGAGCGCCCCGAGGTCCAGGAACCACTCGTACAGGTCGTGCTGGTCGACCACCCGGCCCGCGCCCTCCACCCGCGCGATCCAGTTGAAGGCGTACTCCAGGCGGAAGGCCCCGTTGTGATGCCAGTCGTCGCCGATGAACATGTCCGCGCACGTTGCCTGCGGCGACGCGGCCTTCAGCGCCGGGTGCGGATCGTGCGACGCCCGAATCGAGGTGAACCCGCCGTACGAGATCCCGAGCATCCCCGCGCGCCCGTTCGATTCCGGCACGTTGTTCACGAGCCACTCGACCGTGTCCCAGGCGTCGGTGGTCTCGTCGATCCCGTCCGCGTCGTCCGGGTCCTTCGGCGGCCGCAGGGACAGGAACTCCCCCTCCGAGTCGAAGCGCCCGCGGAGATCCTGGAACACGAGGATGTAGCGGTCCTCGATCAGATCCGGGTGGTCGTAGAGGCGCGTGCTGTAGCCCTGCGAGTCCCGCAGCAGCCCGTACGGCGTGCGCTCGATGATGAACGGAAGCGGCTCGTCCACGTCCCGCGGCACATAGATCTCGGTGTGAAGGCGCGCGCCGTCCCTCATGGGGATCATGGCGACGCGCTTCTCCAGTATCCCGTGGATATCGATATCGGTGACGGGTCTGTCGGGAAGGTCGGGGTCGGGCGCCTGCTCCCGGGCGTCCGGCGCCGCGCAAGACCCTGCAGTCAGTGCAGCGACGAGGAGAATGGTCAGCGCCTCGACTTGACGCGTCGGCGGTCTCATGGGCTACCATCCTTTCTCAACCGGAACTCGGCGGCATCGAGGCCGGCCCATGCGCCCGGGGCTCGATGAAAAGATACCGGAGGCGCGGCCGGTGTCCAGGCAGGCAGGCCGGACACGGGGCCCGAGCCGGTTGCCTTGGGGGTTGCTTCCATGGGTTTCCTGCCACATTCTCTCCAATGAACTGTTGGTCCAGCGGCTCGGCTGTAACAACTGAGCAACTCCCGAGTACCAATTCCCGAGGCCCCGCTTTCCCGCCAACCGCTCGAACCCTGTCCGGGCGTCCGGATGTGTCGCCCGTTTTTGCCAATCTCCATGGGAGGTCACACATGAGTCTACTTCGTAAGACCGGAGTCGCCTTGGCGTTGCTGGCACTTGCCGTGCCCGCGAGCGCCCAGGAACGCGGCTCGGTAAGCGGCACCGTGCGAGACGCGGCCACAATGGCGCCGCTCGCCGGGGCCCAGATGCAGATCGAGGGCACGAACTACGGTGGCTTGACGACTGCCGAAGGCCGTTTCCTCATCCTCAACATTCCTCCGGGGACGTACACGTTGCGCGCGACTTTCATCGGCTACGGCCCCGTCGCGCACGAGCTCACCGTCACCGTTGGCGGCACCGCCGAGGTGGACTTTGAGCTCACCACGTCGGCCCTCGCGCTCGACGAACTCGTCGTTACGGCCACCGGCCAGCAGCGCAAGCGGGAACTCGGAAACGCGGTTGGAGACATCGACGTGACCGAAGTCCGGGAGATTGCCCCGATCAACAACATCTCCGACCTCCTCCAGGGACGGTCGGCCGGGGTCCAGGTCTTCAGCTCCGCAGGCACGTCGGGCGTGGGTTCCAGAATCCGCATTCGGGGATCGAGTTCGATCTCCCTGTCCAACGAACCGCTGGTCTATGTGGACGGCATCCGGGTCGACAACCGCATGAGCGGCCTTGGAGCCGGAGGCCAGGAAGCTTCCCGTCTCGACGACTTCAATCCCGAGGACATCGAGTCGATCGAGATCGTCAAGGGCCCGTCGGCGGCGACGCTGTACGGCACCGAAGCCGCAAATGGCGTGATCCGGATCACGACGCGTCGCGGACTGCCGGGCGATACACGCTGGAACATCTGGACCGAAGGCGGCGTGATCCAGGAGCCGAACACCTACCCGCTGAATTTCGCAGGGCTCGATGCGGCAGGGGGAAGGTACGCACGGGCATGCCGCCTGAACGAGGTGGCCCAGGGACTCTGCAACCAGACGTCGGTCGAATCCTACCAGGTGCTGCACGACCCGGCGCTCTCGCCGATCGATGACGGAAACCGCCGGCAGCTCGGTGTGTCGTTGACCGGTGGGTCGGAACGGATCAACTACTACATCGCCGCCGAACTCGAGACGGAAGTGGGGCCGTATTCGCTGCCGCAGCCGGACCGCGAGGATCTGGAGACGCGCGGCGTCCCGATCACCAGCGAGGTCGAACGCCCGAACCAGCTCGAGCGCAGGAATCTGCGAGTCAACCTGAACAGCCAGGTGGCCGACCGGGTGACCCTTTCGCTGCAGATGTCCTACCTCGACAGCCACTTCGCCTACATGGGGAATGACAACAACTCGTTCGGATTCCTGCCGAGTGCCTTCTTCGGAGGATCGAACCCGGATCGGGCCTGGGGATTCCAGCGTCCGGCACAGCTCTTCGGACGAACATTCTACCAGGATACGAACCGTCTCACTGCGGGCAGTACCGTCACCTGGGACCCATTCGAGTGGCTGTCGATGCGCGGTACCGGCGGGATCGACTACTACAACCGCGGCGACATTTCATTCTTCGCGCGTGACATCGGCGTTCCGGGCGACCGTGACCTCGGGCGAAAGGACACCGACTACCTGAATCAGTGGCAGTACACCCTCGACATGAGCAGTACGGCATCCTTCGACCTGCCGGGATCGATCACATCGAGATCAACCGTCGGAGTGCAGTACTTCGAAAACCAGTTCCAGGGCACCAGTGCCTGGGGCATCGACATCGTGAACGGTGGCTCCTCGATCGGTCTCGCAGCCGAGACCTTCTCGAGCGAATTCCACACCTTCGAGAAGACCGCGGGACTTTTCATCGACCAGCAGTTCGGCCTGAATGACCGCCTCTTCGTCACCGGCGCCATCCGCGCCGACGACAACAGCGCCTTCGGCCAGGACTTCGATCTCATCTTCTACCCCAAGGCGGGCCTTTCGTGGATTGCGTCGGAGGAAGCGTTCTTCCCGGAGATCCCGTTCCTGGACCAGCTGCGGTTCCGCGGCGCCTGGGGCAAGTCCGGCCTGCAGCCGGGATCGGACGACGCCATCCGGACGCTGTCGGCGACGGCGATCACCACACCAGGTGACGAGACGAGTTCGGGTGTGTCGATCGGGAATATCGGGAACAGCCTGCTCGAGCCGGAAAGGTCCAGCGAAATCGAACTCGGCTTCGACGCCGAAGTTGCCGGCGGGCGCGCGGGGCTCGAGTTCACCTACTACGACAAGCGAACCGATGGGGCGCTGATCACCGTGCCGCTGGCCCCGTCGCTGGGTGCGAGCGCATCGCGGTGGATCAACATCGGCGAGGTACAGAACCGCGGCTTCGAAGCCACGTTGACAACCGACATCGTAACCACCGACCAGTTCGGATGGGACGTGACGCTCTCCGGATCGATCAACAAGAACGAGCTTCTTTCACTGGGCGAGGGAACCGAGCCGATCGGTTCGCAGACCCGCTTCGTCCCAGGCTTCCCGCTCGGCGGCCAGTGGGACCGTCCGATCCAGAGCTGGAGCGACACGGATGGCAACGGCATCCTCACGCCGGACGAACTCGTGATCGGTGACACGATCGAGTACATCGGCCCGGGCCAGCCGGAAAACCAGCTGACGATAAGCTCGAACTTCCAGATCCTCGAGAACATCAACGTCTACGGACTCCTCGACTATCGGGGCAACTATATCGCCTACAACAACACGGAGCGGTTCCGCTGCCGGTTCAGGCTGTGCCAGGCCCTGATCGATCCGGGGACGCCGATCGACGAACAGGCCCGGGCGGTGGCGTCCCTCCTGCATCCGAGCCAGACGGTCTGGGGTTACATGGAACGGGGTGACTTCTGGAAGCTGCGCGAGGTCTCGGTCCGGTACACGCTGCCCGAGTTGATCACGGGCCGCATCGGTGCGTCGCGCGGCTCGCTCACCGTGTCGGGACGCAACCTGGGAGTATGGACCGACTACACGGGGATGGACCCCGAGATCAACTGGAACGGATCGGGTGACAACTTCGGTATCTCCGAGTTCCTGACCCAGCCTCCGGTCCGCTACTACACCGTCCGCCTCAACCTCACCTTCTGACAGGAGACCGACCAATGAAGTATGTGAACAAGACGGTTCGGCCGTTCCTGGTGATGCTGGTGGCGACAGGTTTCGCAGCGTGCGACACCGACCAGCTTCTGAACGTGGTCGACCCCGATATCGTGACGCCCGACGACGTGGTGGGAGAGCCGGGTGCCGAGCTGTACTGGGCCGGAGCCGTCGGCCTTTTCGCAAATGCCTATTCGAGTGGAGGCGGCGGAGTAGTGGTCTACTCGGGGATGATCTCCGATGAGTTCCATCTCTCCGGTACTTTTCCGAGTCGCAACGAAGTGGACCGGCGCGAGATGGACGACCGCAACGGGACACTCCTCGGCCAGTACCGGACCTACCACCGGGCCCGGGTAGGGACCAAGAACGCCGCCGAGCGGATGGCGGAGCTTCTCCCGGGTGACAGCCGCATCGCCGAGATGTGGAACATGAACGCCTTCGTCAACCTCTTCTTTGCGGAGAACTACTGCTCCGGAGTCCCGTTCAGCGACACCCCCAACGAGGGCGACATCGTGTACGGCGAGCGGCAGACGACGGACGAGATCTATAACGCTGCCCTGGTTTCCTTCGGGGCGGCGGACCAGGCAGCGGGAGGCGACGCGAATCAGAAGAACCTGGCCGCGATCGGACTCGCACGAACCCGCCTCAACATGAACGACTACGCCGGCGCGGCGAGCGCGGCCGCGACCGTTCCCGCCGATTGGGAATACTACGTCCGAAGCAAGCAGGGCGGAGACTTCGGTCAGCGGAACGCCATCTTCGAACTCAACCAGCGCCAGCGTCGCTGGTCGATCTCCGACGCGGAGGGAGAGAACGGTGTCGCGTTCCGTTCAGACGACGATGTGCGCGTGCCCTGGGAAGACAGCGGAGGTCCGGGCTTCGACCAGGAGACGCCGCTTTTCCACCAGCTCAAGTACACCTCCGAGGAGTCCGATGTCGTGCTCGCCAGCGGGCTCGAGGCCCAGCTCATCAAGGCCGAGGTCGAGTTGAGCACGGGCGGCCCGTGGCTCGCCACGCTGAATGCATTGCGCGACGGCGTGGGGCTGCCGGCTCTGTCGGATCCCGGCGACCGGAACGGACAGGTCGAAATGCTCTTCGAGGAACGTGCCCGGTGGCTGTTCGGGACCGGGCATCGCCTGGGCGACCTGCGCCGACTCGTGCGTCAATACGGGTATGGCCAGGCAGAGGTGTTCCCGACTGGCAGTTTCTTCAAGGGCGGCGCGTATGGAAGCGACGTGAACTTCCCGATCCCCTTCGAAGAACATGAGAACGAAGCGCTGTCCGGGCTGGAGGGACAGTCGCTGTGCCTTGACCGCGAGGCCTAGTCGGCCAAGGCCGAGCTCCCTCGGCTTGTCCGCTGCAAGCAGGTAAGAGGGGCGTCCCGCCACGAGGCGGGACGCCCCTCGGTCATGTGCCGGTGCGGGTCCGGATGAGGATCACTCCGTCTCCCGCATTGGTGCCGTAGTAGGTGGTCGCATGCACGCCGGTGAGCACCTGGATACGCTCGATGTCTCTGGCCGGCAGTGCGTCCAGGAGGCTGAGGTCGCGAACCTGGACCCGGTCGATGTAGATCGGCATGTCTTCGACCAGGGAGATGCTGGAAGCACCCCGTCGATGAATGCGGGTGGGGTCACCGGTCGAGGACTCTCCGAAATTCGCATAACGGACCGTTCGCCGCAGCGCTTCCCACATCGTGGTCGCCTCGGATGCGGTGATCTCGTCGGCGGTGATGACCGTGCCGGCTTGGGCATCAGGCAGGTTCGGCCGGGGGCGTATGCCGCAGGCCGTGAGCAGGAGTACGACCGACGCGCTCAAGACAAATCGAGAACGGACCATGCCGCTACCTCACATTCACCGGCAGCCGGTCGAGGGCCGAGTGGATTGATGCGTGCCGCTCCTGCTCGATGCCCGTCTCAATGCCTGCAGCCACGGTCGGTCCTGCCCCTCGCCGCACGTGCCGCACATCCGCGACCGCCCGATCAACGTCATCGCTGCTTTTCTCCTGTCTTCCGCGCTGCGCTGGAGCTTCTCGCCCTTCGGACCGAAGATACCGGAGGCGCGGCCGGCAACCAAGCGGATCGCCGGGCCGGGTGTACCGTCGCTCCGAATCGAAGACGCCCGAAATCGGATTGACCTGTAACAACTGCGCGATTGCCACGCTATGGTTGAGGGGCTACCCGTATCGGTGCAGGAACTGAGGTAACGATGCCTGATTCAACTCTGGCCTTACGCAGCGGGAGATTTCCGTTGGGCGTGGCTTGCGGCGGCGCGTTGCGGCGCGCGGGGTTGGCCGTCCTGCTCGCGGCGACGGCCACCACCGCCTGCACCGACGACGCATCCGACGATCGCGTCATCCAGTTGCGGCCCTTCGCAACCACTCTGGTTCCGTTGAGTGAGAGCGGCGGTGTCGCTCTTGTATCCGACCAGGTAGCGTGCACCTTCGACTCCTTCGAATCCCGGATCCATTGCACGGACAGCCGTCGCTTCGCGGTCGGGGCCTTCGGGCGCGAGGGCGAGGGTCCCGGAGAGTTTCGCAAGCCTCTCTGGCTGATGGGCGGGCCCGACGGGTTGTTGGCCGCCTTCGATCTTGGCGCGGCGCGACTGACCTTCTTCGAACCCGACGGAACCCTGGTATCGGCAACCCGCATGCCTGCCGACGTCGTTCCGACCGACCTCCAGGCCGGCCGGGTATTGGGCTACCGTCTGGCGATGCTGGACCGGACACGCTCCGAGGATCAGCCCGACTATGTCCCCACGGTGGTCGACGCCTCTTCGGGCGAAATCCTGTGGGAGCGCGAGGATCTTGCGGACGCAGTCGGGCGCGACTGCTTCGGCGGGTTCGGAAGCGTTTTGAGACCGGAAGGCGGTTTTGTCGCCACCGCTTGCGAGCATGAGCTGGTCTTCCTGGACCACAGGGATGCCGCCAGCGCCACCTTAGTCGCTGCTCCAAACTACTTTCCGGCGTTGCCCGGTGCACGCGACGTGGAGGAGTACGTACACGACGTCACCCGAATCGGGGGTGGCCTGGTTTCCCTCTCGCCGGCACAAAAGGAGGCCTATGCGGCAGGATACCGGGAAAAACCCAGGCGGTGGTACTTCGGTGGTTCCGCGTCACTGAACTTCGACGGCCTGAACCGCCTTTGGGCAGCCCTCACCCTCGACCGGGACGACTTCTCGTATCTCGAGATCTGGACAGGCACCGAGTACGCCGGGACGGTGCGCGTTCGCGACCGGCTGATGGACTACGACATCCTGGGTGCGACTCTTGTTGTCCTGGTCGAGCGTAAACCGGACCAGTATGGGATTGCCCAGCTCGCGGTCGATTGGTATGACATCGATGGGTTGGATTTCTGAATACGCGACAAGATCATTTGGTATCCTGGGCCTGCCGCACGGCAGGGGTGCGAACCAACCTTTACGGAACCCGTAACAGGGCGTACATTCGGGGATCACATGATTCGGAGCTTTGGGGACCGAAGAACAAGGCGTTTCTTCGAGGGGCGGCGTGTCGCGGCGTTTCACGGCTTTGCCGATCAAGCGGTGCGCCGGCTGACCCTGCTGGACAGCGCGGAGGTGCTCGGCGACCTGGCCGCGCTGCCGAGCAACCGGCTGGAAGCGCTTCGGGGCGACCGCTCCGGTCAGCACAGCATTCGCATCAACACACAGTGGCGTATCTGCTTCCGTTGGACCGACGACGGGCCCTGCGAGGTCACGATCGTGGACTACCATTGAGAGGACAAGCGACATGAACGCGAGGAATGGCATGAGGCCGGTGCACCCCGGCGAAGTCCTGCGCGAGGAACTCGACGAGCTCGGGCTGTCGGCCAACGCGCTGTCGAAAGCACTCGGTGTGCCGGTGAACCGGGTGACGATGATCCTGAACGGCCAGCGCGGCGTGAGCGCCGACACGGCGATGCGGCTTGCCACCTATTTCGGGACGACCCCGGAACTCTGGATGAATCTCCAGAAGACCTGGGAGCTACGGCGAACGCAGATCGAGGCGGGTCGCGAGATCGCCGAACAAGTCACGCCCAGGCACGCGGCGGTGTAGAAAAACTCGTCACCCACCAGGAAGACCTCACATGCCCCGGCCAACCCGCCGAGATGCCACGATGCCGCTCTTCCTCTCCATCCTCCTCCTCCCGTGCGTCATCGCGTTCGCGCCACGGCCGAGCCTCGCGCAGGACGCAGAGCCCTTTCTGTCCCTCGGGGAGAAACGCGAACTCCGTTCGAACGTGCTCGGCGAGCGCCGGGAGATCATCGTGGGCCTGCCTGCCGGCTACGAAGGCGGCGACGAGACGTACCCCGTGGTGTATCTCCTGGACGGCCCGTCGCACTTCCATCACACGACGGGAACGGCGCGCTTCCTGGCGAGGAACGGACGCATGCCGGAAGTCATCGTCGTGGCCATTCCCAATACCGACAGGACGCGTGACCTGTCGCCGCCGGTTTACTCCGATGCTAGCCCCGCGCGCTCGAGCGCCGGTGGAGCCGACAACTTCCTGGAATTCATCAGTGCGGAACTGAAACCGTTCATTGATGAGAACTACAGGACAAGACCGTACAGCATCCTCATCGGGCATTCGCTCGGGGGACTGCTGGCGAATCACGCTCTGGTGCATCGGCCGGAGATGTTCGACGCGTACATCTCGATCAGTCCCAGCCTCTGGTGGGACGAGCAGCGTCTGGTCGCGCAGGCCGATTCCGCGTTCGACCACGCCAGCGACCTGGTCGGCGATTTCTACATGACCATGGGGAACGAGGGCGGCGCGATGCTCGGCGGTGCTCTCAAATTCGCAGGCATTCTGGAAGCGAAGGCCCCGGAGGATCTCCGGTGGGAATTCAAGCTCATGGAAGAGGAGAGCCACGGCTCGGTTCCGCACAGATCGACCTACTACGGGCTCGAGAAGATCTTCGACGGCTGGAGCCTGCACGATCCGGTCGGCCTGTACGTGTCAGGTGGCCTCGAGGCCATCGACCGGCATTTCGCGCGTGCATCGGCGAGGTTCGGGGTCGAGAGGACGCCGTCGGTGGGGATTCTCGGTCCGGTCGGCGGCAGGGCGCTCGAGGACGGCAACGCGGCCGTCGCGGAGGCGATCTTCACACGCCTGATCGAAAGCGACCCCAATCTGGCGCCCGCCCACAACGGGTTGGCCGAAGCGCACGCCCTCATGGGCCATCGGGACCTGGCCATCGAGCACTACAGGCACGCTCTTCGGATCGACCCGAGGAACGTTCCGGCCCGCGAAAAGCTCACGGAGTATGGCGTCGACCTGTCCGATTACCCCGAGAGCGTGCACGTGCCGGTCAGCGTCCTGGAGTCGTATGTGGGAACATATGTCGTCCCCGACGATCCGGACGAAGTGCTTCGATTCTTCCTGGAGGGAGAGAAACTGGCGGTGGAGCTCGAGGGCAGAACGTTCGAGCTGTACGCGACATCGGAGAAGCGCTTCAAGGTGGCGGTTGTGCCGGTGTACATCACCTTCAGGTCGGACGAGGCCGGGAATGTGACCGGCATTACGATCGATCAGGCAGGTGAGACGACCGAAGCGATTCGCGTGAAGTAGGCATCCGGTTACGGGCGGGGATCGTAACCAAGTCACCGGCCCGGCGGGGAGGTCAAGGCCGCAATGTCGAATTGAGCGGTGGTTGCTCGAAGCGTACCTTCTCGATTATATGGTAAGCGGGCGTCGGTTTTCGCCTGGAACCAAGGGGGGGAAAGTGACTGGTGCAAGGCGTGATACTCCCAACATGATGCCGAACTGGCGAGGGACCGAGGGTTGGTTGGCCCGGGGTGTCGCCGGCGCGGTGGCCGTCCCGGTCGCGATCCTGCTCCACGAACTTGGGCATTACGGGGCATACGTCGCATTCGGATTCTCCGACCCGGTCCTTCGTTATTCCTCCGCCAGCTGGGCCGGTTCCGGCGAGTTCGCCACGCTCTTCCGGGCGGGAGACATGGCGGCGGCGGCGGCGATTGCGGAACCGTGGAAGGTGGCGGTCGCCATAGCTGGGGGGCCAACGGTGAGCTACTTGACGGCCATTGTCTGCGTGCTCGCGGTCCGTCGATTCGGCCCCGGCCCTCTATCCTTTGTTCTCGCACTCGGATTGTCGGCGCCGGGGCAGGGGCTGGGTGCCTTGATGGTTCTTGCCGTCAACCTCTTCGGCGGCGGATTCATAGGAAACCAGGACGAAGCGTGGGTAGCGGCGATCGCCGGGATTCCATCATCCCTTACCGTTCTACCCGGCGTCGCATGCCTCTTGCTCGCACCGTGCTTCCTCGTGACAGCCATCCCTCGCGGCCGGAGGATCCAGGTAGTGGTCCCGATAGCGGGCGGCATCGGTTTGGGCCTCTTCGGATGGCTCTCGTGGCTGGGCCCTCTCTTGTTGCCGTGATGGGCGCGACCCTGGTTGGTCCGGCGGCTCCGCCTCCCTGTTGACCGCATATACTAAACAAACGTGTTTAGTGTCGTGCCCCGATAATTCAGACGAGGAGTCCGTTGGGGACAGGGGCCTGCCGTCCAGAGGTGTACGGCGCCGCGTCACATGTCGTATCTTGGGCTGCGATCCCCCGGAACACGGCAGTGGTGCAGGTTCCGGCGGAAACGCCCCTCCGCCCGAAGCCAGGGAGCGAGCCATGAGCGCAAGACGGGTTTCTCGGATCCATTGGCTGTTCGGCCTACTCGCCGTCCCCACCATTTTCCCACCTCCGGCCTTGTGCCAGGTCCCCGCAGAGACCGAAGTCCGCCTCCGCTCCATCTTCGAGTCAGGCGACTTCAACGCCCGTTCATTCCAGGCAACCTGGCTGCCCGACGGATCCGCATACACGACCCTGGAGTCTCCCCCGGGCTCCTCGGCACGCGAACTGATCCGCTACGACGCCGCCAGTGGGAACCGGACGGTCCTCGCCTCGCTCTCCGACCTCACGCCAGCGGGCGCCTCGGGGCCCTTGAGCATATCCGGCTACCAGTTCGCGCCGGACGGCACGTGGGTCCTCGTCCCGGCCAGCGGCGAGGGCTTCTGGATGTTCGAACCGGCCACCTCCACGCTGAAGAGGGTCGACGCCGGCGGCGGAAGCACCATCTCCCCCGATGGCCACCGCATTCTCTTCACCCGCGGCGGCGACCTCCACGTCCATGAGCTCGAAACCGCTCAAACGACCCGCCTCACCCACATCACCGCCGAATCCGTCTCCAACGGCCGCGCCGTATGGAGCCCCGACGGCACCCGGATCGCGTTCGTCCAATCCGACGCCTCCGGAGTGCGGATGAGATCCATGCTCGTCCCCACCGATCCCTCCTATCCCGAGCTCCAGGAGGTCCGGTTCGCGAGGGTGGGCGAGACCATCGCCAAGCTCCGGGTGGGAGTGGTGGACGCCGAGGGCAGGGAAGTCCGCTGGATCTCCATCCCTTCGCCGACCGAGGGCTTCTATCTCGGGCAGGTGAGCTGGGCCGGGAACTCCGAGGAGCTCCTGATCGAGCAGTTCAGCCGGTTTCGGGACGAACGGGACTTCTTCATCGCGAACGTGACCACGGGCGAGCTCAACCGGATCTACCACGAATCCGATCCGGCCTGGGTGATCGCCAGCTATCGCCTGAATGCCGGCCTGGAGTGGATCCGGGGCGGCGAGTCATTCCTCTTCCTGACCGAAAAGGACGGGTGGCGCCACTCCTACGTGTACTCGCGGGACGGGCGGGAGGAACGCCTGCTGACCCCGGGAGCCAGCGACGTCATGGAGCGGGGACCGGTCGATCAGCGCGAGGGCTGGTCCTACTTCTTCGCCTCGCCCAACAACGCCACCCAGCGGTACCTCTACCGGGTCCGGCTGGACGGCGCCGAAGAGCCCGAGCGGGTCACTCCCGAGGACCAGCCGGGGACCCACTTCTACGACTTCTCTCCTGACCTTCGCTGGGCCTTCCACACGTACTCCACCTTCGACACGCCCCCGGTCACCGCGCTGATCAGCCTCCCGGACCACCGCGTCGTTCGGATCCTGGAGGACAACGACGAGGTGCGGCGCCGGGCCGAGGCCACCACCTCCCACCCCACGGAGTTCCTGGAGCTGGACATCGGGGACGGGGTGGAGATGGACGCGTGGATGATCAAGCCGCGGGACTTCGACCCCGGCGCGAAATACCCGGTGTTCATCTACGTCTACGGGGAACCGCACGCCCAGACCGTCCTCGACCGCTGGTCGACCCGAAACAACTACCATCGCGCCATCGCGGACCTCGGGTACCTGGTCGTGTCCATCGAGAACCGGGGCACGCCGGCGCCGAAGGGAGCGGCGTGGCGGAGGGCGCCCTTTCCGACGATCGGCGTACAGTCGACGGAGGAACATGCGGCGGGAGTCCGCGAGCTCGGCAGGATGCTCCCCTACGTCGATGTGTCCAGAGTGGGGATCTGGGGATGGAGCGGCGGCGGATCGAACACCCTCAATTCCCTCTTCCGCAAGCCCGATGTCTACCACCTGGGGATTGCCGTGGTCCCCAAACCCCAGCCGCACCTCTACAACGCCTGGTTCCAGGAGATCTACATGGAGACCCTGGAGACGAACCCGGAGGGGTACCGCGTCTCAGCGCCGATCAACTATGCCGAAGGGCTGGAGGGGGACCTGCTCATCATTCACGGAACCGGGGAAACCAACACGCACCTGGAGATCGTCGAGGGACTGGTGGACCGTCTCGTGCAGCTCGGCAAGACCTTCGACTACTTCACCTACCCCAACCGGAACCACGGCCTGTCGGAGGGGGAGGGGACGCCGGTCCATGTTCGGATGTTGATGGTTAGGTATTTGCTGGAGCATTTGCCGGCCGGGCCGGCGTAGGGCCAACGCAGAGCGAAGGCTCCGAGAGAAAAAAGTATACTGTGGTTGACACAATGTAATGTGAACATTACATGCGAACGTCAATTCCGGTCCAACATCGCGCCCCGATCCAAGCAGGAGCAGAAACCATGTCCGCTCGTCGCTTCGCCCTGATCCTGATCCTCGTCTCGATCTGCACCCCCCTCCCCACCGCTGCCCAGGGCACCCTCGCCGACTACCAGCGTGCCGACGGCCTCGGCGACCGCCTCCAGGGCCTCGTCGTCGACATCGCCGAACGCCCATCCTGGATCGGCGAGACAACCCGGTTCTGGTACCGGAAGACCGTCGAAGGCGGCCACAACTTCCTCCTTGTCGACGCCGAGACCGAGGCCAAGGGCCCCGCCTTCAACCACGAACGCCTCGCATCGACCCTCTCGGCCCTCCCCGCTTTCGCCGACGTCACGATCTCGGCCATCGACCTCCCCTTCGCCCGCATCGAGTTCACCGACGACGAGCAGGCCATCGAGTTCGTCGCGGCGGACCTCACATGGCAGTGCGACCTGACCACCTACGATTGCGAAAGCCAGGGCGCGGCGCCCCAGCGGCAGGGCGGCGGCGTCGGCCCGAGCGGCGTGTCCTGGTCGGCAGGGCCCGGCCAGCTGTGGCGGAACCTGAGCACCGAGCCGATCCTCTCGCCGGACGGCACGCACGAGGTCTTCATCCAGAACTACAACGTGGCCTACCGGGAAGTGGGCGCGGACCCCGGCGACTACACCATGCTCACCTGGGAGGGCACGCCCGGAAACACCTACACCGACCGGTCCATCGTCTGGTCGCCGGACTCCAGGAAGGTGGCGGTCTACAGGGTGGTGCCCGGTCAGGAGCGGGTGGTGCACTACGTCGAATCTTCCCCCGACGACCAGCTCCAGCCCGAGCACGCGACCTACCTCTACGCCAAGCCCGGTGACCGGCTCGACAAGGAGATCCCGGTGATCCTGGA
This sequence comes from Gemmatimonadota bacterium, assembly GCA_022827345.1. Lineage (GTDB taxonomy): Bacteria > Gemmatimonadota > Gemmatimonadetes > Longimicrobiales > Gaopeijiaceae > Bin94. The sequence goes on along the minus strand of JAJDTB010000032.1, from coordinate 416,631 downwards.
CATCGAATCCGGGCGGCAGACCATCATCGACGACGCCCTCTTCCCCAACGCCTACACCCTCTCCCGCCTGGAATGGAGGGAGGACAGCGAGCACGTCGTCTTCGAGTACAACCAGCGGGGGCACCAGGTCTACCGGGTCATCGAAATCGACGCCGCGACCGGCGAGACCCGGGCCGTGATCTCCGAAGAGCCCGAGACCTTCTTCAACTACTCCAACAAGCGGTTCCGCCACGACCTCGACGATGGCCGGGAGATCATCTGGATGTCCGAGCGCGACGGGTGGAACCACCTCTACATGCTTGACGGCGAGACGGGGCAGGTGAAACACCAGATCACGGAGGGTGACTGGCCGGTTCGCGGTGTGGACAGCGTGGACGTGGCCAACCGCCACATCTGGTTCCGCGCGAGCGGCATGCACCCCGAGCAGGATCCCTACTTCGTCCACTACTACCGCATCGATTTCGACGGCACCGGGCTGATCGCCTACACGGAAGCCGACGGGATGCACGAAGTCACCTTCTCTCCCGACCATGAGTACTACATCGACCAGTGGTCGAGAGTCGACCTGCCGCCTGTCGCCGAACTCCGCAGGACGGCTGACAGGTCGCTGGTCATGGAGCTGGAGCGGGCGGACGCCTCGGCGCTTCTGGCCACGGGATGGCAGTACCCCGAGGTCTTCGTGTCCAAGGGCAGGGACGGCGTGACGGACATCTGGGGGATCATCATCCGCCCCACCAACTTCGATCCGAGCCGGAGCTATCCGGTCATCGAGAGCATCTACGCCGGACCCCACGGGTCGCATGTCCCGAAGACCTTCGGCACCCACACCAGCAGAACTGCCGTGGCCGAACTGGGGTTCATCGTGGCCCAGATCGACGGCATGGGGACCAACAACCGCTCGAAGGCCTTCCACGACGTGGCCTGGCAGAACATCAAGGACGCCGGCTTCCCGGACCGGATCCTCTGGCACCAGGCCGTGGCGCGTGAATACGACTACTACGACGTGAGCCGGGTCGGCATCTATGGCGGCTCGGCCGGCGGGCAGAACTCCATGGCGGCCCTTCTCTGGCACGGCGATTTCTACGATGTCGCGTTCTCGTCCGTCGGGTGCCACGACAACCGGATGGACAAGATCTGGTGGAACGAGGCGTGGATGGGATGGCCCATCGGCCCGCACTACTCCGAGTCCTCGAACGTGGACAACGCCTGGCGGCTGCAAGGGAAGCTACTGCTGGTGGTGGGCGAGCTGGACCGGAATGTGGACCCCTCGTCCACGCTTCAGGTCGTCAACGCGCTCATCGAAGCCGACAAGGACTTCGACTTCTTGCTGTTTCCGGGTGGCGGGCACGGGTCGGGGGGTGACTTCGGGGCGCGGAAGCGTAATGACTATTTCGTGCGGCACCTGCTGGGGGTGGAGCCGCCGGGGTGGGAGCGGTACGTCGTCGCGGACACGGAGGGTGAGCGCTGACGGTCCAGCGCCAGACGTCAGTCCTGGGCGGCGACCAGTAATGCTCGTACGACTGCGCCGTTATGTTGAGAAGCCTACCGTGTTAATACGGGGACTGAGGTATCAATGGCCGATGCAGTTGTGAGATTACGTGGCTGGAATCCCGAGCGTGCGGTGGCCTTGGTCGTTTGTTTGCCGTTGATGCTTGTTGGGACCATGCTGGGTCCAGGAGAACTCGGAGCACAGGAGGCAAGCGGCGAGGAACTGGTTACTCTGGAAGGCGAAGTCGTCGACGCATCGAATAACCTCCCTGTGGAAGGCGCAATCGTCAGCTTGCCGACCGTCGGTCTGACTGCGGTTACCGACCGTCTGGGATACTACCGCATGGATGACGTTCCGGCAGCCACTCATGCCATCCGGGTCATCCGCCTCGGCTACGAGGAGTTCCAAGCCGATGTCGCGGTCAACGGCGCGGAGGTGTTCGCCCTCTATCTGACCCCAGGCCCAATCCCTCTCGAGGGGGTCGAGGTCGAGGTTGTGGGGCTGAGCGAGCTGGACTGGCGTCCAGTGGGGACCAGCCGGCGGGCGTTCATCGGCCCGGGGGAGATCGAGGATCTCCGCGACACTTACCTCAGCCTGGATCACATCCTCAGGGTGCGCCGGCTACCGCAGGTACGGTACATACCGCCGGTCCAACAGGGCGGAATTCCGGGCGATTCCATCTCAAACGGTTGTTTGAGGCTCGTCACCCAGTCGGGCTTGAGGGTGTGTGCGACAATTGTCATGGACGGCGTCCTCATAGACCCGATGTCGGCAGGCTGGATGTTCCAAACGAGTTCCTATGACATATACTCGGTTCGCTTCCTCGGCGGAGTAGAAGGGTTTTTTCGATACGGTCGCCGTGGTCGAAACGGGGTGTTGGAAATCGAGACGCATCGCCGATGAGAGCAACGGACGCGAGGGAAGGGCTCAGGGTCACGCGCAGTCGTTCTCGAAGGCGTCGCGCGTTCAAGACAGGTGTTGCATTTGCGGCACTCGCCACCAGCACTTGTGTCCAGCGAGAACTCCCCGACAGCAGGGACGCCGATTCTTACACCCGCGTTATCGACGGTGACCCAATCTGCGCGGATTGTCAGATCAACTTCCGCCATGTGGTGACTCTCGGTAGCGACGCGGATCCCGCTTCCGTTTGGGAGGGTGCGGCTGGTTCCGAGTGTATGGTCGCCGAGCTTGGCACCGGCGAATTCGTGCTCGGAGGCGTAGCGAGCCGGGGCGACGTCTTCGTTTACGACGACCAGGGACGATTCTCCAGGTCCATTGGCCGACAAGGCCAAGGGCCAGGAGAACTGACCTCGAGGGCCCGCATTCTGGTCACCGCTGGTGACACACTATGGGTGGCGGACGACGGCAACGTCCGCATGCAGGTCTGGACCTCCGCAGGCCATTACATCCGGTCCTTTCCCTTGCCGGCCCCCTACCGGCGCTTCACACGTTTGAAACAAGGAGACTTCGTCTTCGAAGGGCCCGTGGGCCGGACCGGTGACCCGATGTACTACGTCCTGAGCAGTTCATCAGGTGAGGAACTTGCCCGGGTCGGAGAGGCCAGATCCACGGAGCTCGACCTGGAATGGAGTGTGTTGACGAGACGGCATGGTCCAGGCGGTGGGTTCTGGGCTGCCAGCATCTGGCACTACGCCATCGAGCGATGGGACAGTGCGGGATCCCTGAAAGGCACGTTGGTCCGTGATGTCACCTGGTTCCCGCCATACCCCCCGTATCCGGACGGGGTTTTCGATTCAGAGCCGCCTCCCGCGGGTTTGTATCATCTGCGGGAAGATGACCAGGGCCGGTTGTGGGCTTTCGTACTGCTGCCCGACGCAAACTGGCGCCCGGCGATCCCTCGTAGGCCTCGACACACTTGGAACCGTGAGACCTTCGATTACCTGGTAGAGGTGATCGATCCTGCATCGGCTCGGCTGATCGCCAGAGACATTCATGACGACAGGATAGCGCCCATGTGCAACAGTTCCCTCGTCTACTCGGTGGTCGACGCTCCTTCTGGAGATCTTCGCGTACGGGTCATGGCGCCACAGATCGTGGATGCCAACGGAGAACCCTGGGGGATGTGAGCCCGCTAACTGCTAACGGTGGTGCGGTTGCCACCCCGACCATCCCCGTGCAGCCATAGACACTAAACAACAATGTTTAGTATTCAGCTCTACCCATCCGAAACCACCGTCGGCCCCTCACCCCCCTCCAGCGTCTCCAGCACCTGACGCCACTCGAACTTCTCGCCCATCCCCCGCACGTAGTAGTCCATCCACGCCATCTCGCTCACGGCCTTGACCAGCCGGTTCCGCGGATCCGGAATCCCGTGACTGCGCCCCGGATACATGAACAGCTCCGTCGGCACGTCCAGCTTCTTGAGCGCCATGTGCAGCTCGACCGACTGCGGGCTCGGCACCCGCGGATCGCCCTCAACCACGTGGATCATCGTCGGCGTCTTCGCGTTCTTGATGTACTTGAGCGGCGACTGGTCGAAATACGTGTCGAAGTCCTCGTAAAGGAACCCGTCGCCCACATAGAACTGCCGGTTCCGCTGCACGTCGCTCTGCGCATACATGCTGATCCAGTTCATCGTCCCCGCGCCCGAGCTGATCGCCTTGAAGCGGTCGGTCTGCGTCAGGATCCAGTTGGACCAGTGGCCGCCCGCGCTCCAGCCGAGCGCACCCATCCGGTCGCCGTCCACAATCCCCTCATCGATCAGATGGTCCACGCCGGTGATGATGTCCTCGTACCCCATCGTGAAGTAATCCCCCACGATGTCCGTGCGATGGGCGTTGCCATAGTTCCGCGAGCCTCTGTAGTTGGGTTTGAGGACGGCGTACCCCGCGCCGGCGTAGACCTGTGCACTATACCCGCCATTGAAGCGCAGGATGTCGGCTGACGCAGGTCCCCCGTGGATCGCGACGATGAGCGGATAGCGCGTCCCCTCCTCGTAGCCGACAGGGTAGACCAGCACCCCACCGACCGTCTTGCCGTCGGACGAGCGCCAGTTGACCTCGACCTCTTCGCCGAGCGCGATGTCCCGCACGTGGGGATTGACGTCCACCAGCTGCGTCCAGGCCGAACGGTTCGGCACGTCGTCGACGCCCGCCACGGTGAACACGGTCGACGGCGTCTTCGGGTCGCTGTAGCCGATGAGGATCGTGCCGGTGTCGTCGTCGCGGTTGACCGACAGCGCGGCGCGCTCCTCGGTGAGCTGGCGCACCGCGCCCGTGGCCACGTCGAGCGCGTGCAGCTGCGTCGTTACGGTCACGCCCGCGTTGAAGTAGATCGTCTTCGAGTCGTCCGACCAGAACCCGACGCTCGAGCTCTGGTCGAAGTCGGTGCCGAGCTTGCGGAAGGAGCCGCCGCGGTCGCCGACCTCGCGGATGTACACGCGGTTGTCGGTCATCGTGTAGCGCTCCATGTTGTCCGGCGCCGAAAACGCGATCAGGCGGCCGTCGGGCGAGAAGCTGAGCCCGCTCTCGCTGACCTCGTAGTTGTCGGTGAGACGCTCGATCTCGCCGGTGGCGACTTCCATGAGGTACTGGTCGGCGTAGAGGCGCTGGGCGGTGATGTTGCGCTCGTAGCGCTCCGGCGAGCCTCCCGTGATGCCGATCCAGCGGCCGTCGTCGGAGAGCACGAAGCTGTTGATGCTGTAGGACGGATCGTTTGTCTCGCGGCGCTCCTCGGCGGTCGCCACCTCGACGCTCCACAGGCTCGACAGCGGCGTCACCGAGTTGCGGATATCGACCGTGAAGCCCTGCTCGCGCCGCTTCACCTCGTCCTCGTCGAACGAGTCGGCGCGCGTGAAGTAGATGCGGCTGCCGTCGCCGGTAAAGTCCCACTGGTCGACCCCCGCGTCGCCGTCGGTGAGCTGCTCGGGTTCGGCGCCTGTCAGGTCGTCCGCCGGGAGCCGGTAGAGCTGCTCGCGATCGTTTTTGCCGGACAGGTAGACCAGCCAGCTCCCGTCGGGACTGAAGGCGAAGCCGGAAACGCCTTCGTCGGCATCGGTGATCTTGCGGGCCTCGCCGCCGTCGTGGCGCATCATGTAGAGCTGGGTCTCGTCGCCGTCGCGATTGGATGAGAAGAGGAAGAACGATCCGTCGGGTCCCCAGGTCGGGCTCGCCTCGTTCTTGTCGTCGGTGTAGGTGAGGCGGCGGTCGGACGGAACGCCGTCGCTCAGCGACACCAGGTGGATGTCGGTCTGGGACTCGGCCGCCTCCCAGTCGGGCGTGGTGACGGTGTAGAGCATCCACGCTCCGTCCGGACTCGGCGTCCACGAGCCGGCGCGCTTCAGCTCCTGCACGTCCATGAAGGTGAGGGGCCGTTGCTGTGCGGCGAGCGGCGAGCCGATTGACGCTGCGAGCACTGCGGCGAAGGCGGTGAGGGCGAAGGAACGGAGACGCATCTGAAACCTCTTTGGCGACGGTGGACTGTAGCTGTGGCGAGTCGCCGCTTCACTCCGCGACGATCTGCCGTTGCCCTTGATGATACGCACAGAGATCAAGGTCGGCGAGGAGGGGCAGGGACCGGACCCTGCTTGATGCGCTCCCGGCCGCGACACATACTCGGACAAGCTCGCGAATGACTTCTCACCAATCCCGCGGAGGCGCATGACCATGTCGACCACGACCCGAAAGAACTCGGCTCCGACGCCCGACTCCTCTGGCAGCGCGGCGAGCCTCTCGCGCAGGAAATGGCTGGCCGCCACCGGGGCCGGCACGGCGGCCCTGTTGGTGAAGGCGGATCACCTGCAGGCGCACCTGCATGACGGCGCACCGTCCGGCATGATCCGGGAAGTCCAGGAGACCACGGTCGTCTTCACAAACACTACCGTAGCCAACCCTGACGCCGTGCAGGACGACGTTGCGCTGGCAGTCGCAGGCAACCGCATCGCCGCGATCGGTCCCACGGACGAGGTGCTCGAGCAGTATCCGAGGGCCGAGCGGTACGACGGACGGGGGAAGGCGCTGTTTCCGGGCCTGATCAACACTCACGCGCACATGCGGGCGGTCATCGCGCGCGGCTTCAACGAGGATTTCGGGTTCCCGAACACGGCGAATCTGGCGATCTCGCCCGGGAGCCTCCTTGAAGGCGAGGAGGGCAATCTGATGGTGCAGGTCGCGGCGCTGGAGGCGATCCGCACCGGGACGACGACCATCGTCGAGTACACGGGCAACGTGCAGCGACAGGCGGCGGTGCTCGCCGACTCGGGGCTGCGCTGCGTGCTGGCGGAGGGGATTCGCGACGCCGAGAACGTACCGGGCCCGATGTCGACCAGGGCGATGGCGCGGACGGTCAGCGAGACGCCGCGGTTCTCGGAGAGGCTGCGGGAGGAGGGGCTCCAGCGCATCGACGACCTGTTCAGCACCTGGCACGGAGCGCGAAATGGCCGCGTCTCGGTGTTTCCGGCGGCGGCGCTCACCGAGACGTCGTCGCCCGAGCTGCTGGCCGCCGTGCGCGACTTCGCCGAGACCCACGACCTCGGCTACACCATCCACCTGAACCAGAGCCGCGCCGAGTACGAGTTCATGGTCATGCACCACCGCCTGCGCCCGGCGGAATACCTGGACCGGCACGATTTCCTCGGCCCCCGCCTCTTCGCGGCGCACGCCCGCTACGTGAACGATGCCGAGGTCGCGCTGCTTGGGCGGTCCGGCACGATCATCGCGCACCAGGCGGGGATGGCGGCGAACCGCGGAATCAGCCCGCCGATCCCGGCCCTGCGGACGGCCGGCTGCCCGATCGCGCTCGGCACCGACAACAACACCAACGACGTCTTCGAGGTGATGCGGATCGCGCTCCTGACCGAGCGGATCCGGCGCAACCGCGATGGCGACGAGGTGCCCGGCCTGGCGCCGCAGCCCGAGGACATCCTGGCGGACTGCACGCAGGGAGGGGCGCTGGCGGTTCAGCAGCCCGACGAAATCGGCACGCTCGAAGTCGGCAAGAAAGCCGACCTTCTTGTGGTGGACACGCTGCGGGCCCACCTGGTGCCGGCGGGACGGATCATCTCCGCGCTGGTCCACAGCGGCCACCCGGGCGACATCGAGTCGGTCATGATCGACGGGCAGTTCGTCATGCGCGACCGCGAGGTCACCACCATGGACGAGGAGGCAATCCTGCGGGAGGCCGACGCGGTGGGGCGGAGGATCTGGGGTCAGGTGCTGGAGGCGAGTCCGCTAAACGTTCCGAGGTTGCCGCGGTGAGGCTCGCGCGTGCAGGTGCAATTGCGGGTAGTTGGGCGAACTTCGGAAAGGCGATGCGGAACAGTTAGCTTCCAGCGTCTCCGGCAACGGATCATCATTTCACGCGTGGGCGAGCGCCGCCTCGAGGAAAGGGAGCCGACCGAGTGACCGACACTTCCCAACCCCGCCCGGGCGGCGAGGTCGTCGTCTACGAGGCCCCGGACGGCGAGATCCAGCTGAACCCGCGAGGAGAAGGCCGCGAATCTGCTCTACTTCCTGGTGAAGGACCGTCCCTTCACCGATGGCAACAAGCGCATCGGCTCGCTTCTGTTCCTGCTCTACCTTCGGCAGGAGGGACTGCATCACGACCTGAACCCCCAGGCGCTCACCGCGCTCACGCTCCTTATCGCCGAAAGCGCACCCGCCAACAAGGACTTGATGATCCGCCTGATCGTCAATCTGCTGGCAGACTCGGAGGCATGAGCCCCTCGCCCCGCAGGTGCTCGTTGAAGAACGCGATAGTGCGCTCCTGCGCGAGGGCAGCCGCTTCCTGGTCGTAACGTGGGGTGGTGTCGTTGTGGAATCCGTGGTTGGCGCCCTCATAGACGTGGACCGCGAAGTCATTCCCGTTCGCCTCCAGCGCCTCCTGGTACGCCGGGTAGCGGGCGTTGATCCGCTCGTCCAGGCCCGCGAGCTGGATCATGAGGGGCGCCTGAATTGAGGGCACGTCCGCCGGGTCCGGCGCCGACCCGTAGAACGGCACGCCGGCCCCCAGGTCCGGAAGGCGGACCGCGAGTTGGTTCACGACTCCGCCGCCGTAGCAGAATCCGACGGCTCCGACGCGCCCGGTGGTCGTCTCGTGGTCGCGCAGGAACCGGAACGCGGCCACCCAGTCCTCCATCATGACGTCCCGGTCGAGCTGCCGCTGCATCACGCGGCCTTCGTCGTCGTTGCCTGGATAGCCGCCCAGGGGGGTGAGCGCGTCCGGCCCCAGCGCCACGAAGTCCGCCGCCGCGAACCTGCGCACCACGTCTTCGATGTAGGGGTTCAGGCCGCGATTCTCGTGAATGACAAGAACCGCCGGCTTCGGCTCCGTCGCGCCGGCGGGCATGGCCATGTAGCCCCGCATGGTCCCCGAGCCGTCCGGCGAAGGGTAGGTGACGTACTCCTGCCGGATCCGGACATCGTCGGTCTCCACCTGCCGCGCCCATGCGTAGTTGGGACGAAGTGCGTCGAGGACCGCCACGGCCGCCGCGCCGCCGCCCAGCACCTTTCCGGCGCCCTCCAGGAAGTCCCGGCGCTGGATGTGCCCGTGGACGTAGCCATCGAAGAGCGCCAGCACCTCCTGGGGGAAATCGCTCGCCTTCTTTCGTTTGGTCATGGGAATCCTCCGCTAATCGCGGGACGACGGTTACCGTCGGGCGTCACCCGAGCCGACGGTCTCGGGAATCCCAGCTTGCAGTCGGCGGACGTGCGATGCAAGCGCCTCCAAGCGGACGGAACCTGCCGCGCTAGGCGTCGCTGCCGTCGTCACCGAGGCGATGTGCGATCCGGTCGAGCCTCGGCTTGATGGACGACATCACCGCCGCGAACAACACGAGCGCCCAACCCGCCGAGAGGATCAGGTGGACACCGACGAGCATCCTTGCTGCGACCGAGACCGGGGCGACCGTCGTGAAGTCCTGCCCGAGCGCGGTGAAGAAAGCGAACGACAACCAGTCGGCAATCCCGGTGGCGGCACCCGTGAACGCCCCGGGCTGGAACCGCCCCAGCATTCCGTAAAACCCGGAAAACAGGAAGATGATCGTCAGGTAGCCGACGGCAAATCCCCCGATCGGGACCCACATTACGCGCAGGTAGTCGGCAAGGTGGCCATACACTCGGAGCCGGGGCTGAAGCCACGTGATCGCGGCGCGCCCCAGAAGAAAAGCGGCTGCGGGAAGCGCCACCAACGTGGCCACCAGGAGAGCGATGGTCAGTGCCAGGACGATGAATCGAGGTCCACGGATCTCACCTGCCATCAGAAGACCCATGAGGATGAACACGGCAACCACACCCAGTACCAGAAGCCGTGAGGGGCGGGCGTCCTGCCAACCCTCCCGATTACGGCTGAGGAAACCGGCCATCAGCGTGATCCAGGGCACTAACAGCAGGGGCTGCATCGGTACGAGAAAGGCACGGAAGCTCACTGCGACCACATAGGGAAGGAGCCCCAGGCCAAGCAACACAGCCACAATGAAGGTCTCGTGCCGCAAGTCTCTATACCCTGCGAGCGATGGCCCGCGGATCCCGCAGATGAGCCCTACCGCCAGGGCCAGCGTGGGAGGTATGATGAATCCCCATCGGTTGCCCGAGAGTGCACCGGCACAGAACACTGCGGCGATGCCCACGATCGATCCGATCAGGACACCGGTCCACGGACTGCTGCCAAGTGATCGTCCCCGGAGGCTGACACCTGTCCCGATTGCAATGCCGCAGCCCGCGCCTATCAGCACGTCGGAGTGGATGCCAGTGAACGCATAACCGAAAGACACGACAACCACGGCCACGCAGGCCGTGATACGGATCGCCAGCCAGGCTGTCGGGTTCAGCAGTATTCTGCGCATGGGAATGTCGGTTTGGTGTTGGCGACCATATAGCGAATGCCTGGATGCCGGCGCAAGCTGGTGCTACGGGCCATGAAGCGCCCCGACGGACGGTTGTCTCGAACTTGCCAGGGGCAACGCTTCCGCCCTCAGCCGAAGTCGGAACTCCGCCGGAGTCACCCGCAACCGCTACATTTTCAGAATCCGACCGCGGCGGTCCAGACGATCTGAGGCGGCAAATGACCAAGCGCAAAGAGTCAGATTCGAGCGCCCGCGCCCGCACCACCGTGCGCTGCCCCCGGTTCTCCTGTCCGGGTATCCTCCTTCTGCTTGCCACCACCGGCTGCGGAGACTCGCTCACCGGCCCCGGCACAGACGAGATCACCGAGCTTCCGCGCGCGCTGACTGCGGCGGAGGTCGAGGTCATCAGGGCCAGCAACCGTTTCGCATTCGACCTCCTCGTGCAGGCCAACCGCGCGGGCGACAATCTCTTCCTGTCACCGCTGTCGGCGTCCATGGCGCTCGGGATGACCATGAACGGAGCCGCGGGGGAGACCTGGAACCAGATGCACGGCGTGCTCGGGTTCGGGAGCCTCACCGAGGAGGAGATCAACGCCTCCTACGGATCCCTGATCGAACTCCTCGTCGGCCTTGATCCCGCCGTCGAGACCGCGATCGGCAACTCCGTATGGACCCGGCTGGGATTCCCGGTGCAAGGGGACTTCCTGGACTCCGTGCGAGACGCCTTCGACGCCGAGGTGGCGGAACTCGACTTCGCGGACCCTGCCGCGTCCGTGCGCATCAACGAATGGGTGAAGGACGCCACGCAGGGACGCATCGAGGACATCGTTCCCGCCGTGATTCCGGGTGCGGTCGTCATGTACCTGATCAACGCGATCTACTTCAAGGGTTCGTGGACCTTCCAGTTCGATCCGTCCGACACGCGAACCGAGCCCTTTCACCTGGACGACGGTTCCACTCGGTCCGTGCCGCTCATGACATTGCGGAGAGAGCTCCAATACCAGGAGAACAGCCGGTTTCAGGCCGTTGATCTGCCGTACGGGGGCCGTGCTTTTTCGATGACCGTGCTGCTGCCGCAGCAGGGCGTGAGCGTGGACGAACTCGCGGCCACACTCGACGCAGCCGCATGGGAGGATATCGCCCGCGGCTTCCAGGAAACCGATCTCCTGCTTCTGCTGCCGCGCTTTCGGCTGCCCTACGAACGCACGCTCAACGACGATCTCGCCGCCCTTGGCATGGTCGACGCGTTCGACCACCGGGCGGATCTATCGAGGCTCTCGCCGGTCGGCGGACTGTTCATCTCCCAGGTCAGGCAGAAGGCCTGGGTGGATGTAAACGAAGAGGGTACCGAGGCTGCCGCCGCGACCGTGGTCACGGTGGTTGAAAGCGCTGGTCCCGTCCTTCGCGCCGATCGGCCCTTCCTCTTCTTCATCCGGGAGCGCCTCTCCGGCACCATCCTCTTCGCCGGCAAGCTGGCGAGCCCTCCGGAGGGCTCGGGAATGTGATACACCCGATTTGCTGGCCTACAATACTAAATCAAATTGTTTAGTATTCTGGGTTTTCTCCTGCAGATCCACCAGCGGGGCCGTGTAATCACCCGAAAAACATGCCGTGCAGTACGGGCTGCCCTCGGCGACGGCATCGACCATCCCGTCCAGCGACAGGTACCCGAGCGAGTCCACCTCCAGATCGGCGGCGATCTCGTCCACCGACATCCCCGACCCCTTGAGCTCTTCCTTCGAGGGCATGTCGATCCCGTAGTAGCAGGGGTGGCGAACCGGCGGACTTGCCACCCGGAAATGCACTTCGGCCGCTCCGGCGCCGCGGATGAACTTGACCAGGCTGGATGAAGTGGTCCCCCGCACGATCGAGTCGTCCACCACGACCACGCGCTGGCCGGCCAGCACCTCTTTCACCGGGTTGTACTTGACGCGCGCGCCGAAGTCGCGGTCTGCCTGCGACGGCCGGATGAAGGTGCGGCCGATGTAATGGTTGCGGAGCAGCCCCAGCTCGTACGGGATCCCGCTCTGCTCGCTGTAGCCGAGCGCCGCCGAGTTGGCGCTGTCCGGCACGGCGATCACGCAGTCTGCCGGCACCGGGTGCTCCCTGGCCAGCTGCCGGCCGAAGGCCCGCCGCGCGCGGTCCACGCTCATCCCCCAAAGGTTCGAATCGGGGCGGGCGAAGTAGACGAGCTCGAAGATGCACGGCGCGGGGGTCTGCGGGTGCAGCCCGGGGAGGCTTTCGACCTCGCCCTTGCGGAAGCGCACCAGCTCGCCGGGCTCGATGTCCCGGACGTAGGTGGCACCCATGATGTCCAGGGCGCAGGTCTCGCTGGTGACGATGTGGCCGCCGTTCAGCTCACCCATGACGAGCGGCCTGAAGCCGCGCGGGTCGCGCACGGCGTACATCGTCTCGCCGACGGTCATCACGAGCGAATAGGCGCCCTCGAGGAAGCTGAGCGCGTCGCGCAGCTGCGCCTGCACCATCCGGTGCCGCGAGCGCGCGATGAGGTGCACGATGACCTCGGAGTCGGAGGTGCTCTGGAAGAGCGCGCCTTCGTGCACGAGCTGGCGCTTCACCGCGTGGGCATTGGTGAGGTTGCCGTTGTGCACGATCGCCAGGTCGCCTTCCGAATACCCGACTACGATCGGCTGCGCATTGACCCGCTGACCGCCGCCGGTCGTGGAGTAGCGGACGTGGCCGAGCGAGGTGCTTCCCGGCAGCGATTCGAGTCGTTTCGCGTCGAAGACGTCCGAAACGAGCCCGAGTTCCTTGTACACGCGTGTCCGGCCGTTGTTGGCCGCGCAGATGCCGGCGGCCTCCTGTCCCCGGTGCTGCAGGGCGTAGAGCGCGAGGAAGGAGAGTTCGGCGGCATTCTCGACGCCGCAGATCCCCACGATGCCGCATTCCTCGCGCGGACGGTCGTCGAGGTGGCTCAAGGGGATGTCGGTCGGCCTGCGCCCACCCTGTCGCATTATCCCGCCTCGTTCATGATTCCCGGGATGGCGCCGAAGTAGCGCTCCCGCAGTGTGTCGAGTCCCAGCTGCAGGGCGGCGGTCGGCGTCTCGATCCGGAGGGGCGACCCCTTGCCGGTGACGGTGCCGATGCGCGCGCAGGGGACCCCGTAGTCCGCCGCGAGGCCGCGAACGGATGCCTCGTCGCCGGGGGCGCAGCTGACCACGATCCGTCCGTGGTCTTCGCCGAAGAGGAGGGCGGTGTCGGGGAGATCGTCCTCGAAGCGGACGGAAGCGCCGACGCCGTCGCCCTTTCGCGGTCTGCCCAGGCAGGATTCGGTCAGGGTGGCCGCGAGACCGCCGCTGGCGATGTCGTGGGCCGACTTGAGGACGCGCCGCGCGGCCATGGCCAGGATGCAGCGCTGGAGGGCCCGTTCGGCGGCGAGGTCGACGCCGGGCGGCTCGCCCGCGACGAGGTCGTGGACGGCGTACAGGTATTCGGAGCCGCCGAGTTCGCCGGTGTTGGTGCCCAGCAGGAGGATCGCGTCGCCGGCGTCCTGGAAGGGGTGCCGCACGATGGTGTCCAGGTCCTCCATGACGCCGATCATGCCGATCACGGGGGTCGGGTAGACGGCCTTTCCGTCGGTTTCGTTGTAGAACGACACGTTGCCGCCGGTGACCGGGGTCTCGAGGTAGCCGCAGGCGTCGCGCATCCCCAGCACCGCCTCGCGGAACTGATGCATGATGTGCGGCTTGAGGGGGCTGCCGAAGTTGAGGCAGTTGGTGATGGCCATCGGGACCGCGCCGGTGCACGCGACGTTGCGGGCCGCCTCGGCGACGGCGCCCATCGCGCCGACGCGCGGGTTGAGGTAGGTGTGGCGGCCGTTGCAGTCGGTCGAGGCGGCAATGCCCCGATTGGTGCCCGGGATCCGGATCACGCCCGCATCGCCGCCCGGGCGCTCGATCGAGTTCGCCCGCACGGTGGTGTCGTACTGCTCGTACACCCACTGCTTCGAGGCCACGTTCGGCGACCCCACCACGCGCAGGAACGCGTCCCGCAGCCCGGCGGGCGGCTCCTCATGCGGCGCAATGTCCATCGTGCGCAGCGACCGCACCTCGTCCCCCTCCTCGCCGGGCCGCTCATAGGTCGGGCAGCCCTCGGTCAGCGGCAGGGCGGGGATGTCCGCCACCACGACCCCGTCCTCGAGCACGCGGAAGGCGCCGCTTGCGGTGACGTGCCCGATCGTCTCGGCCTCCAGCTCCCACTTCTCCAGGATCTCGCGCACGGCGTCCTCGCGGCCCGCCGCGGCGACCACCAGCATCCTCTCCTGCGACTCCGACAGCAGGATCTCGTACGGCGTCATCCCTTCCTCGCGCACCGGCACCAGCGCCACGTCCATCTCGACGCCCGTGCCGGAGCGACCCGCCATCTCTGCCCCGCTCGACGTCAGCCCGGCCGCCCCCATGTCCTGAATTCCCACGATGTGCCCGCTGGCGATCAGCTCCAGCGACGCTTCCAGCAGCAGCTTCTCGGTGAACGGGTCGCCCACCTGCACCTGCGGGCGGCTTGCCTCGTCGTCCCCCTCGGACAGCTCCTCCGACGCGAAAGTGGCGCCGTGGATCCCGTCGCGGCCGGTGCGCGCGCCCACCGCCATCAGCGTGTTGCCCACGCCCTCGGCGGTGCCGCGGATCAGCTCCTCCTTGCGCATCAGCCCCAGGCACATCGCGTTGACGATCGGGTTCTCCTCGTAGCCGCGGTCGAAGTACACCTCACCCCCGGTCGACGGAATGCCGACGCAGTTCCCGTAGTCGCCGATCCCCTTGACCACGCCGCCGAAGAGGTAGCGCACGCGGGGGCGTTCCAGGTCGCCGAAGTGGAGCGAGTTCAGCGTCGCGACCGGGCGCGCGCCCATGGTAAAGACGTCGCGCAGGATGCCGCCGATCCCCGTCGCCGCTCCCTGGTAGGGCTCGACCGCCGACGGGTGATTGTGGGACTCGATCTTGAACGCCAGCGCATACCCGCCGCCCACGTCGATCACGCCCGCGTTTTCGCCGGGGCCCTGGATGACCCAGGGAGCCTGCGTAGGCAACAGCCGCAGCATCCGCTTCGAGTTCTTGTAGCCGCAGTGTTCGGACCACATGGCCGAAAAGACGCCCAGCTCGGTGAAGGTGGGGTCGCGGCCGAGGATGCGCCGGATCTGCGCGAATTCGTCGGGCGACAGGCCGTGGTCGTCGACCAGTTCGGGGGTGATGGGAGGGTCGCCGGGGCGGGGTTCGGGGGGCGCGATCGTGGCGGTGCCGCCCGCCTGGGTCGTGCCGTAGCCGGATGCGTCGCGATCGGCAGCCATCATGCCACCTCCGCACGTGCCAGCGCACCCACGAGGGATGTGAACAGCGGCAGGCCATCGACCGAGCCTAGCGCGGGGTCGAAGGCGCGGTCGGGGTGGGGCATCATCCCCAGCACATTGCCGCGCTCATTGACGATGCCGCCGATGTTGTTGAGCGAGCCATTGGGGTTGGCCGCGTCCGAAACGGCCCCGCCGGCATCGCAATACCGGAACACGACGCGCCCCCCGTCCTCCAGCTCGGCGAGCGTCTCCGGGTCCGCGTAGTAGTTGCCGTCGGCGTGCGACAGCGGCATGCGGATGACCTGCCCCTCGCGATACTCGGACGTGTAGACCGTGTCCGCCCGCTCCACCCGCATCCTGCAGTCGTGGGACTGGAAGCGGAGCGACTCGTTGCGGAGCAGCGCGCCCGGGAGCAGTCCCGCTTCGCAGAGCACCTGGAAGCCGTTGCAGATCCCCACGACGAGCCCCCCGCCGCGCGCGAAATCGATCACGGCATCCATGATCGGGCTGAAGCGGGCGATCGCGCCGGGGCGCAGGTAGTCGCCGTGCGCGAAGCCGCCGGGGACGATCACCGCGTCCGCGCCGCCCAGCGACGTCTCGCGGTGCCACACGTACGACGGCGACCCGCCGGCAACATCGACCGAGCGGTGGCAGTCCTGATCGCAGTTGGACCCGGGGAAGGTGATGATCGCGACGTTCATCCGGCGGCTCCCCCGTTCTGTGACGCGGTCACCCGGAAGTCCTCGGTGACCGGGTTGGCGAGCAGCTTGCGGCACATCTCCTCGACCCGCTCCCGCGCGGCCTCGGGCGTTGCGGCCGTGACCTCGAGGTAGATCGCCTTGCCCACCCGCACTTCGTCGACGGCGTCGTATCCCAGCGACGACAGGGCGTGATGGATCGCCTTGCCTTGCGGATCCAGCAGGCCGGGTCGGGGCGTGACCAGGAGCTCCACTGTGAATCGGCTCAAGAACGGTTCTCCTTCCAATGAATGATATCGGATTCGTCGGTTTCGGGTGTGCGAGTATCGTCCTCGGCCGTCTCCGGCTCGTGGGTCAGCTCGTTGTAGTCCACCTCGCGTGGCTCGACATCCGAGTCCGCGTCGTCCGGCTCCTCGTCCAGCAGCGGATCCCGTTCCGGGAGCCTCTGCAGCAGTCCCAGGAAGACCGACCGTAGAAGGCCCCACAGCGCATAGCCCACGATGGCGGGGAAAAACCAGTAGTAGGGGACCGTGACGGCGAGCCCGAGGCAGACAGCCAGCAGCGTCGTCCTGACGATTCCGCGCCGCGTCCTGAAATCCAGCGGAGGCATCTTGGCGTACGGGATATGACTCACCATGAGGATCGAGGCCAGAACGGCCGTGATCACCATGATCTGGGGCCAGGGAAGGCCCGCCAGGTACTGCTGGAAGAGCGGCGTGGTGGTGAAGGGGTAGTGGGTGGCCAGGATCAGGCCGGCGGCGGGGCTGGGCAGGCCGTGGAAGTGCGTGCGGGCCTCGCCCCCCTGCTCGACGTTGAAGCGCGCCAGCCGCAGCACCGCGACCGCGACGTATGCGAAGCCGATCAGCCAGCCCCAGTCCGATTCGGGGAAGTAGAGCAGGACGAGGATCAGCGCCGGGGCGACTCCGAAGGAGATCGCGTCGGTCAGCGAATCCAGCTCGGCCCCGAAGTCGGATCCCGTGCGGGTGACCCGCGCCACCCGCCCGTCGAAGTAGTCGAGCACCCACGCGATGACGATGCACCACGACGCCCAGATGAAGTCTCCCCTGACAGCGGCGATGATCGCGTAGAGGCCGAAGAAGAGATTGCCGAGAGTGAAGGCCGAGGGCAGGATGATTACCCCGCGCCTCAGGTTCCGGCGGGGGCGCTCACGGCGTCGCCGGCGCCAGCGTCGGGGTCCGCGGTTGTCGGGCGTCATGATGGCTCCTCCGCGCGACCGATCCTCGCCACCGGGGTCTCCCCCCCGCGCACGACATCGCCCGGCTCGACGCTCACCGGCCAGCCGGACGGCAGGAAGAGGTCCACCCGCGACCCGAAGCGGATGAGTCCGATACGGTCGCCCCGCGCGACCCGGTCCCCCTCGCGCGGATACGTCACGATGCGGCGCGCGATCAGCCCCGCGATCTGCCTCACCAGAACCGGCCCGTCCGCCGTCGCGATGCCCAGCGACGCGGCCTCGTTCTCGGCGCTGGCCTCCTCGCGCCACGCCGCCAGATACCGTCCCGGACGATATGCGTAATGGCCCACCTCGCCCCCGAGCGGCGCCCGCTGCACATGCACGTTGAACACGCTTAGAAAGATAGTCACACGGGTCGCGTCCCCGTGCATGAAGTCCTCGCCCGGGACCGTCTCGACGCTCATCACCCTGCCGTCCGCCGGAGACACGACGACGTCCTCGCCAGTCGGGAGTTGCCGCTGCGGATCACGGAAGAACCAGGTGATGAAGAGGGCGGTGATCCCGAGCACGGCAGGGAGCGCCGCGCGCATTCCCGATCCTCCGCTCCGCGCCCAGATGAGGGCGGCGACGAAGAGCACGGCGCACACCACGATGAATGGCATCCCCTCGCGCGCGATCGGGATTCTCACGGCGGGCCTGCCACGCACGCCGTGGCGCGGACGCCGGTCACCGCCCGCGGCCCAATCACCCTGCCACCTCCGCCGCAAACCGCGGAGGCTCGTAGTCGGCCAGGGCCGTCCCGGTCAGCCGCTCGAAGACCCCCCGGTAGCGCTCCCCGATGGCCGCGACCACGTCGCCGGGAAGGGCGGGGGGCGGATACCGTTTGGGCCAGTCGGTGAGCCCGTTCAGGTAGTCGCGCAGCGGCTGCTTGTCGAGGGACGGTTGGCCGCGACCGGTGCGGTAGTGCTCCTTCGGCCAGAAGCGCGAGGAGTCGGGAGTGAGCACCTCGTCAATGAGCAGGAGCTCCCCCTCGGGCGAGATCCCGAACTCGAACTTGGTGTCTGCCAGGATGATGTCCCTCTGTGCGGCGACGGCCCGGGCCCGCTCGTAGATGTCGATGGAGCGGTCGCGGAGCCGGTGCGCGAGGTCCGCCCCCAGCAGCTCGATCACGTCGCCGAAGGTGATGTTCTCGTCGTGGCCCTCCCGGGCCTTGGTCGCGGGCGAGAAGATCGCCGGCACCAGCGCGTCGCTCTCGATCAGCCCCGGCTGCAGCGGCTCTCCGGCGAGCGTTGCGGACTCGCGATACTCCTTCCACGCGGAGCCTGACAGGTAGCCGCGCACCACGCACTCGACCGGCAGCGGGCGCGTGCGGCGCACCAGGCTGGCGCGGCCCGCCCATTCGCCCTCGCACCCCGCCAGCACCGGCACTGCCTCGCGGATTTCGTCGGTGCGCACCGAGATGAGATGATGCGGGATGTCGTGCAGGTGGGTGTCCATCCACCAGGCGGTGATCTGGGTGAGGACCTGGCCCTTGCCCGGGACGGGCTCGTCCATGACGACATCGAAGGCGCTGACCCGGTCGCTGGCGACGAGGAGGAGGCGGTCGGCTTCGTCGGGGGCCCCGTCGCCGGCGCCGCCGTCATTCGGAACCGCGTACACGTCACGCACCTTCCCGCGGAAGAGCAGCGGCAGCGGAATCACACCCGCACCTCGCCGGCCTCGCGCGCCGAGTCTCCGTACCGCTCCAGCACGGGGGCCACGTGCGCGCTCAGAAACTCGTCCACCTGCTCCGGCGCGCGCCCCACCAGCCTCTCCGGCCGGGCCATCTCCTCCAGCTCCGCGGCGCTCACGCCCAGGTCGGCGTCGGCCGCGATGCGCGCGAAGAGGTCGCCCTCCTCCCCCTCGGTCATGCGGCGCGCGGCGGCCAGCGTGTGGCGCCGGATCCGTTCGTGCGCCTCCTGGCGGTCGCCCCCGCCGGCAGCCGCGTCCATCATCACGGCCTCCATCACCATGAAGGGGAGATGGACCGCCAGGTTCGCCGCGACGACCCCCTCGTTCACGTGCAGCCCCGCGGCGACGTTCTCGGCCAGCACCAGCACGGCGTCGGTGGCCATGTACGCGTCGGGGATGCACAGGCGCTTGTTCGCGGAGTCGTCGAGGGTGCGCTCCAGCCACTGGGTCGCGGCGGTCTGTGCGGGGTCGGCGGCCAGCGCGATCACGTGGCGCGTCACCGCGCAGATGCGCTCCGAGCGCATGGGGTTGCGCTTGTACGGCATCGCCGACGAGCCGACCTGCTCCTTCTCGAAGGGCTCCTCGACTTCGCGCAGGTGCGAGAGCAGGCGGATGTCGTGCGCCATGCGGGACGCCGAGGCCGCCACGCCGGCCAAGGTGGCCAGAAACGCCTGGTCGACCTTGCGCGTGTAGGTCTGGCCCGTGACGGGGTACGCGCCCTCGAAGCCGAGCCGGCGGCACACCGCGCGCTCGAGTGCGTTCACCTTGTCGTGATCGCCGCCGAAGAGCTGCAGGAAGGAGGCCTGGGTGCCGGTCGTGCCGCGAACGCCCCGCAGCCGGAGCGCGCCCAGCCTGTACTCGATCTCGCCGAGGTCGAGGAGGAAGTCCTGGATCCAGAGGGTGGCGCGCTTCCCGACGGTGGTGGGCTGGGCGGGCTGGAAGTGGGTGTAGGCGAGGGTCGGCCGGGCGCGGTGGGTCTTGGCGAAGCGGGCGAGGGCGCGGATGACGGCGACGATGCGGTCGCGCGCCAGGGTCATCGCGTCGCGGTGCTGGATCAGGTCGGTGTTGTCGCCGACGAAGGCGCTGGTGGCGCCGAGGTGGAGGATGCCCCGCGCGGCGGGCGCCACATCGCCGAAGTGGTGGATGTGCGCCATCACGTCGTGACGGAAGCGCCGCTCGTAGCGGGCGGCGGCCTCGAAGTCGAAGTCGTCGATGCGGTCGCGCATCTGCCGGATCGCGTCCGCGGGGATGTCGAGCCCGGCGTCCCGCTGGGCCTCGGCCAGGGCGAGCCACAGCCGCCGCCAGGTGCCGAAGCGGAAGGCCGGCGCGAAGATCCGTTCCATCTCGCGCGAGACGTACCGCGCGGAGAGCGGGTGTCGGTAGCGGTCCGCGTCCTGGCCGGCCATGGCTCAGGTCTCCCGCCGGGCGTTCATGTCCATTCCAGCAGTCCGGTGCGCACCACGCGTCCGCCGCGCTCGAAGAGGAGGACGAAGGGCCGGCCGCGCTGCTGGGTCCTCCGCAGCTCCTCCGCCGCTTCGCGCGCCGTGCGGAGGCGGGTGTTGTTCACCGCCAGGAGCACGTCGCCGCGCGCGAGCCCCGTCCTCCTCGCCAGCAGCTCCGAGATCTCGACGACCAGCGCCCCCTCGGTCGAGGAAAGACCTCGTTCGGCCTGAATCCCCGGCGTCACGGTCACCACTTCGAGGTCTCGCAGGAGTTCGACCCGCTCCGCCGCGACCGAGGGCAGCGGCTGGGCCTCGATGAGCACGGGCTCCATCCCATCGACCGCCAGCTCGATCCTGTCCCCGGCTCCGAGGTCGAGCAGCGCGGCAGCGTAGTCGAGGGGCGTCGCCATGCGGGTCTTCCCGGCGCGGACCAGGCGCGCCCCGGCCCGGATCCCGGCGTCAGCCGCCGGCGACCCCGGAGTCACGCGCGCGACCCGGACCCCGCGCGAGCGGCCGAACCCGTCGGCCTCCACCGCATCGACGTCCAGGCCGAGCCAGGCGCGCCGGACCTCGCCGTAACGCGCGAGATCACCTGCCACCTTGAGCGCGCGGTCGATCGGGATCGCGAAGCCGAGTCCCTCGCTGCCCCCGGAGCGCGACAGGATCGAGGCGTTGATCCCGATCACCTCGCCGAGCGCGTTCACCAGGGGGCCTCCGGAGTTGCCCGGGTTGATGGAGGCGTCGGTCTGAATCATGCCGAGATGGAAGCCTTCGTCGTCGCCGCCGGGCACGATGTGGCGGCCGAGCGCGCTGACCACGCCCGCGGTAACCGAGGGCTCGGCGTTCGAGAGGAGGCCGCCGAAGGGGTTGCCGATGGCGACCGTCCACTCGCCGATCATGAGGTCGGCGGCGGTGCCGAGCGGGGCCGCGGGGAGGTCGGCGGCGCCGTCGAGTGCGAGGACGGCGATGTCGCTGGCCGGGTCGGAGCCGACGAGCCGCGCGTCGAAGTCGCGGGCATCGGGAAGGGTGACGAGGATCTCGGTGGCGCCATCGACGACGTGGTGGTTGGTGAGGACGGTCCCCCCTTCGTCGATGATGAACCCCGAGCCGTGGCCCTGCGTCTCACGGAAGGGGAGGAAGTAGTCGTCGAAGAAGCTGCGCCGCCGGACGCGCTCGCGCCTCCGCACCGAGATGGTGACCACCGCGGGGGCCACCCTCCGCGCCGCGCGCACGATGGCGGTCGTGCGGCTCTGCGCGATGGACTCCCGGGGTGTGGGGGAGGAGGAGAGGCTGGGCGGCAGGATGGTGGCGGCGACCGGTTCGGCTCCCGCTGCCGGGGCGGCGGAGTCGGGCCAATCGGCGCTCCTGGGGACGATCTCACACCCGGAGAGGGCGACAGCACCCGCCGAAGCAAGCAGAAAAGTAAACTTAACATTACAAAATGTAATGTTGACATTACACATCGGAGTACTCCACGCGGGTCAGGAACAGGCCTTCAGGCGGCGCGGGTCGTGACGTCCTCAGGGCACTGTCTCCTTCTCCTCCTCGCAGCAGCAGAGCCATCTCGGCCGCCTCGCGGCGACCCAGGCCGATGTCGACCATCGTCCCTACCAAATATCGCACCATTCGGTGCAGAAAGCGGTTCGCGGAGATCTCGAAGACAACGCCGAGATCGTCCCAGGACACCCACCGCGCCCGGGTGACGCGGCAGGTGTACCCCCGATGGGGCTGGCCGGACTTGGCGAAGGCACGGAACTCGTGCTGGCCGGTGAGGTGTGCGGCGGCGCGGGCGGCGGCATCCAGGTCGAGGGGCCGGCAGAGGGGCCAGCACCAGCGGCGGTGGAAGGGTGAGGCGGCGCGGGCGGCCGTGCCCACCCGATAGGCATAGCTGCGCGCGACCGCCTCGTACCTGGGGTTGAAGCCGTTTGGGACCGCTTCAATGTCCTCGGTCCAGATCTTGCCGCGAAGCAGGGCATTGAGTGAGCGGGCCAGCTCGGCGGCGGTCCACCGGGCCGGCACGGTCACCGCCGCCACCTGCCCGGTCGCGTGCACGCCGGTGTCGGTCCGGCCCGAGCCGAGGACCGTGCGGTGCTCCCCGGTCAGCCGCCTGAGCGCGGCCTCGATCTCGCCCTGGACGGTCGGCTTTCCGGGCTGCACCTGCCACCCCTGGAAGGCGGAGCCGTCGTAGTGCAGGGTCAGTTTGAAGCGGGTCTCTCGCTCGCCCATTCTCCCGCCAAGGCTTGTCGCCTGGTAGTCGAAGTGCCGAAAAGAAAAGCTACCTAGTGAGGAGACGCATGTGAACCGGTTGATTCGGCGGCCGCCACGTCGGTACACTGGTCGCCATCATCCACGACAAGGGACTGCCGAACCGTGAAAGACAAGACCCTCAACCTCGTTCCCCTCCTGGCCAAGGTGGTCGGCGGGCAGGATCTGACCGCCGACGAAGCCGCGCGGGCCTTCAGCCGCATCGTGTCCGGCCGGGAGTCGCCGGTGAGGACCGGGGGCCTCCTGGCCGCGCTTCAGACCAAGGGGCTGGCGCCGTCCGAGGTGGCCGGCGGGGTGGAGGCGCTCCGCGGCGCGATGATTCCCGTCGCTTCGCCCGACCCGGAAGCGATCATCGACACCTGCGGCACCGGGGGCGGGACCGTTTCCACCTTCAACATCTCAACGGCGGCCGCGCTCGTCGTGGCGGGGGCGGGGGTCCCGGTCGCGAAGCACGGCAACCGCTCCTTCACCTCGAAGTGCGGCAGTGCGGACGTGCTCGAAGCGCTGGGCGTATCGATCGACCTCACCCCCGGCGGCATGAGCCAGGTCCTTCGCGAGGCCGGGATCGTCTTCATGTTCGCGCCGCTGCTGCACCCGGCGATGCGTCACGTGGTGCCAGTGCGGCGCGATCTCGGGATCACCACGATCATGAACCTCCTGGGGCCGCTGACGAACCCTGCACGGGCGCGGCGCCAGGTGGTGGGTGTGGCCGACCCGGCGTTCCTCGAGCTGGTGGTCCACGCGCTCACCGAACTCGGGCACGAGCGCGCCATGGTGGTTCACGGCGAGCCGGGGCTGGATGAACTCAGTCCCTGCGGACCGACGCACGTCGCCGAACTGAGGGACGGCCGCGTCTCGACCTACCAGGTCACGCCGGAGGAACTCGGCCTCGACGCGGTCGCGCCCAAGGCGCTGGCTGGAGGCGAGCCCGGCGAGAACGCGGCGGTGGTGCGCGCCGTGGTGGGCGGGCAGGAACTGGGCGCGCCGCGTACGGCCGTGCTCATTAACGCGGCCGCGGCTTTCCATGTGGCCGGGCGGGTGGACTCGCTCGCAGATGGAGTCGCCGCCGCGGCCCGTGCGATCGACTCGGGGGCCGCGGCGGCGACGCTGGAGAAGCTCGTCGGCGCCAGCCGGAGGGCAGCCGGGAAGGGGCGCTAGCCGGTCTCCCCGCTAGTGCACCATCCCCTGCGCAGGAGCCTCGACTGCGACTTCGGGCCGCGCGGGCCGGGGCGCCACCGGGCGCTCCGGCTTCGCGGCGGGTGCCCGGCGGTCATCCCGGCGGCGCCCCCTGATCACGATCCTGGTGTGTGTGCCGGTCTGGTGACCGACGGCGAACATCGTCCTCATCGTCCTCCCCCTTTTGTTGCTGCGGACTGACTAGTAGTTGCGGATGAGCCCGACCACCACGCCCTGAATCCGGACGTCGGCGGCGTCTTCCACGATGGGTTCCATGCTTTCGTTTGCCGGCTGCAGACGGACGCGGTCGCCGGGCTCGCGGTAGAGCTTCTTGACCGTTGCCGCTTCGTCGCGGACCAGGGCGACCACCGTTTCGCCGTCGTGGGCGGTCTGGTGCTCGCGGACCACGATGTGGTCGCCGTCGCGGATCTGTTCGTCGATCATCGAGTCGCCTTCGACGCGGAGCGCGTAGTGGTTGAAGCGCCTGGGCACCATGTCGCTGGGGACGGTCAGGGTTTCGTTGTCCTGAATCGCTTCGATCGGCAGGCCGGCCGCCACCGTGCCCATGAGGGGCAGAGCGACCGACGGCTCGCTTTCGGGCGTAACCTCGACCGAACGGCTGCCGCGGTACGACTTCCGGATGTATCCCTTGGCCTCCAGATTGGACAGGTGCTCGTGGACCGTCGCCAGCGAGGTGTAGCCGAAGGCCTTGCAGATCTCTTCGAAGCTCGGCGAATACCCGTGCTCGTTGATGAATTCCTTGAGATAGTCGAGGATTCGTTTCTGTTTCTTGGTCAGTGCCATCGTCGATCTCCTGTTGCGAATGAAGCCTGGTCGCCGCGGCCGGGCTTCCGGCTGCGGACGCGAACCATCGCCATACCGAACATTCTCCGAAGAACGATAACCGAAAATTGACCGAAGAGCAAGTGCGCGTGGCCGGGCGATCATCCGGGCGCGACCGGACCGGAATCCTGGAACGCATCGTCGAGACCAAAAGGGACGAGGTACGCAGGCTCGTCTTGACGAGCCGGGATCTGCGGCGAGCGGCCGACGACGCGCCGGCCCCGCGCGAGGTGCTGGCACCGCTGCGCGCGCGCACCCGCGTCGCCGTGTTCGCCGAGGTCAAGCGGCGTTCGCCCGGAGCCGGCGACATCGACACGGAACTCGATCCGGTCGAACTGTCGGCAGCGTACGAGACGGCCGGCGCAGCGGCCGTGAGCGTGCTCACCGACGGCCCCTGGTTCGGCGGCTCGCTGGACGATCTCCGTTTGGTGCGCGAGGCGCGCGCGATCCCGGTCCTCCGCAAGGACTTCGTGATCGATCCGCTCCAGGTGTACGAGGGGCGCGCGGCGGGCGCCGACCTGATGCTCCTGATCGTGCGCATCCTCGACCGGGCGCTGCTGGCGGACCTGCGGGCCATGATCCACGACCTCGGCATGACCGCGCTCGTGGAGGCGCACGACGAGTGGGAGGTGGAGTCGGCGCTGGAGGCCGGGGCCGCGCTGGTGGGCGTCAACAACCGCGACCTCACGGTGTTCGAGACCGATCTGGCGGTGACCGAGCGTCTCGCGCCGTACCTGCCGCGCGAAGTGGCGCTCATCTCCGAGAGCGGGATCGCCAGCGCCCAGGATGTGGCGCGGGTGGCGGCCGCGGGGGCGGACGCCGTGCTGGTCGGGGAGGCGCTGGTGCGGAGCGGGGCCCCGGAGAGGCTGCTGGCCGGGATGGCGGCCGTGCCGCGGGTGGAGGGGCGGAGGGGATGACGGCAGTGCGAGCCAAGGTGTGCGGGGTGATGACGCCGCGCGACGCCGCGATCGTGGACGCGGCGGGGGCGGATTACATGGGGGTGATCCTGTCGCCGGGCTTTTCGCGGAGCGTGGCGCACGAGCGGGCCCGGGAGATCTACAGCGCGTGCCGGGCGCGGCGGGTTGGGGTCTTTGTGGATGCGGAGGCCGCTCGGGTCGCCGAGGTGGCGCGCGAAATGCGGCTCGATGTCGTCCAGCTTTCGGGGGGCGAGTCTCCCGCAGGCGCCGCCGCGGTCCAAAACGCGGGGTCATGGGCGGTGTGGAAGACCGTGCACGCACGGCCGGGCTTGTCAATCTCCGTATCGGCGGGCCCTTACGTAGACGTCGCCGACGGGATCCTGCTCGACGCCTGGGATCCGGCGCGCCCGGGAGGGACCGGCCGCACATTCGCCTGGGACGGGGTCGCGCGGCAGGTGCGCGAGGCCATCGGTTCGGCGAGCTTCATTGCCGCCGGCGGGATGACCCCGGAGAACGCCGGCGGGGCCGTCGCGGCGCTGTCGCCCGATGTGCTCGACGTGAGTTCGGGGGTGGAATCGACACACGGCGCCAAGGACCCGGCGCGGACGAGAGCCTTCGTGGAGGCGGTCCGGCGGGCGGGCGCGGGAGGACGAAGTTGACTGACGCGACCGTTGAGACGGGGCGATTCGGCCCCTTCGGCGGACGGTACGTTCCCGAGACCCTTATCCCGGCGCTGGACGAGCTCGCGGCGGCGTATGCGGAGGCGTGCGGCGATCCGGGTTTTCTGGCGGAGGTCGATGCGCTGTCGGGGGACTATGTCGGCCGCCCCACCCCCCTCTATCGCGCGCGGAGCTTCGAGGCCGAGGCCGGCGTCGCCCCGGTCTACCTGAAGCGCGAGGACCTCAACCACACCGGCGCGCACAAGATCAACAACACTCTGGGGCAGGCGCTGCTCGCGAAGCGCATGGGGAAGCCGCGGATCATCGCCGAGACCGGAGCGGGGCAGCACGGCGTGGCGACGGCGACCGCATGCGCGCTCTTCGACATGGAGTGCGTGGTGTACATGGGCACGGAGGATGTGGTGCGGCAGTCGCTCAACGTCTACCGCATGGAGCTGCTCGGCGCCGAGGTGCGGCCGGTCGATTCCGGGACGCGGACGCTGAAGGACGCCACCAACGAGGCGCTCCGCGACTGGGTGACGAACGTGGCCGACACGCATTACATCATCGGGTCGGTGGTGGGACCGCATCCGTTCCCGCTGATCGTGCGCGACTTCCAGGCGGTGATCGGGCGCGAGGCGCGGCGGCAGATCCTGGAGGTGGAGGGGCGGTTGCCGGCGACGGTGGTGGCGTGCGTCGGGGGCGGTTCGAACGCGATGGGGATGTTCCACGCCTTCGCCGCGGATGACGAGGTCGCTTTGGTGGGGGTCGAGGCGGCGGGGGAAGGGCTCGGCAGCGGGCGCACGTCGGCGTCGCTGAGCGAGGGGCGGCCGGGGGTGCTGCACGGATCGCTGAGCTACCTGCTGCAGGACGCCGACGGGCAGGTGGCGCCGGCGCACTCGGTCGCGGCGGGGCTGGACTACCCGGGCGTGGGCCCCGAGCATTCGCACTTCAAGGACACCGGGCGGGCGCGCTACGTGAGCGTCGGGGACGGGGCCGCCGAGGAGGCGTTCCGGTCGCTTCCCGGGCTGGAGGGGATCATCCCGGCGCTGGAGACGGCGCACGCGCTGGCATGGGTGACGGAAGCGGGGCGGCGGGGGGAGATCCAGGGGCCGGTGGCGATCTGCCTGAGCGGACGGGGGGACAAGGACGCGGTGCATGTGGCGGGGCTGGGGGCGGGGTCGTGACGGGTCGGCGGGCGCCGGGACGAATCGCAGCCCGTTTCGCCCGGTTGGCGGCCGGGAAGCGGGCCGGGTTCGTGCCGTACGTGACGGCGGGCTATCCGACGCTGGACCACACGCGCGAGCTTGTGGCGGGGCTGGCGGAGGTGGGAGCGGATGTGATCGAACTGGGGATCCCTTTCAGCGACCCGATGGCGGATGGGCCGACCATCCAGCGTTCGAGTCAGGGCGCGCTCGATGCCGGCACGACAACCGGGGACGTGTTCGATGTGCTGGCCGGGCTCAGGCGGCACAGCGATGTGCCGGTGGTGATCTTCTCGTATCTGAACCCTGTGGTTTCGCGTGGGGTCGGCGAGTTCATCCGGGAGGCGGTGGACGCCGGGGCCGATGGCGTTCTGCCCACCGATCTGCCGCTGGGCGCGGACCCGGAGCTCGAATCGCGCCTGTCGGAATCCCCGCTTGACCTCGTGCGGCTGATCGCGCCGACGACGTACCCGGACCGGATCCGGGAGATCGCTCGCGCCAGCCAGGGATTCGTCTACTACATCGCGCGCACGGGGGTCACGGGCGCCCGAAGTGCGCTGCGCAACGAGCTGGCGCGGGAGGCCGGGGCGGTGCGTGCGGTCTCGCCGTGTCCGGTGGCGGTGGGGTTCGGCGTTTCGACGGCCGGGCACGCGCGCGCGGTGGGCGCGGCGGCGGATGCGGCGGTGGTGGGGAGCGCCCTGGTGGATCGGCTGGACAGCGGGGGCGTGGAAGGCGCGTTGTCGCTGGCGCGGGAGCTGCGGGCGGCGCTGGACGAGGTGCGGCCGGACCGAGTCCTGCATGGGATGGTCGGTCAGCCGCCCAGCCGTTCTTCCAGTGAAGGATCCGGGGTCACGAAGAGAGTCTGAACCCGGTCCGGGACCACCGCTCCCGGTGCGGCGCCGCGCGGCTTCCTGACCCATTTGCGGCGCGTCCAGTCCACCGGCACCTGTCCCGAGCCGCGGGCGCCGGAGTGGTTCGCGGCCATGATCGCGGCCTCCTCCAGGTCGGCGGCGGGAGGACGCTCCGGACGCGCCCAGCGCATGATCACATGGGCACCGGCCGTGTGGCGGGCGTGGAGCCAGATGTCGTCGGGGCGCGAGTGGTGGAAGGTGAGTGCGTCGTTTCGCCGCGCGCCCCGGCCGACCCGTATCTCGATGCCGCCCGAGCTGGTGTAGCGCCTGTAGGGGAGGGGCGGCGGTTCGCTGCCGGGCCTGGAGGGGCGCCCTCGGGGAGGGGATGGGAGCAGGGTGGGGAGGAGGGCCTCCGCCTCCTCGCGGGTGAGCTCCCCGGCGGCTTGGCGTGCCCGCAGCGCCGAGATGTCTGCCATCTCCGCTTCGACGCGTCCGATCCGTCCGGGCAGAGCCTCGGCCGCGCGCTCGAGACGGGCCGCACGGCGAAACAGGGCATTTGCATGTTCCTGCGGGCGCACCCCGGGGTCGAACTCGAAGGCGCGCTGCACGCCGTCGAAGCCGGTCAGCGATACCTTCGCCGTCCCCGGCTCGATCAGGTGCAGGGACGAGAGGATGAGCGCGCCGTCATCGCGCAGTTCGGCGGCGCGGGTGGTCTCTTCCAGCTGTGCGCGGAGGTGCTTCGCCTTCCTCTCCAGGCGGCGCGACTGGTTGGCGAGGCGTCGGGCGATCCGGTTGAGCGGTTCAGCGGCGCCGGTTCCGGAAGCCGCGCGCACCTGCTGCATCGCGTCCAGGAGGCTGGCGGCCGGTTCGGGATCGGCACCGGGCAACGGCCACGGGTAGGGCTGGAGGCCCGACGCGCGGCGAACGAGACATGGGGCGGCGTCCCCGCCCTCGGCCAGCGCCCGCCAAGCCCGGAACCCTTCGTCCGGATCCGGCGCTTCCACCAGATGGGCCACATTCAGTCCCGACACATACTCCACCCGGGCGAGCAATGCCGACCTCGCCTCCCGCGGGTCCGCACCCTCCACCAGCGCACGCCACCCTGCAGAGTCGACCGGGCCCCGCGCGGCGGCCTGGCTGCCAGCGCCCGGGGCCCTCCACGGCTGCCCGATCGGGTGCGGACGCGACCGCACCGCGCGCAGTCGTTTGCGGACCCGCATCCCGGGGCCGTCCGCGACAATGGCGTTCCAGCGGTTGGTGGCGAGCTCCACGATGAGCACCGGATTCGGCTTCCTCCCCCGCACCCGCCGGAAGCGCATCACGATCACCCGCTCGTCCCTCACGGCCTCGACCTCCGCGAGCACCGCGGGAATCGGTTCGGCATCCGGATCCGGCTCCCCCGGCGGTCCCATTACGATCACCCGCCGGCCAGCCGACAGATCCACCTCCAGCGTCGCGTCCCGAAAGTACACCGCGACCACTGCCGCCTCGCGGTCAAAGCTCATGGCCCGGGCCCGCGCCCCTCTCAGCCGCTCCCTCAGTTCGGCGGCCACGGCCCGCGCCAGGCAGGGATCCCAGATCATCCGTGCCCCGCTGCTATCTTTCGTCGTGGCATCGCCAGCTTGCGCATCGCCAACTCGCGCATCGCCAGCTTGCGCCCTGCCCGGTGTCGCATCGCCTGCTTTCGCATCGCCTGAAGGGAATGGTGGGAGAGGATGCCTGACAAGTTGCACCCGGTCGTCGCCGCCGCAGCCGACGGAGTACTCCCCGACTGGGCCGTTGCGGGCGAGAAACGCCGAGCCCACATGGCCAGGGTCGCCTCTCTGCTGGAATCCTGGGGCCGCAAACTGGGTCGAAAGGAGCCGGGCTTAGTGAGGTGGCGCGCCGCCGGATTCCTTCACGACGCGCTTCGCGACGCACCCCCTGCCGAGCTCGCGCCAGGCCTGCCGGAGCGGCTGCGCGCACTTCCTGAGACGGCGTATCACGGGCCGGCCGCCGCGGCGCGCCTCGAGGCCGCTGGAGTGGACGACCGGGAACTGCTCGACGCCATCCGCTGGCACACGCTCGGATCGCCCGGGTTCGACAAGCTGGGCAAGGCCCTGGTGGCAGCCGACGCTCTCGAACCCGGGCGCACTGGCCGTCCTGCATGGCGCCGCGAACTGCGCGAGCGGGCACCTGAAGAGCTGGACGGGGTAGTCACCGAAATCGTGTCGAGCCGGATTGGTTACCTTTTACACGCACGGAGTCCCGTGCACCCGCGAACCCTCGGCTTCTGGAACTCCCTGGTCAACGGAACGTGATGCGCGGCATTCTGAGGGCGATGCTCTTCCTGGTGATCGCAGCGGCCGGGGTCGTCCTGGTGGGATCCGCGCTGGGGCAGTGGATACCGGAGGAGAGGGCGCCGGAAGATGTCTCGCTGCTGACCGTGGGCGAGGAGCGGATCACCGTTGACGTGCGCAACGCGGCAGGCGTCGAAGGGTTGGCGCGCAACGCGACGGACCACCTCCGGGGAGCCGGGTTCGACGTGGTCAGCCTTGGCAACGCCCGCATCTTCGGCAGCGATACCACCGTGGTGATCGACCGGGTCGGAGAGACCTCCAAGGCAGCCGCGGTAGCGCGCGCCATGGGTGTCGTCCGGGTGGTGAGCGAGCCGGACTCGAATCTCTTCGTGGACGTGACCGTACGCCTGGGTTCGGATTGGTCGGCTCCTCCGGCGGTCGAAGACGAGCCCGTCTGGGAGTCCCTGGTCGATTGGCTGCGAGCGCTGGGTCAGGGCAGATGAAGAGAGAGGTGGGCGGGTAGGGATGGGTCGCCAGAGCGGGGCCGGAGGCGGCCGGACCAACGGGGCCGCAAAGCCGAAGGGCCGCGGCAAGGGGGCTGCCGCGTCGGAGAGCGGCGAGGCCCGACCGGGTGGACTCGGCGAGTGGATCAAGTCGCTCATCGTCGCATTCGCGATCTTCCTGGTGATCCGCTTTTTCCTCTTTCAGACGTTCGTGATCACCTCGGGCTCGATGGAGAACACCCTGCTGGTAGGCGATTTTCTGATCGTCAACCGGGCTGCGATCGGATCTCGCGTTCCGCTGACCGACCTTCGGATACCGGGGTACTCGGAGCCCCGCCGGGGAGACATCCTCGTCTTCGACCCCCCGCACGAGGACACGCTCATCCTCGTCAAGCGGCTGGTCGGAATGCCGGGCGACACCCTCGAGATGCAGGACAAGGTGCTGTTGCTCAACGGGGAGGCGCTGGACGAACCCTACGTCGTCCGCACGAACCAGCCCGACTACGCGGCCCCGGACATGCTCTGGCAGCGCGACATCCTGCTGGGAGGGCCGCGCGACGACTACAGGCCGTCGCGAGACACCTGGGGCCCGATCGTAATCCCCCCCGACCGCTACTTCATGCTCGGCGACAACCGCGACACCAGCCTCGACGGGCGCACCTGGGGCCTGCTGGAACCGTGGCGCTTCGAAGGGCGCGCGGTGGCGATCTACTTCTCCTACAACCGGGGCTCGTTTCTCCCCTTCCCCTGGCTCAGGGAAGTCCGCTGGGGGCGGATCTTCGACCGGGTCCGCTGATCGCCTTGCCAGCCCGGTTGCGCGCCGCTCCCGGTGCTTACGCGGACTGCTGGCGGCGCGCGCGCAGCTGGCCGCACGCCGCATCGATGTCTCTTCCCCGGGGCTCGCGCACGGCCACGGGCACGCCGCCGTCTTCGAGTCCGTCACGAAATTCGTTGACGCGCCCGCGCAGGCTGGGCTTCCAGTCCACGTAGGGGATCGGGTTGAAGGGGATCAGGTTCACGAAGGCCTGGACGCGTCGCGCGAGGCCGGCGAGCGGGGCCAAAAGCGCCGGATCGTCGTTTACGCCGCGGATCATCGTGTATTCGAAGGTGATCCGGCGGCCGCCCTTGCGGTTGAACGCTTCCAGAGCCCGCATCAGCTGATCCAGGGGATAGCGCTTTTCCAGGGGGATCAGCTCGGCTCGCAGCTCGGACACCGGGGCGTGCAGGGACAGCGCAAGACGGAATTGCTCCCGCCGCCGCGCGAGCGCCTCGATTCCCGGGATCACGCCGACCGTCGACACCGTGATCCTCCGGGCTCCGAGCCCGTAGCCGCCGTTGAGGATGCTGAGGGCGGGCATGACGGCCTTGCGATTGGCGAGGGGCTCGCCCATCCCCATGAACACGACGTTCGTCACGGCGCCGCGATCGTTTTCGCGCGCCCAGCGCACCGAGGCCCGGTACTGGCCGACGATCGCCGCCGCCGAGAGCTGGCGTGCGAAGCCGGACCAGCCGGTAGCGCAGAATTTGCAGCGCAGGGCGCACCCCGCCTGCGAAGAGATGCAGAGGGTGAGCCGGCTCCCCGAAGGGATCAGCACGCTCTCGACGACCTCGCCGTCGTGCAGCTTCCACAGGTGCTTCGCGGTGCCGTCGCTCGACAGCGACACGATGTCGGTCTCGGGCTCCTGGAAGCGAAACGCTTCCGCCAGCGCGGCGCGCTCCCGCGCCGGGAGGTTCGTCATCTCGTCGAAGGAGCGCGCTGTATTCCCGAAGACCCATTCCCGCACCTGCGCCGCACGGTAGCGCGGCTGCCCGCGCGCCTCGAAATGTCCGCCCAGAAGCTCGGTCAGCTCCGCGGGTGGCATCCCCAACAGGTTCGGGCGTTCGGAGGTCACGGCGTCGACAAAGCCTTTCTCGGTGGTCGGAATCAGGGGAGAAGCGTCAGCGCCAGCGTCCGCGGGTAGATTCCGCCGATTGCTTGAACGTCCCTTGAAGCAGGGACTAAGTTTACCGCGAGAATACGTCCGGCGCCGCCTCCAGCAATCCGCAGTGGAACCTCCGCGTGGCACCGTCGGCCGGGAATCCCGTGGTCCACCGGAGACGGATCTGTGTCGACAGCCGCGAGAAGTGCAACGACGATGCGCTCCAACGGAGCGGGCATGGTCACCCCCGACATGGCGGGCGAAGAGGTCCGGATCGCCGGCTGGGTGCATCGCCGAAGGGATCTGGGAGGACTGGTCTTTCTCGATGTGCGCGACCGGTCCGGACTGCTGCAGGCCTCGGCGGGCCCCGGCTGGTCGTCGCCCGAGGCGATGGAAGCCGTGCGCGGGCTTGGACCGGAGGACGTAATCGGGATTCGCGGCGTCGTTGCGCCCCGTCCCGAAGCGGCCCGCAACCCCGACATGGCGACCGGCGATGTCGAGGTGCAGATCACGGAGCTGGAGGTCTTCAACAAGGCACGGACGCCGGCCATCCCCGTCTACCTTCCGCCGGAGGAGGAACTGCCCTCCGAGAAGCTGCGGCTGCGGCACCGAGTCCTCGACCTGCGCCGCCACGATCTGCAAGCGAGGCTGATCCTGCGGCACCGGCTCGTCCTGGAGGTGCGCAACTTCTTCCACGAGCAGGGCTTTGTCGAGATCGAGACGCCGATGCTCACCAAGCCCACGCCCGAAGGCGCGAGGGACTTTCTCGTGCCCAGCCGCGTGCATCCGGGCGAGTTCTTCGCGCTGCCCCAGAGCCCCCAGATCTACAAGCAGCTCCTGATGATCGCGGGCTTCGACCGCTACGTGCAGATCGCGCGCTGCTTCAGGGACGAGGATCTGCGCGCGGACCGGCAGCCCGAGTTCACCCAGATCGATGTCGAGGCGTCTTTCGTCCAGCCGGAGGACATCTACGGGTGGTGCGAGGGTCTGATGGCGCGCCTGGCCGAGGTTGCCGGGATCGAGGCGGATCCCCCGTTCCTGCGGTTGACCTACCAGGACGCGATGGAGCGCTTCGGCTGCGACCGCCCCGACCTCCGTTACGGCCTCGAAATCGGCGACTACAGCGATGTCCTGGGCGCCCTCGACTCCAACATCCTTCGCGGCGCCATCGCGAAGGGGGGACGCATTCGCGGCCTGCACCTCGCCGGCGGCGCCCGTCTCTCGCGCAAACAGATCGACGCGATCGAGCGCGCGGCCAAGGCGGAGGGCGCGCCCGGCCTCTTCTGGGCCAAGATCCAGGAAGACCGCGCCACGGGTCCCATGGGCCGCTTCTTCCGCGACGACACAAGCGCGCGGCTGGCCCTCTCGCCCGGCGACCTGATCCTCGCGGCCGCCGGCCCCGACCGCGTCACCTCCCCCGCCCTCGACGCCGCTCGCCGCGCCTCCATCCAGGCGCTGGAACTCCCCAGGACCACCGCTCACGCATGGCTGTGGGTAACCGGCTTCCCCGTTTTCGAGGAGGGTGCGGACGGCACCATGGGCGCGAACCACCACCCCTTCGTCCAGCCCCATCCCGACGACATCCACCGCCTCGATTCCGACCCGCTCAGCGTGCGCGGTCTCGCCTACGACCTCGTCTACAACGGCACGGAGCTGGGCTCGGGGAGCGTTCGCGTCCACGACGCCGACCTTCAGGCACGCCTGCTGGGGATGCTCGGCCTGAGCGAGGACGAGATCGCGACCAAGTTCGGCTTCCTCCTCGAGGCGCTGCGGGCGGGCGCGCCCCCCCACGGGGGCATCGCGCTGGGGATGGACCGTCTTGCGGCCTGGCTTTCGGGCGGGACAAGCTTGAGGGACGTGATCGCGTTCCCGAAGACCACCGCGGCCAGGGCCCTCTACGAAGGTGCCCCCGTCCAGGTCGGAGCGGCCGAGCTGGCCGCGCTCGGGATTTCGGTTGGAGGAAGCGAATGACGACCGGGACCATGGTCGAGCATCACCTGAGCGCCGAAGGGGCCGATCAGTTCATCCTCGCCGGGGTGGGCGACGAGAACTTCCGCGAAGTGGCCTCGCTCTTCGGGGTTCAGGTCGTGTTGCGCGGAGACCACGTCAGGCTCGCCGGCGCCCTCGAATCGGTGGCGGATTCGGCCCGCGTGGTCGAGCACATGATCGAGCTGGCACGGCTGGGCAAGGCCTTCCCGGCATCGGACGTGGCCCGCTTCGCGACGAGCCTCGAGTCGCGCGAAGGGCCCGACATCCGCCGTGGCGACGAGAAGCTGCAGATCTCGGTGCCGGGATCGCGCCGGATCATCGCGCCGCGCTCCGAGGGGCAGCGCGCCTACCTCCAGGCGATGGAGGACTCGGACATCGTCATCAGCATCGGCCCGGCCGGCACGGGGAAGACCTACCTCGCCGTTGCCCGCGCGGTCGACGAGCTGTTCAGGAAGCGCGTGCGGCGGATCATCCTGGCGCGCCCGGCGGTCGAGGCGGGTGAGAACCTGGGATTCCTGCCCGGCGACCTGCAGGAGAAGGTCGACCCGTACCTCCGTCCCCTTTACGACGCCCTCGAGGACATGATGCCCGCCGCCCGCGTCCGCCGCGGCATCGGCGACCGCACCATCGAGGTCGTGCCGCTCGCCTACATGCGCGGCAGAACCCTCTCGGACGCCTTCGTCATCCTCGACGAGGCCCAGAACGCCACCGCCGCCCAGATGAAGATGTTCCTGACCCGCATCGGCGTGAGTTCGCGGGTCGTGATCACGGGGGACAAGACCCAGGTCGACCTCCCCAGCGCCCAGGTCTCGGGGCTGGTTCAGGTCGAGGAGATCCTCAGGGACATCGAGGGCATCGAGTTCGTCTACCTCGACGAGGGGGACGTGACGCGCCACCGCCTGGTGAAGGAGATCGTCCGGGCCTACGCCGTGGCGGATCAGCGCCGCGGGGGCAGCCGGGACAATGAGCGGTAGGCGGCGTCGGCGCGGGATGCTGTCGGGAAGGCCGCGGCGGCTGTGGCCGGATGCGGTCGTGCATCACGGGGCGCGGTGGCTTCTCGTCCTCGGCCTGTCCGTCGGACTCGTGCTGCTGTATCCGTCGGATCCGTCCGTTCTTATCGGGAGGCACGAGGCCGGCACCGTCGCGGAGCGTGACATCATTGCGGTGGCCGCCTTCGACATCCCCAAGGACTCCGATGTGCTGAGGGCCGAGAGGGAAGCGGCGGCAAGTGCCGTGATTCCCACCTTCATCTTCCAGGACGGCGCCCGCGAGTCGGCATCCACGGCGCTCGCCCGCTTCTTCGCCGATGTCGACTCGGCGGCCGCCGCAAGCGGCGTGGCGGGGATCGGCAGCGTGCTGGCCGCCGCCGGGATCGACGCGGGCGAGGAGCAGGTCGAGACCCTGGCCGACCCGGCGCGCGCCGAGAGCATCCGGGAGAGCGCGGCGGGGGCGATCGACGGAATGGCCGACCGGGGGATCATCGCGCCCGGCGCCGCCTCGGAGGTCACGACCGAATCGCTGCGCGTGGTGCGGAGAAGCGGGGCGAGCGTCGTACCCCGCGCCTCGGTCCTGTCGGGGCGGGAGTTCTACGACGCAGTCCTCGCGGATCGCGAGCCCGGTGTCGATACCGATCTGCTGCGCCTCGTACTCGCGCGCTACATGGTCCCGAGCCTGGCCCCGGACGCGGCGCGCAATGCCCGGGAAAGGGCCGCCGCACGCGACTCCATATCCGTGACCGCCGGACGGGTGCTGGAGGGCGAGGCCATCGTCCGCGCGAACGATCAGGTGGGTCCGGCCGAACTGCAGAAGCTGGAGGCATACAGGAACCACCTCCGGACCGCCGGGATCGCCGTGGACGAGTCGAACGTGAGCGGTGCCTTCGGCGGCCTGATCCTCAATGCGATGATCCTGTCGATCTTCGGCGGGCTGCTCTTCTTCCACCGTCCCGACATCTTTCGCGAATTCCGCTATCTCCAGGCCCTTGCCGCCATCACCGCCCTCTACTTCGCGGGCGCATTCTTCGTGGCCCGCCTGGCCTTCCCTGGTCCCGCCCTGCCCACCGTCTTCGTCACCGTCGCGCTCGCGATCCTGTGGGACGGGCGACTGGCCCTGGTGTCGCTGCTGGTACTGTCCGCCCTCACCGCGGCCCAGGAACCGTTCGCCTCGGTCGACACCTTCTTCGTCGCCCTCGCGGGCGGCGCCGCGGCGGCGCTGGCCGTGCGCAGCTTCCGGCGCCTGTCCCAGACCTGGCTCCTCATCGGCATCACCTTCGGGGCCTACGCGCTCGTCCTCGCCGCGGTGATGCTGCGGGGCGCCGACTTCGAGTTCCTCCCGGCGCTAGGCTGGGCGCTCCTCGGCACGATCGCCTGGTCGATGCTGGCGATCGGCTTCCTGCCGGCCTTCGAGTGGATGACCGGCCGCACCACCGACCAGACCCTGATCAGCTGGGCCGACCCGAACCGGCCCCTCATCAAGCAGCTGGCCACTGAAGCCCCCGGCACCTACGCGCACACCATCCAGGTCGCCAACCTCGCCGAAGCCGGCGCGAACGACATCGGCGCCAACGCGGCCCTCTGCCGTGCGGGCGCCTACTACCACGACGTGGGCAAGATGGTGCACCCCGACCTGTTCATCGAGAACCAGAGCGGCGACAATCCCCACGACACCATGACCCCCGATGCCTCGGCGGCGGTGGTGCGCGGGCACGTCATCGAGGGGGTCCGCATGGCGCGGCGGGAAAATGTCCCGGAGGTGATCGTCGACTTCATCTCGGAGCACCACGGCGACCAGACCATAAGCTTCTTCCTCGACAAGGCAAGCGAGAACGCCGAGAAGGAAGGACGCGATCCGCCCGATCCCGCCCGGTTCCGCTACCCCGGACCCCGGCCGAAGAGCCGCGAGACCGCCATCGTCATGCTGGCCGACTCGGTGGAGTCGGCGACGCGCGCGATGAACAGGCCCGATCGACAGAGGATCACCCGCCTGATCCAGCAGATCTTCGCGGGCAAGCTGGACCGCGGCCAGCTGGACAACGCCGCGCTCACGCTGAAGGACCTCACCCTCCTCAGAAAGCGGTTCCTCAAGATCCTGGCCGGCATTCACCACCGCCGGATCGAATATCCCGGCACGCGCCACCTGACGGCCGAAAGCCCGGGCTCCGGAGACCCCGAAGCGCCGGGTCAGGCCGCTCCGCAGGCGCCGGCCGCGGGGGAGAAGGCACCGTGATCACCATTCACATCAACGCGGCCGAGCCGTGCACCGTCCCCGGGGACCTCCTCGAGCGGGCGCTCCGCGAAGCGTTCCGCCGCGAAGGCGTGTCCTCTGCCGAGCTGTCGGTCAGCTTCGTCACCGACGCCGAGATCGCGAGCCTCCACGGCCGCTACCTGGGCCGCGACGAGACCACAGACGTCCTCTCGTTCGCCCTTCACGGCGACGGCGAAGACCCTCTCGGCGACGTCTATGTCGGCCACGCGCAGGCGTTGAGGCAGGCGGCCGAGGCCGGTGCGGCGCCGGAAGAGGAACTGACCCGCCTGGCCGTCCATGGCGCGCTGCACGTGCTCGGCTACGATCACCCCGCAGGCCCCGAGCGCCTGGCTAGTGAAATGTTTCACAAGCAGGAGGCGATCGTGCGAAGGGCGGTGAGCGGATGAGCTCCGAAAGGCCCCCGATCGGCGTGGATCCGACCGCGCAGGAGGAGTTGAGGGCGCTCGCCCAGGAGGAGCACATCGAGCTCCCGGACTGGGTTGCCGGGATGCATCCGTCGGACATCGCCGACTTCGTGGCGTCGGTCACCTCGGAGGCGGGCCAGCTGGAGATCCTCGAGGCCCTGCCGGACGAGGTCGCGTCCGAGACGCTCGCCGAGATGGAGGAGTACGAAGACCGGGCCGAACTCCTCTCCGCCCTCGACGACAAGCGCGGCGCGGCCCTCCTGCAGGAACTCGCGGACGACGACGCCGCGGACCTGCTCGGCGAGATGGATCCGGACGACCGCGACCGCATGCTCGCCGCGCTGCCCAGCACCGAAGCCGGCGAGATCCGCGACCTGCTCCGCTACGGCGAAGAGACCGCCGGCGGACTGATGACGACCGCCCTCGTCGCGGTGGCAGCCGACTCCAGCGCGGGCGAGGCCATCGCCGAGATCCGCAGGCAAGGGCGCGAGGTCGAGGACTTCTACTCCGTCTTCGTCGTGGGCGACAAAGACCGGCTTCGCGGCACCGTCCCCCTCGCCGACCTCATCCTCGCCGACCCCGAGGCGCCGGTCGAATCGCTGATCGAACCCATCTCGGCCGTGGTGCATCCGGGCACCGACCAGGAGGAAGTCGGTCGCATCATGGCGCGGTACAACCTCGTCAGCATCCCGGTTGTCGGCGAAGACGGCGCCCTCCGGGGCCAGATCACCTTCGACGACGTGATCGACGTGATCGAAGCCGAGACCACCGAGGACATCCTCAAGCTGGCCGGCGTGTCCGACGAGGAGGAGCTCCAGGCCGGCTGGACCGACTCCGTCCGCTCGCGGCTCCCGTGGCTGACGCTGAACCTGGTGACCGCCGGATTGGCCGCGATGGTGATCCTCCGCTTCGAAGGCCTGATTGCCCAGTTCGCCTTCCTCGCCTTCCTCATGCCCGTCATCGCCGCCCTGGGCGGAAACACCGGCACGCAGGCGCTCGCCGTGACGATCCGCCGCATCGCGGTCGGCGACGGCCTCGGCTCGCACCACTTTCCCGCGGTCGGCAAGGAGGTGCTGGTCGGGCTCGTCAACGGCCTCGTCCTGGGCGGACTCTTCGCCGCCTTCGCCTACTTCCGGTGGGGCGGCGACCCGCGCATCGGGCTGGTCGTGCTCGTCGCCATGTGGGCCAACATCATCGTGGCCGGCTTCGCGGGGGCGCTCATCCCCACCGTCCTCGACCGGCTCGGCGTCGATCCCGCGGTCGCCTCGTCCGTTTTCGTCCACACCCTCACGGACCTGGTGGGCTTTGTCATGGTCCTGAGCCTCGCCAGCGCGCTGTTGTCGCCATGAGCGCCGGCCGCCCGACCCGCGAAGAGCGCAACCGCCGGCTCACGGCCGACTTCCGGCGCGGCAGGCGTCCCGCCCTCGCCCGCGCGATCTCGATGGTCGAAGCCGGCCACCCGCGCGCCACCGAACTCCTCCAGGAACTCCTCCTGGTCGAGCCCCGGGCCCGCCGCATCGGCATCACCGGCCCGCCCGGCGCGGGCAAGTCCAGCCTCGCC
The DNA here is from genome assembly GCA_022827345.1 of Gemmatimonadota bacterium. Taxonomy (GTDB): domain Bacteria; phylum Gemmatimonadota; class Gemmatimonadetes; order Longimicrobiales; family Gaopeijiaceae; genus Bin94. The sequence continues at coordinate 376,139 of JAJDTB010000032.1, read as the reverse complement.
ACACTCCTCGCCAAGCTCCTCCGCGAGCGGGACGAAGACGTCGCGATCGTCGCCGTCGACCCCACCTCGCCCTTCTCCGGCGGCGCGCTCCTCGGCGACCGCATCCGCATGAACGAGCTCTCCGTCGACCCCGGGATCTTCATCCGCTCGATGGCAACCCGCGGCTCGCTCGGCGGCCTGGCCGCCACCACGCGCGAGGTGATCGATCTCCTAGACGCCTTCGGTTTCGCCAACATCATCGTCGAGACGGTCGGCGTGGGGCAGACGCAGTTCGAGATCCAGGCCGCGACCGATTCCACCGTCGTCGTCCTCGTTCCCGAGTCGGGCGACGGAATCCAGGCCATGAAGGCGGGCCTGATGGAGATCGCCGACATCTTCGTCGTCAACAAGTCCGACCGCATCGGCGCCGACCGCATGGTGCGCGAGATCGGGCAGGCGCTGATGCTCCGCGCGGGCCGGGCCTCGCACGACGTGCCCGCGCACCACGGGGTGGATCTGTCGGGGGTGGGAGCTTCGACCCGGACGGACGCCGCGGAGGCCCCGGCCGAGGATCCCGCCGGCCACCCGGGGCGCCTGCGGGAGACCCCGGCCCCACGCTGGGAGATCCCCGTGCTCAAAACCTCGGCGGGCCGCGGCGAGGGGATCGACGCCCTCCTCGAAGCCATCCTCTCGCACGGCGGCCAACTGGCCGATTCGGGGACGCTCGAGGCGCGCCGCGCCGATCGCGCCCGGGGACGCATTCGCGACGTCGTGCAGCGCCGTCTGCGCCACCGCGCGGACCGCTTCTTCGCCTCGGACCCGAACCTCGCGGAGTGGGTGGAAGCGGTCAGGACCGGCCGCGCGACCGCCTACGGCGTGGCGGATCGCATCGTTCCCGCCATATTAGAGGCAGGGCCGGAGGGCTTTCGCAGCCTGCCGGACAGCGCCGCCGGGCAGGAGGACAGCTGACATGTCGACCACCGAACCACGATTGCGCGACCGCGTCGCCCTCATGGAGGAGATCGAGCGGCGGCAGCGGGAGATCGAGCGCCTGAACGCCGAGCTGGCCGCCTGGGAGGCCACCTCCGAGGGGACGCCGAAGCGGTTGCCGTCCTTCACCTCCATCTCCGGCAACGAGGTCGAACCCCTCTACACCCCGGCGCACCTGTCCGGGAGCTACGTGGACAAGCTCGGCGTGCCCGGCGGTTTCCCGTACACGCGCGGCCCGTACGCGACCATGTACCGGACCCGCCTCTGGACCATGCGCCAGTTCGCGGGATTCGCCACCGCCGAGGAGACCAACGAGCGCTACAAGTACCTGCTCGCGAACGGCCAGACCGGGCTGTCGGTCGCCTTCGACTTCCCCACGCTGATGGGATACGACGGCGACCATCCCCGTTCGCTCGGCGAGGTGGGCGTCTGCGGCGTCGCCATCTCGTCGCTCGCCGACATGGAGACCCTCTTCGACGAGATCCCGCTCGACCAGGTCTCCGTCTCGATGACGATAAACGGGCCGGCGATCATCCTCTTCTGCTTCTACGTCGCGGCGGCCGAGCGCCAGGGGATCTCCCCCGACCAGCTCCGCGGCACCGTCCAGAACGACATCCTCAAGGAGTACCAGGCCCAGCACGCGTGGGTCTTCCCGCCGGAGCCCGCGCTGCGGCTGATTCTGGACATGTTCGAGTGGTGCTCCGAAAACGCGCGCCGCTACAACCCGATCTCGATCTCGGGCTACCACATCCGCGAAGCGGGGGCGACGGCCGGCCAGGAGCTCGCCTTCACCCTCGCCAACGGCTTCGACTACGTGCGGCGCGGCATTGAGCGCGGGCTCGACGTCGACGCCTTCGCGCCGCGCCTCTCGTTCTTCTTCGACGTGCACAACGACTTCTTCGAGGAGGTCGCCAAGTTCCGCGCCGCCCGGCGGATCTGGGCCCGGCGCATGCGGGACGAGTTCGGCGCGCGCAACCCGCAGTCGTGGCGCCTGCGCACCCACGCCCAGACGGCGGGCGTCACCCTCACCGCGCAGCAGCCCGAGAACAACATCGTTCGGGTCGCCTACCAGGCGCTCGCAGCGGTCCTCGGCGGCACCCAGTCGCTGCACACCAACTCCATGGACGAGACCCTCGCGCTGCCGACCGAGAAGGCGGTGAAGATCGCGCTCAGGACCCAGCAGATTCTGGCTTATGAGAGTGGCGTGCCCAACACCATCGACCCGCTCGCCGGCTCGTACTACGTGGAATCGCTCACCGACCGGCTCGAGGCCGAGGCCGAGGAGATGTTCGAGCGCATCGACGGGCAGGGCGGGGTGGTTCCCGGCATCGAGAACGGGTGGTTCCAGCGCGAGATCGCGAATTCGGCCTCGCGCCAGCAGGCAGAGATCGAGGCCGGGCTCCGAACGGTGGTCGGCGTCAACCGGTTCACCGGCGGCTCCGACGAGATCGAGATCGACACCCTTCAGATCGACCCCAGGGTGGAGGAGCGCCAGCGCGCCAAGATGGCGAAGCTGCGCGCCGAGCGAGACGCCGAGCGGGTCACCTCGACCCTGGCCGGCCTCCGCGCCGCGGCCGCCGGCGGCGCCAACACCGTCCCGTACATCCTCGACTGCGCCCGCGCCTACTGCACGCTCTACGAGATCAGGGCCGCCATGGAAGACGTCTTCGGGGCGTACAGGGAGCCGGTGTTCTTCTAACCGCATCGCTCCGCTGTCCTATCTGCGGTCCAGGCCCCATGTTGAGCGGTAGTCTCCAGCCGTTCACGCACATCGGGAGGTCTCCCATGCACGCATTCGACCTCGGTCGGCGCCGCTCCCTGCAGCGCCCTGCATGTCTCACCGTCATCGCGCTCGTGGCCGTCGTCGCGGTTTCCTCGAGCACAGCCCCGCTATCCGCCCAGACCCCCCTCTCCCTCGACACCTGGCTCGACTGGGAGCGCGTCAGCGACCCCCGGATCTCGCCCGACGGGTCGCAGGTCGTCTACACCCACGGCTGGGTCGACAAGATGAACGACAGCTGGGAATCGTCGATCCGCATCGTGAACTCGGACGGATCGCGCCCCCGCGACCTGATCGCCGGCTCGTCCCCCCGCTGGTCCCCCTCCGGCGACCGCATCGCCTTCCTCGCCCCCGACGACGAGGGCAACACGCAGATCTTCGTGCGCTGGATGGACGCCGAGGGCGCGGTTTCGCCGGTCACGCGCCTCACCGAGACGCCCTCCGACATCGCCTGGTCGCCCGACGGCACGCAGCTGTCCTTCACCAAGAGCGTCCGCGCGGAAAACCCGAGTTCCCGCCACTGGCAGGTCTCGCTGCCGCGCCCCGAAGGCGCCGAATGGACGCCTGGCCCCCGCATCATCGAGAGCCTCGTCTACCGCCAGGACCGCGTCGGATTCCTCGACGAGAGCTTCCGCCACATCTTCGTCGTCCCGGCCGGCGGCGGCACCCCCCGCCAACTCACCCGCGGGGATCACAACTACGGCGCGCCCGTCTGGGAGCCGAGCGGCGAGACCCTGCTCTTCAGCGGCCTGATCGAAGACGATGCGCTGTATCGTTGGCAGGAGAGCGAAGTCTACAGGCTCGGCGTCGCTTCCGGCGAACTGCGGCAGGTCACTACCCGGAAAGGCCCTGACGGGGCTCCGATCCCTTCCCCCGACGGCCGCATGATCGCATACGTCGGCCACGACACGACCACCTTCGACTACATCGAGTCCACGCTCTACGTCATGAACGCGGACGGATCGAACCCGCGGGCGCTCACCACCGAACTCGACCGGACCCCGCGCGGCCTCCAGTGGGCGCCGGACGGCAGCGGCGTCTACTTCAACGTCCAGGCCGACGGCTACGCGAACATCGTGTACGCGTCGACCGGCGGCGATGTCCGCGCCGCGAGCGAGGGCCCGCAGATGTTCTCCCTGAACGACGTGAGCGCCGGCGGCATGGCGGTCGGAACCTGGGGCGACGCCCACGAGCCGGGCGACATCTACGCCTTCCCCGTCGACCGGCCCGATCAGCGCACGCGTCTCACCGCGGTGAACGACGAAGTGCTGGCCGGGGTGACGCTCGGCGAGGTCGAACAGATCTGGGCGGAATCGTCGCACGACGGCCTGGCGATCCACGGCTGGGTCATCAAGCCCCCCGGCTTCGACCCCTCGCTCCGGTACCCCATGATGCTCGTCATCCACGGCGGGCCGCACGGCATGTACAACGGCGGCTTCAACTTCGGCTGGCAGGAGCACGCGGCGAACGGGTACGTCGTCCTCTACACAAACCCGCGCGGGAGTTCCGGTTACGGCACCGAGTTCGGCAACGCCATCCAGTACGACTACCCCAACAACGACTTCCACGACCTCATGTCGAGCGTTGACGAGCTGCTGTCGCGCGGTTACGTCGACGAGGACAACATGTTCGTCTACGGCTGCTCCGGCGGCGGCGTCCTCACCGCGTGGGTCGTCGGCCACACCGACCGCTTCCGCGCCGCCTCTTCGAACTGCCCGGTGACCAACTGGCTCGCCTTCCCGGGCGAGGTCGACGGCAACCCGCTGCGCTGGTACGCCGACTTCGAGCACTTCCCCTGGGAGGACCCGAGCGAGCATATCCGGCGCTCACCGATCATGTACGTCGGCAACGTGACCACGCCCACGATGCTCATGACGGGCGAGCTCGACCTGCGCACCCCGATGTCGCAGACCGAGCAGTTCTACCAGGCGCTAAAGGCGCAGAACAAGCCCACGGCCATGCTGCGCTTCCAGGGCGAGTGGCACGGCACGTCCCGCCTGCCGTCGAATTTCATCCGCACCCAGCTGTACCTGCGGCAGTGGTTCGAGCGCTGGGGCACGCACGACGACCGGCCGGCGGCGACGGAGGGGTGAGTCCCGTCTCCGGCCGCTGCAGAGGGGGAGTGGTGCCGGCCCAGGCCGCCGCACCGGGATCGGGCGCTATCATTATGATATCATAGTGATATCAACAATGGGGGGTGCGCCGCGGCGGCGCGGGCCGAGCTGGTGCCGGGCCCCCGCGTGACCGAGCTCCGCCGCGGCGAGGAGCCACGTCGCGGCCTCCGCATCGCCCTCAACGGCCCTCTCCCTCAAGGTGTCTTCAAGTAAAGGCGCAGGTTCGCACGCGGTGCAGGCGACGAGCAGCAACGCCGTCATCGCACCCGCCTGCATTCCCGAAGAGGCGCTATTACCGTCCCCTTGACCGATGCTGTCCGTGGAAGTGAAACCGTCATCCCCCGGAGGATCGCCAATCGTGCCGGAAGGAGCAACGACTCCGCCTCGGGCCGCGGGAGCAGGTCTTCTTGGCCCGCCCGCGCGGCGCTATCGTCAAGGTGGAGACCGGCCGGGATCGGCGGGTCAGATCTCTGCCGGGGCGGTCAATGATCAATCGGACGGCGATGTGGACGTGGCTGCTCGCGACGACTTCGGCCTGCGCGGACCGATGACGCTCCTCGCAGCCATCGCGCTCGCGTCCCTCGCGCCGGGCCCCACCCCGGCGATGGCCGAGTCCCGGGCTGGAGCCCAGCAGGACATCCTCGCGCCCCGCCCCGACCGGCCAACTCCGGGCGGCACCCCGGCGGCGGTGGTCTACAGCGGCCTCGAAGGCCAGATCGATATCGCCGCTCCCCGCGCCGCCGACCCGGATATCGCCATCGACGGACGCCTCGACGACGCCGCGTGGTCCGAGGCGGCCCTGCTCACCGGCTTCTCCCAGTTCGACCCCACCGAGGGGATCCCGGCCACGCAGGAGACCGAAGTGCTGCTCCTGATCTCGGAGGACGCCATCTACTTCGGCGTCCGCGCCTTCGACGACAATCCGGGCGGCATCCGGGCCACGCTGGGCGAGCGCGACACCTTCTACCGCACCGACGACTACATCCAGTTCGTCCTCGACACCTTCAACGACCAGCGCCAGGCGTACTCGATCGTGGCAAACCCGCTGGGGGTGCAGCAGGACGGGCTGTGGATCGAGGGCAGGGTGGGGCGCTTCGGCCGCAACTTCGGCCCCCCGATCGACTGGAACCCCGACTTCGTCTGGGATTCCGAGGGCCAGGTGGAGGACTGGGGGTACGCCCTCGAGGTCAGGATCCCCTTCAAGAGCATCCGCTTCCCGGAGTCGAACGACCAGGAGTGGGGGCTGCAGGTCTTCCGCAAGATCCAGCGGACCGGCTTCGACGATTCCTGGGCGCCGGTCACCAAGGACGTCGCGAACCGGCTCACGCTCTCGGGCTCGCTGACCGGGCTGCGCGACCTCGACCGCGGCCTCTTCCTGGAGCTGAACCCGGTCCTCACCGGGACGCGCCAGGGGACCTATGACGCAGGCGCAAAGGCATTCGAACGGGAGCCGGTGAGCGGCGAATTCGGCTTGAACGCCAAGTACGGCCTCACCTCCAACCTTACGCTCGACGGGACCTACAACCCCGACTTCAGCCAGGTCGAGGCCGACGCCGGGCAGATCGCGGTCAACGAGCGGTTCGCGCTCTTCTTCGAGGAGAAGCGGCCATTCTTCCTGGAGGGGACCGAGATCTTCACGATGCCGAAGAACCTGGTCTACACCCGCAGCGTCATCAATCCGGTGGCGGGGGCGAAGCTGTCGGGGAAGGTCGGCGGCTTCCAGCTGGGATACCTGGGGGCGGTCGACGAGGTCGGCGATTCCGGCGATCTGGTCGAGAGGCCGGTGGTCAACCTGCTGCGGGCCCGGCGGGACCTTGGCAGCGCATCCACGCTGGGAATGGTGTACACCGACCGGACAACCAGCGGCGACGAGTATAACCGCATGCTCGGCTTCGACGGCCGGTTCGTGATGGCGCGCCGCTACACGCTCACGGTGATCGGCGCCGGGAGCCGCACTGCGACGACCAGCTCCGACGACGAGACGGGGAGCTATCTGTCGCTGCAGTTCCAGCGCGCCAGCCCCACGCTCACCTTCAACCTCGACCTCGAGGACGTGGCCCACGGATTCGACGCGGCCAGCGGACTGATTCCGCGCGTGGGGGACACGCGCCTGCAGTCGCGTCTCGAATACAACTTCCGTGGCGAGCCCGGCGCGCTGGTGGAACAGTTCCGGCCCGGCTTCGACGCCTCTTTCTTCTGGGACCACGACTCGTTCTGGGGGCGCGAGGTCTTCGAGGAAGCCGAGGTCCGCTACGGGGTCACCACGTCGTTACGCAACAACATCACCGTGCTGCTCGCCGCCACCGCCAGGCGCTACGATTTCGGCGCCGCGGACTACGACGGGCTCTTCGTCGACGACGGCCGGGGCGGAGCGACTCCCTTCGTTGCCGACCAGGACCCGTTCGGTCTCCTGCACGGTCTCGGCGGCTTCTTCTGGGTCAACAGCTGGGACAAGCTGCGCGGGCGGGTCCGATGGGGCTACAGCCAGGACGCCGTCTTCGACCTCCGTTACGGCGTGCCGATCGAGGTGGGGACCGGTTGGGACGCGGACATCGCGGCGTACGCCTACCCCACGCGCCACCTGTCGGCCGAGCTCGGCCTGCGCTACCAGAGCCTGGTGCGGGAGAGCGACGGCACCCTCGCGCTGGAGGCGGTGATCCCGCGCATCAAGACCCAGTACCAGTTCAACCGGGCGCTCTTTCTGCGCACGATCGTCGAGTACGGGGCCCAGATGCGCCGCGACCTGGTCGACCCGGCCACCGGCCGGCCGCTGCTGGGCTGCAGCTCGGGCGACTGCTCGCTCCGCAGCGGCTCCGACGCCAACGACTTCGGGATCGAGACCCTGCTCAGCTACGAGCCCACCCCGGGCACGGTGTTCTTCGTGGGCTATTCACGGCAGATGGAGGACACCGAGCGGCTCCGGTTCCGGGACGTGCGGCCCACCGCGGACGGGCTGTTCGCGAAGGTGAGCTATCGGTTCAGGCGGTAGGTGGCGCGAGCCGTCGCTGAAGCCCCGAAAAACGTTTCAGCTGAAACGCTTCCGCGCGCCTCAGCCCCCGGCGCCCGCCTTCCGCAGCGCCTCGATTTCGATCTTCCCCATCGTGAGCAGCGCTTCCATGACGCGCTTCGGGTCGGCGCTCATCAGCTCGCCCATGTTTGCGGGGATCACCTGCCACGACACCCCGAAACGGTCGTTGAGCCAACCGCAGTAGCCCTCCTCACCACCGTCCGAGAGCGCGGCCCAGTAGTGGTCGATCTCGTCCTGCGACTCGCAGTTCACCACGAAGGAGATGGCGGGGGTGAACTTGAACATCGGACCGCCGTCGATCCCCTGAAACGGCCGCCCGGCAAGCTCGAAGACCACGAACGAGTTGTCCTTGGCCGGGCCTGCGCCGACCGTCGAGACGTCCAGGATCCGGGACTGGGGGAAGAGGGAGACGTAGAACTCGGCGGCTTCGACGGCGCGGTCCTCGAACCAGAGGCAGGTGCCGATGCGGTTCGGCGAGGTGGTGTCGGTGTGGTCAATCCCGGGCATCGTTGCTTCCTCTTGAGGTGGTCATCTGGCTCATGCCGATCAAATGGTCCCGCGCCGCACGGGCTAGTCCGAACTCGTGCCCAGACCCAGACCCAACGCGCCAATATCGTACCAGTCCACGGCACGCCATCCGATGCCGTCCGGGCCGGGCTCGCGCTCGACCAGGGCAGCCAGCGTTGAACCATAGAGGTCGTAGCCCAGGACGCGGTCCCTGATCCTCACCGAGCCGACGTACTCGGTGCCGACGTATAGGTCGAAGTAGGAGAAGTGGGCGCGATCACGTTGCGTTGCTACCCACAAACGTCCGTGGTCGTCGTAAGCGAGGGATCCCACTGTGAGATGGTTGCGCTTCGGGAGTTGCCGGTACGTGTCTAGGTCGATAAAGGACCTCTGGCCGTCGAACTCTGCGATATCACGTTCGTTAGGGAACTCTTCAGCGTAAGTAGGCGATTGAAGAGACCTGGCGGTGGGGGCGTCACGGTGTTCGAGAAACACGAGTTCGTCCTGGCATGCAGGAAAGGTCCACCCGCCGGAGGGGGAAGCGACTCCGAGCGAGAGATCTCCGCACTCGGTCTCGGCGACGGTGTCAATGTCATCGCGTTCCCACAGCACAGAGCCGTCCGAAAGGTCGACCTCCACCGGGGTCATGTCGGCCCCGGGGTAGTAATGGGCGAGGAGGGTCGTGTCGAACGTATTGCGGGCCGGGAGGGGAAAGATGATGGCCAAGGGTTTTTCGTCAACCAAGTCTCCACCCGGGGTGAAAACGGAAAGCCGATTCATGGAGATTGTCCCAACCGTGCCGTCAGGGCCGCGAAGCAGGCGCGGTGGCAGCTGGAACTCACCTGGCCCCTCTCCCTCTCGACCGAACGTTCCCACCAGGCTCCCGTCTCGGTCGACACACCGCACACGCATCTCAAAGGAATTGTTCACGCACACCCGATGGTCGTCCAGCAACAGGACATACGAGTCGATGCTGAAGGGCGCCGGCACCCTGGCGGCAGCAACGAGGGCCACGGTCCTGGGCGTGTCCGTGCCGGAGCCACACGCGACCGTGGTGGTTGCAATTGCAATTGCCGCAGCGACTGATCCGTGACAGCGGCCGATTGCGGGGATGCGACAGGTCCCTCTCACGTTCGCCATAGCCTCGTCTATCCTCCCGTCCACTCCACGCTCCGGTCCCACAGCTCTTGCGCCAGCCCATCGTCCCGCGCCTGGTCGCTCGGCGTCATCTCTTCCTCGATGTCGAAGTACCGCCCGGTCACGTCATCGCGCGCAGGATCTCCGACGAGGTTCATGACCGCCGCGCCCCCGACATCGGGCTTGTCCATGAACCAGGTGAGGGGATGGAACACGATGCGCACCAGTGCCGGCGTCTTCTTCCAGATCTCGGTGGCGAGCACGCCGGGGTGGACCGCGTTGGCGGTGATGCCGCGGCCGCCCCACCGCCGCACGGATTCGGCGGTGAAGAGGATGTTGGCGAGCTTCGAGTCGCCGTAGGCCTGCAGGCCGCCGCGCCAGGCACGTCCACGGGCGATGTCGTCGAGGTTCGCGCGCTTGAGGTCGCCGTGCCGGTGGCCCTTCGAACTGACGTTCACGATGCGCCCGCGTCCCGCCGCGAGGCGCTCGAGGAGGAGGTGGGTGAGGAGGAAGTGGCCGAGGTGGTTCGTGGCGAAGGTCAGCTCGAAGCCGTCGGGGGACATCACGCAGCGCGCCCGCGAGATGCCCGCGTTGTTCACGAGGATGTCGATGGCGGGGAGGCGGGTGGCGATGCGGTCGGCGGCCGCGTGGACATCGTCCAGGCTCGACATGTCGGCGAGCTCGAGGGCGACGGCGGGTGGGGCGTGCTCGCGGGGTGTTCGGCCGGATGCCCCCTCGGGGGCGCTCGCGTCGGCTGTCACCATATCGCGCAGTTCGGCCAGCGCCTGCTCCCCGCGCTCGCGGCTGCGGCAGATCATCGTGACGTGGACGCCCGCGCGCAGGAGCATCTCGGTGGCCGAGCGGCCGACGCCGGAGTTGGCGCCGGTGACGACGGCGTGCTGGCCATGGAGTGAGGTGGTCAAAGCCGGTCCCCCTGGTCGCCGTGAACATGCGGCGCAACTTCCCCCCGGCCCGTAATCCACGCCGTCCCGCAGGGTTTGGGCAGGGTCACCGGTCCGATGTCGCCGCCCTCCTCTCCTCCTCCCCGAAGTGCTCCGCGAACCAGTCGAACATGCGCTGCCAGTGGTCCGCGAAGTCGGCTGCGGTGCTCGCGCGCCCGGCCCCGTGGCCGCCCGCCGTGTAGTGCACCCACACGACCTCCTTCCCCAGCCGGCGCAGCGCGTAGTACATCTCGCGCTGGTTCGTGGCCGGCACGTTCCAGTCGCCTTCGCCCGAGAGCATGAGCAGCGGCGTCTCGATCCTGTCCGCGAACATGACCGCCGAGTGCTCGATGTACTTGTGCGGCTGCTCCCAGAGCGTGGCGCCGATCCGGTCCTGCCCGACCTCGGCGGCCGCGTAGTTGCGCGTCGTGATCTTCGGCGAGTCGCCCAGGAAGGAGATGATGTTGACCTTCCCGGAAACATTTGCCGCGGCGGCGAAGCGATCCGTCTGCGTGATCAGCAGGTTGGTCGCGTAGCCGCCGTAGCTCTGCCCGTAGACGCCCACCTTGTCCGGGTCGACCAGTCCGCGCTCGATGATCTTGTTGATCGCGTTGGGCACCGCCTTGAGCCACGCCTCGCCGGGGAACCCCTCCTCGAAGCGCACCGACGGACGGAACCCGAACCACCCCTGTGCGGTGATCAGGTTCATGTTCTCGTTGAAGCCGTTGTCGAAGAACTGCTCGTAGATCTCCGCCACGAGCGGGTACTTGCGCCCGGGCTCGTAGCCGGCCGGGTAGTAGAGGATGCCGTAGAGGGTGTTGCCGTCGACGTCCAGGAATTCGATGAGCTCGCTGCGGGTGAGCGCGATGTCGTCGAGCTGGGGGTTGGAGGTGGTGAGCCGGCGGGGCGCCGACAGGTCGCCGCGGGCGGCCCAGATCTCGTCGGGGTGGTCGCCGTCGGACATGGTGTAGACGATGGTGCCGCCGTCGGCCGAGATGTTCCAGGACCGGTAGAGGTTGCTGTCGAGGGCCAGGGTTTCGGTAGCGCCGGTGGTGGTGTCGAGGCGTTGCAGGCCGCGCTGCCAGCGGTCCCGGGCGGATTGGCTGAAGTAGAGGTGGCGGCCGTCGTCGCTCCAGCCCTGGACCTGGCGGCGGGGGCGGGCATCGTCGTCGTCCTCGAGTTCGAGGAGGGTGCGGAGGTCGCTGCTGCCTAGGTCGAGGAGGTGCCAGGCGTCCTGGGAGGCGAGGAGGAGCGCGTCGCCGGAGGGGCTCCAGCGCTCGACGGAGAAGCGGATGCGTGTGGAGTCGGCGTCGGCGTCATCGCCCGCCTCGCCGGCTTCGGTGTCCGGAGGATCTCCGCGATGATCGGCCGTCACATCCACGGCGTCCTCCTCGCCGATCCGTCGTACGTACACGGATCCGTCATCCGCATACGCGAACGCGTCACGCGCGTCGTTCCAGGTCACGTTCATCCGCTCCTCGCCCGTGTCCCGCAGCGACTCAGGCTCGCTCCCCTCCGCGAGCGCCAGCCGGAAGAGCTCGTACTCGGTCCCGTCCCGCCGCGTGTACGAGGTCTTCGTGCGCGTCGCCGTCGAATACGTGATGTAGGACCCGTCCTCCGAAAACCCCGCGCCGGCCGGCGTCACGCCGCCCAGTATCTCCCGCACGTCGCCGTTGTCCAGGCTGATGAGGGCGGTGATCTGCCTCGCGGCGATGTTCCTCACGCGGTCCCAGGCCAGGAAATCGTTGCGGGAATCCTGCACGATGACCGGCGCCTCGGTTAGCGCGACGAACGCCGCGCGCGCTTCTTCGGCCCACCCGGCGGGACGCAGCCCGACCAGCACGCTCTCGCCATCGGGAGCCCATTCGAGCGGCGACGACGACGCGATCTGCTTGTCGGTGCCGGGCGAGACCGTTGCCGCGCGGCCCGCGTTCGCGTCGAAGATCCTGAGTACGTACTCACCCTCCTCGACGGCGAAGTACGCCAGCCGCTCCCCGTCGGGCGACCACGCGAAGCCGCGCAGCTGCGCCGGTTCCTCATGCACCCACGTGCGCTCCCCGCTCCGCGTGTCGATCACCATCAGGCGCGTGGCCACGGGGGAGATGTACGTGGGGTCGCCGTAGCGCTGATGGTCGACATCGGTGCGGTCGCGCCGCGTGCGTACGGTCGCGGCGACGCGGGCGCCGTCATGGGTCACCGCCGCGATGCTGACGAGGTTGACGTCGAGGGCGATCTCCGCCGTGAAGGGGCGCTGCTGGGGTTGGGCGGGGAGGGGGGTGGCGGCGGTGAGGGCGAGCGCACCGGCGAAACCGGCGATAAGGGGGAGCGGGGATGGGTGTCGGCGACCTGGCATGACGGCTTTGCTCCTTCGGGAGGTGGGACTGCGGCGGAACCTTAAGCCGTGCTGATGGGGAGCGAAAGCACGATGTGCCAGACTTGCAGGCTGCTTACGATGTCGCGAGGGCGCGCGAGCAGGAGGACGAGATCCAGTTGGACCGCCATCGCCCGGAGGCAACGGTACCAGGATTGAACTCAACTCCAGAAATGTAATGTCAACACGTCATTCTGTAATGTCAACATTACTTTTCTGCCGTCCCAAGGCGAGCATCCACAACCCCACGGCTGTGACCACGAAGGACACCGCCCACACCCAGTAGCCGACCAGCAGACCCGCGACGGCGTTTTCATCTGCCACCCAGATCGGCCAGTACAGGAGATTCAGCACGCCGGCGGCCCCCACGACCAGCGGCAGCCACCGGCCGCCGACCAGCCGCCGCCTTGTCCACCTGGTGCGCAGGGTCGCCAGGCTGAAGAGCATCAGCAGATTGGTGAGGGCGCTCACCTTGCCGGTCCGGTCTCCAAAGATCAGCGCGTTCAGGAGTGCTTCCCAGCCGGGTTCGGCGTCTCCCGCCACGACACTGACCGCCGAGTCGTCCGGAGACGGCGGTCCGGGCCGCCCTTCGATGTAGGCGGGCAGGAAGAACGAGACGGCGAACACCGCCCACGCGCCGAACATCAGGCGCCGCCATTCCGTCTTGCCCAGCTTCATGCGATGACCTCCTTCACCTTGGCCGATGCCCATTCGCGATCACGCAGCCACAAAGCCGAGGCCAGGCATCCGAACGACGCGACCCAGAACCAGTAGCCCATCCCGAGTTCGATCAGGGGATTGAGTCCGCTGACAGCGAGAACGATCGCCCAATACACGTTGAGCGCCGTCGCACCCATCATCAGCCACGCCGGCCATCGCACGCTCGAGGATCGCCTGAGGCGCAACACCAACAGTACCGCTGGCACCAGGCCACTGCTGAGCGGACTGAGCAGTTCGATCGCGTTCCCACCGTGGTCCAGAGCCCACAGGAAGGCCTGCCACCCCGGCATCCAGTCATCCGGTCGCAGACCGAGGCCCAGAAACTGGTCGGTCGCCGGCAACATGAATGACACGCCGAACATTGAAAGCCCCGCGACCATCCACCGCCGCCACGTCGGCTTCCCAACCCTGGCGAACTCCCTCGACAAATCCACCGCCCGGCCGAGTTCTCCCCGTGCAATCGCCAGCGCCCTGGCCGGCCCCAGCGCCGGCTCCAACTCCATCTCCAGCTCCACGCGCGCCCTCAGATGGTCTTCCAACTCGTCGATCTGGCGCGGCGAAAGTGAGGACCGACGCTCCACCTCCTCACGCCACCGCCGCACCTCTTTCTCCGCCGCGAACATGAAACTGCCTCCCGTCCTCAGACCGGTGCCCGCAGGACCCGCGCCGACACTCGGCGGCGGGAACCAATCCAGAGACCCGCCGTTACCAGCAATTGCGAGGCCATCCAGGTCCAATACCCGATGAAGAAGCTGCCCTGCCGAATCATGTCGCCGACGACGATGGCGTTGCTGCCGCGGATCAGTTCGTCCATCCCTGCGACGAGGAGATAAAACGCTGCGGCGGTGTTGAGCCACACCAGTGCACGACTCCTGGAGGGATCCCCGCGCCGGGCGTCCCAGAGCGTCAGAAGCAGGGGCAGGCAGATTATCCAGCGTTCCCAGAAGACGTGATACCCGTACCGGATGGTGAACTCGCTCAGCACCGGCAGGAAGACGGAAGCCGCGAACAGCGCCCACCCTGCGGCGACCAGCCCGCGCCACCTGGGCCGGCCCGCCTTCGCGAACTCCCGCGAAAGCACCTCCGCCTCTCCGATTTCATCGCTGACGTTCCTGAACGCCCTGGCGGTCGCCATCCCTTGGTGCAGCTCCTGCTCCAATCCCAGGCGCGCGCGGAGATGATCCTCCAGTTCGTCGACTTCCCGCGCCGTGAGCCCGGTCTGACGCTCCAGCGTCTTCCGCCAGCGCAGGATCGCCTCTTCCGTGTCAAACACTCCCGCCTCCCCATGACGTCTCGAGCGCGCCGTGGACCATGCGCCAGTTCTCCCGGTCGGTAGCGAGCTGCCGTTTCCCGCGGGCGGTCAGCCGATAGTACTTCCGACGCCGTCCCGCGTCGGTGAGTTGCCAGCGGCCCTTGATCAGCCTGTCACGCTCAAGCCGGTGAAGGACGGGGTAGAGCATCCCGTCCGACCATTCCAGCCTGCCGCCCGAAAGCAGCTTGACCTGCTTGAGGATCTCGTACCCGTAGTTCTCGCCTCCCGCCAGGATGGACAGAACCATCGGGCGCGAGGACGCTGCGACGAGTCCCTTGGATACCGGTTTGTTCACAACACCCCTTCCCATACCTTGATAATCAATGTACCTTGACATTCAATGTATATGAACTCGCGGCCAACGCAAAGGGGGTGGTCGAACCGGTTGCCCCTGATGTCGGTGGCCGCACCCGGTGGAAACGCCCGAACGTCGAAGGGAGAGGCTGAACATGGATCTCGGAACGCACACCTACGCACTCACGGTATCTCCGGGCCGCGCGCTCCGCCACGGATTGACCATTGTCGCGGTGCTCCTGGTCTTTCCGGCGGCAGCCTGCGGGCCCGTGGCCGAGCAAATCCCCGAAATCGCGATCGACAGTGCCGGGGTCCGAATCGTCACCAGCGACCCGGCGAACTCGGACGCTGTCTGTGCCATCAGTACCGAGCCCACCGCGATGATCGGCGAGGACGAAGGCGACGAAAGCCAGTGGTTCTCGTCGATTCGGGGCGCCGGCCTCTTGTCCGACGGGTCCATCGTGGCGGTCGACCGCAACAGCGCGGAGGTGCGCATCTACGACGAAGCCGGCAAGCATCTGCGCTCGATGGGGCGGCACGGGGAAGGGCCGGGCGAATTCAGCGATCCCTTCCTGCTTTGGATCACAGCCGGGGATACGCTATGGGTCGGCGACTACCGTCCCTGGCGGTACAACCTGTTCACACCCCGGGGTGAGTTCGTCCGCCAAGTCAATCTCTCGCCGATGTTGGTCGACCCGCCGTCTTCGGGTGGAGGCGTCCTTGACAACGGATATAGCGTGAATACGAGCAGCAAACGGGCTCGGCGCGAGAACTTCAGCGTTGCCGACACACTGATGGTCCTGGTGTACGATCCCGAAGGCGATCTTGTCGGCAACCTCGCCCGCATCCCTGACCGGACCAGCGGCATGGTCAGCGATGCGGAGAACTTCTGGTTGTTCCCCCTCTTCCAGTCATTCGCAGAGGTTGACGCAAGTGGTTCCACCATCGTGCTGGGGCACGGCAGCGAAACGGAGGTGCGGGTACTGGACGACGAGTTCAACCTCCGGCTCATCGTGCGCTGGAACGAATCCGACAGGGAGGTGACAGGCGCCGACGTACGCGCCTGGCGGGAAGACTTCATCGAGAGACGCAGGCAGTGGGCCGAGCCGGACTGGCGCGACTTCGACGACGCCCGGATCAGCCCGGAACGCCCGGTTGCAGATCTGTTCCCGGCGATTCGGGCGATCATGATTGGCAGAGACGGCCGCATCTGGGTTCGCCAATACGATCGGCCACGTGAACGCCGGGGCTGGCTGGCCTTCGATTCCGACGGAGGGTTCCTCTGCCACCTGCCCTCCCGCATACCCGGCTCGGTACTGGAGTTCGGCGCCGACTACGTGCTGCTGCAACGCGAATCGGAACTCGGGATCCACAGTCTGCACGTGCACCGCCTCGAGGTGCCTGCGGCAGTTCAGGCGATGTAGCGCCGGGCCCGGCCGCGTCCGGCCACCGACTTGTCCTCCGGTGCAACTCGGCTGGGTTACCTTCGAAGTATGAGTGGGGGCCAGATAATCAACCCCGGCCGAGTAAGCGGAGCCAATCCATGCCAAATCGATCGAAAGACTGGTTTGCCCAAGCCGAGCACGACCTGGCACAGGCCGTGGCTTCTTACCGCGACGGCAGACACGACTGGGCATGTTTCGCAGCGCACCAGGCATCGGAAAAAGCCGTGAAGGCGCTCCACCTGGCTCAGGGCAGGGAAGCATGGGGTCACGTTGCGGCCAG
Organism: Gemmatimonadota bacterium; assembly: GCA_022827345.1. Taxonomy (GTDB): domain Bacteria; phylum Gemmatimonadota; class Gemmatimonadetes; order Longimicrobiales; family Gaopeijiaceae; genus Bin94. The sequence continues at coordinate 359,241 of JAJDTB010000032.1, read as the reverse complement.
GCTGTTGAGCGAGTTGCCGGTAACTCCGCCCGATGCTCTGGTTGACCGGGCACGCGTGCTGGACAACTACTATATTCCGGCCAGGTACCCGAACGGGCACGATGAAGGCCCGGCTTTCGAGCACTACGGGTCGCTGCACAGTTCGCAGGCGGTTGAATATGCCCGTGACATCCTCGAATTCGTCCGTAAAGCGCTGGCCGACGCCTGAAGAGGTACTGACCGCCGTCCGGGAATGGGCGAAAGCGCAAGTGGCTACACGGCCGGAGCTCGTCGCCCTCGGCTACTTCGGTTCCCACGCACGGGGCGACACCGGATTCGGAAGCGATCTCGACATCGTGGCGATTGTGGAAGAGAGCGACCGTCCGCGCCTCGAACGCAATCGGGACTGGCCCTACGAGCGACTGCCGGTGCCGGCCGACCTGCTGGTTTACACCGCGGAGGAATGGCAGCGGTTGCACCAACACGGCGGACGCTTTGCCCGGATGCTGAACGACGAAGCCGTCTGGGTGGTCGGGTCGGCCCCCTGAAGCACCGAAGCGGGGACGGCCGCATCGACCGCCCCCGCTGCAACGCTTGCCTCGCTTGCGCCCTCAGTGGTGCCCGAGCGGCGCGAACGACTTCTGCCAGCCGAGCGTGAGGATCCAGTCCGTCCCCAGCTGCGGCCCGCGCAGGTTCTGGTAGACCGGGATGTGCCACTCGGCCGCGATCCGGTGCCCCGCCAAGGCGCCGTCCGGAAAGTAGAAATTCAACCCCATCGGCACGTCCACGCGCGTTCCTCCGCGCAATTCCTCGCGGATCGTCGGGGCCATCATGGGGTTGCCGTAGGCCTCGTCGTGCCCGGAATAGTCGCCCCAGGATCTGGTGAGCACGCGGGCCGAAAGGCTGAGCCGGTCGCTCGGCTTCAACGCGAACCACACCGTCGCATCGGTCTGGCTGCCCTTGGCGTAGCCGCGGCTGTTTTCGCCCATGCGGACCGTGGTCCTGCCTTGAAGCCCCCACGAGGTGCTCTCGCTCATGCCCAGGATCGTGATCCCCGGGGTGAAGTCCCACGTGCCCGAGCCGAGTTGCATGGGGTAGGGCATTTGAACGGCGCGGCCCATGCTCATGGGGTTCACGCCCGTCTCTTCGATCGAACCGGTCGGGATCGACACGGCCGCGTTCAGGTGCATGCGAACGGGTCCGGTCCGCCTGACCCCGATGAGCGCACCCAGGCTGGTGTCGCCCAGTCCGGACGAAGCGGCCTCGAACATGCCGCCCGGGCGCGTCTGGTGGTTCATCGACTGGTCGAGCCAGTTGGTCATGACCAGAAGGGTGACGACGTCGCTGGGCGCGTACATGAGCCCGGCCATGTGCATCGTCATCGTCATGTCGAGCGGCGCCACCATGAAGTCCCGGTGGACGTCGCTGACGTCGAGTTCGTCGTTTCCGTCGAGGTTGCCGTCCATGAGCATCCGCATGAAGCGGTAGGACAGCATGAATTCGCCACGCTCGTGGGTGTGGTCGCCCATCACGCCGATGGGCGCGTGGCCGTCCGGGCGGGAAGCGGTCCATTCGTACTGGGCCTGAACGAGCGTGGGCGAGGCGAACGTGAGCGCCGCCGCGGCGCACAGGCATGCAAAACTGCGCATATGAGTATCCTCTCTTGATTGAATCCGTGGATTGCTGAAATCGCCGGTCGTGTCGCACCGGCTGCGCGCGCCGGAGTCGGCGCCGGATTCACGCGAGAGGGGGACCGTTCGCGAAGGGGAGTGTGTAGGGGGCGCGTCGGTCCGCAACGCGCTCGAGGGTGGGCGTTGCCCGGGAGGACACCGCGGCCCGGAACGCCGGGGCGGTCGCGACGGGACTCGAGGGGGCGGATGGCCCGGACGAAGTCGGACAGCTGCCGACGCAGGTGCATGGCGGAGGCAGGGTGCCGTCGTGAGCGTCGTAGCCGCCGGCTCGTGCCGCGAGGTGCTCGCGGGCCGGTGCGTGGTCCGCGATCGGGCCGTGGTGGTCCGCGTCGTGGCCGTGGTGGTCCGCGTCGCGGGCGTGCCCCTCCGTATCCGCGTGCCCGATATGATGCGGACACCCCAGATCGAAAAGGTCGGGAGCCATGGACGGGAGCAGCACGAGCGCCACAACCGCGCTCATCCATCTCATGGCGATCCGCGCCCTGCCTCGTCCTGTCATCGCACCCTGGGCAAGTAACCTCATCTGCTCAGAGACAATGTAGCGACCTCCGAGCCCGCGCGCCCATACGTCAGACGAGAGCCCGCGAGCCGTCCCGGCCCCCTACAGGACCACGTCTCCCCCGGGATCACGCCCGCGCAGCCGCCGCAGCACTTCCTCCGCCTCACGCAACCTCTCCAGGCGCATCTCATCGTCGACGACCGCGTGGCTCCAGGCCGGACGCCCCTGGTCTTCCGGGACCCGCAGCACCGTGCCTTCCCGGGTGCCGGCCGGCAACAGCGGGACGGGCACGTTCTTCGTCTCTGCGTCGTCGTCCCGGACCAGTACTGCAATCCCCGACTCGATGCGGTCTGCAACCCAGATATGTTCGGCGCGTTCGGCGCCGCTCTCGTCAGTCACTCCGCCTCCACTCAATACCTGAACACGAGTACCGTTGCGCCCGCTGCGTCGGTAAGCGTGGCCGTATCTCCATTGTTGTTCCATACCGCCCTCCCTCGACCCATGAAGTAGCGTATGCCGTCGCCCTGTCCCGAGCCCGTGTGGACCACAACCTGTCCCCCGGCAGCCAGTACGGCCCCCCGCGGAAAACGGAAGCAATGGTTCGCCGCGTCGCAGAGCGTCCATCCCGCGATCGACAGGTCGGAGCCCCGTGAATTCTCCAGTACCGCATACTCTCCGTTCGGGTTCCGGTTGTCGTCGCCCGGCGCGTCGGCATGCACCCGCAGACGCAAGCCATGACTGGCGGCCGCCGCCGATCCCGCGCTTGCCGTACCCGCGCCAATAATCGCGTCTCCCGCCGCAGCCCCGGTCCCGTCCCCAGCCCCGGTCCGGCCCGCACCCGACCCGCGCGCCGAAGCCACCTGCTCCCCGCGCGCGACACCGTACCCTCCGTCGCGACGGCCGAGAATCGCGACATGCCCCTCCACGTCCGTCCTCAACACGGTGGCGCCCGCCCCGGCGAAGGCCCGCAGCGCGGCCGGCCTCGGATGCCCATACCCGTTTCTCCCCACCGAGATCACCACCACCTCGGGCCGCGCCGCCGCAAGGAACTCCGCCGTAACCCCGTTGTCGCTCCCGTGGTGCGGCGCCTTCAGCACCGTAACCACCGGCACGACTCCCAGGCCGACCAGGTGCGTCAGCTGGCGCACCTCGGAGTCGCCGCTCAGCAGGGCGCGAAACTCCCCGAACCTCACGACCAGGGCCACCGAGCGGTTGTTGTGGTCGGTCGTTCCCGTCGGCAGCAGCGGCAGCACCTCGATCTCGGCGCTCCCCAGCGAAATCGTGCGCGGCACGGCCTCCAGGTAGGTGATCTCGGGCCGCTCGTCGAGCGTGGTCATCAGCCGCCTGTAGGTCGCCGTCGAGTGCGCCTGCCCGTTGTCCATGTAGAACCGCACGGGCATCGACCGGATCACCCCGGCCATCCCCCCGATATGGTCCGCGTGCGGATGCGTCGCCACCAGCAGATCGATCCGCTCCACGCCCATCTCCCGCAGCAATGGAACGATGTCGCCCCGGCCCGCGTCGACCAGTGCCGTCTGCCCCTCGGGAGCCTGAAGCAGCACGGCATCGCCCTGGCCCACATCGAGGAAGGTGACGCCGAGGACGGTGTCGGAGGGGAGGGGGAGGGCGGCGGTGGCGGGCGCGGGCGGGTCTGCCGCACTCCCGTTCTGCAACTCCGCGCGGGGCGCCTGCGAGAGGGTGGCCGTGGCCGCCGCGGGGAGCAGCGCGAGAATGGCGGCCGCCGCTGCCGCAACGGGTGCGCCACGGCCCTCGCGACCGCCGCGGCCGGGCGTCTGCATACTCGGTTGGGACATGCCCGAAAGGGTAGGTGGGCCGATTGGGCGCGGCAACGTTGTCCGCCAGATTTGCCCGAATCTGGCCGACAACGGAGTGCGAACGTTGCAATGGTGTTCGGGGTATTACTGCATCGGGTCCTCTGCATGGACTCCTGATGGACCGCTTTGTCAATCCAACAGCGAAAGTACCAGACCCATGACACTGACCGAAAAGCAACACGATCTCTGCACCCGATCGCGCTGGGATTTCTCGGACCTCAGCGCCCTCTTTCTCAACTGCACGCTCAAGCGCACCGGCGAGATGTCGCACACACAGGGGCTGATCGACATCTCGACAGCGATCATGCAGGCCAACGGAGTCGCCACCGAGGTGATCCGCCCGGTGGACCATGACCTCGCCTACGGCGTCTGGCCCGACATGACCGAGCACGGCTGGGATCACGACGACTGGCCCGGCATCCTCGACAAGGTGATGGCGGCCGACATTCTCGTCCTCACGTCACCCATCTGGCTCGGCGAGAAGTCGTCCGTCTGCACCCACGTCGTCGAGCGCCTCTACGCGGCCTCGCACCTCCTCAACGACGCCGGCCAGTATGCCTACTACGGGCGCGTCGCGGGGTGCCTGATCACCGGCAACGAGGATGGCGCCAAACACTGCGCGATGAACATCCTGTACTCGTTGCAGCACCTTGGCTACACGATCCCGCCCCAGGCCGACGCGGCCTGGCTCGGCGAAGCGGGCCCCGGACCGTCGTACCTGGACGAAGGCTCCGGCGGGCCGGCCAACGACTTCACCAATCGCAACACCACATTCATGACCTGGAACCTGATGCACCTGGCGCGCATGTTGAAGGACGCCGGCGGCATCCCGGCCCACGGCAACCAGCGCTCCGACTGGGACGCGGGCTGCCGCTTCGACTTTCCGAATCCCGATTACCGGTAGAAGTCGTCTGTCCCGCCTGCACTCGCCCCGGTGATTGACACCCGCCACCGCACCGGGCGAGTTTCCTAGGCTGCCATAGCGGCGGGATGGGCCGGTTCGGCGACACCGGCTCCGGGCAACCCGGAGTGCGGATGCGTTCGCCCAAGGTCCAGACGCCGAAGGTTCACGGAGGGAACAGGAAGCACCATGCTGAAGTCATTTCGAGTCCGGCTGATCGTCATTCTGGCGGCGCTGGGCATTAGCGCCTTCTACTTCTTCTCGGACGGCCTCAAGCTGGGCCTCGACCTTCAGGGCGGGATGCACCTCGTCCTCGAGATCGACGACCCGGACGAGACGCTGACGCCGGAGCGCCGCGCCGACGCGATCGAGCGGGCGGAGCGTATCATCCGCACGCGCGTCGACGAATTCGGCGTCGAGGAGCCGCTGATCCAGAGAATCGGCTCCGAGCGCCTCATCGTCGAGCTTGCAGGGTTGGATGACGAGACGCGGGCCAAGGAGATCATCAACCAGCAGGCGTTTCTCGAATGGAAGCTGGTCCTCCCGAACACGGATGTCGACCAGGCGCTCGAGAGGCTGGACCGGGCCGTCGTAGCCGCCATCGGCGCAGAGGGCCTGCGGGAGATGGGAAGGGCGACCGAGGCCGCCGAGGCCACGACGTCGATCGAGCAGCTGCTGTTCAGCGACCCCGACGACACGACGGCTGCGGCGGACAGCGCCGCCGCCGACCCGGCCCAGGAGGCTGCGGAAACCGACGCCGCGGGTGAGGACGCCGCCGAGGAAGAGGACGTGGAGCTCAACCTGCGCCCCTTCACCGGCCTGCTCAACCAGGGCGACGAAGGGACCTATCTGGTCGACGCCGCCGATGTCGAGATCGCCACCGAATGGATGGCGCTCCCCGAATTCCAGCGGGCCTTCCCGCGCGGAATCAGCCTGCAGTGGGGCTGGGATTCGATCCCACGCGGGGGCCGCTTCTACCGCGAACTGTACGTGCTCGAAGAGGACCCCTTCCTCACCGGCGACCAGCTCAACGATGCGACGGCCAACCGGGATCAGCAGTTCAACCAGCCCCAGGTGCTGTTCGAGCTCAACCGGCTCGGCGGACGCGACTTCCAGCGTCTGACGGCGGCCAACATCGGCAACCGCATCGCGATCGTTCTCGACGGCGAAGTCGTGAGCGCGCCGGTGGTGCGTGACCGGATCGGCGCGCGCGGCACGATCGACCTGGGCAGCGCCGATTTTTCCGAGGCGACCGATCTGGCGCTGGTGCTGCGCGCCGGTGCGCTCCCGGCCCCGCTCACCATCCTGGAGGAGCGGCGGGTGGGTCCGTCACTGGGGGCGGAGTCCGTACTCCAGGGCAGGACCGCGGGAATCGTGGGCGTCGTCGCCGTCGTCGTCATCATGATGGTCTACTACAAGATGGCCGGAGTGCTTGCCGTCATGGCGCTGGGGTTCTACCTGATGCTCGTGCTCGGCGGGCTGTCGGCCCTCAACGCCACGCTCACGCTGCCGGGCATCGCGGGGCTGATCCTCTCGATCGGGATGGCCGTGGATGCGAACGTCCTCATCTTCGAGCGCATCCGCGAAGAGCTTGAGCGGCGGCGCGCACCCCGGACCGCGGTCGACGAGGGCTTCAGCAACGCGCTGTCGGCGATCGTCGACGCGAACATCACCACGCTCATCACCGGTCTCATCCTCTTCCAGTTCGGAACCGGACCCGTACGGGGGTTCGCGGTCACGCTCTGCATCGGGATCGTGGCCTCGTTCTTCTCGGCGCTCTACGTGACCCGCACGATGTTCCTGATCTACATGACCAGGAAGCGGGGATCGGACCCGATCAGCATCTAGCCAGCAGCAACAGCCAGCATTCAGGGACAACTCAGCCATGTGGCTTTTTCACGACGCGAAATACGGTTTCATCAACATGCGCCGGAAGGCGTACGTCGTCTCGGCGGCGGTCCTGGCGGTCGGCATCGTGGCCATGGTGGTCAACTTCGCGGCCATGGGGTCATGGCAGAACTACGGAGTCGACTTCCTCGGGGGCGTCCTGGTGCAGGTGCGCATCGAGGAGCCCACCACCGACGCGGAACTTCGGGAGGCGCTGGGCGGGACCGACGCGCCGCCCATCACGCGGTTCGGCGAGGAAAACGAGTTCGTGGTGCGTGCGCCCGTCGAAGAGGGCGTTGCGATCGACGACGTGGCTACGGCACTCGCGGCGCAGATCGCTGCCGCGTACGGCGAGGACTCCTTCGAGATCGTCCGCCAGGAGTCGGTCGGACCCAAGATCGGACGGGAGCTGCAGGGCAGGGCCGCGCTCGCGATCCTCTTTTCCTTCGTCCTCACGCTGCTCTATATCGCCATCCGCTTCGAGTTCCGGTTCGGCGTGGCCTCGGTGATCGCGACCACCCACGACATCTTCATCGTCCTCGGGCTGCTCGCGCTCTTCCGGGTGGAGATCGCGCTTCCCACGGTGGCGGCGCTTCTGACGATCGTGGGGTACTCGCTGAACGACACCATCGTCGTCTTCGACCGCATCCGCGAGAACCTCAACGCGCGGGGCGGGCGCCGCGAGGACCCCTACAGGCTCGTCAACCGCTCGATCAACGAGACGCTGCCGAGGACGGTGCTGACCTCGGGGACGACTCTCGGGGTGCTGCTGGCCCTGCTGGTGCTCGGCGGCGCGGTCATCCGCGACTTCACGCTGGTGCTGATCCTGGGTGTGCTGATCGGTACGTACTCGTCCATCTTCATCGCCTCGCCGGCGCTGCTCGAGATCCAGAAGCGCTACGGCACAGGAGATGCCCGCAAGGCAAAGCAGCAGAAGACGCGGAGAGCGGCCACGGTTTGAAGTTCGCCGATTCGCACTGTCACCTCACCGACTCCTCCTTCGATTCGGATCGTGAATCGGTCCTGGAAAGGGCCCGCGAGGCGCCGGTAGCCTGCATCGTCACGATCGCATCGGACGGGGCGGACGCGCTGGAGGCGCTCGACCTGGCCTGTGAGCACGATAACGTGTGGTGTTCCGCGGGGGTGCATCCGCACGCGGTCGGTCGCGCGGGATCGAAGGCGGAGCTGGGGACCATTCGCGACATCGCGTCCCACCGGCGCTGCGTCGCGATCGGCGAGACCGGGCTGGACTACTACTACGACAACGCGCCGCGGGCGGCGCAGCGGCGGAGCTTTGCTCGCCATGCGGCCCTGGCGGGCCAGGCCGGGCTCCCGCTGGTCGTCCACTCCCGCAGCGCCGAAGAGGACACGGCCGCCGTTCTGCGCGACTGTGCGGGGGCGGTAAAGGGCGTCCTGCACTGCTTCACCGGGTCGGCTGCCCTCCTGGAACTGGCCATGGAGGTGGGGTGGTACGTCTCCTTCACCGGCATCGCGACCTTCAAGAGCTTCGACGCCGAGTTGGCCCGCACGGTGAGGTCGGACCGCTACATGATCGAGACCGATTCGCCGTACCTGGCGCCGGTGCCGAAGCGGGGCCGGCGCAACGAGCCCGGACTGGTGGTCCACGTGGCGGCCGCGCTGGCGCGCATGCGGGGAGAGTCGCTGGAAACGGTGGCCGCCGACACCCTGCGGAATACGGAGCGCTTCTTCGGGCTGGCTGCGGACGGCCCGAGCGCGTAGGGGGGACTTCGGTGCTGCGCCCACGGATCAGGGTTCTCCCCGACCATGTGGCGAACCAGATTGCGGCCGGCGAGGTCGTGGAGCGGCCCGCCTCGGTGGTGAAGGAGCTGGTGGAGAACGCGCTGGACGCGGGCGCGTCCACGGTGCAGGTGTCGATCGAGCAGGGCGGCAAGCTCGGCATTCGGGTCGTCGACGACGGCGTGGGAATGATCCGCGAGGATGCGCTCGCCTGCCTGGACCGGCATGCAACCAGCAAGGTGCGCCACGCCGAGGACCTTCGGGAGATTCACACACTCGGCTTTCGGGGCGAGGCGCTTCCCTCGATCGCGGCCGTCTCGAGGATGGTCATCGAGACGGCGGTGGAGGGCGAGGAGGCCGGGGTGCGCGTGCGGGTACTGGCCGGGCGGATCCAGGGGATCGACGACGTGGCCCGGCGGCAGGGGACGACGGTGGACGTGCGCAGCCTCTTCCTCAACACGCCGGTCCGGGCCCGCTTTCTGAGCACGGCCGCGGCCGAGACCCGGGCTGTCTCGGAGGTGGTCCACGCCCAGGCGCTGGCCAACCCCGGCACCCGCTTCATCCTGGAGTCGGGTGGGCGCACGATCCTGGATCTGCCGGCGAAGCGCGGACTGCGGTCGCGGATCGGGGCGATCTGGGAGGATGCCGGCAAGGCGGGACTGATCCCGGTGGCATCGGAGCGGGGCACGCTCGGACTCCGGGGGGCGATCCAGCGCCCCGACCTCGCCCGGCCCGGCTTCCGCCGCACCCACCTGTTCGTGAACGGGCGGCCCTTCCGCGACCCCGGCGTGGTCGCCGCGGCCGACCGGGGCTACCGCACCACGATACCCGAAGCCGCGCGGCCCTGGCTCTTCCTCTTCCTGACGGTGCCGAGGGTCGAGGTCGACGTGAACGTGCACCCGGCCAAGGCGGAGGTCCGTTTCGGCAAGCGCCGCCAGATCGAGGACTTCGTGGAGGCGTCGATTCGGGAGACGCTCGAAGGGATCGACTCGGCGGCAACGATCGGTGGGCCGGCGGCGATGGTGCGGGAGGGCACGCGAGAGGACGAGGGCTTTTCGAGCCGGCCCGCGCCGGGGGCGGGCACGCCGATCCAGGACGACACCTCCCAGATTCACCTCTTCGGGCCCCGGCACGGACCGGAGGCGGGAACGGCGCAGGTGGAGGGACGGTCCGCCCACCGGGCGCCGCGTCCCGCGCTCCTGCAGGTCCACAACAGCTTCATCCTCGCCGAGACGCGCGACGGCCTCATGATCCTCGATCAGCATGCGGCCCACGAGCGCGTCCTGTATGAGCGCATCATCAAGAGCCTCGATGAGGGGGGCGGGCAGGGGCAGCGGCTGCTCTTCCCCTTCACCGTCCGGCTCACCCGGCCCGAGATGGATGTGGTGGAGTCCGTGCGCGACCTGTTTGCGCGGCTGGGGTTCGAATTCGACCGCTTCGGCGAACGCGCGCTGCTGGTGCAGGCCGTGCCGAGCCCCCACCCGTACTTCGACGCCGAGCGCTGCATGCGCGAGATGATCGACGAGCTGACCAACGGCTCGGACCTCATGGAGTCGGCCCACAATCAGAACGAACGCGTGGCGATGAGCTTCGCCTGCAAGGGCGCGATCAAGGCCGGCCAGAGGCTCGCCGAGGAAGAGATGCACGAGCTGTTCGACCAGCTCTTCGCCACCGAGCTGCCCTACCACGACATCCACGGCCGGCCCGTTGCCGTCCGACTCGGGCTCGACGAGCTGCGGCGGAAGTTCGGGCGCAAGTGATCGCGCGGTCCGGCGCCCCCGACTTCCTGGCGATCGTCGGGGCCACGGGGGCGGGGAAGACCGCCCTCTCCATCGGAGTCGCACGCGAGATCGGCGGAGAGATCATCTCGATGGACTCGCGGCAGATCTATCGCGGCATGGACATCGGCACCGCGAAGGCGACGGCGCGGGAGAGGGCGGCCGTACCGCACCACGGCCTCGACATCCGCGACCCCGGCGAGCGCTACAGCGCCGGCGCGTTCGGGAGAGACGCGCGCGGCTGGATCGCCTCGATCAGGGGGCGCCGGCGCGTGCCGATGCTGGTCGGCGGCACCGGGTTCTTCCTCAAGGTGCTCACCGAGCCGATCTTTCGGGAACCGCCGCTGGACGGAAGCCGGCGCGGCGCCATCGAGGACATGCTGGGAAGGTTGCCCCGGGAGGAACTCGAGCGCTGGGTTAGGCTTCTCGATCCGGCGCGCGCCGATGTCGCCATTGCGGGGGGAAGCCAACGCATGCTCCGAGCACTCTCGATCGCCTTGCTGACGGGGCGGCCCCTGTCGTGGTGGCATCGCCGTCAACCCGGCGAGGGGACGCCGCTCGGCGGGGTGGTGTGCCTGCTGGAGGTGCCGCTCGAGGTGCTGGATGCGCGGATCCGGGAGCGCGCCCGCGCGATGGTGGCGGAGGGGTTTGTCGAGGAGGTCGCGGGTCTGTTGCGGGACGGGTGCTCGCGCCGCGATGCCGGGCTCGACGGCGTGGGATACCGTGAGATCGCCGACCACCTCGAGGGGAAGATCAGCCTGGACGAGGCGGTGGAACGGACCCGGGTGGCCACCCGCCGGTATGCGCGCCGGCAGCGCACGTGGTTTCGCCACCAGCTGGGCCCTGGCGTGGTGAGGGTCGACGGGACGGCGCCGGTGGAAGCGCAGCGCGCGGCTGTGGTGGCCGCGTGGCGGGGGCGGGCGGGATGAAGATCGGCATCACCTGTTACCCGACCTACGGCGGCTCGGGGGCCGTGGCGACCCAGCTCGGGATCAGCCTGGCGGCGCGCGGGCACGAAATCCACTTCATCTCCTACGCACAGCCCTTCCGCCTGTCGGGCTTCCACGAGCGCGTGTACTTCCATGAAGTCGAGATGGAGCGCTATCCCCTCTTCGAGCACTCCCACTACTCGCTCGCCCTCGCCGCCACGATCCACGACACCGCGCTGCGCGAAGGCCTCGACATCGTCCACGTCCACTACGCCATCCCTCACGCCACGTCGGCGTGGATCGCGTGCGAGATGCTGAACGGCCGGGAGGCCCCGCCCATCGTCACCACCCTGCACGGCACCGACGTGACGCTGGTGGGCATGCACCCCTCCTTCCGCGAGCTGACGCGCTTCTCGATCATGCGCTCGCAGGGAGTCACCGCGGTCTCGGAGTTCCTGCGCGACGTGACCGTACGCGATTTCGACGTGCCGGCGGAACGCGTCCGGGTCATCCCCAACTTCGTCGACACGGAGCTGTTCAAACCCGATCCGGGCCCCTGTCACCGGCAGGTCTTTGCGCCGGCCGGGGAAAAGGTGGTGACGCACGTCTCCAACTTCCGCCCCGTGAAGCGCGTCACCGACGTGATCGATGCGTACGCCAGGATTCGAGAGGAGGTCGCGGCCCGCCTGGTCATGGTCGGAGACGGTCCGGACCGCCCCCGCGCGGCCGAACGGGCACGCGAGCTGGGGATCGCGCGGGACGTCGTGTTCCTCGGCAAGCACGCGTCCGTCGAGGAGTTGCTCGGCTGCGCCGATCTCTTCCTGCTGACCAGCGACAGCGAGTCATTCGGGCTGGCGGCCCTCGAGGCCCTTTCCTGCGGCGTCCCGGTCGTCGGGTATCGCGCGGGCGGACTGCCGGAAGTCGTCTCGCACGGTGAAAACGGCATGCTGGTGCCGGTCGGTGCGGTGGACGAGGCCGGCGCGGCCGGGATCCGCCTGCTCTCCGACCCGGAGATGGCGGCGAGCTTCCGCGAGGACGCCCGCGCGGCCGCGGTCGAACGGTTTGCGATCGATCGCGTTCTGCCGCGATACGAAGACCTCTACCGGGCCATGCTGAGCCAGGCCGCGGAATGACCTGGTACGAAGGCATCCTCCTCGGCCTCCTCCAGGGCGCGACCGAGTTCCTGCCCGTGTCCAGCTCCGGCCACCTGGTGATGGGGCAGGCGTTCCTCGGGGTGGAAGTGCCGGGTGCGGGCATCGAAGTGGCGCTGCACGTGGCGACGCTCCTTTCCGTCCTGATCGTCTACCGGTCGCGGATTTGGGCGCTGATCACGGGGGTGGCGCGCGGCGACGCGAAGCAGCTCGGGTATGCCGGTCTGCTCGTGCTCGCGTCGATCCCCGCAGCTGTCGCCGGAATCGGCTTCGGCGACTTCTTCGAGTCGCTCTTCGACCGGCCCGCGGTCACGGCGGTGGCGCTCATCGTGACGGGATGCGTGGTGTGGACGGCTCGCCGCGCGCTGGCACGAGGGCCGGAGATGGCGATCGACGCCCGCTCCGCTCTCGTGCTGGGGGTCGCCCAGGCGGCGGCGATCGTCCCGGGCATCTCGCGCTCCGGGGCGACCGTGGTCGCAGCGCTTTGGCATGGGGTGCGCCCCGCCGAGGCTGCCGCCTTCTCGTTTCTCATGTCGGTCCCGGCGGTCGGCGGCGCGGCGCTCCTGAAGCTGCCCGATCTGGCGGCGGCGGGTGGGGCCGGGGCGACGGCGATGACGGTGACCCTCCCCGTGCTGCTTCTGGCCGCGGCCACCGCCTGCGCGACCGGTGTGGCGGCCATCGGCCTCTTCCGCGCCATGCTCGCCAGGCAGTCGTTCCATGTCTTTGCGCCGTACCTCTGGGTGGTGGGGGCCGTCTTTCTCTGGTTGACGGTCTCGTGACACCGAACTCCGCCCTCGATTCCCGGGAAGGCTCCCCGGCGGAAGTCTGGGAAGGACTCCCGGCAGCAGCCTGGGCGGCCCGGCTGGGGGTTGCCACGGTGGAATTCCACACCCGCATCGGCTCGACCAGCGACCGCGCCCGTCAGCTTGTCGAAGCCGGGCACCGGCTCCCGGCGATCGTCGTCGCCGACCGGCAGAGCGCGGGAAGGGGGCAAAGAGGACGGCGGTGGGAGTCGGACAGCACCCGCGGCCTCTGGCTGACCGCGGCGTTTGCGGGACACGGGAGCGAGGATCCTTCGCTCCCCCTCAGGGTGGGACTGGCGGCGTCGCGGGCCCTGGAAGCGCTGGCGCCGGAGGTCCGCGTACAGGTCAAATGGCCGAACGACCTCGTTGTCGGCGACCGCAAGCTGGGCGGCATTCTCTGCGAAGGCACGCCCGGCGCGGTACTGATCGGGGTCGGCCTCAACCTCAACCATGCCAGGTCGGAGTTGCCCGTCGAAGTCGTCCCTCCGGCGACCTCTCTCTTCCTCGAAAACGGCACTCGTCCGGTACCGCGGGGCAGCGCCCTGGCCCGGCTGGCGGATGCCCTGACGGCGCTCCGGGCAAGACCCGATCCCCGCATTCCCGCCGACGACCTGGCAGCGCTCAACGCACGGTCCGCCCTCAAGGGCCGTCGGTTGTCCGCGCGCGGCGTTGTGCGAGATTGTACCGGATCCGTGCGCAAGGCGGCCGACCTCGCGGCCACGGCTGGCGAGATCCTGCCGGACGGGTCGCTGGAGCTGCGGGATGACACCGGAGCCCGATCGCTGCTGATCGCCGGCTCCGTCGAATCGTGGAGTTGAGTCATGCATAGCCAACTGGTCGCCGATGTGGGCAACACCGAGACCGTCTTCGGGCTCCTGGACCTTTCCGGACTCGAAGTGCTGGAGACATGGCGGGTCAGCACCCGGGTGCCGCGCACGGAGTCCGAGTACCGGGTCCTCCTGAGCGCGCTGCTCCAGAGCCGGGGGGAAGACACGGGCGGCATACAACGCGGCGTCATCGGTTCGGTCGTGCCGTCGGTAACGCGAACGCTTGACCAGGTCATGGCGTCGCTCGTGGAGGGCGCGGTCTTCGAAGTCAGCGCCCGCTCCGACCTGTCCATCGAGCTGGACGTCGAGGAACCGCTCACCGTCGGCGCCGACCGCATCGTCAACACTCTGGCCGCCAAGACCCGCTTCGGACGCGACACCATCGCCGTGGACCTGGGAACCGCCACCACCTTCGACTGTATCACCGCCGACGGCGTCTTTCGCGGCGGCGTGATCGCCCCCGGCCTCAGCGCCGGACTCGACTGGCTTGCCAGGAGCACCGCCAAGCTGCCCACCGTCGAGCTCGTGCCTCCCGACGCGGTTGTTGGGCGCCGCACGGAGACCTGCATCCAGAGCGGAGTCTTCTACTCGGCTGTCGACGCCGTGGACGGGATCGTGGCCCGGATCCGGGACAGCTGGCAGCCGCAGAACCTGCTGGTCGTCGCGACCGGCGGCTTTGCTCCGGTCATCGGGCCGCACGCGGCGACGGTGGAGAGGGTGGAGCCCTTTCTCACCCTGCAGGGCCTCGGGATCGCCGGGGCGCATCTGGCCGCCGCGGGCTGAACGGAATCGCCGGCTGCCCGGGGTCCCGACACCGGCCGCGCGCATCCAGATCATGTCCGCCACTGCGGGGTTGACACCCCCGCCGAGGCATGCGAAACTCCGGAGCTTGCTATTAGCACTCGTCATCTGCGAGTGCTAATAGACCCGCAGGCGGGCCCGAGCGGCCGGTCGCGGGAACCCATCCAACACCCATTTCCAAGGAGTAGCGCATGTCTGCTGCAGAGAAGATCCAGCCCCTGGCGGATCGCGTGGTGGTGAAGGCCCTGGAAGAGGCCGAGCAGATGCGGGGTGGACTGTACATCCCGGACACCGCCAAGGAGAAGCCCCAGGAAGGCGAGGTCGTCGCCGTAGGTCCCGGCAAGCTCAACGACGACGGCGGCCGGATCCCGATGGAGGTCGCAAGCGGCGACCGCGTCCTGTACGGAAAGTACAGCGGCACCGAGGTCAAGGTCGACGGGGATGACTACCTGATTCTCCGCGAGTCCGACATTCTGGCCATCGTCAACTAATCCACCCCGGCACGCGCCCGCCGGGCGCTGACCGACAACATACCAGGAGAAAACGAAATGGCAGCGAAGGAACTGGATTTCGACATCGAGGCACGCGCACGGCTGAAGGCCGGCGTGGATCAGCTTACCCGGGCCGTCATGGTCACCCTCGGTCCCAAGGGCCGCAACGTGGTCATCGACCGCAAGTTCGGATCGCCGACGGTCACCAAGGACGGCGTGTCCGTGGCCAAGGAGATCGAGCTCGAGGACCCGGTCGAGAACATGGGCGCCCAGATGGTCAAGGAAGTGGCCACGAAGACGTCGGATGTCGCGGGTGACGGCACCACCACCGCCACCGTGCTCGCCCACGCGATCTTCGGCGAGGGCCTCAAGAACGTGACGGCCGGGACGAACCCGATGGGCATCCGCCGCGGGATCGACAAGGGCGTCGAGGTGGTCGTGAACGCTCTGCGCACCTCCTCGACCGAGACCAAGGGCCAGCGCGAGATCGCCCAGGTGGGCGCCATCTCCGCGAACAACAACATGGAGATCGGCGAGCTGATCGCCGAGGCCATGGCGAAGGTCGGCAAGGACGGCGTCATCACCGTCGAGGAGGCCCGCGGCCTCGAAACCGAGCTGGACACGGTCGAGGGCATGCAGTTCGACCGCGGCTACCTCTCCCCCTACTTCGTCACCGATCCGGAGCGGATGGAGGCCGAGCTCGAAGAGCCGATGATCCTCATCCACGACAAGAAGGTGTCCTCGATGAAGGACCTCCTGCCGATCCTCGAGAAGGTCGCGCAGATGGGCAAGCCGCTCCTGATCATCGCCGAGGACGTCGAGGGCGAGGCGCTGGCCACGCTGGTGGTCAACAAGCTGCGCGGCACGCTGAAGGTCGCCGCCGTCAAGGCGCCGGGCTTCGGTGACCGCCGCAAGGCGATGCTGCAGGACATCTCCGTCCTGACCGGTGGCCAGGTGATTTCGGAAGAGGTCGGCTTCAAGCTCGAGAACGCCGTGCTGAGCGACCTCGGGAGCGCGAAGCGGGTCGTCATCGACAAGGACAACACCACGATCATCGACGGCGCCGGCGCGGAGGAGAAGATCCACGGGCGCATCGAGGAGATCAAGGTTGCGATCGACAAGTCCACCTCGGACTACGACCGCGAGAAGCTGCAGGAGCGGCTGGCGAAGCTCGCCGGCGGCGTGGCGGTGATCGATGTCGGCGCGGCCACCGAGACCGAGATGAAGGAGAAGAAGGCGCTCGTCGAGGACGCCCTGCACGCCACCCGCGCTGCGGTGGAAGAGGGCATCGTCCCCGGCGGCGGCGTGGCGCTGCTGCGGGCCCAGGAGGCGCTCGACGCGCTGGAGCTCGACCGTGAAGACGAGCAGGTGGGCGCGAACATTCTGCGCCGGGCGCTCGAGTCGCCCATCCGGCAGATCGCGGCCAACGCGGGCGCCGAGGCTTCGATCGTGGTGGCGAAGGTGCGCGAGGGCGATGGCGGCTTCGGCTACAACGCCCAGACGGACACCTACGAGGACCTCGTGAAGTCCGGCGTGATCGACCCGACCAAGGTCGTGCGCAGCGCGTTGCAGAACGCGGCGTCGATCGCGAGCCTCCTGCTTACCACGGAGGCGGTTGTGGTCGAGCGCCCGGAGGATGAGAAGCCGGCCATGCCGGGCGGCGGCGGCGGAGACATGGGCGGGATGTACTAGGCCCGTTCGCCAGCGGCTCTTCCGGAGCCGAAGCGAAACTCCAGGGTGGCCCCTTTCCCGGTCCGGGGGAGGGGCCACGGTGCATCCAGCCGCCACCGCGGCTCAGTGAACTCTCGTGCCCAGTCGGCTGGACGGCCGACGGCCCCTGTGCAACGCCGGGCCTGCCCGCGGGTCCGCTACCCTCCCGGGCCTCCTCCGAAGTCGTCCACAAGGACATCCGTGCCCAGGTAGCGGTCGTCGGCGTTCATGAACCAGCGCCGCTCCACGGGGATCTTCATGTCCAGGACCTGGCGTTCGCCGCTCAGCAGGATGTACTCGCCGTCCCCGGCCGCCTCGTCGTGATGGAAGCGATAGCCGATCATGCGGTAGGTGTCCGCATCGAAGTAGAAGTACCAGATGTCCGAGCCGACCTCGGGATCGTAGGTCACCTTCGCGACCCTGGCCGGCTGGCCGTCGAACTCCCCGTCTCCGATGTCCGGGTCGATGTTGGTGCCCGGGTCGCGAAGCTTCATCGGGAGCCCCCAGAGGTACAGGTAGTAGTCCCGCATCCGCTCGATCCCCGGGCAATCCAGCCGGAGCGCCTCGACCTGTTCCGCGGTCGGTGGCTGGCCGCCCACGGTGGCGAAGCAGTCCCGCCCGTCGATGCCCTTCACCAGCAGCCCGCCGGCGGTGTCCTCCTCGTAGCGGTAGCCGCCACGCCGGACGTCCATGCGAATGTCGGCCGTGCGCACGCTGCCATCGGGGCGCGACTGTTCGATCACCAGGGTGTGACGGAAGGACGACCACTGTCCGTGCGGATCGTGGTAGGCGATCGCGGCGTCGACCAGCTCGGGTCCGGTGGAGGGAGGACCGGCCGGACGCTGTTCCGTGGTGCAGGCTGCAAGAAGGAGGGTGCCGATCGTCGCGGTGCAGGTGGATCTGGTCATTCGTCGCATCTCCCGTTTCGGGGCGTCTCCGGGACCGGTCGTCATGGTGGGCATTCGTCATAACCTTGCGCATCCGGCCGCCGTGGTGCAAAACGGCTGACGCTCTTCGCGGATCCCCACGCGGCCTCGCGGCCAGCCGATACCACCGAGTCCGCCCGCCCCCCCGCACCCCCCATCGCTGGCGGTCCGATGCGGATTGGCCCAACTTCGCGGTGAGTCGCCAACGCACATCAGCCACCCAAAGGAACGCCGCCGTGAACGCCATCCGCCCCCTCCGCCCCCCACTCCCGCTTCGCACCGCGGCCACCGCCTGCCTCACCGCCATCGCGGCCGCGACCGTCCTCGCAATCGCACCCGCGTCGGCCCAGCAGGTCGGCCCCGCCAACGGCAGCCTCATCGTCGCCGGCGGCGCCCTGTCCGACCCGGCCGTCTTCGCCCGCTTCGTCGACCTGGCCGGCGGCCCTTCCGCACCCATCGTCATCATTCCCACCGCCGGTGGAGGGGAGGAATACGATCAGTACTTCCGGGGCCGCCGCCCCTTCGAGGCCGCGGGCGCCCGCGACATCACGATCCTGCACACCACCGACCCCGACGTGGCGAACACCGACGCCTTCGTCGAACCGCTCCTCGACGCCCGCGGCGTCTGGTTCACGGGCGGCCGTCAGTGGCGCCTGGCCGACTCCTACCTCGACACCAAGGTCCACGACGCGCTGTGGGCGGTGCTCGACCGCGGCGGCGTGATCGGCGGCTCGTCGGCCGGGGCCTCGATCCAGGGCTCGTACCTGGTTCGCGGAGACACCCGCACCAACACCATCATGATGGGCGATCACGAGGTGGGGCTGGGGTTCCTGAAGGGGGTCGGCATCGACCAGCACCTCCTGCGGCGCAACCGCCAGTTCGACCTGATCGAGGTGATCCGCGCCAAGCCCGAGCTGCTCGGCATCGGGATCGACGAAAACACGGCCATCGTCGTGCAGGGAGACCGCTTCGAGGTGGTCGGAGAGAGCTACACGGTCATCTACGATGCCAATGCGACGCTCGACAGCGGCGGGCTATTCTACTTCCTGGCGCCGGGGGACCGGTTCAACATGGCGACCCGCGAGGCCTTCCGCCCGAGCCGGGGCGAGGGGCAGCTCGACCGGGTCACCGGTACGCCGTGGCCGCCGGGGCGGTAGCGGGCGCCCATCCCACGGCCGATCCGCGTTAGCTTATCCGCCATGCAAAACCATACCATCAGCATCAGTCTGCCCGACGGGCGCGCGGTCGAACTGCCTGCCGGCGCGAGCGCCGCGGATCTCGCCGCCGAAATCGGCCCGGGTCTCGCCCGCGCCGCCCTGGCCGCCGTGGTCGACGGCGAGATCGTCGACCTGAACCGCCCGCTCCCCGACGGCGCCTCCGTCCGCCTCCTCACCGAACGCGATCCGGAGGCGCTCGGCGTCCTGCGCCACTCGGCCGCCCATGTCCTCGCCACGGCCGTGCGCGACCTCGTACCGGGCGCCGGGATCGGCTTCGGCCCCGCCATCGACGACGGCTTCTACTACGACTTCGACGTCCCCGAGCCCTTCACGCCCGAGCAGATCGAGGCCATCGGGGAGCGCATGGACGCCGTCATCCAGGCCGACCACCCCTTCGAGCGGCAGGTCGTCACAAAGGACGAGGCCCGCGACCTCTTCTCCGACGACGCCCTCAAACTGGAACGCCTCAACGAGTTCGACGACGACGAGGTCATCACCGTCTACCGCGACGGCCCCTTCCTGGACCTCTGCCGCGGCCCGCACATCCCCAGCACCGGCAAGCTCCGCCACTTCAAGCTGCTCAGCGCGGCGGGCGCCTACTGGCGCGGCGACGAACGCCGCCAGATGCTGCAGCGCATCTACGGCACCGCCTTCTTCAGCGCGAAGGGCCTGCGCACCCATCTGCACCGCCTGGAGGAGGCGAAGAAGCGCGACCACCGCGTCCTCGGCAAGCGCCTCGACCTCTTTTCCATCCAGGAAGAGGTCGGCCCCGGCTTCGTCCTCTGGCACCCGAACGGCGGCCGCGTCCGGCGCATCATCGAGGACTTCCTGCGGGAGACGCTCGTCGAGCACGGCTACGAGATCGTCTACACGCCCCACGTCGCCAGCGAGGAGCTCTACCGCATCTCGGGGCACCTCGACGTCTTCTCCGACGACATGTTCCCGGCGATGGACGACGACGGCGCCCGGTTCCGCATGAAGCCGATGAACTGTCCCCATCACTTCATGATCTACCGGTCCACGGTGCGCTCCTACCGCGACCTGCCACTGCGCTTCGCCGAACTGGGGACCTGCTACCGCTACGAGCGGTCCGGCGCGCTGCACGGGATGCTGCGCGTCCGCTCCTTCACCCAGGACGACGCCCACATCTTCATCCGCGAAGACCAGATCGCCGACGAGTACAACCGCCTCCTCGACCTCGGCGACTACCTGCTCAAGGTATTCGGCTACGAGTACCGCACGGCGCTCTCGACCCGCCCCGAGAAGGCGATCGGCGATCCGGCGGTCTACGATGCCGCCTCCGACCGCCTCGCCGGCGTGCTGCGCGACCGCGGCCTCGATTTCGAACTCGACGAGGGCGGCGGCGCCTTCTACGGGCCCAAGGTCGACATCCTCGTCACCGACGCGCTCGGGCGCGAGTGGCAGGGCGGGACCTTCCAGCTCGACTTCCTCATGCCGGAGCGCTTCGGGCTCGAGTACGTGGGCTCCGACAACCAGCGGCACCAGGCGGTCGTCATCCACCGGACGCTGCTGGGATCGATGGAGCGTTTCATCGGCGGCCTCATCGAGCACTACGGGGGTGCGTTCCCGCTCTGGCTGGCTCCCGAGCAGGTCCGCATCCTGCCGGTTTCGGAGCAGTGGGCGGCATCGGCGCGCGAGCTGGCTGCCGGTCTGAAGGACCAGGGCGTCCGCGTGGAAGTCGACGAACGCGACACTCTGGGATACCGGATCCGCGCGGCCGAGACGATGAAGGTGCCGTACATGGGAATCGTCGGTGAGCGCGAAGCCGAAGCCGGAACCGTGTCGGTGCGCAAGCGGGGCGCGAAGAAGAAGCAGGTCGCGATGGACCGGGGCGAGTTCGCGCAACGCCTTGTGAAAGAGATCACAAGCCGCGCCTTGTCTTGACATTCGCGGGCACGTTTCGCCACAATTAAGATCTATGCCCCTGCGGGAAGGCGTCTGTGCCTCCGCAGGGAGGCGCAGAAGACAACTTCAGGAAGCAGAGGACTGACCGCCTCTCACCTTCGTGGCCGAAAGGCTTCCGGGTTCCAAGGTCGGCAGCGGGCGAACGCCCGGCCGGCTGGTCGAACGGCCCGGGTTTACCGGGCTTTTTCGTAACCGGGTGCGAGGGCCGGGGCGGCTTGACACCCCAACCAAGAGGGAGAGTACGAAGATCGCAGAAAAACGCGTCCGGGTGAACGAACAGATCCGCATCAGCCCGATTCGTCTGATCGACGAGCGGGGTGGGCAGATCGGGATCGTGTCATTGGATGAAGCACGTGCCCGGGCCGCCCAGCGGGGGCTCGATCTGGTGGAGGTTGCGCCCGATTCGAGGCCGCCGGTGGTCCGCCTGATGGACTACGGGAAGTACAAGTACAAGGCGGCTCGCGCAGCGCGGGAAGCGCGCAGGAAGCAGCACACCGTTCAGCTGAAGGAAGTGAAGTTCCGTCCCGGAATCGAGGAGCACGACTACGATTTCAAGCTCCGCCATGCACGGCGATTCCTGGCGGAGGGGAACAAGGTCAAGCTCACCATGATGTTCAGGGGACGTCAGGTGACGCACCCCGAGCTCGGGCGGGACGTTCTCCTGCGCGCGACAAAGGACCTGGACGGGGAAGCGAAGGTCGAGCAGTACCCCAACTTCGAGAGGAATCAGATGACCATGATTCTGAGTCCGCTCAAGAACTAGCTGAAGTACTCGGGAGACAACATGCCCAAGATGAAATCGAACCGGGGCGCGGCGAAGCGTTTCCGGAAGACCGGATCGGGGAAGCTCGCGCGGAGGCGGGCCTACAAGTCCCACATCCTTACCAAGAAGAACCGGAAACGGAAGCGGCGGCTCCGTACGGGCACCTTGACCTCCGACGCCGACGTGAAGCGCGTGCGCCGGATGTTGCCGGGCACATAGTACAGGGACACGCCAGGGAGACGATACAATGCCGCGTTCAACACGTTCGGTTGCGCGCAACAAGCGCAAGAAGAAGATCCTCAGGTCGGCGAAGGGATATTTCGGGGGACGGAAGAACCTGTACCGCACCGCCAAGGATGCGGTGGAGAAGGGCTGGGAGCACGCCTACCGGGACCGCAAGAAGAAGAAGCGCAACTTCCGCCGGCTCTGGATCACAAGGATCAACGCCGCCGCCCGCCAGAACGACCTGTCCTATTCACGGTTCATGAACGGACTCCAGCGCGCGGGCGTCGAGCTCGACCGCAAGGCGCTGGCCGATCTGGCGATCAGGAGCCCGGACGCCTTCGCGTCGCTGGCCGAACAGGCGAAGTCGGCTCTCAGTAACTAGAGTCCGTGGCGGCGAACCCGGCTCCTGGCCCGGCGGGCCGGCGAGCAACCGCGAACCGATTGTGATCGAAGAGCTCCGGAAGCTTCAGCGGGACGCGCTTGCCGCGATCCGCGAGGCGCGGGATGCGGCGGATCTCGAACGGATCCGCGTCCGCTATCTGGGCCGCAGGGAAGGGCGTCTGTCCAGGCTGCTGCGAGGGCTGGGGCGCCTCAGCGCGCAGGAGAGGCCGGCGGCGGGAGCGGCGGCGAACCGGGCGAAGCAGTCGCTCGGCGACGCCCTCAAGGGCCGCCTGGCCGAACTCGCCGCAGCGGAGCCCCGCCGCGAACCGGACCTCGACCTCACCCTGCCCCCGCGCAGGAAGTGGCGCGGAACGATCCACCCGGTCAGCCAGGCCGTCGACGACATCTGGACGATCTTCCGCGGCCTGGGATTCACCCGCGCGCGCGGCCCCGAAGTCGACACGGAGTGGTACAACTTCGTCGCCCTCAACACGCCGCTGGACCACCCCGCCGCCGACGAGCAGGACACGCTGTACCTGGCGCCGGGACTGCTGCTGAGGAGCCACACCTCGCCGGTGCAGATCCGCACGATGGAGAAGTACCCGCCGCCCATCCGGATCATCGCGCCGGGGATGGTCTACCGCCGCGACACCTACGACGCGACGCACACCCCCGCCTTCGCGCAGATCGAGGGGCTGGTGGTGGACGAGGGCGTCACCTTCGTGGATTTCAAGGCGACGCTCGCCGAGTTCGCGCGCCGCTTCTGGGGACCCGGAACGCAGGTGCGCTTCCGGCCGTCGTTCTTCCCGTTCACGGAGCCGTCGGCGGAGGTGGACGTGAAGCGCGTGATCGTGCGCGAGGACGGGACGGAGGAAGAGACCGACTGGATCGAGATCATGGGCGCGGGGATGGTCGACCCCGCCGTGCTCGACAACGTGGGGTACGACTCGGAGCGCTACACGGGGTGGGCCTTCGGGATGGGGCCGGCCCGGGTGGCGCTGCTGCGGCACGGGGTGAGGGATCTGCGGCTCTTCTACGAGAACGACATGCGGTTCCTGGGGCAGTTCACGTGAGGGGGCGGTGGTGGAATCGGCGTTCGGGCGCGGTGGCCGAGGGGGTCGTGGCGTGAGGGGCGTCAGGTGAAGGTATCGTTCCGCTGGCTGCGCGACGTGGCGCCGGGGATCGGCCTCACCGCCCGCGAGGCGATGGCGCAGCTGGCGCTGCGGGGCGCGCCGGTGGAGGAGGTCGACGATCTCTCGGAAGGGCTGCGCGACATCGTGATCGGCCAGGTGCTCGAGGCGAGGCCGCATCCGAACGCCGACCGTCTCACCCTCTGCCGGGTGATGGGCCCAGACGGCGAGGTGCCGGTCGTCTGCGGGGCCCCGGATGTGCGCTCCGGTGCATACTATCCCTTCGCGCCGGTCGGAGCGGTCCTGCCCGGCGGCTTCAAGATCGGCAAGCGCAAGATCCGCGGGGAGTTCAGCCAGGGGATGCTCTGTTCGGAGCGGGAGCTCGAGCTCGGAGAAGACCACGCGGGGATCATGCCACTGGAGGGCGAGTTCGACCCCGGCGCGCCGTTCGCGAAGGCCGCGGGGCTGGACGACTTCCGGTTCGACGTCGAGGTGACGCCCAATCGCGGCGACCTGCTGTCGCACGTGGGGATCGCGCGCGAACTGCACCCGAGGGGGCAGGACGGGATCGTGCTGCCGGCGTTCCCGCGGACGGGCGGGAACGGGGCCGGCGCGGGTGCCGGCGGGCACGCGGCAACGGCTGGCGGGGCGGGAGCCTCTTTCGTCCGCGGAGGGTCCGAGGCCGACTCGGCGGGAGTCCGCATCCGCATCGAGGATCCGGAGCTGTGCCCGCGCTACCTCGGGGCGGTGATCCGCGGCGTGACCGTGGGGCCGTCGCCCGGCTGGCTCGCGGACCGGCTGCGGGCGGCGGGCGCGCGCCCGATCAACAACGTCGTCGACGCCACCAACTACGTCATGCTGGAGCTTGGCCAGCCGCTTCACGCGTTCGACCTGGACCGGCTGGCGGACAGGACGATCGTGGTCGGACGCGCGCGGCCGGGGGAGTCGCTGGTCACCCTCGACGGCGAGGCGCGCGCGATCACGCCCGAGATGCTGATGATCCGCGATGCGCGCGAGCCGGTCGCGATTGCGGGGGTGATGGGGGGACGGGACTCGGAGGTATCGGACGCGACGGCGGACATTCTGCTGGAGTGCGCCCTCTTCGAGCCGAAGCAGGTGCGGGCGACCCGGCGCGCGCTGGGGATGTCCACCGACGCGAGCTACCGCTTCGAGCGGGGGGTCGACCCGACCTCGATGGAGACCGCGGTGCTGCGGGCGGTCGAGCTGATTCTCGCCGCGGCCGGGGGATCGCTCGACGGCGAGGTCATCGACGCCTGTCCGGCGCCGTGGGAGGCCCCGGTGGTCGCGCTGCGGCCCTCACGGGTGAAGCATCTGCTCGGGGTCGAGTTCACGCCCCGCGAGATCATCGCCCTGCTCGCCCCCCTCGGCTACATGGTGGCGACCCGGGGCGACGACAGCATCGAATTCGTGGTTCCGGGGCACCGCAGCTACGACACCCTGCGCGAGGTCGACCTCATCGAGGAGGTAGCGCGCACGCACGGCTACGATGTCTTCCCGTCGACGCTCTCGCCCTTCCGGCCCGGCACCGTCCCCGACGACCCCCTCTTCCAGCTCGAGGACCGGCTGCGCGCCCGGCTCGCCGGCGACGGCATCAGCGAGGCGCAGACGCCCGCCCTCGGCCCCGCCCGGCACGGCGACGTCCCGCTCCTCAACCCCATGTCCGCGGACGAGAGCTGCCTGCGCCGCGACCGCCTGCCCGGACTGGTCACGCACCTGGAGCGCAACCTGTCGCGGGGCGTCCGCGATGTGCGGCTCTTCGAACTCGGGACGGCCTTCGCGCCCGGCGGCGATTCCGTTCCGGCCGAGTCGGCGCGGGCCGCCGTCGTGCTGCACGGTCGCCGCGAGCCGATGCAGTGGGGTGGCTCGGACCGCCGCTTCGACGTGTACGACATCGCGCGCGTCATGGAGCTGATCGCCGATGAGGCCTGGCCGGGCGGGACGGTGGTGCCGGCGCGGGGCGGGGCGGCCGGTGCGGACCCGGGGGGTGAGGACGCGGCATCCACCGCGGAGGCGTCCGGATTGGCCGCCGACGCGTTCGTGGCGGGCCGCTGCTTCGAGCTGGTGAATGCGGCGGGCGGGGTAGTGGGCCGGGGCGGAGAGATCCGTCCCGCGGCCATGGATCTGCCGCCGTGGGCGGGCACGGTCGTGGGCGCCGAGATCGGGCTGCCCGCATCGCCGGATCGGAAGGCGGCGGTTACCGCGCGCGAACTGCCCGACCAGCCCGCTTCGCAGCGTGACGTGGCCTTCCTGGTTCGCGGGGAAGTTGCGGCCGGAGAGGTGCTGCGCGCGGCCCGGGCGGGCGGCGGACATCTGTTGGAGGAAGCCGGGTTGTTCGACCTTTACACGGGCGACGACCTGCCGCCGGGCACGCGCTCGGTAGCCATTCGCTTGCGCTTTCGGGCCCGGGGCCGGACCCTGACGGACAAGGAGGTCGATCGGGCCTGCCGGCGGGTGCTGAAGAAGGTCAAGGAGGCAACGGGTGTCGAACCGAGAAGCTGAGGAGTCGGCGGCGGCGGTTCCCGGGATCGAAGCGCTCGAGGCGGCGGTGCGGCGCCTGATCGCGGAGATTCGGGAGGCGCGGCAGTCGGAGGCGGACGCCCGGACGCGGGCCGACCGCAGCGACGAGCTTCTCCGGCAGTTCGTGGACGGCCGGCAGGATCCCGCTGCGCTGTCGCGCCGCGTCGAGGAGGTCGAGACCGAGAACGCCGAACTTCGCCTCCGCATCGAACGGGGCCGCGAGCGCATCGACCAGATCCTCGCCAGCATACGGTTTCTGGAGGACAGGCGATGAGCGACACCGAACCGAGAACCGCGATTCGCGTGGAGATCGCGGGGGAGGAGTACACGCTGCGCGCCGACGCCGACGCGGAGTACACCCGTCGCTGCGCCGCGCTGGTCGATGAGCGCATGAGGAAAGCGGCGGGAAAGGGTGGCGTCAGCACCAAGAACGCAGCCATCATGGCGGCGCTCGACCTCTCCGACGAGCTGCTGCGGGAGCGCGCCCGGATCGGCGAGCGCCTGGAGGGGCTCACGGCCAGCATCGAGGCGGAACTCGGGGGCTAGCGCCGGGGACGAAACACAACCCAGAGCGGAGGATTGACGACATGCCAGCCGGACAACGAACGAAGTACTCACGCCGGGCCTGGCTCGCCGCGGCCTCCGGGACCGCCGCCACGGGCCTGGTCATGACTCGCTTCGACGCGATCAGGGCCGGAGCGCAGGAGGTGGCGGTGCCGCCGGTCGATCCCACGAAGGTCCCGGGCCGCTTCGTCTCCGAGGTCGGCCGCCGGGCAACGGGCGAGCAGCCCCGCCGCCTGCTCCGGACGCTGGCGCTGTCGAGTTCCTCCCGCACGCCGCTCCAGGACCTGCAGGGGACGATCACGCCCTCCGACCTGCACTTCGAACGCCATCACGCGGGGATCCCCGAAATCCTCGCCGAGGACCACGAACTGCTCGTGCACGGGATGGTCGAGCGCCCGATGGTCTTCCGCATGGCCGATCTGCGGCGCTATCCGCAGACCTCCCGCATCTGCTTCATCGAGTGCTCCGGGAACGGGGGCGGAGCGTACAACCGCAACCGCATGCCCACCAACATCTCGCCCCAGCAGCTCGACGGTCTGCTCAG
The DNA here is from genome assembly GCA_022827345.1 of Gemmatimonadota bacterium. Classification (GTDB taxonomy): domain Bacteria; phylum Gemmatimonadota; class Gemmatimonadetes; order Longimicrobiales; family Gaopeijiaceae; genus Bin94. The sequence continues at coordinate 331,987 of JAJDTB010000032.1, read as the reverse complement.
CACCAGCGAGTGGACGGGCGTGATGCTATCGACGATCCTGCGCGAGGTCGGGGTCCGCCCCGGCGCCAGCTGGATCCTCGCCGAAGGGGGCGACGCGGCCGTCATGGGGCGCAGCGTCCCCCTCGACAAGGCGATGGACGACTCGATGCTGGCATACGGTCAGAACGGCGAGGCAATCCGCCCCGAACAGGGATACCCCGTGCGTCTCCTGCTCCCGGGCTGGGAGGGCAACGCACAGGTGAAATGGCTGAGGCGAATCGAGGTCACGGACCGGCCCACCATGACCCGCGACGAGACCTCGCGCTACACCGATCCCCTGAAGGACGGCACCGCGCGGCAGTTCAGCTTCGTCATGGACGCCAAGTCGATCATCACTTTCCCCTCGTACCCGTTCGTGCTTCCCGAGGGCGGCTGGTGGGAGATCGAGGGGCTGGCCTGGACGGGACGCGGGCGCATCACGCGGGTCGAGATCAGCACCGACGGCGGCCGCTCGTGGGCCGACGCCGCCCTGCAGCCGCCGATCCTCTCGAAATCGACGGTGCGCTTCCGGCACCTGTGGAACTGGGACGGCCGCGAGACGGTCATCCTCAGCCGCGCCACCGACGAGACCGGGTACGTGCAGCCCACCGTGCAGCAGCTGTGGGACGCCCGGGGCGAGGGAACGGCCTATCACCACAATCACCAGCGCGCCTGGAAGATCGCTTCCGACGGAACCGTCACCTTCGGTCTGGGAGACCTGCTGTGAGGCGCCTGGCGCGGGACGGCGCAAGCCGCAGCGCGGTGTGGATGATGGTGGGCGCCCTTGCCGCCTGCGCGCCGGATGCCTCCGGGCCCGGCGCCGGCGCGGCCGGATCGGATGCCGGCGGAGACTGGAGCGCTCCCCTCGCGGCCGATGCACCGGAGCGATTCGGCTTCGGCAGCGACGCCTCCGAGGAGCGCGTCGCACTCTGGGACATCGATGTGAAACCCGACGGCGAAGGTCTGCCGCCCGGCAGCGGGTCCGTGGCCGCCGGCCGCGAGATCTATGAGCTGGCGTGCATGCAGTGCCACGGCGTCACCGGCACGGAGGGTCCCAACGACCGCTTCGTCGCCGCCGGCGACTGGGATCCGTGGCCCCCGGGGCGGGTGTTCGGCGCCTACTGGCCGTACGCGACCACCTTCTTCGACTACACGCGCCGGGCGATGCCCCAGGCGACCCCGGGATCGCTCTCCGACGACGACGTCTACGCGATCACGGCCTATGTGCTGCACCTCAACGGAATGCTGCCGGAAGACGCCGTCCTCGACTCGGCGTCGCTGGTTGCGATCGAGATGCCGGCCCGTGACCGCTTCGTCCCCGACAACCGCACCGGCGGCCCCGAGATCCGCTAGCCGGCAGGCCGCGGTTCGGGTTGCGCGCCCGTCGCGCCGCGGCCTATCGTAAAGGTCGTAATCGGGAGCCGGGATCGGGCTGTGTCGACCTGGCTGCCACTGTCGAATTCGATGGCCGAACGCCGTTCGGTCGTGGAGAGAATACATGGATCCGCTGGGTTTGTCCCTGGCGGCCGGCGCGGCTGTTGCCGCAGTCGTGGCATACCTCCTGGGCAGGGGTCGGGAGCGGTCACGACAGCGCAAGGAAACGGAAGCTGGGCGAGACGAAGCGTCACGCATCCGCAAGCGGGCGGAAGAGGAAGCCGCCAGCCTGCGCCGCGCCGCCGAATTGCAGGCCAAGGAGACGAGGTTCCGCCTCAGGGAATCCTGGGAGCAGGAAGAGGGCCGCCGCCGCGAAGAAGTCGAGCGCGGTGAGCATCGTCTGCAGCAGCGCGTCGAGGCCGCCGACCGCAAGTCCGACCAGCTCGACCGCAGGCAGGACGCGCTCGACGAGCGGGCCGGCGCGCTGGAGGAGCAGGCCCGGACGCTGAAGGAAGGGGAGCGCGAGGTCGCCGAACGGCGCGCCGACGTGGTGCGCGCCCTCGCCGACGCCCGCTCCCGCCTCGAAGCGATCGCGGGGATTTCCGCCGACGAGGCGAAGTCCAGGCTGATGTCGGACATGGTCGACGAGGCCCGGGCGGAGGCCGCCAACAGCCTGCGGGAGATCAAGGAGGAAGCGCAGCGCACCGCGGACCGGGAGGGCAAGCGCGTGGTCGCGATGGCGATCCAGCGGATGGCCGCCGACGAGACCGCCCAGCTCACCGTTTCGGTCGTCCAGCTCCCGTCGGACGAGATGAAAGGCAGGATCATCGGCCGCGAGGGGCGCAATATCCGCGCCTTCGAGCAGGCGACCGGGATCGACGTCATCATCGACGACACGCCGGAAGCCGTGGTGCTCTCCGGCTACAACCCGGTCCGCCGCGAGGTGGCCCGCCTCTCGCTGGCGAGGCTCATCGAGGACGGACGGATCCACCCCGGGCGCATCGAGGAGGTGGTGGCGAAGAGCGAGCAGGATGTCGAAACCGAGATGCGCGAAGCGGCCGAGGAGGCCCTGTACGGGCTCGGGATCCACAACGTCCATCCCGAGATCGTCAAGGTGCTCGGGCGGCTGAAGTTCCGCACCTCGTACGGCCAGAACCAGCTGGCGCATGCGCGCGAAGTCGCCCTGCTGGCGGGGAACATGGCTGCCGAGATGGGCCTCGACGTGCAGATGACGCGGCGCGCGGGGCTGCTGCACGATGTCGGCAAGGGACTTACCCACGAGCAGGAACTCACGCACGTGGAGCTGGGGTACCGCCTGTGCAAGCGGCACAACGAGCCGGACCTGGTCCTGAACTCGATCAAGGCCCACCACGATGAAGAACCGCACCGCTATCCGGAGGCGTGGCTCGTCACCGCCGCCGACGCGATCAGCGGTTCGCGCCCCGGGGCGCGCCGGGAGATGTTCGAGGGCTACGTGAAGCGCCTGGAGAAGCTCGAGGAGATTGCCACCGAGCACCCCGGAGTGGAGCGGTGCTTCGCGATTCAGGCCGGCCGGGAGCTGCGCGTCATGGTCGAGCCGGGACAGGTCACCGACGACGGCATGGCCCGGATCTCCGAAGCGGTGGCCCGCAAGATCGAGAGCGAACTCCAGTACCCGGGCCAGATCAAGGTGGTCGTGATCCGCGAGACCCGGGCCGTCGACTTCGCCCGGTAGCGGTCTGGTCAACCCCCTGGTCAACCATCAACCCACACACAGGAAACGCATGTCCGCAAAGATCATTTCAGGAAAGGAAATCGCCCGCGAGATTCGGGACGAGCTCAACGAGCAGGTCGCCGGGCTCAGGGAAGAGGGGCTCGTGCCCGGCCTGGCCACCGTGCTGGTCGGCGACGATGCGGCGAGCCGGCTCTACGTCGGGATGAAGGGCAAGGCGGCGGCTGAAGCCGGCATCCACTCGCGACAGGTGACGCTGCCCGCGTCGACGAGCGAGGAGGATCTGCTCGCGCTCATCGACGAGCTCAACAACGACCCGGAGATCCACGGCATCCTCGTCCAGCTGCCGCTGCCGCCCCAGATCGACGACGCCAAGGTCCTCCTGGCGATCAATCCAGACAAGGACGTGGACGGCTTCCACCCGGTGAATGTCGGGCGGCTGGCCACCGGCGACCCCGACGTTCTGGCCCCATGCACGCCGCGGGGCGTGATCGAGATGCTGGTCAGGAGCGGGGTCGACCCTTCGGGCAAGCACGCGGTCATCGTGGGACGCTCCAACATCGTCGGCAAGCCAATGGCGCTCCTGCTGCTGCGCAAGGCTCCCGGCGGCAACGCCACGGTGACCGTCGCGCACAGCCGCACCGGCGACCTGGGCGCCATCACCCGCACGGCGGACATCGTGATCGCAGCCGTGGGGTGGCCCAACACGATCACAAGGGACATGGTCAAGCCGGGCGTCACGGTGATCGACGTGGGGACCAACCGCGTCGACGACCCGACGCGCCCGCGCGGCTACCGCGTGGTGGGAGACGTCGACTTCGAGGGGGTGAGCGAGGTGGCCTCGGCGATCACGCCGGTGCCGGGTGGTGTGGGACCGATGACCATCGCCATGCTGCTGGCCAACACGGTCGAGGCGGCGATCAGACTGAGGAAGGCGGCCGGTTGACGGAGGAACGCAACCTGGATCTCTTCGCGGACCCGCCGGCACCGCCCCCCGCTCCCCGGGTGTGGACGGTCAGCCAGGTCAACAAGGCCGTTCGCCTCCTGCTCGAGGAGACCCTGCCGCAGCTGTGGGTGACGGGCGAGGTGGCCAACTTCAACCGCCACCGCTCGGGCCACTGCTATTTCACCCTGAAGGACCGGTCGGCGCAGATCCGCTGCGTCATGTTCCGGCGCGAGGCGAGGACCCTGCCCACCGACCCGGAAGAGGGGATGACCCTGCGGGTCTTCGGAGGGCTCACCCTCTACGAGGCCAGGGGGAGCTACCAGTTCGTCGTCAGCAGGCTCGAGGCCGAGGACGCGGACGGGATGTGGAAGCTCGCCTTCGAGCGGCTGCGCAAGCGGCTGGACGCCGAGGGCCTCACCGACCGGGCGCGGAAGCGTCCGCTGCCTGCCTATCCGCGCGCGGTGGGGGTCGTGACGTCGCCGACGAGCGCGGCGCTGCGGGACATCATCGCGGTGACGGCGCGGCGGGCGCCGTGGGTCCGCCTCCTGGTGCGGGGGACCGGTGTGCAGGGGCCGGGGAGCGGGAGCGGGATCGCCGACGCGATCGGCATCGTGGCAGCGCGCGGCGTGGATGTGGTGATCGTCGCGCGCGGTGGCGGCTCGATAGAGGATCTGTGGGGCTTCAACGAGGAGCCGGTGGCGCGCGCGGTGGCCGAGTGTCCGGTGCCCGTGGTGTCCGGGGTGGGCCACGAGACCGATGTGACGATCTGCGACCTGGTGGCCGACCGGCGGGCCGCGACCCCGTCGGCCGCCGCCGAGGCCGTCGCGCCGGACGGCAGGGCCATTGCCGAGCGGCTCGCGGGATTCGGCCACAGGCTTGGCCGCGCCCTGGCCGGTCAGGCGCGTTCGCGGCGCTGGCGGCTCGATCGCGCCCGCGACGACCTCTTCGGCCATGCGCGGGGGGTGGTGGGCGCCTATGGCCTGAGGCTGGACGAGGGAGCCCTCGATCTGGCGGCCGCGATGAAACGGCGGATCGGACGGGAGAGGGCGCGCCTGGCCGAAGCAGCGGCGGCCATGGAGGCCCGTTCTCCCATCGCGACCCTGGCCCGGGGCTACGCGGTCCCCCTCGACACCGACGGCCGCCTCCTGCGCGCGATCGGAGACTTCCCGGCGGCCCGCGAATTCCGCCTCCGCGTCGTCGACGGCAACGTGCCCTGCACGGTGACCGCGCCACCCACTCGCACCGTGACCGCCCCGCCCACCCCGAACCGACCAGGGTCTACCCATGGAAGCTGACGCCGGACTCGACCGCCGCATCGAGCGCATCGAGGAGATCGTTCGCCTGCTGGACTCCGACGCACTGGGGCTCGACGACGCCCTGGCGCTCTTCGAGGAGGGTGTGGGCCACTTGCGACGTGCCCAGGAGACCCTCGCGAAAGCCGAGCTCAGGGTGGAGGAGCTGATCGGAAGCAGCGGCGAGAAGGTCCGTCCGATGGAGACGCCGGGAGCCGGGAACGATGCCGGAGACGATGTCTGACCAGGATCTCAAGGGCTTCATGCAGTCCCACCGCATGCAGGTGGAGGAAGCGCTGCGACGGAGTCTGGACGGCCTGGCCGCGGTGGTGGAGCAGGATGTCCAGGCGGCCGCCGAAGACGGCGTGCTGAGCGGCGGAAAGCGGCTGCGGCCCATCCTGGTGGTTACCACCTGCACGGAACTCGGTGGTACACCCTCCGACGCCCTGTACGACCTGGCCGCGTCGGTGGAGATCATCCACGCCTACTCGCTCATCCACGACGATCTGCCGTGCATGGACGACGCGCCGCTGCGCCGGGGGCGCCCCACGGTCCACATCTCGCACGGGGTGAAGGCCGCGACCGCCGCCGGAGCCGCGCTGATCCCGTGGGCTGCCGCGTGGGCCTGGGAGTCTGCGCTGAAGCTGGGCCGGTCCGCCGCCGAGGCCACGGGCATCGTGGAGGCCCTGCTGCAGGCGGCGGGCGCGGGCGGCATGATCGGAGGCCAGGCGCTGGACCTCGCTGCCGAGGGGCAGTCCCTTTCCGAGGCCGAACTGGCCGCCCTTCACGGCCTCAAGACCGGCGCGTTGCTGACCGCCTCGCTGGAGATGGGAGCGATGGCCGCGGGAGCGTCCCGGGAGGCGCTCGCAGCCGTACGGAGCTTCGGCCGGGACCTGGGGCTGGCATTTCAGGTCATGGACGATGTGCTGGACGCGACCGGCTCGGCGGAGGTCCTCGGCAAGCGCCCCTCGGACGCGGACTTCGCCAAGTCCACCTATGTTTTGCTACTGGGCGTCGACGGTGCCCGGGAGCGGGCCCGGACGCTGGTAGCGCGGGGACTGGCCGTCCTCGACGCCGCCGGCCTGGGCGCGCCCCGGCTCCGCCAGCTCGCCCGATTCGTGATCGAACGCAAGCGGTGAGGACATGCAGTTCCAGACGATAGCGATCGTGGGCCGGGCCCCGGCGGGGGGACCCAACGGACGCGTCGGCGCGGCGTGCCGCACCATCGCGGGCGTCGCTCGGGAGTTCGGCGCCTCGGTCGGCGTCGAGCCGGACCTGACCCCGGCGGCCCCCGGTCTCGACACTGTCGACCTTCACACCCAGCAAGTCGACCTCGTCATCTCCCTGGGGGGAGACGGGACGCTGCTGCGCACCGCGCGCGCCGTGTTCGGACGAGATATACCGGTGCTCGGCATCAATCTGGGCTACCTGGGCTTCCTCACTTCGGTGTCCGCCGAGGGGCTGGAGGAGGGACTGAGGGCCGTCCTCGGGGGCGACTTCTCGCTCGAACGGCGCCAGACGCTGCACGCCGAGGTGCTGAATGCCGCGGGAGAGGTTCGCGAGTCCCATGCCGCGCTCAACGACCTGGTCGTCCACAAGTCCGGGGCGGCGCAGGTGGCGCGCCTGGACCTCTGGGTGGGCCCGCAGGACGACCTGGAAGAGATCGGGAGCTTCTCGGGCGACGGCGTGATCCTGTCCACCCCCACCGGGTCTACCGCCTATTCGCTCTCGGCAGGCGGGCCGATCATCGTGCCCAATCTGAATTGCTTCGTGGTCACGCCGATCCTCCCCCACACGCTGGCGCTCCGCCCGGTGGTTGTCCCCGGCGACGGTGAGATCACCGTGACGGCGCTGGACCGCCGCGAATCCCTCTTCCTCACCGTGGACGGGCAGGAGGGCGGCCCCGTGGGGCACAAAGAGCGGGTCGTCGTGCGGATGGGGACCTTCCGCGTGGGTCTGATCCGACTCCCGGGGCATTCCTTCTTCGCGACCCTCCGCCAGAAGCTCAGCTGGGCCGCGGGTCCGCTGCTCGGGGGGTGAGTGCCGGCTGGCCTCCGGACGCCCGGGAAGCGCAAACTGCCGCCACTGGCCGCACCGGGTACCCATCCAGCCATGGTTCCGTCAGCACGGTGTGCCCATCCAGCCATGGCAACGCCCGCCGGGGGTCGCCACAATTGACCTGCCGCGCCGCCGGCGCCAGGACCGACCCGCCAGGAACGCCATGCTGATCGAGCTGCGAATCCGCAACTTCGCCGTCCTCCGAAGCGCACTGCTGCGCCTGGAGCCCGGGCTCAACGTGATTTCGGGGGAGACGGGCGCCGGGAAGTCGATCGTGGTGGATGCGCTGGAGATCCTGCTGGGCGGCCGCGCGTCGTCGTCGGTCGTGCGCAGCGGTGAGGAGCGGGCCACGGTGGAGGGTGTGTTTGATGTTCAGGGCGACGCGGATCTCGCGGCGGCGCTCGACGAACAGGGTCTGGAGGCGGACGACGGCCACCTGGTGATGAGGCGCGAGGTCCGCAGCGAGGGACGCAGCCGCGCATGGATCAACGGCTCCCCGGCGACGGCCGCGCTGCTGCGGCGCATCGGCGCGCTTCTGGTGGACATTCACGGCCAGCACGAGCACCAGCGCCTCATGTCGGCGGCCTTCCAGCGCGAGGTGCTGGATGCGTTCGGCGAGTGCAGGGAGCTCGCGGGGGAGGTTGCCGCGCATTTTCGGCGCGCGGCCGAACTGCAGCGACGGCTCGACGCGCTTGCGGACCGGCGCCGCGATCTGGAGAGCCGGGCCGACTTCATCCGCTTCCGTCTCGGCGAAATCCGCGGCGCCCGCATCCGGCCCGGGGAGGACGACGAGATCCAGTCCGAGGTCAACCGCCTCGCCAACGCCGACCTGCTCATGCGCGAGAGCTACGCGCTGCAGGCTCTCCTGCACGACGACGACGAAGCCGTCACCGACCGCCTGTCCGACGCGGCCGCCCGCCTGCGCCGCCTCGCCGAGATCGACCCGGCGCTGGCCCCCACCGCCTCGGCGCTGGAAGACGCCTACCACAGCGTCTCCGACGCCGCCGCGGAGCTGCGCTCATACGGCGACGCGATCGACCACGACCCCGCGCGGCTCGAACGCCTGCACGAACGGCAGGCCCTCCTCCAGGCGCTGATGCGGAAGTACGGCCCAACCCTCGCGGCGGTGATCGAAACCGGGGAGACCCTGGCGCGCGAACTCTCCGAACTCGAAACGGCCGAACTGGATGCCACCGAATTGCACAATAAAGCTGTGCATGCGCAGAAAACATGTGCAACAGCAGCGGCGAAGCTGTCGCGCCGCCGCCGGGACGCGGCTGGCCGCCTTGCCCGCGAGACCGATGCCCTTTTCCCGAGCCTGGGCCTCGAGGGCGGGCGTTTCCGCGTCGACTTCGAGGCCCTGCCCGAGCCTTCGGTCCACGGCCTCGAGCGCGTCCGCTTCATGGCCACCATGAACCCCGGCTTTCCCCCGGGACCGCTGTCGCGAATCGCTTCGGGCGGCGAACTGTCGCGCGTCATGCTCGCCCTCAAATCGGTTCTCACCGACATCGACGACCTCCCCACCCTCATTTTCGACGAAATCGACGCCGGGATCGGCGGCGTGGTGGCCGACAAGGTCGGCGAGCGGCTCGAGGCTGTGGCCCGGGGGCGCCAGGTGTTTGCGGTGACCCACCTGGCCCGCATCGCGGCCCGCGCCGTCAATCACTTCGTGGTGGAGAAGGGTGCGGTGGATGGCGTGGCGGAGACGGGGTTGAGGCGGTTGGCGCGGGCGGAGCGCGTCCACGAGATCGCGCGGTTGCTGGGCGGTGATCCGGAGTCGGGGCCGTCGCTGGAACATGCGCGGGAGTTGCTGGGAGTAGCGGTTCCCGACGGGTAGACCCAATTCCTGCAATACCTCCGGTGGCTTGAACGTACATCCACTTATAGATTGGCACGGTGTTCGCTGGCCAGGTATTGACAGAGTTGCTGTCGGAGGACACAAATGGGCTTCGTGGAAACCGTCGCTCTCTTCCTGAATGCCTGTCCGGGTCCGCCCTTGGCAAGAACTGGACTGCGCATGGCTGCGTTACAGTCCGTCGAGGGGATTCCGGGGCTGCAGACCCAGCGCACGCACGGTGTTGATACCCGTGCCGGGCTCAATACCGGAAATGAAAACTGGTGGGGGGGGGGCACGGCACGTCCCGTATCTGTCATCTGTGGCGGGCGTGGCCAAGAGGTTGAGGTGTCGTCCCGCCTATCTGTCAAGAGCATCGACCCGACACGGTTACTCGTTCTCTCGGGCGCTCCGGTGGATTCGACTACTCCATGGCATGGCACTCCGGGCCGAGGGGTTCCGCGTCGATACCGTTGCCCTCCGACTTGGCTTCAGCGATGTCGCAGGGTGGAGCAGATTCACAAAGAGACTCATTGGACGGAGTCCGAGTCAGTTGCCGGTCATGCCATTGGAACTCTGGGTCCGCAAGGCCGTTGACGATGTCTTTTTGGGGATCTCGGCGAGCGCCGGCTCGGAAGCGAGCAAACAAAGGGGATGAAACGACAACAATAAGGCGAAAAAAGACATGGTACGAAGTATGAAGCGAGCCTCACTTTGCTTTCCGCCGGTGGAAGCCCACTGGGTTGAAAAGTGTCCCAAACAAGGGGAGGAAGCAAGATGACTTACTCAACTCCGAAGCAACTGGTCGCTGCGACTTTGTCTGAGCAAACCGCCACTTACGTTAGGCAGTTGGCGCTGAGCGCCCTCATGACACTCCTGGTGTTGTTGGTGGTTGCAGCCCCGCCTGGGGCGATCGCCCAATCTCCCTGTGCAGATTACATTTCCGGAGGAGCCGACAATCCCGTGACCGGCACTCTACTGGGGTCTCGGAAGGTGACCGAAACCACCAACCTAGGCGGCGGGCTGAATGCCAGCGTCGGCGGGAAGAAGGGGGGCGTCGGGGGAAGCATCGGGGGAAACATGGAGGGTGGGAGTAGCACCACGATCGAGTACTATGTGGGAACCTACCTCATGAGCGATGGTGACCGTTTGGAGGTTCGTTGCGACAACTATACGGAATCGACAGACGCGGGCGAAAGGGACTAGTGTGACTCCGTTGGCATGCTCCGCCGAACCCGGCAAGCCGTCCGGACCAATGTCCAAGGCACTTCTCCTTGCCGCAGGCATGATCTGCGCGAGCCAGGCGGCGTGTGATTCCTTTCCGCGAACACCTGTGGTCGATGAGGCTCGTCTGGCCGTCGATGCTCTCGAGCTTGTCGAGAGTCGGCAGGGCTACACCATCGGTCCAGGTCTTGCCGAACTGGCCTGGAACGACCCGAGGGCTCTCTTCGGATCGGTTGCGGCGATCGTCGGCACCACGTCCCGCTATGCCGTTGCTGACGGGCGGAACCGGAAGGTGGTGTTCCTGGACCGGCAGCTGAACCCTCTCCTTGAATCCGGAAGGCAGGGCGAAGGTCCGGGTGAATTCCAATTCCCGAGCCGTCTCGCAAGCAGTCGCGAGGGAGTGGCGGTATTGGACCAGGGGCTGTCGCGGCTCTACCATCTCACCTGGGCGGGTAAGGTAACGGACAGCTTCGCGCTCGCGGGCGACTTCAACGACGTTGCCGTCCATCCCGAACTGGGTTTCCTGGTCAGCGGCGACGCCTTTCCCGGCTACTACCTCGCCCGTGTAACCGACGAGGGGACAGTCCCGTTCGGGCGCATTCCCGGCGCGCTGCAGCCGGGTACCGATGCGACCAGGTTTCGCCCCACGAATCATGTTGCAGTCACGCTCGACGGAAAGGTTCATGTTCTGGACGGACTGCAATTCGCACTCGTCACCTTCGAGGATGACGGTGTTGATGGGAGCGTTCTCCTCTTCCCTGGAGACATCCGAGCTGACAAGGCTGCGCAGCGTAGACGGCGCATGGAGGGATTTGGAGGTGGCGTGCTGGCCGTCAATTCGGTGACGGAATTCGATGCGCTGCCGGATGGGCGCCTCTTCGCCAGGGTGACGCACCGGGATGCGATCGGCTTTGTGTTCGATCTCCGGTCGAGAGAAGCGATTCCCGTTTCCTTGCAGTCGAAAGAACAGGAATGGATGCTTGGGAGTACGGCCTTCTTCGACGGCGCCGAACTGGTCCTTTCGGACGAGTTGGGAGGCTTGAAGCAGGTGGCGACGCGGCTTACGTCTCCTCCGGGGCGGTGACCTGCCGCCCCCAGATCCCCACAAAAAACCGGAACCCAACCTCCAGCGACTCCGCAACGGGCATTCCGCCGCTCCCGCCGATCGTTCTGCGATACATCACGCGGACTTCAAGGGGGTCACCGGCCACGCCATCGTCTCCCAGGTACGCCCCCCGGTTGTACACCATGCCGAGGAGCGCCTGGCTGGCCGACCCGCCGCTGCCAGGGACGAGAATGCCGGGGTCGTTGGCAGTCGGTCCGGCCGCCTGGGCTGCCGCCGTCTCGTCGACCGGCACGAACACCGGGAGGCTGAACGCGTCCTCCCCTTTGCGGAAATACCGATACCCGCCCACCACGGACATCGCGTCGGTGATCCGATACCAGGGCGACAGCTCCAGGAACTGGTAGTCGCCCGGTCTCCAGTCGAGCGCAGTCTCCGTCGACCGGAGCGCGAAGGCGATCCCTGGGTCGGAGACCCGCCGCACCGTGCTTCCCTGGAGCTGGGTGCCGTAGCGGAAGTCGGCCCAGAGCCCCACGCTGCCACGCCAGCGGCCATTCATCCATCCCCGCAACTCCACGTCGAGCTGCCTGTCGCCGCTGCCCGAGTCCAGGAAGTTGGCGGGATTGTCCTGGACGCCCGTGGGCAGGCGTGCCATGGCGCCCGCACCCAGGGTGAGCTGGTTCGGAGTCCCGCGATCGCCGATCTCGAAGATGCGCGCGTCCGCCCTCACCTCGATGTCGCCGAGGCGCCAGAGCGACCTCCAGTTCTCGAACGGGGTGTCCGATTCGATGCCGAAAGCGGGCTCGGAGACCAGCCGCTCGAGGTCCTCGGTGGTCAGCAGTGTGTTCGCCAGGGGCATCATCGCCGGGATCCCGGTGACGCCGGCGGCTCCGAAGGCCTCCGCGAACGCGGCCAGCCGAGCCTCGAGCGCCATCCCGGCCGCGGACCTGGAGAGCGGCGCGAACATGCTTCCGTACATCAGCGACAGGAGCGAGTGGAAGGAGCGCGCATCCGCCAGCAGCGCCGTGGCGTCCCGGCAGGCATCGGACATTGGATCCACCCCGCAGGTCTCGCCGCGGAACATGTCGTAGGCACCGATCGAACCCTGAAGACCATTGAGGAATCCGGTGACCGCGGCCGGATCCTCCATCCCCGGACTGAACCCCGCGTTGGCGCTGGCCGAGTCGGCCGCGAACGTCGTTGCGAACTCCGTTTCGTTCTGTACAAGCGGAACCACGGCACCGACTGTCAGCCAGTCAAAGACGCCCACGTCCACCGCCACGGGAACCAGTGCCGTGCTCTTTTCGACCACCGACGACATGGCACCCAGGCTCAGGTCGTATTCATCCTCGATCAGCGCGCGCACGGACGCCTCAGGCTCGCCGAGGAACGGGAATATGCTGCTGCCGACGGGTCCGCTGAACAGGTCCCCCAGACTGTGGGGGCTGTCGGTACGGCTGCCGATCTGGTAGAGGTCCGAGAAGGTCGAGTACTGGCCCAGTACGCCTAGGCGTACGTGCCCGCGCGGGACCAGGAGGGAATAGGGCTCCTGGGCGCCCGCCGGCTCCGGGAAGGACAGACCGCCGGTGCTCAGGAGGAGGGAGAGGAGAGTGAGGACTGTCGAGCGGTTACCGGGCACGGCTCATCCGGGAAGAAGGCGCTGGCGGAGACAAGATAATAGCGACCGTTGCGGGCGAGAACGGAGCCGCCGCGCGTGGCGGAGCTTCGCCAACCGCTTGACGGACGAACGCCGGGTCGCGGTTGACACTCTCGGGCCCCGTCCCTAACGTTGCTGTCCCTTCTGACGACGCGCTCCCGGGAAGCGTTGCCGCGGGAGGGCCCCGGCATCCGGAATCGGGGTGCCGCTTCGCGGGAATAGCTCAGTTGGTAGAGCACCACCTTGCCAAGGTGGGGGTCGCCGGTTCGAGTCCGGTTTCCCGCTCTGATACTGGCAGTCCAGCCGCGTCTTGACGCCGTCCCTGACGGGTCGAGGCGCGCCGCCAACTGCTTCCGGGGGCGACGGCCGACTGCCGCGCCCCTTTTGTATCGGCGCCGTAGCCAAGTGGTAAGGCAGAGGTCTGCAAAACCTCCATTCGGCGGTTCGAATCCGCCCGGCGCCTCTCTGGCGGTGTGCCCGCGCGCCGTAATGGATGGATCGCGCGAAGTGCCCCGTCGTGGTCAGGGAATCAGCTGTCTGGGCCTCGGCCTCAGCAGAAACAGCCCCTCGTACATGCTGGTGACGACCACCGTGCCGCTCTCGAAGTAGGGGTAGGCCGTCCACGCTCCCACGAACCCGGGCGGATCGCCTTCGTACGGAGTGGTGTCGAACCAGCCGATCTCCTCCGGCGCCTCCGGATCGCTGATGTCGAAGACGCGGAAGCCGGCCTGGTAGTTGGCCTGGTACATCCGGTCGCCCTTGACGTAGAGGTTGTGGTCGGTCGCACCGGTCGGGCCGTCGACGTGGCCGACCAGGATTGGGTCGTCGAGTTCCGCCACGTCGTAAATGAAGGTGCGGGTTCTCGGGGCCGTGCCGACCAGTTCGTCGAGCTCGTCGTCCAGGTAGTAGTAGCGGTGGTCTTCGGTGAGCCAGCCCTGGTGGATGTAGGCCACGCCGGGGTGGCTGGCGGCGCCGATGGGGGCGGGGGCCTCCTTGTCGGTGATGTCGACGATCCTCAGCAGCGTCTCGTTCGAGATGAAGCAGAGCTGGCGGCCCTGGTAGCGGTCGTCGGGGCCCCGGTAGACGACGCACTGGGCGTCGTGGGTGCGTCCGGGCGCGATGAGCCCGACGGTGTCGGTGAAGCAGCCCGCGAAGACTGGGGCCTTGGGATCGCGCACATCGACCATGTGGAGGCCGCCGCCGCAGGTCTCGCCGCCGCCGCTCGCGCCGACGGGGAAGGCGAAGCCGCTCTCGGCGTCCATCACGAGGTTGTGGGCGCTTTCGATGCCGCGGTAGACGGCGTCGGGCTCGAAATCGACGCCGCCGGTGGGGCTGGTTGGATCGGGGACGGCGTCGCGGAGGCGGGTGAGGTCGAAGACGACGAGCCCGTGGGCGCCGGCGCCGTCGCCGGTGAAGAAGAGGTGGTCGGCGTAGACCTTGAGGTCCCGCGCGCCGCTCGGGTTGGCGGGGACGGTGCCGACATGGCGCGGGGCCGCCGGGTCGGTGATGTCGACGATCGCCGCGCCGCCGGTGCGGCCGACCAGGGCGTACTCGCGGCCGGTCTCCGGGTCCGACCAGCCCCACACGTCGCTGACGCGCTCGCCGGGGCCGCCGCCGAGCGCGGAATTCGGGAGGAAGGCGATGAGGTCGACGTTGTCGCAGGAGAATGCCGCCGCGGCGCCGTCCTCGCAGGTGACCTCCCCCCCGGTCACGGCTTCGGGTCCGGGTCCGGGGCTGAGCCACTCGGCCTCGCCCCAGGGTCCGCCCAGCTCCCGGGTGAACACCATGGCGGCCCCGTAGCCGCCGTCCGTTCCCGGCGCGCCCACGACCGCGACGCGGCTCCCCAGCGCAATCGCCGTGCCCAGTCCTGCCCCGGGCGCGGTCTGGGGTATGGCGACCGGCTCGGGCTGCCACTCCCCGTCGATCAACCGGAACCGGTGGACCCGGCCCGCGCCCGACTCCGCGCCCGGCTCCCCCACCCACAGCTCGTCACCGAGCAGGGCGAGCGTCGCTCCGAAGGACCCCGGGGCCGCGCCGCCTTCATCCGCGCCGAGGGAAAGCACCTGGTGCTGCTCCCACTCGCCGGGATCGAAGCGCCGGAATGCGTACACCAGCCCGCTTCCCCCCCGGGCCCCCGGCGCCCCCACCAGCATGCGGCTGCCGTCGACCGCCAGCGTGGCTCCGAAGCGCGCTCCCGCCGCCAGCGAATCCGCCGGCGCCAGCGTGACGTTCCCGAGCTCGCTGTCCTGCGGCCGGAAAACGAACACGCGGCCCACCTCGTCCGCGCTCGGCGACGAAACCAGCACTTCGTCCCGCCGGAAAGCCATCGCGGCCCCGAAGTCCGGGTACTCGGAGGCGGGTCCGGGGAGCTGCACCAGGGTGGGAGGCTGCCACCCGCGCCGCGCGTCCCGCTGATAGAGGTACACGGCGGGGGGGCTTGCACCGTCTCCCGCGACCGACACCGCCACCTGGTCCCGGCCCACCGCCACCGTGCGCAGCGGCGGCGCGAGGATCCGCATGATCCCGGGGAAGTCCAGCGCCGCACCGCCCGGGCCCCCGGGATCCGCGGCCTGGCCGGGGTTCGCCGGCCGGAAAAGCTCCAGCCCGGTTTCGTGCACCAGGCCGGCGGATGTACCGCGGAAGACATGCGCTCCGACCTCCACATCGGGATCCGCGGAGCCCACCACCAGTCGATCGCCGCTCCACTGCATGGAGGGCGCCAGGCGGTACCCCAGCTCGGCGGTCCCCGGCGGCGAAAACGAGGTCGCGAGCACCCACGCGCCCGTGTTGTCCCGCTCGAACCGGTACAGCGCCGCGGGTCCTCGGGCGGGGCCCGGCTTGCCGACCAGGACGGTCTCGCCCGACACGGCAACCATCCGCCCGAACTCGTCCTGTGCGTGGACCGCGCTCGTCGCCGACACCACGGCCGCGACGAGGACGGCGAGGGTTCGGACGGCAGTACCGCCGCCGATCGCCATGCCCGTGACGCTAAACACGCGGCGGAAGCTCCTGGGTATCATGAACATTCGCTGCTCTCCGGCTATTTTGATTCAACATGGCCCACATACGATACACCAATCGCGACGAAGCCGGACCCGAACTGGCGAAGCTCTACGCGCGGTACTCGGACGCGCGGGGGAACCTGGACAACATCCTGCGTGTCCATTCATTGAACCCGCCTTCCATGGAGCACCACCATGATCTCTACCGCCACCTCATGACCGGCCGCTCGCCGCTCTCCAGGTTGCAGCGCGAGATGATCGCGGTGGCGGTGTCCGCCGCGAACGACTGCTTCTATTGAATCAACCACCACGGAGCGGGACTCCGCAGGATCACCGGCACGCCTGATCTCGGCGACGCCCTGGCCCGGGGCAAGCGCCCGGATTCCCTGACGGACGGCGATAGCGCCATGCTGGACTACGCGATCAAGCTGACCCGCGACCCGGGGGGCATGACGTCCGCCGACACGGACGCGCTTCGGGCCGCCGGATTCGGGGACGCCGCGATTCTCGACATCTGCCAGGTCACATCGTACTACAACTACGTCAACCGCCTGGCCGACGGACTTGGGGTGGAGCTCGAAGATTACTGGGAGGGCGCGGACCACACGCTGACCAGGGAAGAGTTCGTCGCTCTCAGGCCTGCGCGAGGGGGGACGGCGGCACGCGGCGCGGGCCCGGCGCACGGCGGCCCGGCCGCATGATCACCATCGACGGGATGGGGCTCACGCTCGCCCAGGTCGAAGCCGTGGCGCGGGGCCGCGTCCCGGTGCGGCTCGACGAGGGCGCCGCCGAACGGGTGCGGCGCTCACGGCAGCGGCTGGAGCGCCTCCTCGATGCCGACGGACCCGTCTACGGCGTCAACACGGGCTTCGGCAGGCTGGCACAGGTGCGGATCGCGCGCGACGAACAGCGGGCGCTGCAGCGCAACCTGGTCAGGAGCCACTCGGCCGGGACGGGACGGCCGCTGCCTGCCGCGGAAGTCCGCGCCATCCTCCTGCTCAGGGCCAACGCGCTCGCCCGGGGGCAGTCCGGGTGCCGCCTGGTCGTGGTCGAGCGCCTCCTCGACCTCCTCAGCCACGCAATCCATCCCATGGTGCCCGAGATCGGGTCGGTGGGAGCGAGCGGTGACCTGGCGCCGCTGGCGCATGTGGCGCTGGCGCTGATGGGGGAGGGGCGGGCCGAGGCCGGCGGCGAGGTGGCGGAAGCGTCCGAGCTCCTGGACCGGGCCGGGATCGCGCCCCTCGAACTCGCCGAAAAGGAAGGGCTGGCGCTCGTCAACGGAACCCAGGCCGTGACGGCGATCGGCGCCCTGGCGCTCATGCGGTTCGGACGCGCGCTCGACACCGCCGACGTTGCGGGCGCGACCACCCTTGAAGGGCTGCGGGGGACACCCGAAGCGTTCCGGGACGAGATCCATGCGGCCCGGCCCCACCCCGGCCAGATCGAGAGCGCTCGGAGGCTGTGCGCCTTGCTGGCGGGCTCCGAGATCCGCGAATCCCACAGGACCGGGGACGCGCGCGTGCAGGATGCCTACTCGCTCCGGTGCATGCCGCAGGTCCACGGCGCGGCGCGGGAGGCCCATGGGTACGCCGCAAGGATCCTGACGACCGAGGCGAACTCCACCACCGACAACCCGCTGGTCGTTCCGGTCGGGGAAGACGACCCCCGCCCCGAGGATGGCTCCGGCGCGGTGCGTGTGCTCAGCGGGGGAAACTTCCACGCGCAGATCGTCGCCCAGTGCCTGGACCTGGTCGCGATCGCGGCGGCCGACCTGGCCTCGATCAGCGAGCGCCGGATCGACCGCCTCCTGAACCCCGATCTGTCGGGCCTCCCCGCCTTCCTGACCACCGCGCCCGGTGCCCGTTCGGGCCTGATGATCGCGCAGGTCGTCGCGGCCGACGCCCTGGCCGAGATGCGCGTGCTGGCATCGCCCGCCAGCGTCGACTCGGTCTCCACGAGCGCGTCGCAGGAGGACCACGTGTCGATGGGCATGGCGGCCGCGCGCAAGGTGCGCAGGAGCATCGCGCTGCTGGAGACGGTGCTGGCCGTGGAATTGCTCTGCGGAGCGCAGGCGGTGGAGTTCCACCGGCCGATGCGTGCGGGGGCGGGTGTGGAGCGCGCGTTGCGAGCGGTGCGCGCCGAGGTGCCGCCGCTGGTCGAGGACCGGGTGCTGAGCGATGATATCGCGGTGTTGACAGGGCTGGTCCGGGCGGGAGCGCTGACCGGCTCGGGGCGTGACGGCTCGTGAAGGAATCCCCGCGGCGTTCAACCGGTGATGCACACGGGCCCGACAGGAGATGAAAATGACAGGCACCAATGTCTCGCGGCTCGTCCGCGCCCCGCGCGGCACCGGCCTCAGCTGCAGGGGATGGACGCAGGAGGCGGCGCTGCGGATGCTGATGAACAACCTCGATCCGGAGGTGGCCGAGAGGCCGGACGAGCTGGTTGTCTACGGGGGCACCGGCCGGGCGGCCCGCAGCTGGGCCGCCTTCGACGCGATCACCGAGGCCCTGCGGACCCTCGAGGACGACGAGACGCTGCTGGTCCAGTCGGGCAAGCCGGTGGGAATCTTCCGCACCCATGCCCACGCCCCGCGCGTCCTGATCGCCAACTCCAACCTGGTTGGCCGCTGGGCGACGTGGGAGCACTTCCACGAACTGGAGCGGCAGGGCCTGATGATGTACGGCCAGATGACTGCGGGCTCGTGGATCTACATCGGCACCCAGGGGATCCTGCAGGGGACGTACGAGACGTTCGGGGCGATGGCCCGCACTCATTTCGGCGGGTCGCTTGCCGGCAGGTGGATCCTGACGGGCGGCATGGGCGGCATGGGCGGCGCGCAGCCCCTCGCGGGGACGATGAACGGCGCCGCCATCCTCGTCGTCGAGGTCGACCCGGAACGGATCCGGCGCCGCATCGAGACGCGCTACTGCGACCGCATGACGGACGACCTGGACGAGGCGGTGGGGTGGATGCTGGGGGCGGCCGGGGCGGGCGAGGCGCTGTCGGTGGGGCTGGTCGGCAACTGCGCGGACGTGCTCCCGGAGCTGGTGCGGCGGGGCATCACCCCCGACATCGTGACCGACCAGACATCCGCCCACGATCCCGTGGACGGGTACGTGCCTTGCGGTTTCTCGGTCGATGAGGCCGCCGTCTTGCGAACTGTCGATCGATCGCAATATCGCTTGCACGCGATGGCATCGATCCGCGCCCACTGCGAGGCGATCGTGGACATGACGAAGCGGGGCGCGATCGCCGTCGACTACGGCAACAACCTGCGCGGCTACGCCCGCGATGCCGGCTTCGACGACGCATTCGCCTACCCGGGCTTCGTGCCCGCCTACGTGCGCCCGCTCTTCTGCCAGGGCAAGGGACCGTTCCGCTGGGTGGCGCTGTCGGGCGATCCCGCCGACATCCACCGCACCGACGACCTGGTGCTCGAGATGTTTCCCGAAGACGAGCACCTCTGCCGCTGGATCCGCATGGCGCGCGAGCAGGTGGCCTTCCAGGGGCTGCCCGCGCGGATCTGCTGGCTGGGGCAGGGGGAGCGGGCGAGCTTCGGAGTCGCTATCAACGACCTCGTCGCGCGCGGCGAGATCAGCGCCCCGGTCGTGATCGGCCGCGACCACCTCGATACGGGTTCGGTGGCGTCGCCCCACCGCGAAACGGAGGCGATGAAGGACGGAACCGACGCCGTCGCGGACTGGCCGGTGCTCAACGCGCTGCTGAACACGGCGTCCGGGGCGAGCTGGGTGTCGTTTCACCATGGCGGCGGCGTGGGAATCGGGGACTCGCTGCACGCGGGACAGGTACTCGTCGCCGACGGGACCCCGGAGATGCGCACGCGGATCGAGCGGGTCCTGACCAACGACCCCGGGCTGGGGGTGGCGCGGCACGCGGACGCGGGCTACGAGGAGGCGCTGGAGACGGCCAGGACGAAGGGCGTCCGGATCCCGATGGGGTAGCGGCGCCGCTGGCGTGACCGGAAGACGGAGTCACGCAACCCGTGAATGACGCCTGACGACCTCCGCAAACGCCTCCTTCACTTCTTCCTCCCGGCGGTGGCGCCCGTCCCGTACAACCCAGCGTCCCCCCACCATCACGTGCCGAACCGGGTTCTCCGTCCCCGAGAACACCCACGAATCGAGCACCGTTTCCCCGCCGCGACCCAGCAGGGCGGGATGTCCATCATCCAGCACCACGAGGTCGGCCCTGGCACCGGCGTCAATGGTGCCCGCGTTCCACCCCAGCGCCCCGCACCCGTCGCGCCAGGCGTGGGCCAGCAACGCGCCCCCGGCGCCCGACAGGGCTCCTTCGCGCCGCCCCCCGGCGTCCCGCACCGCGGACCGGGCCCCTTTCTCCCGCCCTGCGCTGTCGTGCTCGGTCCCCAGCACCGAGCGGCTGCGGGACACGAGTCGCTGACCGTAGTCCAGCAACCGCAGCTCTTCCACGGGGCTTCGAGACACGTGACTGTCGGTCCCGATCCCGAAGCGCCCGCCGTCGGCGGCGAATGCCCCCAGCGGAAACAACCCGTCCCCCAGATTCGCCTCCGTGGTCGGACAGAGCCCGACCACGGCACCCCTCGCCGCGATCCCGTCCATCTCCTCATCCGCGACGTGGGTCGCGTGCACCAGGCACCAGCGCGAGTCCACCGGGGCATGGTCGAGCAGCCACTCGACCGGCCGTGCGCCGCGGTGCGCGAGGCAGTCGCGCACTTCCCGCTCCTGTTCGGCGATGTGGATGTGCACGGGGGCATCGCCGGCAACGAATTCGTCCAGCCGTCCCAGCGTCTCCCGCGAGACGGCCCTGAGGCTGTGCAGCGCCCACCCCAGCTGAACGCCCGGCTCGAACGACTCCCCTCGGAGCGCCTCAAGCAGCCCCGCCGCACCCTCCAGATCCATGCGAAACCGCCGTTGCCCACCCTGCAGCGCGTTCCCGCCGAAGCCGCCGGCCTCGTACACGACCGGCATGTGCACCAGACCGATCCCGACCGTTCGGGCCGCCGCGACGATCCGCCCGCTCATCTCTGCCGGATCGTCGTACCTGCGTCCGCCAGGCGCGTGGTGGAGGTAGTGGAACTCGCCGACGCAGGTGAAGCCCGATTTCAGCATCTCCACGTACAGCTGCGCCGTGATCGCCTCGACATCGCCGGGGGTCAGGCGGTCGACAAACGCGTACATGACGTCCCGCCAACGCCAGAACGAATCCGGCCCGCACCCTTCCGCGAGTCCCGCCATGGCGCGCTGAAAGGAGTGGCTGTGCACGTTGGGAACCCCCGGCACCGCCCATCCGGCTACCCGTTCGCATCCCTCGCCCGAACCCCGTGGCGAGAGCGCGGCAACGCGGCCATCGCCCCCGGTTTCCATCCGCACATCGCGCTCCCACCGGTCCCCGATCAGGAGCCGGTCGAAGTGGAGTGGGGGTCGGTCCGGTGTCCGGGGCGGCACGAAGTCTCCTCGGCGACAGATTGCGGAACGGCGGGAAACGATGCATCAATCTGGCCCGGAATCGCGTGCCGTGCAGGGACTGACCGCGCGGGATCCGGTGGGCGGGACGGCGAAATCGGCAGCCCCTCAGGAGCCAGGATGCCCGAAAAACCGTGGGACAGACTCTGGACCGAGGTCAATCTCGCGACGATGACCGGGCGGTCGCTCGGCATTATCGCAGACGGGGCGATCGCCAGCGCCGGCGGACGGATCGCGTGGGTGGGCAGAATGGCGGACCTTCCCGCGCACCGGATAGCCTCCACGCCCGAGGTCCTGAGGTGCGGGGGCGCGTGGCTCACGCCCGGATTGATCGACTGCCACACCCACATCGTCTTCGGCGGAGACCGCACCGCCGATTTCCGCCGCCGGCTGCGCGGAGAGTCCTACGAGGAGATCGCCCGGGCCGGCGGCGGCATCATGTCCACGGTGCGGGCCACCCGCGAGGCCTCGAACGACGAGCTCGCCTCGGCCGCGGCCGCCCGCGCGAAGGAGCTGGCCGCCTGGGGCGTGACCACGATCGAGGTGAAATCGGGCTACGGCCTCGACCTCGAAACCGAGCTGCGCATGCTCGAAGTGGCCGCCAGCCTGCCCGGCCACCTCCCCGTCGACATCTCGCCCACACTGCTTGCCGCCCACACGATTCCTGCCGAATACCGACACCGCCGCAGCGAGTACGTACGCCTGATCGTCGACGAGATCATCCCGGCCGCGGTAGGGCAGGGCCACGCGACCGCCGTTGACGCCTTCTGCGAGAACATCGCCTTCACCCCCGCCGAGACCCGGACAGTCCTCGAAGCCGGCATCGCCGCGGGACTGCACGGCCGCCTCCACGCCGACCAGCTCTCCGACCAGGGCGGGGGAGCGCTCGCTGCCGCCGCAGGAGCCCGCTCGGCCGATCACGTGGAGTACCTGTCGCCGGAGGGCGTCGAGGCCATGGCCGGCGCCAAGGTGAGCGCGGTCCTCCTCCCCGGCGCGGCGTACACCCTGGTGGCGGACCGCAGGCCGCCCGTCAGCGCCCTGAGACGGGCCGGCGTCAACATGGCCCTCGCCACCGACGCAAACCCGGGGTCGTCGCCCATCACCAACGTCGGCCTCATCCTGAACCTGGGATGCATCCAGTTCGGCCTGACCCCCGAGGAGGCGCTGCTCGGGTTTACGAGCGCCGCCGCGGAGGTGCTTGCACTGCAGGGCGACCGGGGCACGCTCGAACCGGGGAAACGCGCCGACTTTGCCCTCTGGGGCGTCTCCGACCTGGCGGAGCTGTGCTACTGGATCGGGGGCAGTCCGCTCAAGACACGGGTCAAGGACGGAGTGCCGGCGGCCTGAACCGCCGCGACGCTAACCGCCGGGCCGACGAGCAGGACGCCGGGGCGGGGACTTCCTGTTTCCGGAACCGCGCGCCGGTGCCGAGCGCGCCTTGGGCTGGGGGGCGCGAGACGGAGCCGGGCGCACTCTGGGCGCCGAGCCCCTCGCCGGTGCCGAGCGGGCCTTGGGGGCCGAACCCCTCGACGGTGCCGAGCGGGCCTTGGGCGTGGGCGCACGCGATGGCGCGGGTCTGGCCCTGGGCGTCGGCATCCGCGACGGAACCGACCGTACGGTGGGCGAGGGTCGCCTCGAGGGGGTCGACCGTACCCCCGGTGCTTCACGCCTGGGCGGCTCGATCTGCTCACGCGGCAGGGGACGGCTCCTGATGCGCGGAGGCGCGGAACGGATTGGTGTGGGCTGCCGGACGCGGGCCGGAGCGCTCCTCGTCGACGGCCGCCGGGTATCGGGCCGCGAAGTCGCGATGGGAGGCCGCTGCGCGACTCCGGGTCGAATCGTGCGCGTGTCCCGTGGCCGCGCCTCGTCCGAGCCGCCGGCGCCGTTTCGGGGACGCGCCCGGGTGGTTGGCGCGGCACCGCCGTCCGCGCGAGGTCTGGCGCGCACGCGGGGAGGTGTCGGTCTCGCGTCGGAGCCGTCCCGCGGACGTGCAGTGCGCGTTCCGATCGAATAGGCACCCCTGTCATCCGGCCGAGTGGCGCCGGTACCGTATCCGCCCGCTCCCCTCATCCCGCCCAACCGAGACACCGGACGTTCCGGTCCGTTGTCCGTCACGTAGACCGGGGGTGCCGGATACTCCTTGAATCGTGGCCCGTACAGGGGCGTCCGCCGCACCACCCGCGTGCCCGGATAGTCGTAGTAGCGACGATACCGAGGACCGTACCAGGGATCGTAGCCACCCCAGGAGGGGCCCCAGTAGTCGCTCCAGAAGGGGGGAAACCCGTACCAGTGCGAACGAGCGTAGCGGGGCGACGGCCAGCCGAGGAAGCCGAACCGCCACGGGTTGTACGCGCTCCAGTGGCCGTAGCCGGGTCCCCAGAAGGGGCCGAATCCGTGGCACGCGTCATAAGGGTCGTACCAGTAGTCGTCCCAGCAATCAACGAACGGTGTGTTGAAGGGCCGGTACAGGCCGTGGTAGTTGTCGTAGAATCCGCTGCCGAATCCCAGGGAGAACCCCAGCGAGGCCCCCCAGCCGCCCACGTGGAACCCGAATCCTGCGCCGAAGGACGAATAGCTGCCGAGCCCAAAGCCGCCTCCCCGGTACAGGGAGATGTGGTCCGCGACCTGAGCGGTACCCATCGCGGGTGCGGCCAGAGCCGTTGCGATGGTCAGGATTGCGCTGGTTTTCCTCATATCAACCTCCGAATGCGAGTGCACACAGTGGGAGGGTCATGCATTCATCGTGCCAACTCTTCCGGGGCCGGTCAATGGGGCCGTGGCCCTGCCAACGCGGTTCCGCGAAGGGCTGCTCGCCCGGGCCCTGCGCCGACCCGTGTCCACGCCGCGTGACACACTTGCCCCCGCGCGGGGACAGCACGGCCCGGCCGGCCTCCGACGCGCACCAGTCACGACGCCCAGCGAAACAGGGCGTACAAAGCCAGCAACAGGACGAACGGACCGATGGTGAGGATCAGCTTTGCCGCGACCGCCCATCGTCCGGCAGCTTGATTCCCGCTTTCATCCACGAATTCCCTCCGGCCTCGGCGAACCCGAAGGTCTGCCGGGCGTCCGCGTCGCGCAAGGTGCTCGAGACACCCGATCCCGAAGGAGGCACTTGCGAAGTACGGTCACGCTATGGATCTTCATTGCACAGCGTCGCGTTGATATCGAGGCATTGTTTTGCCGTGGCGGCGCGCTTTCGGACCGAAGGCGGTTCGTAGCAAGGTTTCCTGCCGATGCCGAGATGGGTGAATTCCTCCGGCTCGGTTCTGTTCCAGGGTGTGTTCCGTGGCGTGGCCCGGAATCCCCGGTGCTCCTGTTCGACGAGGATGAGTAGCACGAGGCCCGGGAAGGGCCGGGCACCGCTTCCGGAAGGTGTGACAATCGTGACCGATCAAGAAACCCCGGTATCCGGGGAAAACGAAACCACGGCCCAACAGGCCGGCGACCAGACTGCAACCCAGGGGTCCGCAGGACAGGGGTCTTCCGCGGTGCCGCAGTCCGAGGCGTCGAAAAAAGACGCGCCCGCCGGGGCAGCTCCAGCGACGAAGCCCAGGCGTGGACGGCGGGGTCGCCCCCGCGGACCGCGCAGGCAAGGGCCTCAACCGAATCTGAATGACAGGAATCGCGAGCCGGGCGAGCCCCTCGGGATACTGGAGGTCCTCGGGAGCGGATCGGGTTTCATCCGCAGACCGGATGCCGGCTACGTGCCCGGCAAGGACGACATCTATGTGGGATCCCGCCTCATCCACCGATTCGGCCTTCGCACCGGCGACGAGTTGGCGGGGATCGTCGGGAGGCGTCCGCGCAACGGCAAGAGCCCGCCGCTCAGGTACCTCGACCTGGTCAACGGGCAGCCCCCCGACAGCGCGGCCCAACGGCCCGACTTCAACCGGCTCAGTGCGCTCCATCCGCGCCACCAGCTCAAGCTGGAGTGCGGCAGGGAGTTCGCGGGCGAACCCGACCTGACCAACCGTGTGATCGATCTCTTCTGCCCGCTCGGAAAGGGCCAGCGCGCGATGATCGTGGCGCCTGCCAAGGCCGGGAAGACCACCGTCCTGCAGGCGATCGCCGAGGGGGTCGCCAAGAACCATCCCGAATGCGAACTGATCGTCCTGCTGGTCGACGAGCGCCCGGAGGAGGTCACCGAGATGGAGGCGTGCGGCTTCGGCGAGGTCATCGCGTCGACCTTCGACCTGACGGCCGAACGCCACTGCCAGGTGGCCGAGATGACGCTGGCGCGATGCCGGCGCCGGGTGGAGGCCGGCCGCCACGTCGTCATTATCCTCGATTCGATTACGCGCCTTGCGCGCGCGCACAACACGGTGGAGGAGGGCAGCGGACGCACGCTGTCCGGAGGCCTGGACGCCAGCTCGCTCGAGAAGCCGAAGCGGTTTCTGGGCAGCGCCCGCCTCATCAAGGAGGACCAGGGCGGGGGCTCGCTGACCATCATCGCGACCGCGCTCGTGGACACGGGATCCCGCATGGACCAGGTGATCTTCGAGGAGTTCAAGGGCACGGGGAACAGTGAACTCGTCCTCAGCCGCGAGCTGGCCGACCGGCGGATCTATCCCGCGATCGACCTGAAGGCTTCCGCGACGCGCAAGGAGGAGCTGCTGCTCTCGCCGGAAGCGCTGAGGCTCTCGCGGGCGATGCGCCGCCAGTTGTCCGACTCGATGCCGGCCCAGGCGATGGACGAGCTGCAGCGGGTGATGCGCCAGACGCGCTCCAACGACGAACTGATCAAGCTCGCCCTCGAGAGGCTGTAAGGGGACGCGGCCGCAGCAGCGGGACCGTCGCGGCAGCGAGCCGTCAGCGCCCCGACTCGGCCTGTTCCTTCAGCCGGGCCAGGCTTTCCTCCAACTGCAGCCCCTGGGATTCCTCCATTCCGAGAGCGGTCCATCCCAGCAAGGGGTTCCAGCCCAGGTCCACGCGCTCGGACCAGGTGACGCGCGACGTGCTGCCGCGGCCCTCGACGGTGAAGGAGCCCTCGAAGCGGATCGCCCCGTCCTCGACCTCCACA
Source organism: Gemmatimonadota bacterium (assembly GCA_022827345.1). GTDB lineage: Bacteria > Gemmatimonadota > Gemmatimonadetes > Longimicrobiales > Gaopeijiaceae > Bin94. The sequence continues at coordinate 305,320 of JAJDTB010000032.1, read as the reverse complement.
AGGTAGGCCACACTCGACGGAGGCGTTGCCGCGACGATCGTGAGCGCGCCCGATCCCATCTGCGCGTCGTCCCACACCCGGCGTGCACCGGCGCCCGCGGGGGGGCCTTCAAGGCGCGATTCGACTTCGCCCCACGGGGTCCAGCTGTCCCAGGCGGACGGCGCCTCGAGGAGCGGGAATATGACTTCGGGCGGGGCCTCGATGTCGAGGGAGCGCGTGACTTCCACGGTTCCCGGAAGGAGGATGCCCGCGATCAGAAAGCACGCCATCAGCGCGGCCAGAATCCCCGCGGCGATTACGCCCTTGCGGGCGACGCCGGAGGTGATCCCGCCGGATCGGCCTTGTGACACCGGGCGCCTCCTCGGGGGTTGGGTTTTCGCGCCGGGCAGTCCGTGGAACAAGGCAGGGTCCCTCGCCGTTCTCGGTGCGACGCGCGGGTCTGTCCGCCGACTGCTACGAAGATGCACTCCCGATTGATCCGGTCAACCGCACGCCCGCGTGTGATCGCTGCCGGGAGTTGCGGGGCGCCTCCGGAGAGACGCCCCGCGATTGTCCCGGCTACCGGAAAAAAGCAGCCTCGATGGCCCCTACTGCTGCGGGCCCGCTGCTCCCCACCTGGCTCGCAGGTGCGTCCGCTCGTCCTCCGGAATGAGCGGCGACCTAGAGAGAAGCTCAGCCCTGCTCAACAGCGCCAGGGCCCGCTCGCCGGAGCCGCGCTGCTGCGCGATCCAGGCGGCATCGGTGAACGCGTTGGCGGCAACGACCACATCGCCGATGGCGAGTGCGCGCCGGCCCGCGGCCTCGAAGTCACGAACCGCTTGCCGTTCGTTGCCCTCGTAGTACGACAGTCGGGCAGCGTAGATCAGGTTTTCCGTTGCGCCAGGGTCGCCCTCGGGCCGAAGGTCCGCGGCGCGGCGAAAGAGTCTTGCCGCGCGTTTCCACGCGGACAGGTCGTCGAGCGAGGCGTGGGCGTCTGCCTCGATGGCCTCAACCTCCGGGACGGTCACCTCGGCGGTGGTCTGCGCCCCGGCGCTGCCGGCGCCGAGCGCGATGGCAAGGGCCAGGGCGGCGGATGGAATGCTCTGGGTGTTTCTCATGGAAGGATCCTTCCCTTGTTGCTGGATATGGAGTGTCACGTGCGGTTCGAGGCAGTCTTCCCCGGGGGCCACGAAGGACACCATCCGGCGAATGATCGGCGCCAAACGATCCCGCACGAGTTGGGATACGTTGATTCCGTCCGGGTGTTTCAAGGTTCCCGACCGACGGCCGCGCGGTACTGTTTCAGATTCGGCCCGAGACCGGATCCTGTCCGCGGATACTGCTAGAAAAAGGCCCGCAACCGGTCGACGGCGCGCTCCAGCGTCTCCGCCCGCTTGCAGAAGGCGAAGCGGACCAGGGTGGCGCCATCGGCGGGCCGGTTGTAGAAGGACGACCCCGGAACCGGCGCCACGCCGCACTCGCGCGCGAGGAACTTGCTGAACGCGACGTCGTCGAGATCGCTCAACTCCGAAAAGTCGGCCATGATGTAGTAGGCGCCCTCGGGGGGACTGCAGCGGAACCCGGAGTCGCGCAGACCGCCGTAGAGGATGTCGCGCCGCTCGAGGTACTCCCGGGCCATTGTGGCGTAATAGTCGCGCCCGAGGCCCTTCATCCCGTCCGCGCACGCCGCCTGCAGGGGAGCCGGTGCCCCGACGGTGAGGAAGTCGTGGACCTTGCGGATCGCCGAGGTCAGGTCGGGCGGCGCGATGATGGTGCCTATGCGCCAGCCGGTGACGCTGAAGGTCTTGGAGAGCCCCGAGATCACGACCGTCCGCTCGCGCATCCCCGGGATCATGGCCATAGGAATGTGCTCGCCCTCGTAGATGATGTGCTCGTAGATTTCGTCCGTGATCGCGAGCAGGTCGTGCTCCATGCAGATCCCGGCCACCGCGGTCATCTCCTCGTGGTCGAAGACGCGGCCGGAGGGATTGTTGGGCGTGTTGACGACGATGGCCCGCGTCCGGGGGGTGACCAGGCCGCGCAATTCGTCGGCGTCGAGCCGGAACCGGGGGGGCCGCAGGGGCAGGAAGACCGGGGCCGCATCGCACAGGACCGCATCGGGGCCGTAGTTCTCGTAGAAGGGTTCCATGACGATGACCTCGTCGCGCGGGTCGACGCAGGCCAGCATCACCGCCGCCATCGCCTCCGTGGCCCCGCACGTCACGGTGATCTCCGCGTCGGGGTCGACCTCCATGCCGTACCAATCACGGTATTTCTGCACGAGTGCGTCGCGAATCGCGGTTGTGCCCCAGGTGATCGCGTACTGGTTTACGTCGGCCTGAATGGCCCGGCACGCGGCATCCTTGAGAAGCTGCGGCGCGGAAAAATCGGGAAAGCCCTGCGCGAGATTGATGGCGTCGAATCGACGTGCGACGCGGGTCATCTCGCGGATGACCGACTCTGTGAAAGTATGGGTACGGGTGGCCGTGCGTAGCGTCATGGGCAGGATCGTACCCACAATCCGCGCGCCTGGCAACCTGTCCCCAAACGCCGCAATCGCTTGACGCCACACGGGTTTATGTGGAGGTTTCCTAGACAAACCACTTGAAAAGCCGAGCCGGGTGATGGCCCCGATTACGTTACCGACCTACCAAGAGGCGTTGGACCGCGTGCTGGGTTGTGCCGTTCTCATACACGGCGCCGAGAACCTGGCCGATCTATCCAAACTCGATTTCAGAGCCCTCGTCGAAGAGAGCGGGTTCAGCGAGTTGGCCCGGTACATCAACTTCATCGAAGCTGCCGGCGCTCTTCGAACCGAGATCCAGATGGGGTCCGAGTTTGCCAGGGTCATGGAGTCGCTGGACCCTCGGCGCCAGGCGATTGCCCGCAAGCGCACATACTCGTGGAACCCGGCCAAACTCGCCGCTCTGGGTAACGATTTCGGGGTGAGCCGGGAGCGGGCGCGTCAATTGGAAGTCAGGCTCCGACAGACCGTGGAGACCGAGTGTGCCGATGTGGTCGAGGAGGCGGGCCGCTGGCTGAAGAGCGCGGTCGGCGTCGCCGCGTCGCCGTCGAAGTTCCGCAGAGTGCTCGATCTCCTGATCGGCGACGCGCCGGAACAATGGTTGCCGGCGGCCGAAGTCGCGGTGATGCGTGAAAGCGGCTACGAATACCTGGACGGCGTCGTCGGCAACGAGGCGTTCCGCGAGCAGGTCGAGGAGGCGCGGAGGCGTGCACCCGGCCTCACCAACGTGGCCGGGATCGTCGACGAGGAAGCGCTCCGGGAAGCCATCGGCGCGCAGGCGACACCTGAATGGGAGGCGCTGGCCCGAAACGCCGGACTCGTGCGCTTCCTGGGCCGTCTCATGATCCGCGACACGCGGCGCGCGCGTGTGTTTCTCGCCCTGGATGTCGAGGGGGAACCCTGCCGCCGGGATGTAATCGCCGAAAAGGCGCAGCTGAAGGACACCTCTTCACTCTCCAGCCTCCTTTCCTCCGATCCTCTGTTCGTGCGCTTCACCAAGGACAAATGGGGACTTTCGCACTGGACCGACGAGCCGTATGTGGGCGTCGTCGAGGCCCTGGTCAAGCGGATCGAGCAAGGGGGCGGCACGGCAAGGATCGACGAGCTCATTGCCGAGATTCCGAAGCGGTTCGATGTGCTGCCGGCCACCGTGCGTAACTACCTGAGCACGCGGAAGTTCGCGATCGAAGGGAGCGCCGTGCGGATCGTGCACGAACCCATCGCGCCTCGACAGCCGCTGTCCGAAGCGCGGGACGTGGTTTGGACCCCCGACGGAAACCCCGTTCTGTGTTTCATGGTGGGCGAACACCACCTGCGCGGGAACAGTCAGAAGGTCTCCGGAGCAGTGGCCCAATACCTCGGTGTCGGACTGGATCAGTCGGTGAAGATTCCCTTTGCCCAGCCGTCCGGAGTTGACGACGCGTCCGTCATATGGAGATCCTACGATCCCAACGGACCGGAGGTGGGACGCCTGCGCGAGGCGCTCATCGAGTGCGGAGCCGAACCCGGCAGCGATGTATACGTCGTACTGAGCCGGGACAGCCTGCGGATGATCACCGACGGTTCGGAGATGAGGGAAGAGAAGCCCCGGGTCTGATCAGGGAGGCGCTCGCCCTCCCGCGTTCACCTTCAATCCGGGTTTTCCATCATGACACAGGCATCGGCGGTGCGCGCGTTGGCCGCGCGGGGACACGCACCGCCGCCCCCGAGGGAGCCACTGCGCGGATGGGGAAGCCTTTCTGACGGAGCCGGCTGCTGAGCGCTGCGGTGGACCCGGGGGCCCGCGGTGCGGGCGGCGGATCGGCGCGGTGGCGTATCCTCGCGCTGCTCGCGGTCGCCGAGTTGCTCGGCATGTCGCTATGGTTCACCGCAACGGCGGTCTCGGAGGACCTCGGCGCGCGGTGGGGTGTTTCGGCGGCCTCCGCGGGGTGGCTCGCGACAGCCGTCAACCTCGGGTTCGTGGCGGGCACGGGGGTGGCTGCCGTCCTGAACCTCGCCGACATCATCCGGTCGAGGGTCTACTTTGCCGCGGCGGCGGTGCTGGCCGCGCTGGCGAACGCGGGCGTGCTCCTGGCCCCGGGATTCGGCGAGGCGGTGGCTCTTCGCTTTGCCACGGGGTTCCTGCTCGCGGGCGTATACCCCCCTGCGATGAAGATGGCCGCCACCTGGTTCCGCTCGGCTCGGGGGCTGGCGATCGGGATCATCGTGGGGGCGCTGACGGTCGGCAAGGCGGTCCCGTACCTGCTCAAGGCGCTCCCCGACGCGGGTGCCGAGCAGGTGGTCCTCGGCGCGTCGGCAGGGGCGTTGGCGGCGGCGGTGCTGGTGGCGGCCTTCTACCGGGACGGGCCCTACCCGTTCCGCCGCGGACCGTTCTCATGGGGCCTGGTGGCAAAGGTGGTGCGCCACCGCGAGACCCGGCTCGCAACCGCGGGATACCTGGGCCACATGTGGGAGCTGTACGCCATGTGGGCGTGGGTGCCGGTCTTCCTGGCCGCGTCGAGCGAGGCGGCGGGGCGGGGGGGCGGGTTCGTGGAGCTGGCCAGCTTCGGGGCCCTGGCCGCCGGCGGTCTGGGGTGCGTGTGGGGAGGGTGGGCGGCGGACAGGATCGGGCGAGAGAAGCTGGTCAATCGGGCCATGGCGGCCAGTGGGCTGTGCTGCCTCGTGGTCGGGTTGCTGTACGGCGAGATGTTCGTCTTGGTGGTCGCGCTGACGCTCGTCTGGGGCTTCTTCGTCGTCGCGGACTCGGCGCAGTTCAGCGCCCTGGTGACCGAGTTCGCGCCTCCGGAAGCGGCCGGGACGGCGCTGACGCTGCAGACCTGCGCAGGGTTCCTGCTGGCGGCGGTCACCATTCAGATCGTACCCGCCATTGCCGAAGCGGTCGGCTGGCGGTGGGCCTTCCCCGTGTTGGCGCTGGGGCCGGCGGCGGGGATCGCCGCGATCAACCGCCTCCGGCGCGCTCGCGGGATATGAGGTAGATCCCCCAGGTGAGCACCGGAACAACGAATACCGCCAGATAGCCGTAGGTCAGGGTACCGTAGCCCCGCGCGATCAGAGGGGTCAGGCCGAACTGGGAGATGAGGGCTCCGAGCGCGAGGATGGCAATGGCGCTCAGTACCCGTGTCCGGGCGGGAAACTCCCGGTTCCTGTCGCGGTATGCGTGCGCGACCCGCTCGTTGACCGAGTGGATCATTCCGGCGCCGGTCTCGACCAACGTCCCGAACAGCATGACCTGGAAGACGATCTGGAAGGTGCGTGATCCCAGCAGCTCGAGCATGTGGTTGACGGGAACCGCCTCGTCCAAGATCCCGGGGTACTCGCCGGCGATGGCCACGAAGAACAGCAGAGCAGGAAGCATCGCCAGCGGACCCGTGAGGAGCCCCGAGATGAAGGTGTCCCTGCGGTTTCGATGGTGCCGGATCGCGATGAGGACGGCCGGGAGGACGGCGAGATTGTAGCCTGCGTATTCCAGGCCGCCGACGACCCAGCTTCCCTCGATGGTCCCCGATGTGAGAGAGGCCTGGATCTGCGGGCCGAAACGGGTGACGCAGAGGACGAAGAAGATCACATAGACCAGGTACAGGACGCCGGACCAGCCGGCGAAGGCGCGCTCGATGGTCCTGTTGCCGCCAAAGACGAGGAGCCCCACCAGGGCCATGATGCCGATCACGCCGACCAGGTACGGGAAGCCGAACGTCTCCTGCAGGATGGTCCCGGCGGCCGCCGCGATGACCGCCATGACGATCATCATCAGGGCGATGTAGAGGACCTCGAAGGCGATCCAGAAACGCCCGAGCAGCCGCTGAAAGAAGCTCCGGTAGTCGAATGCGCCGAAGACCCGCGCGAACTCGTAGCTGACGATGCACACCGCGCTCCATACCACGGTGGCCAACGCCATGGCCAGGAGGCCGCCGAGCGGGCCGCGTGAAAGGAAATACTCGGCCAGTTCGCGGCCGGTCCCGTATCCCCCGGCGATCACCACGGATTGAAAGATGAATCCGGGCAACAGGTATCGGCGCAGTGTGTTCACCTGACGGCCTCCGCTAATAAGGTGGATCGATCCGGGCGTGAACTTGGCGCTACCGGCGCCCCTCCGCCACTCCCTTCGGCGCCACCACCTTCTCGGCACCGCCGAGTCCCCAGTCCACCACGAGCGCCAGGGCCGCGGCCGGAACTGCGCCGGAAAGGATCATCACCGGGTCCGACAGACTGAGACCCGCGACGATGGGATCGCCCAGTCCGCCGGCACCGACGAAGGCGGCGAGGGTCGCGGTTCCGACGTTGATCACCGCGGCGGTCCGTATGCCCGCCATGATGACGGGTGCGGCGAGGGGGAGGCGAACGCGGCGCAGCAGCTGCCCTTCCGTCATCCCGAGCGCGCGGCCGGCCGCCACCGCCTCGGGCGCCGCCTCGACAATGCCCGTGTAGGTGTTGCGGAGGATCGGCAGGAGCGAGTACAGGAAGAGGGCGACGATTGCGGGTGCGACCCCGATCCCGAAGAGGGGGATCATGAAGGCGAGGAGAGCGATGCCGGGGATCGTCTGGAGGAGGCCCGCGACGCGGATGGCGGTCCCGGCGAGGGAGCGGCGGCGCTCCAGCGACACCCCGGCGGGCAGGGCAACCAGGATAGCCGCGGTCAGGGACGCGAAGACGAGGAGGAGGTGCCGCGAGATTTGCCGGGCGAGTTCGGTGCGGTTGGCCCACAGGTGGCGTGGCAGGGCGGCCAGAGTGGATCCGGTCCGGTCGTCCGTCGTCGGGGGCCGGAGACGGGTGGTGGCGGGGTCGGCTGGATCCTCGGAATCGACTGGAAGGCCCCGCTGTGCCGGATCGGCCCACGCCGGCGCCTCCGCGGCCAGACCGATCGCGCCAAGGAGTTCGGCGGCTACGTCGGAGACAGGCCGGCCGCCGACTTCGATCTGCTCGTTCGCTCTGCGCACGAGATCGACGCTTATCCGTCCCGCGAGACTGGTCAGGACCAGGACCGCCCGGGGGCGGGTCGCGTAGAAGTCGCCGCTGACCAGGGGGGCCGCGTCGTAAGGGGGGAAGAAGCCGCGATCGTCCGCGAGTACGGTGAGGTCGTAGCGGGCGATGGCCCCGTCGGTGGAGTACGCGTCGATCACGTCCACGGCTCCCTCGGCGAGGGCCTGGTACTTGACCGCCTGAAGCAGGCTGCGCGTCTCGCGAAGGCGAATGTCGTACGCGCCGGCGAGGCCGGTGAGCCCGTCGGGGCGCCCCATGAAATCGGGGGAGAAGCCTCCCGTCAGGGCCGGCGCCGCCCTGGCGAGTCCCGTCAGCGTGGTCACGCCCAGCGAGTCGGCATGCCCGCGCCGCATTGCGATGGCGTAGTCGTTCTCGAACCCGAGCGGCGGAAGCCAGCGCGCGCCCCAGCGCTCCAGGAAAACACCGCTGACGCGGGTGAAGACTTCCGCCGCATCGCCTCGCAGCTGCTGGTCTCCGGCCGCCGCGAGGCCGGTTCCGGTGTATTCCGGATACACGTCGATGTCGCCGCGCACGAGCGCCTGCAGGGCGATTTCGGTCGCCCCGAGCCCCATGCGACGGTCCACGAGGAACCCGCGGTCCTCCAGCAGTCGGGCAAACGTCTCGGCCAGCAGGTACGACTCGGCGAAGGGCTTGGAGGCGATCACGACGGGCTCGGGATCCTGCTGCGCGTACAGGGTATGCGGTACCGCCAGGGTTGTAGCCGAACACAGGAAGGCGAGCAGGGGCGGGCAATGGGGGATCACGCGGAGAATCCCCGGCTCGTCACTCCCGACTTCTCCAGCAATTCCGCCGCATAGCCGGTGGCGCTGTCCATCAGGTCGGCTGCCGGTGCGTGCAGGACGATCCTGCCTGACTGCATGACCGCGACGTGGGTGGCCACGCGAAGCGCCTCGGCCACGTCGTGTGTGACGAACACCGCCGTCGTGCCGGCCGATTCGCGCAACCCGACGAAGGCGCGCTGGGCTTCGGTGCGGGTGATCGCGTCCAGAGCGCCGAAGGGCTCGTCCATCAGCAGGATGTCGGGACGCGCGGCCATGGCTCTCGCAATTGCGACGCGCTGGCGCTGGCCGCCGGATAGCTCGCGCGGGTAACGGCCGCCGAAGATGTCGGCGTCCAGACCCGCGTCGCCAAGGGCCCGCCGTCCACGGTCGCGCGCGTCGGTGCGGCCCAGCAGGGCAGGTACGAGGGATGCATTCGCCAGGCATGTCCAGTGGGGAATGAGGCCGCCGTCCTGTTGCACATATCCGATCGAGCGGCGCAGCCCGACCGGGTCCAGGGCATCGACCGGCTCGCCGCGAACAAGAACCGTGCCGCGATCGAGCTCGGTGAGCCGGTTGATCGTGCGCAGCAGCGTGGTCTTCCCGGATCCGCTTCCGCCCACCAGCGCCACGCATTCGCCGGTCTCCACACGCAGCGACACGCCGTCCAGCGCGACCGTCGCACCGTAGCGCTTCCCGGCTCCATCGATCTCGATCAGGGCCACGCCGCGCCCTCGTGAAGCGCCCGCGTCATCAGCTCCGGATCGACGTTGCCGCCGGTTACGACCGCGACCACGGTCTCTCCCGGTGCCACCGGAACGCGCCCGTACATCAGAGCCGCCACTGCCGCCGCGCCGGAGGGCTCCACCACCAGTTTGGCCCGGGTCATGAGGAGGCGCATGGCCGCCAGGAGTTCATCGTCGCCGACGAGCACGACGTCGTCGACCAGCCGCTTCACGTATCGATAGTTGAGTTCTCCGGCCATGGGCGCAGCGAGGCCGTCGGCGATCGTCGACACGTGTTGGAGGTGCGCGGCCCGTCCCTCGTCCAGGCTGCGCCGCATCGCGGGGGCCCCCTCCGGCTCCACGCCGAACACCCTGATCCGGTCCTCGCCCGTCAGTCTCCCCGCCGCGGCCAGGGCGCCCGCGACCCCCGCGATCTGTCCCCCTCCCCCGATCGGCACCACGACCGTCGCGGCAGCTCCGACGTCTTCCGCGATCTCCAGCCCGGTGGATCCGTGGCCCGCGATGACCTCGGGAGCGTCGAAGGGGTGCAGGAACACCAGCCCGTGTGCGGCCGCGCGACGGTGGGCCTCCGCGAAGGCCTCTGCCGCGTCTCCGTGCAAGATGACCTCCGCACCGTAGGTGCGTGCGGCGTCCACCTTGGTGCGCGAGGCCCGTTCAGGCATGACCACGACCGATTTGGCCCCACCGCGTCCGGCCGCCCAGGCAACCGCCTGTGCATGGTTTCCGGCCGAGATGGTGATCACGCCCCTCTCGCGCTCCGAGTCACTCAGCGAGGCGATCGCGTTGAGCGCGCCGCGCACCTTGAAGGAGCCGGTCTTCTGGAGGTTTTCACACTTCAACCACGTGCGCGCGCCCGCGGGGGCGCCCAGGGTACGGAACGAAAGGAGGGGGGTGCGGTGGATGTGCGGCGCCACCTTCCGTCTCGCGTCCACAAAATCCCGGCGTTCCAGCAGTCTCATCGTCGTTCGCGCTCCAAATCCCCTCCCGTAAGCCGTTTCCCGACCGAACATCGCGGCTCCGATGCCGGTGTTGCGTATCTGCCGGGGGATGAGTCAATTACGGCAGGCGACATCGTAACCGGTCGGAGCCTGGTCCGCCCGGACGACCACTTTTTCATGGCGAGGATGGTGTCCAATGGAAGTGAGATCAAGGTGGTCAGTCATTTCATCCTTCGTGCTTGCCGGAGCTATTCTGTCAACTCCGTTGCAGGCACAACAGGGAACCATTAGTGGGCAGGTTACGGATGCCGAGACCGGGGAACCCCTTCCAGGCGCAGCCGTCGAGGCGCTTGGAGCGGGGGGACCTCAGCCCACCAACGCCGAGGGGCGTTTCACGCTCTCCGTAGGCGCGGGTTCCCATTCGGTCGTGGTAACCCTGATCGGCTACGAGACGACGCGGGTGGACGGCGTGAGCGTGGCGTCGGGCGCGACGACGGAGGTCGCGATCTCCGTGCGTTCTCAGGCCCTCCTCCTCAACCCCATCGTCGTCACCGCCTCGCGCCGCCAGGAAAAGGCCCTCGACGCGCCGGCGTCGATCACCACCGTCTCTGCCGCGGAGGTCGCCAGAACGGCCGCGACCACCGTGGCCGACCACGTCCGCACCGTGACCGGGATCGACGCGGCCCAGACCGGGCTCGGCTCCGGCACGCTGGTCGCCCGCGGCTTCAACAACGTCTTTTCCGGCTCGCTCCTGACCATCATCGACAACAGGTACGCCAGAGTCCCGTCCCTGCGCTTCAACGCATACTCCATGTTCCCCACCAACGACCTCGACATCGACCGCATCGAGGTGTCGCTGGGACCGGGTGCCGCGCTCTACGGCCCCAACGCGGCGAACGGGGTCATGCACCTCATCACCCCCTCGCCGATCGACCGGCAGGGCACGTCCGTTTCCCTGGCCGGAGGAGAGCGCTCGTACTTCCACGGACAGTTCCGAAGCGCCGTGGCGGCCTCCGAGAGTTTCGGGTTCAAGATCTCCGGCCAATACGCCCGGGGGAACGACTGGCCGTACGAGGATGCGTTCGAGGTCGCGGAAAGGGACAATTTCGCCGAGCGCTACAGTGTGGACGCGCGGATGGACTTCCGGTTCGCAGGTGACGGAGACCTCGTGCTCAACGGCGGAACCTCGACCCTGGCCAGCGGCGTGGAAATGACCGGCATCGGCGCCTTCCAGGTCAAGGACTGGGGATACAACTACCTCCAGTCGCGCTTCTCCAAGGGCCGTCTCTTCGCCCAGGCATTCCTCAACCTCACCGACTCCGGATCCGATGCGAACACGGCTCCGAGGGAAGGCACCTTCGGCCTGCGCACCGGGGCGAACGTCGTGGACCAGTCGCGCACGATGGCGCTTCAGTTCCAGTACGGCTTCGACCTCGGCTCGTGGCAGAGCTTTACCTACGGGGTCGACTGGCAGCGGACCGAGCCGCGCAGCGGGGGCACGATCTTCGGACGCAACGAGGACGACGACCTCATCACCGAAGTCGGGGCCTACCTGCACTCCGAGACCGCGCTGGGGGACAAGCTGGACCTGGTCACGGCCATCCGTCTGGACGACCACAACCGTCTCGTCGACGCCAACATCTCGCCCAGAGCCGCGCTGGTGCTCAAGCCGGCCGAGGACCAGAACTTCCGGGTGACCTTCAACCGGGCATTCGGTACGCCGACGTCCACCAACCTCTTCCTCGACATCGTCGCGGCGCAGATTCCGCTCTCTCCGCTGCCCATCGCCTACAACGTCCGCGCGCTTGGGGTGCCTTCCGGCGGCTTCACCTTCAGCGCCCAGTGCCCCGGCGGACTCATGTCGTATTGCATGCGCTCGCCCTTCGCGCCGGGCCGGGCCCTTCCGGCAAACGCCGCAGCGCTGTGGCCAGGACTCCTCGAGATGCTGCCCGCGCTTCTCAGCCCCGCTTTCCAGCCCTTCGCCGATGTCCTGAAGAGTCTTCTGCAGGATCCCGGCGCGCTGCCGGGTGATCCCGTAATCGGCACCGTGCTCCGCCGGCTGGACCAGGCGGCGGGCGCATTCCCGCTGGACACATCGCCCGTGGAGAGCATCGCCGACCTCACGTCGACCATCAACAACACCTTCGAGATCGGCTACAAGGGCCTGATCAATGACCGCGTGCTGCTGGCCGCCGACGTGTATTTCAGCCGGGTGGAGAACTTCGTCGGCCCGCTCCGCGTCGTGACCCCCAATGTCTTCTTCGACCCCGAGAGCGTCACGGCTTTCGTCGTCCACCGCCTGACGCCGCTCATCCAGGCCGGTGTGGTGACCCTGGAGCAGATCCGGCCGATCATCGAGGGAGTCGCTCAGCTTCCCCTGGGCACCGTCGTGCCCGACCAGGTCGACAGCCCCGACCTCCTCGTCACCTATCGCAACTTCGGTGAAGTCGACTACATGGGCTTCAACCTGGCCGCTGAAGTCCTGGCGTCGGACCGAGTGAGCATCGCGGGCAGCTACTCCTACCAGAGCGACGAGTGCTTCGACTTCAACGAGGACGGCGACTGCCGGAGTTCGGACGACATCGCCCTCAACGCGCCGCAGCACAAGGGGTCGCTGGGCGTCACCTTCGACGACCGGGCCTCGGGATTCACCGCCCAGGGGCGCTTCCGCGTCACCGATGGTTTTCCCATGAATTCGGGCGTGTACATCGGCGACATCGAGGGGTACTCGGTGATCGATGCGACAATCGGATACCGGCTGCCGTTCCAGCCCGGCACGCAGATTTCTCTCACCGCGAACAACATCCTCGACAACCTGCACCGCGAGTTCGTCGGGGCTCCCGAGATCGGGAGGCTGTTGCTCTTCCGTGTCCGCTACGATTTCTGACCGCGGGCGGCTCGTCCGCGCAATCGGGCGGGTCTCGGAATGGGATTTGTCCGGGGCGGGGAGTTGAGCCCATGGCCACGGGTGGAAAGCGAGGACGGCAGCGGGCCATCCTGAGGATCATCAAGGAGGGCCGGGTGCCGCACCAGGAGGCCCTGCGCGAGCTTCTGGCATCGGCGGGTTTCCCGGTGACGCAGCCCACGCTGTCCAGGGACATCCGCGATCTGCGGCTGGTAAAGGTCACGGGCTCCGGCGGAAAGCCGCACTACACGCTGCCGGAGGAGTGGGACCACGTGCCGCCCCTCGATTCGGTCCTGCCGACCCTCTTCGTCTCCGCGGAGGCGGTCGGCAACCTCGTCGTCGTGCGAACGCTCAGCGGAGGAGCGCAGGCGGTGGCATCGGGAATCGACTGGGAGGAGTATGACGGACTGGCCGGGACGATCGCGGGGGATGACACCGTCCTCATCATACTCCGCAGCGACCCGGCCGCCCGGTCCGTGGCGGGAGAGCTCGAAAAACTCGCCGGCCGAAGGTAGACACGCCGAAGTCCGCCCCCGCCGGCCCACAGGTGGATCGGCCCACGATGCTGCCCGCGGGGGCCCGATCACACCTGCAACCCGGATCACCTCGATGCATAATCTTGCATGCTGCATGCATTATTAGTTATAGTTAAGGATAACCTCTACACGACTGACGGATGGTCGGCGACAGGTTTTGGCGGGTTCGGAGCGCCCGGTTGCACCGTACGACCTTGGCGGGAGACGTACGAACCGGGTGTTTCGACCCGCCGTCCTGTCACCGGCCGCGACTTGAAGAGAGAAGACGGGAAGATGAAGATCGTACTTGGCTACTCGGGTGGGCTCGACACCTCGGTCATCGTGACGTGGCTGCGTGAGAACTACGGGGCGGACGTGATCTGCATGGCCGCGGACGTGGGGCAGCGCGGCGGCGTCGAAAAGCTCGGAAGCAAGGCCTTCGCCACCGGTGCCTCGGCGTTCTTCGGCGAGGACCTCAGGGAGGAATTCGTGACCGGGTACGCCCTTCCCGTGCTGCGCGCGGGCGCCGTCTACAGCAGAAAATACCTGCTCGGCACGGCGATGGCCCGGCCCGTGATTTCGCGGAGGATGGTCGAGGTGGCGCGGCAGACGGGGGCCGACGCGCTCGCGCACGGCTGCACCGGAAAGGGGAACGACCAACTCCGCTTCGAGGTTTCCTTCGCCGCCCTGGCACCCGATCTGCGTGTCATCGCCCCGTGGCGGGAATGGAATATCGAATCCCGCGAGGACGCGGTCGCCTACGCCCACGCCAACGGAATCTCCCTCGACGGAATCGACCTCGACAAACTCTACTCGCGCGACGAGAACCTCTGGCACATCAGCCACGAGGGCGGGCCGCTGGAGGATCCCGCGAATGCACCGGGCCCCGATGTGTACGTGTGGACCACCGACCCCGCTGACGCCCCGGACACCCCCTGCGAGCTCGAGCTGGGCTTCGAGGAGGGTGTGCCGGTCACGATCGACGGACGGCCGCTGTCCCCGCTTCCGCTGCTGACCGAACTCAACGAACTGGGAGCGGCGCACGGCGTGGGCCGGGCGGACGTGATCGAGGACCGCGTGGTGGGAATCAAGTCGCGCGGCGTCTACGAGACCCCCGGGGGCACGATCCTCCTCACCGCGCTCCAGGAGCTCGAGCAGCTGGTGCTGTCGCGCCCGTGCCTGGCCCTGAAGGACCAGATGGCTCCCCGCTATGCCGATCTGGTCTACGAGGGCCGCTGGTGGACGCCCGAGCGCGAGGCGCTGGATGCCATGGTCGATTCGATGATGGCCCCCGTTACCGGAACCGTGCGGCTGCGGCTCTTCAAGGGGCAGGCCTCGGTGCTTTCCAGGAAGGCTCCGGCGGCCCTCTACGACCTCGACCTGGCCTCGTTCGGCGCCAGCGAGGGCTATGCCCACTCCGACTCGTCGGGCTTCGTGAAGCTCTTCAACCTCCCGCAGCGGGCCATCGCGGCGCAGCAGGGCCTGATGGCGCGCCGAACCCCGGTGCCGCGGCGGCCGCTCGGCAAGGTGACGGCGGCCTCCGCCGACTGACCCGGAAGAGTCCCGCGCACCATGCGATCTGCCGACGGCGGATCGGGTCACGCCCTCTGGGGAGGCCGCTTCGACGGCGGTCTGTCCGGCGAGATGGAGGCGCTGAACCGGTCTCTCGATGTGGACTGGCGTCTCTGGCCCCACGATGTCGAGGGAAGCCGGGCCTGGGCCCGCGGGCTCGCGAGGGCAGGCCTCCTGTCGGACTCCGAAGCGGACAGGATCGACCGGGGTCTGGTCGACGTGGCAGCGCAGCTCGAGAGAGAGTCGGGCCCGGCCCGGTTCAGGGACGAGGATATCCACACCCTGGTGGAGCGCCTTCTGACCGAACGAATCGGCTCGGTGGGAGGGAAGCTCCATTCCGGGCGCTCGCGCAACGACCAGGTGGCGACCGACTTCCGTCTATGGGGGAAGGAAGCGATTCGGACGATGCGCCATGGGCTCGCCTCCCTGGCCGCCGCCCTCGCCGCGCGGGCCCGGGAAACGACGGACGTGGTGATGCCGGGCTTCACCCACCTGCAGCCGGCCCAGCCGGTCCCGGTCGCGCACTGGCTCCTCTCACGGGCGTGGCCCCTGCTGCGCGATATCGACGACCTGGACGCGGTCTACCGGGAGTGCGACGTGCTGCCGCTGGGCGCCGGGGCGATCGCCGGATGCCCCTTCGACATCGACCGCGCACGGCTGGCGGACGACCTCGGCTTCAGCCGCGTGTCGGAGAACTCGATGGACGCCGTCTCCGACCGGGACTGGGCCGTGCGCCTGGTCTTCGTCGCCGCGATGGCCGGGGTGCACCTCTCGCAGCTCGCCGAGGACCTGGTCCTCTTCTCCACCAGCGAGTTCGGCTTCGTCCGGCTCGGCGACGGCTTCACCACCGGGTCTTCCCTGATGCCGCAGAAGCGCAACCCGGACGTGGCCGAACTGACCCGCGGCAAGTCCGGTCGCCTGGTGGGGAATCTCGCCGGGCTGCTGACCGTGCTGAAGGGGCTGCCGACCGGCTACAATCGCGATCTGCAGGAGGACAAGGAGGCCGTGTTCGATTCGGTGGACACGCTGGGGCTGGTCCTGCCCGCGACCACCGGAGCCGTGCTCGGCATGACCGTCGTACGGTCTCGGATCGAGGCGTCGCTGCGGGCGGAGATGCTCGCCACCGACCTGGCCGACCACCTCGTGCGCCAGGGCGTCCCGTTCCGCGAGAGCCACCACATCGCGGGTGCCCTGGTGCGCCTGGCGGAGGAATCGGGCAGGGAGCTCAGCGCCCTGACGCTGGACGAGATGCAGGCGGTCCACCCGGGCTTCACCGACGACGTCCTTGCGGTCTTCGACCCGGCCGCGTCCGTGGAGTCGCGCGCGGTTCGGGGCGGAACCTCGGCCAGCGCCGTCGAGGCCCAGCTCGATGCCCTGGCCGAGGCTCTGGAGCGCGTGGCCGAAGGGCCGTAGGACTTCCGCGCGGGGAGTTCTACAGCGTCCGCCCCGCTGCCTCCGCGAACACCTTCAGGTCGCGCATCAGGCCCCCGAAGCCGTCGAAGGTCAGCGACTGGTCGCCGTCGGACATTGCCGTTTCGGGGTCGGGATGCACCTCGACGATGAGGCCGTCGGCCCCCGCGGCCACGGCGGCGAAGCTGAGCGGCGCGACCAGATCGCGGCGTCCTCCAGCATGCGACGGGTCCGCGATCACCGGAAGGTGCGTCTCCTGCTTCAGCCACGGGATGGCGGCGAGGTCGAAGGTGTTGCGCATCTCATCGCCGAAGGTGCGGATGCCGCGCTCGCACAGGACGACCTGCATGTTGCCGCGGCTCATCACATACTCTGCGGCCAGCAGCAGATCCTTGAGCGTCGCCGACATGCCGCGCTTCAACAGAACCGGCCGCTGCAGCTGCCCGACCTCCCTCAGCAGGGAGAAGTTCTGCATGTTGCGCGTCCCGATCTGCAACATGTCCGCATGCCCGGCGATCAGCTCCGCGTCGCGCGGATCCAGCACCTCGGTGACGACCGGCAGCCCCGTCTCTTCGCGCACCCGGGCGAGGATCTCCAGCCCCTTCTCCTTCAGACCGTCGAAGGAATAGGGCGATGTGCGGGGCTTGAAGGCGCCCCCTCGCAGCAGCGCGGCGCCGCTGCCTGCCACGGAGCGGCCCGTCGAAGCCATCATCCCTTCGTTCTCCACCGAGCAGGGACCGGCTGCGACCAGGCACGCCTCGCCCCCGAAGGTGCGGTTTCCGACGGGCACCCGGGTGGTCCTGTCGGCCGCGAAATCCCTTGCGGCAAGCTTGTACGGCCGCATGACGGGGTGCACCGAATCGACCCCCGGGATCGAGAGCATCGGCACGCCGCTCAGCCGGCCCTCGTCGCCGATGCAACCGATGATCGTGCGGTTTTCCCCGATTGAAACGTGGGTGCGCAGCCCGAGGGCCTCCACGCGTTCGCGTATGTAGTCGAGTTGCTCGGCGGTGATGCCTCTGCGTGCGACGATGATCATGGCGTTCGTTGTCCTGTGGGCCTGCGTTCAGCAGGGGCGGGTCGAGTCGTGGCGCCGGTCGGCGACAAGGGAAGATGGCGAATCCGAACCGTTAGTAAAGCGTTCGTGCGGGTTGCAGGACTCGGCCGTGTGGCGTGATTCGGCTTCGTTCGCGCCGTTGGCCGGGGTTGCCGGCCGGGGGTGCGGCGGCGCATCTGGTAGCGACAATCGCGAAGGCATACATTTCACCTCGTGAAGAGAAAGAGAAACCCGGAGCCCCCTGTGAGCCCTTGGGACGATCCCGAGTCGAAGACCTGAAAGGCGAAGCCGGGCGAGAGGCGTCCGGCGTCGTGTCCTCGGGAATGCGTCTGGGGTTGGGGACGGGTTCGACCGTTGCTCACTTCCTGAGGCATCTCGGTGCCCGCGTCGCGTGCGGCGACCTGGTCGACATCGTGGGCGTCCCCACCTCGATCCGCACCGAGCAGGCCGCCCGTGCGCTGGGAATCCCCCTTGGCACGCTCGGCGAACTCGGCTCCCTCGACCTCACGGTGGACGGCGCCGACGAGGTGGATCCGGCGCTGAACCTGATCAAGGGGCTGGGCGGCGCGCTGCTGCGCGAAAAGATGGTCGCACAGGCGTCGGACCGGTTTGTGGTGATCGTCGACGACGCCAAGCTCGTGAGCCGGCTCGGTACGCGCGCACCGGTGCCGGTCGAGGTCGTGACCTTCGAATGCGAGAGCCACATGAGGTGGTTCGAGGCGCTGGGGGCCGAACCGAAGGTGAGAAGGGACGAAGCGGGCGATGCATACCTGACCGACAACGGACATCTGGTCGTGGACTGTCACTTCGTCAAGGGGGTGCCGGATCCGCTGGAGCTGGAGAGCCGGCTGTCGGGCCGCGCGGGGGTGGTCGAGTCGGGTCTTTTCCTCGACATGGCCGACGAGGTCGTGGTCGCCGGAGCCGGCGGCGTGCGTCGCATGACGCGCCGGGGAGGTTGACATGATCAGGATCGCCCCGTCGATACTCGCCTGCCGCTTCGACCGGCTGGGCGACGAGGTCAGAGCGGTGGACCGGGCTGGCGCCGAGTGGATCCACGTGGACGTGATGGACGGGCACTTCGTCCCCAACATCACCATCGGTCCGCTCATCGCCGATGCGGTCCGGGGCGTGACCTCGCGCACCGTGGACGTGCACCTCATGATCGAGCGGCCCGAGCGGTACGTCGCCGATTTCGCCGAGGCCGGGGCCGATTGCATCACCGTGCACGCCGAGGCGTCGGTTCACCTGCACCGCACCCTGCAGATGATCCGCGGCCTGGGCAAGCGGGCGGGGGTGGCGCTCAACCCGTCCACGCCGCTGTCGGCGCTCGAGGACGTGCTGGACGAGGTCGACCTGCTGGTCATCATGTCGGTGAATCCGGGCTTCGGCGGGCAAGCGTTCATCCCGCGCTCGGTGGCCAAGGTGGCGCGGGCCCGTGCGATGATCGAGTCGCATCGGCCCGGCGCGATCGAACTCGAGGTCGACGGCGGGGTGAGTGCGAAGACCGCGCCCGCGCTGGCGGCGGCCGGCGCGACCGTGCTGGTCGCGGGATCGGCGGTGTTCGGCCATCCCGGAGGACCCGGCGCCGGCGTGGATGCGATTCGCCGCGCCGTCGACGGGATTTCCTGGTCGGGGGACGCCTGACCGATGCCGGGCTTCGTCCACGAATGCGAGGTGCCCTTCCCGGTGGACACGGTCTTCGGCTGGCACATGCGTCCCGGCGCGCTGGAGCGCCTGCTGCCCCCGTGGGAGGACGTGCGGGTGGTGGCGCGGGAGGGCGGCATCGAGGATCGCGGCACGGTCACGATCAGGGCCAGACGCGGGCCCCTGAA
The DNA here is from genome assembly GCA_022827345.1 of Gemmatimonadota bacterium. Taxonomy (GTDB): domain Bacteria; phylum Gemmatimonadota; class Gemmatimonadetes; order Longimicrobiales; family Gaopeijiaceae; genus Bin94. Next base: position 286,086 of record JAJDTB010000032.1, on the reverse strand, counting down.
GGCGGATCTGAAACTCCGCCACACGGCCTTTGAGCAGGGCCGCCTCTTCCGCGACGAACAGGTATCGGGACCGCTCCAGTCCTGGGTGCACGACCACGAGTTCGAGTCCCGCGGCGACGGCGCGACCCTGCTGCGCAACCGGATCGACTGGGAGGCCCCGCTCGGCTCCGCCGCGAGCATCTTCACCCGGGGCGTCATCGAGTCCGAACTGCGTCGCTTCTTCGAATTCAGCGGCAGGCGGATCGCCCGCGACCTCGCACGCCACGCAGCCTGGGACGGGCCGCCGCTGCGCGTGGCGGTCACGGGCGCCAGCGGCTTCGTGGGGTCGGCGCTGCGCGACTTCCTGACCACGGGGGGCCACGAGGTGCTGCCGATCGTGCGCCGAAAGCCGCGCCGCGATCGCGGCGAGATCTACTGGGACCCGATGGAAGGGCGGATCGAGGGCCCGCGCCTGGAGGGCCTCGACGCGATCGTGCACCTGGCGGGCGAGAGCCTGTCGAAGGGCCGTTGGAATCCGCCGAAGAAGAAGGCGATCTGGCAGAGCCGGATCGTGGGAACCCGGCTGCTCGCGACCGCGATCAACCGCCTGCGCCGGCCGCCCTCGGTGCTGGTCTCGTCTTCGGCGATCGGCTACTACGGGAACCGGGGCACGGAGCGGCTTACCGAGGACAGCCGTCCAGGCAAGGGCTTCCTCGCCGATCTCTCCCGCGAGTGGGAGAGCGAGGCCGCGAAGGCGGCCCGTCCCGGGGTCCGCGTGGTGCAGCTGCGCACCGGTCTGGTCCTCAGCCCGGCCGGCGGCGCGCTCGGCACGATGCTGCTGCCCTTCAAGATGGGGATCGGCGGCCGTCTCGGCACGGGACGGCAGTACGTGAGCTGGATCGACCATGACGACCTGGTGGCGCTCATCTTCCATGCGATCACCAATCCCTCGCTCCGCGGCCCGGTGAACGCAACCGCCCCCCACCCGGTTCCCAACGCCACCTTCACCACGATCCTGGGCCGCGCCCTCAGGCGTCCCACGCTGCTTCCGGTGCCCTCGCTTGCGGTGAAGGGCATGTTCGGCGAAATGGGAAGGGCTCTGCTGCTGGAAGGCGCCCGGGTGATCCCGGAGGCGGCTGTCCGGAGCGGCTTCCGCTTCGATTTCGAGGGCCTCGACGAGTCACTGGCCCATCAGCTCGGGACGGTGGCGTGAAGCGGTCCGAGCTGTCTGCCGATCCCATCGAACAGTTCGGCAGCTGGTTCGCCGACGCGGAAGCGGAGCCGGGGATCGTCTTCGCCGAAGCGGTGTGCCTGTCGACCCTCGGCCCCTCGGACACCCCGGAAGGGCGGATGGTGCTGTTGAAGCACTTCGATGAGCGCGGGTTCGTCTTCTACACCAACGCGGAATCGGCCAAGGGCCTTGCGCTGGCCGGCCACCCGAAGGCCGGAATGACATTCTACTGGCAGCCCCTCGGGCGGCAGGTGCGGATTCGCGGCCCGGTCGAGCCGGTTTCGGCGGCGGAGGCCGACGCGTACTTCGCCAGCCGGCCACGCCAGAGCCGGATCGGCGCGTGGGCGTCGGACCAGAGCCGCGAACTGGAGAGCCGCGCTGCGCTCGAGGCCAGGGTGCGGGAGCTGGAGGACCGTTTCGCGGGAGGCGAAGTCCCGAGGCCGCCCCACTGGTCCGGCTACCGCATCGTGCCGGAAGCGGTGGAGTTCTGGCAGGAGGGCGCGGCGCGTCTCCACGACCGCATCGCCTACGAGCGCGACGCGTCCGGGGGCTGGCGGAGGCGGCGGCTCCACCCCTGAAGCCCCGGGGCGGGCCTTTGCGATTGGCGGCCGCCGGGGCGCTGGCCGTTCGATCGGACGCCGCTACTTTCGCCGCGTGGGGCGGGCTGCCAGCGCCGTTTCCCCCAGTACCGAGTCCAGCGTTTCGAGCAGCAGCGCCGCCTCGTCTTCACCAAAGACAAGCGGGGGCTTGATCTTGATCACGTTGTGGTCGGGACCGTCGACGCTCAGAAGCACCCCCAGTTCGCGGGCCCGGTTGGTCAGATAGCCGCACGCCTCCGGGAAGGGTTCACGGCTCTCGCGGTCGCGCACGAGTTCGATTCCCAGGAAGAGCCCGCGTCCCCGCGCATCGCCCACGATCGCATGCCGCTCGCCCAGCCGCTTCAGCCCGTCGAGCAGCGCCCCGCCGACCCGCCGGGCCTGCTCCTGCAACCCCCGGTCGCGGATTTCGGCCAGAACCGCGCGCGCCGCGGCACACGACACCGGATTGCCGCCGAAGGTGTTGAAGTACTCCATCCCGTTGGCGAAGGAATCGGCGATTTCGCGCGTCGTGACCACGGCCGCGATCGGATGGCCGTTCCCCATGGGCTTGCCCAGCGTGACGATGTCCGGCACCACGCCCTGCAGCTCGAAGCCCCAGAAGGCGTCGCCGACTCGGCCGAACCCCACCTGCACCTCGTCGGCGATGCAAACGCCGCCGGCCCCCCGCACGTGCTCGAAGGCGGCCGCGAGGTAGCCCGGAGGCGGCTCGATCTGGCCGCCGCAGCTCAGGATCGGTTCGGCGAGGAACGCCGCAACGCCGGGGGGACGGGCGTCGCCGGAAGTACGCGGATCGGGGCCATCTTCCCCGCTCGGGGCTGGCTGCCCGGAGTTCAGACGGGCCACGGCGCGGGCCACCTCGCCGGCGTACAGCGCACCCAGTTCTTCGTCGGAGTGCCCCTGCCCGCGCCGGTACAGGCCCCGGTAGCTGTCGGGCATGGCCGCCGCCGCCACCCGGCCGCCCGGTCCGCCCCCGCCCGGCCCGGCGTACTTGTAATGGCTGACCTCGACGAGCCCCCCGGTGTTGCCGTGATACCCCCCCTCGAGGCATACGACGCCCTCGCTCCCTGTGTGGCAGCGCGCCATGCGGAGCGCGAGCTCGTTCGCCTCGCTCCCCGAGCACACCAGGAACACCACTTCAAGGGGGGCGGGGAAGTGCGCGAGCAGCTCGTCGGCGAGCCCGACGATCTCCCCGTGCAGGTAGCGGGTGTTGGTGTTGAGGAGGCGTGAATGACGTGCAATGGCTTCGGCGACGCGCAGGTTGGCGTGACCCACGTGCGGAACGTTGTTGACCGTATCGAGATACCGGCGCGCGGCGTCGTCGTAGAGGTAGACGCCCAGGCCGCGCACCATGTGGATCGGGTCGTCGTAAGACAGACTCAGGGACGAACCGAGAAACGTCTTGCGTTTTTGCGTTAGATCGCGTTTTCGCAAGACGGGCCGATCCGCGGGCCGCACGGAGGTCTCCGCGGAGGGGGGGAGGCCGGCCAGCGCCGAGGGGTCCGGCAGGACGGATTCCCACACGGTGCGGGTGCGCTGCAGGGCCACGCCGGGGAAGTTGCCGTGGGCGGAGGCGGGGGTGCCGTCGTCGTGGAGGGGGTCCAGGGCGATGACCTGGAAGTGCAGATGAGGCGGCCAGCCGCCGTTGACGGAAGCGTCGCCGAGCCAGCCGATCACCTCGCCCGCGCCGACCTGCCGGCCAGGGGCGAGGTGTTCCAGGGTGGGGTGGTCGAGGTGGCCGAAGAGGGTGTGGAAGGCGGTGCCGTCGGCGGCGGTGTGGCGAAGGATGACGGTGGGTCCGTAGTCGCGCGGGTGTGCGTTGTCGGCCGCGGCGACGACGGTGCCGGGAAGGGGACTGCGGACCGGGGTGCCGGGAGGCGCGAAGAGGTCGAGGCCGAGGTGGATCGCGCGGGCCTCGGGGCCGTTGTTGCCGGTCTGGTGGAAGGCGGGGTCGTCGTAGAGCAGCCGGGCCTCTCCGTAGCGGCCGACGCCCACGGTTGCGCCGGCCCGGGCGATCTCGTCCTCCACCCACCGGTCGAGGGGTCGCGGGGGCGGTTCGGGCGCAGTGGATGCCGCCGCGGCGGCGGGGGCGTCGCCGGCCCCGGTTCGCGCGTCTGCCAGGAGATCGGGGTGGGGGAGGTCGAGGCTGGCCACACCGAGGTCGATGGTGTGGGGGAGGGAAAGCACCTCGGGGAACATCACGGGTTCGGCGGCGGCCGAGTCGGGCATCGAGGCGATCGCCGCTGCGGCCGGATTCGGAGCCAGGCCGCAGGCTTCCCGTATCCTGAATTCGGCAACGCGCCAGTCGGAGCGCGCGAGGGTGCGCAGCAGGGCCCGGGCCGGCTTCTGGCTGACCGCCAGGTAGGCGTTGTCCGGCTGCCGGCGCATTTCGCGCGCCTGGATGCACACCGAGAGGCATAGCCGCAGCGCGACCAGCGGGATGATCGCACGGCACTCGGCCTCGCTCAGGGGGGTGACCGAGGCGTAGCCGCCCGCGATCTCGCAGGCCGCCTCGAACGGATCGGCCAACTCCATCATGCCGTAGGCCGCCGCCACCGCGACCTCGGTCGCCCGCCACCCGCGTACGATGTCGCCGAAGTCGATGAGGCCGGAGAGGCGCGCACCCTTCAGCGACGGATGAACCATGACGTTGTAGTCGTTGGCGTCGTTGTGGATGACGCAGGTGGGCAGCGCGTTCAGCACGGGGTCGAGCCGCCTGAGCGCGCGGTCCAGGGTGGCCGAGACCAGATCGCGTCCGTCCGCGCCGCGTTCGACGTCGGCCAGGCCGGAACGGATGACCGAGGGCGCACCCTCCATCCTCCACGCGAAGTCGCGGTCGAGTTCGGGGTGATCGAAGCCGTCGAGGGCAAGGTCGAGTTCGGCCAGGAGGCCGCCGAGGCCCCGCAGGACCCTCGTCGACCGGGGGCGAAGATCGGCGTAGGGGATGCCTTCGACGTAGGTGACCGCGGCTGCCACGTGGGGCGCGCCGCCGAACTCCACGGGAACGACGGGTCCGGAGACCGGAGCGGAGCGACGCGTCGGTGCCCGCGACGGGTGCGAGGCGGAGCTGGTGCCGGAGCGCGGGCCTCCACGGGCGGAGCGGATGGGACGGACCAGCCTCGGGACCCGCGCGGAAAGCCGCGCATCGGCCACGTGCTCGAGACTCGCGGCGACGAGCTCCAGGATGGGCCGCCGCGCCGCCGGGCTGAGCTTCAGAACAGCGTCGCCACCGGTCCGCGAGAGGTGGAAATTGAGGTCGAACTCACCGGGTAGCGGGGTGAGGCTGCCCGACAGGCCGAACACCTCCCTGGCGATCAGGCGTGCCTCCCGGCGACGAGTGCGGTCGGTCATTCCCACTCCACTGACGGGTCCACTGCGGACGTGTTGACGAGACCGAGCAGAGACGGCCGCGATGCCTCCGATCGGGTCGGTAAAGAGTCTGCGGCGATTCCACTTGACACAACCCCGCATCGCCGGATCCGCTTCGATCCGCACGGAGCCCTTGCCCGAGGGCTCCCGTACTCGCTAGCGTGAAAGGGTGGATGCCCTTGGCTGGAGCCGATCTGTATGAAATCACTCGGTTTTCCGTTCCTGACGGTGGGCGCGTTTGCTTTGCTGTTTTCGACCGGCGACAACGCGGCGAATCCTCTTCAGGACATGGCAGTCACCTCGTCGCGGCAAGCGGCGGGCGCCCCCTCGAATCCGTCGTCCCTCCTGTCCTCCTTCCCGGAGACCTCGACCGAAACGGAAGTCGTCCAGCGGGTGTGCGTGCGCTGCCACAACGAGCGCCGCCTGACCGGCAACCTCTCCCTCGAGGGATTCGTGGTCGAGGAAGCGGACCGCAACGCCGACATCGCCGAACGCATGGTGCGCAAGCTGCGCGCCGGGATGATGCCGCCGCCGGGAACGCGCAAACCCGCAGGCGACACGCTCATCGCGCTGGTGGAGCGACTGGAGGAGATCCTCGACGGCGCGGCGGCGGACCGCCCTGATCCCGGCCAGCGGACCTTCCAGCGGCTCAACCGCGCCGAGTATGCGCGTGCGATCCATGACCTGCTCGGCCTCACCGTCGACGCCGGGGACTGGCTGCCGCTCGACCAGATGAGCGCCAACTTCGACAACATCGCCGATGTGCAGGCGATGTCGCCGACCCTGGTGGAGTCGTACCTGAACGCCGCGGCCGACATCAGCCGCTGGGCGGTAGGGGACCGGACGGCCCCTGCGGTCGACCGTTCCTACAAGGTGTCCGAGTACACCTCGCAGCATCCCTGGGACCGCGTGGAGGGTACTCCCTACGGGACCCGGGGCGGCGTGGTCGTGGAGCACGTTTTCCCGGCCGACGGCGAGTACGTTTTCGAGCTCGGCTTCTCCTCCGGCTCCAACACGCGCTTCGAGGACATCGACATCTCGATCGACGGCGAAAGCGTGGCCCTGCTGCATCACGCCCGCACCGGGGCGGGTGCCGACGGGCGCGGCGCGGCGCCGATCAGCACCGGACGGATCTTCGTGCGCGCCGGCCAGCGCAAGGTCTCGGCGGCCTTCATCCGCGGTTTCGACGGTCCATACGAGGACCTGATCCGGCCCCACGACTGGTCGATGGCGGGCGGCGGGTCCGGCGGGGGAGGAATCACCACCCTGCCTCACGTGCGCGAACTGATCGTAGGCGGTCCGTACGACGCGACCGGGGTCTCGGACAATCCCACCCGCCAGCGCGTCTTCGTCTGCCGTCCCACCTCGGCGGCGGAAGAGCTGCCGTGCGCCCGCAGGATCGTCGAGACGCTGGCGAGCGGCGCCTACCGCCGGCCGGCGAACTCCGCGGACGTTGACGGACTCATGGTCTTCTACGAGAACGGCGCCGCGCTGGGCGGCTTCGAGACCGGGATCCGCATGGCGCTCGAGGCGGTGCTGGCCAGCCCGCGCTTCGTCTTCCGCACCGAGCGGGAGCCGGAGGGGGTGAAGCCGGGCGAGATCTACCCCATCTCCAGCGTCGATCTGGCCTCGCGGCTGTCATTCTTCCTGTGGGGGGCTCCGCCCGATGGCGCGCTCCTCGCGGCCGCGGCCGACGAGGGGCTTCACGACGCCGACGAAATCGAACGCCAGGCGCTGCGCATGCTGGAGAGCCCCCGCGCCCACGCCCTCGGGGCACGCTTCGCCGGGCAGTGGCTGCGGCTGCAGGATCTCTACAAGGTCCGCCCGGATCCCAACTTCTTCCCGAACTTCGACGAGATGCTGGCCGACGCGATGCGGCTCGAGACGGAAACCTTCTTCAACCATCTGGTCGAAGAGGACCGGAGCATCCTCGACCTGTTCCGCGCCGACTACACCTTTGTCAACGAGCGGCTGGCCACCCACTACGGCTTCCCGCCCGTTCCCGGAGCGTACCTCCGCAAGGTCGACTATCCCGACAACCGCCGCGTCGGTCTGCTGGGCCACGGGAGCGTGCTGGTCCTCACCTCGCTGGCCAACCGCACATCTCCCGTGCTGCGCGGGAAGTGGGTGATGGAGGTGCTGCTGGGTACGCCGCCACCACCGCCTCCGCCCGGGATCCCGGACCTCGAAGAGGCCGAGGCCTCGCGCGACGGCCGCTTGCTCACCACGCGCGAGCGCATGGAGATCCACCGCGAGAACCCGCAGTGCGCGTCCTGCCACCGCTTCATGGACCCGATCGGCCTCGCCCTCGACAACTTCGACGTCACCGGCAAGTGGCGGTCGCTCGAGCACGGGATGCCGCTCGACACGCGCGGCGACTTCTACGACGGGACGCCGGTGCAGACCCCGGCCGAACTCTCGACCGCTCTGCTCAGGCGCCCGCTTCCGCTGGTGCGCACCTTCACCGAAAACCTTATGGCGTACGCGCTGGGGCGACGGGTGGAATACTACGACCAGCCCGCGATCCGGCAGATCGTGCAGAGCGCTGAAAGCGAAGACTACAGCATCTCTTCCCTCGTACTGGGCGTGGTGAAGAGCGATGCATTCAGAATGAAGCGGGCCCCTCTGGCCGCCGCCGAGGAACAGCCTGCTGACGGGACGGAAGAGTCCCGCGACACGAGGCAAGGAGACTGACCACGATGCACCTCATCACCGGTACCCACATTCCGCGCCGCACCTTCCTCAGGGGCCTCGGCGCCACGGCCGCGCTGCCGCTGCTCGACGCCATGATCCCGGCTGGACAGTTGCGCGCTCACACCCGCCCCGACGAGGGCCCGACGCGCCTCGTGTGCATCGAGGAGGTCCACGGCCTGGCGGGCTGCAACGAGTGGGGCGCGACGCAGCACCTGTACGCGCCGGCAACCACGGGCAAGGACTTCGAGATCCTGCCGGAGAGCGCGCTCAGTCCGCTCCAGCCCTTCCAGGACCGGCTGACCATCGTCAGCAATACCGACTGCCGCCAGGCCGAGGCCTTCACCACGCCCGAGATCGGCGGCGACCACTTCCGCTCCAGCGCGGTCTTCCTCACCCAGGCCCATCCCAAGCAGACCCAGGGGTCGGACATCTGGGTGGGCACCTCGCTCGACCAGATGTATGCGCAGCGCTTCGGCCAGGACACGCCGCTGCCGTCCATGCAGTTCTGCATCGAGAACCTCGACCAGGCGGGGGGCTGCACCTACAACTACTCCTGCGCCTACACGGATACGATCAGCTGGGCGTCGCCCAACGAGCCCCTGCCCATGATCCGCGACCCGCGCGTTGCCTTCGACATGCTCTTCGGGGCCGGTGGCACGCCCGAGGAACGGGCCGCGCGGCGGGCGTCACGCAGGAGCATCCTCGACTGGATGGCCGGCGAGATCGCGGCGCTGAAGCGTGAGCTGGGCGCCACCGACCGCCTGCGCATGGACCGTTACCTCGACAACGTGCGCGAGATCGAGCGCCGGATCGCGGCTGTCGAATCGCGCAACACGAGCGGCGAGGAGCGCGAGCTGCCCGAAGCGCCCGCCGGCGTGCCTGACTCGTACACCGAGCACATGCGCCTCATGTTCGACCTGCAGGTGCTCGCCTTCGAGACCAACATGACGCGGATCATCTCCTTCAAGACCGGCCGGGACGCCGACAACCGCGTCTTCCCCGAAAGCGGCTCGGACCGCCCCTTCCACCCGGCGTCGCACCACGGCGGCCGGGAGGAAGCGATCCTCGAGTTCAACAAGATCTGCCAGTTCCGGGTTGGGCAGCTGCCCTATTTCCTCGAGAAGCTGCAAAGCAGCATGGAGGGCGACGCCAGCCTCCTCGACAAGACCATGGTCATGTGGGGGTCGCCGATGGCCGACGCCAACCTGCACAACCACCGCCGCTGCCCGCTCGTCCTGCTGGGCGGCGCAGACGGCCTGCTGGAGGGCAACCTGCACCTCGCAGCCCCCGACGCGACGCCCATGGCCAATGCCATGCTGTGGGCGCTCAACGGGATGGGGATGGAGATGGAGAGCTTCGGCGACAGCACGGGCGAATTCTCCCTGGTCCCCGGATCGTCCGCGGCGACGCAGGGATGACCGCCATGGCTACACGGCAACGCCCCCTGACCGCTGGCCTGCTCGGCGCCGCGGCGCTGATCGGCGCCCTCACGGCGGCGACCCCGCGTGCCCCCGACTCCCCCGTGGCCGACGCGGCGATGGACGGCGACGTCGCCGCGGTGCGCGCGCTGCTTGCCGGCGGCGCGGACGTCAACGCGGCCCAGGGCGACGGCATGACCGCGCTGCACTGGGCCGCCGAGCTCGGCAGCGCCGAACTCGCCGAGATGCTCCTCTACGCGGGGGCGGTGATCGAGCCCGTCACCCGGATCGGCGGCTACACGCCGCTCCACATCGCCGCGCGCACCGGCAGCGATGCCGTCGCGCTCATGCTTCTCGACGCCGGCGCGGATGCGGCCGCACCCGCGCCCGGCACCGGCACCACGCCCCTCCACCTGGCCGCCACCGCCGGCTCCGCGCCGTTGGTCACCGCGCTGCTCGACCACGGCGCCGACCCCGACGCGCGCGAGGACGTGTGGGGCCAGACCCCGCTCATCTTCGCGGCCTCCATGAACCGCGCCGACGCCATCCGCGTGCTCCTTGCGGCGGGGGCCGACCCCGATATCACCAGCAAGGTGGAGAACCTTCAGGAACTCTCCCAGCTCGACCGGATCGCGGGCCGGCGCCGCACCGAGGCGGTCGAGGCGCTGACGGCCGGCAGGTCCCGGGCCCCGACTCCCACCGAGTTCCAGACGGCGGTGCGGGCATCGCGCAAGATCTACGAGGAAGGGCTCCCCGAAGAAGAAGAGGAAGAGGAGGAGGACGACTTCCGCCCCCGGCGCGTCCAGGCCAAGGGCGGCCTGACCGCCCTCCTGCACGCCGTGCGGCAGGGATACGCGGAGTCCGCCGTCGCGCTCCTCGACGGGGGCGCCGATATCGACCGGGTCTCGGACGCCGACGGTACCAGCCCCCTCCTCATGGCCACGATCAACGGCCAGTTCGATCTGGCGCTGACCCTGATCGAACGGGGGGCCGACCCGGACATCGCCTCGGCGCTGAACGGCGCCACCCCGGTCTGGGCGGCGGTCAACGCGCGCTGGCAGCCCCGCACCCGCTACCCCCAGCCCCAGGAGATGGGGTTGCAGACGGCCACCTACCTCGACGTCATGGAGGCGCTGCTCAAGGCTGGAGCCGATCCCGACGCCCGCCTCACGCTCCACCCCTGGTACATGGAATACAGCGGGTGCGGCAACCGCAACTGCGGCCTCGTCGACACGGACGGGGCGACCGCCTTCTGGCGCGCCGCCTACGCCACCGACGTGGCCGCCATGCAACTGCTCGTCACGCACGGAGCCGACCCCGGCATCCCGACGGTGGCCCCGCCCAGACGCCGCCGTCTCTCCACCGACGAGTTCCTGCGCCAGCAGAACCGGACCCAACTCGCGTCCGATTCCACCTACGCCGAACTGAACGACTCGGCCCGCGTCGTCCTCCTGACATCGGTGCGCAACGATCTGCCCGACGACGACCAGGGCGACTTCCCCGACGACCTCCTCGCCGGCCTGGACGACGAAGTGCGGCAGAACCTGGTCCGCGCCTCCGAGGTCGCCGACTCCCTGCGCGCGCTGGCACCCGACGCCTCCGGCCTGCCGCCGGTCCCGGCGGGGGGACCCGGCGTGTGGCCCATCCACGCGGCTTCGGGCGTCGGCTACGGCGAGGGCTTCGCCGGCAATGCGCATCGCCACGCCCCCGACGGCTGGCTTCCTGCCGTGCGCTACCTGGTCGAAGAACTCGGCGTCGACATCAACGCCCGCGACCACAACGGCTACAACGCGCTGCACCACGCGGCGGCACGCGGCGACCACCAGCTCATCATCTACCTGGTGGAGCAGGGGGCCGACATCCGCGCGATCAGCCGCCGCGGGCAGACCGTGGCGGATCTGGCCAACGGACCGGTCCAGCGCGTCTCGCCGCTCCCGGCCACCGTGGCGCTGCTGGAGAAGCTCGGCTCGTCGAACAGCCATCGCTGCCTGACCTGCTGAGGGGGCCATAGCGCCCCTGGGCCCACGCTACATCCGGTCCCACGCAAGGCTCCCCCCCGGAGCCCGTTCGGGGAAGACCGGGCTGTCGACGGTATTGCGATCTGTTGCAAGTCGTATTACGATCACCAACAATGAACCCGCTATCGATCAAGCTGCCGCCCTCAGCTCACCGGCCGCCGCCCCGCCCCGATCGTGTACTCCGGCGGCTCCACCCCAAGCAGGTGCTGCACGAAGTAATCCCACCGGCGCCTCATCATGTACGGCTCGTTGCCGAAGCCGTGACCGCGGTTCGGCATCATGATCAGGTCGAAATCCTTGTCGGCCGCGATCAGGGCGTCCACCACCAGCAGCGTGTTGTACAGCGGCACGTTCGTGTCCATGGTCCCGTGCGCCAGCAGCAGCTTGCCCTCGAGGTTCTCCGCCACGAGCTGGTTGGCCTGGTTGTCGTAGTTGGTGGTGCCGTCGGGGTAGGTCTCCAGCAGCCCCTGCCACTTCTCGCCCCAGTCGTCCTCGTAGTTGCGGTTGTCGTGATTGCCGGCCTGCGATACCGCCACCTTGTAGAAGTCCGGGTAGCGCAGGATCCCGGCCGTACTCGCGAAGCCGCCCCCCGAATGCCCCCAGATGCCGACCCGGTCCAGGTCCATCCACGGGTGCCGCTCCCCGAGCTGCCGCACCATCCCCACCTGATCGGGCAGCCCGTTGTCCCCCATGTTGCCATAGTAGGTGTCGTGGAACTCCTTCGACCGCCCCGGCGTGCCCATCGCGTCGACCTCGACCACGATGAACCCCAGCTCCGCGATCGCTTGCTTGTCGCCGCGCGAGGCCCGGAACGAACGCGAGCCCACGCTCCCCGACTGCGGCCCCGGATACAGGTAGTTCACCACCGGATACGCGCGCGCCGGATCGAAGCCGGTGGGCCTGTACATGAGGCCGTGCAGGTCCGTCACCCCGTCGCGCGCCTTGACGGTGAACGGTTCGGGAGGCTGCCAGCCTGAGGAGAGGAGGGCGGAGATGTCCGCGCGCTCGAGCTCGGCCACGACGTTTCCGTCCGCGTCCCGGACGACCGTCACCGGAGGGATGACCGGCGTCGAGTAGCTGTCGACGAAGTACTCGCCGGACGGCGACAGCGACACGGTGTGGTTCGCGCTGTCGGGGGTGAGGAGCGTCAGGCCGGTGCCGTCCATCCCGACCTTGTAGAAGTGCTGGAAGTAGGGGTCGCCCGGCTCGCGCCCCGTCCCGGTGAAGTAGATGGTGCGGGCTTCCTCGTCCACGCGCAGCAGCTGCCGCACGTTCCAGTCGCCCTCGGTGATGCGGCCCAGCAGCTCTCCGGTGGCCAGGTCGTAGCGGTACAGGTGCCCCCAGTTGTGCCGCTTCGAGAACCAGATGACCTCGTTCGACTCCTTCAGCACGCGCCAGTTCGCCCCGCCCGAACCCGACTCGAAGAAGTTCTCCTCGGTCTCCGCCAGCACGTCGCGGACCTGGCCGGTGTGCGGGTCGGCGACGCGCAGCTCGGCGTGCTTGTGGTCGCGCGAGTTCGAGAGGAAGGCGAGCTGCGAGGCGTCGGCGCTCCACTCCGCGTCGAGGAAGGCGCCGCCCCGGCCCGCCACGTGGTCGGTGGTCGAGGAGCGATGCGGGTCCGGCGGCATTGCCAGGCGCACCACGCGGTGGGGCTGGCCGGCGTCGGGCTCGCCCAGGTGGATCACCACCCGGCTGATGCGGAAGATGAGGCTGTCGCCCGGCAGCGGGTACTTCCACGACTCGAGCTCGGGGTGGCCGACGTTGGTGGTGGCCATGTGCATCATGCCGACGCCGCGCGCGTCGTGCTGGAAGGTGGCGATCATGTCGGAGCCGGGGGACCAGAGCAGCACCGGCGAGTCGCGCTTGACCCACCCCGCGTTGTTGGTTGCATAGCCGAAGTCCTCGATCCCGTCGGTGGTGAGCGCGGTCTCGGCGCCCGTGGCCAGGTCGCGCAGCCAGAGGTTGTGGTCGCGGATGAAGGCGGCCCTGGTGCCGTCGGGTGAGGTGATCGCGTTGGGGTCGCGCTCCGGGGCCGGGTCGGCGGCTTCGCAGCGGTAGGCGGAGAGGTCGCAGCGGAGGCGCGACTCGCCGGCCTGCGCCGTCAGGACTTGGGCCGCGGCGCTCAGTTCAATGGTACGGAAGGGGAGCAGAAGGGGATCGATGTCCTCGCCGGTGGCGGCGCCGATGGCCGCGGCCAGGCGCTCGTGGTCGAAGGCGCGAGCGCGCGTGCCGGCCGCCGCGTCGACCAGGACGAATTCGGCGCCTTCCGGGATCGCGTTGCGGTACCAGAAGCGGTCGCCGGACAGCCAGTTGGGCTGCACGCTGGCGCCGAAGACGAGGCCGCTGGTCGCGTCGCCCAGAAACGACTCGGCGCGCGCGTAGTCCTCGGCCGTGACCGTGACGGGGGGCTGCTGGGCGTACAGGTGAGCGGGCGCGAGCAGTGATGCCCAGGTGAGGGCCAGTGCCGGGAGAGCGGGGAGGGGGTGTCTCATGGTCGGTCCCTTTGTCGGCCAGAAATGACCGGATTTGGCCGACAAAGTCCCTCGCCGGCCCCTGTGACTTCAGCGCAGGACGGTGTTGCCGCCCCACAATGTTACCATAGTCGCTCAGCCACGTCCGCCCGTGCCAGCCGTCGCCCCCAGGAGGGAACCCAGCCTTGAAGCCGCCCACCCCCCGCCTCCGCACCGCCGCGATCCACGCCGGCGAGTCCCCGGACCCCGCCACCGGAGCCTCGGCGCCCAACCTGGTCATGTCTTCCACCTTCGTCACGCGCGAGGCGGGGGGCTTCTCCGCCCACGACCTCGACGAGGAGTCGGGCTATCTCTACACGCGCTGGTCGAACCCCACCGTGGCGCAGCTCGAAGCCAAGCTTTGCGCGCTGGAAGGCGCCGAGGCCTGTCTCTGCTTCGGCTCCGGTATGGCCGCCGCGGCCGGCGTGCTCTTCTCGCTGCTGAGCGCCGGCGACCACGTCATCATGTCCGACACCAACTACGCCGGCGTGGCGGAGCTGGGCCGCGACACGCTCCCCCGCATGGGGATCGACGCGACGTTCGTGGACGCCTCCGACCCGCTGAACGTGGAGGCCGCCATCCGCCCCGAAACCCGGCTGATCTGGCTGGAGACCCCCGCCAACCCCATCGTGCGGCTCACCGACCTCGAGGCCGTCGGGGAGATCGCCGCGGCGCATCCCCGAATCCGCGTGGCGGTCGATTCCACCTTCGCCACACCCGTTGCGACCCGTCCCCTCGAGCTGGGCGCCCACTACGTCATGCACTCGCTCACCAAGTACATCGGCGGGCACGGCGACGCGGTGGGCGGCGCGGTGCTCGGAAGCAGGGAGGACATCGCGGCGCTGCGCCTCGAAGCGGCGATCCACTACGGCGGGATTCTCTCGCCCTTCAACGCCTGGCTCATCATGCGGGGCGCGGCCACGCTTCCGATCCGCATGAAGGCGCACGAGGAGAACGCCATGGCGGTCGCCAGCTTCCTGGAGGATCATCCGCGCGTCGGGCGGGTGATCTATCCCGGGCTGGCGTCGCACCCGCAGCACGACCTCGCCCGGCGCCAGATGGACAACTTCTCGGCGATGCTGACCTTCCAGGTGGACGACGGACCCGCGCTGGCCGAGGAGATGGCGCGGCGGCTGCGGGTCATCCACTACGCGGTCTCTCTGGGGCACCACCGCAGCCTGATCTTCTGGATGGACACGCCCTCGCTGATGGAGACCTCCTTCCGCCTGCGTGGCGATGCGCTGGAGAGTTATCGGGCGTACGCCGGGGACGGGATCTTCCGGATGTCGGTCGGCCTGGAGGATCCGGCGGACCTGTGCGAGGATCTCGCCCGCGTGCTCGCCTGAGCAGTCCGTGGAATAAGTCCCCGCTGCATTCCCAAGGCGTTGCATCCGGGCTGGTCTGCGGTGCTCCTGTCCAGCGGAGAGAGCTCCGCGGTGCCGGTGCCGCCGGCGGGCACCTCCCGCGGTCTGTTCGCGCGGCTGACTCCGCACCATACTTGTGTCGTCACCTGTCCCCGCCGGCGCCCGGTCGCGCCGGCAGGAGACGCACAGGCACGAAACGCACAGGCAAGAGAAAGGACCTCCGAGCCATGAAGTTCCTCCGTCGAAACGCCCTGCCCGCATGCCCGCCGGCCCTGCCGGCCGCCTTTGCCCTGATGTTCATCCTCGCCGCCGCACCCGGGCTCGCTGCCCAGCAGTTCGGGGGCACCTCGGCCGTGGCGGACGGCCAGGTACTCGTCGGCGAGCCCGGCAACCAGACCCTGCCGGGCATCGTCTACGTCTACGCCCGCGGTGGAAGCGGCTGGGAAGAGGCGGGGAGGCTGACCGTGTCCCCCCTGACCGCCGCGCCCGACGGGTTCGGCCGCGCGCTCGACGCCCACGGCGGCACGGTCGTCATCGGCGCTCCGGGCTGGGACGGCGGCCGCGGCGCCGCAATGGTCTATCGCAGGAACGCGGCGGGCGCGTGGACCGAGGTGGCGCGCCTGTCCGCCGCAGGCCTCGACGAGGACGCCGCGTTCGGCGCGGCCGTGGCGTTGGGGCAGGGTGTGGCCGTGATCTCCGCTCCCGGACAGAACGAGGGGGCGGGGGCCGTCTACGTCTTTGCTTCCGACGGTGACGCGTGGACCGGGAGCGGGCAGGCGACGCCCGACGGCGCCATGCCCGGCTTCGGCACATCGGTCGCCCTCCACGGATCGACCCTGCTCGCGACGACGGCCCCGAGCCGCGACGCGCCGATCGAGGTGTTCGCATTCCGGCTCGACCCGATGTCGGGCCGGCCGAGCCCGCGGGGCAGGCTCGAGGCCGCGGTGGATCTCGGCGAGCGGAGCGGGTTCGGGAGCACGATCGCGGTCCGGGGGCAGCTGGCGCTCGTCGGAGCGCCCGCCGCGGGGCAGGGGGTCGGTGCGGCCGTGACCTTCACCCTGGACGGCTCGGGTGCGTGGGTACCCGGCAGCGTGCTGCGGCCGTTCCGGTCCCAGGGCCGCGACCGGTTCGGGTCGTCCCTGGGGTTCGACGGCGACGACGTGTGGGTCGGCGCTCCGGGCGCGAACGGCGGCAAGGGCGCGATCCATCACTTCGCGCACGACGCCGGGTCGGGTTGGAGCGGCGCGACCATTTCGACCAACGACGACCTCGCCGACAACGCATCCTACGGCAGTTCGGTGACGGTCGAGGGTGACCTGGCCGTCGTCGGGGCCGGCGGGATCGACAGCCGGGCCGGCGGCGCGGTGATCGCGGAGCGCGGCACGGCGGGAGACTGGACGCCGGGCGACCTCATGATCGGCGACCACCGCGGACTCCCGGCCATCGTGGGCCTGGACGACGAGATCCCCTGCGTCGAAGGCGATGCTTCGGGCTACGAGTGCGACAACGTCAACATCATCTCCTTCCTGCCGATCAATGAGATGGCCGGCGGACGCGGCTCCCGGCTCAACGACATCTGGGGCTGGACCGACCCCGAGACCGGCCGCGAGATCGCGATCGTGGGGCGCACCGACGGGACCGCCTTCGTCGACCTCACCGACCCCTACAACCCCGTCATGCTCGGCGACCTTCCCAAGACGCCGGGTTCGCGCAGCAGCGTCTGGCGCGACATGAAAGTCTACCGGGACCACACCTACATCGTGGCCGACGGCGCGAACCAGCACGGCGTGCAGGTGTTCGATCTGCGGCGCCTGCGCGACTTCGACGGCGAACCGGAGACCTTCGAGCCGGACTTCTACTACGACGGCATCGCCAGCGCCCACAATATCGTGATCAACGAGGGGACCGGCTTCGCATACGTGGTGGGCAGCAGCGGCGGCGGCGAGACCTGCGGCGGCGGACTGCACATGCTGGACCTCAGCGAGCCCTCCGAACCCACCTTTGCGGGGTGCTTCTTCGACAACCGGTCCGGCCGCCGCGGCACCGGCTACTCCCACGACGCGCAGTGCGTGAACTATCACGGCCCCGACGAGGACTACCAGGGCCGCGAGATCTGCCTCGGCTCCAACGAGACCGCGCTGAGCATCAGCGACGTGACCGACAAGGACAACCCCGTCTCGGTCGCGGTCCAGGACTACCCGGCCGTTGCCTACGCCCATCAGGGGTGGCTGACCGAGGATCACCGCTTCTTCTACATGAACGACGAGGGAGACGAGCCTCAGGGACTGGTCGAAGGTACCCGCACCCTGATCTGGGACGTCGAGGACCTCGACGAGCCGATCCTGGCCGGCGAGTACATCGCCAGCACCCCGGACACCGACCACAACCTCTACATCCGCGACAACCTGATGTACCAGTCGAACTACGGCGCGGGGCTGAGGATCCTGGACATCACCAACCGCACCGATCCGGTCGAGATCGCCTACTTCGACAACTCGCCCTACGGCGGCGCCTCGTGGAGCAACTACCCCTACTTCGAGAGCGGCGTGGTGGTCATGACGAGCACCGGGGACGGCCTGTTCATCGTGAGGAACACGGCGCGGCGGAACCTGATTCCGTGACGGCGCCGTGGGAGACGGCGTGAGCACGGCTGTGCGAGGGGCGGCGGGGGCGCCGCGCAGGCGGCTGTCCCCGGCGCTTCTCGTCGCCCTGCTGCTTGCCTGCGGCGCCGGCGACACGACCGGGCCCGTGGAACCCGAGGTCGTGGAGTGGATTCCGCTGACCATGGCGACGGGCGACGTGGTCAACATCGCCGTGCTGCGTCCGTCGGTGGCGGCCCGGGGGGTGGTCGTAGCCTTCCCGTGGGGGCGGGGCGATTCGGAACTCGTCCTGAGCCTGCTCGATTCCTATTGGGACGAGGCGGCTCCGGCCGCCGGGTACGCGGTGGTCGGGGTCGAGGTCTACGGACCCGGCATGGCCACCGGGGGCGCGAACGTCATGAACGCCGTGTTCGACTGGATCGATTCGAACTTCGTGGGGGCGGCCGGCGACATCGTATTGACGGGCGCGTCGGCGGGCGGGATCGGCGTGTTCCATGCAGCGCTCGCCACGCCCGACCGGGTGCACGGGATCATCGCCATGCCGGGGCGCTACACGGAAGAGGAGTCGCTGGCCCCGCTGGCCGGCATCCCCGTGTGGCTGATGGTCGGCGAAGACGATTCCGGTTGGGTGACCGGTTCCGAGACCACCGCCCGGCGCCTGGAGGAGGCGGGGGCGAAGGTGACCCTGGACATCGTGCCGGGTCAGGGACACGTCCTCATCGTGGCGCAGGACGCGCTGGTCACCTGGATGAATGAGCGTTGACACTATGTCATGTGTCAGTGTAAACGCATGGGGCAAGTGACTTTTGAAGTATTCACATAAAGTACTGTCGAGCGTGCTGGGACTGTTTGTCACGAGTGTGGCCGCAACATCCGTCGCTCCAGCGCCCGCATTCGCGCAGGCGGGGACGCGGGAAGTGACGCTGACCGAGGGCACCAACATCGCCGTGGCCCTCTCGCCCGACGGCGCCGCGCTCGCCTTCGACCTGGTGGGACGCATCTGGGTCATGCCATCCGGGGGTGGACGGGCGGAGCCGCTGACCGACCCCCTGGGCGACGCGCGGCAGCCGACATGGTCGCCCGACGGCGAGCGGATCGCCTTCCAGGCCTACTGGGACGGCAACTACCACATCTGGAGCGTGGCGGCGGACGGGTCGGAGCTCAGGCAGCACACCCGCGGCCCATACGACCACCGCGAGCCGCACTGGTCGCCCCGCGGAGGCCGGATCGCCTTCAGCTCCGATCGCGCGGGCAGCTACGACATCTGGACGGTCCGTCTGTCGGACGGCGCGGTCGAGCAGGTGACGGGCGCTCCCGGGAGCGAGTACGGTCCCGCCTGGTCGCCCTCCGGCGACGACATCGCCTATGCGGCGTCGGGCGAGGGGGGGGCGGGGGAGGTCTGGGTGGTGAGCCCGGGTGACGGCGGCGGCGATGCGCGGCAGGTCGCCGCGTCCGCAGGCTGGGAGGTGAATGCGCCCGCCTGGTCCGACGATGAAGCGACGCTGATCCACAACGCCGTCGGCGAGGGACGCTCGGTGCTTCGGGTGGTCGATATGCGGGGGGTCGATCCGCAGGCGGGCGATCCGCGGGCAGTCCGGGAGGCGGAGGACGACGCAATAGGCGAAATCCTGACCGGCGAAGACGAGGACGTATTCCCCTTCCGGCCCGCCGTGACGGGCGAGGGATTCTACTACACCGGCGACGGCCTGATCCGGTATCGCGCGGCCGGCGGCGGCCCGCCCGTGGACATCCCCTTCACCGGCACGGTGGCTCTCGATCGCGAGCCGTACACGCGCAGGGCCCGTGACCTCACGGCTCGGGGACCGTTTCCCGTCCGCGGCATCGTGTCTCCCGCGGTGTCGCCGGACGGCGCGCGCGTGGCCTTCTCGGCGCTGGGCGACCTCTGGATCCACACGCTCGGCGGCGCCTCCGAGAGGATCACCGACGATCCCTGGGTCGAGACCGACCCCGCGTGGTCGCCCGACGGTTCCCGGCTGGCCTTCTCGTCGGACCGCGACGGTCAGCTGGATCTGCACGTGTGGGACACCGCCAGCGGCGCGGTGGAGCGCGTGACCGACGGCGCCGGCGCCACCCTCGCATCGTGGTCCCCCGACGGGAGGCGCATCGCATTTTCCGGGACGGGCTATCAGACGGGGATCAACGTGCTGGACCTCGCGACGGGAGCGGTGCGCGTGATCCGTTCCGGGCTGAACGGCGCGGGGCGGCCCTCGTGGTCCCCGGACGGCATGTCGGTCGTCACCTCCGCCCACTGGCGGTACTCGGACCGCTTCCGCGAGGGCGTGAACCGGGCGCTGGTCCTGCCGGCGGCTCCGGCAATGCCCGCGGCAAGCGGTTGGGGGTCTGTGTGCCACGAGTCGGCAATCCAGGTGCGCGAGCGGTTCCTCGACCTGCCGGGGCTGTCCGTCGGGACGAGGGGTACGGACGGTCCGGTGCGCTCCCCCGACGGGTCCTGGATGGCGTACGTCTCCGACGGCGTGCTATGGACGGTGCCGCTGGACGCCGACGGGAACGCGGCCGCGACCGTCGCCCGGCGGCTCACCAACGACGCCGCGGCGGACCCCACCTGGTCGGGCGACTCGCGGTCGATCGTCCACCTCTCCGGTGCGCGGCTGCGCCGGGTCGACCTGCACGGGGGCGCCATCGAGGAGATCCCGCTGGAGCTGGCCTGGGAGCGGGCGCCGCCGCCGGGATCCGTGCTGATCCGGGCCGGTGCGCTCTGGGACGGGCAGGCCGATGCCCTGCGGCGGGACGTCGACATCGTCATCGACGCGGGCAGGATCGTGGAGGTGGCGGACCGGGATCCCTCCCGCACGGCCGACCGGGTCGTCGACGCCGGCGAGAGCGTCGTCATGCCCGGCCTCATCGAGATGCACGCACACGGCGGCCTGTCGGCGGGTGAGCAGACCGGCCGGCTGTGGCTCGCGTACGGCGTAACGGCGGTCCGGTGTCCGGCGTGCGACCCCTACGAGATCGCCGAGGCGCGGGAGGCGGGCGAATCGGGGAAACGGATCGCGCCGCGCTGGTTCGGCACCGGGGGGACCATCGACGGCAGCCGCATCTACTACCCCGGCGCCCCGGCGCTGGGGGCCTCGGCGCAGGTGGATCTGGAGATGGCCAGCGCCCGCGAACTGGGCTACGACCTGATCAAGACCTACGTGCGGCTCGCGGATCCCGTGCAGAAGCGCGTGGTCGCCGAGGCCCACGCCCTCGGGCTGCCCGTCACGTCCCACGAACTCTACCCGGCGGTGGCCTTCGGCGCCGACGGCGTCGAACACGTGCGCGGCACCAGCCGGCGCGGCTACTCCACCAAGATCTCGGAGCTGTCGCGCAGCTACGGCGATGTCGTGGACCTCCTCGCGGCGTCCGGAATGACGCTCACTCCCACCGTCGGCATCTACGGCGCCTACGGCCTGCTCACCGCCGAGGATCCCACGCTCTTCGACGACCCCCGCGTCGAGACCTTCTTTCCCTGGGCGCCGGTCGCGGCCCGCGCACCCGCCGACATGGCGCTTGCCCGCCGCCTCGCCGGGGACATGTCGTCGCTGCCGCGCCGGGTCCACGAGGCCGGCGGGCGCGTCGTGGTCGGCACCGATGCGCCGATCAACCCCGCCGGGCTCAGCCTGCAGGCCGAGATGGAGGCCCTCGTCCGCTACGGCGGCATGCGCCCCGTCGACGTGCTCCGCTCCACCACCTCGGAGTCGGCCCGGGCGCTGGGGTACGAGGGTGTGCTCGGGACGGTGACCCCCGGCGCGCTGGCCGATCTGGTGGTCGTGGGCGGCGATCCGCTGGCCGACATCCGCGCCACGCGCGAAGTGCAGGTGGTCTTGCAGGGCGGCCGGGTGTATGACATGGAGCGCCTGCTGCGTAGGGAATAGGGAGGAGCCGGGGTGGACCGGCGCCCGTCCGCAGCGAAACAAACAGGTCGCCGGCGCCGTCGGGTTCCTGTCGGCGACAACCCAGCAACCCGGGAGGAAGTATCGTGGGATTCGTGATTCACACCCTCGTCAGCGCGGCGCTGCTCTTCGTGATGAGCAGGCTGGTCGGCGGCATCAACCTGCGGGACGCGAAGGCGGCGATCGTGGCCGCGCTGGTGCTCGGCTTCGTCAACTGGGCCATGTGGAAGCTGCTGGCCATCCTCGCCCTGCCGCTGTTGATCCTTACCCTCGGCCTCTTTGCGTTCGTGATGAACGCGATCGCCCTCAAGGTGACCGCGGCGGTGGTCCGGGGATTCGAAGTCCGCACCTTTGGGGCGGCTCTGATGGGCGCCGTCGTCCTGGCGGTGATGAACATTCTGCTGAAGGTTCTGACGGGACTGTAAGTCCTCCCGGCGTCCCACGCGCCTTGGGGCCGGTGCGGTCGGCGAACGCCGCCGCCGGCCGTCTTGCGCGCCCGCATCGGCCTGCTATACTAGCAATTCGAACGGTCGGGCTGCACGAGCGCCGGCCTCGGTATTTCGCACACATTGTACTGTCATGATAACATTACAAAGTGTAATGTCCGGTTTACATTCGGGTTGGCCAGCACGCAGTCCTGAGGTGACTGGACGCGTCATGACCGGTATTCGCTGTTGGCTTCCCCTGTCTCTCGGGCTTGTCGCCACGCTGGGCTGCGCCGGCGGCGGTGGAGGGCCTCCCGTAACGGGCGAGGCGGCAGCCTCCCTCTTCGCGAGCTATTCCGGTCGCTGGGAACTCGACGTGTCAAGCAGTACGGCGCAGATACCCAACGAGCTGGAAGGCGTGAAGGACGAGGTGCCCGTGGCCGACATCTCCCGCAACGAGTCGCGCTACATGCGCCGCCTGCGCCGGATGTACGAGTCGCGCCGCATGTCGGTCTCGCACATGAGGACGACGATCGAAGTGCTCCGCAGGCGCCCCGAAACGCTGATTCTGACGGCCGACGAGGCGGAACTGGTGTACACGCCGATCCCGGGAAACACCATGACGATTCCCATGGACGGGACCGAAGTCGAGCTGCGTGAAGGCGAGCACCGCGTCCGCACCAACGTCGACTGGGACGGATCGCTCCTGTCCCTGGAACACCAGGTGGTGTCCGGAGGAAGGGTCAGGGAGACCTTCGAGGTGATCGGCGACCGCATGATCATGACCCGTTCGATCCTGGTCGGCGGCGGGGCGGCCGAGCCTCTGGTACTCGCGTACGACCGGAACTGAAGCCGCTGTCCCATCCTGATCCGAAAACGCGGGCAGTGACGGGGCAAGCCGAGCGATGACCTGGGAAGCCTGGCTGACGCTGGCGGTCATCACCCTCGCGGTCCTGGTGCTCACCCGCGACCTGATGTCGCCGGCGGTCACCTTTACGGGGGCGGTGGTCATCCTCCTGGTCGCCGACGTGCTGACACCCGAGTCGGCCTTCCAGGGATTCTCGAACCCCGCCCCCCTCACGGTAGCGGCCCTCTATGTTCTGGCTCGCGCGGTAGAGCGGAGCGGGGCGCTCCAGCCGATCGTGCGGCTGACCCTCGGCACCGGCCGCAGCGTGCGCATGGCGCTGGCGCGCCTCACGGTGCCCGTCGCTGCGGCGTCGGCCTTCCTCAACAACACCCCCATCATCGCGATGCTGGCGCCGCAGGTCGCGGAATGGGCCGACCAGCGCGGAGACTCGGCCTCCCGGTACCTGATGCCGCTCTCGTTCGCGGCGATCCTCGGCGGGATGACCACCCTGATCGGCACCTCCACCAACCTCGTGGTGTCGGGGCTGCTGCAGGCCGAGGGCTACGAGCCCTTCTCGATGTTCGAGCTGACCCGCATCGCGCTGCCCATCGCGGTCGTCGCGCTGGTGCTGAACGTACTGATGGCGCCCAACCTCATACCGGACCGGCTGCCGCCGCGTCTGGAGACGCGCTCCGGAGGCCGCGGCTTTTCGGTGCGCATGATCGTGGAGCCGGGAGGGCCGCTCGACGGCAAGGCGGTGGCCGAGGTCCAGACGCTGCTCCCCGACACGGCGAGGATCGTCTACTTCGAGCGGGATGGGGAAGGCGCCGGCCAGATCACCCCGGACAAGGTGCTGGAAGGCGGCGACTTCCTCACCCTCGTCGGCGACACCGACGCGGTGCTGGACCTTCACGAGGTGTCGGGGCTGGCGTCGTCGCAGCAGCCGCACCTGCCGTACGAGTTCCGCAGCGCGCGGCACGCGTACTTCGAGGCCGTCATCGCGCACGAGTCGCGTCTGGTGGGGCGCTCGCTGGCCGATGTCCGCTTTCTCGCGCGGTATCAGGCGACCGTGGTGGCGATCCACCGGGCGGGCGAGCCGGTGCACGGTTCGATGGCCCACGAGCCGCTCAAGCCCGGCGACACGCTCCTGGTGATCTCCGACCGCGGGTTCGGGGACCGCTGGCGGGACCGCAACGACTTCCTGCTCGTGTCGCGCTTCGGCGCGCCCACCCCCGTGCTGCTCACGCGGCAGGCGGGGCTCGTGATCGGGATCGGCGCGGTGATCGTGCTGGGGGCGGGGCTGGGGGTGCTGCCGATTCTGCACCTGTCGCTGCTCGGCGCCCTCGCCCTGGTCGGCTTGGGCGTGCTGTCTCCGAACGAGGCCAAGGACTCCATCGACTTCGACGTGATCGTCGTGATCGGTGCTGCGTTCGGACTTGCGGCCGCCGTGGAGGGCTCGGGCCTGGGGCACGCCGCGGCCGGCCTGGTCGCCGACGTCTTCGGGCGCTTCGGGGCCGAGGGCGCCATGGCGGGCATCATCGTAAGCACGATCGCGCTCAGCTCCATCATCACCAACAACGCGGCGGCCGCCCTGGTGCTGCCGATCGCGATCACCACCGCGGCCGACTTCGGGATCGGCGCGCGTGCGGCGGCGGTGGCGGTGGCACTCTCGGCCTCCGCCTCGTTCATGACCCCCATCGCCTACCAGACCAACCTGATGGTGTACGGTCCCGGCGGCTACCACTTCGGCGACTATGCCCGGCTGGGCACGCCGCTCACGGTGGTGGTGCTGGTGTTCCTGATCGTGGCGACGACGACGGGGTAGTCAGCCCCTCCAGGACAGCATCGAGCGCGTCGTCGGCCATCCGCTCCAGCTCTTCGGGGGTGCGATTCTGGACGGGGTGCGGCACCCACACGATCAAGGGGTCGAGGCCCAGCGACGGGATCTGAAAGGCGGCCGCCTCCTGGAAGGCCGTCGTAGCGATGAGGAGGCCGGGAAGGCCAAGGTCGTCGAGTGACTTGATGTCATGCAGACCGCATGATACGCACGATCCTCAGTCGGCGAGCGCCTCGACGACGATGTCGGCGCCCGCGGCGATGTCGCCCAGAATTGCGGCGGTGGCGGGCTTGGCGTTGGTCGGCTTGGCGAAGCGCGCGGTCGTGACGCCCCGGGCATGCAGGCGGGCCTCGAGGTGGTCGAGGAACTCGCCGGCGCGCGACTTGCCGATGTCGAAGAGCGCGACGGTCCTGCCGTCGAGGGAGGGCGGGGGGCGGCGGCGGGGGCGGTTGGCCGGGGCGGCCTCGGAGGTAGGGTCGTGCAGGGTGACTGCGGACGTGTTCATTCGGTGATCTCCCGGGTGACGGGGTGCGATTCCTCGAAGAGCCGGCCTCCGGGCCAGCCCGACAGGATGGCCGAAAAGAGGCCGGCGGGGCCGCCCGCGCGGACGAGCAGCAGGGCGCCGGGGTGGAACTTGGCGATGCGCTCGTGGCTGCGCGAGGACGGCATCCCCTCGGCAACGCCGCCCGCGCCCGCCCGGACCTCGGTTCCGTTGCGCGTAAGTTCACGGTGCAGCGCGGTAGTGATCCGCCGCCGGTCCCACGCCGCCTCGCGGTAGGTCGCGTAGTGCTCGGGCGAGAGAACCAGAACGGCTGGCGCCCACTCGCACAGCTTGGGGTGCCCCACGGCCTGCAGGCTCATCGCCAGCGACCGCGTGAGCTCGCCGGGGGTGCGGGCCTTCTGGTCGGTGACGCCCTGGACCCCGTCGCCCGCGAACACCGTGACCGCGCTGCGGCCGGCCGGCACCCCGCGCGATGTCGAGAGCGGCTCCCAGCCGGGGTCGCTCTCGTCCTCGGCGAAGCAGAAGGTGTACTTGCCCGGCGACCCCAGCGTCGCGCGGTCGATCTCGCCGGGGCGCCCGCCGCCGACGTTGCGCACCACGAGGTTGACCGCGCGGCCGATGGTGGCGTTGGCCCGGTTGCCCTGCCCGAGCGCGTTGAGCCCCGAGTTCATTCCGATGCGCCTGGCCACGGGCCCGTTGACGATGATGACGGGGCTCGAGAAGCAGGTGCTGCAGGTGACGCCGTGCAGGGTGAAGCCGGGGTCCAGCGCGGCCTCCAGCGCGGCGAGTACCACGGGCATGTACTCGGGCCTGCATCCGGCCATGACCGCGTTGACGGCGACCTTCTCGACGGTGCAGGGCGCCAACTCCGGCGGGATCTCTCCGACGACCTCGCGCGGGTCGCGGCGCGTGCCGGCGAGCATGCGGAGGATTCGCTCGGGGGTGGGGGGCACCACGGGGAGGCCGTCTGTCCAGCCGCGGTCGTAGCACGCTTCGACGGGATCGGCTTCGGGACCGAGCCGGATGGCGCGCGCCTGGATCCCGGATGCGCCGAAACGCACCCGCAGCACTTCGGCGATCCCGGGCTCGACGGAGCGGGAGCCGCAGCCGGGCCGATGCGCCGGCAGCCCGCCGCCCAGATCCGGCATCCCCGTCAGCGATTGCCATTCGGGCCGGTTCCAGCCGACGATGCGGCCGCTCTCCCGGTCGTCCTCGAGGCGGAGGAGGGTAGGAACGGTGTCGATTCGCAGCCGGAAGGACCGCTCCAGGTGGCTGTCATCGATCACGCCGGACGCGAGAAACGGAGCGAGGAACCCGCCGTCGTCCTGCCAGCAGACGGTGAGGTCGTGGCCCTCGCGGGCGATCTGCCCGAGAACGGGGGCGACGAGGTGGCAGGTCTCGCAATCGTCCTTGACGACGGCGAGGAAGCGGGTTGTCGGACTCATGCTGGCTCCGGGGCGTCCCGGGGTGAGGGATTCCGGTGGTCACCGGGGATGGATCGGTTGCTGGCGCAAAACTGCCGAGCCGCCCGGGTGCCGGCAATGGGCCGGCGGGCGGAGCGGCCCGGCAGTTGAGCGGCGCAGCCGCCGGGTCAGGTGCCCTATCCGATCCAGTAGCTGAGTTTCAGCATGAAGACGTTGTCGCCTTGCTGATCGAGCAGGGTGCCCAGATTGCGTCCGAAGGCGAAGGTGCCGTCCGTCTCGAAGTGATTGCGGCCCTGCGACCACACGGCAAAGAGCGTCGATCCGGGGGTGTATTCCCACCGCAGGACCACGTTGGACCTGAACTGCTTGAAGTTGAAGTCCGGGTCGCGGAACGACTCGGCCGCCCCGTCCCCGTCGATGTCCGCCGTGACGCGCCCGTCTTCGACGCCGCGGACCGGCACGGGGGCGAAGCGGTGCTCGTATTCCTCCGCCCGCGCATCCTCCACGCGCTTGAACTCGCCGTAGCGGCCGGCCGACACGAAGGGCTGGGCGTACATCTGCAGGGACAGGGTCGGAGAAAAGGTCCAGTCGGCCCGAACCGTGACGCCCGCGGTGGTCTGGTCGATGCGCCCGAAGAGGTAGGCGGGCGATGCCAGGTTGAAGTGCCCAACCCACTGCGCCGCTTCGCTCTGGCGGTTCAGGAACGGCCCCGCGGACACTGTGGCCTGCGTGGACGGCCTCCAGAGGACCGAGGCATCGGTGCCGTAGCGCCAGGAGTCCGTTTCGCGGCCTACCCCCCAGTTGCTGCCGAGCCTGACCTGCAGCGCGTTGCGGGAGTCGGAGGAGATTCCCATCCATCCGGCCCACACCGCGTCGCTTCGCAGCATTGGCCCGCCGCGCAGGGCGGCGCTGCTGAGCCCGCCCGTCTCCCTCATGATGCCGGCGTATCCGCGCCAGAAGTTGGTCAGCGTAGCGTTGCCGCTGACGTTCACGCCCTTCGAGTAGGGTTCGCCGCCAAAGCTGTACGGGGTCCAGGCGTTGAAGTCGAGGCTCCAGCGCTGGAGATGCCCGCTGGGCTGATAGTGGTTGTATCCGACCCAGACGAAGGGGACGGCGAAATCGGTCTCGCGCATGAACCCGAGGTCGTTCGAGTCGAAGCCGGGCGAACGCGCCACCGCGCCGGTCGCGAAGCGCCAGTACCCGCCCGAGATCTTGGCCAAGGTGGCCGAACCGGCCCAGCCGTTGAGCGAGGTGAGCGCGGGATCGAACTCGGTGTGGCCGGCGTCGGGGCGCTGGAAGTACCGCGCCGGCGAGCGTTGCGTGCGCGCGATGGCCGCAGCCGAACCCTGCACGGCGGACCCCAGGAGGTAGCCCGACACGATGAAGCGGTCGTCGCCGAAGCGGTGGCGCGCGTCGGCGCCGAAGGTGTAGGCCCGGGAGTGCAGTTCGAGGGGTTCGGCGGCAGCGCCGTCGCGGGCGGTCCAGGTGGAGATCACGCCGACCGCGCTCTTGCCGTCCCGGAAGTCCCGCGTGGCCCTCGCCATGCCGTAGTGCGCTCCGGGTTCCACCACCTGGTCGTCGAGGGGGCCCGCGGGCGTGGCGCGCAGCGCGGACTCGCTTCCGGTCAGCGCGTGCAGGAAGCCGAGGGACCAGCCCGAGCGCGTCTTTCCGGAGAGCTTTGCGGCGCCGAGGATGCGAGTCCGTTCCGGGGTCGATGCGTACTGCGCGCCTGTCGCGCGACCCTGGGGGGCTCGGCCGATCCGCCGGGAGTAGAACAGGCCCTCGCTGGCCATGTCGCCGTCGCCCTCCATGAAGCGGAAGGAGAAGATGTTCGCGCCTTCCACGAAGAAGGGCCGCCGTTCCGGAAAGAATGTCTCGAATGCCGTCAGGTTCACCTGGGCCGGATCGGCTTCGACCTGACCGAAGTCCGGATTGATCGTGATGTCCAGCGTCAGGTCGGTGGTGATCCCGTACTTCACGTCCGCACCGACCGTGGACGAAAAGTCGCGCGCATCGTAAAAGGGATCGGCCGCCGCGCCGGGCGAGGCTTGGAGCCTGACGAGCGAATAGGGGAGCGCCTCGACGCGCGCCGGCGGAGACAGGTCCTGCAGGCCCTCAAGGTCGCCGAAGCGGGACACCAGCGCGCCGTCGCCCCGCGAAATCGGGGCCCACAGGCTCCGTTCCTGGTGACGTGCGATGAAGCGCCCGAAGTTGATGCCCCAGATCTGGTGGGCCGCCCCGTCGAAGCGCAGCTGGGAGTACGGAATCCGGAACTCGGCGGTCCACCCTTCGTGGTCGGTTCGCGTGGCCACCTCCCAGACGGCGTCCCACGAGTCGTCCTCGTTGACGTCGTCGTAGTGGTAGCCGTCGGACTTCACCCCCGCCGGGTTGACGCCGAAACGGAATGCGGTGCGGCGGTCGTGATAGCTGTCGATCACCACGTCGACCCAGTCCGAATGCGGCCGCTCGTCGCGGCGCGCAAGCTGTGCGACGATCGAATCGGGTGAGGTGTCGAAGGCCCGGAATCCCACGTACAGGGCATCGTCGCCGTAGAGCACCCTGGCTTCCGTCCGCTGCGTTGGCGCCTCGCCCTCGTTGGGCTCGAAGACGATGAAGCCGTCGGCGACCATGGCGGCCGTCCAGTCGGCTTCGTCCAGCAGCCCGTCGATCGTGGGCGGGAGTCCGGTCACCCGCTGCGCTTGCAGCGACGGCGGAGCGGCCCGCCTCCCACCCCGCGCCGCATCGGAATCAGCCTCCGGGGCCTGGCCCGAGAGGGCCGCGGGCGTGCCCGCCAGTCCTGCCGTCCCCGCCACCGCCGCGTGCACGCACACCCGCGTCCAGAACGTTCCCCACATCCTCATCGTCCGCTCCCGTTCTCGAACCCTCCCGGGCCCATCTGATAGACTTTGAAATGGTCGTCGCGAGCGTCCCGGCTGACTTGCCGTGCTCGCCGCCCACCGACACGACGAGAGAAGGAGGCGGAAAGTTGCGAACCGCGCTGCGAATACGGCCCGGGTTCTTCAAGGCACATGGTCACGGCAACGACTACCTGGTATTCGAGGAGGGCGCCGGACCCAACCTGACGCCGGGGCTCGTGAGGCGGATCTGCGACCGCCACCGCGGGCCGGGAGCCGACGGAATCGTGGTGATCGAAGCCGGGAGCGGGGGTGCCGAGCCCTCGCTGCGGATGTTCAATCCCGACGGTGGCGAATTCGAGCGCAGCGGCAATGGACTGCGTGTGGCGGCAGTGTGCCTTCGGCGCCGTGGGCGGGTGGGTGATGAATGGTTTTCGGTGACGGTGGGCGGAGACCGGGTGCGGATGCGGGTCCGCGCCCCGGACCCACGCGGGGTCTACGACGCGGTGGTCGAGATGGGGGAGGTGGGGTTTCCGGGGGGCGCGCCGTTCGTGCTGGCCGAGCGGGTCGGTGCGGGTGGGCGCGTCGCGCTGGCGCTGCCGTCGCCGGATGGTGCACGGCGCGCGCTGGAGGCCGTGCCGGTTTCGGTGGGGAATCCCCACGCGGTGCTCTTCGGCGAGGGGTGGACCCGGGCCGAGGTGGAGCACTTCGGGGCGCTGATTGCGACCAGCGACGCCTTTCCCCAGGGCACGAACGTCCAGTTCGCGGAGGTCCCCACGGGGCGGGAGATCGCGATCCGGATCTGGGAGCGCGGCGTGGGGCCGACATCGTCGTCCGGCACGTCGGCCTGTGCAGCGGTGGCCGCGGCGGTGAAATCCGGACTCATGCGCTTCGGGCCCGCCACCGTCAGGATGGAGGGCGGAGACATGGAGGTCGACCTGCGTCCCGACTGGACGGTCCGGCTGCGGGGGCCGGTCGAGGAGGTGTGCGTGGGCGAGCTGACCGCCGCGTTCGGCTCCGCTCGCTAGGACCGGTAGTGTAAAGATGACATTACATTATGTAATGTCTACATTACATGGGCGGAGGCGATTCAATCGGAATCACTACGTCCGAACGCGCGCCAGCAGCAGCACACCGACCGCGAGGAAGATGAAGTTGGGGAGCCATGCCGCCCAGAAGGGCTCCATCCCTCCGGAAGCGCCGATGGCCCCGAACAGCCTCAGGAGCATGATGTAGACGATGGTCGATCCCAGGGAGACCCCCACCCCCAGAGCCGCGCCGCCCTTCTTCACCGTGGTGGCAAGCGGCGCGCCGAAGAGCATCACCACGAGCGTCGCCGCCGGGATCGACAGCTTCTGGTCGCGCTTCACGAGCAGCTCATTCGGATCGCCCCCCGAGCGATACACGGCCGCCGCGCGCCTGCCCAGTTCGTCGTAGTCCATTTCGTCCTCATCGGGCGGGTCGTTCCTCAGCTCCTCGGGAGGGACGCCCAGGCCGGGCCGGCGATAGCGCGCGAAGGTGTAGGACGTCTCGCTGCCGCTGGGATGGATCACGCGGAGGTACCCGTCGAGGAGGGTCCAGCCGTCCTCTTCCGTGTAGTGGCCCTGGTTGGCCCACACGTGCCGCAGCGAGCCGTCCTCGTCCCGGCTCTCGACGAGCACCCGGTCGATGGTCCGGTTCGAAACGAAGAGCTGCTGGATGCTCAGCGTCTCCCTGTTTTCGGTCTGGTGCACGAAGTTGTTGCGCCAGTCGCCCCGCACCTCCCTGTCGCCGAAGGTCTCGGCCGCCCGCCTGTTCAGGGAGGGGACCGTCGAGCCCACGAAGAACACCGCCGCGGTGAGCACCGCGCCAACCGGCCACAGCGGGGCCACCAGACGGTGGAAGGAGATCCCCCCCGCCTTCGCCGCCATGATCTCGCTGTGGACGGTCATGGAGTTGACGGTGAAGACGGCGGCCACCAGTGCGGCGATGGGCGCCGACAGAATCATGAAGTGCGGGTACATGTAGGCGTACCCGAGCGCGATTTCAGCCACCGTCAGACCGCGGTCCAGAAACTGACCCGTGCGCTCGGAGAGGTCGCCCAGCACGAAGAGGATCGGCACGCTGACGACGAAGACAAGGAAGAGCCAGGTGAAGCTGAAGCTGACCATCCGGTCCAGAGTACGGATCATGCGGCCGCCCCCGCCTTCCCGGACCGGCGCGGCGCGACCCTCTTGAGGGCCAGCCAGATCTCGCGCCAGCCGCCTCCCCGGGTGGACGCGATCCAGCGGCCCATCCGCGACACCAGCAGGGTGCCGGCGACGAACCAGATCACGCTCGGCGCCCACATGCTCCACATCGGATCGGCAAGGTTGCGGTCCGCCCACTTCTCTCCGCTGGTGAGGCCCCACTGGTAGATCCCGATCACCAGCGCCGACACCACGATGACCATGCTCACGCCGCCCTGGGGAAAGCGGATGCCCACCGGCACGCCGACCATAACGAAGATGATGCAGGCCGTCGCGATCACGAGCTTCTTGTGGATCTCCACGCGGTACTGGTTGACCTGCCTCCCAAGCGCCTCTGCGCGGGCGTTGTTGGTGCGGGCGGTGGTGGCCAGCATCCGGGCCAGGTCGTCGGAAGGCAGCTGATTGGATCCCGGGATCGCCAGCGTCTTGGCCAGCGGCGGCCCCGCGGCGCGCGCGGAATCGGCGGCCGCCCCGCGTCCGAGCGCCCGCTCGATGGCGTTCAACGCACCTTGGCGCGACTCGCTGCGCACCGCCTCCAGCTCCGCTTCTCTGGTGCTCTCGGCGTCCATGAGCATCAGCACGGACATCTCGCGGTCGCTGCGCTGGTCGGTCTCCGAATCCTCGAAGATGTCGCCCACTCCCCGCAGCACGAAGAGCTGCCGCTGGAACTCGACCTGGTGGAAGGTCCCCAGCTCGCCGCTGCCCACCTCGTATACGTGGCCGTCGTAGAGCCGCAGGTGCAGATCCGTGAACGAACTGTTCATCTGCATCTCGCCGCGATCCGCGTAGGTGGTGCGCCGGACGCCCTGTCGGCTCATATCATAGATGGTGACACCGGTCAGCTCCGACGAGTCCTGATCGATGGCGTCGGCCACCAGGAAATAGGGCCCGATGCCGTTTTCGGCTTCGATCTGGTTGACCGCCTGCTCGCGGAGTTGAAAGGTGGGACTCTTCTGGCGGATCGAGTTGCGCAGGTTCTTGAGCTGGTGGTTCGCCTCGGGGAGCACCTGGTCATTGAAGACGAACGTCACGACGGTGAGGAGGGCACCGAAGGCCAATACGGGTAGAAAGAGTCTGCGGGGGCGAACTCCTCCGCTCGACATGGCCACGATCTCGCTGTGCGAGGCCAGCTCGCTGAAGGCGTAGAGAACCGCCGGGAGGATAGCCATGGGAAGAGTGACAGCGATGGTGTGGGGCAGCGACAGCACGAGTGCCTCGAGGATGATCTCCCGGGGCAGCCCCTTGCCCACGAGGTCCTCGAGCCGCTGCGCGACCGTGTTCACGAAGAGCAGTCCGGTCAGCAGGCTGAAGGCGAAGAGGAACGGACCCGTGAGCGAGCGCAGCAGGTAGCGGGTCAGGATTGTCATGTTCGATCGAGCTGAGACTCGGGTCCCCGTGGGTTGGAAGTCACCGCTTGGATGTCCGGTGTGCTCCTGTCGGTTGTCCGGCGCGCGGGGCTGGACGGGCCTGCGACCCTGATCATGAAGTATAACCGTTCCCTGGCGGGCGACCGCCGGGATGGATGGGGCCCGCGCGGGGCCGGGTGCGGCCTGCCGCCGGGGAGCGCAGGGCCGTTGCCGGTCGGTTGCGGGCTGGCGCTGGCGATCCTGTGCGGGACGGGCGGAGCGGGGGCCCAGGTCGCGCAGGTGCCGCCCCCGCTCCTGGACACGGCCCTGTGGGTGATGCCGGAGTTGCGGGGACCGCCCCGTCCGCTGCTGTCGCCTCCCGCGCCGCCGGCTCCGGTGGTGCGCGTGGGGCTGGCTCTCGTGCCGGTCTCGCGCCTCGGCCCTCTCCTCACGCCGCCGGATGCCCCTGCGGTGCCGCCCCTGACGGTCCTCGCCGCCGATTCAGCCACCTTCGCCCTCCCCCCCTCCACCCCCCCCGACTGGGCGGCCAACCCCCTCCTGCGCTTCGGCACGCTCGGGCGCACCATCCACTACGGGAACCTCCCCGATCCGCGCATGAGGGCGAGTCCGGAACGCCGCGCGGCCCTGGACACGCGCTTTCGCAGCGAGTATGCCGACCTGGGCTTCTCCCTCCGGGCGACGGGGCAGCTGGGGAGCGACTGGACCCGGTACCGGCCCTGCGACGAGGTGGTGCAGGTGAGGTGCGAGCTGTCGCTTCTGCCCCGGCTCTCGCCCGACATCCAGTTCGTTGCGAACGCCGACGGGTCCATCGCGGAGCGTGTCCGGGTCGACGTCGACTACGACCAGACCCGCGAGTTCGAGGGCGCCAACCGGGTCAACATCCGCTACCAGGGCCAGCCCGGCGAGTTCCTCCAGCGGTTCGACGTGGGCGACGTGGACTTCGCCCTGCCGCCGTCGCGCTTCCTCGGCGAGGCGGTGCCCGCCGGCAATTTCGGCTTTCAGGCGGCGTTGCAGGCCGGCCCGGTCGACATCCGCTCGGTCTGGGCGCAGCAGAGCGGGGAGGTCAACTCGCGGCGGTTCCGGCTGGAGGGAGCCGGGCGCGGCCATGCCCGGACCGACACGCTGGTGCTGGACGATGCCGACTACGTCGAGGGGCAGTTCTTCTTCCTCTTCGACCCCGCCGAGTTCTACGACTACCCGCACATCGACGCCCTCGCGCTCACCCGCTCCGACGCGCCGACGAGCGTGACTCCCGGACGCGAGCCGATCCAGCTCTACCGCTCCGAAATCGACCTGTACGCGCGGCAGCAGGTGGAAGGATACATCCAGGCCGACGCGGTGGCCGGGACCGGGGCCGACACCGTCAGCGAGTCGGCGTGGTTCCGTTATCTGCAGCCGGGGCAGGACTACGTGATCCATCCGAGCGGATTGTGGCTCGCCCTGCGAGTGCCGCTGGGCGCGGGCGAGGCGCTTGCGGTCACCTACGTCACCGAGGCCGGCGACACCATCGGGACCTACAACCCCGAGCGGATCTACCTGGCGGGAGGTCGTCCGCGCCTGAAGCTCCTGAAGGCGACGTCGGCGCAGCACCAGCCCGGGCGGCCCACCTGGTCCAGCGAGATGCACCAGATCTACCGGGTCTCTTCCTCCGGGGACGTCGAGCCGGGGTCGGTCGAGCTCACGGTATCGCTCGGCGAAGAGAGCGCCGGCCGCACCTTCGCCCGCCGGCCCAACGGCGACGACCTCACCTACCTGCGCCTCTTCGGGCTCGACGAGGAATCGCCCGTGGACCGGGTCGACCCCTCGCAGATCTATCGGCCCGCGCAGGATTCCTTCGACGATCAGCCCCCGGTCTCGGGCACCTTCATCGTCTTCCCGACCCTCGAGCCATTCGCGGATCCGGCGCCGCTGCGCAGCCTGCCGATCGATTCGGCGGAGGCGCGCCGGATCCTGGGCGCCAACCGCAACGAGCGCATCTATCGGGATCCCGATCCATTCGAGCGCGAGAACGGCGGCGTCTTCCGCCTGAATCTGTCGTATGAGGTGCGCGGGCAGGGGCTGGTGTCGACGTTCGTACTCGGGACCGTGGGCATCCGGGAAGGGACCGAGCGCGTGACCCTCGAGGGCCGGCCGCTGATCCGTGGGGCGGACTACCTGATCGACTACGACCTGGGACAGCTGACCCTCGTCGACACCGATGCCCTGCTCGCGACCAATCCGGGCCGATTTCTCGAGGTCTCGTGGCAGCAGCGCAGCTTCTTCCAGGTGGCGCCGTCGTCGGTGTTCGGGCTGAACGCGCACTACGACATGGGGGACTACGGGGGCGTGAACCTGATCGGCCTGTACCAGACCGAGGACGAGCTGGTGCGTCGGCCGCAACTCGGCGTGGAGGCGGGTGCGGTGGGGCTGGGCGGCGTCAACGCGAACCTGGATCTGGACGCGCCCCTGCTGACGAGCGTGCTGAACGCCATTCCGGGGCTGGACCCGGGAGGCCCTTCGTCGATCCACTTCTCGGGCGAGGCCGTGGTTTCACTCCCCGACCCCAATACGCAGGGCGACGTGTACATCGACGACTACGACGGGCTGAACGCGCGTCCGCTGTCGGTGCAGGGCCACGACTGGCGCCGCGGGAGCCGGCCCGCATTCAGGGACGGGGCCGAGAACGCCCTCCCGCCGGTGCTCTCGGAGAGGAGCGTGGCGGGGCTGACCTGGCAGCATACGTGGATCCAGCAGAGCGCCAGCGGCGACAGCCTGGGGGTCTTCCAGGGCTTCAACCCGAGCACCGAAATCGACCAGCAGATCCGGGTGACGGGGAGCGCGCTGCGCGATCCGGGGCTCTTCGTGCAGTTCCGGCCCGAGAGCGGCGACACCGAGGGGCCGGGTGAATGGTCGTCGATCACGACCGTGCTCAGCCCGACCGGGTCGGACCTGACCAGGAGCGATTTCATCGAGTTCTACGCGCGCGGCGGGGAGTTCCTCACCCTGGTGCTGGACCTGGGGATCGTGAGCGAGGACGCCTTCTTCGTGGACACCGCGGGAGCGGCCACCGGGATCAAGCCGGTCGTTCACGTGCCGTGGGGGCAGGGGGTTCTCGACCAGGAGGCCGATCCCCGCCGGGGCGAGGTCTGGGGCACGGACGCGGACGGGAGGGGCGTGTGGGACGAGGACTGCTTCGCCGAGCGCGCCCGGGTCTACCCCCTGGGAGATCCCAATGCGAACTGTACCCGCGGCAACGGAAGGCCCGACACCGAGGACCTCGACGAGGACGGCAACCTGGACACCCTGGAGCGCTACCGCCGCTTCGTCATCCGCCTGGGCGGCGCGTCACGCTATCTGGTGCGCGATCAGCACGAAACGGGCACCTCGTTCCGTCTGTACCGGGTGCCGCTGGGCGATCCCTCCGGGGTGGACGTCGGAGGCGCCATCAGCGAGGCGGAGCTGCGCGCCGTGCGCCATCTTCGCATGACGGTTACGGGGAAGCGCAACGATTCGTTCGTGCTGACCCGCATGGGCATCGTGGGCTCGACCTGGATCAAGCGTTCGCAGACCGGGGTGCTGACCGGGCTCGGGGGGGACACCACCTCGATACAGGGCAGGGTGGAGGTCGGGCCGGTGTCTCGCGTGACGGCCGGCGACAGCTACGTCTCACCGCCCGGCGTCATCGAGCAGCTGGACGATCCCACGGCGGCGTTCGGCGGGCAGGGGATCGAGTTCAACGAGCGCTCGCTCTCCATCGGCTTCGAGGACGTGCTGCCCGGCGACCGCGTCGAGGTATACAACCGGTTCCCCCAGCGGCCGCGCGACTTCCTTTCCTACCGCGAGGCGCGACTGTGGGCGGTGGCGGCCCGAGGCGACTTCGGGCTGCACGTCCCCGCGTACTTCTTCGTCAAGATCGGGACCGACGACCGGAACTTCTACATGTACCGTACGCGCCTGGACCGGGCCGGTTCGCCCGGTTCGGTGACGGAGGAGGACTGGCTGCCGGAGGTCGTGATCCGCTTCGAGGAATGGCTTCAGCTTCGGCGCCGCGCGGAGGAGCAGCTGATCCTGGAGCCGAGGCTGCCGGGGGATCCTCCTCTGGTCCTGTGGTCCGCGGACTCCACCTACTCGGTGGTGCTGCAGGACCGGGGCCGGGCGCCCAACCTGGCGTCGGTGCGGGAGATCAGTCTGGGGGTCGCCAACGAGGCCGGAATGCCGGTTTCGGGGGAGGTGTGGGTGGACGAGTTCCGCCTTTCGCGCAGCATCCGCGACGCGGGCATGGTGTCGGCCTTCGATGCCGAGGTGAGGGGGGGCGAGTTCCTGCAGTCCCGCGCGTCCTTCCGCAGCCGCGGGGGGTACTTCCGGCAGTTGCGGGCGGCCCCGACCTTCCAGAACGACCGCACCCTCGACGTCCAGGCCACCCTTCGCCTGGACCGGCTGGCTCCGGAGGAGTGGGGTCTGGAGGCGCCGCTCTCGGTCAGCTACGAGCGGGAGAGCCAGGCGCCGATCTTCATCGGCCGCAGCGACGTGCGCGCCGACCGGCTCGAAGGGCTGCGCGAGCCCGGCTTCGACCGCACCCGCGTGGACGTGTCGCTGCGCCGC
Source organism: Gemmatimonadota bacterium (assembly GCA_022827345.1). Classification (GTDB taxonomy): domain Bacteria; phylum Gemmatimonadota; class Gemmatimonadetes; order Longimicrobiales; family Gaopeijiaceae; genus Bin94. The sequence continues at coordinate 248,327 of JAJDTB010000032.1, read as the reverse complement.
CGCACCCCTGAGCAGGACGGCTTCTGGGACACCTTCCTGGAAGGGTTCGATCTGAGGGCGGGGGTGGTGCGTTCTTCCCTGAAGACGATCACGACGGAGAGTGACGGGGACGGGCTCGACGCTCTCCTCGGCTACGGCCTGAGTCCTCCGCGACGCGACTTCGCCATCTTCCCTGGGCGCGTGGCATCGCTGATGCGGGCGATCCTGCCCTGGTTCCTGGAAGACCGGATCGCCGGAGCGCGCTTTCGCTGGACGCCGGAGAGTTTCGCCGTGGAGAGCGAGCTGCTGAACCGCGAACTCGGGATTCTCCGCTTCGACAGGATCATCCGGACCGAGGAAGACTCGCTCGTCACGGCCAAGCAGGCGCCTCGCAAGCGGGTGGCCGGCACGGCGCGCGTGGCGTTCCGCCCGGTGGAGTCCCTGACGGCGCAGGCGGATCTTCTGAGCGGGCGTGACCTCCTCGAGGTGGAGCGCCTGGCGACCGATCCGGCCACGCGCGAGCTCCTGGCCGCCGAACGGAGGCTGGTCAGCGGAGTGGACCTGGGCTGGGAGGTGGACCGCCATCTGCGAACGCGGCTCGCGTTTCAGCCGAGGCTGTCGGACTGGGCGCGGACCAGCGTCGAGGTGACCACGATCTACCTGTCGGAACGGAATTCCGACCTGGTCGAGACCCGCAACACGCCGTTCGACACGGCTCTGGTGCTGCTGCGCAACGTGGACGGACAGCGCAATCTCATGGCGTCCTTTTCGCTGGATCCCGGCCGGATGGTGCGGCCGGGCGGCGGGAGCGGGGCCGAGGGGTGGTGGACCCGGGCGTTCGATCCGCTGTCGGTGACGTACTCCAGCGGCGTGACGTCCAGATTCAACCGCGACGCGGTGGACCCGGGAGCCGTCTACGAACTGGGCTGGGGCGGACGCGAGGACTTCCTCATGATCGGTCCCGATTCGGCCTCGACGCTGAGCGAGCGTGATCGGGTGAATGTGCGGGGCGGCATGCGCTTTCCCGGCTCCGCAACGCTGCGCCTCAGCTACGACCGCTCACTCAACGAGACGCTGGACACGCGCTCCGACAGGACCGGCACGCGCCGCGTGTGGCCGGATCTGGACGCCTCCATCGGCGATGTTCCGCTTCCCGGATTCCTCTCGATCGCCGTGGAGCGGCTGTCGCTGAGTTCCGGCTTCCGGCGGGAGGAGCGCAGCCTGGAATTCGGCGCCGGGACGCTTCAGGATCGCTTCCGCGAGGACCGGGAGATCCCCCTGTCGGTGACGCTGGCGCTGGTGAGGGGCCTGACGCTCAGCTATCAGGGCCGCGCGAACCGGGGCGAGAGTCACGACCCCACGGGGGACACCCGGAGGGTGGCCAATGCCCATTCCCTGCTCGCTTCGGCACGCTTCCGATCGCCGCTCAGAGCTTTTCGGGACCGGGGGGCGCCACTCCGCCTGACGGTGGGTCTGCGGTATCTCGACGAGGTACAGTGCCGGATCGCGAGCTTCGACAGCGACTGCGTCGCATTCATCGACCAGCTGGAACGCGACGCGTCCGTCTCGGTCGATTCGTCGGTGCGCGACTTTCAGCTCGGCATACGGCTCCGGTATCTGGACCGCCGTTCCTTCGTGGGACTTCGCGCGGGGTCGACCCAGTTCCAGCTCAACATCTTCGGCCGCTTCCTGCTGACTTCGGATCTCCTGTCCCGCGGCCGGAGCGTGCGATAGTCCCATCCAGCCATGGATGTGCCCGCGCGCCGGGTGCAGTGTGTCTGTCCGCGCCGTCCGCAAACGGGCGGGACGATGGCGAACAGGCACAGGAGGCCGCGTGTGACGGACCGAGAACGAAAGAGCATGACGCGGGCCGGCCTGCTCCTGGCAGGCGCCGCGCTGATCCGGTTCATGGCGGCGCCTCCGCCGGCGGAAGCGCCGCTGGCCGGGCGGGACTCGATCGCGGACAGCCTCGTTGCGGCCGGCGACTCCGCAATCGAGGACAAGGAGCGCCGGAGCCGGCCATTCGAACCGGGTGAGACGATCGACCCCAACGTCGCCGGTGAGGAGGATCTGGACCGGCTGCCCGGGGTAGGGGCGGCCAGGGCGGCCCGCATCGTCCGGGAACGCGAAGAGAACGGGCCGTTCGGCAGCGTCGACGATCTCGCTCGGGTATCCGGCATCGGTCCGGCATCGATCGACCGGCTGAGGCCCTTTCTGCGGGTCTCCGCCGGCGCCGGCGGAAGTGTTCCACGCACCGCGCGCACTCCTGATGCGCCGGACCGGGAGGCGCGTCCATCCGGCACCCCCGTGAATATCAACCGTGCCACGGCCTCCGAACTGCGCCAGCTTCCCGGCATCGGTCCGGTGACGGCCGATCGTATCGTCGCGCACAGGGAGCAGCACGGACCCTTCCGCGCACCGGAGGACCTGATCCAGGTATCGGGAATCGGCCCGAGGACCCTGGAGCGGCTGGCTCCGTTGGTCACGGTGAGCCGATGAGCGTCCCCCCGACGGAGCGGCGCCGGGGCGGATTGAGGCCATTGCTCGCAGAGATGGTGCGCCGTGGCGCGTCGGATCTGCACCTGACGGTCGGCGCCCCGCCCCGGATGAGGATAGACGGCTCGCTGGTCGATGTGGAGGGGTGGGGGATCCTCGACGCATCCGGGACGTCGGGCCTTGCCCAGTCGGTGCTGAGCGAGAGTCAGAAGCAGCGTTTCGCGGCCGACAACGAGCTGGACTTCTCCTTCGGCGTCCCGGAGTTGGCACGGTTCCGGGGCAACTGCTATCGGGGCGGCGGCACCGTGGGAATGGCGGTCCGCCACGTGCCCCGGCAGGCGGCGTCGCTGGACGAACTCGGACTCCCCCCGGTACTCCACCGACTCGCCGACCGGCCGCGCGGCCTCGTGCTGGTCACCGGTCCGACAGGGTCGGGCAAGTCGACGACGCTTGCCGCCATGGTGGACCAGATCAACCGGCGGCGGCGCGGGCATATACTCACCATCGAGGACCCGGTGGAGTTCCTTCATCCGCACCGCGGCTGCGTGATCAGCCAGCGCGAGGTCGGGACCGACACCGCGAGCTTTGCCGTCGCCCTCAGGCACGCGCTGCGACAGGACCCCGACGTGATCCTGATCGGCGAAATGCGAGATCCGGAGACGATGGACGCGGCGCTGACCATCGCCGAGACGGGCCACCTGGTCCTTTCGACGCTCCACACCAATTCGGCATCCGAATCGGTGAACCGCGTGATATCGGCCTTTCCCTCCGGTCGTCAGTCGCGGGTCCGTGCGCAGCTGGCATCGGTGCTGGAAGGCGTTGCGACACAGCTGCTCATCCCCCGCGCGACGGGGCGGGGGCGCGTCGTCGCGACCGAGGTGATGATCTGCACCGCCGCGATCCGTGCGGTGATCCGCGACGACAAGGTTCACCAGATCCGCTCCCTGATGCAGGCCGGCCGGCGCTACGGGATGCAGACCATGAACGACTCGCTGGCCAGACTCTACCTCAACGGCGACGTGACCCTGGAGGCGGCGCTTCAGCGCAGCGGGGATCCACCGGAGCTTCTTCGTGCGGTCGGAGAGCCGGCGCCGGAGGGCTTTGACGGCGCTTACGGCGGGGGTTTGTCTTGAGGCGGGTGTCGCGGCGCGAAGTGGCGGTCTTCATCCGTCTCCTCGCCACCATGATCGAGGCCGGGCTGCCGCTGGTCGCTAGCCTGGGCATTCTCGCCCGCCAGACGGACAGCAGGGCGTTCCGCGAGGTGATTCGAAGGGTCATCCACGATCTTCAGTCGGGTGATACGCTCGCCGATGCCATTCGCCGCCATCCGAGGGTGTTCCCGGAGCTCAGCGTCAACATGGTTGCGGCCGGCGAGGCCGCCGGCGCTCTGGATACGATCCTGGGACGCCTGTCCGGTTTTCTGGAAAAGAGCCACGCGCTCGGACGGAAGGTCCGCGCGGCCATGATGTACCCGGCGATGATCCTCGCGATCACCATTCCCGCCGTCGCGATCCTCCTCGCCTTCGTGATCCCGACCTTCGAGACGATGTTCGCCTCGGCCGGAGTCCCGCTGCCCGGCCCGACCCGGCTGGTGATCGGGGCTTCCGACCTGATCCAGCGTTATTGGTGGGCCATGCCGGGGATCGGCGTTGCAGGCGTGCTGGTTCTGATGCGCCTCCGCAACGGCCGCCGGGGCCGGCTGGTGATCGATCGGTGTCTTCTGGGCATTCCGGTGCTGGGCGATCTGCTGCGCAAAGCGGGAGTGGCCCGTTTCACCAGGACGCTGTCGACTCTCGTCGCATCCGGAGTGTCGATCCTGGACGGGCTCGACATTACCGCGAGAACGGCGGGCAACCAGGTCATCCACGATGCGGTCATGAAGTCGCGGGCGTCGATCGCGGCGGGCGCCACCATAGCGGGGCCGCTGCAGGAATCTGGAGCCTTCACCCCCATGGTGGTGCGGATGGTCGAGGTCGGAGAACAGACGGGCGCGCTGGACGAAATGCTGACGCACGTCGCCGATTTCTACGACCGGGAGGTCGATGCCGCCCTCGATGTGCTGATTGCGGCGGTGGAACCGGTCATGATCGCCGTGCTCGGCGTGGTGGTGGGGGGGATGATCGTGGCGATGTACCTGCCCGTGTTCGACATGATCAACCTGGTGGGGTGAGGAGGTGCGAATGATGTAGCGTGATGTAGCGACCATTGGCGCGAGGGGCGCCGGGTTCCAGATTGCGAGCATGTCCAGAGCATTTGTAAAGGAAGATCGCGACGAGCTGCCGCCGGATTACCGGCTACCCGACCCCGGGAGCGACTACTACGACGAAGCGTGCGCGTGGGCGCTCATCATGGGTGCGGATGAGGGTGACACCCGTGGAGCCGAATCCGCCACGGGTCGGCGCTGGGGCGAGGCGCGGCTCGTTCCCCACATCCGGGCGATCCTCGGGAAGGCCGAGGCGGAAGACCAGTACCGCGTTGCCCAGCTCTGTCGGCGTTTCCTGCGGGCCGCCGGGGAATCGGGTTCGCAGGGGGGCTGACGAGGAGCTTCGCTCCCGGCTGCTTGTTTCCAACGCGGGGGTGACCGTAGTTTGCCCGGCGCGATTGCCGCATCCGCCGCGGATCGGCCGAGAGTCATCCCAAGGGAGCCCCACGCCATGGACTTCATCCAGCAGATCACCGATATCCTGACCACATACGTCGTCGAGGCAGGGATCTCGGTTGGGGGCGAGAAGGTTCCCTACATGGTCATGATCCTCCTGGGGATCGGTTTCTACCTGACGCTGCGGCTGGGCTTCGTTCAGATTTCGCGCCTGGGACACGGGATCGCAGTTGCATCGGGCAAGTACGACAATCCGGATGACGAAGGCGACGTCACCCACTTTCAGGCACTGACCACCGCGCTTTCGGCCACCGTCGGCATCGGCAACATCGCCGGCGTGGCTCTCGCGATTCACTGGGGTGGACCGGGCGCCCTGTTCTGGATGTGGGTCACGGCGGGGCTCGGCATGGCTACCAAGTACTCCGAGGTCACCCTCGCCCAGAAGTACCGAGTGCACGAGCACGAGGGCGAATGGGCCGGTACCGTGTCCGGTGGCCCCATGTACTACATCGAGCGCGGACTGGGACCGAAGTGGAAGTGGATGGCGATCTTCTTCGCGTTCATACTGGGGATCACCGCGTTCATGACCGGAAACGGCATTCAGGCCAACACGGTCGCCGACAATCTGGAGACCCAGTTCGGCATCGCGCCGTGGATCAGCGGACTCGTGACCTCCGGGGTCGTCGCGGCGGTTATCCTGGGCGGGATCTCGAGGATCGGCAGGGTGACCGCGGTACTCGCGCCGGTGATGGCGCTGCTGTACGTGGCGGGCGCGCTCGTAATCATCGCGCTGAACGCGGCCGATGTGTTCCCGACCTTCGGGATCATCTTCCGCGAGGCCTTCAACCCGTCGGCGGGGGTGGCGGGCACGGGCGTGGGCGCGTTCCTGGTGACGCTCATGTGGGGGGTTCGCAGGGGCCTCTTCTCGAACGAGGCGGGGCAGGGGTCGGCGCCGATCGCCCACTCCGCGGCCAAGACGGACGAGCCGGTCTCCGAGGGCGTGGTGGCGCTGCTCGAGCCCTTCATCGACACCATCATCATCTGCACCATGACCGGGTTGCTGGTCATCATGACCGGCGTGTGGAACGACCGCTTCGAAACCGAGATCACCCTGAGCGGCGGCGACCTCTCCTATCGCGCGGTCCAGGTGGACGGCGGGTACCTCGACGTCAGCTCCGACCTGCCGATTCGCATCGACGACGGCCGTCACGCCGACACGGGACCCACCGACCCGCAGCTGTCCTGGCACGAGGTCCCCGTGGAGCAGCTCTTCGTGGACGATGGGCAGACGCGCCCGTTCAGCGGCGTGATCGATCCGGCTTCCGGCACCGCCACGGGCGACGACGGCCAGACCTACACCTCGCTCTACGGGATGGCTGTCGAGAGCGGGGCCCCGCTGACCATGTCGGCCTTCAGGCGAGGACTTGCCCCGCTGGGTGACTGGGGGCACTACATCGTCGTGCTCGCGGTGCTGCTCTTCGCGATCTCGACCGCGATCGCGTGGAGCTACTACGGCGACCGCTGCGCCAACTACCTCTTCGGCGCAAAGGCCGTCATCCCGTACAAGATCCTCTTCGTGATCATGCACTTCGTCGGGGCGGTGCTGCCCCTGGGAGTGATCTGGGCGATGGGCGACGTGCTGCTGGCGATCGTGATCTGGCCGAATCTGATCGCGCTGGGGCTGCTGGCGCCGAAGGTCGTCGAGATGACGCGCGACTACTTCGAGAGGCGACCCTGGGAGAAATGACCCGAGAGGGCTATTCGGGGGCCGGCCTCCCTGGTCCGGGGGCCGGGCCCGTTCGGGGCTTCCCGGGCGGGTCGCCTGCCTCCGGGATGATCCGTGCCGGCTGAAGGGCGCTGCGGCCGAAGCGGTCGTGGATCCGGTCCACGGCGCGCGCGATGACCCGGTCGCGCTCGCTCTCGAGCGACTCACGTTGCCCGAAAAGATCGCCCTGCCGAGTCGGCGCCTGCCGCACCAGGTTGGAGATGCCGACTCCGAGCAGCCGGGCTCCCGTGCGGCGGCGGTGCCGGAGGTGGTGGAGGAGCGACAGCGCCACGGTGTAGATCGCGCGGTCGGTCTCCAGGCCCTGGGGCTGCGTGCTGCCGGACTGCCTGGTCGTGAAGTCGTGGTCGCGGATCTTGACGGTTACCGTGCGGGCCCTGAGTTCCTTGCCGCGCAGCTGGCTCCCCACGCCGCAGCTCAGTTGCAGGAGGCGCCGCTCCAGTTCGTCGTCGTCGTTGATGTCCGTGAAGAAGGTGCGCTCCGAACTGATGGACTTGCGGGCGTCACGCGCGTCGACCTCGCTCGCATCGATCCCCCGGATCCGCTCCCAGAGCCACGCGCCGCGTCCGGTGCCGAACCAGCGCGCCAGCCACGCGCGCTCGACCGCGGCGGCCTCGGCCACTGTGTGCAACCCCTTTGCGGACAGCTGCTTCAGGAAGGCGGGACCGATCCCCGGCAGGTCCGACAGGTGAAACCGCGACATGAAGGCCTTCTCGCCACCCGGAGGCACCACGTGCACACCGTCGGGCTTGGCCAGCCTGGTCGCCACCTTGGCCACGATCCGCTGCGTCCCTCCACCCAGCGATACGGCGACCTCCGTCCGCTTCTTCACCCCCCTGCGGATGCGGTCGGCCGTGGCAACCAGGTCCTCGCCCTTGAACAGCCGTTCCGTGCCGGTGAGATCGAGGTAGAATTCGTCGATGGAGGCAGCCTGCACGACGGGCGAAAGCTCCTCGAGCACGGCTCTCACGGCTCGGCTCCGTTCCACCACCTTCCCCCTCGGGACCGGCACGACCAGCGCGTCTGGACACAGCTTCAACGCCTGCGCCGTAGGCATGCCGGAACGCACCCCGTAGTCACGCACGGCGTAGGAAGCGGAGGTGATGACACCGCGGTTGCTGCGGCCACCCACCAGCAGCAACGGGTGCCTGCCCGCACCCTTCGGATCCTCCAGGCGGGCCACCTGGACAAAGAAGCTGTCGCAGTCCACCAGGAGAATCCTCCTGGAGCCTTGCGGGGTCATCCTGTCTTTGGACAACGTTCTACCTCCGGCACGTTACATGCAGGCCGCCAGCAAGGTAATCACTCTCAGGAGAACACACAGATGGCCTACCCCTTCCAGCTTCCCGATCTGGGATATTCTCACGATGCACTCGAGCCGCACATCGATGCCCGCACGATGGAAATCCATCACGGCCGGCACCACGCCGCCTATACCGCCAACCTGAACGCGGCCCTCGCCGGACACCCGGAGTTGCACGGCATGTCCGCGGAAGAGCTTGTCGCGGACCTGTCGGCGCTTCCCGACGCCATCCGCGGTGCCGTGCGCAACAACGGCGGCGGCTTCGTCAATCACAACTTCTTCTGGCGCATCATGACCCCGGGTGGAGCGGGTGCACCAGGCGGCGCACTGGCGGCTGCGATCGATGCGGCATTCGGCAGCTTCGCGGACTTTCAGCAGCAGTTCGCCGCAGCGGCGGTGGGTCGTTTCGGCTCGGGGTGGGGTTGGCTGGTCGCGGGCGATGGAGGCGCGCTTGAAGTCGTGTCGACGGCGAACCAGGACACGCCCGTCATGGACGGCAGGACGCCGCTGCTGGGCATCGACGTCTGGGAGCACGCGTACTACCTGAACTACCAGAACCGCCGGCCCGACTACGTCTCCGCCTTCTGGAACGTGGTAAACTGGACGGTGGTGGCGGCGAATTACGCCTCGGCCGGATGACCGTCCGCGGAGCACGTCTTCCGGGAGCGAGCCCCCGCTGCCGGCTCCGTAGCGCCGACGGCGGGGCAACCGGGCAAAGCGTTTTCCGTTATCATAAAGGTGGCGATGTTTAGTCCTGTAGACATATGTTTACAGAGTGCGAGGAGCCGCTGGCATGTTGCAGGAGGGGTGACCTTGGGTACAGAGCCGTTGCGATCGAACACGAAACCGGTGAGGGTGGGCGTCGGTCCATTCCGGATCAGCGCAGGCGGCGGGGCTGTCCTTGTCGCGCTTGCGGTCGGCTGGGCGGGAGACCTGACCGCACAGAGTCTCTCCGGCGGGCGGCGGGTCATGCAGGAGCAGTTCGCGAAGGCCAACGAGTACGACTACACCCCACTCCGGAACGCGGCACACGTCCATCGCTTCGTGGAGCTGGGGCTGTTGGTGCCTCTGGCCGGCAACGCCAACTACGCGATCGACGACGAGGTTTCCTTCCCGTACGCGCGTCCGGAAGTGAAGCTGTTTGTGGAGCGTCTCTCCCGTCAGTACCGGAGCGCCTGCGGCGAGCAGTTGGTGGTTACCAGCCTGACCCGGCCGCTCAATCGACAGCCTCCCAACTCCTCCAGGTACTCGGTGCACCCCATGGGAATGGCGCTGGACCTGCGGAGAAGCAGCTCGCGCGCCTGCCGCGCCTGGCTGGAAGATGTCCTGTTGCACCTCGAAGGCGCGGGCACGCTGGACGTGACGCGCGAACGCAGGCCGCCCCACTACCATGTCGCGCTGTACACGCACGAGTACGCAACCTATGTGGATCGCGTCCGGGCGGCCGGGGAGCGGGCGCCGGATACCCGCGTGGCGGAGGCGTTGCTCCCTGCGAATCCACCGCAACCGGAGGTGATCCGGTACAGGGTCCGGTCCGGCGATTCCCTCTGGGAGATTGCACGAACACACGGAACGACGGTGGATCGCCTCAGGTCGGTCAACAACCTGAGAGGTTCCCGGATCTACGCGGGCCAGCTGCTTCAGGTCACCCGGGCGACCCCGCAGTAGCACGGGCCTCGGTCGGCACCGGACTCAAGCCGAGGTGAATCGCCGGTGACCGACAACCAATCGGGAGGGCGCGCGAGCCGCAAACGTGCGGAGATCACGGTCTCGATCGTGATTCCCGCCTATAACGAGGCTGCCACGGTCGAGACGCTGCTGCGGCGGGTGGCGGCGGTTCCCATCGCCAGGGAAGTCATCGTCGTGGACGACGGCTCGACGGATGGCACGCGCGAATTGCTCCCGCGGCTGAAGGACCAGGGGCTGATCGACGGGCTGTTCATGCACGACCGCAATCGGGGCAAGGGGGCCGCGCTGCGCACCGGGTTCGATCGTGCCACCGGAGACGTGGTCGTCGTCCAGGACGCCGATCTCGAGTACGACCCGGGTGAGATTCCCGGGCTGCTGGCACCGATTGCCGAGGGTCGTGCCGACGCGGTGTACGGTTCGCGATTCCTGGGTCTCGACAGATCCATGAAGGTGGTCTTCTACTGGCATATGCTGGGCAACAAGTTCCTGACTTTTCTGAGCAACGTCCTGACCGGACTTCGCGTCACGGACATGGAAACCTGCCAGAAGATGATCCGGACCGACCTGCTGCAATCCCTTCCGCTCACGGTCGACCGCTTCGGCATCGAGCCGGAGATCACCGCCCGCCTGGCGCAGGCGAGGGCCCGGCTCGTCGAGCTCCCGATCAGCTACTCGAGCCGTTCGTACGCCGAGGGCAAGAAGATCGGCTGGAAGGACGGGGTGTCGGCGATCTGGTTCATCCTGCGGTGCAACCTGTTGCCGCCCCGGGCGAAGCCGTGGACTGGCCGGCCGTCAGCCTCGTTGGGTGACTGACAGCAAGGTGGCAGCGTTGCTGGCTCGGTAGCCGGCGCTGCCCGAGGCCGTCGTGCGGGGCCGCCGCGTGCGGCGCCGCGAAATCTGTCCCATCCAGCTATTTCAGCGCCCATTCGGATCCCCGATCTTCATGCGTGGTTGAATGGCGCCCGGGCGATTGTCGATCGCGTGCGTGGAGCCCCAGCGGCGGCTCCCGCGGGAGCTGCCAAGTGACAATCGCGTGCTGGCCGGCGCAACAATCAGCTTTATCGGAGATATCTCAAATGACTGGAAAACAAGGCTTTACGCTCATTGAACTACTGATCGTCCTGGTCATCATCGGAATCCTTGCAGCCATCGCGATCCCCCAGTTCTCGGCAACCCGTGAATTGGCCTACTTCGCCGCGATGAAGTCCGATCTCAGGAATCTGGCAACCCAGCAGGAGCTGTACTACGCCACCAACTACGACTATAGCGACGACCTGAACGCCCTTGAGTTCGTGGCTTCGGAGGCGGTTACCGTAACGCCCGCGGCTACCGCCGCCGGGTGGTCGGCGACCGTAACCCACGCTGCTCTCGAGGCTGACGAGGGCTGTGCGATGTACTACGGTGACGCGACGGCACCGACCATCGGATCGGCGACACCGGAGGTGGAGGGGCAGATCGCATGTACCCAGTAGCGCTCGGCACCGGGGGTCCAGCGGGACGGGCGGGCTACTCGCTGATCGAGGTTGCGGTGGCACTGGCGATAATCGCGGCGCTCGCACCTCCCGTGGCGACAGCGGCATCCCGCTTGCGGGCGACATTCGATCTGAAACGGGCGCAGGAGGATGCGGCCCGGCTCTTTACCGCGGCACGCTGGGCTGCGATCCGGGATGGAAGCGCCACAGTCGAACTTGTGGCCGACCCTCCCCGCGGCCGGGTCGTTTCCATCACCGGGGATACCGTCGCGACCGCCGACCTCGGTCCGGGCGGGGTGAAGCTGCGCCTGAGCAGGGGTCGGGCCACGAGCCGCGTCCGATATGGCCCCGTCGGACTCGGTTGGGTGGCCAGTCAGAGCTTGCGCTTCGCCAAGGCCGGGCAGGAGAAGGCACTCGTCATCTCTTCCCTTGGCAGGGTGTCGCGCCGATGAACCGTGCGGGGACGTCACTCGTCGAATTGGTGGTGGCGGTCGCGATCGTGGGCCTGGGGGTGGTCGGCGTTTCGTCGCTGACCGCTGCCGCTGCTCGGACGCTGGTCCGTGCACGTGCCCTCGACGAGGCCCACGCGGCCCTGCAGAGCTTTGCGGACTCGGCGAGGGTCGGTGGCGGTCCGGCCTCCGGACACCGGGACCTTCCCTCGGGACGGCTCACGTGGAGTGTCCCGCAGGCCCCCGGTAGCGAAGCATGGGTACAGATCGACCACATCGCACTACCCGAGCCGGTCATGGTGCGGTTCCTGTCACGCGCGAGCATTCAGTAGAGGTGCCTGCAATGAGAGATCCTTCGCCCGGGAACACGGGGTTCGCGGTAACGGAAGCGGTGGTGGCTGGCACACTGTGTCTGTTGATCATCCAGGTCGCGTGGTGGGTTACCGCAGTGCAGAGCCGGGCCGCGACCCGGATTATCGACGAGGCGCGAATCCTGGACGAAAACAGGTTGATTCACCATCTGCTCGTGACCGAGCTCGGCCACGGCCGAGCGCAGTTGGACTGGAACGTGGATGCCAACGAGCTGGCGTTGCGGGCCTTCCGTGGTGTCGGCCTTGCCTGCAGGACGCAACCTGGCAACGGATGGGGAGTGGCCGCTTCGGGGTATCGCTCGCCGGATTCCGACAAGGATTCGGTTCTGGTTTTCTCCGAGCACTCGGGTTGGCAGGTTTCGAGGCTCGTCAGGGTGGCCCGCGGAGGTTCGCTAGACTGCCAGGACATCCCGGGATTCTCCCCTGCGATATGGTCCCTGGACCCTCCTCGGCCGGGAGCTCTCGCCGGCGTGTACTTCGAGCGTGGACAGTACCGTTTCTCGAGCGGTGCATTCCGCTATCGGGTTGGAAACGGCGGCTGGCAGCCGTTGACGTCAATGGGGATAGCGGACGACTCGGCCACACTCGCTCCGGCGGGTGCGGGGGGTGTAGCCGCTCGCGTCTTGTGGGACGATACCCATGCCCGGTCGGGGTCCGTCTCCTGGAACGTGTGGGGGATCCGGTGAGGGTCGTCCGGCTGCGGGGTGGGGAAGGGTTTGCACTCGTGCTCGTGCTCCTCGCACTCACCCTTCTGGCGGCCATTGCGACGGCTGCGTTGGCCGCTGCGATCGGCCAACTGCGTGCGGCCACGACGCGAGCAGGTGTGTTTGCCGCACAAACGGGGGCGCGTGACGCGGTGGAGTTCGCACTCGGCACGACGCGCGGTCTTGCCGAGTCACAAGTGGGAGGCTCCGCTCATGAGATTCTGTACCGGCCGTTTGGACGGGAAGGGTCCCAACGAGTGGGGGACCTCCGTCTGTCGAGAGAGATCCACGTGTTCGTCGGCGATGCTGTCGAGGACGGCGGTGCTCCTGTACGCAAGGCACGGCTGGTCTGGTGGATGGATCCGGAGGTCCGGGTCGCCGCCCACAAGGCAGTTGTAGAAAGCGCGGCGTTCCGGGTTGAACCGGGGGCGCAAGTGAACGCGGATTCGATTCTCGATGGGCGTCCCGGGATCGCGCGGTGCGATGGTGTATCCGCTCTGCGCGACGCCTTCGGGACGGGTCTCGTCCCGGTCAGCGCCGCACCGCCGACGCCACCGGCGTGGGGTGCGGGACAGGACGGTCCCGACTACGCCGGGTTTCGATTGGGGTGGTTCAGCCGACCGGTGCTGCAACATCTGGCCGACCACCGGGTGGCACCGGGGCAGTCGCCGCCACCAGCGGGCTGCCTGGGTTGCTGGTCCGGATTGGTGCACAGTGGCACGACCGTTCATTCGGCGGGGAGGGGCGCCGGCGTGCTGGTGGTCAACGGTGACCTGACGATAGCATCGGGATCGTCGTGGAGTGGTCTGGTCCTTGCATCGGGGGACGTGACCCTTTCTGGCGCAGCCGGCCTGACGGGGCTCGTGCGCGCGGGAGGACACGTCGTGATGCAGCCCGGATCCGTCCTGGACGGTTCCGCGTGCGCGGCGTTCGAGGCCCTCCGGGCGGCGCAGTCGCTGGCGAGGCCGATTCCGTTGCCCGGGCGATCCTGGCTGAGCCCCGTTGGGCCTCCGACAGGGTAGCGCAATGGGTATCTTCGGCAGGAAAAGGACTTCTGTTGGCCTGGATCTGGGCAGTGGCTACCTCAAGCTGGCAGAGGTCGACCACAGCGGTGATTGCCCGGAGGTCGTGAAGGTGGCGGTGAGCCCGATCCCCGAAGGGTCGGTGGTGGAGGGAGAGATTGTCAGGCCTGATCGCGTTGCGCAGTCTGTCCGCCGCCTGCTGGACGACGCGGGTGTCGGCAACCGCAGGGTGGTTACGGCGTTGGGCGGGCACGACATCTTCGTGAAGCATCTTGAGATGTCGGGAGTGCAGCAGTCGGACGCGCGTGAACACATCCGCAAGGAGGCCGAGCGCCACATACCGTTCGACGTGGGCGGGGTTGAACTCGATTTCCAGGTGCTTCCGTCTCGCGACAGTGCCGAGCCGATGAGGGTGTTGCTCGTCGCCGCCAAGAAGGAACGCATCGAGGCCAGGTTGGCACTCCTCGAGGCTGCCGGCGTCGGTGTGGATCTGCTTGATGCCGAGGCCTTCGCGTTGGCCAACGGACTCTGCCACAACTATCCAAGCGTCACCGACGGCGTCGTGGCGCTGGTCAACATCGGCCGGGAGGCCACCAACATCATCATCCTGGAAGACGGGATCCCTGCTCTCATCAGGGATCTTCCGATGGGATTGCGGCGCTTTGGAGACCTGCTGCGACGAGTGTACGCGACGCCGGACGAGCTGGTGGAAGAAGCGCTTCTGGGCCGGCAACAGTTGGATGGGCTCGAACGGGCAATGGACACGGGCGCGGACGTCGTTGCGGTGGGGATCGAACGTGCCACGGCGTTTCTGGGGACACGGGGCGCCGGCGGCGGTATCGGCCGGGTATTCGTCAGTGGCGGCGGCGCCTGTTTGCGGGGGGTCGCACGAGTCCTGGCTCACCGACTGAAGGTGGAGACGCGGGTTGCCAATCCCTTTGAACGTGTGCCTGCGGCTGCCGGTGTGCGCGGTCGCAGGGTTCTGACAGAGGCTTCTCCGCTCTTCTTTCAATCCATCGGGCTCGCTTTACGGTGCGGCTAATGGCGAGGTCCATTCAAGGGAGGCGGACATGATCGAAGTCGATCTTGCACCAGAGCGCTCGCGCAGCCGGACCCATCGTGCGCGTCGATTGCGGGCGGGCAAGGGGATGGCGGGGATCCGGCTGGACGGCTGGATTCTCACGTGCGGTTTGGTTGTGTTGGGTTCACTCGGTGCATCCGCATATCTCGCGATCACCTCTTCCCGCGAGGTATCGGCGCTTGAGCACCTGGTGGAGGAGGCACTCCAGGACTCGGCACAGTCTGCAGAATCGAATCGGTCGCTTGTGCAGTTGCACGAGAGGCTTGACTCGATCAAGGCAAGGATCTCCACCATCGAAGACCTCGACGCCACGCGGTACCGCTGGCCGCACATCCTCGATGAGGTTGCGGTGGCGCTGCCCCAGGGCGCCTGGATCACCAGGATTGCGGATGTCGCTGCGGTCATGCCCGGAATCCGCTTTCAGGTGGAAGGACACGCATTGGACAATTTCGCGCTCACGCGGTTCTGGAACGCATTGGAAGCCTCTTTCTTCATTCGCGACGTGCAGCTGATCAGCACCGAATACCTTGAACGCGACACCTTCGACGGAAACGGCGGACTGCGGGCCTCGTACCACTTCGTACTTGGCGCCTCATACGAGGACCCCCCGAACGAGGTTGTCGAGTTCGTTCGCATCGCGGGGGGGGCGCCATGAGGTTGTTGCCCAGCGACCGTCTGCGGCGGAATGCCGCTCTGTCATCTTTACTGGCGTTGTCATCGGTGTACTTCGCGTACACGTACATCTGCGTCCCTCGAGCGGCGCGCGCCGAGACCCTTCGCCTCCGGCTCGATGCCCTGCAGGCCATCCGCCAGCCGGGCCTGCAAGCTCTCAGCCAAACAGACTTGCAGCACCGCCTCGAGCTGCACGAGGCTCACTTGGCGCGGCTGGAGGATCTGATACCCTCGAGTGAGGAAGTGGCGTCCCTTCTCGAGGCGGTCTCGGTGGAGGAGCGGCTTGCCGGTGTGGAGGTGACGATGCTGCGTCCGGAAACGCCTGAGGCCGGGCGACCGTACGACCGCCGGAGCTACGAAATGGCGGTGAAGGGCGACTATCACGCCATCGGATCCTTCCTGACGGCGATCGCTTCGCTGGAGCGAATCATGGTGCCTGCCAACCTGACGGCAGACCGGGCGCCACCCACCGGCACGAGGCAAACGGGTGCAGCCTACCAGGCGGTGGTCCGGGTGAGAATTCAGACCTATGTGCTTTCGCCCGCGCGGGGCGCCGAGCCCACGGAACCCACGGCATCCGGAGATACTCCGCAATGACACCGATACGACTACCCTCTTCCGACCGAGACCCTTTCACCTACGAGGAAGTCAGACGATGGGACCGATCCACGTTCGTGCCCGTCGCTGCGGCTCTGTACATCGCGCTGACATGTTCCGGCCAGGTCACTGCGCAGACCGCAAGCCGGACGGATTCCGGGAACGAGGCGGCCGGCTCGCCGGCGCAGATCTCGGACGGCCTGTCATTCCATCGCGAGCACTTCAGCTACGCAGCTGAAGACCGCCGTGACCCCTTTTCACCTTCGGGCGCACCGGGCGCGGTCAATCCGATGATCGGTGGCGTCAGGCTTCTGGGGATCATCCATCATCCCCATGCCCGTCTGAGCGTGGTGCTCCTGCAGGTCGGGGTGCAGAGCGAGGCGGAGGGGCAGGATGGACCTGCGCAGGAGTGGCCGTCGACGGGAGTCAGGCTTCGCATTGGAGACTCGGTGGGAGGCACGAGTGTCGCCGAGATTCACCCTGATCATGTTGTGATGGAGATTGCTTCACCCAACGGAGTCGACCGTCGCGTTCTCGCCATGTCCGGCGGAGAAGGGGGGCGTGGCTGATGTTCCCAGCCAGGATGACCGTGCGGCTGTTGGTTTCGATTGGTTTGTTGGGATACGGGTTGCCGGTGTCACGGGCCGGGGGCCAGGAGAACCCACCGGAAGCGTCCACGGAAGAGAGTCCGGACGATCCCATCTCGGTCACTTTCACCAATGCACCCATCCGGGATGTGCTGTTTGCGTTCGCCGAGTTCTCGGACCGCTCCTTCGTGACCGGTCGTGAGGTGGCGGGAACGATTTCGGCCGAAATACGCGGACAACCCTGGGACACGGCACTCCGTACGATATTGCAGGCGCATGGGCTGGTCGCCCGAGAACTGGAGACCGGGATCATCCTCGTCGAAAGCGCCCGTGGACTCCTCGATAACGAGGCCATTGCTCCACTTGAGGCGAGGGCCTTCACCCCTACTTACGTTGACGTTGGTGAGCTGCAGCAACTGGTCGGGCCCCTGCTGACGGAGCGGGGCCAGGCATCGGCCGGTCTGAGGACCAACACCCTGGTCGTCACCGATCTACCCAGAATCCTCGACACCGTCGAAGGACTGGTGGAAACGATCGACGTACCGGTTCAGCAGGTCGACATTTCCGCAAAGATCATTTTCATAAACCGAACCGGATTGGATGCCTTCGGGATCACCTACGATTTGAAGGACGTTGGCGGGAATCAACTCAACATCCTGACTCCGGGTGCGGCCGATCTGGACGGAGACGGAGTCATCTCACTTCCGGACGAGCAGGTTCCCCGGGGAACCGATGTCATCTCCCTGGGCGGAAATTCAATTGCGGCGCTGGGCAATGCCACAGACCGCATCTCCAACCCCACCCTGTCCCTGCTGACCTCTCTCGTGATCGGTCGTACCACCCTGATCGGCTTCATCGATGCGCTCGAGTCGGCGCAACTCACGGACGTCGAGGCAAAGCCATCCGTGCGCGTCATGGACAGCCGGACGGCCAGAGTGGTCGTCGGGGAGGAGACACCGGTTCGCGTACTCGATGCCGGCGCCCAATTGCAGACGGGGTCCGGCGGGGAAGCCCGAGGCGCCTTTCCGGTGGCGACAGTCGACTATAAAGAGACGGGGGTGATCCTCGAAGTCGCCCCCAGGATCACCCCGACTGGCCACATCCTGCTCAACCTCTCGGCGGAGCGGTCCTCGGCGGATCTGGCACCCTCCGACGTAGGGTTCGTGTTCAGACGGCAGAAGGCGGAATCCGAGGTGCTGGTCAAGGACGGCGAGACGGTGGTCATCGGTGGCCTTACCGTCACGGAGTCGGCCGAACTCAAATCCGGCATCCCTCTGCTCATGGACATTCCGCTGTTGGGAAGGCTCTTTCGCACTCATCGGGAGTCGTCTGTGCAACGCGATCTGCTGATCATGGTTACGCCCACCATTGTGGCGCCCGCTTCCCCGTGAACCGGGCCTTTGCTATCTATGACAACCACGTTGCTCCAGGTACAGCACCGAGTTCCGCCCACACTCCGTCCAGCCGATGCCACAAGCTCATCTGTCCTTCCATACCGCCGGAGAGTCGCACGGCCGCGGCCTGGTCGCCGTTATCGAAGGACTGCCGGCGGGTTTGCCGCTCAATCCGGAAGAGGTCATCGACCCCGAACTCAAGCGGCGCCAGGGAGGCCATGGCAGGGGGCGGCGGATGCAGATCGAGTCCGATCGTGCCGAGATCATCTCGGGCGTCAGGCTGGGGGTAACGCTCGGCTCACCGCTGTCCATGGTGATATGGAATCGTGACTGGCAGAACTGGACCACCGCCATGGCTCACGGGTTCCCAGCGGCGGAAGCGAACCCGAAGGCGCTGCGTCCGGTCTACCTTCCCAGGCCCGGGCATGCCGACCTCACCGGGGTCCTCAAATACGACCGTCGCGATGCCCGTGACATCCTGGAGCGCGCATCGGCGCGGGAGACGGCGGCCCGCGTCGCCTGCGGAGCCGTGGCCAAGGCCCTGCTCAAGGAGCTGGGTGCGACGGTGGGGAGCCACGTGACCCGGATCGGGGATGTCGAGGCCCGGGTTCCGGACGACCTGCCGCCCGAGATCAACGCCGCCGCCGATGCTTCCCCGGTGCGGACGCTCGACCTCGATACGGAAGCGGGAATGATCGATGCCATCGACGACGCCAGGCAAGCGGGCGACACCGTGGGCGGGTGCTTTGAGGTGGTGTTGCGTGGTCTCCCTGTCGGACTCGGGAGCCATGTGTCCTGGGACCGCAAGCTCGATGGCCGACTGGCGCAGGCGGTGATGTCGGTCCATGCAATCAAGGGCGTCGAAATCGGGCCGGCGTTCATCAACGCCGGTCGCCCCGGGTCCCGTGTCCATGACGCCATATACCGCGACGACGCGCAGTTGCGGTCTGGAGGATTCGGGCGCGCCGGAAACCGGGCCGGTGGCCTGGAGGGAGGCATTACCACGGGAGCACCGCTGGTCGTCCGCGGCGCCATGAAGCCGATCTCGACCCTGTTGCGCAAGAGGCTGCCCAGCGTGGACCTCCGGGACGGATCCGCTCGGGAGGCCACTGTGGAGCGCAGCGACGTCTGTGCAGTGCCCGCCGCGGCGGTAGTCGCGGAGGCAATGGTCGCGCTGGTGGTGGCCGACGCGGTATTGGAAAAGTTCGGAGGCGACTCGCTTGCCGAAACACGTCGCAATTTCGAGTCATATGTAGGGCATCTCGCGGCGCGTGGATTCGGCGAGCGGGAGGTGGAGGGCAGATGAAGGAACTGACTCCCGATGCCCGCGGGGGGCAGGTCGGCTTGCCCGCAGGGGTCAGGCGCATTGTGATGATCGGCTTCATGGGAGCAGGCAAGTCGACAGTGGGACGAATGCTGGCCGTTTCCCTGGGCTGGAGCTTCGTGGATCTTGACGACGAGGTGGCGCGACGCGACGGAATGCCGGTTGATCGAATCATCCGGCAGAAGGGCCTGGACCACTTCAGGGGCCGCGAATCGGAAGTCGGACGGGAGTTGTTGGGGCGCGTGCGGACTGTCGTTTCGGTTGGTGGGGGTTGGCCGGCCCAACCTGGTCACATGGAATCGCTGGGCAAAGGTACCGTGTCGATCTGGTTGCAGGTCGGGGTCGCATCGGCCCTCGAGAGGATCGCCGGTTCCACATCGGCCAGGCCGTTGCTCGAGGTTCCCGACCCCGTCCGGACCGCTACGGCTCTGCTTGACGACCGGGAGCCGTACTACCGTCGCGGCAGTATTGCGATCGAGACCGACGGCGTATCTCCAAATCGGGTCCTGCGTGCGATAATGAGATATTTCGTCGTATCCAAATCGGAGAACGGATCGGTTCCCGCAAGGATCGAAAAACCCGGGGAAGACATCGAGTGAAGCTGGTGATAGTTGAATCGCCTGCGAAGGCGAAGACCATCGGAAGATTTCTCGGCCCGGGGTATCGGGTCGAAGCATCCTACGGTCACATCCGGGACCTGCCGCGTTCCGCCGGCGAGACGCCAAAGGCAATACGGAACAAGCCCTGGGGGCGGCTCGCGGTAGACACTGACCACAGCTTCAAACCGACCTACATCGTACCGCCCGAGAGCAGGCAGCACGTGCGGGATCTGCGAAGGATCCTGAAGGGCGCGGACGAGGTGCTGCTGGCCACCGATGAGGATCGCGAGGGAGAATCCATAAGTTGGCACCTTATCGAGGTCCTGAAACCGAAAGTGCCCGTGCGTCGGATCGCATTCCACGAGATCACCCGACCCGCCATCGAGGAAGCGCTGGCCAGCCCTCGCGAGGTGAACCGGCGCCTGGTCCAGGCGCAGGAAGCGCGGCGGGTCCTGGACCGGCTGTACGGCTACACCCTGTCGCCGGTCCTCTGGAAGAAGGTGCGGACCAAGCTCAGCGCAGGGCGCGTTCAGAGTGTGGCTCTTCGGCTCATTGTCGACAGGGAGGAGGAGCGCCGGCGATTCAGGGTTTCCGAGTACTGGCGGGCGAAGGCGACCCTGGTTGCCGACGCCGACGAGTTTTCGGCGACGCTGGTGGCTGTCGGGGGTCGTCCGGTGGCCACCGGAAGGGACTTTGACTCCGAAACCGGCGAGCTTGCCTCGAACCGGGTCGTTGCCCTGGACGCGGATGGCGCGGCGGCGATAGCGGAGGGGGCAATGAAGTTCGTCCCCTGGCAGGTCCGGAACGTGGACCGGAAGTCGAGTCGGCAGCGGCCCGCGCCTCCGTTTACCACTTCGACGCTTCAACAGGCTGCGAGCCGCCGCCTCAGAATGTCGCCACGCAGGACCATGCGGGTCGCCCAGCGCCTCTATGAGGGCATCGACATGGGGGGTGGAAATCGTGAGGGGCTCATCACCTATATGCGGACCGATTCCGTAACGCTCTCGAACAAGGCTCTGGGTGACGCCGGACGCTACATCGAGGGTGAATTTGGCTCAACTTATTACCAAGGTCCGAGACGATACAGGACAAAGTCCAAGGCGGCACAGGAGGCTCACGAAGGAATCAGACCTACCGAGATCGGCCGCGCCCCTGACAGCCTTGCCCGCTTTCTGGGCAGGGAGGAGCTCGCTCTATACAAACTCATCTGGAGTCGGACGGTCGCGTCCCAAATGGCCGACGCACAGGTGGACCGGACGGTGATCGATTTCTCGGCCCGAATCGACGATGTCGACCACACCTTTCGTGCAAACGGCTCGGTGCTGCGCTTTCCCGGTTTTCTCAAGGTGTACGGCGATATCAGGAAGGATCAGCTTCTCCCGGCACTCCAAACAGGAGACCGGATTTACACCGAGGAAAGAGAAACGTCGCCCGATGCCGCGGAGCACGGACCTGGGCCTGCCATAACGGTGCTTCGGTCCGTCGAACCTGAGCGGCGTGAAACAAAGCCCCCGCCCCGGTACACCGAAGCTTCGCTGGTCAGAAAGCTGGAGGAGGAGGGAATCGGCAGGCCTTCGACCTACACGCCCACCATTTCGACGATCCAGGAACGAGACTACGTGCGCAAGCGTTCAGGCAGTCTGGTGCCTACGTACACCGGAATGGCGGTCAATCAGCTCCTCCGAACGCATTTCGAGCAATACGTGGACCTGCGGTTCACCGCTCGGATGGAAGACGCTCTGGACGATATCGCCGCGGGGGAGAGCGAGTCGCGGCGCTTTCTCGAGGCGTTCTACAGCGGAGACGGCACAAACGAAGGCCTGGCGCGAAAGATCGCCAAGACGCTCCCCGCTATCGACTATCCGAACGTCCCCATCGGTATCGATCCCGGAACCGGAGAGCCCATCCGCATCAAGATCGGCCGGAATTCGGCCTATGCCGAAAGGGGAGAGGGCGAGGAGGTACAACGCGCGACGATTCCAGACGACCTGATGATCGACGAATTGACCGTCGAACGGGCCGCTAAGCTCCTCGACACTCCTGCGGGGCAACAGAAGCCCCTCGGCCTGGATCCACGTGACGGATCACCGGTCTACCTCAAGTCGGGTCGCTACGGACCCTACGTCCAACTCGGCCAAGCTCGCGGATCGACCAAGCCCCGTTGGATGGGGCTTCCCAAGGGGGTAGAGCCGGAAGACGTAACACTCGACTACGCTCTCCGGCTGCTTTCGCTGCCGAGGCTGATCGGCAAGGACCCGGCTAGCGGTGAAGAGATCAGGGCGAGCCTGGGACGATACGGTCCCTACGTCCAACGAGCACGGGACTTCAGGAGTCTGGAGTCCGTGGACAGGGCATTCGACATATCGCTAGAGGAAGCCTTGGCGATCCTGGCGCAGGAGAAAAAGCCGCGCCGCAGCGCCAGAAAGACCCTCAAACACATCGGTCCGCATCCGGAAACGGGAGCGAGGATCGACCTGCTCGAAGGTCGTTATGGCCCCTACGTGACTGACGGGAGCGTCAATGCGAGCGTCCCCAAGGGGAAGCAGCCCCTGGAGACGACGATTGAAGAGGCGGTTGAACTGCTTGCGGCTGCGACGGCCCGCAGGAAGGGCGGGCGGTCGCGCCCCAGGCGTCGGACGGCGGCAAGGCGGCGGTGACTGCGTGGTAGCGGGATGAGCCAGGTGACGGTTGCGGGTGGCGGCCTTGCCGGGTGTGAGGCCGCGTTGGCCTTGGCCGACAGAGGGCATGACGTCGCCCTCCTGGAGATGCGGCCCGTGAAGGAGACTCCTGCCCACCAGACCGAGGATCTCGGCGAACTGGTGTGCACCAATTCCTTCAAGAGCGAGCTGCCGACTACGGCGCACGGCCAGCTGAAGCGCGAGATGCGCTGTCTTGATTCCGCGTTGCTGGCGTCTGCGGATGAGAGCCGCGTGCCCGCCGGATCCGCGCTGGCGGTTGACCGGCGCCTGTTCTCGCAAGCGCTTACCCGGCGTGTGGAGGCGCATCCGGCGATCCGCGTGGTTCGCGAGGAAACCCGCACGATTCCGTCCGGCCCGACCGTGATCGCAACAGGCCCGCTGACTTCCACCGCGCTTGCCGAGAGCATCGCGAACGAGCTTGGCCGCGACGGGCTGGCATTCTACGATGCCATCGCGCCCATCGTGCACGCCGAGTCGCTCGACCGCGGCGTTGTGTTTGAGGCCGGACGCTACAAGCAGGATGCCGACTACCTCAACTGTCCCCTGACCGAGCGAGAATACCGCACCTTCATCGATGCGCTTCGCGAGGCGGACGTGTACGCGGGCCATGACTGGGAGAAAGTCCCGTACTTCGAAGGGTGTCTTCCCATCGAGGTCATGGCGGCGCGGGGGGCCGACACCCTTCGCTTCGGGCCCATGAGGCCGGTGGGATTGCGCGATCCCCGCACGGGTGCACGCCCACACGCGGTGGTCCAACTCAGGCGCGAGGACCGCGCGGGACAGATGTGGAACCTCGTGGGCTTCCAGACGCGGCTTCGCACTGGTGAACAAAGACGTGTGTTCACGATGATTCCGGGACTCGAACAAGCCGAGTTTCTCCGGTGGGGCTCCATCCACCGCAACACCTACCTCAACTTCCCGGCGTGCCTGACGGAATACGGGTCGTCGAGCAAGCGTCCCGACCTTCTTTTTGCCGGACAGCTGACCGGCGTCGAGGGTTATACCGAGTCGGCCGTTTCCGGCATCATGGCCGGAATCAATCTGGATCGTGTGCTCAAGGGGCGTTGTCCTGCGATTCCTCCGCCGGAAACCATGGTCGGCGCGCTCTTCAGATACCTTCAGCAAGCGAATCCCGCCAAATTCCAGCCGATGAACTCCAACTGGGGCCTCGTCGAGCCTCTGGTCGGGGGACCAAGGAAGAAGGTGGAGCGCCGGGCGGCGCTGGCTGACCGAGCAAGCCGATACTTCGAGCAATGGATCGCCGAACACGGAATCATGTCCCGGCGACTGGTGGCAACATGACATCCCAGGTGGCGTCGTTCCTCGACCATCTCGAGGTAGTGCGGAATCTCTCCCCGCGGACGATAGCCGGCTACCGCCGCGACCTGTGCGATCTCGAGGATTTCATCCAGGTGCACCTCGGCCGCGAAGACTACCGCTGGGCCGAGATCGATCGTACGACGATCCGGGCGTTTCTGGGTGAATCGGGGCGTCGTGGGCTTGCACCGCGAACGATCTCGCGCAAGCTGGCTGCGACTCGCGCTTTCTTCCGTCACCTCCACCAGGAAGGCGAGATCGCAACGAATCCCGCCCGCCTGGTTCGCGGCCCGAAGCTCGACCGGACCCTGCCCGGGCACATGCGGCTCCCGGAGATGGAAGAGCTGTTTCGCTGGACCGAAAGCCGAGCGGCCCGGCTCAACGATCTTACGACCACGCGTCTGCTCGCAGCCCTCGAACTCTTCTACGGCAGCGGCCTCCGCCTCGCCGAACTCGGCTCGCTGGACGTAGGCTCCCTCGACCTCGACCGGAAACAGCTCCGGGTTCTGGGCAAGGGCAGAAAAGAGCGGATTGTGCCCATCACCGAGTCGGCGGCCAGGGCCGTCCGCAGCTACATGCCGCGGCGCGATGAAGCGGCCGATGGAGACTGCCGCGCGCTGTTCGTCGGCAAGCACGGAAACCGCCTCTCGAACAGGTACATCCAGCGGACCGTCCAGGGCGCGATCAGCCGCTTCGCATCGGCGGCGAATCTGTCCGTCCATTCGCTGCGCCACACCTTCGCAACCCACCTCCTCGACGCTGGCGCCGACCTCATGGCCGTGAAGGAACTCCTCGGCCATGCGTCGCTCGGTACCACGCAGATCTACGCGCACACGTCCAGGGAGCGACTGCGACGGGTGTACCGGGGCGCCCACCCGCGGGCGTGACCCACCTGCGGCGCGACGAGTTCCGACCACCCCTACCGGGTGCCTTGGCGCGCATCTACCTTCAATGACTGCCCAGTCCATTGCCTGGCCCATCCGGCCGGCTCCTCCAGCAATGCCTTCCAGGATTTTTCTTCCCGACGGAATGTTCCCCGTTGCCCCGACCCAACCCGGCGCGCCCGTCCACGCGACCACCGTCATCGCGGTAGCCCGCGACGGCCGCGTGGCCATGGCGGGTGACGGGCAGGTGACCATGGGCGACGCCGTGGTGAAGGGTGCCGCGCGCAAGGTACGGCTCCTGAAGGACGGCAACATCCTTGCCGGTTTCGCCGGCGCGGTAGCGGACGCGTTCACCCTCTTTACACTCCTCGAGGGGAAGCTCGAGCGGTGGCCCTCGAATCTGGCTCGAGCCTGCGTCGAGCTTGCCAAGGAGTGGCGCACGGATCGCTACCTTCGCCGCCTCGAGGCCCTCCTGGCGGTGGCTGACCGCCATCACCTCTTCCTCGTTGGCGGCGACGGCAACGTTATCGAGCCCGACCACCCGATCCTCGCGATCGGCTCCGGCGGCGCCTATGCTCTGGCCGCGGCCCGTGCCCTGTTCGACTGCTCCGATCTGGACGCGCCGGGGATCGCTCGGCGGAGTCTGGAGATCGCGGCGGACATCTGCATCTACACCAACCGGGACATCACGGTCCTGGAACTCGATCCTGAATGACAACCACCTCGGCCACCGCCCCCACCTCTCCCGAGTCCACCGGCCCCGACATCCGCGAGGACCCCCCGCACTGGCTCGATCAGTTCACGCCGCGCGAGATCGTCGCCGAACTGGACAAGTACATCGTGGGCCAGTCGGCGGCGAAGAAGGCGGTCGCGATCGCGCTGCGGAACCGGTGGCGCCGCCAGCAGGTCGAAGACGAACTGCGGGACGAGATTCTGCCCAACAACCTCATCATGATCGGTCCCACCGGGGTCGGGAAGACGGAGATCGCGCGCCGCCTTGCCCGCCTGGCGGGGTCCCCCTTCATCAAGGTCGAAGCTTCCAAATTCACGGAGGTGGGCTATGTCGGCCGCGATGTCGAATCGATGGTCCGCGACCTGGTCGACACCGCCGTCGCAATGGTGAGGACGGCGCGCGAAGACGAGGTGGAGGAGGAAGCCGCCCGACGAGTGGAAGAGCGGTTGCTCGACCTGCTCCTCCCCGATTCAGCGCGGCGATCCCCCGGGGCTCCCCCCGCGCAGACGGCTCCCGACGGCCCGGAGGACCCGGAGCACGCCGACCGGCAGCCGCGACTCTTCGTTGCCGGACCCGGTGGCGTGCAGGACCAGCCCCCCGGCAGCGCGCCGGACGAAGATCCGGCCCTTGCGGAACGCAGGCAGCGCACCCGCGAGAAGCTTCGCAAGCTCCTTCGGGACGGCCACCTGGAAGAACGCGACGTGGAATTGAGCGTTCAACAGGGCACGCCGGTGAGCGGGATGATGCTTCCGATGGGCGGGATGGAGGGAATGGACCTCAACTTCACCGAGATGCTGCAGGATCTCCTGCCCAAGCGTCAGAAACGCCGAACCGTCAGTGTGTCGGAGGCTCGGCGCATCCTGTTGCAGGAGGAACTCGACCGCCTCGTCGACATGGACGAGGTCGTGAACGAAGCGCTCGATCGCGCCGAGGAGATCGGGATCGTCTTTCTCGACGAGCTCGACAAGGTAGCCGGGGGCAGGGGAGGAGCGGGACCGGATGTGAGCCGCGAGGGGGTGCAGCGCGACCTCCTGCCGATCGTAGAGGGCTGCAACGTCCAGACCAAGTACGGCTTTGTCCGCACGGACCACATGCTCTTCATCGCCGCCGGCGCGTTCCACGTCGCCAAGCCCTCCGACCTGATTCCCGAGTTGCAGGGGCGCTTCCCGATCCGGGTCGAGCTGAACAGCCTCAACGCGCCGGAGTTCGAGAGGATTCTGCGCGAGCCCCGAAATGCACTGGTGCGACAGTACCGTGCTCTGGTCGAGGCCGAGGGCGCGTCCGTCAAGTTCACGGACGGCGGAATCAGCGAGATCGCGCGTATCGCGGCGGACCTGAACGACCGCATGGAGAATATCGGCGCCCGCCGGCTGCGAACGGTGCTGACCACACTCCTCGAGGACCTCCTCTTCGACCTTCCGGACGAGGGACGTGGCGAGACCGTCGTCGTCACGGCGGACTTCGTGAAGGAGCGTCTGGACAAGATCGTATCCGACGACGACCTCAGCCGGTACATCCTCTAGCGGGGCGCCCCTGCATGTCCGAAAAAAAACGCGATTTCATCGATCTCGCCGAACACGATCCGGGGTACTTGAAGCATCTGCTCGACCTTACCGGGCGGGTGAAGTCCGGCGGGGCCCGGGGCAGGCCTCTCGCGGGCCGGTGCCTCGCCATGATCTTCCGCAAGAGTTCGACCCGCACCCGCGTCAGTACCGAAGCCGGGATGGCTCAGCTCGGGGGACATGCGATCATGATCTCCGACCGGGATTCCCAGATCGGCCGCGGCGAGAGCGTCAGGGACACCGCAAGGGTCCTCAGCCGCTATGTGGACGCCATACTCATCCGCACCTTCGGTCACGACGAGGTTGTGGAACTGGCGCGCGAGGCGTCGGTACCCGTCATCAACGGGCTTACCGACCTGCTTCATCCCTGCCAGGTTCTGGCCGATCTCTTCACCGCCACCGAGGAATTCGGCGGCGATGTCAGCGCGCTCCGCGTCGCCTGGATCGGCGATGGCAACAACATGGCGAATTCCTGGCTCAACGCCGCCAGCCGTCTCGGTTTTTCGCTCCGCCTGTCCTGTCCGGACGGCTATGGGCCGGACGCCGGGATTCTGGCCCGCGCGCTGTCGAGCACCGAGGTGGAGATCGTCGAGACGCCCGCCGAGGCAGCCGAAGATGCGCACGTAGTCACAACCGACGTGTGGGCGTCGATGGGACAGGAGGACGAGCAAAGCGCCCGCGAAATCGCATTCGCGGGATACCAGGTCGATGCCGAAGTGATGGCACGCGCCCACCCCTCCGGTATCTTCCTCCACTGTCTTCCAGCTCACAGGGGCGAGGAGGTTGCGGCGGAGGTCATCGACGGTTCGCGTTCCCGGATCTTCCGGGAGGCGGAAAACCGGCTGCACGTAATCAAGGCCATATTGCTGGACCTGATCGGATAGAGAACATGGACTCGAACCTGACAAAAACACCACTCTTCGACGCTCACACCGCGGCCGGGGCCAAAATGGTGCCATTCGCGGGGTACGCGATGCCGATTCAGTACTCCGGGGGGATCCGCGCCGAACACTTTGCCGTCAGAAGCGCCGCCGGGCTCTTCGATGTCTCGCACATGGGCGAATTCACGGTGCGTGGACCCCAGGCGCAGGATCTCGTCCAGTACCTGACCGTGAACGACGTATCGAAAATCGCCGTGGGTCAGGCTCAGTACTCCGCCCTCTGCAACGAGCACGGCCGAATCCTGGACGACCTCCTGGTATACCGGTGCGCCGACCGCTTCATCCTCGTGGTGAATGCCAGCAACCGGGTCAAGGACTGGAACTGGGTGACCGGGCACGCCACCCGATTCGATGTCGAGATCTCCGACGACTCCGACGACATCGCCCTGATCGCCCTCCAGGGCCCGGCCAGCCAGGCCATCCTCACCTCCCTGACCGATGTCGACCTCGACGCGGTGGGCTATTACCGCTTCGTCGAAGGCGCCGTGGCGGGCGCGCACGGGATCGTCAGCCGCACCGGCTACACCGGCGAAGACGGTTTCGAGCTCTACCTCCCCGCTGCCGCCGCCCCCTCCGTATGGCAAGCCCTCACGCAGGCGGGCGAACCCCACGGCCTGTCCCCGGCCGGCCTCGGCTCGCGCGACTCGCTGCGTCTCGAGATGGGCTACGCCCTGTACGGCAACGATCTCGACGAGGAACACACGGCCCTGGAATCCGGCCTCGGCTGGATCGTGAAACTGGACGCCGGCGATTTCATCGGCCGGGATGCCCTCGCTGCCGAGAAGGCGCGGGGCGTCTCACGGCGCCTGACCGGGATCCGCTGCACGCAGCGCGGCTTCCCCCGTCCCGGCTACCCCATCGTGCACGCCGGAGAGCAGGTCGGCACGGTCACCTCCGGAGTCGCGAGCCCGTCGCTGGGCGAGGGCGTCGCGCTCGGATACGTCCCCGTGGAACTGGCGCGTTCCGGAACCGACATCGGGATCCTCATCAGGGGCAGGACCATTGCCGCCCGCACGCAGCGCCCGCCCTTCTACACGAACGGATCGATCCGACGGTAGCGCGCAATCCGTCGCCGGAGCCCTGGCATGGCTGAAACCGTTCTCGTAACCACGCACGACCTTCCCCTGGCCGGCAAGCTGCGGGACGGATTCCGCCACGGCGGCTACCGGGTCGAACTCTTCACCGCCGCCGAGGATGTGGCGAGCATCGACGACCCGGTCCTCCTGGTCCTCACGGGCGGCGCCGACACGGACGCAGCAAACCGCCACACCCGCCAGGCCTCCCGGCAGGGCCTACCAGTCCTGGCAGTCGTGGCCCCGGACCGACAGGCGTCGACAACCCCGGCCGCGACCTCCACCTTCCGGCGCCCGGCGGACCCCGAAGAAATCGTGCTCGTGGGAACGAGGGCGATCGAGCGAGCGCGGCTCCGCAGGGCTACCGGCATCGTCGGCGAGACCGACGCCATGGTCGAGGTCCTGGAACGGATCGTCCAGATCGCGCCGGTCGACGCCACGGTTCTCGTCACTGGCGAATCCGGTACCGGCAAGGAACTCGTCGCGCGCGGCCTGCACGCGCTCTCGCGCAGGCGGCATAAATCCTTCATCCCGGTCAACGTGGCGGCGCTCTCCGAAACACTGCTCGAAAGCGAGCTCTTCGGCCACGAGAAAGGGGCCTTCACGGGTGCCATCGACACCCGCAAGGGCCTCTTCGAACTCGCCAGCGGCGGCACCATCTTCCTCGACGAGATCGGGGAGATGCCGCTTCAGACGCAGACGAAACTGCTTCGCATCCTCGAACAGCAGGAATTTCACCGGGTGGGGGGGCAGAAGCTGATCAAGGTCGACGTGAGGATCCTGGCCGCGACCAATCAGCGCCTCGAACACCTCGTCGTTTCCGGCAACTTCCGCAAGGACCTCTATTACCGCCTGAACGTCCTCACCATTTCCCTGCCGCCGCTGCGCCAGCGCCGCGACGACATCCCGCTCCTGGTGGACGACTTCGTGCGAGACGCAAGCACGCGGCACGACCGCGGCCCATTCCGGGGAATCTCGCCCGACGCGATGGAGATTCTCGTGCGGTACCGCTGGCCGGGCAACGTGCGTGAACTCCGCAATCTCGTCGAGAGCATGGTGGTGCTCGCTCCGGGCCGCGAAATCCGCGCGGAGGACATCCCTCAGAATGTGCGCTCCGGCGAGGGAGGACTCGCTCTTGTCCCGTCGACGCACGGCGCACAGCGTGCTGGCGACGATCGCGCCTCGTTCCGCCCCCAACTCGAGTTCATCTTCCGCACCATGATGGAGATGAAGGTGGACCTCGAGGACCTCCGCCGTGACTTCGAGGAGTTCCAGGCCGAGGAGCGGCGCGGTCAGGTGCTGCTCCCCATTCCGGACCTGGAGGACGACCCGCTCCCCCTCGCCGAAATCGTCTATGACCGCAGGGATGCGTCCGATCAGCCTGCGGACTCCACCGACGCCGAATCCCCTGACGCCACCACCTCCCCGGCCACCCCGATCGAAGATACCGAACCCGCCGACCCGGCCGGCGCCCCCTCCCCAGCCGTCGCCTACCGGCCCGGCATGACTCTCGACGACATGGAGCGCGAGGTCATCCGAGCGGTTCTGGATTCGGTCGACTGGAACCGCCGCCAGGCCGCAGAAGCCCTCGGAATCGGCGAAAGGACCCTCTACCGCAAGGTCAAGAAATTCGGCCTCGAGGAGGATTAGCTGGAATCGGCGCTCGCGCGAGTATTCCCGCGGGCTCGGCGAAGCGCCTGCCGGTCAGCGATCCACCACGCCATCCGGGATCCGCCCCCTCTCCGCCTCGACCCTGGCAACGACCGTCGACCAGGACGAGTCCTCCCGATCCTGGTACCGGACGGTGAGCTCCCGCGACAGGTCCACCGACCCGGGGTAGGCGTACACCGCCACGGCGCTCTGCTGCTGTTCGAGCCTCTGGCTGCCCCAACCCGGCGTGATCGCCCGGATCGCCGCCGGGCGCTCCCGCAGCCCACGCGAGACGAGGTGCAGGTCGTCCGGGTGAAACTCGGCGCCGGGACGCATGCTCGAAAACGTCACCAGAAAGAGCACCGGCGTCCCCTCTCCCGAGCGGCGCGCGAGATCCGACGCGTGGGTCTCCCCGATGCGGGCGAGGCGATCCCGGGTGTCCGGCGCGGCGGCCTCGAGCACCCATTCGGCCAGCGGGGTCAGCTCGATGCGCAGGTCGCCCGCAGTCATCCGCACCGAGATCTGCTCCTGCCTGAGCGTGCCCGACGAAGTCGCCGGCGTCTCCGCGTCCCGGTACGGCGACGCCGCGGCGGCGGGTGCGCCGGACTGCACGGCGGGCGCGCAACCCTGCGAGCCGACCAACGCGGCAACAAAGACGCCTCGAATCCCGGCCCCGACCTTCCATCCATTACACCGGGTCACGGTCCCTCCTCCAGCAGTGCCTCCAAAGCGGCGAGGAGTTCGTCCGAGCCCTCGCCCGTCCGGGCGGAGCTCTCCACGACCTGTTCCTCGGAGACTCCCAGTTCCAGTGCGGCCGGACGGACGATGCCCGCTTCCCGCACCCTGGCTTTCAGCTTGTCGACCTTGGTCAGCGCGATCAAGGTCGGCGCGCCCGTTTCGGCCAGATAGCCGACGAATTCCCTGTCCCCGGCCGTAGGCGGGTGCCGTGAATCCACCAGGTACACCACCCCACGCAGTTCCCGGCTGTCGGACAGGAATCGCCGGACGAGTACGCTCCACGCGTCACGCACCGCCCTGGGGGCGCGGGCGTATCCGGATCCGGGAAGGTCCACCAGGTAGAACGAGCCGTTCACCTCGTAGAAGTTCAGGGCCTGGGTCTTCCCCGGCGACGCCGAGACCCGTGCGACCCTTCGCCTCGGCCGCCCGAGCAGCCGGTTGATCAGCGACGACTTCCCCACATTGGACCGTCCGGCGAAGGCGATCTGGGGCAGCTTCGAAGGAGGCTCCCGGCCCGGCTGCACCACGGAACCGGCGAATTCGACACTGCGAATCACCACGACGGCACCCTCAGGTGATCTGCAGGGAACCGGGCGACAGGTCCTCCCCGCGCGCCGCCACGGATCGCCGCGTGACCAGCGCCTCCCGCAACACCTGATCCATCGTCTCGACGGGCACCATTTCAACCCCGGCCCGCACCTCCTCCGGAAGCTGCTCGATGTCCATCGCGTTCATCGCTGGCAGGAGCACCCTCTTGATCCCTCCGCGGAGCGCCGCGACCGCCTTCTCCTTGATCCCGCCCACGACCAGCACCCGTCCCCTCAGCGTGATCTCGCCCGTCATGGCCAGGTCGGCGCGGGTGGGTGTTTCCGTCAACGCCGAAATCAGGGCCACGGCGATCGTGATCCCCGCCGAGGGCCCGTCCTTCGGGGTGGCTCCTTCGGGGATATGGATGTGGATATCCATCTCGCGGTGGAACAGCTCCTTCAGCCCCAGCCAGCGCGCCCTCGATCTCGCATAGGTCACGGCCGCGAACGCGGACTCCTTCATCACGTCGCCGAGGGTGCCGGTCAGCTGGATCTTGCCCGTTCCCGGCACCGCCGCGACCTCGACCTCCAGCACCTCGCCGCCGGCAGCCGTCCAGGCCAGCCCGCACGCGATCCCCGAACGATCGGTGCCGGCTTCCCGCGACGGAGGAAGGTGGACCGGCGGCCCCAGCAAATCGCGCAGGTCGGCGGAGCGCACCTCCCCGAGCGGATTCATCTCGGGGCCGGTCACGCGCCGCGCGAGCTTGCGCGCCACCCGCGAGAGCCGCCGTTCCAGCTCGCGCACACCCGCCTCCCTGGTGTACTCCGCCACGATCGTCTGGACGGCCCCGTCGGAGATCCCGGGCTCGAACGGATCCAGACCATGCCGGGTGACCTGCTTCGGCCAGAGGAATTCGTGGGCGATCACCCGTTTTTCGGTATCCAGATAGCCGGGCAGGCGGATCACCTCCATCCGGTCGCGCAGCGGCCCCGGTATCTCCCCAAGCGTGTTGGCGGTGGCGATGAAGAGGACGTTCGACAGGTCGAACTCGAGCTCCAGGTAGTGGTCGGTGAAAGTCCGGTTCTGTTCGGGATCGAGAACTTCCAGCAGCGCCGCCCCGGGGTCCCCGTGGAAATCGCGCGCCACCTTGTCGACCTCGTCGAGAAGGAAGACCGGATTGCGCGACCCGCTCTTGCGAATCCCCTGCACGATCCGCCCGGGCAGTGCGCCGACGTATGTCCTGCGATGGCCCCTGATTTCGGCCTCGTCCCGCACCCCGCCCAGGCTGACCCGCACGAATTCCCGCTCCAGGCAGCGCGCGATGCTCCGCCCCAGCGATGTCTTGCCGACCCCGGGCGGCCCCACCAGGCACAGGATCGGCCCCTGCAGCCGCCCGACCAGCGTCAGCACGGCGATATGATCCAGGATCCGCTCCTTGACCTCCTCCAGGCCATGGTGTTCTTCCTCCAGCACGGCGGCGGCGCGGTCCACATCCAGGCTGTCCGGAGTCTCGCGCTCCCAGGGAAGCGCCAGGATCCAGTCCAGGTAGGTGCGGATCACCGACGCCTCGGGCGCGACCGGATTCAGCTTGCGGAGCCGATCGAACTCCTTGTCCACGCGGCTGCGCACCTCATCGGGCAGCGGCGTATCCGCGATGGTGACCTCCAGCTCCGCCCACTCCGGATCGGTGGCCGCCGCCTCGGGATGCCGCCCCCCGGGAGGTTCCCGTCCCCGGGACGGGGGAGTGCCGAACTCCGATTCCATCTGGAAGCTGATCTGCTCGTCGAGCTTCTGCTGGATCTGGAGCACCTCGACTTCCCGCACGAGGATCGCCTGCAGGATTTCGAACCGGGCCCTGATCTCCGTGGCCTCCAGCAGCTCCTGCCTCTCGCCGGTACCGATCAGAAGGTGCCCGGCGATCAGGTGCGAAAGGCGGATCCGGTCTCCGACTTCAGTGAGCGGCCCGACCACCTCGTTGGGAATCTTCTCCGAAAGGCCGACGTATCGGCCGAACAGCTTGATCACTTCGGCCACGCGCGCCTCGAGCGCGGTATCGGGCTCGGCGCTCGTATCCGCGTCGTGCTCGGTATCCGTAAGCAGCTCCACCGAGGCGCGGAACCCGGCTCCCGAGGGCAGGTACTTAACGATTCTCGCCCGGCCGAGTCCCTCCATCACCACCCTCGCCGTCTTGTCGGCCAGGTGCGACACCTGCACGACGCGAATGACCGTTCCCGAACGGTACAGCTCCTCCTGCGCCGGGTTTTGCACGGCGGGGTCCCTCTGCGCGACCAGCAGGGCCAGTCCGCGGTCGGCCTCGGCCTCTTCCAGGGCCGCAACCGAGGGCTTCCTGCCGATCAGCAGGGGCAGGACCATGTAGGGGAAGTAGACGAGATCGCGCAGGGCGATGACCGGGAGTTCGCCGGGGATTTCGAACGATCCGTCGACCCGGTGCAGGGTGGCCATCGTCAGCGCCCGGTCAGGCTTCCTTCCGCTGCGCCTCCGGCCTCAGGACCAGGAGGGGCGGAACCCTGCCGCTGGCGGATTCGGGGGTGACGACCACCTCCCTGACATCGGTCCTCGACGGAAGCTCGAACATCGCATCCCGCATGATCCTCTCCAGAACCGCCCTAAGCCCGCGGGCGCCGGTCCCGCGTTCCAGCGTCTGGTGCGCGATGTTCCGCAGCGCTCCCGGATCGAAGGTCAGCCCGATGCCCTCGAGCTCGAACATCTTCTGGTACTGCTTGACCAGGGCGTTCTTGGGCTCCTGCAGGATCCGCACAAGCGACTCTTCGTCGAGTTCCTCCAGGGACACCATCACCGGCAGCCTGCCCACAAGCTCCGGAATGAGCCCGAAGCGCTGAAGGTCCGCTGGCTCGAGCCACTCCATCGGCTCGAGATCGTCCGACGCGGGCACATCCACCGTCTCCCCGTTCTCCGCCCCCTCGCCCGTGTCTCCGAATCCGATCGTCCGCCGGCCGAGCCGGTGCTCGACGATCCTGTCCAGGCCCTCGAAGGCACCCCCGCAAATGAACAGAATGCTCGTCGTGTCGATCTGGATGTACTCCTGCTGCGGATGCTTGCGTCCGCCCTGCGGCGGTACGCTCGCGACCGTCCCCTCCAGGATCTTCAGGAGCGCCTGCTGCACGCCTTCCCCCGACACGTCCCTGGTGATCGACGGGTTCTCCGACTTGCGTGCGATCTTGTCCAGCTCGTCGATGTAGACGATGCCCCGCTCGCATTCGGCGATGTTGAAGTCGCTCGCCTGCAGGAGCCGAACCAGGATGTTCTCGACGTCCTCCCCGACGTAGCCCGCCTCGGTGAGCGTCGTCGCGTCCGCGATGGTGAAGGGCACCTGCAGCACCCGCGCCAGCGTCTGCGCCAGAAGCGTCTTGCCCACCCCGGTGGGGCCCACCAGCAGCACGTTCGACTTGTCGATCTCGACGCCGCTCAGCTTGTCCCGCTGGTGGACGCGCTTGTAGTGATTGTACACCGCCACGGAGAGCGACCGCTTGGCCTGCTCCTGCCCGATCACGTATTCGTCCAGAACCGCCTTGATCTCCGATGGCTTCAGCGTCGTGACGGATGTCTCCTGCTTCTCCCGCTCTTCCTCTTCGGCGAGAATCTCGTTGCACAGCGAGATGCACTCGTTGCAGATATACACGGAAGGCCCGGAGATGAACTTCTTGACCGTCTCCTTGGACTTCCCGCAGAAGCTGCAGCGGAGGTGTCTGTCACTCGTCATTTGGCCTCCTTGGTCGAGGGGGCGCCGCGCCCGGGCCCGTCTTCCTTCCGAAGCACCTGATCGACGAGGCCGTAGGCGACCGCCTCGTCCGCACTCATCCAGCGGTCCCGGTCCACGTCGGCGTTGATCTTGCGGAGCTTCTGCCCGGTGTTTTCGGCCAGAATCCGGTTGAGCCGCTCGCGCGTCCCGAGGATCTCCTTGGCGGCGATCTCGATGTCCGCCGCCGTACCCTGATACCCCGAAGACGGCTGATGGAGCATGATTCGCGAGTTGGGCAGCGCATTTCGCCGGCCCTTCTCGCCCGACGCGAGCAGCAGCGCCCCCATCGATGCCGCCATGCCGACGCAGTAGGTCGACACCGGGGCCCGCAGGTGATTGATGGTGTCGTAGATTGCCAGGCCGGCGTACACGCTGCCGCCCGGCGAGTTGATGTAGAGGTACACCTCCCGCTCCGGGTCGTCCGCGTCGAGAAAGAGCAGCTGCGCCACGATGATGTTGGCGACGTTGTCGTCGATCGAACTCCCGAGGAAGACGATCCGATCCATCAGCAGCCGGCTGAAGATGTCGTAGCTGCGCTCCCCTCGGCTGGTCCGTTCTATCACGTACGGCGGAAAGATCGCCATCCGGTATCTCCAGTAATCTCTGATTCGGGTTATGAAAGGTCCGACCTGGCCATCAGGAACTCGAAGAGCTTCGCGTCCGTGAGCTGCCGCTCGATGTTGTCCAGCCCACCGGACTTGCGCAGCCGGGAGCGGACGGCCGAGGGCGACTGGCCCATCCGGTCGGCGAGCTCCCTAACCTTCTCGCCCACCGCTTCCGGTGACGCCCGCAGATCGTGTTCTTCCACGATCCGCTCCACGATCAGTTCGCGCCGGACGGCGAACTCCGACGACGGCCGCAGCTCCTCCCTCAGCTCCTCGAGCTTCGATTCCTCCAGGTCGCCGGCTTCGGCGAGCAGCGCGTCGGTGTAGACACTCACCATCGAATCGGGGACATCGAAGGGATTGGCCTCCACAACCATGCGCAGAAGCCGCTCGCGGAAGTCCGCTTCGCTGCGTGAGCGGGCGTCCCTGTCGAGATCCTCGCTGACTCGCGCGCGCAGGACATCGAGGTCGTCGAAGTCCCCGACCGAGCGGGCGAAGGCGTCGTCGAGCGCGGGCAATTCGGGGACGCGCCGCGAAATCAGCTCGATCTTCAGCCGGTGCCGCGTGCCGGCGCGGTCCCCGTCCGGGTGGTCGTCCGGAAAGCCGACGTCGAACTCGCCCGCTTCTCCCGCGGCGAGCGACCGGATCGCCTCCTCGATGTCGGGCAGCGCCTGGCCTTCGCCGAGCACCAGGTCATACTGCCTCGCGCCATCGCCGGAATCCGGGTCCGGGGCGCTGTCCAGCTGGGTCAGCAGCACGGTCACGGAGTCCCCCGATTCGGGACGGCCGTTTTCCACCGTACGCCAGGCAGCCCGCTCCTTGCGCAACCGCTCCAGGATCTCGTCCGCGGCACCGTCGGGCACCGTCACCGGAGCGCGCTGGAGCTTGAACCCTCCCAGGCGGCCGAGGGTGACCTCCGGACGCACATCGAACGAGGCCTTGAACGAGAGAGCGCCGTCCTCGTCGCCGAAGCGGAGGTCGGCGACCTGCACCTCGGAGACCGGATGCAGCCCGCGCGAGTCGATGGCCTGCCTGCACGCCTTCTGGATCGCCCGGTCGACGGACTCCTCCTGGATCTCCCTGCCGTAGTGCTGAAGGATCACCCCGGTCGGCGCCTTGCCCTTCCTGAAGCCCTTCAGCCGGACCTTGCCCGCGTATTTGCGGATTACGGCGACCTGTTCGGCCGCGACGTAATCGGCCGGAACCACCACCTCCACCGATCGGTGGCACCGTTCGCCCTCGGTGACCGTCACCTCGAGCCGGGACGGATCCGGCGCCCTGGGAGCGGCGCTCATGACCGCCGGACCCCGGCATGCGAAAGGGGGGACTCGAACCCCCACGGCCAGGGGCCACAAGATCCTAAATCTTGCGCGTCTACCAGTTCCGCCACTTTCGCTCCTCCACGAGTCGATACTCCCGTACAGAGAAAGGTAACGCGGGACGGTTGCCCACCAAGTGGGGCGGGGGATCGCAGAAAGCGCGAAGGGGCCAGCCCCCTCAAGGGACCGGCCCCCTTCCGAACTCGGTCGATCCGTGTCCGGTCAGCCGCGCTCCCTACCTGGGAACCCGGATGTTGTACACCGCGGGTGCGAAGTGGCGGTTGCGATCGGGACTGGGACAGGCCGCAACGAGCGAAACCACCGCGCCGGTCTCGACATCCGCAAGTGCTTCGCGCAGGTCGTCGACGTCCTGGATCGCGCGTCGGTCCGCTTCGGTAATCACGCAACCCTCCTCGATGCCGCGCCTCGCTGCGGGTCCGTTGGGCTGAAGGGCCAGCACGATCACGCCCTCGGGGCTCTCAAGTTGTGCCTGCTCGGCCTGTTCGGGCGTCAGCTCGCGGAGTTCGATGACTCCGATCTTGTCGGCAGCGCGCGGCTGGCGAGCCGGCGCCGCAGCCATCACACCCGTATTGGGCAACTCCTCCAGGCGGACGGTTATCTCGCGCGGCGCTCCATCGCGATAGATTCCGATACGGACCCGGTCGCCGGGCGACTTGAGCGCGATCTTGTGCTGGAGGTCGTTGCCCGAGACGACCTTCTCGCCATCCACCGACACGATCACGTCGCTCATCCGCAGGCCTGCCCTCTCGGCCGGCGTGTCCTCGCTTACGTGCTGCACCAGCGCGCCGCTGACATCGGGAAGGCCAAAGGCTTCGGCGTCTTCGGAAGTCACTCCCTGCATCGAGACCCCCAGGAAGGCGCGCCTGACCCGGCCGTACTGGATCAGGTCTTCCATGACCCGGTGGGCGAGGTCGATTGGAATGGCGAATCCGTACCCCTGGTAGACCCCCGTCCGGCTCACGATCGCCGCGTTGATTCCGATCACCTGGCCTCGAAGGTTGACCATGGGGCCGCCGGAGTTGCCGGAGTTGATGACGGCGTCGGTCTGGATGAAGTCCTCGATGGCCAGAGCCGGGTTGCCCGCGAAATCGGGATCCGACTGAAGAGACTCCTGGATCAGCCTCAGTGATCGCCCCACGGCCGAGACGATCCCCGCGGTCACCGTGTAGTCGAGCTCGGTGCCTCGGCGGCCGCCGAAGCCGGGGTTGCCCACCGCCAGCACCCATTCACCCACCCTCACCTCCGCCGACGATCCAAGCGACGCGACCGGCAGGCCCGTGCCATCGATCTTGATCACCGCGATGTCGGTCGTGGGATCCGTCCCGACCACGTCGGCCCCGAACTCCCGTCCGTCGAGGAGCGTGACCGTGATCCGCTGGGCGTCCTCGACGACGTGATTGTTGGTCAGGACGTACCCGTCTTCGGCGATGATGAAGCCGCTGCCGCTACCCTCTCTGATGTCCGGCACATCGTCCCGCGGGTCGCCGCGGAAGAACCATTCCAGCCCCCCCGTGCGGTCGCTGGCACGTGCCAGCTGACGCGTGGTCTCGATCTGCACCACCGCCGGCGTCACCGCCTCGGCAACGTTCACGAACGCCTGGCTCAGGTCGAGCGCGGGCTGCACCTCGGCCTGGGAGACCACGGCCTCGGTCTGCACCGGAGGCAGGCTGTAGGGCCGCTCGGTAAAGCCGAACTGGGACGCGATCCCGAGTCCGAAAATGAAGGAGGCCGCCACGGAAAGGGCAACCTTGGTCTTTGCTCTGAGTGGATCGTACATCGTTCTATCTCTCACCGGTTGAAAGTTCGCTGTTGGCGAGAATTGGATGCGCGGCGGGGCGGCCGGAGTTGCCGCCCCGCCGCACTCCGCCTACCGCTTCTCGTCGACGATCTCGTAGTCGGCCTCCACCACGTCGTCCTCGGCATTCCCCGCGTCGGCCTCGCCCCCGGCGCCGTCGGCCTCGCCCCCGGCGCCGTCACCGCTCGCCGCGGCCTCGGCCGCCTGCGCCTGGTACATCTCCTGGCCCGCGGCCGTGAACGCCTGCATGAGCGCGTCCCGCGCCTCGTTCATCTCGCCGGACTCGCCCCCCTTCAGCGCCTGCTTGCCGCGCTCCAGCGCCGCGTCGAGCCGCTCCTTCGTATCGGCGGACACCTTGTCGCCCCACTCGCCCGTGTCCTTTTCGACCTGGTACACCAGCGTGTCGAGCGAGTTGCGCGCCTCGACCGCCTCGCGGCGCTTCTCGTCCTCCGCCTTGTTCGCCTCGGCGTCGTCCACCATGCGGTCGATCTCGGCGTCGCTCAGCCCGCTCGACGCCTCGATGCGGACCTTCTGCTCCTTCTCGGTGGCGCGGTCCTTGGCGGTCACGTGCAGGATGCCGTTGGCGTCGATGTCGAAGGTGACCTCGACCTGCGGCATGCCCCTCGGCGCGGGCGGGATGCCCGTCAGCTGGAACTTGCCGATGGTGCGGTTGTCCATCGCCATCTTGCGCTCGCCCTGCAGGACGTGGATCTCCACCGTGGTCTGCGCATCCTCGGCGGTCGAGAACACCTCCATCTTGCGCGTCGGAATCGTGGTGTTGCGCTCGATCAGCGTGGTCATCACGCCGCCCAGCGTCTCGATGCCCAGCGACAGCGGCGTCACGTCGAGGAGCAGAACGTCCTTCACGTCGCCCGCCAGCACGCCGCCCTGGATCGCGGCGCCGACCGCGACCACCTCGTCCGGGTTCACTCCCCGGTGCGGCTCCTGCTCGAAGAACTCCTCGACCACCTGCTGGATCCTGGGGATCCGGGTCGAGCCGCCCACCAGCACCACCTCATCGATGTCGGCCGGCTTCATTCCGGCGTCCTCCAGCGCCTTGCGCATCGGCGGGATGGTGCGCTGGATCAGGTCGTCCACCAGGTGTTCGAACTTCGCCCGCGAGAGCGAGTAGTTGAGGTGCTTGGGACCTTCCTGGGTCGCGGTGATGAAGGGCAGGTTGATGTCGGTCGATGCGGTCGACGACAGCTCCATCTTGGCCTTCTCGGCGGCCTCCTTGAGCCGCTGCAGCGCCATCGAGTCCTTCGACAGATCGATCCCCTGGTCCTTCTTGAACTCGCCCACGAGCCAGTCGATCAGCACCTGGTCGAAGTCGTCCCCGCCGAGGTGCGTGTCGCCGTTGGTCGCCTTCACCTCGAAGACGCCGTCCCCGATCTCCAGGATCGAGATGTCGTAGGTGCCGCCCCCGAGGTCGAAGACGGCGATCTTCTCGTCCTTCTTCTTGTCCAGCCCGTAGGCCAGCGCGGCCGCCGTGGGCTCGTTGATGATGCGCTTGACCTCGAGCCCGGCGATCTTGCCGGCGTCCTTGGTGGCCTGCCGCTGCGCGTCGTTGAAGTACGCGGGAACGGTGATCACCGCCTCGGTCACGTTGGTGCCGAGATAGTCCTCGGCCGTCTGCCGCATCTTCTGCAGGATGACCGCGGACAGCTCGGGCGGGGTGAACGACTTGCCGCCGTTGGGAAGGTTGACCACGACCCGGTCGCTGCTGTCGCGGGCGACGCCGTAGGGGACGCGCCGGCGCTCGGCCTCGACCTCGCCGTAGCGCATTCCCATGAACCGCTTGATCGAGAAGACGGTATTCTCGGGGTTGGTGATGGCCTGCCGCCGGGCGACCTGCCCGACCAGGCGCTCTCCGTCCTTTGCGAAGGCGACGACCGAGGGGGTGGTGCGGCCGCCCTCCGAATTGGCGATGACCGTGGGCTCTCCGCCTTCCATGACGGCGACCACCGAGTTGGTGGTACCCAGGTCGATGCCGATGATCTTGCCCATTGTAGCCTGTTCCTTTGCGGGGCCGGCCGCGGCCGGCGGTTGATGGTTCAAAGATAACTGGCCCCGTTGAAGCAAATGGCGTGCCGGACCCGAAGGCGCCGGGCTGCCGGGTGATTCCTGCCATTTTGGCAGGTTTTTTGCGCTTCCGGCCCCCGACCCTGCCATTTTGGCCGAACCCGGAGCGTCGGGTGCCGCGATCCTGTCATTACGGCAGGCCCGGCTGTATTCTATCTGCCGCTTCCCCGCCACCCATTTCGAGGCCCCATGTACCTGCCCCTGGAAACCGCAGCGATCGCGCTCCCGGCAATCGCCGCGTCCCTTTCCGAGGGCCTGGGCCACCTGGGCGCATCCCTGTTCGAGGGCCTGGGCCAGCTGAGCGCCTCGGCCGCGGACGGCGTCGCGGCGGCTGTCTCCGAAGGGGTCGCGGTTCAAGCGGACGGGGCCGCGGGACCGGAGAGGTTCCGAGGCCTCTTCGGCGTCGTCTTTCTGACGGCGGTCGCGTGGGCACTGAGCGTCAACCGCAAGGTGATCCCCTGGCGCATCGTGCTCTGGGGCCTCGCCCTGCAGTTCATCTTCGCGCTGCTGATCCTGCGAACGCCCTTCGGCGCCGGCGTCTTCGCCGCCGCCAACGACGTGATCCTCGCGGCGGTCGGCTTCACGCTGGAGGGCGCGCGCTTCCTCTTCGGCGACCTGGTCTACAACAACGTCCCGGTGGGCACCGGCGAGCCGGGCAACAGCGGATTCGTCGCCGAGGGACAGCAGGTGGCGCGCACCGGCGCCTTCGTCGCATTCAACGTGCTGCCCACGATCATCTTCTTCGCCTCGATCATGACCGTGCTGTACCACCTGGGCGTCATGCAGAAGGTGGTGGCGGGGATCGCCTGGGTCATGCAGCGCACCATGCGCACGAGCGGAGCCGAGACGCTGTCTGCCGCGGGCAACATCTTCGTGGGGCAGACCGAGGCGCCGCTCCTCATCAAGCCCTTCGTCGACGGCATGACCCGCTCGGAGCTCATGGCCGTGATGACCGGGGGCTTCGCGACCGTGGCCGGCGGCGTGATGGCCGCCTACGCGGGGATGCTGATGGGGTTCTTCCCGGAGATCGCCGGGCACCTGATGGCCGCGTCGGTCATGTCCGCGCCGGCCGCGCTGGTGGTGGCCAAGCTCATGGTGCCCGAGATGGAGGAATCGGAGACCGCGGGGCAGCTCAGGACGGAGCTGGAGCGTCCCGACGTGAACGTGATCGAGGCCGCGGCGAGGGGAGCGAGCGAGGGGCTGCAGCTGGCCCTCAACGTTGGGGCGATGCTCCTTGCGTTCCTCGCAATGATCGCGCTCCTGAACGCGCTGATGGGGTGGGCCGGGGGGCTGGTGGGGATCGACGGCCTTTCGCTCGAAGGGATCCTGGGATGGCTGCTGGGGCCGGTGGCGTGGGTGATGGGCGTGCCCTGGCAGGACGCGGTCCCGGTCGGGTCGCTCATGGGGCTGAAGACGGTCGCCAACGAGTTCGTGGCCTTCCTGGGGCTCGCCGAAGAGATGGGGCAGGGCACGCTGAGCGCACGTTCCGCCACGATCGCCACCTATGCGCTCTCCGGGTTCGCCAATTTCTCTTCGATCGCCATCCAGATCGGGGGGATCGGGGGGATCGCGCCGAAGAGGAGGAAGGATCTCGCGCGGCTGGGTCTGCGGGCGATGGTCGGGGGTTCGATCGCGGCCTTCATGACCGCGTCGATCGCGGGCGTGCTGATTTGACCGCGGGCCGGCCGGGTTGAGCGGCGGCCCGCCGATCGCGGAGTGCGCCCGGATCCTGCACGATCGGGCGGGGATGGAGCCGCTCGTGCATCTCGTGCTGGGCTCGGGGCTCGGGGGCCTGGCCGGGCGGGTCGAAGACCCCGTCCGGGTCGATTTCGGCGAGTTGCCGGGGTTTCCGGACGCGACCGTCGAGAGCCACGCGGGGGAGTTCCTGCTGGGGCGGCTGGGCGGCGTGCC
Source organism: Gemmatimonadota bacterium (assembly GCA_022827345.1). Taxonomy (GTDB): domain Bacteria; phylum Gemmatimonadota; class Gemmatimonadetes; order Longimicrobiales; family Gaopeijiaceae; genus Bin94. Next base: position 204,567 of record JAJDTB010000032.1, on the reverse strand, counting down.
GGTGATGGTGCAGGCCGGCCGTTTCCATTTCTACGAGGGCTGCGGGCCCGAGGTCGTCCTGGCACCGGTGCGCACGGGGCGCGCCGCCGGCGCCCGGATCGTGGTCCTGACCAATGCCGCGGGCGGGATTCGGCCGGACCTGGCTCCGGGTTCGCTGATGCTCGTGGACGATCACGTCAGCCTGATGTTCCGGGCTCCGCTGGCCGGACCGGCAGTGGACGGCGAGGCGCGCTTCCCCGACATGAGCCGCCCCTGCGACCCCGAGTTGATGTCCATGGCCGAGGAAGCCGCGATGGACGCGGGGGTGACGCTGCCGCGAGGCGTCTACGGCGGCGTGCACGGGCCCAACTTCGAGACCCCGGCCGAGGTGCGCGCGCTCCGGGCCGCAGGCGCCGATGCCGTCGGCATGTCAACGGTTCCCGAGATCACCGCCGCGCGGGCGGGGGGGCAGAGGGTGCTGGCGTTCTCCCTGATCACCAACCACGCCGCCGGCCTGGGACTGGAGGCCATCGACCACGAGGAAGTGATGGCCTACGGCGCGGCGGCGGGCGGCACCCTGGGCGGGCTGATCGAGTCGTTTCTGTCGCGGCTCGCGACTGCCGCGAAGTGATCGAGCGGGCCCCTCCCCGCGCCCAGGCCGGGAGCGCCGGCGATCGCCGCCCTCACCCACGCCACCGCTTCCACGACGGCGGTCTCCAGCGGTGCCCCCCACGCCAGCCCGGCCGCGATCGCCGCGCTCAGAGTACAGCCCGTCCCGTGGGTGTGGCGCGTGTCGATCCGCGGGCCGCGCAACACGCGCCGGGACCGGCCGTCCCAGAAGAGGTCCACCACCTCGTCCCCCTCCACATGACCGCCCTTGATCAGCGCCGCCCCGGCGCCGCGCCGCACGATGTCCCGTGCAGCCATTTCCATGCCCCGAACATTGCGTTCCTCTACTCCGGTGAGGATCACCGCCTCGGGCCAGTTGGGCGTGACGACGGCGGCCAGCGGCAGCAGCTGCTCCCGGATCGAGGCCACGGCGCCGGGGGCCAGCAGCACATCGCCGCTCGTCGCCACCATCACCGGGTCGAGGACGTAGGCGCCCAGGTCATGGCGCCGGAGCGACGCCGCGACCGCCCGCACGATGTCGGTATTGGCCAGCATGCCCGACTTGACAGCCCCGGGCGGAATGTCGCCGGCCACGCTCTCGATCTGGGCCGTGACGGTGGCGGGGGGGACGGGGTGAACCGCCTGCACCCCCAGCGTATTCTGGGCGGTGACTGCGGTCAGCGCGGAGGTGCCGTAGACTCCCCACTGGTGGAAGGTCTTCAGGTCGGCCTGGATGCCGGCGCCGCCCCCGCTGTCGCTGCCGGCGACGGTGAGGGCGACCGGGGGGGATGGCGGCATGTGCAACGCGCTTCGGTTCGAGGGCAGGGGCAGAGGACACGGTGATCAGCAAATCTAGGGCACGCCTGGTGCGTCGGCTGACGGTTCGCCGGATGCGCGAGCGCGAAGGCCTGGCCCTGGCGGAGGGACCGCGCGTCGTCCTGGAGGCGCTGAAGTCTCCCCTTCAGGTGCGATGGGTGCTGGCGGGCGCGGAGCACGCGGGCAGCGGGATCGGGCGGCGTGTCCTCGACGCATGCAGCCAGCGCGGCGTGGAGGTGCAGGTCGCGCCGGACCGCGAAGTCAGGGGGCTGGCATCGACCGAACGGCCGCAGCCGGTGATCGCCTGCGTGGCTGCGCCGCCCCCGGTGCCGAGGCCGCTGGACCGCGGACGCTACCTGATGGCGACGGGCGTCCAGATCCCGGGCAACCTCGGGACGCTGATTCGGTCGGCCTGGGGATTCGGGCTCGACGGGGTCGTGATCGGGGCGGGCACGGTCGACCCGTGGAACCACAAGGTCGTCCGGGCGTCGGCGGGCGGGGTGTTCCACCTGCCGATGACAAGCGGCCCGGACCCGGTAGACCCGCTGGAGGGCGTCAACCTGCTGTGCGCGGACGCGGCCGGGGCGGTGCCGGGTGGGCCGGGGCGCGGCGTGCCACGGGACTGGGTGCTGGCGCTCGGCAATGAGACAGGCGGGCTTCCGGCGCGGCTCCTGCGCCGGGCCCGCGCGATCGCTGTCCCGATGGCCGCCGGGGTTGATTCGCTGAACGTTGCGGTGGCGGGCTCGATCCTCATGTACCTCCTCACCCGGGGCGGCGAATGAGCGGCGGCCAACTCCCGATCCTGGCGGCGGTGATCGGGATGGCGCTCGGGTCGTTCCTCAACGTGTGTATCGCGAGATGGCCTGCCGGGCGGTCCGTCGTGCGGCCGCGGTCCGAGTGCTGGAGCTGCCGCGCGCCGCTTCGCTGGTTCGAAATCGTCCCCGTGCTCGGTTACGTGATCGCACGCGGGCGGTGTGCCCGGTGTCGTACGGGCATTGGCGCGCAGTACCCGCTGGTCGAAATCGCCACTGCGGTGATCTGGGCCGGGATGGCGGCCAGGTGGGGCCTGCACCCCGAAGCGCTGCGCGGCGCCGTGTTCCTGACGATCCTGCTCGCGATCGCGGTAAGCGACGCCCGGACGTACATCATCCCCGATCAGTTTTCCCTCGGGGGGGCGGTCATCGGGCTTGCGCTGGCCCCGCTGGCGGGCGGGCCGGAGCTGGGCAGCGCGGTTCTGGGCGCGGCGCTGGGGTTCGCTTTCCTGTGGGCTGTGGCCACGGTGGGAAGGATCGTCCTGGGCAAGGACGCCATGGGCGGTGGCGACGTGAAGATGATGGCGATGGTGGGGGCGTTTGTCGGTCCGCCGGGGGTCCTTGTGACACTGTTCGGGGGCGCGCTGCTCGGTGCCCTGGTCTTCGCCCCGGTCTCTCTCAGATCCGGCAGGCTGGTGCCGTTCGGGGTCTTTCTGGCGCTCGGAGCGGGCGTCGCCTACACCTGGGGCGACGCGATCGCCGCCTGGTACGCGGGCACGATCCTCGGGCTCGAATGATCCGGCCTCAGCGGCCCGCCGTCTGGCGGCCCGCAACCATGCCCATGGCTGCCGCGAGAGCCGACTCCGCGAGACCGCGGATGAACCGCTACGGGTCGCTGCAGTCCCTCTGGAAGCCGCAGTTGAGACACACGATCTTGCAATGCCGCTCCAGCGCCGGTCCGCCGCACAGCTCGCAGACGCGGTTCGCCATGAAGCGGCGGCTCAGCTCCACGTAGTGACCCGCGCTGCGCTCGGTCCACGACGCCGCTCCCTCGCTCAGCGCCCGCACGCGGCCCGGCACCCCGGCCACCAGTTTGTGCGGCGGAATCTTCGCCCCCTCCCGCACCACCGCCCCCGCCGCGATCAGGCAGCCCTCGCCGACCTCGGCGCGCTGCAGCACCACCGCCCCCATCCCCACCACCGTGCGGCGGCCGATCCGGCAGCTCTCCATGATGGCTCCGTGCCCGACCGTCACCTCGTCCTCTATGACCGTCGGGCCCTCATGGCTGGTGTGGATGACGGCGTTCTCCTGCACATTGGTCCGCGCCCCCACGCGTATGCCGTTCTCGGGGTGGTCGCCGCGCAGCACGGCCCCGAACCAGACGCTGGCGTCCTCGCCGACCTCGACATCGCCGATCACGACCGCGGTCGGCGCGAGGAAGGCGGATCCCGCGATCCGCGGAGTGCGCCCGTTGAAGGGCATGACCAGCGCCATCAGCGCGGCGGTTCCGCGGCTCCGGTGCGTCGCAGCCGCGCTCTCAGTACCTGCGTGTCGGACGCCTCGAGGACCTCGATCCGCACGCCCTCCGCCGTGAAGGAACGGCCGGCCTCGGGCACATGGCCGAGTTCCTCCAGGATGAAACCGTTCAGGGACCGGTGTTCACCCGCCTGCAGCTCGAATTCGAAGCGGTCATTGATCTCGCGCACCTCGGCCGTGCCGGAAGCGACGATCTCGTCCGCAGACAGCCGCGTGACGGGGTCTTCGTCCACATCCGTTTCGTCGACGATCTCGCCGACGAGCTCCTCGAGGACGTCCTCCAGGGTGATCAGCCCGTCGGTGCCCCCGAATTCGTCGGCCACGATGCCCATGTGCATGCGGCGGGCGCGGAACTCGGCGAGCAGCTTGGCCAGGGAGAGCGATCCGGGCACGAACATCGGCTCGCGGGCGAGTTCGCCCAGAGGCGTGCCGCGCTCGCCCGCGACATACGCGCGGTAGGCGTCCCGCACATGCAGGATGCCGGTCACGTCGTCGATGCTCTCGCCGTACACCGGCACGCGCGAGTGAGGCGCGCCCTCGAGTTCGCCCAGCGCCTCGCCCAGAAGGCGCGTTTCCTGCCAGGCGATGATGTCGACCCTGGGCGTCATCGCGTCCCAGGCGTTGAGCTCGTCCAGCTTGAAGGCCCGCTCGATGAGGCGCTGCTCGTCGGCCTCGACGACGCCCTCTCCGGTCCCGATCTCCAGCGCTTCGCGCACCTGCAGCTCGTCGGGGGAGGCCTCGGCGCGGCCGGAAACGCGGCCAAGGAGCCGTCCCAGGGCGAGGACCGGGAAGAGAATCCCGCCGAGCACGCCCGAGGCCCGCTGCAGGAACGGGGCGGCAGCGAGCGCCACCCGCACGGGGCGGCGGCCGGAGAGGGCACGCGGGGCCACCTCGCCGAGGAGCAGCACGCCGAGCACCACCAGAGGGCCGCCGATCCACATGCCGCGCGGACCCCACAGCACGGTGGCGGCGGCGACGCCGGCCGCAGCCGCGCCGAGGTTGCAGATCGCGCGGAGCACTCCCAGAACGGAGGTACTGGCCTCACCCGTTCGCAGCGCGGCAAGTGCGGCTGCGCCGGCAAAGCCCTCGTCGGCGAGGATGCGCGCCTTCGAGTCGGTAATGTTGACCACCGCCGACAGCGTAGCCGTCAGCCCGGCTGCGCCCAGCAACAGGAGGGCAAACGCCGCCCACAGCCCCGTGATCAGCGCCATGATCCCTGCGCCCCGCTACTTGGAGGTTGGTCGTCCGGCGAGCCGTCCTCCGGCAGTCCGTGGGACAAGTTCCCGCTGCATTCGGACGGCGATGAATCCGCGCTGGTTGCAGCGCTCACGCGACCTCGCACTGTCATGATAACATTACAACATGTCGCATTCTGTTTACATTCAGGCACTTCAGAGCGCCGCTCTGCGTTGCTCTTCGCTCAAATAGCGCCGCTATTCTCGCTCATCGCGCCTTGCCAGCCCGGCCCCTCGCCGCCCTCGGTGCGACTCGGGGATTGTCCACGGACCGCCTCTAGACCCATCGCCTGCTCTCGCTGAGCAGTTCGTCGATGACGTCGCGCGTGCTCAGGCCCTCGGCCTCACCGTCGAAGTTGATCACGATCCGGTGGGCGAGGATCGACGGCGCGATGTCGTGAATGTCCTGCATGGTGGGCATGGGAGCGCCCCGGAATACGGCGCGCGCCTTGGCCCCCAGCACAAGGTACTGCGAGGCGCGCGGTCCCGCGCCCCAGCTGATGTACTTCTTTGCTACGTCGGCCTGCTCCTCGCCGCCGGGACGGGTCGAGCGCGCCAGGCGGACGGCGTAGCTCACGATCGAAGGGGGAACCGGGGTGCGCCGGACCAGCTGCTGCAGTTCGATGATCTCGGAACCGTGCACCACGGGCTCGATCGGGATGTTCTGCACCTCCTGCGTCAGCGTCGCGATCTTCTCCTCCTCGTCCCGGTCCGGATAGTGAATCCGCAGGTCGAACATGAAACGGTCGAGCTGCGCCTCGGGAAGGGGATAGGTGCCCTCCTGCTCGATGGGGTTCTGCGTCGCGAGCACGAAGAAGGGCGGGTCGAGGTGGTAGGTCTGGCCGGCCGCGGTGACGTCCCGCTCCTGCATCGCCTCGAGGAGCGCGGCCTGCGTCTTCGGCGGAGTCCGGTTGATCTCGTCGGCGAGGATGATGTTGGCGAAAATCGGCCCCTGGACGAAGCGGAAGACTCTCTCCCCGGTCAGCTTGTCCTCCTGGATGACCTCGGTGCCCGTGATGTCCGTTGGCATGAGGTCGGGGGTGAACTGGATCCGGTTGAACTTGAGGTGCAGCGCCTCGGAGAGCGTCGAGATGATCAGCGTCTTGGCGAGCCCGGGCACCCCTACCAGGAGTACGTGGCCGTTCGCCATCATGGCCGTAAGGATGCTGTCGACGATGTGCTGCTGGCCAACGATCCGGCGCTGCACCGCCGAGCGCAGTTCCTCACCGATTTCGCCCGCGCGGTGGAGGAGCTGAACATCGCGGTCGGCCGACTGGGCGGGCGGCGCCTTGAGCGCGGGGGAGGACGTGGGGGTCATGCCCGTTCCGGGTTGCAACGAATGTTTGCCTGCTTGAGTGCGCGGAAGATACGCGAGGCGGCGTTTTCGGGTCAAGAAGAGAGGGGACCTGCGGCCCGGCCCGATCCCCGGGGGCGCGTGCGGGTTGTCACGTCCGGATCGCACTCTGCACGGACGGCTTCACGGACCGGATTTCGAGCTTGCGAAAATTTTCACAAGCGTTAGCTTTCCCCCAGTCAACGCGCTTGTGGAGTCCGCTTTGCGAGACTGATCCCAGGCCTTCGTTCCGTCAATCAGGGAGTGCCGCGTGCTGGACGGCGGTCGAACACCGCGACGGCCGTCCGGTGCCTTCGGGGACGCGGGCCGCCTTTCGGGATACGGCATCAGCTGGGTGTTGACGGTCTTGATCCTCACCTGGATCGGGCTGCGGTTGGACGAGCGGTTCGGGACGACCCCGCTGTTCGTGCTGATCGGGGCTCTCGCAGGCGTCGGGGCTGGCTTCTATACGCTCTACGTCAGGGGCGTGATGGAACCGGCAAACAGGAAAAAGGAGGGACCCGGGAGCGGGGAAGAACATCGGTGAAACAGTCCATGACGTTCGTTGCCACCGCTGCTGCAATCGTGGTCGGCGGGGTGCTCGTGACTTGGCCTCTCCTCGCTGAGGGGACCCGGCAGGCGGTTGCGGGAGCCGGTATTCTGACGTTGGGCACGCAGCTCCCGACCCACTATCTGCTGAAGCGCTGGAGGACGCGCAACGACCGCTTCTTTGCGGCCATCGGTACGGGATTCGCAGTGCGAGTCGCCGTGGTGGTGCTCGGCGTCCTTTTATTCGTCGTGCCCGGGCGGGCTGAGCCGGCGCCCTTCCTCCTCGCGCTGGGCGGGTTCCTGGTTGCGGTCCTGCTGGCCGAGTCGTGCCTTGAACACCTTCGGCTGCGTGCCGACGCCTCGGCGGTCGAGTCATGAACGGCATGACAGCGCTCCCGCAGGAACACGCGGCGCCGCAGGATTCTGCGGCCGCCGGGCACGAGGGCCCGTTCGACCTGGGGGAGATGCTCGGCCATCACATCCTCGACGGACCGGGCTACGAGCTGCCCTTCGTCGGCGAGGTGCACCTTCCCCAGTGGGAGCCCTTCCACGTGGCCGGGCTCACGATCGACCTGTCCGTTTCGAAGCACGTGGTGCTGCTGCTCCTCGCAGCCGTCATTACGTTCGCCCTGATCATGATGGCCACCCGGGTCATCACGCGGCAGGGAACCGGGCGGGCGCCGAGCGGGCTCGCCAACGCCATCGAGGCGGTCGTCATCTTCCTCCGGGACGATCTCTGCAAGGAGTACATCGGCCACGGCTACCAGCGCTTCGTGCCGCTGATCCTCACCCTGTTCTTCTTCATCCTGACCATGAACCTGCTGGGGCTGGTGCCCTGGGCGGGCTCGGCCACCGGCAACCTCGCCGTAACGGCCACGCTGGCGATCATCACCTTCGTGGTAACGGAGGTGTCGGGCTTCCTGACCCTCGGGACCCGCGGTTACATGCGCACGATCTTCTACACGCCGCCGGGTACGAGCGGGCTCGTGAAGTATGCCATGCTGGCGGTCATGACCCCGGTCGAGCTGCTCGGCAAGTTCACCAAGCCCTTCGCTCTCGCGATACGCCTTTTCGCGAACATGACCGCGGGGCACATGCTCATCTTCTCCGTCCTCGGTTTCATCTTCCTCTTCGGCCATATCGCATTCGGCCGTTGGCTGATCGCCGGGGGCTCCTACGCATTCGTATCGGCGATCCTCCTCCTGGAGCTTCTGATCGCCTTCATCCAGGCGTACATCTTCGCCATGCTGTCGGCCGTGTTCATCGGCCTGATGCGGCATGAACACTAGAGTCGTAAGGGGAAATCACACCACATGCTTGACTCAGCTTTCAACCTGATCCAGGACCCGGCCGCTTCGGCCGAAGTCGCCAAGAGCACCCAGGCCCTCCTCGGGGCGGGCATCGGGGCCGGCCTCGCCGCGATCGGCGCCGGTCTCGGCATCGGCCGAATCGGTGAGGGCGCCACGCAGGGGATCGCCCGGCAGCCCGATGCCGCCGGCGAGATCCGCGGCCTCGCCATCCTTCTGGCCGGGCTGGTCGAAGGGGCGGCCCTCTTCGCCATCATCCTGGCCATGCTCTTCCTCTTCCTCGCGTGAGTATCGCCGGAGTGGGCGCCAGCAGCATCTATGGTGCGGCCGCACATGTGTGGTCCGTGCCGGTCGTGCCGGCGGCGGCCGAGGAGAGCGCGTGGGACAGCCTCTTCGCCGTCGATTTCGGGCTGTCCGTCTGGACGCTGCTGACCTTTGCGACGCTGCTCTTCATTCTGGCGAAGTTCGCCTGGAAGCCGCTGCTCGGCGCCCTCGACGCGCGCGAGAAGAGCATTCAGGACAACATCGACGAGGCGAAGCGCCAGCGTGACGAGGCGGACGCGCTGCTCGCGCAGTACCGCGAACAGCTTGCCGAGGGGCGCCGCCAGGCCCAGGCGGTGGTAGCCGAGAGCCGGGCCGCGGCGGAGACGCTGCGCAAGGAACTCGAGGCGAAGGCCCGCGACGAGACCCAGGCCATGCTCGCCAATGCGCGCCGCGAAATCGAGCGCGAGCGTGAGGCGGCGGTCGAGGCGGTACGCCGGGAGTCGGTTGACGTGGCGCTTGCCGTGGCTTCCCGGCTGCTTGGCGAGCGGCTCGACGCTGGCCGCGACCGGCAGCTGGCCATGGACTACATCGACGATCTCGACCAGTCCGAAGGGGCGCTGGCGTGAGAGAGGACACGGTCGTCCGCAACTACGCCGAGACGCTCTTCGATCTGGCTGAGCGCCATGGGGGGGCGAAGGGTTGGGGCGAATCGGCAGCCGCCGTCGCGGGCTTGGTGGAAGACCGGAAGGTGCTGGGGTTCCTGGCGACTCCACGCGTGACCGCCCAGGCCAAGAAGACAACCCTGCAACGCGCGCTGGGGCCGTCTGTGCCGCCGATGCTGCTGCGGTTCCTCAAGGTCGTCGTGGACAAGGGGCGCCAGCGCCTGCTGCCGGCGATCATGCGGGACTTCCAGGGTCTCCTCGACCGGCACCTGGGGCTGCGCCACATGGAAGTCACGGTGGCCCGGGAGCTCGAGGCGGAGGAGGAGAGCGAGCTGGCAGGCCGACTCTCGTCGGCGACCGGCGCGACCGTCATTCCCAGCGTCAGGGTCAGGCCGGAAATCATCGGCGGCATCGTGCTGCGCGAGGGCGACACCCTCTACGACGGATCCCTGAAACGACAACTCGACGCCATGCGCCGAGCGCTCATGGCCGCCGAGCTACAAGGACAGGAAAACTAGAACGACATGGCAGATTCCCAACTCCGGGCGGGCGAGATCAAGAGCGTCCTCCTGGCAGAAATCGAGAGCTTCGAGGAAGTGCTCCACGCCGAGGAGGTCGGCGAGGTCCTCGAGGTCAAGGACGGGGTGGCCCGCATCTACGGCCTCACCCGGGCGATGGCGAGCGAAATGCTCGAGATCACCTCCAGCGAGACCGGCGAGACGGTCACCGCGCTGGCGCTCAACCTGGAAGAGGACAACATCGGCGCGGTGATCCTGGGCGAATGGGCGGGGCTGCACGAGGGCGACGAGGTGCGGCGCACGGGGCGCGTCCTCGACGTTCCCGTCGGCGACGGCTACCTGGGACGCGTGGTGGACCCGCTGGGCAACCCCATCGACGGCGGCGGTGCGATCGAGACCTCGGCGCGGCGCCAGATCGACGTGGTCGCCCCCGGCATCGTCAAGCGCCAACCCGTAAATGAGCCGCTGCAGACCGGGATCAAGGCCATCGACGCCATGATCCCGATCGGGAGGGGCCAGCGCGAGCTGATCATCGGCGACCGGCAGACGGGGAAGACGGCCGTCGCGGTCGACGCGATCATCAACCAGCGTGACACGGACGTCATCTGCATCTACTGCGCGGTGGGACAGCGCGCGGGGAAGGTCGCGGCGGTCGTCGAGACGCTGCGGCACCACGGCGCCATGGACTACACCATCGTCGTGACCGCGAACGCATCCGATCCGGCCCCGATGCAGTACATCGCGCCGTATTCCGCCACCGCGCTCGCCGAACACTTCATGTGGCAGGGCAAGCACACGCTGGTCATCTACGACGACCTGTCGAAGCAGGCGCAGGCCTACCGGCAGCTGTCGCTGGTCCTTCGCCGTCCGCCGGGCCGCGAAGCCTACCCGGGCGATGTCTTCTACCTGCACTCGCGGCTCCTGGAGCGGGCGGCCAAGCTCTCCGACGAGCTCGGCGGCGGCTCGCTCACGGCGCTCCCGATCATCGAGACGCAGGCCGGCGACGTTTCGGCCTACATCCCCACCAACGTGATCTCGATCACCGATGGGCAGATCTACCTCGAGCCCGACCTCTTCAACTCGGGCGTCCGGCCTGCTGTCAACGTGGGCATCTCGGTGTCGCGCGTGGGCGGCGCGGCCCAGGTGAAGGCGATGAAGAAGGTGGCCGGACGGCTGCGCCTCGACCTGGCCCAGTTCCGAGCCATGGAAACCTTCGCGCAGTTCGCCTCCGACCTCGATGCCGCCACCCAGCAGCAGCTGGCGCGCGGACAGCGCACGGTCGAGGTCCTCAAGCAGCCCCAGTACCAGCCGGTGCCGGTCGAGCGGCAGATCGTCGCGATCTACGCCGTGACGAACGGCTACGTGGACCACCTGGAAGTGGACGACGTCAGAAAGTGGGAGCGCGGCTTCCTCGCTTTCGTCGAGAGCCGCTTCGACGACGTCCTGATCGGCTTGCGCCAGGAAGGCCAGCTCACGGAGGACATCGAAGGGCGACTGCGGTCGTGCATCGAGGAGTACAACGAGGTTTTCGCCGTCGAGCACGGGGCGGTGGGAGCGGGAGCGGCCTGACGTGGCCCAGGCTCGCGAGGTCCTGCGGAGGATCAAATCCGTCAAGAACACGCGCAAGATCACGCGCACGATGGAGCTGATCGCCACATCCAAGCTGAAGCGCGCCATGGACCGCATGGTTGCCGCGCGGCCATACAGCGATGCGCTGGGCGAACTGCTGCGGAGCCTGCGCGCGCCCGGTCTGGAGCAGGATCATCCGCTGCTGCGGCAACCGGCCGAAACGAAACGTGCCGCGGTGCTGTTGCTGACCGCCAACCGGGGCTTCTGCGGCGCCTTCAACGCCAACCTCATCCGCGAGGCGCGGCTGAAGCTCGAGGAGCTCGAAGCCGCGGGTGTGGAAACCGAGCTTCACATTGCCGGCAAGAAGGGGCTCACGTTCTTCCGCTTCCGCGGCCGGGCGGTCGCGTCATCGACGATCGAGATCGGCGATGCGCCCACGCCGGAGGACGCCGAGGACCTGATCGCTTCCGTGAGGGACAAGTTCGAGTCCGGCGACCTCGACGCCGTCTACCTGGTGAGCGCCAGGTTCCGCTCGGCGATGTCCACGCCGCCAAGGACGCAGCTCGTGCTGCCGGTGGAGCCGAAGGAGGGCGCGCGCTCGGTGGACGCCTTCCTCGTGTCGCCTCCCCCCGTGAAGCTCGTGGGGCGGATCCTGCCGCGCTATCTGACCAGCGTCGTGTACAGGGCGCTGGTCGAGAACGCCGCGGGAGAGCAGGGGGCACGCCGCGCCGCGATGAAGAGTGCGACAGACAACGCAGGCGAGATGATCGACACCCTCACCCGCAGCTACAACAGAGCGCGCCAGGCGCAGATCACCCAGGAGATCGCCGAGATCGTGGGTGGCGCCGCGGCGCTGGAGTAACCCGAACAGGCTTGGAAAGACGCAATCGCCGCACGCAGAGGCGGCTGGAGAAGACCAAAACATGGCTGACAACAACATCGGGCGAGTCGTCCAGGTCATCGGACCGGTGCTGGACGTGGAGTTCCACCCGCGGCATCTGCCGGAGATCCATAACGCGCTGAGCCTTACGGGAGAGACCGAATCGGGCCGCGAGATCGACCTGGTGGCCGAGGTGCAGCAGCATATCGGCCGCTCCCAGGTCCGCGCCGTGTCGATGAGTTCGACCGACGGCGTGCAGCGGGGCATGGACGTCGTGGACACGGGGCGCGCCATCGCGGTTCCGGTGGGGAAGCCGGCGCTGGGCCGGATCCTCAACGTCCTCGGCGAGCCGGTCGACGAACAGGGCCCGGTGACAAGCCCCGACGGGGAGCCGATCGAGCGCTGGCCGATCCATCGCCTGGCGCCGCGCTTCGACAACCTCGAGCCCAAGACGGAGATCTTCGAGACGGGGATCAAGGTCGTCGATCTTCTCGCGCCTTACGTAAAGGGCGGCAAGACCGGTCTCTTCGGCGGCGCCGGTGTGGGCAAGACCGTCATCATCATGGAGCTGATCAACAACATCGCCATGGAGCACGGCGGTCGATCCGTTTTCGCCGGGGTGGGGGAGCGCACCCGCGAAGGCAACGACCTCTGGCTCGAGATGAAGGAATCCGGAGTGCTCGACTCGACCGCGCTGGTCTACGGTCAGATGAACGAGCCCCCCGGGTCCCGCCTGCGCGTCGGGCTCTCCGCCCTGACCGTCGCCGAGTATTTCCGCGACGTGGAAAAGCAGGACGTGCTCCTCTTCATCGACAACATCTTCCGCTTCACGCAGGCTGGCTCCGAGGTCTCCGCGCTCCTCGGCCGCATGCCCTCCGCCGTGGGATACCAGCCCACCCTCGAGACCGAGATGGGCGAGCTGCAGGAGCGGATCACCTCCACCCGCGAAGGCTCGATCACGTCGGTGCAGGCGATCTACGTGCCCGCCGACGACCTGACCGACCCGGCCCCCGCGGCCGCCTTCGCGCACCTGGACGCGACGACGGTGCTGTCCCGTTCGATCTCCGAGAAGGGCATCTATCCCGCGGTGGATCCGCTGGACTCGTCTTCGCGCATCCTCGATCCGCAGTTCATCGGCGACCGGCACTACGAGGTGGCCGGGCGCGTCAAGGAGATCCTGCAGCGGTACAAGGACCTCCAGGACATCATCGCGATCCTCGGCATGGACGAGCTCAGCGAGGAGGACAAGATCATCGTGGGCCGGGCGCGCCGGATCGAGCGCTTCCTGTCGCAGCCGTTCTTCGTGGCGACCGCGTTCACCAACATCCCCGGTTGTTACGTGCGCCTCGAGGAGACGATCGAGTCCTTCGAGCGCGTCGCCGCGGGCGAGTTCGACCACCTCCCCGAGCAGGCCTTCTTCATGAAGGGCGGGATCGACCAGGTGATCGAGGCGGCGGCCGAGATGGGCGTCGAGGCCTAGCGGCATGGCCAGGGCGATGGAGCTGCGCGTCGTCACGCCCGCCCAGGTCGTGTTCGAGGGCACCGCACGTTCCCTCGTGGCTCCGGCGTGGGACGGACTGGTGGGCATCCTGCCCGGGCACGCGCCCTTCCTCACGCTGCTGGGCAGCGGCCGGCTGCAGATCGACTCCGGGTCGGAGGCGCGGCAGTCGTTTGCGCTGTCGGGCGGCGTGATGAAGGTGGAGGACAACGAGGTCACCGTTCTGGCGGACAGCGTCGAAGCTTCCTGATCGCGCCCGGCGGCGGGAAGGGCACCCATGCGACTCGACCTCCACATGCACACCACCTTCTCGGACGGCGTCTATCCGCCCGAGGAGGTCGTCGCTCGCGCCATCGCCGGCGGTCTCGACGCAATCGCCATCACCGACCACGACAACACCCAGGGAGTCGTCCCGGCCCAGCGCGCCGCACGGGGCAGGATCCGCGTCATCCCCGGGGTGGAGCTGAGCGCGCGCTGGCGGGGCCAGTCGATTCACGTACTGGGGTACTTCGTCGATCCCGCGGCCGATTCGCTCGTGGCGCACCACCACGACCTGCACGCCCGGCGCGACGAGCGCATGCGCAAGATCGTCGAGCGGCTGGCGGAGCAGGGGGTCAGGTTGCCATTGGGCCGCGTCGGCGACCAGCGAGCGTCGGGGATGGTCCCCTACACGCGCCCCCATCTCGCACGGGCTCTGGTGCGGGAGGGCTACGCGACCGACGTCTCCGACGCCTTCGATCGCCATATCGGCGCGCATTGCCCCGCCTACGTCCTGGTCGAGTCGCCGGGCCCGGAAGAGGTGATCGGGACGATCCGCGAGGCCGGGGGGATTGCGGTGTGGGCTCATCCTCCCCTCCGACTGATCGACAAGCTCCTCCCCTGCATGGTCGATGCCGGGCTGGGCGGGTTGGAGGCGTATCGGCCCTGGGGACGCGGGGTTCGGGAGGCCGTGGCGGCTCACGCACGCAGGGCGGGGCTGTTCGTGACGGGTGGGTCGGATTGGCACGGCCGTGACACGGACGGCGATCTGGGGAGCTTTTTCGTCCGCGAGGAGCAGGTTGCGGGGTTCCTGGAGGTGGGCGGGAAATAAGGGGAGGAGGGCGGACCAGGATGTCCTGAAGGCGGGGTGGGCGGTCGACAGCTCCGTGCACGTCCGAGCCCATATCTTTGTATACAGATTTGCGTGACGACCTTGGACCGCGTATGGTTGAAGCGTGGTAATTCGCTTACCCTCAAGGGTCGAGCAAATGCGCAGCAGGCAGGATACTTCGCGGTGGGGCGAGTTCAACCTCCCCCGGATAGACCTTCCGAGGTCTCTACCGATCCGCGTTCGCGTCAAATCCGGGTGGAACCAATCCCCGGCCTTCTCAAAGCCATCCGCCGGTCTTTCCGCGAATCCGGCGTGCGCGATGGATGACGGTCCAGGGTGTCCACCAATCCAGTGGTCTCCTTAAAGGGGGAGGTGCGTTATGACTAAAGGACTTGTGAGAACCCTTGGCCTTGGAGTCTTGCCGCTCATTGTCCCGGTGGCTCTTCAGGGCCAGCAGACCGGCACAGTCACCGGAACCGTCACGGATGCCATGAACATGCAGCCGGTATCGGGCGCCCAGATCAGCATCGACGGTACGACCCCGCGGTGCCCTGAGCAATGCGGACGGGCGGTTCGTCGTCCTGAACGTGCCCGCCGGCACCTACACGGTAAGGGTCCAGGTGCTCGGCTATGCCGCGGCAGAGCAGTCCGTCACGGTTGCGGCAGGCGGGTCGGCGCTCGTGAATTTCGGCCTCACGCAGCAGGCTATCGAGGTCGAGGGAGTGGTAGTGACCGCGCTCGGCATTGAGCGCGAGGAGCGAGCCCTGACCTACTCCGTCCAGACCGTGAAGGCGGAGGTGCTCGAGCGCACTCCCGAAGTGAACCTGGTCCAGGCGTTGCAGGCTCAGTCGGCGGGCATCCAGGTCGTCCAGGCCAGCGGTCGGCCGGGCGCTTCGTCGAGCATCCAGATTCGTGGCCAGTCGACGTTCACCGGATCCGGCCAGCCACTGTTCATCATCGACGGAGTACCCGTGAGCATCGACCTGGATCCGGAACGCGGCGGGAGCATTTTCGGCCGCGGCCAGGCCGGCAACCGCGGCATCGACTTCGACCTGACCAACGTCGAGGAGATTTCGGTGCTGCGGGGTGCCGCTGCCACGGCCCTCTACGGATCTCGAGCCGCGGCTGGCGCGGTGGTGATCACGACCAAGCAGGGACAACCGGGCCAGCCGGTGCGCTTCGAGTATTCGAGTGCAGTACGCTTTGACGACCCGATCATCGCGGGTTACGTGACCGACTGGGCAGCCGGACGCGACCGGCTCCTGTGCGACGGTCGTCTCCAGTCACAGGGTGGCTATTGCCAGCCGGGCTACCCGACGACAACCGGTTTCGAGACCCGCTCCATCACGAGTTCGAGCTATCCGGGTTGGGGACCGCACAAGGACAGCATTCCACCTGAGGTAGTTGCCGCGCTGGGCGATGTCATCTTCGAGGACTCGCGCTCGCAGTTCTACAACACGGCCCAGACCATTGACAACTCTCTGCGTGCCACTGGAAGTCTGGGCGACGCCGGCTCGTACACCTTCGGCGTGTCGTACCTAAATCAGGGCGACATCACGCCGACGGGGAAGCTGGAACGGCTCAATCTGAGTGCGAACGTCAGGTTGCAGATGTCCGACAGGCTCATGTCGACGACGAGCGTACAGCGGGTCAACACCCAGAATCCGTGGCCGGCGGACTCCTGGTCCGGTGTCCACCACAGTCTGCTCCACATCCCACCCAACGTCGATATCCGGACCGCCTGGAACGAGGATGGCACCCCGGTGATGTGGGGCACGAACAGCCCGCATTACCAGTGGGTGATGGAGAACGAATACCGGGACAGCAACGTGAACCGCTGGATCCTGTCGCAGCGCTTTACGGCGAATGTCGTGTCGGGGATAAGATTGACGAACACCTGGGGCCTGGACACATACCTTGACGAGAGGCGCACCTTTCAGAACGAAAGGCCCTGGCGCACCGCTCAGGGACTATCGTCCGGTTCGACGCAGCAGGAGAAGCTGAATCGCACGCAGATCAACAACGATCTGGTTCTGACCGTGGATCCACGCGAGGTCTCGCCGGGGTTCAGCGTAAGCGGACTGATCGGCGGGAACATCTGGATGACGGAGACCAGCCGAATCACGGGCCGGGGCTCCACCATCGTTATCCCGGACTACTACAACGTCGAGAACTTCGAGGACCAGCGTGTCTTCGCCGATCTGCCGGAGATGCGACGCCTGCTCGGGGCGTACGGGCAGCTCACGGCGGACTACCAGGGATGGGCGTATCTCACCCTGACCGGGCGCAACGACTGGAGTTCAACGCTGCCGAAGGACGCCAACAGCTACTTCTACCCGTCCGCTAGCGTCGGCGTCATCTTCACGGACGCGATGGACTGGCGTCCCTCGTGGCTGCAGTACGGCAAGGTGCGCCTATCCTACGCAAGGGTGGGGAACGACGCACCACCGTACAGCCTTTCGTCGCGGTACTATGCGGCGAGTGCGCCGGGGGTGCACCAGGGCAGCTACCAGTTCGACCCGACGACAGTCAGTTTCCCGTTCCGGGGGCAGGTAGGGTTTGTTCAGGGAACCCAGCTCGGGAATCCGAACATCAGACCGGAGTCGACATCGGAGGTCGAGGTCGGGCTGGAGTTGCGCGGATTGAACAACCGCGCGAGCCTGGACTTCTCCTACTACAACAAGAAGAGCTACGATCAGATCTTCCGGGTTCCGGCGTCGGCATCCAGCGGGTACACTTCCATCGTCCGCAACGCCGGGGATCTCCGCAACAAGGGGTTTGAGGTCTCGGTCCGTGGGCGCCCGCTCCAGATGTCGGACTTCACCTGGGATCTGGCCGCGAACTGGACGCGCAACCGCAACTCGGTGATCGAGTTGGCGCCGGGGATCGACAACCTCCACCTGGCGGGTTACTCCTGGCCGAGCATTCGCATCATGGAGGGCCTGCCCTACGGTGTGATCTGGGGCTACGGCTACCAGCGGAATTGCGTACCCGAGACGGGCAGCTTCTGCTTCCCCGATCAACCCACGGGCGCGCTCATCCTGGGTGACGAGAACTGCGCCAGCGTCCGACGCAACCAGAAGGGAGACTGTTACGGACTCCCGATTCGGACCCAGCGCCAGATCCCGCTCGGTTCCGCGCTGCCGGACTGGCTTGCCAACCTCAGAAGCACCATTCGCTACAAGAACTTCGGGCTGTCGAGCCTGTGGGACATGCGTAAGGGCAGCAAGATCCTCAATTTCGAGATCCAGTACACCACCGGTCGGAACGGACGGCATATCTTCACGAACGACCGCTATCAGGTTGTGACCCTCGATGGGATCAATCAGACGACCGGCCAGCCGAATACCAAATCGGTGGTGAAGGATCCGGTGTACTACGAACTCATGTACGGCTACGACAAGCACGAGGGTCAGATCGAGTCGGGCGAGTTCATCAAGCTGCGTGAAGTGACGTTGTCCTACGACGTGCCAAGAGACGTGCTGGGACGCATCGGTGTCGATCGCGCAACCGTGTATGTGACCGGCCGCAACCTGGGGGTCTGGTCGGACTTCTCGATGGGTGATCCGGAAGGCGACATCTCCGGAGGCGTCAACAGCGCGTGGCAGTACTACCGTCATTTCCCGGCTCCCCAGACGAAGGGTCTGTCCTTCGGCGTCCGGACGAGCTTTTGACCAGCGATTTCACGAGAAAGGAGAAGAGCCATGTTTGACATGAAAAGAACACCGATGGCTCAAACAGCGTCGATCGTGCTCCTGGCCGTGCTCGTGGGTGGCTGCGAGAACTTCCTCGACGTAAATACGGATCCCAACGCACCTGTGAACGCACGGGTGGAGGTCCGCCTGCCGACCGTCGTCACCGGCATGGTGCACACCGTCTACTACGGGGATCCCGGGCAGTGGACCGTGGAATGGATGCAGCAGACTTCGTACAACCGGGACTCGCGCAGCTACGACGAATTGCAGCTCTATGAGGTGCAGGACAACTCGGCGAATGGGGCGTGGAGCTACCACTACGCCACCATGCTGAACGAGCTCAAGCTCATGATGGAGGAGATCGACCCGGAGGTGGATCCCGCCTACTACGGGCTTGCCAAGTTCCTTGCCGCGTGGACGTGGGCCCACACGACCGACCTGTGGGGTCCCGTCCCGTTTGCGGAAGCACTCGATCCGGCCATTGCGACGCCGGCGTACGATGAGCAGTCGACGATCTACGCCCAGGTGCTCGCGATGATGGATGAAGCGGTCGCGGCCATGAAGCAGACGAGCCGCAGGCGCCGGGGGCCAACGACCTGCTCTTCGGCGGCGACATGACCCGCTGGGTGAAGCTGGCACGGACCGTCCAGGCCCGCCATCACCTCCGCCTGGCGTACGCGCCGGGCGAGAACGCCCAGGAACACGCGCAAGCGGCCTTGTCCGCCCTTGGCGAAGGCTTCAGCAGCAACGCCGACGATGCGGTCTTCGAGTACCCGGGTGGCGCTGGCGCCCGCAATCCGCTTTGGCGCTACGTCGACCGGAATCTGCTGTTCACTGCCAGCGAGTTTACCGTCAACATGCTGAAGGAGCGCAGCGATCCACGGCTGCCGATCATGGTGGAACCGGCGATCAAGGACCTCGAGAACGGGGAGACCGTGTATCGCGGTCACAGGAACGCGGCGGACCCGGACCCGGACTCGACGATTTCCGAGGTTGGCCACTTCTTCACGGCCGAGGACGCACCGCTGAATGTGGCCAGCTACGCCGACGCCAAGTTCACCGAGGCCGAAGCGCACCTGATCATGAGCGGGCCCGGTGCGGCGGATGCTCCCTACCGGGAAGGCATACGTGCCATCATGGAGAAGTGGGAAGTCGCGTCGGACGACATCGATGCGTATCTTGCCGAACGGCCGATGTTGGGGTCGGTGGCCAATCCGCTGCAAGAGATCATCACGGAGAAGTGGATCGCCAACTACCTGACGGTCGAGCCGTGGAATGACTGGCGCCGTACCGGTTATCCGCAGGTCGAACCTGTGCCGGAAGCGTTCCTGCCGGGCATACCGGTCAGGATCCGGACACCGGAGTCGGAGTTGGCCAACAACTCTGCAAACGTCAGGGCCAGCGGGATCGATCCCGGCCTTCAGGGGATGCTGTTCTCCGGGCCGTCGGTCTGGTGGGGCGGATCCCCTCCCGCAGCCGTGACCGGAGGGAACTAGGACAAAACGCGTCCGGGTCGGCCCGGACCATCGGCGCCGGGAAAAACGGTGCCGGTGGTCCGGGCTTCGGTCGCTGATGACTTGCGCCGAGTTTGTGCCTGGCTGCATTACCTGAGCGCGGGTGCCGGTTCGCCAGTTTGCATCGCTTGCGTGGAGGGTGGCGTGCTTCAGAACATTTCGTGTCGTGGGGCCCTCGTGTTTTGGCTGTTTGCCTGCTTGTCGTCGACGTCATGCGTCACGTACATGAGTGTCGATCTCGGCAATGTGCCGCCCGGAGAGGAAGTACGCGTTCGCCTTACCGATGAAGGGGCCGTACGTGCTTCCAGGCACCTCGGACGCATCAGGACCCAACTCGATGCCGGCGTTGCTCCACAGCCCCCGGATTCGATCGCGGTCATCGTTTGGCTCGGCAAGAACTACCCGGGTACCCAGTTCGAGGAGGTGCGGGAGACGATCGTTCTGCCGCGGCACGAAGTCAGTGACCTTCACCTCAGGAGACTGTCCGTTGGACGGACGGTTGCGGCCTTCGTCGGAGCCGGGGCCGTATTCGCGGTTCTCGTGGATCAGATCTTTCTGCAGGAAGATCCGAACAGGCCTCCGGACGACACGGACGAGAATCCGCCCCCGGCTGGATTGACAATTCTGCGCATTCCCATCGGCTAGAA
This sequence comes from Gemmatimonadota bacterium, assembly GCA_022827345.1. Classification (GTDB taxonomy): domain Bacteria; phylum Gemmatimonadota; class Gemmatimonadetes; order Longimicrobiales; family Gaopeijiaceae; genus Bin94. The sequence continues at coordinate 184,114 of JAJDTB010000032.1, read as the reverse complement.
CCACCAGAGGCAAAATACCGTGAAGATCAAGTCTGTTTTGTGTACCGGGCTCGCAGTGATGATGTTGGTTGCGGCCACCGCGTGCGCGATGGCCCCCGGTCCCGGCACGGGAGCCAGCCGCAACAGCGTAGGCAGCGCGGAGCTCGCCGCGACCAACAGCCCGACAGTATATGAGGCGTTGGAGTTGATCAGACCCGAGTGGATGACTGCTCGCGGATCCGTTTCCGCGGGGGGTCCCGATGCGCGTGCCAACGTATACATGTACGGCAACCACGTCGGTGATCTGGACTACCTCAGAGAGGTGTATGTCATCGATGTGGCCGAACTCCGGTTCTGGCCGGCCGGGGAAGCCGGCGCCCGTTTCGGCATGGGGAATCCCCGCGGGGTCATCGAGATCATCCCGCGGTAGCCGGTCCGGTCCGGGTTGATCAGGAAGCCGGGGGTTTGACCGGACGTACGTGAATCGCCTGGCCCCCGGAGACGGCGGCCAGGATGGCGGGGTCGCCGTCGGTGCCCACACGCAGCAACGCAAGTTCGCGCACGACACCCTGCAGCCAGAGCCCGCTGGTACCCGGCTGCACGGGATCGAAGCCGCCGGAGCCATCGCCGCGGAGGAAGCGACCCACGCTGCCGTCCAGCCTGGTTACGCTCTGATCGAGAGCATGGAAGTTGCCCGCCACGACCAGATCGAGGGCTCCGTCACCGTCGAAGTCGGCGGGCACAGCGCCCGTCACAGCCGAGATCTGGGCCGCGCGGGGCAGGGAGCGCGCGGTCAGTCTGCCTGCACCGTCGTTGTCGAGGTACAAGCTGGCCAGCGTATTGACTTCGAGTCGCCGCGCTGTCTGCATCCTGCCTGCCCCGAGAATGTCGGACAGCGTTGCCCGCGCGAACGCGTCGAGCGTGGGAAAGAGCTGTGGGACCCAGGGGAGCATCGATTCCAGACGGTCCCGACCGAACCATGGGTAGACAATGCCCTCCTCGTAATAGCCCGGGACGCGCTCGTCCTCCCCATCGCCGTTGAAATCTCCTACATGGAGTTCGAAGGGAGCCTCGGGTGATGGGGAATAGGGGTAGCTCAGGCCGATGTTGCCGGCGACAACATCGAGATCGCCATCGCGATCAAAGTCTGCTGCGGCCAGGGTCTGCCACCAGCCGGAGAGACCATCCAGGCCGGCGGCGGCCGTGGCGTCGCGGAGCCTCCCGTCTTCGTTGAGCAGCAGGGCAGGGGGCATCCACTCCCCGGCTACCAGCAGGTCGCTCGCACCGTTCCCGTCCAGATCCGCCCACAGCGCGTCGGTTACGGTCGCCAGGCGTGCCAGGGTCGGCGCGACTTCGGCGGTGACATCTACAAAACCGTCCCCGTTGTTGCGTAGCAGACGGCTTCCCGTCGGAGCCCCGCTGCCGGGTGCGGTGTAGGCGCCGACGAAGAGGTCTACGCGGCCGTCGCCGTCGAAGTCGCCGGGGGCGAGTGTCGTTCCCTGTCCAGCCTGTCGCGTTGCCGCCTCCGCTGCCGGTCGGAATCGGCCGCCGCCCGCATTGAGAAACAGGCTGTGTCGGTGCTCGGCTCGGCTCAGGGCGGCCGCGTGGCCGGCCACGGTCCAGATGTCGCTCAGGCCGTCTCCATCGGCGTCGAAGATGGCGGCGGCCGTGGTTTCCGACATGGTCGCGCCGGCGGGGAGTTCGGTGACGGCCGCCAAGGTCCTGTCCGGTTGCTGGACGTACACGGCGGATGGTCGGCTCTGACTGCCTCCGAAGACGAAATCGTCCAGGCCGTCTCCGTCGAGATCCCCCACGGCCAACGCGACCCGTTCACGTCTCGTCGGGTAGGGCTCCAGCCTGGAATCCAGCGCGGACAGACTGGCTGTGTGGGAGGGCACAGGAAGGAGCGAGGCCTCGGCATTGACGAAGACAGGTGCCGGGGCGGGGACCGGGGCGGCCGGCTGGGCCTCTGCGTAATCGAGGGTGAGTGTGGCGTCCACAGTCACATTGCTGCGCGTCTGGACCGACCCGTCCGGCCAACGGACTTCCAGGGTGTCCACGGTCGCCCTCTGCCCCAAACCGAAGTGCAAGACCGGCTCGACGGACGACTGGTATCCGCGGGTGAGTTGCAGCTCCCGAGTTTGTTGCCTGTCGCCGGCCGTCAGTCGCACGCGTGCTCCGATGCCGGAGGGATTCCCCGGCGGACCCGTGAGCCGGACCCGGAGGAAGTGCGTACCAACAGTCTCTCGGAGGTTGTTTCGGTACACGAACGCCTCTTCGAGTACGTTGCTTACGATCAGGTCGAGGTCGCCGTCCCGATCGAGATCCGCGTATGCGGCGCCTGTGGAATACGCCGGAAGGTCCAGCCCCCACTCGGTCGCGCGGTCGGTAAAGACCAGATCCCCTTCGTTCCGAAAGGCATGGTTGGGGGTTTTCCGGCGGGGCATGTTCTGGATGAGTTCGAGGAGGAGCGCCTCGGTCGTGCCCCCATGCACAGCCTGCACCTCGGCGATCCTGCGAGCCATGTACGCGTCGAAGTCGGGATTGATGCTCACGCCGGCCATGCCGTTGGTTACGAACATGTCCTGTCGGCCGTCGTTGTCCAGATCGGCGAAAAGCGCCGCCCAGCTCCAGTCGGTTCGAGCGACCCCGGCGAGCCGAGCCACATCCGAGAAAACCGGCAGGCGACCGTCACGCGTTCCCCGGTTCCACTGAAGGGCATTGGCCATGTACTGGCGGTGCAGACCCTCGCGGACCATGAGGGCGAAGCGCTCCTGTTCCGTGCCGAGTTCCATGGTCTTGCGGCCGTAGTGCGTCGGGAGATCCATTTCCAGAACGGCGAGGTCCAGCCATCCGTCCCCATCGATATCGGCAATGTCCGAGCCCATCGAGGAGAGCGGGATATGCCCCATGGACTCGTCGATCACGTTGTGGAAGGTGCCATCCGCGCTGCCGACGTAAAGGTAGTCTGGACCGAAGTAGTCGTTGCCCACATAGATGTCGGGAAACCCGTCGTTGTTGAGATCTCCCACGCTCAGTCCGAGGCCGAACCCGAGATTCGTATCGACCAGGCCCGCCGCGGTCGACACGTCCACGAATCGCCCGCCGTCGTTGCGATAGAGCTTGTCGACTTCGAGCGGCGAGCGTCCTGTCGAGAGTTGGAACAGTGACCGGTAGGCCGGGATCCCGTGGTTCATGAGGTACATGTCCAGGTCCCCGTCGGAGTCGCTGTCGAAGAACGCCGCCTGCGTCGAATAGGCGGGATCGTCCAGACCGTAGGCTGCCGCCGCTTCCCTGAAGGCGGGAATCCCGTCCACCACCCCGTCGTTCATGTACAGCACGTTGCGGCGCAGGTCGTCCTGTCCGAACGGACCCGCCTGGCTGACGTAGATGTCGAGCCGACCATCGGCGTCGATGTCGGCGAAGGTCACACCGGTGGCCCATCCGTCGCTCGGTCCCGTGACCCCGGCACGCTCCGTCACGTCCTCGAAGCGCATTCCTCCCCGGTTCAGATAGAGGCGGTTCGGACCGATGTTTGCGGTGAAGTAGAGATCGGGGAGGTCATCGCCGTTCAGATCTCCCACGGCCACGCCGGCCCCGTTGTAGTAATACTGGTAGGCCAGCCCGTTGCGCGACGCGGTCTCCGGCAGCCGATTCGCGAAGGTAACGCCGGTTTGCGAGGCCGGCATCAGGGTGAACAGCGGCGGTTGCGCCGGAGCCGCCTCGTCCGGTTCCGGTGGGCGGCAGCCAGCCAGGGCGGGAGCAAACAGCAGCAGAAAGTAGAGAAGACGCGGTCGAAACATGAGATGCCGGTGCGTGAAGGGGATCCACCACCTATAGTACATCACGGTCACGGTAGGGCGAACCGCGCCCGATCCGCGGGTCGACCGCGGTCCTGTGCGGATTCGTGAGTCTGACCCTCAGCAGGAGAGTTGACCATGCGGACCCTGATGCTTGTATCCGCCATCGCCGGTTTCCCGCTCGCAACTGCGGTGGAAACGGCCGACGGCCAACAGCGGCAGCGTACGGAGGCGGAGGCCCGGGCGGCCGCCGAACGCAACCGGGCTGAGCGAGCCAGATTGGAGGCGGAGACCGGACAGCCGGTGGCGCTCATCCATGACTACGTGCTGGCTACCGTGGGACCGGTGCCGGAAGAGCTGGAGGTGGACCCGTTCTACCAGAAGCACGTCGATGCGATGGGCATTCCCGTGCTCTCGTCGACCAAGGTGCCCGACATCGCGTTGCTGGTCGTGCGCGACATCATCAACACCATGCTGGCGAAGCGGCCGGACCTGCGCGCGTCGATGATCGCGCGCAGCTGGCGAACCGGGATCATCGCCGAGGTCGAGATGACGATGGACATCCCGGAATACGGCACGCGGAAGCGTCCCGGCGCGCCGCGCGACGAACCGATCATGCAGGCGGACCGGGACTACCATGCCAATCGGTCGAGGGGCCTGGGGGGTAACCCGACGACCGGGGCCGAGGAGAACGTGCTCGGCTATCCGGATACCCGGTACTTCGGCGAGCACATCTTCGTCCACGAGTTCGCGCACGCGATCCACAGCGCGATTCGGGATGTGGACCTGGGGATGACGGAGGAGATCGTCCAGGCGTACGACGCCGCAATGGCCGCCGGCAAGTACGAGTACCAAGACGGCCGCAGGCACTACGCGACGACGAACCCGAACGAGTACTGGGCCGAAGGCGTGCAGTGGTGGTTCTTCTCCAACTACGGGGAGTGCTTCGCCGGCGATGTGCTGGTGGAGTCGCCGGAGGAGTTCGAGGCCTACGATCCGGTGCTCAGCGAACTGATTGGCAGGGTCTTCGACACGCATCACATCCCCATGGACATCTTCCACGGAAGACGCATCCGGCCGGTGACCTGCCCCGCGGGCGGCTGAAGGGAGAGCGCCGATCAATCGTCCCATGCTCCTTGCCGTGCTGGCGGTGGTCGGCTGCGGGGAAGCCGCGGTGGAACCGGCTCCCCCCGAGGTGCCGCTCTGCGCGACGCCGCTGTGCGACCGCGAGGCCCTGGATGCCCTGGGCGTCGACCGGTTCTACCAGAAGCACGTCGAGGCCGACGGGATCCCCGTAATCGGTTCCGAAAAGGTCGAGGACCGTGCGCTCCTGGCTGCGAAGGAGGTCGTGGAGGAGATGCTGGGCTACCGCGACGACCTGCTAGCGGCGATGCGCATGCGGGGAGCCTACGTCGGTATCATGTCCCGGGACGAGGTCACGACGGATATTCCCGAGCACCGCCACCTCGCGGACGACCCCGCCGTCGACTGGAACCAACGGGCGCGGGGGCTTGGTGGAACCCCGGCCAATCCGATCACAACCGCTGGCGAGGAGAACCTGCTGTGCCTGGTCGCCGACCGCTACCGGGGGGAGAACATCCTGGTCCACGAGTTCGCGCACGCCATTCATCTCATCGGGATCGACCTGGCGGAACCCGGATTCGACGACGAGCTCCGGCAGCTGTACGAGGAGGCCATGGCCGGGGACCTCTGGTCGGACACGTACGCGGCCACCAATCGGCGGGAGTACTGGGCCGAGGGTGTCCAGTCGTGGTTCGACGTCAACCAGGATCCGCAGGAAGGCGTGCACAACCATGTGGACACCCGCGCGGAGTTACGCGACTACGACCCTGCGCTCTCGGCGCTCATCGAGCGATTCATGGGGGACGGGGTTTGGCGGCCGCGGTGTCCGGCGGGCTAGCTGCCGGCGTGAATTGGCCGACTTGGCAGCTGGAAACTACGGTAACGGGTCGACGAGGACCGCTCGGACGATCCGGTCGAGGAGCGGAAAGTTCCGGTCGAGGTAGTCATTTCCGCCCTCCACGATCGGGCCCTGGCGTCCCTGCCGTACGCCGCTTCCCGATTGCTCTCCGTACCCGGAGTACAGACGGTCGAGGACATCCATTCCCTCCACCACCCTCCCGAGGATGGTGAAGGGCTCGGCATCGTTGCGGGTGTTGTCGCCGAGGTTGATGTAGATCTGCGTGTTGCGGGTGCCGGGTTCGGGGGACATCGCAAAGGCGAACGTGCCACGGACGTTGCTGCCCCGGGCTGGATCGTCGGGGATCTGCCGGTTCAGCCACGCGGCGTTGACACCGGGGTCGCCGTGGATTCCGAACTGCACGATGTAACCTTCGCTGACGCGATGGAATCGGGTGTCGTCGTAGTACCCCAGCCGCACGAGATTGTAGAAGCGGTCGGCACCGACGGGCACGTTCTCGCGGATCGCCTCCAGGACGAAGTCGCCCTGGCTCGTCTCGAAGCGGGCCTGCCAGACCCGCGGTGAAGCACGTGACCATTCCGGATGCGACGGATCGAGAAGTAGTGCGGCGCGGTCGAGGCGCGACTCGTCCGCCGCGCAGCCAGGGGCCAACGGCAACAGCAGGAGCGAGACGGCCGGGATCAGGCCGGCCGGGATCAGGCCGTTTGTGCTCGCCGCGGTCGCCGGTGGGTATCTCACCGCGAATCGGGGGAAACGGGGGAGCGGGTCACCGTGATCTCTCCAGAGCCGCCGGTCCCGTTCACGGGCACCTCGAACCTCACGGCCACCCCGTCGGCGGCTTCGAACGCGGAGATGGTCTCCGGTCCGAGCCGCACCCGATAGGTCCCGGCACGGAGACCCGACACGAGCACGGTGTTGCGGTGGGCTTCGGGGTTGCCGCTCTCGAGTTCGAACCGGAACTCGGACAGGCCCTCGCGCAGGAAGATGGAGCGTCCCGCGGCGAAGCGGTCGACCTTCGTCTCGAGGTGGACACGGCCTCCGGCGAGCATGGCGTGGAAGCGTCGGCGGACGCCTTCACGCGGCACAACCTCGATGCCGTCGCCGGCGGTCCGCCATTCGCCGCCGAAGCAGAAGCGGCCGAAGACAGGGTCGTCGGCCACGACCGTGCGGGCGCAGCGAAGGCCGCCGCAGAACCCCAAGTCGATCTCGCAGGAGTAGTACCACGACCCCCGCGAATGCGGCTGGTCCAGCCAGGTCTCTCCGTAAGGCGCCGGTTCAAAGCCGCCGCCGGCGCCGCCGTCGTTCTCGGGTCCCGGGTACCAGTAGCCGTAGTCGGACTCCGGCGTACCGGTGTTCATGAGAGCCCAGGCGCTGAGGAATGACGCGTAGCCAAGGCGGAGATACGGCCACGGGTCCTGCGCGTGGTGCAGCGCATAGTCGAGCACGCTCCATCCCCCCATCTGGGACATGTAGCTGAGGGTGTACGAGTTTCCGCCCGATCCGCGGATATCGCTGCCAAGGAGGTAGTACGCGTTCTCGAGCCAGCCGCGGCAGAAAACGTTGGCGGCCATCTGGGTTTCCATGAACTCCCTCGCGGCCTCGAGCGGGATGCGGGTCGACGCCGGGTAGTCCACCCATCCCACCCGGACCTCCCGCGGCTCGTCCGGGCCTCCCGGATCGGCGACGCGCAGCGCGTACCTTGCCAGCGCGTGCGTCTCTTCGAAGCCGGTCGTGTCGAAGGGGTACTCGGAGCGGAACAGGTCGGGCCGGTCGATGACGAACGTCCGAACCTTGCGCTCCCAGTGCGGACGCAGCCGCTCGGCCTCCTCCCGCATCCCTTCCGCGTACAGGGCGTCGATGACGTCTTCGACCACCAGGCCGTTCATCAAACCGGTGCCGTAGGCCGACCAGCGCTCGATTTCCCACGGGATGGTGAACAGGGCGAGAGCCGTGCCATATGCGCGCCGCAGGTAGTCGGCCGCGCTCATGGCCGTGCGGATGTAGGGGTGGTTCTTCGCGACCCGGTACATGCTCAGGTACATGAGCGTGATGTGGGGGTAGTCGTAGATGCGCCACAGGTGCTGCCGGCCCGCCCGGCCGGGGTCGTCGCTCTCGCGGTTCGTCTTCCAATCGGGGATGCCGTAGATCCCGTAGGAGAAGGTCTCCCCGGTCGTCCGCTGAAGTCCGCCCCACACGAAGTTCTCGATGTAGTAGTCCAGCGCTTCGACCTCTCGCTGGACGGGGAATTCCGCGTTCTTGGACGCGAGAAAGGCCGGCTTGCTGAGCCCGGGGTCGTCACAGGTCACCTCGTAGATGCGCCAGCCGACGATACGGTCGTAGTTGTCGGGCCCGAGCATGACGTGCGTGTCCATGGCCCACTCCGCCAGGAGGCCGTCGTACCAGAGCGCCGGATCGCGGTGCTGATGCGATGCGATGAAGGCGGCCCGCTTCGCGATGAGCGTCTCGAGCGGCTCCGTCACGAAGAACTCGAGGTGCATGTGCCGGTTGTCGCCGAAACGCACGGTGAGACGGTTCTCGCCGAGTCTGGAAAAGCGCACTTCGTAGATCTCGGCGTCGCCTCTCGGGCCCAGCTCGCGAAGTTCGGTCGCCTGCGGATGTTCCGCGTCCACACCCTGGATCGGCTCCTTGGAGCGCAATGCGATCCGGGCGGAGAGGTCGGTGGGCACCGTCATGCCGGGCACCACTTGCACGTCGACCAGGCCCTGCTCGACGAGGATGTCCCGGGCGTGGTCATAGTCGTCGGCCCACCGGATGGTGAAGGAATACGATTCCTCGTCGCCTGGCTCCAGCACCAGAGCGGTGTTCGGTTGCCGCCAGTTGCATCCGCGCTCCGCGGCCACCGCTCCCGCGGCGGCGGAGTGAACGAAGACGCGGTACCCGCCCTCCGATTCCCAGTACTCGAGCCTGGTGTGTCCGTCGGGCGTGATCATGAGATACGGGCCCACGCTGTTGCCGCGGTTCCAGACGATATGGGAGCCGTGCCCCGCGACGAGGCTGTGTTTGAGCACGGGCGGAGAGGGGTTTTCCTCCCCTCGCGCCGGGCGGTTGCGGTTGATCGGCAGGGGGAGCGCGAGATCCCCGATCTCGAGGGGGAGATCGGTCGGATTGCGGACCGCAATGGACCATGAGATCGCGCGTTCGCCGACGTTGAAACGAAGATCGACTACCGGGCCGGCCGATCCGGGCGGGCCCGTCACCGAGGCGAGCTGCTCCGTTCCGTCCGCACTTGAGGTCGCCGTGCGGCGCACGCCGTCCTGTCCGGTTTCCAGCGCCCGCCACTGACCGCCGCCGCGCCGGTAGCGCAGGATGGCGTCCCCCAGACGGGCCCCGGGGGCGATGTACTGGGTGTCGACGGTGTCGTCGGCGCAGCGCAGGCTGGTGATCGCGCCGTCCTCGAATTCCACAGCGAACCGGGAAGCCTGGCCGGGCGGCGAGTGTTCACCGCGCTTCGAGGCACCTGCCCCGTCCGGCACACCGAGGGTGGTGCCCAGCGCGGCCAGTCCGGCGGCTTCGAGAAACTGGCGGCGGTTGGGGCCGCTGTCGTGTCCTTCGCTCATGAAACAGCCTCCCCGGCGCCCCAGATGTCGCCGACCGTGTAGCCTTCGGGAAACGGGTCGCCGGGGTCGACGACGTACTGCGCGAATCCGGTGATCCAGGCGTGGCCGCTGAGCGTCGGAACGACGGCGGGGTAGGGCCCCACGCGTGTTCCCCGCACCAGTCGACCAGTGAAGACGGTTCCAAGGATGCCTTCGTGATGAAAGTCCTCGTGGAGTGCGAGCTCCCCCTTCGCGTGCAGCGCGGCCATCTTCGCACACGTCCCGGTTCCGCATGGCGAGCGGTCGAGCGCACCGGTCCAGGACTCGGGGCGCCCCCAGTCCAATGTGCCCGTGGACACAACCGCCGCGTTTTTCAGCGTCGCGTCCGCCCGACCAGGCGGTCCCGAAATGACGCCGATCGTGATCCCGCTGATCCCGGGGTTTTCGGGGTGCGCAACAGGCAGTTGCTCGCGAGCGGCGGCCTTGATCATCTCGCCGACTCGCGTGATCTCGCCCGCGCGCTCCGGCACGAGTTTCAGCCCCAGGGGCTCCGCGTCCGCGATCACGTAGAACATGCCGCCCCACGCGACATCGACGGTCACCGGGCCCAGGGTGGGGACCTCGATCGTCACGTCGGTGTGCACCGCGAAGGCCGGCACGTTCTCGAATGTGACGCGCTCGACCTTGCCCGCGGCCACGTCGGCCCGGACGCGAATCAGCCCCGCGGGCGTCTCCAGGACGAGCGAAGTCCGGGGCTCCTCCACCTTCACCATGCCGGTCTCGACGAGGGCGGTGACGACGCAGATCGTGTTGGTACCGGACATCGGCGGGTACTCGGTCTGCTCCATGATGACGAATCCCGCGTCCGCTTCCGGACGGGTCGGAGGCAGGATCACGTTGCAGTTGGCGGCCGGGTATCCGCGCGGCTCACGAAGCATGCGCTTGCGAATGTGGTCCCGGTTTTCCTGCAGGTACTGCATCTTCTCGAACATGCTGGCCCCAGGGACGTCGAGCACGCCGCCGACGATGACCCTCCCGGGCTCTCCGTCGGCATGCAGGTCGACAGCCTGGATCATTTCGGTCACGCGCATGTGTTCCACCCGACTCTGTTGGACCAGGCCTCCCCATCCTGACGGCGCGACGCGCTCACCGCTCGACTCCCTGCACGCCGCGGGCCTCGGTCAGGTAATGGCTCGGCGCTCCGAGTTCCTCCATTCGGCGAAGCGCGGCCCGCGCGTCTTCCACGCGACCGGCCGCTGCATGGAGGCGCACCAGTTCCACGCCCGAGCGGAAGTTGAACCGGAAACGTGCCACGGCATTCCGGTGGTGTTCGAGGGCCCCGGCCAGGTCTCCGTCGCCCTCGGCAAGGACCCCGGCGCGCGTAAGCACGCGAGAAGCGGCAAACTCGTCGAAACCGCCCCGGGGAACGTGGCTGCCGTCCCTGAGAACGAACGTGACCGGACGGGGCTCCGTGATCTGCGTCAAACCCCGTTCAACGAGCGCCCGGGAACGGTCCGCGTCGCTGCCTGCGAGGAGCTCGCTGAGCCCCGTCAGCGCCCGAAGATTGAACCCGTTTTCCTCGAGGATACGCTCGAACAGCAGCCGCGCAGTAGCCGTATCGCCCTCGTGGGCAGCGAAGGCCGATTGGACCTCCAGCACGCGCTCGTTGTCAGGGTCCAGCAGGCTGGCCGTCGCGAGGTCCTCGCGTCCCGTTGTGGCTCGTCCCGTCCGCAGCTGGGCCAGCGCGACATCCGCCCAGGCCGAGGGGTTCCGACGGTTGATGTTCTCGAGACTGTGGCGAAGGGCCTCTTCAGCCCCTCTCCAATCCTCCTGCAGCATCCTGCCGCGTCCTCTCAGGATCCACGGGTCGGAGGTGCCGCCGTAGGGGTTGGGTGACCCCTCGATCCGCAGTGCCGCGTCCAGCTCCAGCTCAAGGCTGTCGAGCTTGCCGGCCTGGTAGTAGACATCGGCCAGCCTGAGCCTGGGCTCCGCCGATTCGGGACGCAGCCGGGCAGCGCTCCGCAGCAGCGCTATGGCGCGCCGATGATCGCGTTGCTCGAGAACAACGTCTTCTGCGAGCCCCGTGTATCCCGCGATGGCCTCGGGGAATGCCTCGATCGCCATGCCGTTGAGACTCCTGGCTTCGGCATAGTTGCCCCGGAGGCGATGAGCGCGCGCGAGAAGGGTGAGGAGCTCCGGGTGGTCGCCGTACCGTGTCAATGCTTCCCGCGCCGATGTGCTGGCCGCCGTGAGATCACCTTCCCGGATCAGGGTGTTGCCCTTCTGGCGGTACGCCCGGATCTCCACATCCCGGTAGCTGTCCCGCTCGTTCACCCGGCTGAGGAATTCGAAGAGCGCGGGGTCCCTGGCGGCGAGGTGCATCCGGGTGTGCTTCGATGTGCCTCGCTGATCCGTGAACTTGATCTCCGAGATGAAGGCCTCGGCGGCCTGGGCGAGATACTCCATTTCGTTGAAGTCGGCGTAGTAATCCAGGGTGCGCCGCTCCACCTTGGCGCTCTGGAAGAGATCGGCGACCTCGGCGCGCAGATCCTCCGGGAACATGCCGTGCACCTGATGCGCGAACTCGTGTGTCACGACGTTCCAGCGCTGGTAGCGGACATCCCTCACCCATTCTTCCCCGCCGACGGCGTGAAAGCCGCCTTGTCCCTTGACATCGTCCCACAGCCGCAGATCGAAGGTGCGCGTCCCCTTCGTGCCATCCTTGTGGGGCGACTGCCAGAGCAGCTTGTGAAACGGAAGCAGATGGAAGGTGGCGCCGGCCACGGCCAGCGCCGGCAGGTAGTTGCTGAAGGGCTCCACGGAAAGGCGGACGATCTTCTGCAATTCCCCGTCGAGCCGCTCGTAGTCCGGGAACACGTCTCGCAACCCCGCGGGCTCGGGCGCATCGCGCTGCTCGAACACCGCGCGCATCTCGTCCAGTGCCGGGATTGCGCGATCCCGCATTCGGCGCAGCGCATAGCTGACGCCGTAGTGCGCGAGACCGTAGCCGGGGTGATCGGCGAGGATTCGCTCGAACCAGCCCAGTGCGGATTCGAAATCGCCCAGGTAATAGTGCGCCGTGCCGATTCCCATGAGGGCAACGGCGTTGCCGGAATCGAGGGTCAGAACCTCGTGGAACGGTCCCAATGCCTCCCGATACCGGCGGGCGAGCAGGTGTTCGTCTCCGAGCGCGAGCAGTTCGCCCAACCGGCCATCGAACTCTCCCGGATCCGCCGCTACCGAGTCATAGCCGAAGAGTGATCCGCCGTTTCCCAGGTATGCGTGCGCCGCATGGGAGAAGGGGTCGAGTTCGATGGCGCGCTGAGCGTGCTCGTAGGCGGCTTCCAGCGTGCCGTCGTTTCGCAGGACGGAGGCCAACGCCGCGTGCGCGTCGGGCGACAGCGAATCGACTGCGACCGCCCGGTGCACGGAGGTCTTCCATTCGGTGCCGGCCTGCAACTCGCGATGGATGCGCGCCGCCAGCAAGTGGGCCGGTGCCAGCGATGGATCGAATGCCAGCGCCTGGTGCAGCAACTCCTGGGCGTCCTCATGCCGGTCGGTCCAGAACGCGATCTCGGCCAGACCCAACCTCGCGCTTGCCGAATTCGGGTCGAGCCGGAGGAGCTCACGGTAGATCCCGTCCGCACCGGGCAGATCCATTCTGTCGAGCGCCAGCCCGCCCTGAAGCAGCCTGACCTCGGGGCTCTCGGGCGAGAGCTCTGACGCCTGCGCGAGCGTTCGATCCGCATCCTCGAAACGGTACTGGCGGCGCCGGAGTTCCACCTGGGTCAGGAGGGCACCCAGGTCGTAAGGGTGGCCGTGGATCAGTTGCTCCAGGATGGAATCGGCCCTCTCGTAGTCACCCGCCTGCATGCGCAGCGCCGCCAACCGGCAACGGAGATCCCGGGACGCCGGGGAGATCTCCAGCCCGCGCCGTGCAACAGCGACCGCGGAGTCCAGTTGCGCGAGTGTCCTGACCGACTGGACGCACCCGGAGTCCTGCGCGGCGAGCGCAAACGAGATGGCCGCGACGATATTCATTCCTCAGCTCCCGCCTCGCAGCGCGACGACAGCCGGCTCGTCGCCCAGCGGCACCACGTAGGCACCCCGCTCCATCTCGTATGAGCCGGTCGGCACGATCCGCCCCACGCCCTCCACCGCGGCGGGCTGCTCGACGCGCAGGTGCGCATTCCGCAGCGTTGCCGTTGCGGCCGAGAGCGTCACCCTGACCCCGTCGGCGGACAGCTCCACCGCTTCGAACGTGCCCGCGTCCAGCGTCAGCCACAGGCCCAGCGGAGCCAGGTACACGCGGGAGCGTGCCGCGTCGAGCGGGGTGACGCGAACCACGGCACCGGCCGCGCCGCCGCCCGGGCCGGCCCCACCCTCCGTCAGGTTCCCCCCGAACGCCAGCCAGCTGAACTCGGGGTCGTTCACGACGTACGTGGCCGTGTTGATCGCATGTCCCAGAAACCCTGGTCCGTAGTCGCCCGAGTATCCGTCGATCCGCAGCGTTGAGGGGTAGGCGTGGAAGGCGCTGGGGCCGAACCCGTCCTGCGTGATGTTCGTGATGCCGCCCATCAGGCCCGCGTACCCGACGCGCAGCAGGTAGAGGTCGTCGGGGTCGGCGCGATACTCCGAGAGCACGGGGATCGTGTTCAGCGCCGAGCCGTAGTGATGGAGCTGGCGCTCGATCCGCCGGAGCTTGCCCGCGTACACGAAGTCCCAGTACCTGCGGGCGCTTCCGTTGTATCCCCAGTGCGGCACCGCCGGGGTGTAGGCGAGGATGGCATTCAGCGTGACCAGCGCCTTCTCGTCGAAGCCGAAATACCGGCACCAGGCGTAGACCTCCTCCTGTCCGGTCGAGTCCCAGGGCATCTCGCTGCCGTAGGGGTAGCCCAGTTCGCGCCAGACCTCGGCCCGCGCGCGCATCGTCGCCTCCAGCGCCGCCGCCTGCTCCGTCCAGCCCTCCCGCTGCAGGTCGAGCAGGATGAGGAGGAAGATCGTCCCGCCCATCTGGCCGAATTGCGCATAGTGCCCGGCGTGCTCGACCATGGCCTGACCGGTTCGCCAGGCGCGGTCGAGGTACCAGTCCCAGGAGTGATTCGTGACCAGATCCTCCCGGTTGCGCGCCAGGCGGTACAGGACCCAGTGCAGCGCGGCGACGTGCGGGTAGTTGTAGGATCTGCCGACCGTCATCGCGTGCTCGCGGTCCCAGCTCGACCAGCCGCCGTAGCGGACGTCGTCGCTGTAGGTACCCTCGGGCATCTCGTCGGGCTGGTAGTAGAACATGCTCTTGCGGACTCCGTAGGCCAGTTCGCCCTCGGCGTACTGGAGCCCGCCCCACACCACCTCGTCCACGAACCGCTGCATCTTCGCGAGTTCTGCCGGGTCCGGCTGCACGAGTTGCTTCATGATCGCGGCCAGCCATGATCCGGACCCGCCCTCGTCCCCGATTCCCGCGATCCAGGCCCGGTTGTCCTCGGTGACGTGCCTGCGCTCGTCGTAGTCGTAGCTGATGACGGACGGGCTGCGGCCGAACGGATCGTCCGGGACCTCGAACCACTGCTCGGTAGTCAGGAAGCGCCCGAGGTCCGCGACCGCATCGGCGGCCGGCTTGATGACCTTGTAGTGGATGGTCTGCTCCAGCCCGTCCTCGTATGTCACCGTGAGGCGTGCGCGTCCCCACGACCGCCCGCGGACGTCGTAGGCGTCCCAGCCGGAGGCGGCCGGATCGGCGGCGGCGATGGCCGGCGCTCCTTGCGGCTCGCCGGAGGGCGTGATCGCGAGCGCTCCCGGCGGCTCCACGGCCAGCGTTCGCACCGCGGCCGTGTGCCTCACGAAGAGCCGGGCCTCGATGTCCATCGGCACCACGTAACCGGGTACACCGACGGCGACCGGCCGGCCGTCGGCGAGCAGCGTCGATTCGATCGACCGGATCTCGTCGGCCAGGAGAAACGCCACCCCGTAGGAGCGGGTCTCACCCGGGCCCAGCGTGGCCGAAGTGGGCGGGTTCCACGGATCGGCGTCGCTCCACTCGTCCTCCGCATATGCGAGGCTGTGCGCCATCCACTCGTAGAATCCCTCGAAGGTGACCCCGCGGGGCGTCGGATCGCTCAGCAGCGGATTGTAGGCCTCGAAGGGAGTGTCGCCGAGCGGCACGATGAGCAGCGCCGGCCCCTGGCCGCTGAGGCGCGTGACCTGCAGGTATCCGGCGTCCCGCCCGATGTAGGGATCGTGGAAGGACGAGACCGCGTGCGCCTCGTCGAGGGAGCGCTCCGAGAGGATGTTGTTGAACACCAGGGGGATGCCAAGGGCGCCGATCTCCACGGGTGTGTTGCCGGGGTTGTGCAGTTCGAAGCGGAGCGCGAGGTGGCCGTTGCGTGACTCCCAGAAGCGACCGATCCGGATCGGGATGTCGGTGGGGAGGGTGGGCGACAGGTCGGCGGCGGCGAGTACCGGGGCCGTGGCCGGGAGCGCTTCGACGGGGCGGCGGGACGCGGCGGTCGAGTAGTGTCTCCAGCCGTCCGATCGGTTCCACCGCAGGCGAAGCGTGAGGTCACCGAGGTGGAAGTAACTGTTGGCCGCCCGCCGTTCCAGCCAGTCGGACGGGGTGAAGTCGAACCCGTCGTGGCCTTCGGGGTGGAGCGCAGCCACGGTTTGCGAGGCGCGGACGAGTTCAAGATGAATGGGACCCGCGTCCAGGGCTTGCAACCCCTGGTCGAGTCCGAGGGTGGAAATGGTATCCACCGTGCGGCTGGCCTCTTGGCCGGATGCGTGGCTCAGAGGTGCTCCCATTGACATCGCGAGGAGCACGAGCGCCGTTGCACGACATCGGCCAAAGGTGCGGTCACCCGTCCAGATTGTAAAGATAAGATTACAAAATGTCATGTTTACATTACTATTCCTTGCCATTGGACTTCCGCATGGCCTTCCAATAGCTCCTCGAAGGACTGAAGTCGCAGGCTGGCGAGTGACGCCACGACCATGTCGGCCGCTCCCACGTCGCCGGTTCCCGCTCCGATGCTCGGCATTCCCGCCCTGCGCGCTGCCTCGATGCCGGCTGTGGCGTCCTCGACCACGACGCAGCGGTCACGGTCCACACCCAGACGGCTTGCGGCCACCAGGAATACCTCCGGGTCGGGCTTGCCGGCGCTCACGTCCTCGGCGCCGACCAGGATCTCGATCAATCCGTCGAACCCGAGTGCCGCGTGCATGACGTCCACGTTGAGGCGCGGACCGGACGACGCGATCGCCTGGCGCCATCCCGCTGCATGGAGTGAACGGACGCACTCGACGGCGCCGGGGAGCGTGGCGACTCCTTCCGCGCGCACGTAGCCGCGAAAGATCGCTTCCTTGCCGTTGCCGACCCGCCGGATTCGTCGGGGATCGGTGGACGACCCGAGCCATTGGCGCAGAATCTCGTCGTTTCTCTGGCCGAAGGTGGCAAGGAAGTCGGCCCTGCTGATTGCGACGCCTTCACTCGCCATCACCGTCTGCCAGGCACGCCAGTGCTGCTCGCTCGAGTCGGCGAGCGTCCCGTCGAGGTCCCAGAGTACGGCTCGGGGCCGACCCGAACTATTCCTGCCCATAGTACGCGTCCCTCCCGTGCTTGCGGAGAAAATGCCTGGTGACGAGATGCCCGGCGGGGCGGGGCGCATCGGGCGCAATCGCGCGTATGGTGCACTCCATTCGCGCCAGCAGCTCCAGCATCTCCGAGCGCGCCACGGCCTCGCGCCCATCTTCTCCCCACGTGAACGGCCCGTGGTTTGCCACGAGGACCGCCGCCACCTCCTCCGGTGAGATGCCGCCCGCGGCGAATGCCTCGACGATCACGAGCCCCGTGTTGCGCTCGTACTCACCATCGACCTCTGCGCGGGACAGCGGCCTGGTAACGGGTACATCGCCCCGGAAGCAGTCGGCGTGGGTCGTGCCCATGCAGCGCACCGGCAACCGCGCCTGCGCGAGGGCGGTTGCGAATTCGGAGTGTGTGTGGGCCACGCCGCCGCAGGGGAACGCCCGGTAGAGTTCGAGGTGGGTGGGCGTATCGGAGGACGGCCGGAGGTCGCCCTCGGCTACTTCTCCGGTCTCGAGCGAGACCAGCACCATGTGTTCCGGGGTCAGCTCGGTGTAGGGAACCCCACTCGGCTTGATGGCAATGAGTCCCGCGTTGCGGTCGGCGCCCGAGACGTTGCCGAAGGTGCCCGTTACCAGGCCGCTTCCGGCGAGTTCCACATTCGCCGCGCACACGGACTCCCGGAGCGCACCGGCCAATGTACTCACGCCGGGCCTCCGAGGAGCGTCGGCCCCGCGTCGGCGCTGCCAGGACCGTGAACGCCTGGCTGCGCGCTCCTGACCCGGGGGGGCCTGGTCCGGGGAGGCATCGCTTTCGTGCTCATACTTCGCCCCTCATCCGGTGGCGCGCCTGCGGAGCGCGAGCAGCCGTTTCATCAGCGTTGGGAAGTCGGCCTCGGCGGCCGTGACCCCGCCGAAGGAGTCGTGAAGCTCGCGGTACATCGCGAAGAGTTCGTCGTAAACGGCGCTGGCCCCGGGGTCCGGGTGGAAGCGCTCGTCCCGGAGCGAAGTCATCCGCTTCTGGGCCTCTTCGAAGCTCTCGTATCCACCGGCTTCGGCGCCCGCCGCCACAGCCGCGCTGATCGCCGCGCCGAGCGCGGGGGTCTGGGGCGATCCGGCGAGCAGCATGGGACGTCCCAGGACGTCGGCGTAGATCTGCATGAAGAGCTCGTTCCTGGCCGCGATCCCGCCGCAGCAGACAATGCGGTCGATTGGGACCCCGCACTCGGCGAGCCGCTCCACGATCACGCGCGCGCCGAAAGCGGTGGACTCCATGAGCGCCCGGTACACATCGGCGCGTCCGGTCCGCAGCGTCTGGCCCAGAATCAGCCCCGTGAGACGCGGGTCGACCAGAACCGTGCGGTTGCCGTTGTTCCAGTCCAGTGCGAGGAGTCCGGACGCGCCGGGCCGGAGGCGAGCCGCTTCGTCGGAGAGCCTGCCATGCAGGGTGTCGTCGCCCTCGCAAACCCCTTCGACCCACCAGTGGAGCAGGTCGCCCACGGCCGATTGGCCGGCCTCGATGCCGTAGTAGCCGTTCATCACGGAGCCATCCACGATACCGCAGATTCCGGGCACGTCATCGATCGGCTCGCTCGTCGGGGCGACGGTGATGTCGCAGGTCGATGTGCCGATGATCTTGACCAGCGTGCCCGGTGCCACCCCTGCTCCCACGGCCCCGTAGTGCGCGTCGAACCCGCCCATGGCGATCGGGATGCCCACAGGGAGGCCGAGCTCGCGTCCCCACACCGCCGAAAGCCTGCCGGCGGGTAGCTGTGGAGGGAGGGCTTCCTCGTACAGCCGATCGCGCAGGTCGGCCAACCGCGGATCGAGGCGCGCCAGGAAGCCCTTCGAGGGCAGCCCACCCCAGTCCCGGGAGTACATCGCCTTGTGCCCGGCCGCGCACACGCAGCGAACGATGTCGCGCGGCTCGGTCACCGACGACAGAACGGCGGGCACGAAGTCCGCGAGTTCCACCCAGGACGCCGCCGCCTCGAAGACATGGGGAGCGACGTTCAGACAGTGCCAGACCTTCGACCAGAACCACTCGGAAGAGTACGTGCCCCCGATCGGTGCCAGGTACTGCGGGGCGTGCCGGGTCGCAACCTCGGTAATCTCTGCGGCCTCTTCGGCCGAGGTGTGATCCTTCCACAGCCACGCATGGGCCGCCGGGTCGTCCTTCCACCTGGAATCGAAGGCGAGAGGTTGGCACCGGGCGTCCACCGGAAGTGGGGTGGAGCCCGTAGTGTCCACCCCGATCCCGACGACATGCTCCCGCGCGAACCCGTCCACACCCTCCGCCTCGTGCAGGGCGCCCAGCGTCGCCTCCCGGAGCCCGGCCACGTAGTCGGCCGGGTTTTGGCGGGCCAGGTGCGGGTCGCCCGCGTCCACGATCACGCCGCGCTCTCCCGACTGGTAGTCGAAGACCCCAGTTCCGACCGTACGCCCATTCCCGCAGTCGACAACGACTGCCCGGACCGAGTTCGTGCCGTAGTCGAGTCCCACGGTGCAGGCCGGTGTCATGCGGCGGTCCTCAGCCCTTGAAGTAGAGGTAGGCCAGGATGATCATCACCAGAACCGCCGCCGAACCAATCACATCCCGGCGGTTCCAGCTCCTGCGCGACGCCGCCCGGTGCTCGTCCGTCACCGTCGCGTACGTCAGCCCCGAGATTCGGTCGTATGACGGCGGCTCGGTCAGGTAGCTCACCGCGACCATCACCACCACCGAGACGGTGAAGATGAAGAGGCTGTAGTACTGGAAATAGATGTTGTTGACGATCCAGAGGAACGACCCCGGATCGTAGCCGGTCTCGAAGCCCGCCATCCCCATGGACACCGGCGTGTCGACCGCCAGGCGGAACGCCCCCAGCACGAAGCCGACAACGAGCGCGGCCAGACATCCCTTCGCGTTCAGCCGCTTCATGAAGACGCCGAGGAAGAAGACGACGAAGATCGGCGGCGCCAGATATCCCTGCACGCCCTGCAGGTACTGGTAGAGACCCCGCGAACCCTGGATGACGGGGATCCACAGCAGCCCGATCAGCACCATCGTCGTAGTGGCCACCCGTCCCACCCACACCAGCCGCTGCTGCGACGCCGCGGGCCGCCACTTCTGATACAGGTCCATCGTGAAGAGGGTGGACGACGCGTTGAACACGCCCGCCAGCGAACTCATCAGCGCGGCGAGCAGCCCCGCCACCACCAGTCCCCGCACCCCCACCGGCAGGATGCTGGTCACCAGCAGCGGGAAGGCGGCCTGCGCGGCGCCGGGGATTACGTTCCCGTCCGCGTCGACCATCTGGTTGAGCGCGCTGTATTCTCCGGTGCGGGCGAGCGCCAGCGCGCTCATTCCCGGGATGATGAAGATGAAGACCGGCAGCAGCTTGAGCATCCCGGCGAAGATGCTCCCGCGCCGCGCCTCGGTCTCGTTCCGGGCTCCCAGCGCCCGCTGCACGATGTACTGGTCGGTGCACCAGTACCAGAGACCGATGATCGGCGCGCACAGGAGCATTCCCGGCCACGGGAAGTTCCCGTTGAAGTACCACGCGATCCGGTTCGGCTCGAGCACCGGCGCCCACGTCCCGTCCATTCCGTCGGGAATGATCGGCTTCCACAGGTTGAAGAGGTCCGGATCGAGCGCCTCCCTGAGTCCCCCCCAGCCCCCCAGCGCGCTCAGCCCGAACCAGGTCAGCAGCCCCGATCCCACCACCAGCACCAGCGTCTGCAGCGCCTCGGTGTACGCGACCGCGCGCATCCCCCCCGCGACCGTGTAGATCCCGGTCAGCACGATCACCACCAGCGAGCCCACCCAGAAGCTGTTCAGCGTCCATGGCCCGAGCTGCAGCTGCACGTCCGGCAGGAGCGTCGCGAAGACGATCCCGCCCGCGAAGATCCCGACCGCGATCTTGGTCAGCACGTAGCTCACCAGCGAGATCAGCGAGAGCACCCAGCGCGCGGCCGGCGAGAAGCGCCGCTCCAGGAACTCGGGCATAGTGTAGACGCGAGAGCGCATGAAGAACGGCACGAATACCCACGCCAGGATCAGCAGGCACCACGCATGCAGCTCGTAGTGCGCCAGGGCGACCCCGTCCGTCGCCCCGGAACCGGCCAGCCCCACAAGGTGCTCGGAACCGATGTTCGACGCGAAGATCGAGGCCCCGACGATGAACCACCCGAGGTTGCGGTTGGCCAGGAAATAGTCGTCGGGCGTGTCCTTCCGCCTGCAGAACACCCACCCGGCGAGTCCCCCTACCAGGCCGAGGTAGGCGAGGATGATCAGCCAGTCGAGAGTGGCCATGCGGGCTCCTTCGGGTGCGCTATCCCGTTGTGCCGAAGATCAGCACGGTACGTGTGCCGTACTCCTCTCCGGGGCGAAGAATCGTGGAGGGAAAGGCCGGCTGGTTGGGGGAGTCCGGGTAGTGCTGCGTCTCGAGGCAGAAGCCGCTCCGGTGCCCGTACACGCGCCCGTGCTTGCCCGTGATCGTGCCGTCGAGGAAGTTCCCCGAGTAGAACTGGATCCCCGGCTCCTCGGTCAGAATCTCCAATGTGCGCCCCGTGACCGGCTCGACCACAAGAGCCGCGCGCTGCAGGCCGTCGCCGATGCGGTCGAGCACATAGTTGTGGTCGTACCCCAGCCCGGCGGCAAGCTGCGGGTGATCCGCATCGATCCTCGCTCCGATGGCCGTCGGTGAGCGAAAGTCGAAGGGCGTGCCCTCGACGGGCGCCAGCTCACCGGTGGGAATCAGCGTGGTGTCCACAGGGGTGTACCGGCTCGCGTCGATGGTGAGTTCATGTCCCAGGATGTCGCCCGCGGCGGTCCCGGCGAGGTTGAAGTAGCTGTGTTGAGTAAGGTTGACCGGAGTCGCCCGGTCGGTCGTCGCGCGATACTCGAAGATCAGTTCGCCGGCGTCGGTGAGAGTGTAGGTGACCTGCACGTCCAGGTTTCCGGGATACCCCTCCTCGCCGTCCCGGCTGGAGTAGGCGAGGACGACTCCGACCGCGTCCTCGCGCTCGAAGGGCTCGCCCGTCCAAACCACCTTGTCGAAGCCCACGTCGCCGCCATGCAGGTGATTCTGACCGTCGTTGGCGGCGAGCGCGTAGGTCTCTCCGTCGAGCGAAAAGCGCGCCTGTGCGATCCGGTTCCCGTACCTGCCGATGATCGACCCGAAGTACGGCGACCCGGCCTCGTAGGGCTCCAGGCTGTCGAAGCCCAGCACGATGTCGTCCCACCGGCCGTCCCGGTCCGGCGTCTTCAGCGAGATGATGATCCCGCCGTAGGTGATGGCCCGCACCTCGATCCCGCTCGCGTTGGTCATCGTGAACACCTCGACCACTGCGCCCGCCGAGGTCGTGCCGAACGGGACGCTGGAGACGCCGCGGGTCATGGTCGAGTCGTCGGTTGCACAGCCGGGAAGCACGAACAGGGTGAGCGTGGTAGTGAGGCGCCCCGGGAAGCGCCCAAAGCGTCCACAGGCCATGAGAGACACTCTCTTCCGCGGTTCCGTGAGCAGCCGCACTTGTTGGTTGACCGGATTCGTCCCCAAAAATGGATTTCGGACATACTAGAGGCCATCTGGACCGGAAGCCACCACTGTGGTCCGCTCGCTGTGGGAGAGTATCGTCCACAGGAAGTACTACGTGACCGGCGGGGTGGGGAGCGGAGAGACCTCGGAAGGCTTCGGTCCCGACTATTCCCTCCGCAACAACTCGTAACTGCGAGTCCTGCGCCAGCTGCGGCGAACTCTTCTTCCAGTCGAAGATGAACCGCCTCTACGGGCACGCCAGGTCTGCCGACCTCCTCGAAGAGACGATGTAACGATGCGCTGCTCGGGTCGACCGATCTGGAGGCCCGACACTACTACTACGACAACCCCCTCGACAACCGAATCGCCCGCTACGCCTGGCACAGCTGCCCCTGCTGCGTCGGCAACGTCCCGAGGACGCTCCTCATGCTGCCGACCCGGATGTACGCGAAGGACGCTGGCGGGCTCTACGTGGACCTGTTCATCGGCAGCGCCGTGACCTTGGAGTACGTGGCCGGCGCCGACGTGGAGGTCGTGCAGGAGAACGGCTACCCTTGGGACGGAAGTGTGGGGATCAGCATCAATCCCGCCGGGCGCCGTACACTCAGCGTGCGAGTGCGGATCCCCGACCGGATGGTCAGCCGCCTCAACCGGGCCGCGCCTGATGCGAACGGCATCACCTCCCGTGATCACCGGGACCTTCGCGGACGGATCGGCTCTGCTGGCGATGCCGAACTACGCGCGGGAGACCCGGGTGGAGGCACGTATGGGCCCCGCCGCCAAGAGCGACTCGCGGACGGGAGCCGGCCTGCGCCGTTCCCGGTGACGTCGGTGGCGTGGATGGAGGAGGGGTGATTTCGGCGACTCCGTCAAGCGCCGGAGCGTTCGCCCCGAGATTTGTTAGCGCAACTCCCGCCGGAACCGCCTGAGTTCCGTCTCGGCGTCAATGAACAGGCATTCGACCCTGGCCATCGCCGCGAAATCCTCCAGGTGCTCTGCCGTCAGCGCGAGCGAGAAGCCGGTATGATGCGCCCCGCCCGCGTGGATCCAGGCGGCCGCCGCGGTCCGCAGATCCGGGCGCGGCTTCCATAGCGCGCGCGGCACGGGGAGCTTCGGCAGCGCTGCGAGCGGCTCGATCACGTCGACCTCGCTCACCACCATGCGAAATCGGCCACCCATGTCCACCAAGGTCGCGTTTACCGCGGGCCCGGGGGCGGCGTCGAACACCAGGCGTACCGGGTCGTCCCGGCCACCGATGCCGAGCGGGTGCACCTCGCACGACGGCGTGCCCGCGGCGATCGTCGGGCAGATTTCGAGCATGTGCGCCCCCAGGACTGCCTGGCCCTCGGGATCGAGGTGGTAGGTATAGTCCTCCATGAAGCTGGTGCCGCCCGGGAGGCCATGCGCCATGACCTTCATCGACCGGACCAGGGCGGCGTGCTTCCAGTCACCCTCGGCGCCAAACCCGTAGCCGTCGGCCATGAGGCGCTGGGCCGCGAGGCCCGGAAGCTGCCTGAGGCCGTGAAGGTTCTCGAAGGTGTCGGTGAAGGCGTGGAATCCGCCCTCCGCAAGGAACGAGCGCAACCCCAGTTCGATCCGCGCAGCTTCTCTCAGCGACGCATACCTCGCACCACCCGGCAGCAGCGACTCCGTCACCGTGTACGACGCGGCGTACTCCTCGCACAACGCATCGACCGCGGCTTCTCGCGCGGCCTCGACGTGTCCGGCGAGGTCCCCCGGTCCATACCCGTTGACAGCATATCCGAGACGCAACTCGGCCTCGACCTTGTCCCCCTCGGTGACTGCGACCTGCCGCATGTTGTCGCCGATGCGCGCGATCCTCATCCCCTGGCTGTCGTGCCACGCGGCCGTGGCGCGCAGCCAGACCGCGATCCGATCCTGCACCGCCGGCTCCCGCCAATGTCCGACGACGACCTTCCGCTCGACCCCCAGCCGGGAACAGATGTGCCCGAACTCGCGTCCGCCGTGAGCGGACTGGTTCAGGTTCATGAAGTCCATGTCGATGGTGGACCAGGGGATGGCGCGGCCCAACTGCGTATGGAGGTGACACAGCGGGCGCCTCAGGCGGCTCAGCCCGCCGATCCACATCTTGCCCGGACTGAAGGTGTGCATCCACGCGATGACGCCCACGCAGTTCGCCGCGGCGTCCGCCTCTCGCAGTGCCGCCGATATCTCCTCCGGCGTTGTCACCACTGCCTTGAAGACGACCCGGATGGGCAGCGCGCCCGACCCGTTGAGGCCCGCCACGACCGCCTCGGAGTTGGCCCGCACCTGCTCCAGCGCCTGCGGCCCGTACAGGTGCTGGCTTCCGGTAACGAACCACGCCTCCAGCGGGGCGAAGTCGATCACACGCGGCTCACCGCAACTCGTCCGCCCGCGCCATCCGCAGCCCGAAGACGGTGGCGATCTGGCTCTCCGGCCCGGCCTGCAGACGCACGGTCACCTGGTCCTTGCCCGCGACCAGTGCCGCCGGAATCGGATACCCGACATCGTAGAAGCGTGGCGGCTCGCTGCGGTCGACCTCGACCTCGGCCAGGCGGGTTCCGTCCATCTGGATCTCGAACGACGCGGGCGTACCGCGTCGGTCGTCGCTGTAGTAGGTGGCGATGAGTGTCATGGGATGATCCGGCTCCACCGGAATGTCGAAGGAGAACCAGCCGCCGCCCCTGCGCCCGGGACGGCCCAGCATGCGCTGCGTGACCGCGTCCTCGCTGCCCTGGTAGTTGAACGCATCCTCGAAAACGCGCTCACCGGGCTCCAGGTAGGCCACGGTGGCTCCCTCGAGCTTTCGCACGCGCTCGGCTTCGGCAGCGTAATCCGCCTTCTGCTCCTCCCACTCGTCCGGTGTGAAGAGATCCCAGTAAGTCGAGTAGGTGCGGCGGTGCAGGCGGAAGAAAGGCCGCAGATCCACATCCGTAGCCCGCCCCGCTGCGTCGGGCTCGCGGCCGACGCCGTCCGTGCGGAAGTGGCCGGCCTGTCCGTCCACCAACCGTACCCACGACGCCACCGGCTCCTGGGCCGCCACGAAGACCGGCACCTTGGGCGGCTCTAACCGCTCCGAGCCTTCACCCCCGCGCTCGGGACCCAGATCCCCGGCCAGCACGATCGGTCCCCACATGATCGACGCGCGGCGCGGGTTGTCGGGCAGCGCCTCCAGCCGCAGCGGCTTGGGCAGGTCGACCTCCACCACGTCGCCGCTCCGCCACGTCCGGCTGAGCGCCCTGAACGAGCTGGCGTCGTATTCGAGCCGCCCGTACTGGCTGCGGCCGGTGAACTCGAGACCGTCGGGCCGCATCGCTGGAGCCACCACCTCGCCGTTGACCTTAACCGCGAATCCGTCGCCCGCCCAGAAGGGCTGTCGCAGCATCAGCGTGAACTCGCGCGGTGTCTGCGCCTCGACCCGGAGCGTTGCCGTTTCCCCCTCGGGGAACCCGGTCTCCACCTCCAGGCGCACACCGGCTTCGGCCCACTCCGCCGTGGACGGCGCGTAGAGGTTCACCCACAACCTGTCCCCGTGCTCGTAGTAGATTCCGTCGCCGTGGAGCGCATGGCTCTCCAGCCCCGATCCCACGCAGCAGGTGAAGCTCTGCTGCATATCCTGATACTCCCGCTGCACGCCGCGGCCTACGGGCACCATGTAGCAGGTGCGCCCGTCCTCGGGGTCGATGGAGGACATGATGTGGTTGAAGAGGGCGCGCTCGTGGAAGTCGGCGTAGTGTGGATCGGGCCGTAGCGAAAACAGCCGCCGGGTGAGCTTGAGCATGTTGTAAATGTTGCACGTCTCGGCCGTGCGGCCGTCGATGCGGTCGCTGAGCTGGCCGGGCGGGCCGAAATATTCGTCCTTGCCGTGGCCGCCGCTGGAGAAGGTATGGTACTGGACCACACGGTCCCAGAAGAAGCTCGTCCCGATGAGATCGGCGGGATTGCCGGTCAGTGCGAAGCGGTCCGCCGAGCCGATGAGCTTGGGCACGGCGGTGTTCCCGTGCTTCCCGGCGAGGATGTCCTGGTGCCGCTGCAGCGGCTCGATGAAGGCGCGGTGCTCGAACTTGAACGAGAGGTCCAGCCAGCGCTCGTCGCCGGTGTCGGCGTAGAGGTCGACCATGATCTCGTTCATGCCGCCGAACTCGGTGTTCATCATGTGCTGGAGCTGCGAGTCGGAGAGCCCGGAGAGGATTCCTTCGGCCCATTCGGCGAAGGCGATCTCCATCTCCAGCGCGGTGTCGTTGCCGGTAAGGCGGTAGGCGTCCCGGAGGCCGCCGAAGGTCTTGTGGAGGGTGTACCAAGGCGCCCATTCGCCGTTGAGGTCGAAGGAGGCCGAGCGGATCTCGCCGCGGGCCAGCTCGCCGAACGCTCGCCGCAGACCGGCCAGGGCGCTGAGGTACCCGTCGCCGTGGGCGTCCTGCACCTCCTTGAGGTCCCGAACGAGGTAGTCGGCGCGCTCCTTGAACCGCTCGTCGCTGGTCGCGGCCCACATGAGGCTGACCGCGGTGAGGTAGTGGCCCGCGATGTGGCCGGTGAGGTTGCGGCCATCCCCGTCCCAGCCGCCGTACGGCTCGCCCCTGGGAGTCAGCCCGGCCCGGTCGCGGTAGTATGCGAGCATGCGGTCCGGTTCGAGTTCGAGCAGGTAGCTGGCGTTCAGATCCTGGGCGTGCTTGAGCGGGCCGCCGGTCAGGCGCACGGTGTTCAGGGGGAGGGGCCGGGCCCTGATGAGCCCAGCGGCGGCGGCGAGGGCGGAGGCGCGAGTCGCCGGTCCGGCGCCGGAGGGGGAGCAGTTGAGAAGGGGCAGCGCGCCGGCTCCAAGGCCGAGCTTCAGCGCGGTGCGACGAGACATCGTCATTGGAGACCTCCGACCTACGATGTTGGGGATTGCCACTTCGGTACATGTTACGGTGGGAATCGCCCTGTGCGCCAACCCACTGTCGCCGGGCTTCGCTCCGCGATACTCTGATGACTGGTGACCGAGTCAACCAACGGGTGGACCAGCCGATGGATCCAACGACCTCCCGGCGAACTTTCCTGCATCAAGCCGGGTTCGGCGCGCTGGCGCTCTCGCTCACCCGGTGTGCCCCGGAAGCTCCCCGGCCAGCGGAGGTCGGCGCGGCCGCGTCCGACGGCGACGCATCCCGCCAGGCCGCCGACCGTCCCAACATCCTCCTCGTCACGACCGACTACCAGAGCGGGATGGACGTCCCAGCGATCGGACACCGCTTCCTCGACATGCCTACGCTCGACCGGCTCTCCCGCGAGGGTGCGATCTTCCGCCGCCACTATTCGACCGGGCCCATCTGCATCCCGGCGCGCAACACCTGGATCACCGGGCAATACCCCCATACCCACGGCAAGTGGGAGAACATCGGCGGATGGGTGCCGGAGACGAGCCCGGTGCTCATGGCCGAACTGGGAGCGCACGGCTATCAGACCACCGCGGTGGGCAAGCTCCATCTGGGCTTCCCCGACGACGAGCCGCTGGGAGGCTTCGACCGCTGGGTCTCGGCCGACCGCAAAGGGAACTTCGGCGCCGCCGGCCAGCAGGACGACTACGCGGCCTTCCTGGCGGAGCGGGGACTGGTGCGCGACGACTACCTCCGGATGGGGGTCGAGGCGCCGACACCCCACGTCTACGACTGGCCGTGGGAAGAGTCCTGGCACATCGATCACTATGTGGGCGCGCGCGCCCTGGAGATCGTCGAGCGCGGCGAGCTGCGGGAGCCCTGGTTCTTCTGGGTCTCCTTCAACGGTCCCCACAATCCGTGGGATCCGCCGGCGCGCTGCTCGGAGCCCTACAGGGAGATGGAGTTGCCGCTCGGGCACACCTTCCCCGGCGAGCTCGATACCAAGCCCACCGACCATACGCGGCTCCGCTTCAACTACACCGGCGACATCCCCCGCCTGATCGACTCCGACTACCGGCGCCGTGACCAGATCGTCCACGCCATCCGCGCGGGGCACTACGGCAACCTTTCGTTCATCGACGAACAGATGGGCCGCGTCATCGGAGCCCTGGAGCGGCGTGGGGAACTCGACGACACCATCGTACTTTGGACCAGCGATCACGGCTCCCACCTCGGCGACCACGACCTGATCCACAAGGGCACCCACTACGACCTCTCGGCGCGGGTGCCGCTAATCGTCCGCCATCCGGCGAGCATCCCGCCCGGTGTGCGGAACGGCTTCACCGCCCACGTCGACCTCATGCCGACGCTTCTGTCGCTGGCCGGCGCGCCGCTGCCCCCCGCGATGGAGGGCCGCGACCTGACGCCGCTGCTCGGGGACGCGGAGGGGTCGGTGCAGGACGAGGTCTTCATCGAAGTCCGCGGCAGCACATCGATCGTCACTGAGCGCTGGAAGATGGGCCTCTATCCTCACGACGGCGAAGGCGATCTGTACGACCTGGAGGACGACCCGTTCGAACTCATCAACCGCTTCGAAGACGATGACTACCGGGGCGTTCGTGACGAGCTGTCCGAGCGGATCCTCGAGTTTGCGCCCGTTTGGCCGCCGGAATTCTCGGTGGTGGACCGGTGAAGGGGGTGCCAATGAGACGTTGGGCGAAGTTCCCAACGCGATCCCGCCTCGCCTCCATCGCCGCGGCAGTGTGGGTTGCGACCCAAGGCTGCACGACCCCGGACCGGCGGCCGAGTGGGGAGCAGGAACGGCCCGACGTTCTATTCATCGTCATCGACGACATGAACGACTGGATCAGCCCGTTAGGCGGGTACTCCGGCACGGTTCACACGCCCAGCCTCGAACGACTGGCGGCGCAGGGCATGAGCTTCACGAACGCGCACGTGCCCGCAGTGTCGTGCAACCCTTCCCGCATTGCGGTGCTGACCGGAGTGCGGCCGTCGACCTCGGGCGTCTACGACCTGAGGACGCTCTGGTATGAGGCGCCGGCGCTGCGCGATGTGGCGACATTGCCCGCGCATTTCCGTGCGAACGGCTACCGCACGCTGGGAGTGGGCAAGATCTTCCACGCCCTTTCGTGGCTGAACGGCGACTACGGGGTGGATCAGAACGACGCGAACGCGTGGGACGAGTTCCATCCGTCCCTCGACCAGCAGATGCCCGACGCCCGCTTCCCCGAGGGAACGGTGCGCACGGTGGACGAGCAGGGGCACTGGCTCTACGAATGGGAGCGGGTCGCGGCGGGGCTCGGAGAGCTGCCGGACATCAGGGTCCCGTATTTCATGGACTGGGGGCCATTCCCCGGAGGAGAGCCGTTCCCGGACGAGAGAGTCACCGACTGGGCGGTTGATCAGTTGCTCCCGGAGCGCGACGAGCCGCTGTTCCTGGCGGTGGGCATCTTCAGGCCGCACATCCCGTGGTTCGTGCCGGAGGAGTTCTTTGACCTGTACCCCATGGACGACATCCGATTGCCCGTGCCGGGAGACTGGCGCGAGGGCCTGCCCGACGCCGGGCAAAGGATGGGCGCGGAGCGCAGGGAGTGGCACCGTTGGATCGAAGCCAACGGCGAGTGGCCCAGAGCGGTGCAGGGGTATCTCGCCTCCATCAGCTTCGCCGACACCCAGGTCGGACGTCTCCTCGATGCGTTGGAGGCGAGCGGCCGCGCGGATGAGACGATTGTCGTGCTCTGGTCCGACCACGGCTTCCATCTCGGTGAGCGCGAGACGTGGGAGAAGTTCACTCTCTGGGAGGAATCCACCCGGGTGCCATTCATGGTCGTGGCGCCGGGTCGGGTGGAACCCGGCACGCGATCGGCGCGCGCCGTGGACCTCCTCGATGTCTATCCCACGCTGGTAGAACTCGCAGGCCTGCCCGCCCCGGCCCACGAGTTCGAGGGCGGCAGCCTGATGCCGTGGCTTCGGGATCCTGCTCGACCGAGGGAACACCCGGCGATCTCGACAGCGGCCAGCGGTCAGCACACGGTTCGTACGGATCGGTGGCGCTACATCCGCTATCGGGACGGGAGCGGTGAGCTGTACGACCACGAGAGGGACCCGGAAGAGCGGCGCAACCTCGTGGACGACCCGCTCCATGCCGACACCGTGGAGATGCTCGTCCGCTGGCTGGAGCCGATCCTCGACGCGGAAGCGGCAAGGGAGTCGGGGCGCAACTGACCGGAGACGCGCGTGACCGGCGTCACCGGTCCAGCTGTGAAATGAGCGCTCGGGCTGCGGAGTCGTATGGGTGTGCTTCGACCAGGGTCCGGGCGTACCCGAGGGCCTGCTCCAGCCGGCCGGCGTCGCGATGCAGTACGGCCAGGGCGACCAACAGGTCCCGATCCCAGGGGTGGCGGGCCAGAGCCTGCTCCAGAACCGTCCGGGCCGCGGATGTATCGTTCTCCGACTGCAGGGCCACCGCGTAGACATGGGCGTAGCGGGGATTCTGCTCATCCAGTTCCGCGGCTCGGCGCAGTAGCGCCATTGCCTCGTCGGCGCGTCCATTCCGCACGAGCAGGAGTCCGAGTGCGTGGTGCAGGTCCGCCGATTGGGGCGACAGTCCCAGTGCGGATCGCAGGAGTGGCTCGCCCTCGAGATCGCGGCCGCTGCGCCGATACGCCTCCGTGAGGTTGACGTAGGCCGGGACGAAGGTGGGGTCCAGCCGGATCGCCCGCCTCAGTGCCCTCTCCGCATCGTCGTATGCGCCCTGTAGCGCGGCCAGCCATGCCAGATTCAGCTGGGCCTCCGGCCGCTCCTCGCGGGCGAGCTGCGCGTTACGGAACTCCTCAAGGCGCTCCGCCGGCGCCGAACCAGGCCGCGAGGTCGCGTACGACGGACCGGCCAGGGGTGCCACCGCTTCGACCGCCGCCAGGCGAACCGAACGAACCGGGTCGTCGAGAAGGGGGGCAGCCAGGGTCACGAGCTCCGGGGTGGGAGAGTTCCCGACGCCACGCAATGCCCCGAGCCGCACCAGGGGGTCGACATCCTGCAACCCTCGCCGAACCGCCGCTGTGCGTACCGGGCCCTGGTCGGACCCCAGCAGCGTCAGCGCCGTTGCTTTGGTGATCGCGGGGGCCCGGGGGTCCTCCAATAGCTCATGGAGCCCGCGAATGCCTTCCGGATCCCCGATGCGGGCGGCGGCCATCGCTCTGGCGTGGAACCGTGTCCGGTTGACCGGGACACCCTCCAGCCGCCCGGCAATCTCGGCCGCTGCCTCAGCCCCCGACATCCCCGAATGGCAGGTCGTACATGGGTCGGGGGCGCCCACCGCTTCCGACGCTTCGGGGTCCGGCACGCGAAACGAGTGGTCGCGCCTGGCGTCAACCCCCATGTAGGTCCGCGACGGCATGTGGCATGAGACGCAAAGCGCCGGCTCGGTACCGGCTGCGTGGAAGTGGTGATCTGCGTTGTCGAACGTGGACGAAACGTGGCACCGTGCGCACAAGCCATTCTTCTCCTCGCGGAGCCCCAGTGAATGTGGATCGTGACAGTCGTTGCACGTGACGCCGGCACGGTACATGGCGCTCTGCACGAACGACCCCCAGACGTAGACCTCATCCTGCATCTGCCCGTCCGCGAAGTAGAGCCCTTCGTCCAGCAGCGCCGGTTCGTGCGAGTCGAGCAGCGCCGCGTTGTGCCGATATCCTGTGGTGATTTCGGACCGGCGAGAGTGGCACCGCCCGCAGACGTCCAGTTGTCCGTCGCCAGCGGGTCCTGGGCGGGGATGCGCGGTTCTCGTCCGGGGGTCCGGTATCCAGACTCCCGGATCGTGCGGCTCGAAGTGGACAACGAACCCACGGTCACCCTCTTCCGTGTCGGCGGAAACCCCGGCGGGACCGGGATCGGTCGTTTTCACCCAGGCCAGATGGCCCGAGCCAGGTCCGTGACACGCCTCGCACCCCACGTCGATCTCGGCCCATTCGGTCGAGAAGCGATCAGTTTCAGGCGCGTAGTTCTTTCGCACGCCCGTCGAGTGACAATCGGCGCACATCGAGTTCCAGTTCAGGAGGGGACCCGTCCAGTGCGGTGTGTCGCCGGAGACGAGTCCCGACTCGGTCTGGACGTTGAACCAACGCTGACCACCCTGGTCGGCGGGCCGGGAATCCCAGGCGATCGGAAGCAGCTGGTACCGTCCGCCGGGGAACTCGACCATGTACTGTTGTAGTGGAGTGGCCCCGAAGGCGTACTTGACTCGGTACTCCTGCGGTGAACCCGGCGTGCCCTCCAGGCCTGCGACGAACTGTTCGTCGGTTCGCGAGAAGGTCCAGGTGGACCCAGAGTCTTCGAACCTGGCTCCCTCGAAGTTGCCAAGGACGGTTTCCGAGGTGGCATCCTGCATCGCGAGGTCGTGGTGCGATCCGGCCCACCGCTCGACCTCGGTCGAGTGGCAGGAGATACAGGAACCGCTGCCCACGTAGGTCGGCCCGGGGGAGAGATCGTACGGGTCTCCCTCGGGGCCGCACGCACCTAGAGCCGCCACCAGACATAGGGGCAAACCGCTGGTGGACCGCAGAGCCGAAACACTTGGTACGCAAGGTCTAAAGGTCACCGCGGGCACCTCTGTTGCAGGGTCGGTCGACCGCTCGGCGCCGGCCTCTTACCCGGGGCGGGCTTCGTAGCGGCAGGATAGGCGTGAGCGCTCGACACGACAAGGGAACCGCGACCAGCCATCCGGCGAGGGCCCCGGGGAACGGACCGGCCAAGCGCCCTTGCCCAGGGGTGCCCCAGGCCCTATATCGGGAGGCCAAGGCGTTACGCAAGGTGAGGTCGATGAACGGAGGGACAATCCGCGTGGCATCGGCGCTGGCCGCCCTGGTAGCTGTCGCCGCGTCCGCCAGCACGGCCCTCGCAGCAGCTGCCGCGCCAGAGGTCAACACGCAGGTGGCCGCCGCCCAGCAAGTGCAAGCGCGGGGCGGGGCACCGGGGCGGATCGAGGTCCGGGTCGCCGGCGAACACAGCGTCCGTATTACGCTCAAGCCGCTGAGCTTCCAGGAGGAGTTGCCCTTCTCGCCGACACTGGCGGCCGGGCGAACCTATCCACCGCCGGTGATCTCGCTCGAAGAGATCACGGAACCTGTCTCGCGGCGCGTCGGAAACCTCGAAGTGACGGTTCGCCCGACGCCTCTCTCAGTCGAGGTTCGCGGGGCGGACGGCACGCCAATCCAGACACTCGAGTTCGCGGCAGAGGGCACGGTCTCCTTCCTCGTCGGGTCTCACCCGGTGCTCGGCATGGGCGAGGGCGGCCCCGAGCCGGGCGAGGGCTGGCGCACCGATCACGAGGTCGAGTTCGACCGGCGCGGCCGCTTCCACGAGATGCGTCCCCGATGGCAGTCCAACGCCTACGGATCGCGCAATCCGGTCGCGCTGCTCGTCGGCACCGAGGGCTGGGGCCTGTACGTCGCCACCCCATGGGTCCACGTCGATATGCGCGAGCCGGGCCGCGGGAGCTTTATCCCCTGGGAGCGTCCGCCACCCCTTGCCCCGGGCGTCCTGGACGAGGACCGGACCCACGAGCGGCAGGTACAGGGACGCCCACCCGCTTCTCAGCCCATCGATGTCTTCGACGCGTTCGTCTTCGACGCCCGCCACCCCGCGGCCTTCATGCGCGATGTCTCCTACATCGCCGGCGCAGCGGTGATGCCCCCCAGGTGGGCGCTCGGCTACATGCAGTCGCACCGGGAACTCCGCGACGACGAGCGCGACGCGGAAGAGATCCTCACCTGGGTGGTCGACACCTTCCGCGAGAAGCGCATGCCGCTCGACGCGGTCATCTACCTGGGCACGGGGTTCACGCCGACGGGCTGGAACACGCCGCAGCCCTCCTTCGACTTCAACCCACGGGTCTTCCGCCGCGAGCCGCCCGAGGTTCTGGCGGACCTGCATGCGCGCAACGTCCGGGTGATCACCCATATGGTGCCGTGGCGTCGCGACCGCCTTCGCACCCTGCACGGCACCATACCTCCCTCGATGGGCGACGCACTCGACCGCTCGCACGTCTTCACCTACTGGCAGGAGCACCTCCCGCTCGTCCATGCCGGCGTAAACGCCTGGTGGCCCGACGAAGGCGACTGGTTCGACCTGTACGAGCGCATCAAGCGTCACCAGCTCTACTACGAGGGCCCCCTCTGGTCGACGCCCGACGTCCGGCCCTGGAGTCTCCATCGCAACGGGCACCTCGGCATCGCACAGTGGGGTGGTTGGGTCTGGTCGGGGGACCCCGAGGCCACTTGGAAGACGCTCGAGGCCCAGATTGCCGTGGGAATCAACCATTCGCTCAGCCTCAGCCCGTTTTGGGGCTCCGACACCGGCGGTTTCTACACGACTTCGGAGCTCACCGGCGAACTCTACGCGCGCTGGTTCCAGTTCTCCGCCTTCACTCCGTCGTTCCGCTCGCACGGCCGCATCTGGCGGCTGCGGCTGCCGTGGGGCTGGGGACTGCCCGACATGGGATTCCCCGAGGGCCAAACGGAGCTTCCACCGGCGTCAGAGATGAACAACCCCGAGATCGAGACGATCACGCGCAGATATGCCGAGCTGCGCTATCAGCTGATCCCGTATACCTATACGCTGACGCGTGAAGCGCGAGATGCCGGGATGCCGCTGATGCGCGCCCTGTGGCTCCACTACCCGGAGGACGAGCGGGCCCGCGGGATCGGCAGCGAGTACCTTTGGGGCCGCGATCTGCTGGTGGCGCCCGTATTCACAAGCGGTGCATCGGCCCGGGAAGTCTATCTGCCGGCCGGTGATTGGTACGACTGGTGGACTGGTGAGCGGGTGACGGGCGGGCGCACGGTCACTCGTGAGGTCAACCTGTCGATCATGCCGATCTACGCACGCGCCGGGGCGATCATCCCCTTCGACCCGGTTCGCCAGTACATGGATGAGAAGGTCGACGGGCCCCCCACGATCAAGGTGTTCCGGGGCGCTGACGGCGAGTTCACGCTCTATGAGGACGACGGTATCAGCCTCGACTATCTGCAGGGCCGCGGCACCTGGACGCGGATGACCTGGGACGACGGTGCGGCTCTCCTGACGATCGAGCCGGGTGCCCCGCCGGGGGCCGTCAACCTCCTGCCGGAGGGCCGCACATACGTGGTCGAGCTGCTAACGGGCGGGGAGACGAGAACGGCCCGATACGCGGGGTCGCGCGTCGAGGTGGTGTTCTGAACGGAGGGGGCCCAGCCCGCCGTCTCGCGCGGCCTATCCAGCGTCGGGCTGCGGAAAAACCCGCACCCGATTCGCCCAGTCCTCCCACATCGCAGTGAGCCGAGCCAGTTCAACCGGATACCGTGCGGCCAGATCCACCGTCTCGGTCCGGTCGAGTTCCGTGTCGTAGAGTTCCCAGGCGCCGCCGCTGCCCCGCGCCACCGCCTTCAAGTCCCCGTCCATCACGGCCCGGCTCCCCTCGTGCTCGACATGGATCGCGTCCCGGTCCAGGGGGCGGTCGTCCGCAAATGCCGGGATGAGGCTGACGCCTTCCATCGGCTGGATCGCTTCGCCGGCGTACTCGGTGGGGTAGGCGGCCCCGGCGAGTTCCACGAGCGTCGGCATGATGTCGATGAGATGGCCGGGCTGGTCCCTGAGTTCGCCCGCTGAGGTGATGCCCGCCGGCCAGTGCGCGATGAGCGGGGTCGCCACGCCCCCGGTGTGGGTCAGGGCCTTGTAGAGCCGGAAGGGCGTGTTCGAGAGGTTGGCCCACGGCAGGCCATAGCTCTGGTAGGTGTCGTCGGGGCCGGGCAGGACGGATGGGTCGTTGCCCACCTGGATCGGCCTCCCGTCCAGGGTGAACTCCCGGCTGACGCGCTCGCCCCCGCGGAGGATGTAGTCGTACCACCCCTGGTTGTTGATCTCCTCGGCGCACCCGCCGTTGTCTGACAGAAAGAGGATCAGCGTGTCTTTGAAGACGCCGCGCCGCCGCAGAGTCTCGACCAGGCGTCCTACCGCCAGGTCCATCGACTCGACCTGCGCCGCGTAGACCTCCATGCGGCGGAGATGCCAGTCCCGGTTCACCGCCTCCTCCCAGGGTGGGGCGCCGGCCTCCCGCTCGGGCAGCGCCCAGCTCGGGTCGACGATCCCTGCCGCCAGCATGCGCTCGTGACGCTCCCGGCGGAGCCGGTCCCAGCCGTCGTCGAAGCGCCCTTCCGCGCGAGCGATATCCTCTTCGGTGGCGTGCAGCGGCCAGTGGGGTGCCGTGAAGGACTGGTACAGAAAGAACGGGGCCGAGGGTGTGCGATCCAGGTGGTCCTCGATGAACTGCACCGAGCGGTCGCCGATCGCGTCGGTGTAGTAGAAGCCCTCGCCGAGATCTTCGACGGGGTCGTTGTCGAGGGTCAGGGTCTGGGGTTCGAAGTAGCTCCCCGCGCCCGTTATCGTGCCGAAGTAGCGGTCGAAGCCGCGCTGAAGAGGCCAGTTGTGCTTCCGGCCGTCCGCCTCGATGAAGCGCGTGACGTGCCATTTGCCGGTGGCATAGGTGCCGTAGCCCGTACCTCTCAGCACTTCAGCGAGGGTGACGCAGTCGCGGCCCAGGTCGCCCCGGTAGCCCGGCACGCCCCGGTCGTTCATCATGCCGCCCACCCCTGCCTGGTGGGGATACAGACCAGTCAGGATGCACGCCCTGGAGGGGCAGCAGCGGGCGGCGTTGATGAAGTTGGTGAAGCGCACTCCGGCCATTCCCAGGGCGTCGATGTTGGGGGTACGCAGCTCTCCGCCGTAGCAGCCGATGTCGGAGTAACCCAGGTCGTCGGTGAAGATCAGAACAACGTTGGGCCTGGGGGCGTCCTGACGTGAAGGCCGGCTGCAACCGGTCAGGCTGCCAAGCACCGAAGACCCCGCGAGGGCCGAGGAACCCGCGAGCGCGGCGGAGCCGGTCGAAGCCCTGCGCACGAACTCCCGGCGGTCCATCGAATCAGCCATTATCCACTCCTCAAAGGGCCCTGATCGCCCTCACCCTGCGGGGGAAGTCCTTGTCGTCGCCGTGCACCCGGCCCAGGTCGGGGAGGTCGACGTGAGCAGCCATGTCGGCGCTGACCTGAGACGACGCCCAGTACGTAAAGTTGTCGGAGAGGCCCGCGTCCCTGAAGTTGCCGAGTCCCTGCGCGCGGAGGTTGCGGTACAGGAGAACCAGCTCGTCCGTCGACGGCAGGAACCAGCCGCCGATCCCGTTGAGCACGAGGTTCGCGCACAGATATGCGGCCGAACCCGGCTCGTCGCACGCCGCAAGGATGTCGGCTGTGTTCTGTCTGCCGGTCCCGACGGCCGTCCCGCGCGCGCCCGGCACCTCCCGCCGAAAACACCCCCACTTCGCGCCCCCGCTCTGGTCGGACGGAGCAGCCTCGAGGTAACGCCAGCCGTCATTTGCGTAACTCGGATTCACGTAAAAGATGAATCCTCCGGAAGGCCCTGTGTCGCCGGGCCGCAATTCCTCCCGGGAGAGCCATACGGACATCTCACCCGCGCCGCGGTTGGCCCACAGGTGGTAGGGGATCAGCGTCACGGGCCTCGTGGGTGATGCCGGGTCAGTCATGCGCCGGGCCCGGGTGTCGATGACCGGGTGGCCGCCGAGGAGGTCGAAATCGAAACGGACCCGCATCGCTTCGGCATCGTCGAAGAGCAGCTCGAGAACGTCGCCGCCTTCCGCCTCGGGCCACTCGCAGCAGTAGACGACCGGTCCGCGCTCGACCGCAAAGCGGCCCCGGTTCTCTCTCACGCGCGGGTCGGGGACCACCTTGCGAGCGTCCATCGTGAACTCGACCTCGATTGTGTCACCGTCCTGCCACGCGCGCGTCAGCGACACGTAGCCCATGCCGTCGGGCGTCGCGTCGGCCGGCTGTCCATTCACCGCAATGCGCGCGCGGCTCTCGAGCGGGTCCGCAT
Organism: Gemmatimonadota bacterium; assembly: GCA_022827345.1. Classification (GTDB taxonomy): domain Bacteria; phylum Gemmatimonadota; class Gemmatimonadetes; order Longimicrobiales; family Gaopeijiaceae; genus Bin94. Next base: position 145,951 of record JAJDTB010000032.1, on the reverse strand, counting down.
ACGTGTAGAGTCCCTCCGGAGTCGGGACATCCCTGGCCCACCCCGGTATGCGCAACCGTATCGTGCCCTCCACCGCCTCCACGGCCGAAACGGTGATCGACGAGCTTCCACCCCACGGCATCTCACTTTCCACCGATAGCCGCAGCGCGCGGCCGTCCACCTCGAACGCGGTTTCGCTGGAGACGTAGAGGTTCACGAAGACCACCCCGTCCGGGTCCTGAGCGTACGCGTAGCCCGGCATGCGGGCCATGAAGCGGACAAGGGTGGGGGGACAGCACTCCAGTGAGGCCCGCTGCCAGCGGAGATCACGGCCGTCTCCGGCACTCGCCAGCCGATTCACATAGAAGTAGTGGTCCCCCGAGAGCGAAACGCCGCACACGGCATTGTTGTACATGCCGCGTTCCATGACGTCGATGTAGCGGCCGTCACCCGTAGCGAGAAAGAGATTGTGGCTCAGGGTGATCAGCATGAGGACCGCGCACGTCTCCGAGTACGCGTCGATGTTCGGCAGGGAGTAGGGCTCGCCGAAGCCCTCGTTGCCGGTGGTTCCGACGCCACCCGTGATGTACATCTTGCGGCTCACGGCGTCGTGCCACATGCGCTCGGCGACCCGCAGGTACTCGTCCCGTCCCGAAAGGATGCCGACGTCCGCCATCGAGACCGCCAGCGTCATGCAGTTCACCGCATGTCCCACGGCCTCCGTCTGTTCAAGGACGTGCTCGTGGGACTGGTTGTGGCGACTCCGGCCCACCGAGTCTTCCCGGCCCCTGATGTCCAGGTAGTGCCTGGCGAGTTGGAGGTGCTCGGGGTCGCCGGTGACACGGTAGAGCCGGGAGCAGTTGAGCGAGTCCCTCTCTCCGCCCGAAAACGGAGGGTCGTTGGCTTGGAAGTCGTCGTAGAGCAGCGCCGCCGACTGACTCGCCCTGTCTAGGAGATCCCTGTCACCCGTGGTGTGGTAACGGGTAGCCGCGACCCCGAAGTCGCGATTGCTGGCTGGCGCCGCCTCGCCCGCCAACTCGCCGACCCTCTTGTCCACCCATGCCTGCAGCCACGGATCGGGGTGGGTCATGAGCGACAACATCGCGGCCTCGAGGACACCACCCCGCGTCTGCCTGGGCGCAGCTTCCAGCTTCCGGACTTCGAGCGGGATAGTCACCTGTGCGTTCCTCTGAACCCGGGGCCGCCAGAACCCGTCGGCCAGCGTTACCTCGTAAGGGAGGCTGGGACGTATCGGATAGTCGGCGGCCAGCGTGTGCCTCGACCTCCACAGTTCGATGTCGGGCGGGCCGTCGGTGGTCGCGCCGGACACCGTAGGCTCAATGGCTCGCCCGGTCGTCGCGTACGCCAATGCCCCTGCCGCGGGGGCGGTCCGGAGGAAACGCCGTCGAGGGATGTTCCTGTTCATGTCGACACCTTCATCCGACCTGCCATTCGATGATTCCGAACTCTCGCCACTCGATGTCTTCGTCGATGAACATCGCGGCCGGGGGACCGATCTGTCCGGCCCTGTACGACACCGTGCGGGGCTCGACCTCCAGCCGCAGGGCGGGGGTCACGATCGGATCGAACTCGATGGTGCTCCACGCGTCCTGCAGGACTGCGATGGCGCCCCGGGCGGTCACCGGCTTCCACTCCCCGCCGTCGCGCCACAGCAGCCGCCACGACTCGGGGAAATTGCAGAACCGCTTGTCGTCGAAGAAATACACCCGCGATGAAGACACGCGCACCGGCGCCTCGAATTCGTACTCCAGCCAGGCCCGCTCGCCCACCGGGGGCCGCATGCGGAAGAAGCGGTGCGACTGGTCGGCGGAGTTGATCGGCTCGCGCCCGTCGTGGATCGCGGCCAGGTCGTCGTTCTGGTCGTTGTACCCCGTCCAGCCCTTTTCCACGCCGCCGGAAGTGCGGACGGCCGTGATCGGGGCCGGGAGCGCCGGAGGGAGCCAGGCAGCGGCGGGCTCCCGCGCCATCCATACGGCCATCTCGCCCATCCCACGGTTGGCCCACGCGTAGTAGGGGATGGCGGTGAGCCGGTGCGGGCCGGTCGGCGCGTCCTCACCACGGCTGTCCTCCAGGATCGCCTCCACGTCGCCCCTGATCACCTGAACCCCATCCAGCAGCTCCGGCCGGAACCCGGAATCGAAGGTGGCGCTGTCCGGCACGACGATGTTCAGCGCCCGTCCACCGTTGTCCGGCCACTCCGCGCAGTAGACGAGGGGCCCGCGCTGCAGGGCGACCCGGCCGCGGTCGTCCCGGATCGCGTCATGGGCCAGCACCCGCCGCACCGGCATCGGAAGGTCCAGCTCGACGATGTCGCCGGGGCGCCAGGTGCGGTCGATCCTCGCATAGCCCCGTTCCAGCGCGTGCCCGGGCACCGGCTCAAGGGGCAGATTGCTCCCGCCCACCCGCAGGGTCGGCGGCTCGGGGTCCGCATCCGCAAACCGGTACAACCCGCCCGGCATGACCTCGCTACGCGCCCACCCGGGGATCCGCACAAGCAGCGGGAAGGGGGTCTCGCGCTCCGGGTCGATCAGGATGCGGACGCGGCCCTCCCACGGGTAGCGCGTCTCCTGGCGCACCCGCACGGGAATGCCGGCGATGTCGAGGCGGGCTTCGCTGTTTGTGAAAAGATTCACATACAACATCCCCGATGGATCGGTCGCGTACACGTAGCTGCCGATCGACGCGAGGATGCGGATCACATTCGGCGGGCAGCACGGGACGTTGATCCAGTCGAAGCGCTCATAGTCCCCGAAGGACTTGAGCGGATTCTGATAGAAGAAACGGTCGCCCCGCAGCGACACGCCCACGAGCAGGGCGTTGTAGAGCACCCGCTCCATCACGTCCACGTAGCGGGCGTCGCGGTCGAGCAGCGCCAGCCGGTGGCACCAGACCGCGCTGCCGTAGGCCGCGCACGTCTCGTTCCAGGCGCTGAGGTTGGGCAGCTCGTGCGGCTCGCCGTACTTCTCGTGGAACCGCGTCGATCCGATCCCGCCGGTGAGGTATGTCTTCAGATGAGTCTGGTCGTGCCAGATCCGGTGGACGGCCTCGACATACGCCGCGTCTCCGGAGAGCGCCGCGATGTCGGTCATCGCGATGTACAGGAAGGTCGCCCGCACCGCGTGCCCGACCGCCTCCGCCTGCTCCACCACCGGCTGGTGATCCTGGGCGTAGGTACGGTCCAGCGCATACTCGCCCGTGCGCGGGTAGTCGTCCCGGCCCCGCTCGTCCGCGAAGAACTTCGCCAGCTTCCAGTAGCGGTCGTCGCCGGTGGCCCGGTACAGCGAGACGAGGCCGATCTTCAGCCCCTGGTGGCCGGAGATATGCGTCTCCCGCCCGGGCCCGTAGACCTCGTCTATCTGGTCGGCAAGGCTCGCGACCGCGTCGAGGAGCTTCGACTTGCCGGTCGCGTCGGCGTACGCCGACGCCGCCTCCAGTACATGGCCCGAGACGCGGACCGATTGCTCCGCCGTCCGGATACGCTCCCCCATCCCGGCAAGCAGACCGTCGATGCGCGTGTCCACGTAGGCCTCGAGTTCGGGGTCCGGTCGCTCTTCCAGCATATAGGCTGCGGCTTCGATGAGCTTGCTCAGGCTGAAGCCTCCGTCCCCGAACCTCTCGAAGCAGTAGTGCAGCGAGACCTCCCGGTTGGCGTCCATACGGGGTCGCCAGAACTCGTCCCGGATGTCGACGCGGTCGAACCGGACCGGCCTCAGCGGGTAGTCGGCCACCGGCGGGGGGAGCAGGGAAGGATCGAACTCCCCGGAGGAGCACGGCTCGACACCCGTCGCTCCCCCGAAGCGCTCAATGGCCGCGGGCAGAGGCATCAGGCCCGCGCCGGCCGCCGCCCTCAGGAAATCACGGCGGTCCATCGCGCACACCCGGCTCGTCGCTCGCCCGTCCCTCGGCCCCGCTCCCGCCGGTTTTCCTGTCCAGCTCCGCCACCGGTCCCGCAAGAATGGCTTCGAACCTCCCCCGGTATTCCGCGACCTGGCCTGCATAGCGCTCGATCCAGTCGGCCTGGGCCGCAGTGGGCGGGCCGCTGTAGTTGCCGACTTGAATCGTCAGCCAGTTCAGGCGTCCCGCGAGATTGACGTGCTCCGGATCCCTCACGTCGCCCGCGAACCCGAGCAGAATGGGCCGCAGGGCCTCGCGCACCGACGCAGCCTCGGCGCGAATCGCCGGATCCGACGTCGTCCGCTCCAACTCCTCCAGGCGGGCGTCCAGAGGCCGCAGGCGGGCCAGCGCGCCCTGGACCCTGCACTCCGCCAGCTCGATGGCGTTCGCCGCACGATACCATTCCTGCATGTCGGCCGCCGACGCATCCACCCGCGGATCCATGCGCACGACGAGGGTCCGCTCGCTCACCTGATCGCCCAGTGCAAGACGCACCGAATACGTCCCCGGAATCGCCCGCACCCAAGTGCCCCCACCGCCACGCCCTCGCCGGCTGCGTTCGGATGGGCCACCACCATCCTCCTCCGCCTCGCACGCCGAACGCTCGGCCAGATTCCACACAACGCGGTTGATTCCGGCTTCGGCCGGCCCCGTCAGTGAGCGAACCGTCCGTCCGGTGCCGTCGGCGATGTCGACCCGCACCCTCGCTCCAGCGGCCAGCTCGGCGTCTGCCCAATAGGTCAACAGGGCTCCGTACGGCTGGTTCGGGGCTACCCAGACCCGGTCCCCCAGCGTGCTGACATCGGATGCCCTGGTGTAGCGCACGGCGGGCATTGGATCGAAGAGTTCGAGTCCGCGCAGCGCTTCGCCCGATTCGCCGGCGTCCGCAAGCCGCTGGAGCGCGGTCACATCGTCCAGTATGTAGAACCCCCGCGAGTGCGTGGCGATGACCAGATCGTTGTCGCGCGGATGCACTTCCAGGTCCCGAACCGCCACGGGAGGCAGGCCAAGCCGCAGGTCCGCCCAGCTCGCGCCGCGGTCGAAGGAGGCGAAGATCCCGAGTTCGGTGCCGGCGTAGAGGAGGTGGGGAGAGCGAAGATCCTCGTCGACAACGTGCACGTAGCCGCGCAGCCCGTCACTGATGCGGCGCCAGGTGATGCCGAAGTCCTCGGTGACAAAGACATAGGCATCGAAATCGTCCATCCTGTGCTGGTCGATCGCGACGTAGGCCCTCCCGGGCTCGACCCGCGACGCCTGGACGGCGGCCACCCAGGAGCGCGGCGGCGCTCCCTCGATGTTCGGTGCCACGTTGGTCCAGCTGCGGCCTCCATCCCGGGTGATCTGGACATTCCCGTCGTCGGTTCCCACCCAGATCACATCCGGGTCGAGCGCGCTCTCGGAGATGGCCAGGATGGTGTTGTGGTATTCGGCCCTGGTGTTGTCCGGGGTGATCGGGCCGCCGGACAACCTCTGCTGCTCCGGATCGTCCCTGGTGAGGTCGGGACTGATGATGTCCCACGTCTCTCCGCCGTCCCGCGTCCGGAAGACGACGTTGCCGCCGAAGTAGACGACGTCCGGATCGCTGGGCGACATGTGGATCGGCGCGTTCCAGTTGAAGCGGTACTCCTCAAGTTCGGCGCCGCCGCCCGCCGGACCTGGAGGATACGGCTGGATGTAGCGCTCCTCCCGGGTGCGCATGTCGATGCGCGTGATGTCTCCGAAGTGGCCGTTGTAGTAGATGATGTTGGGGTCGCGCGGATCGGCGACCGTGTACATGCCGTCGGCCATGTAGCGCAGGCGCACCCAGTCGCCCTCGCGCACGCCCACCCGGTTCCAGTTCTCGTTCGGACCGCGCCAGATCTCGTGGTCCTGAAACCCTCCCAGGACGTTGTAGGGCTCGGCCATGTCCAGCCCCAGATGGTATGCCTGGGCCATGGGCATGTTGTTCAGAAAATCCCAGTTCTGCCCGAAGTCGTTGGAGATCCAGAAGCCCCCATCCGTGCCGGACAGCAGCCGCGCCGGATCGGTCGGGTCGATCCACAGCGCATGGTGGTCTCCGAACATGCTCCCGCCGTGGCCGCGGAAGCTGAGCCCGCCGTCGGTCGAGACGCTGAACTGTCCCGCCAGCGTGTACACCCGGTCGGGATCCACCGGATCGGCGCGCACCTGCGTGTAGTAGAAGGGCCGGTTGTTGAGCCGCCGTTCGGCGTTGACCATGCGCCAGCTGTGTCCCCTGTCGTCGGAGCGCCATAGCTCCCCTTCCTCCTGCGACTCGATCAGTGCGTAGACGCGATTCGGATCTCCGGCGTGCACGCTGACCCCCACGCGCCCGATCAGTGCGTTGCCCGGCAGGCCGTTGTCCAGTGCCGGGTCCGTGAGGCGCGTCCAGGTGTCACCGCCGTCGGTGGACCGGAAGAGCCCGCTCCCGGGCCCGCCGCTGCGGAAATGCCAGGGCCGGCGAAGGTAGTCGTACATCCCGGCGTACACGATGTCCGGATCCGACCGATCGACGGCCACATCGCTGGCCCCCGTGGTCTCGCTCATGTACAGGACCCTGTCCCACGTCGCGCCGCCGTCCCGGCTCCGGAAGAGGCCGCGCTCGCTGTTCGGCCCCCAGGCGTGGCCCATCGCCGCCGCGAACACGATTTCGGGGTTTTCCGGATCGATGACGATGCGCGAAAACCGCTCCGAGTCGGTCAGTCCCAGATGGACCCAGGTCTCGCCACCGTCCGTGGTCCTGTAGATGCCGTCGCCGAACGAAATGCTGTTGCGGACAGCGCCTTCCCCCGTGCCCACGTAGACGACTTCGGGATCTTCCGGGTGCACGGCGATTGCCCCGATCGACAGCGTGCCCCCCGTCTCGAAGACCGGCTCGAACGTAATGCCGCCGTTTGTGGACCTGAAGAGTCCCGACGATGCGGTGCCCACGTACAGGATATTGCGGTTGCCGGGGACGCCGGCCACATCCGCGATCCGTCCCGAGAACATGGCCGGACCGATCTCTCGCCAGGACAGGCCCGACAGCTGGACAGCAGTGACGGCAGGCCGCTGTCCCGACGGGCTGGCCCGGTCGGCGGGGTCCTGGGGTAGCGGCAACGCCTGGCCGGATGTCGGCAGAAGTGCCAGACATAACGCCAAGGCCATCCCGGGTCGACGGCTTGCTTCCATCTCCAACTCCTTCGGTCGAACCGCGGCGCCATTCCGTCGATGCAGTCACCGGGAGAGCGGGCGCTCGCCCGAGATGCCGGCGACGAGTTTGCTTACCATGGGGGCGCGGGAGTGCGCCGGCAATACCTGGCAGCCGGGTGTTGTCTACCTCGGTGACCGATTCTCTTCGTCCGGTCCTGACGCCGGGACAGACTCACGCGTGTGCCATTCGGCGACAACCTCCGCATGCGGGTAGGATTCACCGGAGCCGTAGGGATATTCGGCCATGCCGTGGAAGGGCAGGGGGTCCACCCTCCAACCGGATGCAGTGTTCATGTCGGCGTCCTTCAGCCAACCCTCGGTATAGATCAGGAAGTCGCGCGTCCACCCCGCTGGCGGGCGGGGAAGCCCCGAGGCGTCGAAACGCAGGGCCAGTTCGTCGCCGGGTCCCATGATGGGATACAGGTCGTCCGACTCCTCTACCAGCGGCGTGACATCACCGTAACGAGTGAATCGCCCGACGATCGGTCGCCAGCGCGGCTCCGTCAACACCGACTCGTAGTCGAACCACGGAGGGCCATGACGCCCCCCCTTGCGGAATTCCCTGGAGAACCCCCGGTAGCGAAGGTCAGCCTCGGCGGGCCCGAGCACAGTCAGACGAGTTGGCGTCTCCACGGCACCCAGGGAAAAGAACACCTCGTCCCAGTAGATGTTCATGTTGGTACGGATGCGAACGCGGTGGTCGGCAGTGGGAAACAGTCCGGTCAGGTCCTGTACGATCGTCTTGTTCTTTCCCGAAGGGAAACTGAGCGCCGGCACCACGGTCTCCCACTCGCCGTCGTCCCCGATCACCTGCAGATACGGGGCCACCGTCGCGAGTACCTGCGATTGTGACAGCGCGACGTTGATGCTGGCGTCGGTCGGGAAGATCCACCCGCGCAGGTACAGCCGCACCGGCTGCGCGGGCGCAAAATCCCCCAAATCGAGCACGAGGTCGTGCAACTCGCTTACGCCCTGGTAGCGGAGCGGCTCGAAACCGCCCACATACACATCGTCGAGCGCTGACAGTGCCGGGAGCGCGTCCCGTCCCAGGTGGTCGGATGCGGACTGCGGCCGCCGCCTGTCCGAGACCTGATGGAGCTCCAGCTGGACATCTTCCCCCGGGGGGACAAAGCGCTCGTCGACGAAGACGTCCACCGAATCGGGATGATCGACGGCAATCAGTTCCACCTTGTCCACATAGAAGGTCTCCCATAGCTCATCGGTGATGCGCAACTCGTAGCTGCCGTCTCGTTCGCGCAGCGCATCGCCCGGAATGCGCAGGTACTCCTGCGACGCCCCGGGTGGGGCGTATTGGGCGTCGCCCCGCGCCATGAGTCCGACCGGCATCCCGAGCGCGCTCTTCCACATGACATCTGTGACGAATTCGAATCGCTCACCGTTCCAGGCGAAGAGCGTCGGGCACGAACCCTTGAGGATCTGTTCCTCCACGATCGACTGGTTCGCGCCGCTGTACAGGATGTTCTGGGGCACGCCGTTCGGCCATCGCACGCGCACGACATCGGCCTGCGGGCGTTGGCCGAGCCCGACGTGCACCTCCGGCTCGGCGACGACGAGCGTCCGGTAGAGGGCGCCTGCGCGGATTTCGATCCGGGCTCCGAGACCGAAGTGGTTGTTCTTTCCGCTGCCGGTGGAGAGTCCGACCAGCCGCATCTTGAGGTAGCGATTCGCGTTTGCGCCGTCGTTCCGCAGCAGCCTTCCCGAGCCGTCGGCGGTCAACGCGAAAAGGTCGAGGTCTCCGTCGCTGCCGAAGTCCGCCGCCGCAATGCGACGCATCGGGGGGAGCGGCGGTACCATATGCGACACGTCGTCGAAGCGCCCGGCGGCAGCGTTGTGGTAGAGCCTGATGGCCCCTTCGCCCGAACGGGACTCGCCGGCGAGGGCGATGTCGAGCCAGCCATCGTTGTCGAAGTCGACGAAGATCGCGTCGTGAACGACGAAGCCTGCCGTGCCTTCGAGGAGGGCCTCGGGGCGGTCGTCGGCCTCGAAGCGGCCTCCGCCCAGGTTGTGCCAGAGGGTGATGCCCGGACCACCCCGCGGGCCGGTGAGGAGGTCGAGCTGCCCATCGTTGTTGTAGTCACCCACCGAGACGACGCCCTGGCCTTCCCCCGCCAGACCGCGCTCGGCCGCACGTTCGACCATCCGGCCTGAACGCTCGTTGTCGTACAACCGCAGCGCCCCCCCGGGGTCGGCGACCACGAAATCGAGATCGTCATCGTCGTCGAAGTCGCCGAACGCCGCCGACCCGCCGGAGGCCCTGCCGCCCTCCGTGCCCGCGGGTTCGGTAACATCGGCCAGAGTACCGTCGAGGTTGTTCCGCAGCATCATCCCCGCATCGGGCGCGGCGAGTGAAAGGTCGAGATCCCCGTCGTGATCGTAGTCGAGGAAGAGAGGTGTGCCGGAGGGGAGCGCAACTCCCAGCGACGCGGTGGCGTCCACAAAGGCGCCGTCACCGCGATTGCGGTAGTACACGCCGCTGGAGGGACGGGCCAGGTACAGGTCAAGCGTCCCGTCGTTGTCGAGGTCGGCGAACAGAGCAGCTGCGGAGCGCGGCCCGGCGAGCCCGGCGTCACCGGTCACGTCGGTGAAGACCCCCGCATCGTTGCGAAGCAGACTGCCGCCGGCGAAGACATCCTGGTCTCCATCCCCGTCGAAGTCGACGACCGCAAACGCACTCCCATCGGCCGCGGATCCACCAGGGGGGAATCCTGCTGACGCGGTCACATCCGTAAAGCGGGTCCCGGCCAGGACGGTCCCGGCGTCGCGCTCTCCGGCACCGGCCATTTCGCTGAAGGTGACGAGGGGGAAGCCTGCCAGCACACCACCGGGTCCGCGCAGTTCGCGCAGACCCCGCTGATAGGCCGGCGTCGTGCGCATGACGTTGTGAAAGGGCAACACTGCGGCAAGCGCATCCGCATCGTCGCCGTCTCGGGCCGAGAGAAGTGCCGCGTCGAAGAGATCCTGGCCTTCCACGGGGAACACCGGGACGATCTGGCGCAGTGCTTCGAGTCCGGCTGCGGCGGAGTCGGCATTCCCGGCCGTGAGCAGCGCCTCCACGTGCTCTACACGCACCGTCACATTGCCGGGCTGGAGACTGGCGAGATCCCCGAGTGTCGCCGCGCGACGGATTCGGGGCTCGGATCCGGTCGAGTCCGCGTCTAGACGCGCCAGAGCGTAGAGAGTCCTTGCGTGCCTCGGGTCGGCCGACAATGCTCGCTCGAGTTCCGTCCGTGCCTCACCCGCCCGCTCGCCGGCGAGCAGAATGTCTGCGAGGATCAGTCGCACATCGGGGTTTTCCGGGTCGATTGCGAGGGCTCGGCGCACCTCGCCCTCGCCATCGTCCAGCCGCCCCATCCGCAGGTAGGCGAGTCCCAGATTGGCGAAGCCCGCCGGATCGCCCGGGGCCATCTCCACCAGGCGGCCGAACTCGGCTGCGGCCTCTTCGAGCCTGTTCTCCTCGAGGTGGGCCAGCCCGATGGACCGGATTGTCAACAACTCCGCGGCATCGGGCGCCCCGACATCGCACCCCGTCAGCCCCGTGCTTGCCACCGCGATTGCGAAACTGAGCCTCAGCGGCTTCATGCCGAAGTCTCCCTGGCTGTTATCTGGGCGTTTCCCTCAGGATCACCTGCTCACCCGCCGCGACGTGCCCCACCCGCGTGAAGCTGCCGCTGACCGGCCACCGTACCACGACACTGTCCGCGCCCCCCGCGTTTCCAAGACCAAAGTAGAGCGGCATGAGCGAAGACTGCGCAAGATACGACGAGCCCGTGGCGACGAAACGCCGCTGTGTCCGTCCGGCTGCGTAAGCGGTGACCAACGCGCCCAGCGCACGGTGATTGGGCGCCGCGCCGAAGAGGCTGACTCCGATCCCGGATGCCCCATCCAGGTCGTTGCGCAGAAGCCTGGGCGTGCCGTTGTTTGCCGTGAACAGCAGGTCGAGGTCACCGTCTCCGTCGATGTCGGCAGTGGCGACACCACGCCCCACGAGCGGCTGCCGGAAATCGGCGCCCGCCAAATCGCTGACGTCGACGAACGCTCCAGCGCCATCGCCGACAAAGAGCTGCGGGGGCTGGGCGAAGCTCTGCTCCCGTCTGACCGCGGCTATTCCGGGCTCGATATGGCCGTTCGCCGCGACGATATCGAGCGCCCCGTCCAGGTCCAAGTCGGCGTACACGACGCCGAAGGTCAACGGGATCAGCGTCGGTCGAGAGAGGCCCGCAGCACCCGCGCGGTCCTGGAAGAGATCGTCGCCGATCTTCGCGAACAGGGACATCGGTTCGTGTGCGAAGTTCCCGATGGCGATCGCCCAGCCTCCGTCTCCGGTCAGATCCGCGACATCGACGCCCATGCCCGCACGGGCGCGTCCCGCTTCATCGAAGGCCACGCCGGCGCGCACGGCGATGTCGACGAAGCTTCCGTCGCCCCGGTTCCTGTACAGAAAGTTGCGCTGGGTGTCGTTGGCGACGACGAGATCGGGCCAGCCATCGTCGTTGAAGTCTGTGACCGCTACGCCCAGCGACTTTCCATCAGGATTGTGAACACCCGCGGCGTCGGTGATGTCCGCGAAGCTCTCGCCGGGTCCCCGGTTCCGGTACAGGCGACAGGACTCCCCCCGGTATTGATGCGGCGTGGCGTAGGACTTGTTGGTTCCGTCGATCGTGGTGAAAAGGTCGGTCTCAGGCGTCCACCGCACGTAGTTGCAGACGAACAGGTCCAGCCAGCCGTCGAGATCGATGTCGACCCAGGCGGCCCCGGTCGACCACGCGGGCGGTCCCCCCGGCGGGTCCCCGCCCACACCGGCCTGGACGGTCACGTCGGTGAAAGCGCCATCGTCGTTTCGCAGCAGACGGTTCGTGCCCACCGCGGTAAGGTAGATGTCGGGGTCGCCGTCGCCATCGTAGTCCGCCACGGCCGCTCCCATCCCGTAGAGCGACACATCGAGGCCCGCCGGTGCCGTTCTGTCCTCGAAACGCCCGCCGCCGAGGTTGCGGTACAGCCGCTGGACCGGCCGCTCCCCCGAACCTTCGTGGCCGAGCCACCAATTCGAATTCACCAGCAGGAGGTCGGGCATTCCGTCGCTGTCGTAGTCGAAGAAGGCGGCTCCGCTACCGAGCGTTTCGGGCATCCACTTTTCACCGAAGGCACCGGTCACATGTTGGAATTCGATCCCCGCTTCCCGGGTGATCTCGGTAAAGTGCAGCCGGGTCGTCACTTCGCCCCGGGGATTCGTCGCGTATGACGTTTCCGAGTACTGTGGCACGGCGCGCTCCGTCGCCGGCTCGCCGCACGCGCCCCCGGCACACGCGATCAAGGGCGCCCAGGACCGCAATCGCTCCAGACCCTTGCGCCCGCCGCACCCACCGCGCGGCTTCATCTGACGACCTTCAGGCGATGAACCGGAATCTGTTGCGCCATGATGTTGGCGCCCGGCTCCCGGGCTCGATAGGCCCGCGTCACTTCTTGAGCGGCCTCGTCGACCGCGTAGTACAGGTACGCCGCCTCGGCGCGCGCGGCCTCTTCATCACGCCCCAACGCCCGAAGTGCCAGCATGCGATGATAGTGGGCAACACGATCCTCAGGATCGATTTCGAGGACTTGCGCCAAAGCCGCGAGCGCCTCTTCGTGACGGCCGTCGAGGAAGAGGGTTCTGCCCAGCGCACGCCAGGTCGCGCGGTCTCCCGGAAACGTTTCGAGGACACGCCGGTACGCGAGGACGGCGTCTTCGTAACGGCCGTCTTCCTGAAGCACCCGGCCCCAGACCCAGGCGGCCCGCGGGTTGCCGGCCTCGACCGCTTCCGAGCGATCCAGCGCCTCGTAGGCCAGCCCGAGATTTCCTTCCGCGAGTGCCGTACGCGCCAGGTTGAGCGGACCGTCGACCCGACCCGGAACGAGTTCCTCCACGCGGGTGAATGCTTGGGCCGCTCGCCGTGTGTCGCCCTCCAGCAGAAGCGCGATTCCGTAGTCGTTGTGACGCGTCCAGTCGGAGTTGGGCGAACCCGGTGCACGGGCGATGTCACTCCCTGGCCTGGTCACGACGATCTGCACCGTGTCGGAGGCGATCTCGGTAATCGGCAGCTCCGGAGGGGCATCGAACGCACGAAACCCGGCGGGGTTCGACGCGAAGGCGAAATCGCTGTATGTGCGGTCGAACTTACGCCAGAGAAGGCGTGCGGTGAGCGTGAGGGCCGAGCCGGCCAACGTGGCCGGGAGGGTCAGCTCATAGTGCGCGAGGTCGGCGCTTCCGGGACCGATGACATTCGCGTATACGGTCGTGTGGATATCCTGCGCGTTACGCCTGTGGATCGCGTTGCCGGCACTGTCGACCAGGAGCGACTTGAAGGTGTGAGCGAACGGGTCCAGGTGCCCATCGTCTCCGATCAAGCCGCTCGCGGCGACGCGGCGGCCCAGGGTGTCCGTCAGAATGAACTCGATCCACCCCTCATTGGAGTCGTTGGTGCCTCCCGGAAACGTATGTCCGACCCCCAGATTCCTGACCACGACATCGAAGGTGACCGGTGTGGCCGCCGGAACCTGCGATTCTCCGCTCGTGAGAGGCAGGGACAATCCCGGCTCGGCGACTCGCACCGCAAAGATGTCGATGCGCACCTTCCCGGCGCGCAGGTAGTGTTCGATGCGGCGCATCGTGGCCGTATCGCCCCTCAAGAAGGGGAGAGCAGTGTTGGCCGCCAGAAACCGATGCGAACGCACCATCCCGTTCTCCGCGGCGAGGTCCTGCGACGCGGGCTCGAGGGGCATGTGGCAGTCCTGGCAATTCTGCGGTGCTTCCGGAAGGTAGAAAGTGCGGGCCGCGTTGAGCGACACGCCGCCGTCGTCCCAGCTGTCGAACTCGTTCTGGCCGCGAAGCCACCGGTAGCCGTTGACGGGCTCGGTCAGACCGACCTTGTGGCATGTCGCGCAATAGCTGCTGGTCCGAAAGAACGGCTTGAGCATGCGCGCGGCGTGCACCGCGGGTCGGGCCTTCAGAGCGGCGTCGTGAAGAAGGCGGCCCACCGATCCCGGTGGCGAGGACGAGAGGATATAGGGGTCTCCCGATCGATCCGCGATGTTGTAGTTCCCGTTCCCGGTGCGGTCGTGGACGCGGTCGATTGCGTGACACGACAAACAGGTGAGCCCGGCCTGCGCTTCGATAGAGGTTCTGTCGATCTCGTTCAGCATCGATCCGCCGAACATGAGGACGGGGTCGTGACATCCGCCGCACCACTTGCTTTTGGCCCGCCCGACCTCATCCCTGCCAGCACCGAGGGACGCCAGGTGGCGCTCGATCCACCGGTTGGGCTCGAGGGACTCCATGCGCATTGCAACGATCGTCGCCTCGTAGAACGGGTTGTTGAACGACGCGAACCGATGCGCCGAAGTCGCCCACTGTTCGACGACGTCAGCATGGCAACGCACACAGCTCTCCGCACCGATATGCGTGTCGACGACGAAACCACGGGCCGCGGCTTCCGCTCGTATTGCCTCGGAACTCGCGTTCGACTCGCGGGGCGCGAGGATGGAAGCAGCGAGGAGTTCTCCGGTTGTGGTGGTCGCGGGTGAGGGGAAAAACGGGCTCTCGGGCGGCACGGCGCCCGCAGGCACCCATCCGGACGGCCCGAAGTCGCCTCTCAACAGCCTGCTCGCGTCCCGGTTGACGCCGCCGGCGACGTCCACACCTGCCGTGCCCGGCACCCCGGGCGATCCTGCGGAGCCACCCATAGCCACCAGTCCGTGGGCCACGAAAAGCACCATGCCCGCGGCCGTGGACGCACCCAGAAACCGGGCGATCCCAGATGCGGGCGGGCGCGTGTAGCTTACCGCGCGATGGGCCAGGTACCCGGCGACAGCCAGTAGTGCCATCCCGGCGTGCAGCCACCAAGCCCAACTGTTCTCCTCGTTCGCGGCTGCGGTAAGAATGAAGAGGCCACTCACGGTGAGAACAACCCCGAACGCGGTGTACGGTGCGCCGGTCCACGCTGCCCCCGTGTGATATCGCACCCACACGCTGGGCAGGTGCGCTACCAGGAAGGCCAGCATCAGGGCGGACAGGAGCAGCCCGGCACCCGTATGGGCGAGCAGGAGTATCTGGTACAGGCCTGGCAGGCTTTCCGCGCCCAGTGCGAACGGGTGCAGGTCGACCCGACCCGCGAAGCGCACCAGGAGCAGATACAGCGTGTCGGCCAGCATGAACCCGGCCAGTGCAATCGCAAACGCCAGCAGTCGCCTCAGAGCCGGAGGCAGGAGCGTGCGCAGCTGCCGTGGCTCGGTCCGCCGTATCCCGGCGCTCATGACAGGTTCACCAGGAGACGGGGGCTGCCCCGCATGGCGAGGTGGCCGGTTTCATGAGTCGCAAATGCGGCTTCCAGCACGTTCGCAAAATCCGGTTCAGCGTCTTGACAGGCTCTGCCAGCCGCACTGCCGGGTGCCTCCAAAGGCTCCGAACCCCGGGGGAGCACCCGCTCGAAACACCTGACAGCTCGGGCTCCGCCCTTCCATTATCCGGGAACATCGGCGCGAGACGCAACATGGAGACAGGAGCTTTCCTCCGCCTGAAGGACGATCGGAAGCAGGAAGCGAAATCGGGAGTCATTTCCAATGCGGAGATGAAGCTGAACGCGGAGAGGTCGGGAGGGTGAGGCGAGGTCCGTAGGCAGGTGGTGGATGAAGGGGGCGGTACGATAGTGCCCCGGGACGGTGGAGAGAGGCAACCGGTGACTTGGGGGAGAGCGGTGAGCAGGAGGGTCTCCGGCGAGTCGGCGGGCGGGATAGAGGCGGTTCACGCGGCGGCGCTTTGGTCGAGGGCGTCGAAGGTGACCTCGGGCCGGAGGAAGCGTTCGGCGCCGGGGAGCGAGCGGAAGTGCTGGTGGCGGGTGGCGACGTCTGCCTGGCGGTAGGTCTTCGTGACGCGGCTGCGGGTGCTGGTGACCTCGGTGGGGAAGAGGCAAGGCCGGTGGAAGTTGAGGAAGGGACAGAGGTCGTCGCAGAGGAAGCCGTTGACCTGAGGGACGGCGTGGACGGTGAAGGGGAAGGCGGAGATGAGGTCCTCGAGGACGGGGGCCATGAAGTGCTGGGTGATGCGGCGAAGGGCCCCAAGGTGTTGGAACTGTGTGACTTCGTCGACGATGTTGACGATGTAGATGCCGTTCCTGCCGCCCAGGTCGCCGAGATGCACGGTGTCAACGGGCAGGAAGCCGGGCCAGCCGTCGGGTTGTGGCTTGCGGCGCACGCCGATCGGGACGGGCTTGGGCTGGGTATTGCGGAAGGTGAGGCGTCCGGTCCGGTAAGTGCGGCTCTTGCGGAGGTTGTAGATGTGGCCGTTGGAGATGCTGGCGAAGCGCTCGAAGGGCTCGTCGCCGTAGACGTGGCGCATGCGCCACAGGATGACCTTGGTGGCGGGTCCGGAGAGCTGGCCGAAGGCCTCGTCGACCTCGGCCAGCAGGGCCATGTCCCGGGGCGTGTAGCGGCGCGCAAAGGCGTGGGCCGGAGGCTTCAGGCGGTGATCACGGATGTTCCCGGTCCTGCGGTGCCGGGCGATGAGGCGGTCGCCTCTTGGGTCTCGGAGAAGCCGGTTGCCTTCTCGACGAACCACCTCACCAGGCCCTTGTCCGCTTCCTGAGCGCGTGGTACTCGAAGCGGACGAGCGTACGGCGGACTCGAAATCCACCGGTTCGTCGCCCTCCACGAAAGCCCGCATCTCCTCGATGGTCCCGATCCGTTCGGTGCGAAGTGTCACGATCATCCTCCGATTGATCTCTTCGCCCCGGACTTCAGCCTCATCTCCCGTTGGAAACCCGCGCCCAGTTCAGCCTCATCTCCGTCGGAAACCCGCGCCCCGTTCGGCCTCATCTCCGTTGGAAACCCGCGCCCCGTTCGGCCTCATTTGCCGTTGGAAACCCGCGCCCCGTTCGGCCTCATTTGCCGTTGGACGAGAATGGGTGTTGACTTCCCCTCCGTCTTGACTACCTTTCAAGTCTTTCCGCGTTGCGCCGCGTGGCGAACTTTCGCCCGGGCGCTCCCGACATCGATGCCGGAGCGCGGTACGGCTGCTTGAAAACCAGGGTAGAAGGAAGTACTAGAGCCTTAGGTCGCTCTGGTCGTCCGAGACAGGGGCGCGCCGCCAGGCGAGCTCCGGGCCACAGGACGACCGAGCGTACTGTGTTGGAAAGGCGACGGTGGACGAGCCCGAGAGTACTGAGTGGACGCAGTCGGCGCGGCAACGCGGCCGACCGGCGTTCATTCGAGGAAGAGGGCTGGTCAAGCGAGAAAGTGCATACGGCGGATGCCTAGGCACAGGCCGGCGATGAAGGACGTGGCAAGCTGCGAAAAGCCTCGGGGAGTTGCAAGCAAGCATAGATCCGGGGGTGTCCGAATGGGGAAACCCGGCGGGAGCCAATCCCGTCACCCTTACAGGGAGCCAACCCAGGGAACTGAAACATCTAAGTACCTGGAGGAAAAGAAATCAATCGAGATTCCCAGAGTAGCGGCGAGCGAAAAGGGAAAAGCCCAAACCCGGTTGGGGTGACTCAACCGGGGGTTGTGGGGCCGCATCACACAGGTGAACCGAAGCATAGCGGAACGGTACTGGAACGTACGACCGCAGAGGGTGAGAGTCCCGTACGCGAAATGCGAGTAGGTGATCCGATGCGGACCCCGAGTAGGCCGGGACACGTGAAACCCTGGCTGAATCCGGGAGGACCATCTTCCAAGGCTAAATACGAGCCTGTGACCGATAGTGAAGAGTACCGTGAGGGAAAGGTGAAAAGAACGCCTGACGGCGAGTGAAATAGACCCTGAAACCGTGTGCATACAAGCGGTCGGAGCCCGACTCGAGTCTTCGGACAAGAGGGTGGGTGACGGCGTGCCTTTTGCATTATGATCCGGCGAGTTACTCCTCATGCGCGAGGTTAAGGGCCTCAGGTCCGGAGCCGAAGCGAAAGCGAGTCTGAACAGGGCGACGAGTGCATGGGGGTAGACCCGAAACCGACGCGATCTATCCATGGCCAGGGTGAAGCCGGGGTAACACCTGGTGGAGGCCCGAACCGTTGTGGGTTGAAAACTGCTCGGATGAGCTGTGGATAGGGGTGAAAGGCCAATCAAGCTCGGAGATAGCTGGTTCTCCCCGAAATATATTTAGGTATAGCCTCAGGTAACTATCTCGAGGAGGTAGAGCACTGGATGGGCTAGGGACCTTACCGGGTTACCGAACTCAACCAAACTCCGAATACCTTTGAGATTTATCCTGGGAGTCAGTGAGCGGGCGATAATGTCCGGTCGCGAGAGGGAAAGAGCCCAGACCGTCAGCTAAGGCCCCCAAATCTGTGCTAAGTGAGAAAGGATGTGGATCTGCAGAGACAGCTAGGAGGTTGGCTTAGAAGCAGCAATTCCTTTAAAGAGTGCGTAATAGCTCACTAGTCAAGTGAATCCGCGCCGATAATGGTCGGGACTCAAGCACGGTGCCGAAGCTACGGATGACGAAAGTCATGGTAGGGGAGCATTCCCTGGTCAGTGAAGCGGACTCGGAAGAGCATCCGTGGAGAGCAGGGAAGAGAGCATGCCGGAATGAGTACGCGATAAACAGGGTGAGAATCCCTGTCACCGAAAGCCTAAGGGTTCCGGAGCCAGGCTTATCCGCTCCGGGTTAGTCGGTCCCTAAGCCGAGGCCGAAGGGCGTAGGCGATGGGAAACAGGTTAATATTCCTGTACCGTTCAGGTAGCGTTCGACCATGAGGGGGGACGCGGGAGTGAAAGGACCGTCGGGTGGTGGAATATCCGATGTAAGGTGGTAGGCGATGAGAGGGGATAAAAGACCTCTTTAGCCGAGCGCCGATGCCGAAGGGACAAAAGTCCCGCAAAGGGTCCGTAATCATGCCGCCGAGAAAAGCCTCGCATGGGAGGTGCCTGGACGACCGTACCGCAAACGGACACACGTAGGCGAGGCGAGTAGCCTAAGGTGCTCGAGTGATCCGCGGAGAAGGAACTCGGCAAAATGTCCCCGTAACTTTGGGAGAAGGGGAGCCTGCAGTAGGTGAACCACGCTGCGTGGGGAGCCGAACCAGGCCGCAGAGAATCGGCCCAAGCGACTGTTTATTAAAAACACAGGTGTCTGCAAAGTCGGTTAAGACGACGTATAGGCACTGACGCCTGCCCGGTGCCGGAAGGTTAAAGGGAGGTGTTAGAGGAAACTCGAAGCTCTGAACTGAAGCCCCGGTAAACGGCGGCCGTAACTATAACGGTCCTAAGGTAGCGAAATTCCTTGTCGGGTAAGTTCCGACCTGCACGAATGGCGTAACGACTTGGGCGCTGTCTCCTCCGCGAGCTCGGCGAAATTGGAGTATCGGTGAGGATACCGATTACCCGCGACAGGACAAAAAGACCCCGTGCACCTTTACTGCAGCCTGTCATTGGGTCTTGGCTTTGCATGTGTAGGATAGGTGGGAGACTATGAACCGTTCTCGCCAGGGGACGGGGAGTCATTGGTGAAATACCACCCTTACAATGTTGAGGCTCTAACCCAGGGGAGTGAATCCTCCTCGGGAACAGTGGCAGGTGGGTAGTTTGACTGGGGCGGTCGCCTCCCAAAGAGTAACGGAGGCGCGCAAAGGTTCCCTCAGCGCGGTCGGCAATCGCGCGAAGAGTGCAAAGGCATAAGGGAGCTTGACTGTGAGACCGACGGGTCGAGCAGGAACGAAAGTTGGCCTTAGTGATCCGGCGGTCCCGAATGGAAGGGCCGTCGCTCAACGGATAAAAGGTACGCCGGGGATAACAGGCTTATCGCCCCCGAGAGTTCACATCGACGGGGCGGTTTGGCACCTCGATGTCGGCTTATCGCATCCTGGGGCTGAAGAAGGTCCCAAGGGTCGGGCTGTTCGCCCGTTAAAGCGGTACATGAGCTGGGTTTAGAACGTCGTGAGACAGTTCGGTCTGTATCCGTCGTGGGCGTTGGAGTATTGAGGGGAGCTGCTCCTAGTACGAGAGGACCGGAGTGGACTGACCACTCGTGTACCGGCTGTTCCGCCAGGGGCATCGCCGGGTAGCGACGTCGGGAAGGGATAACCGCTGAAAGCATCTAAGTGGGAAGCCCCCCCCAAGATGAGTACTCCCAGACCCTTCGGGGTCGCGAAGGGCCGTGCGAGACTAGCACGTTGATAGGCGGCAAGTGGAAGCGTGGTAACACGTGCAGCTGAGCCGTACTAATGGCCCGACAGGCTTGACCAGCATCCTCCTCCACGAATTTTCAACACATGTTTACCTAGGTTCGGTTCTTCCTTCTGCCCTTGAACGTTGGCTGGTGGCCAGAGCGCAGGGGTCACACCCGATCCCATCCCGAACTCGGAAGTTAAGTCCTGCCGCGCGGATGGTACTGCTGGGGCGACCCGGTGGGAGAGTACGTCGCTGCCAGCCTGCTTTGCGAACGCCCTGTCCGGATGCAGTATTCCGGGCAGGGCGTTCATGTTTTTGTGCTATGAATACCTGGAAGGCACTGCGCGCAGGAAGGCGCGGACGGTGCGGCCCGGGTGCGGATCGGCCATCACGGCGCCCACTGCGGCGCACCCGGCGGCTCCCGCGGCGAAGACCTCCGCGGCCCGCTCGGCGGTGATGCCCCCGATGCCCACCACCGGCGCGTCGACGGAGCGGGCCACCTCGGCGAGGCGGGAGACACCGATGGCGGCCCCTGCGTCGGCTTTGGTACGGGTGGCGTACACCGTGCCGCAACCGATGTAGTCGGCGCCATGGGCGACCGCCTCCCGGGCGGTGGCAGGGTCGTCGGCGGAATAGCCGATCAGGAAGCCGGGCGGGGCGAATCGGCGGGCCGCCTGCAGAGGGAGGTCGCAAGGTCCGAGGTGGACGCCATCGGCGCCGACGGCGAGTGCGAGATCGATACGGTCGTTGATGAAGAGCAGGGCTCCGGCGGTGCGCGTCAGGTCGCGGAGGTGCCGTGCGAGGGGGAGTACATCTCGCGGCGGCAGGTGCTTTTCGCGCAGCTGCACGGCGGGGGCACCGGCGCGCAGTGCCTCATCCGCGACCGCGGCGACTCCGCCGGGGCCGGCCAGACGCCGGTCGGTGATCACCACCAGGCGAAGTCGGCGTGCGAGCGCGGCCGGCGGGGTGGTTGGTGCGCGCATCCGAGGTCGCTCCCGATCGCCGGGCGCCGCTATCGGCCCCCCGGGCTCTCCCGGCGTACCTGGGTGCGGGCATTGTTGTGCTCGCGCAGCGTCCGCGTGAAGATGTGCTCGCCGTTCCGCCTCGCGACGAAGTAGAGGAAATCCGTATCGGCGGGCCAGAGGGCCGCATCGAGCGCGGCGGCTCCCGGAGCGCCGATCGCGCCGGGGGGCAGGCCCGCTTGCGTATAGGTGTTGTATGGATGATCCGCGACGGAGTCCATCGCGGCGTAGAGGAGCCGCGGCCGGTGCCCGCCGAGCGCGTACAGCACCGTGGGGTCGGCCTGCAGCAGCATCCCGATCCGGAGCCGGTTGTGATAGACACTGGAGATCGTCGGCATTTCGCTCGTGAACACGGCTTCGGCCTGAATGATCGATGCCAGGGTGACGACCTCGCGTTCCGTCAGGCCGATCTCCTCCTGCCGGCTCCGGCGCTCGAGCGTCCAGTAGTCGCGATAGGCTTCGATCATGGTCGTGACCACGGTCTCGATGCGGACTCCCTCGGCGAACCGGTAGGTGTCGGGGAAGAGATAGCCCTCGAGGCCGGGGCCGGGAACGTCCCACTCGGAATGCCGTGCGGTCCCGCTGAGCCGGTCTGCGACGGTCGCCGAGTCGGAGCCCGTGGCGGCCGCGATCCGCGGAGCCATGCCCTCGATGGTGAGGCCCTCGGGAATGGTCATCGGGTGAGTGACGACCCGGCCTGTCGTCAGGATGTCGAGGATGTGCCGAAAGGGGGCGCCGCGCTCGATTCGGTAGGTGCCGGCCTTGATCGAGTGATCCATATCGCGTATGCGGGCGTATGCGTGCATGAAGATCCTCCGGCCGATGACCTGACGGGCTTCCAGCGAGTCGAGGGCTTCCACGAAGGTCGCCCCGTCCGGAATCGTGACCACGGCTTCGCCGGGCGGCAGTTCGGGCGCGCAGCCCGCGAAAACCAGGATCGCGAGTACGGTGCCGCAAGCGCTCGCCGGGCTCCTAGGCGCGGTCTGTCCGATCCTTTGGCTCCCTGCCCCCGCCAGGGTTGGCCCGACGCGCGTCGAGCCAGTCCTGCAGGAAGATCGCGGCTGCTCCGGCATCGATCCTGGCCTTGTTCTCTCTTGCCCTGCGCGGCAACCCGATCGACCGAATGCGGGCTTCCGCCTCCACCGAGGAATACCGCTCGTCCATGAAGAACATCGGAAGTCCGCTTCGTTTCTCGATTTGCCGGCCGAAAGCTCTCACCTCTGCGGTCCATTCATTCTCGCCTCCCCGCTCATCGAGGGGAAGCCCGACGACCAGCGCCTCCGCGCCGTGATCGTCGACCAGGCCCAGGATGGCGGCGATTGGAGGACGCTTGCCGGCCCGCCGCTTGAGGGTCGTGAGCGGCGTGGCGAGCGTCCCGGAGGCATCGCTCAGGGCCACGCCGATGCGGCGCAGACCGTAGTCGAGGGCCAGAACGCGGTTCATCGATGAACGGTCTGCGCGCCGCCCGCTTTCGGCAAGCCGGCGCGGCTCATACAATGCTGGCCCACCAGCGGCCGACCGCGATCAATCCCCCCATTACGCAGGCATCCCACATGCAACTCGGCGCGTTCTCGATCAGCCTTGCCGTCAAGAGCCTCGACGTCTCTCGGTCCTTCTACGAGAAGCTCGGCTTCGCCGTCACCGGAGGAGACGGCAGGCAATACCTGATGATGATCAACGGCACGACCATCATCGGGCTCTTTCAGGGACTGTTCGAGAAGAACATCCTCACCTTCAATCCGGGCCTGGCGCAGGACACCTCTCAACTCGCCGAATTCACGGATGTCAGGGACATTCGTGCGTCCCTGGTCGCGGACGGGATCGGGATGACCACCGATACCGACCCCGACGGGACCGGCCCCGCCAGCATCGTGATGGTGGATCCGGACGGCAACCCGATACTCGTGGACCAGTTCTTTCCCAGGCCGGGGAGCTGAGGGGCCGGGAAGCTGACGGCCGATCAACTGAGGGCCGCGGAGCCAAGGGCCGGGAGCTTGGGGAACCGTCTGGCCGTACTCCCGGCTGGGGTCAGCGTCCGCTGCCGTCTTCCTCTTTGGACGTCTCTTCGGAAGACTTCGTGAAGATCTGGATCACGCCGTCCCGGGCCTCGCTTCCGTATTTCAGCCTTGCGGCGTCCCCCTTGACAACCTCGATCCGGTCGATCCGGTCGGGGTCCAGCAGCTTGATGGCCTCGTCCCGGGGGCGGTCCACGCGGACGCCGTCGATGTAGATGATCGGCTCGGCGCGGAGCAGCGCTGCACCCTCCGACCCGCGGACCCGAATGGTCATGCCCTGCCCGGACTGCTTCGCGGTGCCGGTGACCGCCATCTCGCGGGCCTCGATCACCGCCTGGCGCCTCACCTCAATCCGTTCCAGCTCCGGGCCCGGTCCCTTCGACGCCTGCGTCACCATCACGGTGCCGATCACTCCCACGGCTCCGGCGCCCAGGATCAGGGCGATGTTTCGTAGATCGTCGCGTCGGTTCCTCATCAGGCAACTCCTGTCATTGGCGGTGTATGGGCAGGCACTGGCCCACTTCACGGTAAACGTACGCGCGCCCGTCCCGCAACTTACCGCAGCCGCAGCGGATCGGTGTTCACGGCGAACCGACCGCGCGTCACGCTGACAAGCCCCGTCCGCACCAGGAAGTCGAGGTCGCGGCGGAGCGTCCGCTGCGACAGCCCGGAATACAGTTGTGCGGTGCGCTGGTCGAGCCGGGCGATTTCCTCGATGTCACGGGTGCCGTCGAGCGGAAGCGCGAGCATGAGGTCGCGCCGCCGCCGCAAGACCGTCCGCTTGCGACGGGGGTGCCGCTCGAGGCGATCGAGGACGAAGCCGCGCCAGGCGCTCGCGAAGTGGGCGCGCCGCATAGCGTCATGGAGGTCGTGCAGCCCGCCCCGCAGACCGTCGACGGCGTACGAGATGAACGAAGTGAGCGAACGCTCCCGCGCAGCCAGCTGCAGTCGGCGCAGGTACTCGGGCCGCGAGGCGGCGTAGAAGGCGCCCGGGATCCGGGCGGCGACGGCCGGGTAGCCGGCATCGAGCAGGACGCAGGCCTCGGCAAGGCGGGCCGTGCGACCGTTTTCTTCGGCGAAGGGGCGGATCCACAGCAGGTATACATGGGTGACGAGGGCGCGGATCACCGCGCTGCCGAGATTGCCGCCCTCAACGGCCGGGGGGAAGTCGCGGTCGAGCCAGCTGAAGAGGCCCGCGGTCAGTTCCGGGACCTGCTCGGCGCCCGGCGCCGGATAGTCTGCCCGCGCGGGACCGGTGCGGAATGCGCCCACGCCGGCCACCCCATCCTCCTCCGGGCCCCCGCCGGCCAGACGGTGCAGGCGGGGCAGCAATTCCACGCCCAGGGGCTCTCTGCGCTCGATCCCGGCGAGTTTCATCACGGCTCGCGCCTCATCCGACCTGTCCAAGTCGATCAACCGGGCTTGAACCGACGGCGGCACCGGGCTCGCCCGGATCGCGGAGACCAGCGCATCGCACTCGCCAAGCTGGTAGCGGGTCCTCGGCGAGATCCCCCAATGGCGCCGGTACCGGATGTATGACGACTGCGGTATCAAGGCCTCGATTGCCCCCTCTCGCCGCCCCTGACAGATTCCGTGTCGGATTCAGGCAAATCGCTGTCAACGAATCTGCTACATTCACAGGTTCACCCGCTACCCGGAGGCAAACCGCGTGTCCGCATACGAGTACGCCACAGTTCCATCTGCCGGCGACAGAATCGCCGGGACCACGGATCAGCTGGCCGTTCCCGACCGTCCGATCGTTCCCTTCATCGAGGGAGACGGGATCGGGCCCGACATCTGGGCCGCGACCCGGCATGTCGTGGACGCCGCGGTGGCGAAGTCGTACGGGGGGGCGCGAGAGATCGCCTGGATGGAGGTCTTCGCGGGCGAGAAGGCGCAGGAGATCTCCGGCGAATGGCTGCCGCAGGAGACGCTCGAGGCGCTGACCGAGTTCAAGGTCGCGATCAAGGGGCCGCTCACGACGCCGGTGGGGGGTGGCATCCGCTCGCTGAACGTGACGTTGCGCCAGGTGCTCGACCTGTATTCCTGCGTGCGCCCGGTGCGGTGGATCCCGGGCGTTCCCTCGCCGGTGCGGGAGCCGGAGCAGGTCGACATGGTCGTCTTCCGCGAGAACACCGAGGATGTCTACGCCGGGATCGAGTGGGCGTCCGGGTCCGACGAGGCGAACCGGGTGCGCGACTTCCTGCAGGGGAGCATGGGCTCGTCGATCCGCGAGCTGAGCGGTATCGGCATCAAGCCGATCAGCCCCTTCGGCACGAAGCGCCACGTGGCCGCCGCGATCCGGTACGCGCTGGCCCGCGGGAGGGACTCGGTGACCCTGATGCACAAGGGCAACATCATGAAGTACACCGAGGGGGCCTTCCGGGACTGGGGCTACGAGGTGGCCGCCGAGCAGTTTGAGGATACGACCGTACCGGAGTCGCGGCTGTGGGAGGGCGAGGAGGCCGGCGGCCGCGTGGTCATCAAGGACCGCATCGCCGACTCCATGTTCCAGCAGGTGCTGCTGCGCCCGGCCGAGTACTCGGTCGTCGCGACCCCGAACCTCAACGGCGACTACCTGTCGGACGCATGTGCGGCGCAGGTCGGCGGGCTCGGGATGGCGCCGGGGGCCAACATCGGCGATGTCGTCGCGCTCTTCGAGGCGACGCACGGCACCGCTCCCAAGTACGCGGGACTCAACCGGGTCAACCCCGGGTCGCTCATCCTCTCGGCAGGCATGATGCTCGAGCACCTCGGCTGGGACGAAGCCGCGCGCGCGATCGACCGGGGGCTGGAAGGCGCCGTTGGAGCCCGGATGGTGACCTACGATCTGGAGCGGCAGATGGAGGGCGCCACCAAGGTGTCCACCTCGCGGTTCGGCGAGACCATCGTCGCGCACATGTAGCCGAGGCGGGGACGGACAGCGCACGATGCGGCTGGAGACATTCACGGGGGCGCCGGAACAGGTCGAGACGCCGCTGATGGTCGTGCTGGTCCCGTCGGAGCTGGATTTCAAGGAGTTGGCGGGGCTCAGCCGGGGAGTGGGCGGCGTGCTGAGCCGGGCTGTGTCGTCAGGGGACTTCCAGGGCCGGGAGCGGGACCGGTTTCTCGGGTATCGGCGCGGGAGCCGCGGGCCCGAACGCGTGATGTTCGCGGGGGTCGGTCCCCTGGACGGACTCACCGGCGAGAAGGTGCGTGCGGCGGCTGGCCGGGCTGTCCGGAGCGCCGAGGCGTCGCGCCTGGAGTCGCTGGCGCTGTGTCTCTCGCAGCTGGGTTCCGAGGTCGATCCGAGGTGGTTTCAGGCCGCGGCGGAAGGGCTGGTGCTGGCGTCCTGGCGGTTCGATGAACTGAGGTCCGCACCCGCGGCGGGAACCGAGTCGGAGGATTGGCCGCCGCGGGTCGAGTCTGCGGTGGTGGTGGCCAAGCCGTCGCAGGGGCTCGACCGGGCCGTCGAGGTCGGGCAGGCATTCGCGGCGGGTGAGAATCGGGCCCGCACGCTGCAGGCGAGGCCGGGGAACGTCGCCACCCCCACGCAGCTCGCGGCCGAGGCCGTGGGCATCGCGGACGACGCCGGGTTGCGGATCGAGGTTCTCGGCCCGGCCGAGATGGAGGCGGAGGGGATGGGGGCGCTTCTCTCGGTGGCGCAGGGCTCGGACGAGGAGCCGCGGCTGATCGTGCTCCGCCATGACGGAGGCGATCCGGCAACCGCGCCGCTGGTGTTGGTGGGTAAGGGACTGACCTTCGACGCGGGCGGCATTTCGATCAAGCCGGCGAAGGGCATGGAGGACATGAAGTACGACATGTCCGGAGGCGCGGCCGTTCTGGGCGCGATGCTGGCGATCGGGCGACTGGGCATCCCCGCGAATGTGATCGGCGTCGTCCCCAGCTCCGAGAACCTGCTGAACGGGTCGGCGACGAAGCCGGGCGACGTGGTCTTCAGCCGAGCGGGCAAGTCGATCGAGGTGATCAACACGGATGCGGAGGGCCGGCTGATCCTGGCCGACGCGCTCGACTACGCGGCCGAGTGGAATCCCGCTGCGATCGTGGACTGCGCCACGCTGACCGGCGCATGCGTCATCGCACTGGGTCATCACCGCTCGGCGGTCCTCGGCAGCGACGAAGACCTCGTTGCGGAGGTGCAGAGCGCCGGTGACCGCGCGGGGCAGCCCTGCTGGCCGCTCCCGCTCGACGAGGAGTACCGGAAGCAACTGAAGAGCGATGTCGCAGATCTGAAGAACGTCGGCGGGCGTCCCGCGGGTACGATAACGGCCGCCTGCTTCCTCTCCGAATTCGTCGGGGGTGTGCCTTGGGCCCATCTGGACATCGCCGGAACGGCATATGGCAAGACGAAGAAGTCCTATCTGAGGGACGGACCCAACGGCACGCCCTGCCGCCTGCTCCTCGAATGGGTGCGTGCGAGGGCCGGATTCTGAAACACGTGAGGGGATGGGGGCTCGCGCCCGCATGTGGATTGGCTCTGGCGCTCGCCGCGTCGCCGGCTGGCGCGCAGGAACCCCCCGATACGCTGCAGGTCCCGCCGGATTCGCTGGCCCAGGACTCGGCGGCGATGGCGGACTCGCTCGCGGCGGACTCGCTCGCGGCGGACTCCCCGGCGGCCGATTCACTCGCGGCCGATTCGGTCGATGTGGACAGCCTGCCCCCTCCGCCCGTCCTTCCCGCCCTGCCCGATCCCACGCCGGCGGGGAACCTCACGGGGGTCTGGGAGTGGAACCGCGACCAGCTGATGAGCGCGCGCGGCCAGACGCTGTGGGAATTGCTGAGCGATATCCCCGGCCTGCTGACGGTCCGCAGCGGCGATTTCGGAGCCGCCGTGGCGGTCTTTCCCATCGGACATTCGGGCGGCGGGATCCGGGTGTACCATGACGGCGTCGAGCACCTTCCGCTGGAAGGCGCCGTGCCCGACCTGTCGCGCATCCCCGTCTCCGGACTCCAGCGGGTGCGGGTCGTTCGCCGCCCGGGTGCGCTGGAGGTCCACCTCTTCCGCTATGAGCACACCTCCCCCGAGGCGCTCACACTCATCGAAGCCGGGACCGGCGACCTCGACACCAACCTGCTCAGGGCCACGTTCTCCTTTCCGCGGGTCGTCATTGGCAAGGCTTCCGTAGCGATCGAACGGCTGGATACGAAGGGACGGGAGATGCCGGGCGCGGTCACGGGCGTCTGGTTCCGCTACAGCCTCCACCGCGGGGACGCCGCGGGGATCCGATTCGAGACGCGGCGCATGGCGGCCGACCGGGATGTGTTCACGGGGTCTCCGGGGTCCGTGAGCCGCTCCGATTGGACCCTGCAGGGCATGTGGGCTCCTGCTGACGGGATCCTGACCGAGGCGTGGGGTACAAGCGGCTCGGTGTCGACGGGTGACAGCGTTGCGGCCTTCCCCTTCCTGGCGGAGTCGCGCGGACAGTACGGCGCCCGCTTGTCAGCCTCCGGAGGGCCGGTGTGGGGACGCGCGACTGCACGGTTCAACGACGGCCAGGGCATCGCCGACCGCGAGTTGTCGGCGGAGGTGTCGGTTGTCTCGGAGCGATGGGGGGGCGTCAACGCCCGCGTCAGGCGCGAGTCCTGGGACGAGTCCGTCGGCGGCGGATACGACCTGGGTGCCTGGATCACTCCGATCCCGCAGGTGGCGCTGTTCGCCGAGCGGGGCGGGGGTTCACGTTCGGTGCCGTACCTGAACCCGCTGCCGCCCGAGGAACCCGAAGACACCACCATGATGACCGGGGAAGATCCCGACTCGATGGAGGTGGGGCCGGCCAGCCGGTTCACCGAGCGCAGCGGGACGCGAATCGGCGTCCGCGCGGGATGGCGCGCCATCGCACTCTCCGGAGCGCGAGTGTCGGCCGAAGCCGACTCCGTCTGGCCCACCCAGCTTCTCTTCGACCGCGGCGGGCTTGTCCTGTCGCAGCCGCGCCGACAGGGATGGGAACTCACGGGTAGAGTCCCGCTCTGGCCCCGCGGTCTCGACTTCGTGGGTGAGGTGCAGCTCTGGGAACCCGCCGACTCCATGGATGCGGTGTACTTCCCCGACCACATCTATCGCGGCAGTCTCTCCTTCCACAGGGTCTTCCGCGAAAGCGGCAACTTCGAACTCTGGGTGGATCTGGGGGCGCAGGGCCGCTCGCCGATGAATGTGCCGCTGGGCGTGGCGCCCGACCCGGACGAAGTCGAAGGCATGCGGCCGGTTGGCGCGGTCCACCCCTACGCCGTCGACGACGAGCCGGAACTGGTGCCGGACATCGTCCCCTTCTACCAGAACTGGTACTTTCGGCTGCAGATGCGCTTCCTGACCGTCAACATCTTCGCGACCGTCGAGAACCTCACCCTGAGGCGCAACAACCAGGACGTTCCGGGGAGACTTCTGGCCGGGACCAGGAGCTTCTACGGGGTGCGCTGGACATTCTGGAACTAGCGGTGGAGACACCATGATTCGGAGCATGACCGGCTACGGGGCGGCGGAGGTGGAGCTGTCCGACGGCAGGATCCTGCGCGCCGAGATCCGGACGGTGAACCACCGTCACCTGAGCGTTTCCGCGAGCCTCCCCCGGGGATGGGAAGGCCTGCGGCCACAGGTCATGGAATCGGTGCGCGGGACGCTGGCCCGCGGGGCGGTGTCCGTAACGGTCACATGCGGGGACGCGGCGGAAGAGGATGCGGCGCTGCCCGGGCTCGACATGGAGCGGGCGCGCCGGTACGTGGAGCTGCTGACCAGCGCGGGCGATGCACTGGATGTGGGGGGACGCCTGGACATCAACACGCTCGCGGGATTGCCGGGTGTGCTGCGGTCCCGGGGCGTGCCCGGCGAGGACGCCGGAGGGGACGAAGCGGGGCTGGGCGAGTGCATCGACGGGGCGCTGGCAGGGGTCGTCGCGATGCGCGAAAGCGAAGGTCGCCGGCTCGAGGAGGTCCTGCGGGCCAGCGTCGCCGCGATCGCCGGTGAGGTCGAGGCGGCCGAGGCCAGGGCGCCCGAGCGGCTTCTGCGCGAGAGGGACCGCCTGCGGGAGCGCGTCGCGGAACTCACCGAGGCGGTCGAGGTGGACGAGGACCGTCTGGCGCGCGAGATCGCCTATCTCGCGGAGAAGTGGGACATCGCGGAGGAGCTGGAGCGGCTCCGTTCCCATGTCACGCTCTTTCTCGAGAGCCTCGCTGGACGTGGGGAGCGGGGTGAGCGCAAGACGGGCAAGCGGCTGGGGTTCGTGGTCCAGGAGATGCACAGGGAAGCGAATACGCTGGGTGCGAAGGCCAACGATCCCGCGATAACGGCGTCCGCGATCGCGATCAAGGAAGAGTTGGAGCGGCTGCGGGAACAGCTGGAGAACGTGGAGTGAGGGCGGAAGTCATCGTCCTGGTAGGCCCGTCGGGCGCCGGCAAGACTACAATTGCAGAGCGGCTCGTGCGCGACCATCCGGACCGGTTCGTGCTTTCCGTATCGGCGACCACGCGGCGGCCGAGGGCAGGCGAGCGCACGGGCAGGGAATACCAATTCGTGACGCGCGGCGAGTTCGAGGCCATGGTCGGCGCCGGGGGGCTGATCGAGTGGGCGGAGGTGCACGGCGAGTACTACGGTACACCCATCGGCAACCTCTCCACGGGGGGCGAACCCGGTCCGGTTCCCGTGCTGGACATCGACGTTCAGGGAGCGGCGCAGGTTATCGAGCACGCTCCGTCGGCCTTGGTTATCTTCATTCTTCCTCCGGGACCCCGGCGATGGATCGGGCGCCTGGTGGAAAGGGGGACGGAATCGCCCCTGCAGATCCTGCGCCGCCTTCGCACGGCGCTTGCGGAGTTGCGGGCGGCTTCATCCTTCAGGGAGTTCATTGTAAACGAGGATCTGGATCTGGCTGTCGAGCAGGTGTTGGCCCTCACCCGCGAAGCTGCGAGTGGCCGCGGTTGCGAGGGAGAGCCGGATGCATTGGTAATGAAGCTGGTCGCCGGTGCGCGCGCGGAGATCGCGCGCCTCGAAGGAGCTTGCGACGCCGGCATGGCCCACTAGGGAGAACAGATGAGAGTATTCACCCCCGACGAAATCGCCGAGAACAATCAGAGCAAGTATCTGGGTGTGCTGGTGGCGGCCAAGTACGCGCGGGAGTTGAACCTGCTTCCCACGGAAGCGCTCGCCATGGAGCACGAGAAGAAGCTGTCCACCCGTGCCCTCGAGGCGATCACCTCGGGTCAGGTCGAATACCGCCTCGTGAGGCGTCGCCGTCCCGAAGCGGAATAACCCCGGCATGACACCCGGCGGCCCCGGTTCCGATGCTCCGGGCCCCGCCGCCCAACAGCCGGCGGGTCCGATCGCGCGCCGTGGTGCGGACCAGTGCTCCGGTGCCGACCTGCGATCGCCGGGGCCGCCGTGGGCGGGCCGCAAGGTGGTCCTTGGCGTTTGTGGGGGTATTGCGGCGTACAAGGCCGTTCAGGTCGCCCGTGATCTGACCCTGCTGGGGGCTGCCGTCGATGTGGTCCTCACCGAATCGGCAAGGAAGTTCGTCGCCCCGCTGTCTTTCGAGGGGGTGACCGGGCGCGGCCCTCTGACCGACATCTTTGCCGCTGGGGGCGCCGCCCTGCACATCTCCCTTGCCCGGGGTGCGGACTGCGTGTGCGTCGCGCCGGCGACGGCCGACTTCATTGCGCGGGCGGCGGCCGGGCGGGCCAGCGATCTCCTGACCACGGTGCTGGTGGCGACGGACGCGCCCGTCGTGATCGCCCCCGCGATGAACGACCGCATGTTCGCGCATCCCCGGACCGCCGCCAATCTGGCGCTTCTCGAGGACGGCCTGGGCCATCATCGTGTCGGCCCCGCGGACGGGCGCCTGGCCGCGAGTGAGGGGAGCGGCCCGGGCAGGATGGCCGAACCGGCGGAGATCGTGGACGCGGTCGGCAGGGCTGTGGGGGCCGGAGGGGCGCTGTCGGGAGCACGGGTGCTCGTTACCGCCTCCGGCACGCGGGAGCCGGTCGACGCGGTGCGCTATGTCGGCAACCGTTCGTCCGGCAAGATGGGGTATGCGCTGGCGCGGGCGGCTTGGTTGAAGGGCGCGGATGTGACGCTCGTCTCGGGACCGTCGGCGGTGGACCCGCCCTGTGGGGTCGACCTGATTGGGGTGGAAACGGCGCGGGAGATGCGCAAGGCCGTGATCGACAGGGTGGACGCGGCCGATGTTGCGATTCACGCGGCCGCCGTCGCCGACTACCGGCCACGGTCACCCTCGCCGGAGAAGATGAAGCGCGAGGCGATCGGTGACGAAACCGCCATCGATCTCGTGGCCAACCCGGACATCGCGGCCGAGTCGGCGGGGAAGATGAAGGCGGGAAGCGTTGCGGTCGGCTTCGCGCTTGAGACGGACGATATGCTGGCCCGCGCCGAGAGGAAGTTGGCGGCAAAAGGATTCGACCTGATCGTGGCCAACCGGGCCGGAGAGCCGGGGTCGGGCTTCGAGGCCGATACCAATCGCGTGACGATCCTTGCCCGGGGGGAGCCGCCCCGCGAGATGCCCATGATGGCCAAGTTCGCAGTCGCGTGGGAGATCCTGGAGGTGATCGAGGCGCGGCTGGGCCGGGGTGGGGCGGGGTGAGTTCCCCCGCCGACCGGCTGGCCGCCTACCTGGACCAGCGCAGGAGAATAGGGGAGCCCGGTGTGGTACCGGATCAGTCCGAGCCCGGGGAGTTGCTGGCCTCGCTGAGGTCTCGGCTCGCGGCGCATTCCCCGGTGCCGGCTCCCCGACGCGGGGGGAGAGCCCATGCCGGTGGCCGCCGGGGCTCGCCCACCGAGGCAGCGGGGCCGGCTTCGCGTGGTCCCGTCCCGCCGCCCGCGGGTTCGGCCTCCATCAGCCCCGACAGTCCTCCGTCTCCGGACTACGCGGCGCTGCGTGAAACCGCGCTTGCCTGCGTCCGCTGCCGCCTGTCCGAAGGGCGCCGCCACGTCGTCTTTTCCGACGGCAACCCGGCGGCGCGGCTGATGGTCGTCGGGGAAGCGCCCGGGGCACGCGAGGACGCCACCGGGCTCCCGTTCGTGGGCCAGGCGGGCAAGCTCCTCGATCTGATGCTGGCTTCCGTCAGCCTGTCGCGGCGGGACTCGGTCTACATCTGCAACGTGCTCAAGTGCAGGCCACCCGGAAACCGGAATCCGCTGCCGGACGAGATCGAGGCCTGCGCACCCCTTCTCAAGGGTCAGATCGAACTGGTGGCCCCCGAGGTGCTCCTGGCCGTGGGCTCCTTTGCCGCGCAGTGGCTGACCGGCACCAACCGGCCACTAGGCAAGCTGCGGGGCAAGGTGTACAGTTACCAGGGCGTCCCCCTCGTCGTGACCTATCACCCGGCGGCCCTCCTGCGGAATCCCGGCTGGAACCGGCTCTGCTGGGACGACCTGCAGCTACTCTGCCAGGTGATGGACGAAGCCTGACCGCCGCAACCCGCACCCCCGGGGGCCTGCCGAGGAAGAACCAAGTGAGCGAACCCATTCCACTCCAGTCGGCTCCGGAGGCTCCCCGGTACGACCGTCAGCCACCCTTCTCACCCGAGGCGGAAGCGGCGGTGCTCGGCGGCGTTCTGATCGACGAGGGCGCGATGGCCCGCGTGGTCGACATCGTGGACGACTCGATGTTCTACCGCGAGGCTCACCGCCGTCTGTTCCGGGCGATGACGCGGCTTTTCGAACGGAGCCGAGCCATCGACGCGATCACCGTATCCGAGGACCTGAAGGCGGTGGGCGAACTGGAGAGTTGCGGTGGATGGGAATACCTCGCGTCACTCCTGGACGCGGTTCCCACCGCGGCGAACATCGAATACCACGCGGGCCTCGTTCAGGAGAGAGCCCTTCTGCGCCGGCTGATCGACGCGGGACAGGAGATCGTTCGCGACGTCTACGAACCGGGCGAGCGGCCCGTCCACGAAATCCTGGATCTGGCGGAGCAGCGTGTATTCAACGTTTCGCAGTCGCGGGGAAGGGACGGATTCGTCTGGATCAAGGAAGTGCTCTGGTCGACCTTCGAGCACATCGACAAGCTGCAGGAAACCGTCGGCGAAGTCTCCGGGGTGGCCACGGGATTCGCGGATCTCGACCGGATGACCACCGGGCTGCAGGCCGGAGACCTGGCGATCGTGGCCGGCCGTCCCTCGATGGGCAAGACATCGTGGGTCCTGAACGTGGCCCAGACGGTGGCGATCGAGTTGGGTATTCCCGTAGGGATCTTCAGTCTGGAGATGTCGAGGGAGCAGATCGTCCAGCGTTTGCTGTGCGCCGAGGGGCGGGTTGACGCGCAGAGGCTGAGGCGCGGCCGATTGGAGCCCAATGAGATGCAGCAGCTTGCACGGGCGGCCGGGCTTCTCAACACCGCGCAGATATGGATCGACGACTCCGCGACCGGCAACGTGCTGGAGATGAAGGGCAAGGCGCGGCGTCTCAAGGCGGAGACGAAGGAACTCGGCCTGCTGATCGTAGACTACATGCAGTTGATGACCGGGGGGGCCAGGAAGGAAAACCGCGTACAGGAGGTCTCCGAGATCTCGCGCGGCCTGAAGGCGCTTGCCCGCGAACTCGAGATTCCGCTCATTGCTCTCAGCCAGTTGAGCCGGGCGCCCGAACAGCGGACCGATCGGCGCCCGCAACTCTCCGACCTTCGCGAAAGCGGCTCCATCGAACAGGACGCGGACCTGGTCATGTTCCTCTACCGCCCCGAGTACTATCTCGGGCCGACCGACAAGGACGGCAATTCGCTCGAGGGCAAGGCGGAACTCATCGTGGCGAAGCAGCGGAACGGACCCACCGGCACGGTCGAGCTGTTCTTCCGCAAGAACTTCACGCTGTTCGAGTCGGTGTCGCGAGGACCGGAGCCGGCCGAAGCCGTCGGCTGACTGCCGGGGCCGGCATCCCGTGACGGTGGCGCCCCGGCGCGCTGGCGAATCCGGTTCCCGGGGGGCCGCGACGGTGGCCGTGCTCGTCCCGGCCGCGGGGATCGGGGTCCGGATGGGCGGCGTGCGCAAGCCGCTCATCGAATTGCGGGGCAGGTCCGTGCTGGAATGGGCAGTCACTCCGTTCCTGGCTCGCGAGGATGTGGTCGAGGTCGTGGTGGCCATGGATGGCGGGGACCTGGGCGGCCGTCTGGGTCGGGATGATCGTGTGCGCACGGCTCGCGGCGGCGGGAACCGTTTCGAGTCGGTGGCCAATGCGTTCGAGAGCCTGAAATCGGACGCAACGCTGGTTGCAGTGCACGACGCGGCCCGCCCTTTCCCGCCACCCGCGGCGATCGACGCGTGCATCCGGCTTGCAGCCACGGGTATCGGGGCGGTTGCCGGGATACCCGCGGTCGACACGGTGAAGCGGGTAGCCCGGAATGGAGCGATCGTGGAGACTCCGGCGCGTCATGCGTTGTGGTATGCCCAAACGCCTCAGGTCTTCCCGCGGGACCTGTTCCGGACCGGGTTGGCGCACTCCCGCGCTGGAGGGCCGCCGCCGACCGACGACGCTTCGATGATCGAAGGACTCGGTACCGAGATCCGCATGGTGGAAGCATCGGCCACAAACCTCAAGATTACCCGTCCGGAAGACGTACAAATAGCTGAATATCTTATAGAACAAGGACTTGTATGACATTACCTGAAGTCATACTTGAATCCGCTATCCGGCGGCTCGACCGGGGCGAGATCATCATTCACCCGACCGAGTCCGTCTATGGGTTCGGTGGGCTGCTGCTGGATGCTCCCCTTCGCACCCTGCAACGCGTGAAGGGACGCCCGAAAGGTGGTTTTGTGGTGCTGATACCCAGTGCCGCGACCGTCGACTCCCTCCTCGGCGACCTCGGTCACGCCCTGGCCCAAGCGTTCTGGCCCGGCCCGCTGACGCTCGTTCTCGACGACCATGAGGGAATCTTCCATCCTGGTGCAAAGGCCCTCGACGGGTCGGTAGCGGTGCGTGTCCCCGGTCACGAAGGGACCCTTGACCTTCTGCGGCGATGCGGCCGGCCCGTCACATCGAGTTCGGCCAACCGGCCCGGACTCCCGCCTGCCCGCACCGCCCGGGACGCCCGCGCCTCCGCCCGCGAGTGCGGTGTGGACCCCTTCACGATCGACGCGGGTCCGCTCCCCGGTGGACCAACGTCGACGCTGCTGCGCCTGGCGCCCGGCGGTCCGAAGCTGATCCGGGAGGGCCGGATCGATGTGCTACAATTGAGGGAGGTCACGGACATTCCGCAGTAGAGGCCGAAGAGTTCAACCGCATGCGAGCGATGGATACCGCCGAGAACTTCCATATCACCTTCGTCTGCACCGGCAATACCTGCCGGTCACCAATGGCGGAAGCGCTTGCGCGCCAGATCATTGCGGACGGACGGCTGCAAGGGGTCACCGTGGGCTCGGCGGGAACCGCCGCGTGGCCCGGTGCCCCGGCGAGCGACGGGGCAATGGAGGCGGCCGCGTCCATCGGACTGAACCTCGAGTCCCATGTGAGCATGCTGCTGACCCGGGAGGTTGTGGCGTCGTCGGGACTGCTTCTCTGCATGGACGGACACCACGTCCGGCGGGCCGAGGAGCTCGGTGCAGCGGGGAGTGCCCGGCTGCTGACCGAGATGGCCGGAGAAAGCGGCGCCGTAGAGGATCCGTTCGGGGGGTCGCGCAAGGAATACGAAGCGACGCTGAACCGGCTGGACAGGCTGGTGCGGGCGGTCCTGGACGTGACGGATACCGCGGCAATTCCAGGTTGATGAAGCGCAAGGGCGGCGCTGCAGCG
This sequence comes from Gemmatimonadota bacterium, assembly GCA_022827345.1. Lineage (GTDB taxonomy): Bacteria > Gemmatimonadota > Gemmatimonadetes > Longimicrobiales > Gaopeijiaceae > Bin94. The sequence goes on along the minus strand of JAJDTB010000032.1, from coordinate 108,941 downwards.
GCGACCTATGCAGTGCTGGGCGATCCGGTCGCTCACAGCCTGTCGCCGCGGATCCACAACGCCGCCTTTTGCGCCGCGGGCCTCAACGCCCGCTATGTCGCGCGGCGGGTCTCCGCCGAGGAGTGCGGACCGGCCATGCGGGAGCTGGCGCTCGGCGGGGGCGGCGGGAATGTCACCGTGCCTCACAAGGAACGGGTACTGCCATTCCTCGATCGATGCTCGGCCGCGGTCTCCGCTACCGGAGCCTGCAACACCTTCTGGGCCCGCGACGGGGAGGTGTGGGGCGACAATACCGATGTCGAGGGGTTCCGGGGAACGTGGGATTCCTGTTTGGCCGGGCAACGGGAGCCACCGGAGGCGCTGGTGCTGGGAGCGGGAGGCGCTGCCCGGGCCGTCCTGTTCGCCCTTCTCGACTCGGGGCGCGCGTCCCGGATACGGCTCTGGAACCGCACCGCCGAACGGGCGGCCGCACTCGCGCGTCACTTCGGAGACGATCGGGTCTCGACGGTCGTCGACTGCGCGGGCCTGACCCCGGCCATCGTGGTGAATGCGACCTCGGCCGGGCTTCACGGACGCCGCACGCCCATCGACCTGGCCACCCTGGGCCGGGTGCCGCGCCGCGTCATCGACCTCGTGTACGGGCGCGGGCCGACACCTCTTTGCCGCGCGGCGCGCGGCCTGGGCATCAGCGCCGTCGACGGGCGCGAGATGCTGGTGCGGCAGGCGGAAGCGGCCTACGCGCGGTGGTTCGGCATGCCGCCCCCGAGGGGGGTGATGGCGCGGGCGCTGGACCCGAGATGAGGGCGGCCGCGGGAACCGGCGAGCGTGGGCTCCTTGCGGGGATCGTCGAGTTTGTGCTGCCGCCGGCGTGCGCGGGGTGCGGGGGTGCCGCCGGAGAGGAGGTGCGGGCCGGTGAAGGACCCGTGTGCCGAAACTGCCGGCTGGCCCTGCCCCGGGTGCCCGAGCCCTCCTGTCCGCGGTGCGGCGCCCCGATGGGCACGGGCGAGGCGCCCTCGTGCCTGGATTGTGCGGACTGGCCCGACCAGCTGGCCCGTGCCGGTGCCGCATCCCTCCTCGAGTCGCCGGCCCGCGAGCTGGTACACGCCCTGAAGTACCAGGGGTGGCGCGGCGTGGGCGACTTCATGGGAGACGAGATGGCGCGCCGCGCGCCGCGGAATGCCCGGCAGGCCGAGGTCATCGTTCCGATTCCGACATCGGTCCGCAATCTTCGCAGACGCGGCTACAACCAGGCAGAGGTCATTGCCTCCGCGCTGGGAAGATCACTGGACAAGCCGGTGCTCCCGTGCCTCCGGCGGCGTCGCCAGGAGGGCACTCAGACGGCCTTGAATCCGATGCAGCGACGGGCTAATGTGAGAGGTGCCTTCGTGATGGCGGAGGGCTTTGCGGATCGGGTCCGGGACCGTCGGATTCTTCTGGTGGACGACGTGATCACCACCGGTGCGACGCTCCTTGCGGCAGTTCAGGCCCTCGGTCCCGCTGAGCCCGCGACTGTTGTCGCCTACGCGTTCTCGCGAACCGTCCCCATCTCACTCGACCTCTGAACCGCGCACGCCGCGCCGGGAGCCCGTCCCAAGCATGTCAATCCGAGTCGCAATCAACGGCTTTGGCCGAATTGGCCGGAACGTCCTCAGAGCGGCCAAGCAGTCGCCGGACAGCAACCTGGACTTCGTTGCCATCAATGACCTCACCAGCAGCGCCACCCTCGCGCACCTCTTGAAGTACGATTCGGTCCACGGGGCCTATCCCGGTACGGTGGAGGTCACTGACGACGGTCTGGTGGTGGACGGAGACGAGATCCGCGTCCTTTCCGAGCCGGATCCGGCCGACCTCCCGTGGCGGGAACTTGGCGTGGATGTGGTGGTGGAATCGACCGGGCGTTTCCGCACCCGCGAACTGGCTTCGAAGCATCTGGAAGCGGGCGCCGCGAAGGTGGTGGTCTCCGCGCCGGCCAAGGACGAGGATATCACCATTGTCCTCGGCGTGAACCATGAACTGTACGATCCCGACGCCCACGACATCATCTCCAACGCCAGCTGCACGACCAACTGCCTGGCACCGGTTGCCAAGGTGCTCACCGAACGCTTCGGATTCGTGCGCGGCCTCATGACCACGATTCACGCCTATACGTCCGGGCAGGCGGTTCTCGACGGTCCCCACAAGGATCTGCGCAGGGCGCGGGCGGCGGCGGTCAGCATGATTCCGACCACGACCGGGGCCGCCAGGGCCATTTCGCTCGTACTGCCGGAGCTGGAGGGCAAGCTGGACGGCATGGCCATTCGCGTGCCGACTCCGGATGTGTCCGTCGTGGACCTCGTGGCGGAGGTCGAGACCGATGTCGATGAGCAGACCGTCAACGATGCGCTGCGCGGCGCGGCCGCTTCCGATCTCGCCGGAATCCTGCGGGTGGAGGAGCAGCCGCTCGTCTCCGCCGACTTTACCGGAGAGCCGGCAAGCTCGGTGGTCGACGCGCTGAGCACCGCGGTCATGGACGGCCGCATGGTCAAGGTGTTGGCCTGGTACGACAACGAGTGGGGGTACTCCTCGCGCGTCGTCGACCTCGTCGAGTATGTTGGGCAGCGACTTCCTGCCAGGGTATGACCTGCGTTCGGCGGCGCCTGACGTGGTGACGGCCGGCTGCACCGGAAAGCGGACGCCGCATGATGCGTATGTGTGAGCATGATGAGTGATTCCGTTGAAGTAGTGGCCTCCTCGGGCCGGGCCTCTCCGGCATCCGGGCAGGTGAGCCGGCGGCCGCGCGCGATGCCCGGAGAGCTTCCTCCGGACTTCGAGGCCTGGTTCAGGGACCACCGTGAGTCCGTCTACCGGTACGTGCGCTTTCGAGTGGCAAGCCGCGATGCCGCCGAGGATCTGACCTCGGAGGTCTTCATGAAGGCACTCCGCTCGCTCAGGCGGTACGATCCCCGCCGGTCCGCGCCCAGAACCTGGCTCCTGCGGATCGCCCGCAACGCGACCACCGATCACTTGCGCGCCCTGCAGCGCCGGGGTTCGCTCCACATCTCGCTCGACCGCGCGCCGGACCTGGTATCCCGGGCTCCTTCGCAGGAAGAGAGGATGCTGCGCGAGGAACAGGTGCAGAGGCTGCTCAACGCGGCCGCGACGTTGCGGGCCGCGGATCAGGAAGTGCTGTCGCTGCGATATGGCGCCGGGCTCGGAAACATGGAGATCGCGGAGACGCTGAAGATCAGCGCCAATGCGGTCGCCGTGAGGGTGCACCGTGCCTTGAACCGCCTGAGGGCGGCGATCGCGGAGTCCCGGGCCGGGGAGGAGGATTAGATGTTCGGAAACAGACGACAGGGGCGCGACCTCGAGGATCGCGATCTCCGGCGGCTGGACCGCGATCTGCGACAGATCGTGATCGAGGAGCGGGAGTCGTATGCCTCCGAATTGCGCGCCGAACTGACGAGGGAGTTTGCACGGCTGCGAGACAGGCACTGGTCGCGGCGCCCGAGCCGGCGGTTGATCCAGGTAGCCGCGACGGTGCTGCTGGTCTTGACGGGATCGCTTGCATTCCCGGGCGCGCGCGCCGCGATCCTGGGGCTGCTGGAACCCGGCTCCGTGGCGCTATCTCCTGACGCTCCTACGACCGTGGTGCGGACGAATCCGCCGGTGGTGCGGCAACCGCCTCCGGTCGTCGCCTCGCCACGCGAGTCGGAGCGGCCGGCGATGCTGGCGAATCTCGAGGAGCGCCCCATCCGGACGCCGGTGCCGGCAACGCTCCCTGCGCTCCTCGACCGCGATGGGGCCCGCCTGACGGTGGCGCATGAGTACCCCGCGCTCCTGCAGCGGAGGGGGATCGGGGGCAGGGTAGGGCTCCTCATGTGGGTACGCGCGGACGGCGCGGTGGAGTTTCCGCAGATCGAAAGCACTTCGGGGGTGCGTGAACTCGATCTGGCCGCACTCCGGGCCACCCAATCCCTCAGCTTCGCGCCCGCGACCCGGCTTGGCGATCCGGTAGGGACCTGGGTTTCGTTCTCGATTCGCTTCCAGCCTGGCGGCGCCGAACGGGCCGAGTCCGATTCCGAGGGTGGGGGATTTCACATTGCTCTGAGCAACTGACCCCGGTTGCAGATCACAGCCAGGGTGTTGCCGGAGTTCATTCCCCTGCGGCGAGGCGCGCGAGCAGTCCCGTGAAGAAGACCCTGGGCGATCTGACCGCTGACGCGCTCGCCGGCACGGTGGTGGCGCTCAGGGCCGACCTCAACGTGCCGCTAAGCGACGGCAAGGTCGCCGACGCGACACGGATCGAGCGCACCGTCCCGACGCTGCGGCACCTCACGGAGGCGCGAGCGAAAGTGGTCGTCCTCTCCCATCTGGGCCGGCCGGGAGGGAGAGTGCGTCCGGAACTGACCCTCGAACCCGTCGCGCGCTGCGTGGGCAGGATGGTGGGTGCCGAAGTCCGATTCTGCGCCCACACCCGTGGGCCGCGCGTCCACGAAGCCGTGTCGGATATGCAGCCGGGTACGGTGGCTGTCCTGGAAAACACCCGTTTCGACCCGGGCGAAACTGCCAATGATGCCTCGCTGGCCCGGGATTGGGCAGCCTGGGCGGACCACTTCGTACTAGACGCCTTCGGCACGTCACACCGCGCTCACGCCTCCACTGCGGGACTCCCGCGGGCGGTCAGGAGGAATGGCGGCGAGGCGGTGGCGGGATTTCTCGTCGCGCGCGAATTGGCCGCGCTGGGCGGAGCGTTGGAGAAGCCCCGCCGCCCGTTCCTCGCAGTCATAGGGGGCGCGAAGATCTCCGGCAAGATCGACGTGATCGACGCGCTGCTGCCCCGGGTGGACGCGCTTCTGGTGGGCGGCGCCATGGCCAACACGTTCTTTCTCGCGATGGGATTGGAAACGGGGGCCTCCCTCGTCGAACCCGAAAAGGCGGGCGTAGCCAGGCGACTCATGGAGGTCGCCGGTGCGCGCCTGGTGCTGCCCGTCGACTGTGCGGTCGCAGCGTCCATCGATCCGCGCGCCGAGGTGCGATTCGTCGATCGCGGCGACATCGCGCCCGAAGAGGTGATCGGTGACATCGGGCCAGTGACCGTGGAGATGTTCCGGAGCCGCCTGCGGGAAGCGGCCACTGTCGTGTGGAACGGCCCGATGGGCGTGTGCGAGCTGGCCAGCCTGGCGGAAGGCACCCGAGGGGTGGCGCACGCCGCCGCGGAAGCCGCCGACGGGGGTGCCACCGTGATCGTCGGGGGCGGCGATTCGGCCGCGGCCGTCCGGGCAACGGGGGTTGCCGCCCGGATCAGTCATGTTTCAACTGGTGGCGGGGCGTCGCTCGCGCTGCTGGCCGGCAGGGCACTGCCGGGATTGGATGCGCTCTGCGACCTCCATCCCGGGGAACAAGGATGACACAGGCAGACTAATCGATGACCAAGGTCGTTGCGGGAAACTGGAAAATGCACCACGGGCCGCGGGCGACGCGGCAGTTCTTCTCCGCCTTCAACCCCGACGTCCCGCCTGGTGCGGTGCGGGTCGCGTTCTTCCCGCCGGACGTGTCGCTGGAGGCGGCGCGGGAGAGCGTGCGCATTCCGGTCGAATTGGGGGTCCAGAACATTCACTGGGAGGAGTCCGGCGCCTTCACCGGCGAGACGTCCGCCGGGATGGCGAAGGGCGCGGGTGCCTCGCTCGCATTGATAGGACACTCCGAGCGCAGGCACGTCTTCGGCGAGACCGACAGGGAAGTGGGGCTGAAGGTGGAGGCCGCGGCCCGGGCCGGACTCGTTCCGGTGGTCTGCGTCGGCGAACTGCTGGAGGAGCGGAAGGCAGGCCAACTCGAACAGGTGCTGCGGCGGCAGGTGGCTGCCTTCGCGGCGTCGCTGGGGCGGTGCGACCGGTACCTGGTCGCATACGAGCCGGTGTGGGCCATCGGAACGGGCGAAACCGCCACTCCCGCCGACGCGTCCGAGGCCCACGCAATCGTCCGCTCGGCGCTGGGTGCGCTGGGGGACTGCCCGATTCTGTACGGGGGAAGCGTGAAGCCGACGAACGCGGCCGCACTGATGTCGGCGCCGGACGTCGACGGCGTGCTGGTTGGCGGCGCGAGCCTCGATGCGCGGGTATTCGCTCGCATCGTCGAAGCGGCGGCGGCCTGACCGGCGCGCCGTGCGGATCCTGCGAAATCAAGGTTGACAGGTGGGACCGCCCGGGGCAGCTTCCGGGGCGCAAAGCTGTTCGATGTCTAACGATGCAGAAGTGAAATGTACGGATTCCTACTGACTGTTCTGGTCCTCGACGGGGTGTTCCTCGGCGTGGTCATTCTTCTTCAGGCGGGGAAGGGCGGCGGACTGGCCGCCATGGGGGGCGGCGCGGCCGCCACCGATGTTCTCGGCGGCCGCCAGGCCACAACGCTCCTTACGCGGGCGACGTGGATCGCAGGCACCGCGTTCATGGTTCTTTCGCTGGTGCTGGCCATCATGTCCTCCCGCTCGACGACTCCTACCTCGGTCCTGGAAGGCATAGCGAATCCGGCGGCGTCGACCCCGCAGCCGGTGTTGCCGGAAGCTTCCCCGACGCTCGAGTTGCTCCCGCCGGCGGGTGAGGACGTGCCCCCCGGCGAGGAGGTTCCCCCCGGTGAGGAGGTTCCGCCGGCCGAGCCTCCCCCTGACGCAGGCGAGCCGTCCGACGCCGCTGGCGCCTGAGGGCCTGCGACGGGCGGGTGGCAGGCCCATGAGCGGAGATGCGGTCGAGGATCTGCTCTATCAGGGGTTTCAGGGACGCTTGCTCGAGGAGAGCCTGCGTCGAATGCCGCCTTCCCGCCGTCCCAGGGCCGCAACCTCCATCGATGTAAGGGCGATCGTCATCGCCCGGGCGATGCGGCAGACCGTGGACGGAAGGGGAGATCTCTGCTGCCCGGGCCCGATGTCGCCGGGGCCGGCGCTGGCGTTTGGTGCCACGCCGCTCGAATTCCTGCGCCACGTGACGCGCAAGGGGACGAGCCCTGCCTCCGCGAGGGCGGGCGGGACGAGCTGGACTGATCTGCGGCGGGGGCTGATCGGCTGGGATGGGGCACGCGGTACCATGACCCAGGTGCTGGCCGGCGCCGCGCTGGCATTCGCGCAGAGGGGCCAGGATCGCGCGGCGCTGGTCTTCGAGCGGCGGAGCGCGATCGAAACCGGGGCCTGGCACGAGGGGATGAACTTCGCCGCGGCTCAGCGCGCTCCGGTCATCGTGGTGCTGGCGCCGCCCCCGAGGCGCGGTCGGCGTGACCGCGCGGAGATCGAGGGCGTGGCCCGCGGCTACGGCGTTGGGTTGCTGTGGTTCGGAGGCGAACCGCTCATCGACGTCTTCGAGTCGGTGGCGGGGGCACGGCGCCGCGCGGTTGCCGGCGAGGGGCCGTCGCTGATCGCGCTCGCGCCCCGCACCGATGTGGATCTTCAGGCCTCGCTCGACGCCTTCACGGAGTGGGCGCTGGCGGAAGGCGACCGCACGGGAGGCGACCTTGAATCGATCGAACGCGCGGCCGCGGCCGGGGTGGATCACGCACTCGGCAGGATCGGCAAGGAACCGGATCCGGACCCCGAAGAGGCTCTGGCGGCCGTGAGGACCGATACCCCTTCCATTCGTCCCTGGACAAGAATGAAATCGCCGCGCCCGGATGGACTCGCGGGCACGGCGCCCTCTGGAGCGTCCGGTGTCCACTGACCTGCCGGCCCAGGTCACCCGCACCCGCGAGGGCAGGCCGGCGACCGTGCTAGAAGCCATCGCCGAAGCGCTCTGGGAGGAGATGGAGCGCGACGAGCGGGTATTCCTGCTGGGCGAGGACATCGGTGCCTACGGCGGCGCCTTCAAGGTCACGCGCGGTTTCATCGACCGCTTTGGACCGGCGCGCGTCATCGACACGCCCATCTCGGAGGGCGGATTCACCGGAGCCGCGGCAGGGGCCGCCCACATGGGACTGCGGCCCGTGGTCGAGATGCAGTTCATGGACTTCATCTCGCCCGCCTACGACGTCCTGACCAACTACATCGCGACGTCGCTGTACCGCGGAGCCGGGCCGTTGCCGCTGGTTGTGCGCGGGCCGGTCGGCGGGGGAAACCGCGGCGGGCCCTTCCATTCGCAGAATGTCGAGATGGCGTTCTTCCACACGCCGGGTCTCAAGATCGTCTACCCGTCCACGCCAAGGGATGCCAAGGGACTGCTCAAGAGCGCGATCCGCGACGACAACCCCGTGATCTTCGAGGAACACAAGGGACTCTACCGCGCCCCGTACTGCCGCGAACTGCTGCCGCGGGACGACTACGCGATCCCGCTGGGCAAGGCCCGCACGGCCCTGGAAGGCGAGGACCTCACGATCGTGACGTACGGCCTGATGGTGCACCGCAGCCTGGAAGCCGCCGCCGAGCTCGCGAAGGACCGCATCAGGGCCGAGGTCATCGACCTGCGCACGCTGCTGCCCCTGGACGAGGACGCGATCGTGGCTTCGCTGCAGAAGACCGGAAAGCTCCTCGTCGTTCACGAAGACACGCGCACCGGAGGGATCGCCGGCGAGATCGCGATGCGCGTCAATGAACGGGCGTTCGAATGGCTGGACGGGCCGATTCTTCGGGTCACGGCGATCGACGCGCCCGTACCCTTCAGCGGGGAGTTGGAGGACTATTTCCTTCCCTCGGTGGCGGATGTGGTCACCGCGGGACGTTATCTTTTCAGGTACTGAATGCGGCCGACCATCCGCATAGCGAAGGCATAACAGAAAGACGAATCGCCAGGCGAAGGAGGATCCGCGACCTGCGTCCGGCGACGGAACCGAGAATGGGGAGAAGCGCCAGTGTCCCGAATCGAAGTCCCGATGCCCCAGATGGGCGAGTCCATCGCCGAGGGTACGGTTTCCAAATGGCTAAAGGCCCCCGGCGACGCCGTGGAGCGCGATGAAGCGATCCTGGAGATATCGACCGACAAGGTCGATGCAGAGATTCCATCCCCGTCGGCTGGTGTCCTGGCCGAGATCGTCGTGCCCGAGGGCGAGACGGTCGAGGTGGGAACGATCGTCGCCTACATCGAAGAAGGAGGGTCGCCTTCCCTCGCCGCGCCACCTCCGGCGGAGGCCGAGTCCGAATCGTCGAGCGACGGGGCGTCTGCAGGAGAACCGGCGGTGGCCTCCCCGTCCATGCCGACATCCCCCCCACGCGCCGAGCCGGCTGAACCGCCCGTCGCGGCCACCGCAACGGCACGCCCCGCGGACGAGTCCGACGAAGTTGCGTGCACGGCCACCAGCGAGGAACGCCTTCGCACCCGCTCCACACCGGTGGTCCGCCGCATCGCCCAGGAAGCGGGCGTGGATATCTCCGCGGTTGCGGGCACGGGGCACCAGGGCCGGGTGACCAAGCAGGACATCCTCGGTTTCATCGAGGGTGGTGCGGCAGCCGCACAGGCCGCGGCTCCGGAACCGGCGGGCGCCGCACCGACCCCCGCGCCCGCCACACGGACCCCGGCCCCCGCGGCGGTGGTTCCCACCGCGCCCGCTCCCTCGCCGCCGCCGACTCCGCCCAGGCGCCCCACCGCGCCCAGCGCGGCCCCCGGCGACCTGTGGAAGCGCTTCCACACGGAAGTCGAGCACCCGACCTACCCGGTCCGGGATGGCGACCGGGTCGAAACGATGGACAAGATGCGGCGCCTCACCGCGGAGCACATGGTCCTGGCGAAGCGCATCTCTCCCCACGTCCACTCCATCATCGAGATCGACTTTTCGGCGGTGGACCGCATTCGGCGGGAGAAGAAGGCACGGTGGGCCGAGCGCGGGGCGCGCGTTTCCTACACCGCGTTCGTGGCCTGGGCCTGTTCCCGCATCCTCCGCGACTTCCCCATGGTCAACGGCACGCTCTCCGGCAACAACATCGTGTACCGGGGTGCCGTGAACCTCGGGATGGCGGTCGATCTCAACCCCGGGCTGATCGTCCCGGTGATTCACGATGCCGACGACCTGAGCCTTGTCGGCACGGCCCGGCGGATCGTCGACCTCGCGACGCGCGCCAAATCCAGACAGCTCTCGCCATCGGAGATTCAGGGCGCCACGTTCACCATCACGAACCCGGGCGTGCTCGGGACGATGGTCGGGATGCCCGTCATCCCCAAGGGCACGTCGGCCATCCTCGGCACGGGGTCGATCGACAAGCGCGTGGTCGTGGTCAGCGACCCGGCCACCGGCCAGGACACGGTCGCCGTGCGCAAGCGGTCGTACTTCTCGCTCGGCTACGACCACAGGCTTGTGGACGGGGCGGACTCGGCGCGCTTCCTGTCGCAGCTGAAGGAGCTCCTGGAGGAATTCCCCGAGGACGCCTGACGCGGCGGAGGCGACGTTGGCAGGAGCTGTGTGGGCAGACCGCACCCTCGCGGTGCGCTACCCGGGACGCGTCGAATACGCCGATGCGCTGGCCATGCAGGCGGAACTCGTCGAGCGGCGCCGGCGCGGGGATGTGCCGGATACCCTGCTGCTGCTCGAACACCCGCACGTCATCACCCTGGGATCGTCCGCGCATCGGGACCATGTACTGCTCTCCGAACCCGAGCTTGCCGCTCGCGGCATCGGGCTCTTCGAGACGGGGCGCGGGGGCGATGTGACCTACCACGGTCCGGGACAGCTCGTCGCCTATCCGATCCTCGACCTCAAGCCCGACCGGAAGGACCTCCACCTCTATCTGCGCAGCCTCGAAGACGTCCTCCTCGGGACGCTGAGCGCCTTCGCGATCACGGGACGGCGCGACGACAGCGCCACCGGCGTGTGGGTCGACGACGCCAAGGTCGCGGCCATCGGGATCCGGGTCTCGTCCGGGTGGATCACCTCTCACGGCTTCGCCCTCAATACGGACACCGACCTCTCCTTCTTCGACACCATCGTGCCCTGTGGCCTGAGCGGCCGCCCGGTCACGAGCGTCAGCCGCCTCCTCGGCCGCACCGTGACGCCCCGGGAAACCGCGCCCGCCGTCGTCCAGGCGCTGAGGGAGGTCTTCGGCTACGGCTCCGTCGACGATCCCGGAGCGGCGAACTCGAAGCAGTCGAGGTAGCGCCCGGCCTCGCGTTCGCTCTCGAGCCAGTCCTCGAACCCCGACGGCACCGGCTTCCTCGCGGCGGAGAGCTCGGTGGCGGCGCGCTGCGCCAGATGGTCCACGTATTCGTTCCGCGGATCGCCGGCATGGCCCTTCACCCACCGCCACGTCACCACGTGCCCCGACGCGATGCGATCCAGGTCGCGCCAGAGGCCGAGGTTCTCGATCGGGCCGCCCTTTCTCTTCCACCCCCGCCGCTTCCACCCCGGCATCCACTGCGAGGCTCCCTTGACCAGGTACTGGGAATCCGACACGAAACGCACCCGGCAGGGCTCGCGCAGCGCTCCGAGCGGCAGGATCGCGCTCGTCAGCGCCATGCGGTTGTTCGTCGTGGACGGGTCCGAGGACCACACATCGCGCCGCTTCCACTCCGAGCCGGTCCAGTACTCCAGCAGCGCCGCCGCCCCACCGGGCCGGTCCCGTCCCTTGAACTGGTTTCCCAGGCAGGACTCGTCCGCATGAATGTGGACATCCGGCAATTGCTTTGACATTCGCTCCCCTTGCTGGTGCGACACGAGGCAACGGTCTCCACGGAAGATAGCGGCTCCACTAGATTCACTTGATGATCAAACGCACGGACAACACGGACCCCTCATCCGGCAGCCGGAGTCCGGCCTCCGCCTACCTGCTCCTGGAGGATGGGCGCCGCTTCGAAGGTACGGCACTCGGTTCTCCGGGTCCGGCAATCGGCGAGGTGGTCTTCAACACCTCGATGACCGGCTACCAGGAAATCCTGACCGATCCGTCCTACGCGGGTCAGCTCGTGGCAATGACCTACCCGCTGATCGGCAACTACGGGACCAACGCCCTGGATGTCGAGTCCACGCGACCGCAGGTGTCGGGCTTCATCGTGCGGGAGGCGGCGAGAATGCCCAGTTCCTGGCGCAGCCGGGGTACCGTGGGAGAGTACCTGGCCGCCCACGGCGTGACGGGGATCCAGGATGTGGACACCAGGGCGCTGACGCGTCACATCCGCGATCGGGGCGCCATGCGCGGGGGAATCGCCAGGATCGAAGTGCCCACCGCGGAATTGCTTGCGGAGGTGCTCGACCACCCCGAAATGGAGGGACTGGAGCTCGCGTGCGGCGTGTCGACCAGCGATCCGTATGTCGTCGGAGCCGTGGGAGACGAAACATACCACGTAGCCGCGTTCGATTTTGGCGTGAAGTCGAGCTCTCCCCGCCTGCTCTCGGAGAGGGGGTGCCGAGTCACGGTGCTTCCCGCCAGGGCCGGAACGGAGGAGGTGTTGGGGCTTCGGCCGGACGGGCTCTTCATCTCCAATGGACCGGGCGACCCCGCTGCCGTGGAGCAGGCCGGAGAGACCATTCTGGAGGTGGCGTCGCGCGGGATCCCCGTCTTCGGAATCTGCCTGGGACACCAGTTGATCGCCCGCGCCTTCGGTGGAGAGACGTTCAAGCTTCCCTTCGGACACCACGGCGGCAATCACCCGGTGAAGAACCACGATCTCAGTACGGTGGAGATCACGTCGCAGAACCACGGATTCGCCGTCAGGCCGGGTGGTGAATACGACGTTTCCGGTGCGCCGGAACTGAGAATCACCCACACGAACCTGTACGACGGCACCGTCGCGGGGATCTCGCACCGGTCACTCCCCGTCATGGCCGTGCAGTATCATCCGGAGGCGGCGCCCGGCCCGCACGACAGCAGTTATCTGTTTGACGATTTCGTCGCCCTGATGGCGGCGCGCCGAGGGTCGCGGGACGGCTAGAAACGACCGCCGAAACCACTACTCGCTACTTGACTGCGAATGGCTGGCCCGATTACTTACCTGTCCACACCTGACATGCTGCCGCGCACCGATTCCGGAGGGGGCGATGACAAAGGCTGACCTCGTTGAGCAGGTCGCAGACGCAATCGGCCCCGGAGTCACAAAGAGAGACTGCGCCCTGGTGGTGGACGGGTTCCTGAACGCGGTGAAGCAGGCGCTCGCGACCGGTCAGAATATCGAGATTCGGGGATTCGGCACCTTCAAGGTGCGTCATCGCAAGGCCCGTCTGGCCCGCAATCCCAGGACCGGCGAACCGGTGAGGGTTCCAGCGCGATCGGCACCCGTTTTCAAGCCCTCGAAGCACCTTAGGATGCGGGTGGCCCGATTGGACCGGATGGAGTCGCCGGAGCCGGGCTCCTATCCGGGTGCCGGCGGGGGCCACGGTTTTCCGCGCTGATCCTGGAGGCGCCAGGTGGATGTCACCGTACTTCTCTTCGCCGCGCACCGTGATCTCGCCGGCTCCGACAACACGGTAGTGTCCCTTCCCGCGAATTCGACCGTCGGCGCCCTGCTGGAGGCGTTGCGCTGCCGGGGTGGTGGATGGGCGTCGTTGCCGGAACGCGCGGCCGTCGCCGTCAATCGCCGCTACGCGAATGGTGCCACGGTGCTCGCGGAGGGCGATGAGGTCGCGTTGATTCCTCCCGTGGCGGGTGGCTGAACGATGATCTGGAGCGACGTCACCTCCGACCCCATCGATACCGCCCGCGTCCTGGAACGCGTCGGCGATCCCGAGGACGGCGCGGTCGCCCTGTTTCTGGGGATCGTCCGCAACCACAACGACGCGCGGCCCGTGTCCGGGATGGACTACGAGGGATACGGGGAAATGGCGCGCGAACAGTTGGCCGCGATCGTGGAAGAAGCCGCCGGGCGCGCCGGAAGCGACCGCATCGCCGCCGTCCATCGACTGGGGACGCTGGCCATAGGCGAGGTCAGCGTGGCGATCGCCGCCTCGACCCCGCACCGCGCGGAGGCGTTCGATGCGGCCAGGTACGTGATCGAGGAGATCAAGAAGCGGCTGCCGGTCTGGAAGCGGGAGCACTATCTCGACCGCGACGCGGAGTGGCTGGAGGGACGCGTCCCGGCGGCGCAGTGCGGAAAAGTGAGCTGAGAGCGTGCTCCCGACTCGCAACGGCGCAGCGGCGATGACCCGCGAGATGGTCGACGGCTTCGGCCGCCGCATCGAGTACTTGCGCATTTCGGTCACCGACAAATGCAATCTGCGCTGCGTGTATTGCATGCCCGAGGAGGGGCTGCCGTGGCTCCGGCGCGACGAGATCCTGGATTACGAGGAGATCGCCGAGGTCGTGAGGGTGATGGCGGAGATGGGGCTGAAGCGGCTCCGGCTGACCGGGGGCGAGCCCCTGGTCCGCAAGGATCTGCCCCGCCTGGTGGCGCTCCTTTCGTCAATTCCGGGCATCGAGGACATCGCGCTCTCGACCAACGCCGTCCTGCTCGCACCCATGGCCCGCAGCCTCAGGGACGCCGGAGTCACCCGGGTGAACATCTCCCTGGATACGCTGCGACCGGACCGGGCCGACGCCATCGCCCGCCGCCCCGGCACGCTGGCCAGGGTGCTGCAGGGCCTCGACGCGGCCGAAGCGATCGGTTTCGACCCCATCAAGATCAACGTGGTGCTCATGCGGGGCGAGAACGACGACGAGGTCGCGGACTTCGCCGAACTCTCCCGCCAGCGCCCCCTCCACGTGCGCTTCATCGAGGTCATGCCGACCGAGTCGAACCTGGAACTGAGCGCGTCGAACTTCCTCTCCTGCGACGAAGCGCTCGCCGCCGTCTCCGAGGTGCACGCGCTGGAGCCGGTCCCGGGTCCGCCCGGCAACGGTCCCGCCACATACTTCAGCTTCCCCGGAGCACGCGGCACGATCGGCGTCATCACCCCCATGAGCCACAACTTCTGCAGCCGCTGCAACCGCATGCGCCTCACCGCCGACGGCCAGCTGCGCCCCTGCCTTTTCGGGACCATCCAGACCCCGCTGCGCGACGCGCTCAGGCGCCGGGAGGACTTGCGGCCGCTGATCGAGGAGACGCTGCGGATCAAGCCCGAGAAGCACCTCCTCGTCCAGGGATCGTCGGCCGGATCCGGGGGACTCATCGCGCTTTCGCAAACGGGTGGATGACAGGACTCCCTGCATCTGACAGATTCCTTGTCGTCCGGGCCATCCCGGAGCCTTTGCCAGTCCACATCAACAGCCATGGAGCAGTGCACTGATGTCTGCCAGGAAGATCACGGTGGTCGGCGCGGGACATGTGGGCGAGGTCTGTGCCCAGCGTCTCGCCGAGAAGGAGTTGTGCGAAGAGGTCGTGCTCATCGACATCCTCGACGGGATTCCGCAGGGGAAGGCGCTCGACCAGTGGGAGAGCGCGCCGGTCGAGGGTTTCGACACGATGGTCGTCGGCGCGAACGACTATGAACCGGCCGCGGGGTCGGACCTCTTCATCGTCACGGCCGGGATCGCGCGCAAGCCGGGGATGAGCCGCGACGACCTGCTGCGCACCAACGCCGCGATCGTGCGCTCGGTGAGCAGCGAAATTGCCCGGGTCGCGCCCGACGCGGTGGTCATCGTGGTCTCCAACCCGCTGGACGTCATGGCCTACGTCGCCAAGGAGACGACCGGGTTCCCGCGCGAGCGGGTGATCGGGATGGCGGGCGTCCTCGATACCGCCCGCTTCCGCTCCTTCATCGCCATGGAGCTGGACGTGAGCGTGGAGGACATCCAGGCGATGGTCCTCGGCGGGCACGGCGACACGATGGTGCCGCTGGTGTCGTACACGGCAGTGAGCGGCATCCCGGTCTCACGCCTGATCGCGCAGGACCGGCTCGACGCAATCATCGAGCGCACCCGCAACGGGGGCGCGGAGATCGTCAGGTTCCTGAAGACCGGGAGCGCCTATTACGCGCCTTCAGCCGCGGCGGTACAGATGGCCGAGTCCATCGTGAAGAACAAGCGCCGGATCCTTCCCGCGGCCGCTTATCTCGAGGGCGAATACGGCCAGGAGGGGATCTACCTGGGCGTGCCCTGCAAGCTGGGGGCGGGCGGGCTCCAGGAAGTCGTCGAAGTCGACCTGACGGAGGCCGAAAGCGCGGCGCTGGCCGGCAGCGCCGACCACGTGCGCCGGGTGATGGCAAGCCTCTGACCGGGGCCGGAGGCCTCTACGGCCGACTGAAGACCGCCGGATCAATCTCCGGGTTCAGTTCGAAGTCGGACGTCACCAGAACCTTCCACACCTTGCCGTCGGCGTTGATGTGCACGCGCCGGCCGGTGAAGATGTAGCCGTCCACCTCCCGAACATCCTCCCAATACGTCCGGCTGATGTTCTGCCGTCCATCCTCGCGGTATCCGATCGAGACCGGCATCGCGCGGCCGTCCTCGAAGGCATAGTACCAGGTGTCGCTGTGGTCTCCGACGCCCTCTCCGAAGGTCACGCGCACCTGGTGGCGACCGTCCCCGTCAGTGCCGTCGTAGTGCAGGAAGACCCCGGGATCCCTGAGCTTGAAGGGCAGGCCGATCCAGTAGTGGACATCGCCGGACACGTAGCGCGCCTGGTCGTAGTCCATGTCTCCGGGCCCGAGGGGCTCGCCGTTCATCACGGCCCACTCCTGCACGCCATCGTAGCCGTGCTGGATGAAGTCGTTCCCCTCCCAGCGCTCGATGCGCGCAACCTCGCCGGTCTCGAGCTTGGCGAGGGTCACGTAGCGCGGCCGGGCGCGGCGGAGTCGGCCGCTCTCGGGGTCCCAGATCTCGGTCGTGAGCGTGTAGCGGGCGCTGCGCAGCTTCCAGTAGGTCTCCATCCCGCCAAGGGCCTCGATCCAGCCGTCGACCAGCGCCTCCGCCATTTCGTCGTCGGGCCGCGGCCCCGTCCAACCCCCGATGAGGACCAGCAGCGCGGTTCCCAGCGCGCAACTTCCGAGCAGCCTTCTCATTTCGCTTCTCCCCGCGGTGCGCCGCTCCCGCGGCTTGCCGCACAGCGTGACTCTTTCCAGTCTACCTTGCCGCCTCCATCCGAAGGCGGCACCCACCTGAATCCGGTGTAACACCGACCCGAGCCGCATGAACTCGGACAACCAATGATACGCTCCCGAACCGTTGCGCGCCGCTCCCGCCTGCATCTCGCCCCGCCGGTGCTGGCCCTTGCCGTGTTCGGGTGCGGGGTCGGGCTGACGATGCCGGGCGGCCGGATTGCCCACGACGCGAGCGGGCCTTCGTGAACCGCTCCGGGCTCTCGGGCCGTCGGCTGGCCGGATTGCGGGGCGTCGCGCTTCCGGCGATGGCGCTCCTGGCAGGCTCGTTCGCCTGCGGCGGCGACAACGGACCCGTCGACCCCGGTCCCCCGGATATCGAGAGCCTGGTCTTTGCCCCGTCGCTGGGCGTCGACCTCCGCCAGATGACGCTTCTCCCTTCGGGCCTCTATGTGCGCGATCTCGTGGTGGGAGGGGGCGAACGCGTCGGGCAGCAGCGCGGTGTGAGGTTCAACTATCAGGGCTGGCTCCACGACGGGACCGCTGTCGACCAGGGCATGTACCCGATCAACGAATTCTCGCCCGGAGCCTTCGTCAGCCCGTTCGACGGGGAGGTCTACTATCTGATCGGCAGCGGACAGACCATCGCCGGCTGGGACGTCGGCCTCGAAGACATGCGCGTCGGGGGAGAACGCCAGCTCGTCATCCCGCCGCAGCTGGCCTTCGGCGCCAGGGGATCGCCGGACGGCCGCGTGCCCGGCAATGCGGTACTGGTGTATGTCCTGGAGTTGACCGCGGCGGAACCGTAGGTCGGTTGCCGGGTCCGCCCGGGGGGCGCTTCGCAAGTCGTGCCGTGGCCCCGGCCTCGGGCTACAGCCGCGGCAGCGTCACCCCCACCTGGCCCTGGTACTTGCCTTCCCGGTCGGCGTAGGTGGTCTCGGGCGGCTCGTCCCCCTGAAAGAACACCAGCTGGGCGATGCCCTCGTCCCCGTAGATTCGGGCGGGCAGGGGGGTGGTGTTGGAGATCTCGAGCGTCAGGTACCCCTCCCAGGTGGGCTCCAGCGGCGTCACGTTGACGATGATCCCGCACCGGGCGTAGGTGCTCTTGCCGACGCACAGGACGAGCACGTCCCGCGGGATGCGGAAATGCTCCACGGTGCGGGCGAGCGCGAAGGAATTGGGTGGAATGATGCAGTCCGCGTCCTTGACGTTCACGAAGGAGCGCTCGTCGAAATCCTTGGGGTCGACCACCAGGTTGTGCACGTTGGTGAACACCTTGAACTCGGGCGCGACCCGGATGTCGTAGCCGAAGGACGAGAGTCCGTAGGAGATGCTTCCGTTTCTGACCTGGCCGGGCTCGAAGGGCTCGATCATGCCCTGCTCAAGGGCCATCTTGCGGATCCAGCGGTCGTTCTTGACGGGCATGTGGTGTCTTGCAGGCGGTGTCGAGGATGATCGGGCGGCGCGTCTGCATGCCGGCGCGGGGGTCCCGGGGGCAGGGCACGGGCTGAGGCTCGGCCGCTGTAGGGCATCGCCAAGGTAGCCCAAGGCGCGATTGGGTGCCAAGTACGCCGCTGCTCCACGGGACCCGCCGTACAAACGGCCGTTCGCCCTCATGTGCCGCGGGACGAGACCGAACTTGAATCTCCGTCGACGCGCCCGTATCTTTCAGCGTTGATTCCGGAGTTCGTGAAAACTTTCACAAGCTCTTCGGGGGGGAGCGGCGAGCGCACCTGGGGAGTGAATTTCCTGAAGGGCGCGGAGCCCACCGGGGGACACTGGGTAGAATGGCGAAGTCCTACATACCGCTCCTGATCATCCTGGGCGTGACGGTCCTGAACGCCGTCGGGATGGCGGTCGCTTCGCACATCCTCAACCCCCGGCGCCCCACGCCCCAGAAGGCGATGCCCTACGAGTCGGGCATGATCCCCCTGGGAGACACCCGGGCGCGCTTCTCGATCAAGTTCTACATGGTGGCGATCAGTTTCATCGTCTTCGACCTCGAGACGATCTTTCTGGTGCCCTGGGCCGTGCGGGTCCGCGAACTCGGGTGGGGCCCCTTCGTAGCCGTGTTCCTCTTCGTGGTCGTGCTGGCCGTGGGACTGGTCTACGAATGGAAGAAAGGCGGTTTGGAATGGGAGTAGACACCCCTGGAATGCTGGGCTCCGGCAGCCCCGCCTTCCTGACCACGCGACTGGATTTCGTGGTGAACTGGGCGCGGCGCAATTCGCTGTGGCCCATGCCGTTCGGCACCGCCTGCTGCGCGATCGAAATGATGGCCTCGGCCGCCAGCAACTTCGACCTCGCCCGCTTCGGCATGGAACGGATGTCCTTCAGCCCGCGCCAGGCGGACGTGCTGATCTGCGCCGGCCGGGTGCCGTACAAGCTGGCTCCGGTGCTCCGTCGGATCTGGGACCAGATGATGCAGCCGAAGTGGTGCATCTCGATGGGCGCGTGCGCTTCGTCGGGGGGCGTCTTCGACGTGTATTCGATGGTGCAGGGGATCGACACGATCGTCCCTGTCGACGTCTACATCCCCGGCTGCCCGCCGAGGCCCGAGGGGTTGATCTACGGGCTGATGATGGTGCAGGAGAAGATCCGCGGCGAGAGCCTGGCCAATCACGCCGATCTCCGCGCCGAGGACCCGCTCGCGGCCGGGCGTCCCCGCGCGGACGACCGGGAAGTGACCGACCTGACCGGGCCCTTCGGGAATTCGACCCACCAGAACCGGGTGAGCGGCCTGGTTGCGACGGATGCCGTCGGGCGCTCCGAGGACCGGCTGCCGTGACCCGCTTCCCGCACGCGGTTCCCGCCTGCCCGGAGCACGCGACTTGACGCGGTCCAAGGCACCTCCAGGGTCGTTCTTCGACCTCGCCGCGGGCGGCGCCGGCGCCGTCGACGCCCCCGCCGCAGCCTCGGAAACCGCGGCCGTGCCGCCCTGCAACCCGTCGGTCGACGCGTTGCGCGAACAGTTTCCGGATGGGGTGCTCCGCAACGAAGTGTGCGCCGGCGACCAGGATGTCGTCTACGTCGACTCCGCCCGCCTGGTCGAGATGCTCGGGTGGCTGCACGAGAGCCCCGGGCAGCAGTACGACCACCTCGCCGATGTCACGGCGGTGGATCACGGGGGCGGACGGCCGATCGAAGTCGTATACCAGCTCTGGTCCATTCCGCACCGCGCGGCCCTGCGGGTCAAGTGCGAGTTGCCTCTGGACTCTCTCGAGATCGACACGGTGACGGGGATCTGGGTCGGCGCCAACTGGCTGGAGCGCGAGGTGTACGACCTCTTCGGCGTTCACTTCACGGGGCATCCGGACCTGCGCCGGATCCTCATGCCGGACAACTATGCCGAGGGGCACCCGCTGCGAAAGGACTTCCCCCTGCGCGGCCGTTTTTCGCGTGCCGAGCAGACCCGCAGGGCGCTGACGCAGGATCCGGAGGACTACTACATGCCGGGGGAGATCGGCGGCCGTGTGCCGCAGCTGGTCGCGGAAGATGCGGGCGGGGACGCCGAGGAGGCGGACGATGTCGACTAGGACCGTCGAGTTCGAGGTTGCCCGCAACCCCGAGATGGGCCCGGGCGGCACCCTGGTGGCGAGTCCCACCGAGCCCTTCGACGCCCCCGAGCCCGAACTGGGCGCCGACACCATGCTCGTCAACGTCGGCCCCCAGCACCCGGCCACCCACGGCGTCCTGCGTCTTGTGGTCGAGCTCGACGGGGAGACCGTCGTGAGGGTGGATCCGCGGCTCGGCTACCTCCACTCCTCCTTCGAAAAACTCGGCGAGTACCGCACCTGGAACCAGGTCGTTCCGCTCACGGACCGCATGGACTACCTCGCGCCCCTGATCTACAACTGCGCGTATGTGATGGCCGTCGAGAAGCTGATGGGAATAGAGGTTACCGACCGCTGCCGGGTGGCTCGCGTCGTCTGCATGGAGATGGACCGCATCTTCTCGCACCTTCTCTGGCTGGGGACGTGGTCGATCGACGTGGGGGCGTTCACCCCCTTCCTGTACGCCTTCCAGCAGCGCGAAAAGGTCTACAAGCTGCACGAGGCGCTGACGGGGGCGCGCATCACCACGTCGGCGACCCGCATCGGCGGAATGATGGCCGATCTGCCCGAGGGTTGGACGGACGGGGTGAGGGAATTCGCCAACAACCTCCCGGCCACCCTCGACGAGATCGACGGCCTGCTGAAGCACAACGCGATCCACATCGGACGCACCCAGGGAATCGGGGCGATATCGGCGGACGAAGCGGTCAACTGCGGCCTTACCGGCGCCAACCTCAGGGCCAGCGGCGTCCCCTACGATGTGCGCAAGGACCGGCCGTACTACGACTACGAGAGCTACGACTTCGAGGTCCCGATCGGCTGTCACGGCGACTGCTACGACCGCTACCTGGTCCGCATGGAAGAGATGCGCCAGAGCACCCGCATCCTGCACCAGGCGCTCGACAGGCTTCCGGCCGGCCCGATGGATGTGGAGGACCCCCGGATCAGTCTTCCGTCAAAGACGGACTGCATGTCGGACATGGAGTCGATGATCCACCACTTCAAGCTCATCACCGAGGGCATCCCCGCACCGGCCGAGGATTGCTGGTTCTCCGTCGAGGGCTCGAAGGGGGAGCTGGGGATGTACGTCGTGGGCGACGGGGGGCCGAAGCCGGTGCGCTGGCGGATCAGGCCGCCCTCGTTCGTAAACCTGTCGGCCATCCCCAGGCTGTCGGAGGGTCACCTGATGGCCGATCTGATCATGATCAACGCCAGCCTGGACATCGTCCTGGGGGAGATCGACCGATGAGCGACGCCCCCTTCCGCAACCCCGGCTGGGCCGGCAATACCGGCGAGTTCGACCTCAGCGAGGACGACGTGCGCGGAGCCGCGTATGCAGGTGAGCGGCCCCCGGAAGGGAGACATCCGAGCACCTCGGCATCGTACCCCTTCATGCTGGTCGAGCGGGACCCCTATGCCCCGCTCTTCGAGGGACGTCACAAAGAGCGCTACGAGAAGATCAGGAGCCGTTATCCCACGGCGATGGCGGCGCTTCTGCCCGCGCTGAACCTGGCCCAGGAGCTGCGCGGGCACATATCCCCGGAGACGATGGACGAGGTGGCGTCGCTGCTCGGACTCAGCAGTGCGTACGTGCGCGGGGTCGCCACCTTCTACACGATGTACAACAAGCGTCCCGTGGGGCGCTTTCTCATACAGGTCTGCACCAACATCTCCTGCAACATCTGCGGCGCCGACGAAGTGCTCGCGGCCTTCCTCGAGCACACCGGCACCGAGCTCGGAGATACATCCGATGACGGGAACTTCACCGTTGTCGAGGCGGAGTGCCTCGCGGCGTGCGGATTCCCCACCTGCGTGCAGATCAACGAGCGATACTTCGAGGACGTCTCGGCGCGGGATGTGCCGAACATTCTCAAGCGACTGACCGACGAACTCGCCGCCGGCTAGGGCGGAAGCGACACCGGGAACGACACCTTGGCCTACCCATACCGACACGAGAAGGAAACGCGGATCCTGAGCGAGTGCTTCGGGGATCCGTCCGCGCGGACCGTGGCGGGGTGGAAGAAGCACGGCGGCTACCAGGGCATCGCCCGGGCGCTCGAAATCGGACGCGACGCGACGATCGAGGATGTCAAGGCGTCGGGGCTGCGGGGCCGCGGGGGGGCGGGCTTTCCCACCGGGTTGAAGTGGTCGTTCATGCCGAAAAACACCGGTCGCCCCCACTATCTCCTCTGCAACGCGGACGAGTCGGAGCCCGGAACCTTCAAGGACCGCGAGATCATCCGCTGGACGCCCCACCAGCTCATCGAGGGGTGCCTCGTCGGCTCATACGCGATCGGCGCGGCGCACTGCTACATCTACCTGCGCGGCGAGTTCTTCGAGACCACGCAGATCCTTGCCCGCGCTCTGGAAGAGGCCTACGCGGAGGGGCTCGTCGGCAGGGACATCATGGGGTCGGGGGTGGACATCGACATCACCCTTCACGTCGGGGCGGGCGCGTACATCTGCGGCGAAGAGACCGGGCTGATGAACTCGCTCGAGGGACGCCGGGGTGAACCGCGGATCAAGCCGCCGTTCCCGGCCGCGGTCGGAGCCTTCGGGATGCCGACCACCATCAACAACGTCGAGACGCTCGCAGCCACGGCCCACATCGCGCGCCACGGCGGAGAGTGGTATCGCCAGTGGGGCACCGACAAGAGCCCCGGCACCAAGCTCTTCTGCGTCTCGGGGCATGTGAACAGGCCCGGAAACTACGAGTTCCCTCTCGGATTCCCGATGATGGAGCTCATCGAGGACGTCTGCGGCGGGATGCGCGACGGCAAGGCGCTCAAGGCGGTGATCCCGGGCGGCAGTTCGGTCCCGATCATGAGCGCCGAGGATTGCCGCGCCTGCACGCTCTGCTACGAGGGCGTCGAGGCGGCGGGCTCGATGCTGGGGTGCGCATCGGTGATCGTGATGGACGAGAACACCGACATCGTCAAGCAGGTCCGGCGCATGGCGTACTTCTACACCCACGAGTCCTGCGGACAGTGCACGCCCTGCCGGGAAGGCACGGCCTGGGCCACCCGCATCCTGCGCCGCATCGAGGACGGACTTGGCACCGAGGACGACCTCGACACCCTCATCCAGATCTCCGAACAGATGACCGGCACGACGATCTGCGTCCTGTCCGACTCGCTGGCGATGCCGATCATCTCGTCGATCGAGAAGTTCCGCGAAGACTACCTCGCCCTGATACGGCGCGGCGAACGGGTCGGAGCAGCCTGATGCGCCCGTGCACCCGGCATCCGGAACCCCTGCCGCGCAGGAGCGGCGACCGACTGAAGCATGCGAGGAAGAGCCATGGCGGATAACGGTCGCAAAGCCGACACGGTCACGCTGACGATCGACGGGCACGAGGTCACGGTGCCGAAGGGGACGTCGCTGCTCCACGCCGCCGAGACGCTCGGGGTCGAGGTGCCGCACTACTGCTATCACCCCGGGCTCTCCGCGCCGGCACAGTGCCGGATCTGCCTGGTCGAGGTCGAGGGTGCGCCGAAGCTGCAGCCGTCGTGCGTGACGATGGCCCAGGACGGCCAGGTGGTGCACACCGAGAGCGCGCAGGCCAGACGGATGCGCCAGGGCGTGCTCGAGTTCTACCTGGTGAACCATCCGCTCGACTGTCCCATCTGTGACATGTCGGGCGAGTGCAAATTGCAGGACTACGTCTTCAACGAGGGCCGCGAGCACGGGCGGGGCCGCGAACCCAAGCGCGTATTCGGCCGCGACGACTTCGGCGGCGACGTGCTGTACTACGGCGACCGCTGCGTGATGTGCACCCGCTGCGTGCGCTTCATGGACGAGGTCGCGCGCGACGGCCGGCTGACGGTGGTCGAGCGGGGCGACCGCGCGGTGATCGACACCTTCTTCGAGAGCGGGCTCGACGGAGCTTCCTTCGCGGGCAACATCGTGGACATCTGCCCGGTGGGCGCGCTGGTTTCGAAGGACTTCCTGCACAAGGCGCGGGCGTGGGACCTCGACCACACCGAGTCGGTCTGTCCCAACTGCTCGCAGGGCTGCAACATCGACCTGCACACCCGCGACAACCTCGTGCAGCGGCTGAAGCCCCGGGAGAACCCGGAAGTCAACGGCCACTGGATGTGTGACTACGGACGCGCGAACTACGAGTGGCTGAACCGGCCCGGGCGCCTCGAGGCACCCGCGGTGGGACGCGGCGACAAGCGTCGCGCGTCGGACTGGCAGCACGCGCTTCACGCGCTGTTCGAACGTCTGGCCGAGGCCGAGGGGGCTTCGGTCCGGGTTGTGGGATCGGCGTTCTCCTCCAACGAGGCGCTTGACGCGCTGCGTGCCCTGGCCGAGCAGGCGGGCACGCTGCAGGCCGGCGTCTTCCGTGCACGGCGTGCCGAAGACGAGGACCCGCTGCCCGGATTCCCGATTCTGGTTCGGAGGCGCGACCTGGCACCGAACGTGGACGGCGCGGGCATCCTCGGCTTCACGCGCGTCGGTGACGACGACGGGACCGGCGGCCTCGAAGAGGCGGCGGACCATGACGGCGTGCTGATTGTCGTGGGGGACGAACTCGCCGACCAGGACGAGAGCTTCGGCGCGAAGGCCGGTCTCTTCGTCTACCTCGGCACCTTCGACTCTCCGGCCGCGCGAAACGCGGATTTCGTGCTTCCGCTCACCACGTTCGCCGAAGAGGAAGGGACCTTCGTCAACGCACAGGGCAGGGTGCAGCGCTTCCGGCAGGGACTGCGCGGGCCGGGGACGGCACAGCCGGCGTGGCTGGTGCTGGGCACGCTGGCCGCGGCGCTGACCGGCGGCGACAGGCCGGTGAGCGCGGCGGACGCGTTTGCCTCGATCGTCCAGCGGCATGCCGCGTTCGGCGGGCTCATCTGGGAGGGCGTCGGCAGCGCGGGAGCCGCTCTGGAGGCCGCGCATGCATGAGATGAACGAGCTCTCGACGTTCTGGTTCGTCACGATCGGCGCGATCAAGGTCCTCGCGGTCTTCACCGTCGTCATGGTGGTGGTCGCGTACATGACGCTCGCCGAGCGGCGGGTGTCCGCCTTCATCCAGGACCGCCTCGGCCCCAACCGCGTGGGACCCTTCGGCCTCCTGCAGCCCATCGCCGACGGCCTCAAGAACATCATCAAGGAAGAGACGATGCCGGGCACGGCGGCAAAGCTCTACTTCGTGCTGGGCCCCGCGCTGGCGATCATGCCGGCGGTTGTGACGTTCGCCGTTATCCCCTTCGCGGCTCCGCTGCCCACACCGGTCGGCACCGTCGACATGGTCGTGGCGGATGTCCCCATCGGGATCCTGTACATCCTAGCGCTCTCGTCGCTCGCGGTGTACGGGATCGTGCTCTCGGGGTGGGCGTCGAACAACAAGTACGCGTTCCTCGGCGGACTGCGCGCCTCGGCGCAGATGATCTCCTACGAGGTGGCGCTCGGACTCAGCGTGATCGCGGTGCTGCTCCTGATCGGCAACGTCACCCTCACGGAGGCGGTCTGGCAGCAGCAGCAGCTCGGCATGTGGTTCATCCTGCCGCTGTCCCTGGCGTTCATCTTCTTTCTGATCTCGGCGCTGGCGGAGACCAACCGTCTTCCCTTCGACATGCCCGAGGCCGAATCGGAGCTGATCACCGGGTATCACACCGAGTATTCCGCCATGAAGTTCTCGATGTTCTTCATCGCCGAATACGCGCACGTGGTGACGGCGTCCGGACTGCTGGCGACGCTCTTCCTGGGCGGTTGGGACATCCCCTTCTGGACGGGCGACGACATGTTCCGCCACGAAACGGGGTGGATCAGGGGCTTCGACGCGGCCGGGGCGCCGATCCCGGCGACGCCGAGCGTCCTCATCACCCTGCTCACCCTGGGGGCGTTCTGCGTCAAGACCGGGTTCTTCCTGCTGCTGTACATCTGGATTCGCTGGACGCTTCCGCGCTTCCGCTACGACCAGGTGATGCACCTCGGCTGGAAGATCATGCTGCCGGGCTCCCTCGGGTACATCATGCTGGTGGCGGGCACGATGCTGGTTCTGGATCAGCTGGGAGTGCCCTTCGGTCTGCTGTACGGAGGGGTGCTCACCGTGGTCAGCGGGATAACGACCCTGGCGTTCATCTTCTTCGTGGACCGTGACCGGGTGATCGGGGGTGCGCACAGGAAGATCAAGGTGGCTCGGCGGCACGTGCCCGCCGCGCCGAAATCCCCCGGCGGTCCGGCCGCGTCAAGCTGAACGGGAGCGGAGAAGAATGGCGATTTCGGTCAAGGTGATGCGGCGCCCGGAGGTGGGGCGCACGTCGTACATGCGCGCGACGCTGAAGGGGATGAGCCTCACCTTCAAGCACATGGTGAACCCGACCAAGGTCACCCTGCAATACCCCGAGGACCAGCCCGACCTGCACCCGCGCTGGCGCGGCACGCACCGCATGGAGGTGCACGCGGACGGACGGCCGAAGTGCGTGGCGTGCGGCCTCTGCCCCACGGTGTGCCCGGCCAACTGCATCCGGCTCGTCGGCGGCGAGGACGATCAGGGCAATCGCTACCCCATCGTCTACGAGATCGACGAATTCCGCTGCATCTTCTGCGGCATGTGCCAGGAGGTCTGTCCGGTCGAGGCGATTCATGTCGGCCGGCACTTCGAGAATGCGGAATACTCGCGGGATCGCTTCGTGTACGACCTCGATCGCCTGATGGAGCAGGACCACCCGACCACGCTCCTCTGGGACCCTTCCGACTCGCGCTCCGAATGACAGAGATCTTCTTCATTCTCTTTGCCGTGGTGGCCCTGGGCGGCGCCGTCGGCGTCGTGATCAGCCGCACGCCGATCGCGAGCCTGCTTTTCATGGTCGCCACCCTGGCCAGCGTGGCCGGGATCTACGTGCTCTTCGAGGCGCATTTTCTGGCCGCGATTCAGGTGCTGGTCTACGCCGGCGCGATCATGGTCCTGTTCCTCTTCGTGATCATGCTCCTCAACCTGGGCCACGACTACCGCGCCGATCTCAGGTTCGGGCTCTGGTCGCTGCTGGGGTTCGTCGTGGTGGGACTCACCTTCGGGGTTCTGGCCCAGGGGTTCCTGGACGTAGGCGACACCGGGTTCCGTGAGGACGGAGCCGCCGTCGCCGCGGCCCTTGATGCGGCCGTGCAGGAGCAGGGAGTTGCGGGCGTGATTGCGGAGCCCCTCTTCACGGACTATGTCGTGGCGTTCGAGCTGATGGGCCTGTTGCTGCTGGTCGCCATCGTCGCCGCGGTCGTGCTGGCCAAGCCCCGCTCCAGATCCGGGGAATCCTGATGCTCAGCCACGCACTCCTGCTCAGCGCGGTCCTCTTCGTGATCGGCACCCTCGGGGTGATCATCCGCCGCAATGCGATCATCATCTTCCTCTGCATCGAACTGCAGCTCAACGCCGTCAACCTCGCCTTCGTGGCGCTGTCCCGGTACACGGGGATCGAGGGCCAGCTCTTCGTCTTCTTCGTCATGACGGTCGCGGCGGCCGAGGCGGCCGTGGGCCTCGCCATCATCATCTCCATCTTCCGGCACTACAAGACGGTCGATGTGGACAAGTTCAACCTGCTGAAGTGGTGATCTGATGGGATCCGTCGCATCGGTGCTGACGTCCGGCGTTCCGGCCCAGGACGCTGCTCACTGGGAGCCCGTGCTCCCGGGACTGATCATCCTGCTTCCGCTGCTGGGATTTGTGGCCAACAGCGTCCTGGCGTTGCGGGCCGCGGGGTGGTCGTCGGCGGAGGTCAGGGCAGGGCGCGAATGGGATCCCTTCGCGGGCGGCAGCCGTCCCCTCACCCACACGCTCCCCACCTGGATCGGCCCGGGCGTGATGCTGGTCGCCTTCGTGCTCGCGGCGTGGAACTTCGTGGGAATGTTCGGAGCGGAGCTGCACGAGCCCGTGATCCGCAGCTACTGGAGCTGGATCTCCACCAGCACGCTCCAGGTCGATGCCGCCATCCAGCTCGACCAGCTGTCCATGGTCATGATGCTGGTCGTGACGGGCGTCGGGTTCCTGATCCACGTGTTCAGCGTGGGCTACATGAAGGACGACGTCGGCTATCCCCGGTATTTCGCCTATCTGAACCTCTTCGTCTTCTTCATGCTCGTGCTGGTGATGGGCGCGGGCTACGCGATGATGTTCATCGGCTGGGAGGGCGTCGGGCTGTGCAGCTACCTGCTGATCGGGTACTGGTTTACCGATCGCGAGAAGTCCGATGCCGGCAAGAAGGCGTTCATCGTCAACCGCATCGGCGACTTCGGCTTCCTCCTCGCAATGTTCATGCTCTTCCAGGCGTTCGGGACGCTCGACTTCGTCCCGATCTTCGCCGGGGCCGAGGGGCATTTCGCGGTCGGCGGCGCGACCGTCACGGCCATCACGCTGCTGCTCATGCTCGGCGCGGCCGGAAAGAGCGCGCAGGTCCCCCTGCACGTCTGGCTGCCCGACGCCATGGCCGGCCCGACGCCGGTCTCCGCGCTCATCCACGCGGCGACCATGGTCACGGCGGGCGTCTACATGGTGGTGCGCTCGGGCGTGCTCTACGCGCTGGCGCCGACCAGCCAGGCCGTTGTGGCCGGCGTGGGCGTGCTCACCGCGCTGATCGCCGCCACCATCGCGCTGCAGCAGAACGACATCAAGAAGGTGCTGGCGTACTCGACCGTGTCGCAGCTCGGATTCATGTTCCTCGGGGCGGGGGTCGGCGCCTTTACGGCCGCCATCTTCCACCTCATGACCCACGCCTTCTTCAAGGCGCTGCTCTTCCTCGGCGCGGGCGCGGTCATCCACTCCATGCATCATGCGCTGCACAAGGTGGACAGCCACGAGGACGCGCAGGACATGCGCAACATGGGAGGACTGAAGGACCGCATGCGCATCACCTGGGTGGTGATGTGGATCGCCACGCTGGCCATCGCGGGGATCTGGCCGCTCGCGGGCTTCTTCTCCAAGGACGAGATCATCTGGTACACGGCGGCGTGGGCGGGCGCGGAAGCGAACCCGTTCGGGGGGCTCTATACGCTGTACTGGGTGGTCGCCCTGGTCACCGCAATGCTGACCGCCTTCTACATGGCCCGGCTGATGGTCATGACCTTCCACGGCCAGACGCGGCTGGAACATGGGGCCCGGTCCCACCTGCACGAGGCGCCGCGGGTCATGACGGTCCCGCTGATCGTGCTCGCGGTGCTCTCGGTCTTCGGCGGCTGGGTCAACGTGCCCCCGGCGCTCAGCGAATCCGCGCTGGGGTTTTTCGGCGCGCTGCCCATGACCGAATGGCTTCACCACTGGCTCGAACCGATCACGCACGACGCCGCGGCGATACAGGTGGCGGCGCTCGGCGAGGCCGCGCACGACGCCCCGCTGCTCGGCGGCGGCGAACTCGCGTGGGCGCTGGCCTCGACGCTCGCGGCCGCGGCAGTGGTGGCGGTCGCGGTTCGGCAGCTGGCTCCGCGCCGAGTGCTCACCGCCGCCGCGGACGCCACGCCGCCCACCGGCCTGCGCGGCGTCCTGTACAACAAGTGGTACTTCGACGAAATCTTCGACCGGACGATCGTGCAGCCGGTCCTGGCCGCGTCGCGCTGGTGCTGGAGCTTCATCGACACGGTGATCATCGACGGATTCGTCAACTCCGTGGGCAACTTCACCCGTCTGGCCGGGTGGTTCGGCAGTCTGTTCCAGACCGGCCAGGCCAACACCTACGCTTTCGTGCTGACGCTGGGGGTCCTCCTCGTTCTCGGCGCCGCGGTCTTCCTGTGATGACGACATGACGGATTCCCTCGCTTCGATCCAGATCCTCTACGAAGGCTGGATCCTCCACGCACTGGTGTGGCTGCCGATCCTGGGACTGGTCCACGTAATGACGTCCGCCGGGGAGCGGGCGAAGAACGTCGCCTTCTGGTGGTCGGCCGCGATCTTCGTGTTGAGCATGGGGCTTTGGTGGACCTTCGACGCGGGGTCGGGCGGCTTCACCCTGGAGTCGTCCACATCGTGGATCGAGTCGTGGGGAGTCAGCTACGCGCTGGGCCTCGACGGAATATCCGTCTTCATGGTCCTGTTGACGACGCTGATCACCCCCATCGCCATCCTCGGATCGTTCGAGTACGTCAAGACACGCCGCCGCGCCTTCTACGCCCTGATGCTGCTCCTGCAAACGGGAGTGACCGGGGTCTTCCTGGCCACCGACATCTTCCTCTTCTACGTCTTCTTCGAGCTCACGCTGATCCCGATGTACTTCATCGTGGGCATCTGGGGCGGCGAACGGAGGATCTACGCCGCCGTGAAATTCTTCCTCTACACGGCGGTCGGATCGCTGCTCATGCTGGTCGCGATCCTCTACATCTACTTCAGCAGCGGCACGGGGTCGTTCAGCTACGGAGCCTTCCTGGCCGCGGATCTTACGATGCGCGAACAGTTGTGGCTCTTCGCCGCATTCGCGCTGGCCTTCGGGATCAAGGTTCCGATCTTTCCGCTGCATACCTGGCTGCCGGACGCCCACGTCGAGGCGCCCACACCGGGTTCGGTGATTCTGGCCTCGCTGCTCCTCAAGATGGGGACCTACGGCTTCCTCAGGTTCCTGCTCCCCTTCTTCCCGGGGGCCTCCCAGCACCCCACGGTGGTCGTCGTCATGCTGACGCTCGGCGTGGCGGGAATCATCTACGCCGCCTGGGTGGCCGCGGTGCAGCCCGACGCGAAGAAGCTGGTCGCGTACACCTCCGTCGCCCACATGGGCTTCGTGATGATCGGGGTCTTTGCGCTGACGGTGAACGGCCTGCAGGGCGGACTGGTGGTCATGATCAGCCACGGCGTCTCGACCGGTGCGCTCTTCCTCCTGCTCGGCATGATGTACGAGCGCCGCCACTCGCGCCTCATCGAGGACTTCGGCGGCATCGGCCGCGTGGCACCGATGTTCGCCACGGCATTCGTGATCACCGCGCTCGCCTCGATCGGCCTTCCGGGCACGAGCGGGTTCATCGGCGAGTTCCTGGCGCTGATCGGCACCTTCGAGACCCACGCCGTCACGGCGATCGTGGCCGCTACCGGGGTCATCTTCGCGGCCTACTACATGCTGCCGATGGTGCAGCGCGTCCTCTTCAACAAGCTCGACAAGCCCGAGAACCGGAGCTTCGCCGACCTGTCGCGGCGCGAGATGGTCGTACTGGGCCCACTCGTGGCGCTGATGATCTGGGTCGGGGTACATCCCACGCCGTTCCTCGAGCGCATGGAGCCGAGCGTGCAAGTCGTGCTCGAACGGGTGGAGGTTGCCCGCACGGCCGCACAGCGCGGTGCGCCCGAGCGGATGCTTGCGGATCCGGGGGTCGCTGAAGAGGCGGATTCCCGGCACATGACCGGCACCGCAGACGAGGAGGACCAGGACCGATGATCCTAGACTACTCCTCCAGCTTCCACTACGTCCTGGCGCTCCTGCCCGAGGTGGTGCTCTCCTGTTGGGGAATGCTGGTGCTCATCATGGGCGTGGCGCGCCGCCGCGAACCCGGGCACGGGCAGGAGCTCGGGTGGATGTCGCTGGCTGGCCTCGGGCTCGCGGCCGTCGCCAACGGCTGGCTCTACTGGGGCGTGAGCGAGGCGGGCGCCGCCGCGATGATCGCGGTCGACCGGTTCCGTCTTTTCGCCAACTGGGTCTTCATCCTTGGCGCGGCGCTCTCCATCGTCATTTCCCTGTCCTACGTGACCCGCCAGAAGCTCCAGGCGGGCGAGTACTACTCGCTGATCCTCTTCGCGACGATCGGGATGATGTTCATGGGGGCCGCCCGCGACCTGATGATCATCTTCCTCGGTCTCGAGCTCATGTCGATCGGCGTGTACGCGCTGGTCGGGTTCAACCGGCGGGACCGCCGATCCGCCGAGGCCGGCCTGAAGTACTTCCTGCTGGGCGCCTTCGCCACCGGATTCCTCCTCTTCGGGATCGCGCTGGTCTACGGCGGGGCGGGGAGCACGAACATCCATTCGATCGCCGGCGCGATCCAGTCCGGCAATGCCGCGAACGTGCTGATGGTTCCCGGGGTGGCCCTGCTCGCGATCGGCTTCGGCTTCAAGGTGGCGCTCGTTCCATTCCACATGTGGACCCCCGACGTGTATGATGGGGCGCCCACGCCGGTGACGGCGTTCATGGCCGCGGCCGTCAAGACCGCCGCGTTCGTGGCATTTCTGCGGGTGTTCGTGGTCGGTCTCGCCGGCGTCTACGACCAGTGGTGGACCGTCCTCTGGTCGCTGGCCGCAATCACGATGGTCGCGGGCAACGTGGTAGCCGTTGCGCAGTCAAGCGTCAAGCGCATGCTCGCCTATTCCTCGATCGCCCACGGCGGCTACCTGGCGGTCGCCGTGATCGCCGCCAACGACACGGCGACCGCCGCGCTGCTCTTCTATCTGCTGGTGTACACGGTGATGAACATCGGCGCCTTCGCCATCGTCATTACGGTAAGCGACCAGTCGGAGAGCAACCACAGGATCGAGGACTACGCCGGATTCGGCTGGCGCCGGCCGGCGCTGGGCGTCTTCATGACCGTGTTCCTCCTCTCCCTTGCCGGGTTTCCCGGGACGGCCGGGTTCATCGCCAAGTACCAGCTTCTGCTCGGCGCGGCCGAGGCACAGCTGTGGGTGCTTGCGGTGGTCCTCGTGCTCACCACCGTGGTCTCGTACTGGTACTACCTGCGGGTGGCATGGTTCATGTGGATGCGCGAGGGCGACGAGACCTCGGAGGCGGTCGCGGCTGCGGCCGATCCCCCCCTCGCCACCCATGTTGTGCTCGTCCTCTGCGTGGGCCTGATCCTGCTGGGGGGGATCTTCCCCGGAGCAGTGCTCGATCTGGCCATCGGCTCGGCCGAGGGGCTGCGCGGTGTGATGGCCGGGGCGACCGCAACGCTGGCTCCCTGACGCCCGCCCGTGCGGTAACGGCCCATGTCACTGCGGGAGCACATCTTCCGGCAATACGACATCCGCGGCATCGTCGGGGAGGATCTGGACCCTGACCTGGCGCGGGCCGTGGGGGCTGCGTACGGTTCCGAACTGCGCCGACGCTCATCGTCGCCCCGTCCGCGCGTCGTTGTCGGCCATGACAATCGCCCGTCTTCACCGCCGCTCGGTGCCGGACTGGTGAAGGGACTGCGATCGACGGGTTGCGATGTGATCGCGCTCGGAACCGTCCCGACACCGGTCGCCTACTTCAGCGAGTACAGCTTCTCGGCCGACGGCGCGGTGCAGATCACGGGGTCGCACAACCCGGCCGAATACAACGGCATCAAGATGACGATGGCCCGCTCGTCCGTTTACGGCGACGCGATCCAGGATCTTCTTCGCCGCATCCGCGAGGGCGACTTCGCATCCGGCGAGGGCGGGCTGGAAAACCGCGACGTGCTTCCGGCCTACGTGGAGCAGGTGGCCGGGCTCTTCAACCTCCCGCGCCCAATGAAGGTGGTGGTCGATTGCGGCAACGGGACCGGTTCGGTGGTCGCGGTGGAGTTGCTGGAAGCGATCGGCGCGGAGGTGATTCCGTTGTACTGCGAATCCGACGGCACCTTTCCGAATCATCATCCCGATCCCACCGTCGACGAGTACGTCCAGGATCTCATCGCCGAGGTCCGGCGCCACGGGGCGGATGTCGGTATCGGCTTCGACGGCGACGCGGACCGGATCGGCGTGGTGGACGACCAGGGCGCCATCGTCCGGGGGGACATCCTCCTTCTTCTCTTCGGCCTTGACCTTCTGCGCCGTGAGGGCGAGGGCGAGCAGCTCGTGTTCGACGTGAAGTGCTCGCAGGTGCTTCCCGAGGTCTTCGCGCGCGCGGGCGGCGTGCCCGTCATGTGGAAGACAGGTCATTCGCTCATCAAGGAAAAGATGAAGGAACTGGGTGCGCGCATCGCCGGAGAGCTGTCCGGCCACATCTGTTTCGCGGACCGCTACCTCGGGTTCGACGACGCTCCATACGCGGCCTGCCGGCTGATCGAACTCCTATCTTCGTCGAGCCGGCCGCTTTCGGCGATGACCGCGGAGCTGCCCGGGTATGTTTCCACCCCCGAACTGCGCATCGAGGTTGCGGAGGAGGAGAAGTTCGAAGTGGTGGAACGCGCGTGCGTCCACTTCGCCGCCCGCTACGAGGTCGTGGCCGTGGATGGTGTGCGCGTCCTGTTCGGCGACGGCTGGGGCCTGATTCGGGCGTCCAACACCCAGCCCGTCGTCGTGGCGCGATACGAAGCCCGTTCCGAGGAGCGCCTGCTTGAGATCCGGGGCGTGATGGAGTCCTGGCTCCGGGGACAGGGCGTGCGGGTCTGATCTGACGCAAGGGCGTCGCGTCCGGCTTTGACGCATCGGCTTCGTGCCGCTAGAAAAGTTGTCCCATCCAGCTATCCCAACGCCCGCCACGGCTGGTTACCTTGTGCGCGTTCGGCTTCCCCTGCTATCGGAGGCGGCCGATGCGGCGAAGCGCTCAGAGAAGAGCCGAGAACTCCATCCACGACGACGAACCAGGGAGCAAGCAGCAAGTGACGAGCAATCGTGTACGAAGACGCCAGCAAACCAGGACCGGTTGGGCGACCCGCTACGGGTTGCCATGTATTGAAATCACTGGACGGACCTTCCTTGCGATTCTCGTCGCCTCGGCAACGGCATGCGGTTTCGCCGACGATGACTCCCCGGCGATCGACTCCGCGGGTGCGTCGGATGCGCAAGCCGGAAGCGAGGCCGGCCAGGAGGCGGTTGACATGGCCACCTTCGCGGAAGCCTTCGAAGTCGTGGACCGGCTGGTGCTTGAGGAGAATGATCAGGCCATGGTAGTGCAACCGATGGTGACATCGGACGATACCGGCCTGCTGCTGGTCACGGAGCCCATGGAAGCCCAGGTGAACCTGTTCGGCACGAACGGAGCCCTGATGGGCACTCTTGGAGCCAAGGGCGAGGGGCCGGGAGAGTTCCTCTTTCCCATGACGGCGCACCGGACCCGTAGTGGAGAGATTGTCGTCACGGACGTCATGTCCCAGCGGATCACCTTCTTCGCTGCCGACAACGACCCTGCTCCCGAGGTGATTCCATCTCCCGTTCCCGGAGCCCTCAGTGCGCAGGATCTGGGGGATGGACGTTTCCTCCTGGCGGGAGCCGACCCTGCGGAGCGGCCGCCCCGACTGCTGCACATCTGGAATCGCGAATCCGGAGAGATCGAGCGCAGTTTCCTGCCCATGGGCGTACCGGAAGCATCCCTCCCCTTCGCCGTGAGCTTCAGCGCCGCGAATGCGACGTTGGTCGGCGACACGATCTGGGCGGTCTGGGCACTCTCCGACACCCTGTACAAGTTCGACATTGCGGGGGAACGTCTCGCGGCCGTGCCGTTGTCCCTTGCCCGACCGATGGGTGAACTGTCGGCCGGCAACGGGGGGTTGACGGATCCAAGGGAGATCCAGCGCGTCTTCGACGCGTTGACGCAGGTGTACAAGGCGTTCGTCCTGGATAGCGGCGAGAAGGTGGTGGTGTCCATGCAGACCCGTGAATTCGGTTCCGTGTGGGACATTCTGATCATCGACTCCGAGGGAGCGACCGTCTGGAAGGCCGCCAACATGCCTCGGCTGCTCACGGTCGATCAGGGCGTGTTCTACTTCAAGGATCCGGAGTCGGTGCTGCCCAACCACTGGCTTGTCGCACGGCGCAAGACCGATGCTTGAGCGGGCCATGGCCGTCTCCGGCGCACGCTTGTGCACGATAGTGGCTTGTGTCGCGGCACTGGCGGCTTGCCCGAGCAGTCAAATGCCGCCGGCAGCGCTGGCCGCGGGAGACGCAATCACCGGTGTGGGAGTCTCAGGCAGCCGCCCCGCACTGGTCTGGGTGATCGACGCGGAAGCATGCCTGGGGTGCGATCTCACCGAGCCTGCCCGCTCGCTGCGGGCTCTTCAGCGGCAACTTGGCGACACCTTCGAGACCGTCGTGGTGGCCGTCTCCGAGCTGGGCGTGCAAGACGGGAACATGGTCGGCCGATTCCTGAAGGCGCAGCGGATTTCCGCACGCGTCGAGGTGCGCCATCCCGGCGAGCACGCGCGCGACTTCGGGGCAGCACCGATTCCCGCATTTTACCTCCTGGGCAGGGAGGGCCGGGTGCACGCGGTGCTGTCAGGGCCGCTGGACGACAATGGGCGTGTGGGACGCGACTCGCTGACCGCCCGGGAACTCATCGCGCGATTGGCGCGGAATTGGCCGACGGAGGAGTCGGGATCTTGATCGATTGCGCACTCGGCGCATTCGGAATTCACCAATGACACAAATGGAGCAATCAACATGTTCACAAGGAATGACACACGTGGCAGGCGTCGACCGCGCCTGCTGCAACTGGGCGCGGTAGCTATCGCCCTGGCGTTCACGCTGGGTGCGCCAGCGGCGCCCGAAGTGGCGCCCGTACCGGCCAGCCAGGCCCAGGCGCAGATGCCGGAACCGTTTCCACCGATGCAATTCGGCTTCTGGGACATACGGATCTGCCTGATGACCTGCTTCCCGGAGTGGGCGCTTTGCTGCGAGCGGGAACCCGACCCGCTCTACTGATCATGACAACAATGGAGGTAGAAAAATGAAGAAGATGGATGCAAGCAGTGGACGCGGCGGACGGATTGCGATCGCCTGGAGAGTCTTCGCTGTCGCAATGGTGGCGGGAATGACCGCCCCTGCGACCGGCGGCATCGTGGCTCCGATCCCCGCGGAAGCACAACTCACCGGCCTGCGCCAGGTAAAGCACATCTGGTTCTGGGATTTCTGTACAGACAAGCCGTGCGGTGGAGGGTATTGCTGCGGGTGGGCAGGCTTCTGACACGACGACAGCTGGGCAGGCGACCATGAAATCGCCTTCTGTCAGCCGCTGACTCCCATGACTGGCCGGCGGGGTCGCACCAGGCCCCGCCGGCCAGTCGCTCCATCAGAAGCTCACGACCGAGAGCGTACCCAGGGAAGCGGTCTCGACGGTCTCCTCCGTCCAGTACGGTTCTCCGTAGCCCCGCCTGATCAGCGAGCCGTACGTCGCGTGGACGCTGCGGATCTGGTCGAAGAGCGGTCGGTCACCGCCGGGGTACACCTCTCCGATGCCGCTCTTGCCCCGGAACTGGGAACCGTAGGCGGCGAGCGCTTCGAGCTTCCGTTCCATCTGGTCCGTGATGTCCACGACGAAGGTCGGTTTGACGGGATCCTCGCGGAAGGCGAGGGCGTAGACGATCTTGTCCGGCCGGTGCGGGGCCCCGGGCGCCGGGAGCTTCTTCAGTCCGGCCAGAAAGCTCGCGTCACGGGCCAGACACGCTGCCGCCCGATGGTCCGGGTGTCGTCCCTCGGTCCAGTGGGTCACGACAACCCGCGGCCTGAGCGTTCGAATCATCGCCGCCACCACGATCCTCGACGCTTGATCGTTCACCAGCCCTGAATCGGCGAGGCCGGCGCAACGGCGATCGGCCAGCCCCATTACCGCGGCCGCTTCCGACGCTTCCCGGGCCCGCGTCTCGACGGTCCCCTGCGACCCGGCCTCGCCGGCCGTGAGGTCGAGCACCCCGGTCCGCTCCCCGGCCTCCGCCGACTTGATCAACGCCCCGCCGCAGAAGATCTCGGCGTCGTCGGGGTGAGCCATCACCGCCAACACATCGAGCGGCTCGATCATGAGGTGTGCGGGCTCACTCGTATCGGAGCGCTTCCACCGGGTCGAGCCGGGATGCGCGCAGGGCGGGGAGCATTCCGAACAGAATCCCGGTGAGCGTCGCCAGCACGATCGCGGCGGCCACGGACCAGAGCGGGATCCTGGCTGGCAACGGCGAAATGGCCGCGAGCGTTTCCGACGCCCCCCAGCCCACAAGGAGGCCGGCGATCGCTCCCAGGCCGGTGAGCATCGAGGCCTCGATCAGGAACTGCCACTTGATCTCCTGCCGAGTGGCGCCGATCGCCTTGCGTATCCCGATCTCCCGCGTCCGCTCCGTCACCGAGATCAGCATGATGCCGATCACGCCGATTCCGCCCACGAGCATCCCCACCGAGGAGAGGCCGACGATGACGATGAAGAACATGCCGGTCAACTGATTGAAGATCTCGACGATCTGCTCGGCGCGGATGATGGCGAAGCTGTTTTCCTCGCCTGGGCCGAGGCCCCGCATGGACCGGAGTGCCGAGATCACCTGGTCCTCCGCTTCCTGCGACGTGAACCCTTCCCGCGGCACGATATCCACCATCATGAAGGTCCAGCGATCCCTGGCCTTGAGCCGCTTGTCGGCCGCGGTGAAGGGCACCACGGCAAAGTTCTCGCTTACCTCACCGAAGACATTGTCCAACGGTTCGTAGACACCGATTACGGTGAACAACTCGTTGGCCGCCCGCCGGCCGGCGTTTACCCGCACGCGTTTGCCCACGGGATCGATCTCGCCAAAGACGGCCTCTGCGACCTCGTTCGAGATCACCATCACTGCACGTGCCTGGTTCACTTCGGTGGGAGTGAAGTTCCGGCCCGACACGAAGTCGCCCGGCTGGGAAGTGGTCCAGGTGGAAGAGACGCCGCGCCAGGACAGATTGGTCACCCACGTCGATTCGAAGCGTATCGCCGCGCCGAAATCGAAGAATGCGATCAGCTCGGCCACGCCGGGCAGGGACTGCATCCTCCGGATTTCCCTGTCGCTGATCTCGGGACGGTCCCACCAGGGAGGTCTTCCCGATCCGTCGAAGGCGATCCTGGCATCGGAAAAGTCGAAGGGCATCACTGTGAAGTTGTCCGGACCCGATGCGTCGAAGAGTTCCATGACCTCGGTGCGGATTCCGGTGATCATGGCGGCAACCGTCACGACCACGCCGGCTCCGACTCCCACACCGAGGATGGCCAGGAGCGTTCGCGCCCAGTTGCC
Organism: Gemmatimonadota bacterium; assembly: GCA_022827345.1. Lineage (GTDB taxonomy): Bacteria > Gemmatimonadota > Gemmatimonadetes > Longimicrobiales > Gaopeijiaceae > Bin94. Next base: position 69,729 of record JAJDTB010000032.1, on the reverse strand, counting down.
GCGCAGTGCTCCGATAGCCACACGTGATCCGTCGACGATGATCCGCTTGGCCGAGGGCTGGCCCGCATCGAGGTCCATCGACCGCCTGCCCGCCGCTTGCCTGCTCATTCGTACCTCAATGCGTCGACTGGATCGAGCCTTGCGGCCCTGGACGCGGGATACACTCCCGAGACGATCCCGACCACGACTCCGAGCGACACGCCGAGCATGATCCATCGGGGGGCCACGGCAGCCGGAAGGGGCGAAACGGCACCCACGAGTAACGCAATCGCCACGCCGATCGCGACTCCGAAGAGCGCCCCGATCCCCGACAGCGTGGCGCTCTCGATCAGGACCTGGGCGAGAATATCCGCGCGCCGGGCCCCCAGCGCCTTGCGAATCCCGATTTCCCGTGTTCGCTCCATGACCGAGACCAGCATGATGTTCATGATCACGATCCCGCCCACCACCAGGGAAATGCCGACCAGGCCGGGGAGCGCGAGGAACAGAATCCGGCTGATCTGTGCCCAGAAGTTGAGCGCGGACTCGGTGGTCTCGGCGGCGAAGTTGTTGAGTTCTGCCGGTCCGAGCCGGCGTCGCAATCGCATGACCTCCACCACTTCGTCCCGGAGCGGGATCACCAGTTCGGGAGCCCCGGCCTTGAAGACGATCTGCCCGATCCGTCCCCTCGGCGCGGTCAGGTTACCCAAAGCCGAATAGACGGGACCCACCACCAGATTGTCGAGCGACCTGCCGAGGAAGGAGCCCTGCTCCGCGAGCACTCCGACGACTCTGTAGGGGAATCCCCGGATACGCACCCGCCTGCCGATCGGGTCGATCGCCTCGAAGAGCACGTCGGCGGTGGACTTCCCGAGCACGACGACGGGGACGCCCTGCTCGGCTTCCTGACGGGTAAAGGCCCGGCCGCGCTCGACGTTCCAATTGCGGATGTCGAAGATCTCGGCCGAGGCGCCGACGATCCTCACATTCTCGACCCGTCGTCCGAGGTCCGACTCCAGTGCGCCGGATGCATCGCTTTCTGGCGACACGGCGGCGGGTTGCCGGACGCGCTCGCGCAGGTGGTCGAGATCGTCGAAGGTCAGCCGCGGGGCCCGCGCCCAGGCCCGGCGCTGCTCCTGCGACGTGTTGACCGGGGTCCGGGGGTTGCGCCTGACGGTGACGGTGTTGACCCCGAACATCCTGTCGGTGAGGGTGTCCCGAATGTACCGGTCCATCCCCTCCACGATGCTCACCACGACGATGAGGAACATGACTCCGACGATCACCCCGAGCAACGTGAAGAAACTCTTCAGCCTCTGGGTGCGGATCTGCTCCCAGGCCAGCCTCACTCCTTCAAGGAATTGCATCGATGCAGGTCAGTCCGCGCCGCCCTGGATCTCGTCCGGATCCGCGGAGTCGTCTGCGTGGACGGCCGAACTGTCTTCCAGCGTGCGGACAACCTGGTAGGGTCCGCTCACGACGCTGTCACCCGCGCTCAGCCCCGAGAGGACCTCGAAGTACTCCTGTCCGGCGATTCCGATGGTCACGGGAGTGAACACGGCGATCCCGTCCCGCACCACGAACACCCCCTCGATCGCCTGCTGAGTTGCCTCCCCCGAATTCCGCGACGCCGGGTCATCCCCGTTGTCGCCCACGTCAACCGCATCCTCCTCGCGCAGCGTGAGCGCGATGATGGGGATCGCGAGCTGGTTGGCACGCGTGTCGGTCACGACCTCGGCAGTTGCCGAAAGATCGGGCCGCAGTGCCGCGCCCGGATCCGCGAGCGTGACGACGACCTCGAAGTCGATGGTCGGGGTCTGGCCCGAACCGGCGGCCTGCGAGGGCGGCCGGATCGCGCTGTTTCCGATCTCGGTTACAGTCCCCGGAAAGACGAGGTCCGGGAAGGCGTCCAGTTCGACCGACGCGCTGTCGCCCAGCGCGATCTCCGGCACATCGGTCTCGTCGACCTCCAGCACGACCTCCATGACGGAAAGATCCGACACCGTCAGAATCAGGCTCCCGGGATTGTTCATCGTGCCCACGATCACCGTTTCGCCCTCTTCGACGTTCAAGCGCGTGACGCGGCCGGAGATGGGCGCACGGATGATCGTCTTGGACACCTGGTCCCGAGCCTCCTCCACCGCCGCCCGGGACTGGTTCACGCCGAAGGCCGCGGCGTCGAGCAACGACTGCTGCACCTCGAGGTCCGTTTCGGCGTTTTCCACATCCTGGCGGCTCACAAGCAACGAGTCCCGCGCGCGGAGAGAGGCCATGCGCTCGGCCTGGCGCTCGGCCCGAATGAGGTTCGCCCTCGCCTGCGCGACCCCCGCCTGGGCCTGGCTGAGATTCGCCTGGCTCCGATCGAGCGCCGCCTGGTAGCGGCTCGGGTCGAGGCGCAGCAGAACCTGGCCCTGCGCCACGTCTTCGCCCTCCTGCACCAGGAGCTGGGAAACCCGGGCCGAGATGTCCGAGCTGATGTCCACCTTGCGGCGTGCCCGGACGTTGCCGCTTGCCGTGACGGTCGCCACAAGGTCCCGGGTTTCGACCGCCTCGACCCGGACCTCCGTGCCCCGGGGCCGGCCGCTTCCGCTGGCAAGCACGACAGCTACGGTGAGAAGGGCGACGATTGTCACCCCGATGATGATCTTGATTGGTGTTCGCATGATATCCTTACGGGTTCCTCAAGGGGGTGCCGACAACCGCCTCGAGGTCGGCGACTGCGTCATGATAGGTAAAGATGGACAGAACGCGCTCGCGATCCGCCCGAGCCTTCACCGTCTCTGCCTCGACCAGCGCGATGAAGTTGGACAGTCCCAGCCGGTACTGTTCCTGCGCGAGGCGGAGCTGCTCGTCGGCGAGTGCCTGGTTGCGCTCCTCGATCAGGGCGCTCTCGTAGGCCGTTTGCACGATGGCGATGCGGGACTCGATATCGGCGCGCAACGCCAACTCCTGTTCGACGACCTGGTATCTGGTGTCGTTCAACAGCGCCCGGGCACTCTCCAGCTCTCGCTGCCGGCCAAGACCCTGAAAAACGGGAATCGAGATCGTGAGCCCGACCGATGGCGGCTGCCTGGTGAAGTTGAACGGGAAAGCGTCGTTCCCCGCCCGAATCGCCTCGAGGGCGGACTCGGGCGTCCCCAGCGTGGAACAGTCCTGCGGGGGAGGGGGCGTGGGCAGCAGGGAAACGAGGCCGTTCAGCGTCTCGCACTGCTGAATCCGGGCGAGCCCGGCGGCGATGGCCTGGGCCTCCTGTCCGGCGGTGCTGCTGGCCTGGCGGGTGAACCCGCTGAGTCCCGCCGACAGCGACACGGTCGGGAAGTACGCGGAGCGCGCGATGCGAACGCCGTAGCGCGAGGACTCCTCCCGGGCTCTCAGCGCCTGCAGGCCCGGATTGCCTCCGGCGGCGATGGCGTACAGATCATCAGCCGTCCACAGCGGTTCCGTGACCGCGAAGGTGGTTTCCAGTGCCGGCTCGGCAGCCAGAGTGACCCCGATTTGCTGCAGCAGCCTGATGCGCGATGTGCGGACCCCGGTCTCCGCCTGGATCAACGTGATTTCGGCTCGTCCGACATTCACCTCGGCCTGCTGGACGTCGATCGCGTTCCCCGACCCCACCTCCTGGCGTCCCTGCGCCAGCCGGAAGTTGAACCGCGCCCTCTCGAGTTCCTGCTCGGCCAGGCTCAGACCTTCGGCCTGGCGCACCGCTTCGAGGTAGGCCCTGGTGACGTTCAGGCGCAGCACCGCTTCCTCGGATCGCACCTGGGCCAGCGTCGCGTCGCGGCTTCGCCTGGCCTGTCCGGGGGCCATGAGGGTGCGGCCGCTGACGGAATAGTTGATTCCCGCGCTGTACGAACTGAACAGGAACGAAGGCTGGTCCTGAAACCCGAGCTGGTCGGCCGTGATGCTCCCGAAACGCTGCTCGCCGGCCCCCTGCCAGGAGACGCTGGAGTTGATCGAGGCGGACGGAAGCCACGAGCCGTAGGCGGCGTTCAGGTTCCAGTCCGCCACCGCGACGTCGTTGCGCGCGGCCATCAGGCGCGGATTGTTGCGGAGCGCGAGCCGCAGGGCTTCGTCCAGCGACAGCGACGCGGGCACCTGGTCCTGCGCGGCGGCGGACGTTGCCGTCGCACCGAGCAGCAGAAGGACCGCAGCCATGGAGACCTTCCTCCGGCCGCGGGGCCGCTGTACGGAGGTGCAGCCGACCGTCAATATCGGATGTAGCACTGTTTGTTCCTCTCAGTGATGCCATGCAAGGGGACGGTGGGTTCCCGGGATCCCGCTGCCCCTACGCGCCGGTGTCCAGAACAGTTTCCAACTACGCGTCAGGAATCGGTCATCTTCAGTCAGGGCACCCGAACCGCGAGGAACCCCCTTGCGGGCAGGGAGACGCGCACGAGCCGGCCGCTGCCGTCGAACCAGGCCGCACCTGCATCCTCTTCGCTCCCCAGGCGCACCTGCGTGGTCTCGACCGTGGCTCCTCCCGACTCGAGCAACTCGGGGCCGGCCTGCAGCAGCGCGGTGGACTCGGGTTCGTCGGCCAGTGGTGTGAATGCGTTCAGCGTCGTTCCGGCGGCGCCCGCCCCGAGGAAGGCCCCGAGCACGAAATAGTGGTGCGCGACGCCGTCCTCGAAGATGACCGTGGCGGGTCGCGTCCTGAATTCCCTGACCCGCTCGCCGCCGGGAGCGACGACCGTTCGGCGCAGGCGGTTCCCCGCACGCACCAGTCTGACTTCCGCCGTGTCCGCGCCGGTGACCGACACCTGGTACTCGGCCAGGACCATGCCGGGGCCCTGTACCTGCAGCAGGGTCTTGAAAATACGCCCGCTCCGCATCGTGACCGTTCCCATGGCGAGCGTCTCCTGGGCGCCGCCCGTCCCGCGCCGATGGATGGTGAACTCCTCCGTGCCCGCCTCCCGCCCGTCGAGGTACAGCCGGAATACGCCGCTGTCCACGAGCTGCCCCGATGCGGGGGGGGGAGACAGGAGCGTCAGCGCCAGCAGGCACGCCCCGCCGAGTCGGACGGACGGCCGCACCGGCGAGGCGGCGGATGACAAGGAGATGCTTTGATCCATTAGGATTAAGGTAATGGCAAAGGAAAGGGGCGATGCGATGCCGGCAGGGGAAAGCGTGGATCCGCACCAGCCGCCCGACGATCCGTCGACCTTCGCCGTCAGCCGGATCTCTGCCGGACTGCCGATCTGGTTCGGTTTCCTGTGCCTGCTCCTGTGGACCCGCTTCGATTCGCCGCTGATCCTGGTTGCGGCGTCGGTCTGCGTGGCCCTGTCCGCCGCCACGACGCGCCGTGTCGCGCGCCAGTCTGCCGCCCTGGTCCTGCTGGCCGCAGGCGTTGTGGTCGGATTTCATGCCGATGCCGCGGGCCGGCGGCTTACGGATGATTGGCCCGGCTACTGGGAGCAGAGGCGCGCTTCCGTGGCCGAGCGCGTCAGCCTCGAGTTCGATGCCCTCGTCGAGAATGGGGACACGTCGGTCGCGGAGGTGTCGAGGCTGGCGGGGCAGGGGCTGTCGCCGTCATCCCTTCGCGATTCGCTGCGCGTCGTCCTGGACGAGTCCGGCATGACGGCCGCGGCCGTGTACGCGGCCGACGGCGCGCTCGTTGCCTGGGAAGGCAGCCATCACGGCCGCGTACCGGAATCAATCACTCTCGGAACGAGCCGGTATGCCTACTCGGGCACTCCGCTGTTCTCGTACCTGTACTTCTCCGCGCCGGTATCCGGGGCGGGGGAGACGGCAGTCATTGCATCCCTCATGGGATCCGATCTCCCCGAGCCGTTTGCGTCCGGGCTCGGTGACTTTGCGACCCGTTTTGCCGCCGATTCCGGAGAACGGATGCGGATCGACCGGTCCGACCGGCTCATGGGCCCCGGCGTGTTCGACCTGGGTTGGCCCGACGAGACCCTGTTGAGCATCACGATCGTCGAGCCCGATCCAGCGGTGCGCGCGGCGGCCCGGCGGGCGCTGTGGATCAGAATCGTAGCGGCCATGTGGGCGCTGGCATGGCTCCTTCAATCCTTCGGCGGCGGTCGCGCCGGGATGGCGTACTCGATGGCGGGCCTTGTGGCCGCGGCGGCTGTGCTTCCCTTCGAGAGCATCATCACGGCGCCCGGACTCGCCGGGATGGCTCAAGGCTACCTGAGCGAGCCCTCCCGAATCACGCTGGGCAGAGTCTTCTTCCTGTGCGTGGCCGCCGCTCCCATCGCCATCCTGGCAATCCCCCGGTGGAGACCGCGCAGGGGGACCTGGATTCTGCCCCTGGTGGTTGCGGTGAGCTACCCGCTGGTCCTTAGCTGGCTCAGCGACAACGCGTCGCCACAGCTTCTCGGGACCAGCGACCTGAACTGGGCCGCCTTCCAGGTCACCGCGACGCTGCTCCTGACGCTGGTGGCGGCAGCGGCGCTGGCGATTCGGTCACGCGCACCCCAGGGCGCCGGGCCGGGCCTTGTCCTGGTCGGGATGGCCGTGGCCGCCGGTCTTGGAGCCGCGGTTGCGGCCGGAGTCCGGATCGGCCCGGAAGTCCCGGCGGGCCTGGTGATGCTGTGGGCGCTGCCGGCCACTCTCATCGCTCGCGGGCTGGCACCCTCGGAGGGCGTCTCATACCTGCGCTGGTACTGCGCCTTCTGGCTCGCCGCGACGGCGGCTCTCCCCTTCACGTGGTCAATGCGCACGCAGGCACGCATGACCATCGCCGAAGAGCAGATGAGCCGGCTGGGTGCGGGACCCGAGCCGGATGTGGACGGACTTCTGGAGAGGTTTGCGGATCAGGTCGATTCACTTCATCAGGCCGGCGCGGGTGCCGTGGAGATGATGTACCGGAGTTGGGTGTCCAGCGGTCTTTCGGCCCAGGGGTCGCCGATTCTCGTCACCCTCTGGTCGGAACAGGACGTGCCTCAGCAGGAGTTGCGGCTCGGTGTAAAGGGCGAGTTGTCCCCCGTGGTTGGTGAGTTGTTGCCCTCGATCCGCAGCGCGGGGAGGAGGGAGCACCATCTGCTGGGCGAGGTCAACGTGCGCCACCTCATCGTGGTGCCGCTGGCCGACGGACGGGTTGTAACGGGCACCGTGCCCCCCCGCCGCACGATCGCGGCGCCGTCGTCGCTGGGTCCCCTGTTCGCAGCCGTGGAGGAAGGGGGGAACCAGGAGTTCCTGACGCTGGTCCGCTCCTCCGGCGGAGGTGCGGGGTCCGGAGAGCGCCGGGTCGAATGGAGCCGGAATGCCGAAGGGTGGATGGGCCAGACCGTCGCGCAGTATCCGGACGGCCCCTACACGGTCTCGTACACGATCAGTATCCCCAACCCGTCGGTCATGTTCGCCCGCGGCATCCTGCTGCTGGTCTTCAGCGTGGCGGCCGTTTCACTTCTGTGGGTGCTGAGCCTGTGGATCCTCGGGTTCCCCTTCTCGGTGCCGATCGACTGGAAGAGCCTCTTCACTTCGTTCCGTGCACGGGTTACCTGGACGCTTTTCGGTTTCTTCATCCTCTCCAACGTGGTTTTCGGGACGCTGGCCTACCGAACGCTGTCGGGAGCATCGGAGCGCACGGCCAGGGCGTTGGCGGAGCGCGTGGTCGCGCAGATTTCCGAAGCCTACCGGGAGGAGGGCGGCTCCATGGAGCTCCTCGCGCGGCGGGTCGGGGCCGATCTGCTCGAATACCGCGCGGGCGAACTGGTCGGGGGCTCCGCCGATGAGCTCATCGAGCTCGGACTGTACGAGAGCTGGGTGGACCCCGGTATCTACACGGCACTCGAGACCGGGCAGCAACTCGAGGCTTCCAAGGTGGCGAATCTGGGTGACTGGCAGTACGTGCTCGCCCACCGGCGTCTTCCCGACGGCGATATCGTCGCGTCGCCCGTTCCCCTGCGCGCGGGGGCGGCGGCTCTGCGGAGGCGGGATGTCGCGGACCTGCTCGGCGTGGCCATCGCGCTGGGCCCGATTCTCGCGCTGGGGCTCGCGCTCGTGGTGGGGCGGGCGCTGGCGAGGCCCATTCTGTCCCTACAGGTGGCGTCCGAGCGCGTGGGACGGGGCAACCTGGCCGTCCACCTTCCCGAAGACCGCCAGGATGAGTTCGGGTCGGTCTTCGCGGCCTTCAACCGCATGGTGCTGCGCCTCGGCGAAGCGCGGCGGGAGCTGCTGAGGACAACGCGGCGCACGCAGGCCATCGTCGAGGAAGTGGCGACAGGGGTCATCGCCGTCGACACGGCGGGGCGCGTTACGGTCGCGAATCCGGGGGCCGAGGCACTGCTGGACGTCCCGCTCGAGCCGGGGGCTTCCATTCCCGGGAGCGGCGAGCGAGCCGTCGAGCTGGCCGCCTGGCTGGATGCCTACAGGGAGAGCGGCGAAGCCGAGTCGGACGCGGACTTCAGATGGTCCGACCTCAGAATCAGCGCGAGGGCGAGAAGGATCGTACAGGAGGGCAAGGTGGGCGGGGTCGTGGTCAGCCTCGAGGACGTGACCGACGAACTGCGCAGCGAGCGGATCCTGGCCTGGGGCGAGATGGCCAAGCAGGTCGCCCACGAAGTCAAGAATCCGCTTACGCCGATCAAGCTCTCGGTGCAGCATCTCCGGCGCGCTTGGAGTGACCGCAGAGGAGATTTCAGCGGCATCCTGGAGCGCAACGTGGCGACGGTCCTCAACGAGATCGATCGGTTGGCCGCGATCGCGAGGAGCTTCTCCCGCCTGGCCTCTCCCGAGGTGGAGGACAAGGGGCCGCTGGTGGCCGTGGACGTGGTCGCCGTGGCCCGGGAGATCGTGGATCTGTACCGTGGCGGCGACGAGGCGTCCGTGCGGTTGGAGGAGGAGCTTCCCCCGGAACTGCCGCGGGCGCAGTGCCGCCCCGACGAACTGAAGCAGGTGCTTCTGAACCTGGTGGAGAACTCCCGCGCTGCGATGCCGGGTGGGGGCGTTGTGCGAATCGTGGGCACCGGATCAGGAGCCGGGGATGTCGCGATCGCGGTCACGGACGAGGGAACCGGGATACCGGACGAACTCCTTCCCCGCATCTTCGAGCCACGGTTCTCGACGCGGTCGCGGGGAGCCGGTCTCGGGCTCGCGATCGTCAAGAGGCTCGTGGATTCCTGGGACGGGGTGGTCGAGGTGGAGAGCGAAGCCGGCAAGGGTACGACGGTACGGATCCGGCTGCGCCGGGCGCTTGGCGACTCCGACCCCGCGGCGGTAGAATGAATCCGTGCTCAACATGACCTCAGGCCAGCCATCGATTCCACGGTCGAGCGCCGGCGGAATACCATCGGCCGCGGCACTCGATCTGGCGGATTGGGTGCGCGAGCGGTCCCCCGGCATCGCCGAGCGGTGGGCGCGGGGGCTCCTTGCGGGCGGTGAGGCCTGGTCGGGTGCCAACGAAGTCATTCTGCGGCCCTTCTGCCGCGCTCTCGTGTCCTTCCTCCCCGGGATGCTCAGCGCCGGTCGCAACGATTTGATGCCCCTGTGGTCCGAGCTGGCGGAGCTCTTCGGCTCGGCGGCCGCCAGACGGGGACTCTCCGCTGGCGAGGTGATCGAGGAATTCCAGCTGCTGCGGGAAGTCATACTCAGGATGATGTTCGAGAGGCCCCTGGCCGGATCACCGGGAGGGGTGCCCATGCGGGAGGCGCTGCTCCTCAATCGGACGCTCGACATTGGAGTCACTCAGGCCAGCGTCGGCCACACCGATCTGCTCTTCTTCAGTCTGCTCAACGGTTCGGGAGCGGTCGAGCCGATGGACGGTGACGAACTGGAGGAAGTGCTGGACCAGATCACTCAGCTCAGGGACGAAGCCCGGCGCACGATGCGGCATCTGGCGGGCAGCGAGCTGCAGTGAAGAACCGGAAACCGGGCGGAATGCCGCCCGGGGATTTCCGGGAGTGGGCGCACCTGTCCGTCGACTGGGTGAGCGACTACCTGGAACGGGTCGGCGAATACCCCGTGGTGCCGGATATCGCGCCCGGCGAGGTGCGGGACAGGCTGCCGCGGACCGCGCCCGAGCACGGCGAATCCGTGGAGGCACTCCTCCGCGACTTCGAGTCGGTGGTGTTGCCCGGGATCACACACTGGAACCACCCCGCGTTCTTCGCCTACTTCGCGGTGTCGGGATCGGGTCCCGGTATCGTCGGGGAACTGCTTGCGGCCGCGCTCAACGTCAACGCCATGGTGTGGAAGAGTTCGCCGGCGGCCACGGAACTGGAGGAGGTCGCCGTTGACTGGCTGCGGCACTTCCTCGGGTTGCCCCCCGGGTTTCGCGGCACGATCAACGACACCGCTTCGACCTCCACCTTCTCGGCGCTGGCCGCCGCGCGCGAACGTTGCCTTCCCGAAGCGCGGCGGGCGGGTCTGGCGGGGGCGCCGCCGGGACGCATCTACGCCTCGGCGGAGACCCACTCGTCGATCGCCAAGTCCGTACACGCGCTGGGTTTCGGCCGCGACGGGCTCCGAATCGTCGCGACCGGACCGGGGCGGGGGATGGATCCGGCAGCGCTGGCCAGGGCCATCGGGGAGGACATTGCCGAAGGCTTCCGCCCGGTTGCGGTGACCGCGACGATCGGGACCACCTCGACCACCGCGGTCGATCCCGTCGGCCCCATTGCGGAGGTCGTGCGGGCGCACGACCTCTGGCTCCATGTCGATGCCGCCTATGCCGGGCCGGCGGCCGCACTACCCGAAAAGCAGCCGCATTTCGCGGGATGGGAGCTGGCGGATTCGATCGTCGTCAATCCGCACAAATGGCTCTTCACCCCGGTCGACTGCTCGGTCCTCTTTGTGCGCAACCCCGCCGAGTTGAAGGCCGCCTTCTCGCTGGTTCCCGCCTACCTCGAGACCGCGGAAGACGAAGCAAGCCACCTGATGGATCACGGCCTCGCCCTGGGACGCCGGTTCCGGGCACTGAAGCTGTGGTTCGTGATGCGCTACTTCGGCGCGGCCGGGCTGCGGGAGCGGCTGGCCCGGCACCTGACGCTGGCGCGCAGGCTCGCGACCGCGGTCGACGCGGAAGAGGACTGGGAGCGGTGGCGGCCGTCGCCGTTCTCGCTGGTGGTCCTCCGTTACAGGCCCCGCGGCATCGCCGGGGAAGAACTGGACGCCATGAACATGGCCATCATCGACCGGGTCAACCGCGGCGGCACCGCCTTTCTCGCGCACACCGAAATCGACGGTGAAGTCTGGCTGCGCTTCGCCATCGGCAATATCCACACGATGGAGGAGCATGTGGATGCCGCCTGGGCCGCGTTGCGGAATGCAGCAGCCGGGGCGGGGCGGTCAACTAACCTGGCGTAGCTGGGCTAAAGCAGTTCGCCAGGGAGTACTCAGGCCTCCCTCACCTCCCTGACCAGCTCCGACATCTGCTCCCTCGCGTCGCCGAAGAACATCAGGGTGCGGTCCATGTAGAAGAGGTCGTTGTCGATCCCGGCAAAGCCCGGGCTCAGCGACCGCTTCATCACGATGACGGTGCGCGCCTTGTCCACGTCCAGGATCGGCATCCCGGCGATCACCGAATCGGGGTCGCGGGCGGCCGGGTTGACCACGTCGTTCGCGCCGACGATCAGCACGACGTCGGTGGTGTCGAACTCGGCGTTGATGTCATCCAGATCGAGCAGCTTGTCGTAGGACACGTCGGCTTCGGCCAGCAGCACGTTCATGTGCCCGGGCATGCGCCCCGCGACGGGGTGGACACCGAAACGCACCGTCACGCCGCGCTCCTCGAGAAGATCGCACACCTTCTTGAGCTCGTGCTGGGCCTGGGCGACGGCGAGTCCGTATCCCGGAACGACTGCCACCGAGCCGGCGTATGCCAGCACCATGGCGACCTGCTCGGCATCCGCATCCCGCACCGGCCGCTGCCCCGTCTTCGCCTTTGCCGTCTGTCCCTCGGTGCCGAATGCGCCGAAGGCCACGTTGCCGAGCGACCGGTTCATGGCCTTGCACATGAGCTGGGTCAGGATCAGGCCGGCTGCGCCAACCAGTGATCCGGCGATGATCAGGATGTAGTTGTTCAGCACGAAACCGGTCGTCGCGGCGGCGATCCCCGAATAGGAGTTGAGCAGGGACACCACCACCGGCATGTCGGCGCCCCCGATGGGGATGACCAGAAGCACGCCGAGGATGAGCGCGCCGACGACCAGCGCCAGGAAGAACGGGCCGCTGATCTCGAGCCCGCCCATGCCGAAGAGCGGCGCAACCCCGCCCGCCACGCCTACATGGGCCAGGCTGGCGCCAGCGACGAGCACGAGGAGGAAGAGGAGGGCGTTGAATGTCTTCTGGAGAGGGAACGTCACGGGCTTCCCGGTGACCACGCCCTGGAGCTTGCCGAAGGCGATCAGGCTGCCCGAGAAGGTGACCGCGCCGATGAGGGTGCTCAGCACGATGGTGACGCCAACGCCCACTCCCAGCGACGGCCCGGCTCCACCCGCGCGAACGAACTCCGCGGCCGCAACGGCCGCCGACGCGCCGCCGCCGAACCCATTGAAGACCGCAACCAGCTGCGGCATGGCGGTCATCTGGATGTACCGGGCCAGCGCCCCGCCGATCACGGCACCGGCGACGACTGCGGCCACCACCGTTGTCCAATCCAGGATTTCGTTGCTCAGGAGCGTGACGACGATGGCCAGGAGCATGGCCATGGAGGCCCGTGCGTTGCCCGAGCGGGCGGTGGCGGGCGACGAGAGCTGCTTGATCCCGGATACGAAGAGCCACGCCGAGATCAGGTAGACGAGTTGAGTGATGGTGTTGTCCACGTTGGCCTCAGCGTTTCCGGAACATTTGCAACATGCGGTCGGTCACCATGAAGCCGCCGACGACGTTGATCGTGGCCATCACGATACCCGCGGTTCCCAGGGCCTTCACCCACAGCTCGTCGGCCGATCCGGTGACGACCAGGGCGCCGATGATGGCGATGCCGGAGATCGCGTTCGCGCCGGACATCAGCGGGGTATGGAGGGTGGGGGGCACCTTGGAGATCACCTCCCTCCCGGCCAGGGTGGCCAGGACGAAGATGTAGAGCAGAATCAGAAGTTCACCCATGAGTCCCTCCTACTCCGTTGTCGACGCCAGCTTCTCGCTGACGCGCTCGTTCGTGATCTCGCCACCGTGGGTGACGCAGGTGGCGGCGGTGATCTCCTCATCGAAGTCGATCGCCCCCTCGTCGTCGAAGAGATCGTCCACGAAGCTCGCCAGGTTCCGCGCGTACATCTGGCTGGCGTGGAAGGGCAGCTCCGCCGGGAGGTTGGTGGGCCCCATCACGGTCACGCCGTTGTAGTCGATGGACTCTCCGGCGACGGTCACCTCGCAGTTTCCGCCGGTCTCGGAGGCGAGGTCGACGATGGCGCTACCGGGACGCATGGTCCCCACCATCTCCTCCGTGATGAGGACGGGGGCGGGCCTGCCGGGAATCTGCGCCGTGGTGATGACCAGGTCCTGGTCCCGGATGTTGTCGGCGATCAACTCCAGTTCGCGCTGGTGCTGCTCCTCCGAGAGGGCCTTCGCGTAGCCTCCCTCGTCTTCCGCGCTCTCGTCCAGCGCGGCCTCGAGGAACGTCGCGCCCAGGCTCTGCACCTGCTCCCTCACCGCGGGCCGAATATCGAAGGCGGAGACCACCGCGCCGAGTCGCCGGGCCGTGGCAATCGCCTGCAGGCCGGCCACGCCGGCGCCCAGGATCATCGCCTTTGCGGGGCGGACCGTGCCGGCCGCGGTGGTCAGCATGGGCAGGAAGCGGGTCATCGCGCCCGCCCCCATGAGCACAGCCTTGTAGCCTGCCACGGTGGCCTGCGACGATAGGACGTCCATCTTCTGGGCGCGCGTGATCCGCGGGATCAGTTCGACGGCGAAGGATGTGACTCCACGCGCCGCCAGCGCCTCGATGGTCTCCGTCGGACCCAGCGGGTTGAGGTGGCACACGAGCACCGACCCCGAAGGCAGCGCGGCGGCTTCTTCCGGCGACGGAGGCTGCACCTTCAGTATTACGCTGGCACCGTCCAGCAGGGCTTCCCTGTCTGTCGCCACGGCGACACCCGCATCCTCATAGAGCTGGTCGGGAAAGGACGCGCCGACTCCGGCGCCGGCCTGGATGCGAAGCGCCCACCCTCGCTTGAGGTAGTGACGTACTGCTTCGGGGACGAGGCCGACACGGCGTTCGCCCGGCCGGCTCTCGGCCATGATCGCGATCGTCATCAAGATTCTTCTCCCGGTCAAAAGCGCGACCAAAGTGCACTGCCGGGGAGCATCGCGCCAGTCCCCGGCAAAACACCCCGGCAAAACCGCCGCAGAAGATGGCCCTCCGGGCTCGCGGGCGCAAACGGCCCATCCAGCCATTCCCCTGTCCCGGAAGAGGGACTAGCCTCGTGGCCACACTCGCCAGGGAGGTCGCGTTGCTTGCTGTCGCACATTCGTATTGGGTTCACGGCGTGGAGGGCCGGCCGGTCAAGGTAGAGGTCAAGGTTCGGCCCGGGTTGCCGGTTTTCACCGTCGTCGGCCTGCCGGCCGGCGCAGTCCGTGAAGGGAAGGAGCGGGTCTTTGCGGCCCTGGCCCAGACGGGGACACCCGTCCCGCCACTCCGAATCACGGTCAACCTTGCGCCCGCGGACAGGCCCAAGTCCGGGTCGGGATTCGATCTTCCAATCGCCATCGCGCTGCTCTCGGCGCTGGAGCGCGTCCCGGCCGAGCCGCTTCGGGATGCCGGCCTGGTGGGTGAACTGGGGCTGGATGGTACGGTGCGTCCCGTTCGCGGCGCGATTGCCCTGGCCATGAGCTGCCGCGCAGAGGGCAGAGAGTGGCTGTTTCTGCCGGCCGGCAACGCGCGGGAGGCCGCCGCCGTGCCGGGGATCAAGGTGGTCGGGATCGAGAGCCTGCAGCAGATGAAGCGCATCCTCTGCGGGAAGGCCGGTCGCGAGCCAGCCCGATACCGCCCGGCGCTCACTCCCCTCCGCTGCCCCGACCTCAGCGACGTGCGGGGGCAGCGCATGGCAAAACGCGCGTTGACCGTCGCGGCCGCCGGTGGTCACAGCCTCCTCATGTCGGGCCCTCCCGGGTCGGGCAAGACAATGCTTGCAAAACGACTTCCGGGACTCCTGCCTCCGCTGGTGGACTCCGAATCGCTGGAGGTGACACGCGTTCACTCCGTCTCGGGGCTATTGGATCGCGAAGACCCGGTCAAGACGACCCGTCCCTTCAGGGCTCCCCATCACACGATCTCGGCCGGCGGATTGATCGGCGGCGGGAACCCGCCCAGGCCGGGCGAAATCAGCCTCGCCCACCTGGGAGTACTCTTTCTCGACGAGCTCCCCGAGTTCAATCGGCACGTGCTGGAGACGCTCCGGCAACCCATCGAATCCGGCCGCGTCCGGATTGCGCGCGTCCGCCACACGGTCACGTTTCCCGCTCGCTTCCAGCTCATCGCGGCAATGAACCCATGTCCCTGCGGCCTGGCCGGCGACGCGTGTGTTTGCGAGGATCGCGACATCTACCGCTACCGGTCACGCCTTTCCGGTCCGCTGCTCGACCGGATCGACCTCCATGTGTGGATGGATTCGGTGGGCTGGGAAGAGCTGACCCGGACCCGCCCGGCGATGAAGTGGGGTACCGCCCATGTCCTGGGGCAGGTTCTGGCGGCGAGGGAGCGGCAGGCCGCCCGTTTTGGAGACGACTGTGCCGTAAACGCCCGGATGCGCCCCGGCCAGGTGATGGGAATCTGCCGCCTGACACCCGCCGGGGTCCGGCTCCTCGACGATGGTGTCCGCTGCTACGGCCTGTCCGCCCGCGCGGTCCACCGGACGCTGCGGGTGGCCCGGACCATTGCCGATCTCGAGGGTGTCGAGCGTCTTCGGGAGCTTCATGTCGCCGAGGCCCTCAGGCTGCGTCTCGGACCGAACTCGCCCCTGACCGGTCAGCCCCGCCGGGCCCGGCGGTCGGGATAGGCGGCTGTGTTGCTGAGCCACGTTGGCCCTACCCGGCGAATCGGCCTGCACCCGCACCTTGTCCCTGCCCGTGTCGAGCGATTAGCCTGCACGTCAGGAGTCTGGTCGCGGCCACTCGAACCCGGGAACTGGAATCGTGGCTCACTACATGGACTACGCCGCCACATCGGCGATTCGTCCCCCCGCGGTCGGCCGGGCGGTCGCCAGGTTTCTCGAGGGAGTCGGCTGCACACCCGGGAGAGGAGGACACTCGGGGGCGATGGAAGCCGCGCGACTGGCGTTTCGCTGCCGGCGCGCACTCGCACGCGCGCTCGGCCTGCCAGGAGATCCCGGGCGCATCGCCTTCATGCAGAACGCCACCCATGCGCTGAACACGGCGTTGTGGGGCCTGCTGCGGCCGGGCGACGCCCTGGTCATTTCGCAGTACGATCACAACGCCGTTCTGAGGCCCGCGCACCATCTCGCTCAGTGCCGCGACGTGGAGGTGCGCATGCTGTCCGGCAGCCCGGACGGATCGGTGGATCTGGTCGAAGCCGCCCGCTTGCTGGACGGCGCCCGGGTGCTGGTGGTCAACGCGGCCTCCAATGTGCTCGGCACGTTTCTGCCCCTGGAAGCGATGGCCCGAATCGCCCACGACGCCGGCGCGGTGGTCGTGGTGGATGTGGCGCAGTCGGCCGGACATTCGGCGGACAGTGCTTCCACTCAGGGCGCCGATGTCGTTGCGTTCACCGGACACAAGGGACTCCTGGGCCCGCAGGGAATGGGAGGGTTGTGGGTGCGGGAAGGCCTCGACGTGGACCCGCTGGTCTGCGGCGGCACAGGAGGCGACTCGAACCTTCGGGAGATGCCGCAATCGATGCCCGACCGCCTCGAAGCCGGGACGGGCAACTCTCCGGGGATGGCCGGAATGCTGGCCGCGTGCGAGTTCATCCGCGACAGGGGGGTCGAGTCCATCCACCGGCACGAAATGGAACTCAAGGCACGTTTGCTGGACGGATTCTCGACCGTGCGCGGACTCCGCGTGCTTTCGCCTGCCGCGCCGGACGGGGTGCCGGTCGTGTCGGTCATGACGGACCGGATGGATGCCGCGTCCCTTGCGAGCCGCCTCGACCTGGAACATCGGGTACAGACGCGGGCCGGGCTGCACTGTGCGCCCGAGGTGCACAAGGTCCTCGGAACGTCAGAATCGGGCGCGGTTCGTTTTTCTCTCGGATGGGCCTCGACGACGGAGGATGTGGATGCCGCGGTGATGGGGGTGGGTACAGTGCTGGCCCCCGTGTCGATCGCGGTTTCGTGACGTCGTTGCGGCTCTTTTTCGCACTCTGGCCTCCGGGGCAGGTGCGCCGCCGGCTGTGGCAATCGATCGAGCCCATGCGCCATGCCGTGGATGGAGTTCGCTGGGTGCCGCCGGAACGCTATCACCTGACGCTGAGGTTCATGGGCGACGTTCCACCGGAATTGGTCGAGGACCTGGTTGCCGCGGCGCAGGTCCTGGGGGCCGAGCAGCCTTTTCGCGCCACTCTCGGGAGCGTGGGGGCCTTTCCGCGCCCCGCGAGCCCGCGGGTCTACTGGGTCTCCGTGAAGGCCCGCCCGTTACCCCGGCTGGGTGAGCTGCTGGACGCCGCGCTCCTCGCGCGCGGGTTTCTGGCACGCAAACGGCGCTTTCGGCCACACCTGACCCTGGGCCGGGCACGCAGCCGGGGAAGCACTCCGCCGCTCTGGCGCGAACGGGCCGTGCTGCCTGCGTCGGGCGCCGGTTCCCTCGCTTTCGACGTCCGTGCCATTGATCTGGTCCGGAGCGAACTGTTCCCCACCGGGCCGCGATATGCGAACGTTCACAGAGTAGTGCTCTCTGGGAAGGGTATGATCGCGGAGTGATTTCGGAGTGATCCTGAAGACGCTTGCAACGGGCGCGAAGACTCTGCTGCTGATACTGGTGGTCCTGGCAGCTGCCTACGCGGGCTGGAGGTGGGGCGACGCCGTGTTCCCGGGCATCGAGACCATCGCCGTCGGGCGAGGGCCTGCGGACGACACCGGGACCGACAGCGTCTCGCCCGAGACCGCCGAGGCAGCGGTGGCACGAATCCAGGCGTTTCGCGCCTCCGACGATCCGGAACTTCGTCTCGCACCCTTCGAGCTGTCGTCCCTGCTCCGCTACACCGTCCCCGGCATGCTTCCCGCAGGCGTGATCCATCCCCGGGTCAGCATGGCCGACGACCGGATCGACATCGAGGTGGCGGTGCTCCCGGGTGCGATGCCGGAATTGCCCGACCTCGGAGCGATCACGGGGATGCTTCCGGACACGGTGCCTGTTGCCGTGAGCGGCTCCCTGGTTCCCTTCGGGAAAGACGGCTCGATGTTGCTGATCCGGGGAATCAGGGTCCAGGGAGTGCCCATTCCGCCGCCCGCGTTCCCCGAGATCCTGGCGGCCATGGGTCGAACAGACGCGGAGGGATTGCCGGCGTCGGCGGTGCTCGTCCCCGCCTTCGGGGCGATCAAGGGAGCGTATATCGAGAATGGAGAACTCGTGCTGGTCCGGGCGTAGAACGGACCACGGACGGCAACCCCCCGGACACATGGCCAGGATCCTGATCATAGACGACGACAAGTCGGTCGGAGTCGCACTGAGGCAGCTCTTCGAGTACGAGGGGCACCGGGTCCACATCTGCTACGATGGCCCGAGTGGCCTGCTCGACTACCCGGAGGTGCGCCCCGACGTGACCTTCCTCGACGTGAAGATGCCGAAGGTCGACGGGCTCGAGGTCCTCGGGCGCATACGGAAGCAGGAGCCCGCGGCCGTGGTGATCATGATCTCCGGACACGGCACCATCAAGACGGCCGTGGAGGCGACCCGCAGGGGGGCCTTCGACTTTCTGGAGAAGCCGCTCGACACGGACCGGCTTCTGGTCACGCTGCGGAACGCCCTGACGGTGCGGGGGCTCACCGACAGCGTGGAGCGCCTTACCCAGGAAATCGAGATCCACCACGACATTGTCGGGGCCTCGCCGGCGATTCGCCGGGTGCTTCAGCAGATCGAGATGGTCGGAGCGACCGATGCCCGCGTTCTGATCACCGGAGAGAACGGGACGGGGAAGGAGTTGACGGCCCGGGCCCTGCATCGGCGCTCCACGAGGGCTGGCCAGCGGTTTGTCGAGGTGAACTGTGCGGCCATCCCGTCGGAGCTCATCGAGTCGGAACTATTCGGCCACGTCAAGGGTTCGTTTACGGGTGCGGTTTCCGACCGCGCGGGAAAGTTCGAGCAGGCACATCGGGGCACGCTGTTCCTCGACGAGGTGGGCGACATGTCCCTGGCCGCCCAGGCCAAGGTTCTGCGCGCGCTGCAGGAAGGGGACATAACCCGCGTTGGAGGCACGCGGCCGGTGTCGGTCGACGTTCGCGTGATCGCAGCGACCAACAAGGACCTGCATGAGCAGATCGAAAACGGAGAGTTCAGGGAGGACCTGCTGCATCGGCTGAACATGGTGACGATCCGTGTGCCGCCGGTCAGGGAGCGAAGGGAGGACATCCCCATGTTGATCGCCCACTTCGCGGATCTCACGCCGGCGAACTACGGGGTGCAATACAAGCACTTCAGCGGCGAGGCGCTCGAAGCCCTGAGGGAGCTGGACTGGCCGGGCAACGTGCGGCAGCTGAAGAATGCCGTGGTGAGGCTCATGCTGCTGAGCACGGGTGATGCCGTAGCCCCGGACGATGTTCGCAGGTACGTCTCCGCGCTCGGCTCCGAGGCCGATGTTCCGGAACGGATGATGGCGATGGAGACGCTGAGCGAGTTCAAGGAAGCGGCGGAAAAGGCCTTTATCGAGATGAAGCTGCGCGATTACGAATGGAATGTGTCCGAGGCGGCTCGGAAAATGGGAATGCCGCGCTCCAACCTCTACAAGAAGATCGAGCGCCATGGCCTCGCCCGGAGTCGGTGATCGATGCCGGACAGCGTTTCGCGACCGGCGTGCCCCGGAATCGGAGTGGTGAAGGCAAAATGACTCGTCCCCTGTTTTCGGGCCCGGCCGATGGCACCCTGGACCAGTACTTCAAGGAGATCAGCCGGTACCCGCTGATCGATCGGGAAGAGGAGGCGCGGCTGGCAAAGGGGATCCGGCGCGGCGAAGAGGAAGCGCTCGACAAGCTCGTTCGCTCGAATCTGCGCTTTGTGGTGTCCGTGTCGAAGAAGTACCGCAATCAGGGGGTTCCGCTCTCCGACCTGATCAACGAAGGCAACCTGGGGTTGATCCGCGCAGCGCAGCGTTTCGACGAGACCAGGGGGATCCGCTTCGTGACCTATGCGGTGTGGTGGATACGGCAGGCGATTCTCCAGGCGCTGGCCGAGCAGGGCCGGATCGTGCGCGTGCCGTTGAACCGGGCCGGAGCGCTCCATCGCCTGGCACGGCACAAGGCGGCGCTGGTTCAGGAACTGGGCCGCGATCCCACGGCAAGGGAGATCGCCGAAGGGATGGACCTGACCGTTGAGGAGGTGGAGGACACACTGGCGATTGCGAGCACCCATCTGTCGCTCGACGCGCCGATGTTCCACGACGACAAGAGCAGCCTCATGGAGAGTCTGCCCGACCTCCTCTCCCGCGGCCCGGAAGAGGAGATGTTCGAACGGGCGCTTACCGACACCCTTGAAGCGGCTCTGTCGACGCTGGAGGAGCGGGAAGCGCGGATCCTTCGCCTCTACTTCGGTCTCGGCGGCAACGCACCGAGATCCCTCGAGGATATCGGTGTCGAGATGGGCGTCACCCGCGAACGAATCCGTCAAATCAAGGAGAAGGCGCTCGACCGTCTGCGGCATGCATCGAGAGCGCGCACCCTGGAAACACTTACGGACTAGATCTGCATTGACACCCCGACAAGACCCGGATATGATTCAATGCTGTAGATATTTCGGGGCCGCACCCCGCGCGGCGGGGGCGGCTTCCTTGCGCCGAAGAGGATTGCGTGACCACGACCATCACCCCGAAGACAGAAGACATCCGCCGCGCGTGGTGGGTCGTCGATGCCGACGGCAAACCGCTGGGCAGGCTGGCGACCGAGGTCGCGCGCATCCTGCGCGGCAAGCACAAGCCCATCTACACGCCTCACCTGGATACGGGCGACCACGTCATCGTCATCAATTCGGCCAAGGTCTGCCTGACGGGCCGCAAGGCTGAGCAGAAGACCTATTTCCGGCACTCCGGCTACATGGGGGGCGACAGGCACATCCCGTTTGCAACGATGCTCGAGCGGTTTCCGGAGCGGGTGATCGAGCTGGCGGTGCGCGGAATGCTCCCGAAGAACAAGCTGGGGCGAAAGATGCGCAAAAAGCTCAAGGTGTATCCGGGCGCAGACCATCCACATCAGGGGCAGGGTCCGCAGGCCCTGGAGATTTGAGGGTTTCGAGACGACTTATGGCAGCTCTACAGCCAACGCAGGCGGTGGGACGCAGGAAGACGAGCGTGGCCCGGGTGCTTCTGCGGCCGGGGAGTGGACGCTGGTCGATCAACGGGCGCTCGCTCGACGAGTACTTCCCCAGACCGGCTCACCGGATCCGAATCGCGGATCCTCTGCGGGTCGCCGAATCAGAGGGAACGTTCGACGTCCAGGTTCGCGTCAGGGGCGGAGGACTGACCGGCCAGGCGGACGCCATCCGCATGGGGCTGGCCCGCGCCCTCTCCGCCCACGACGAAGAAGTACGGGTACCGTTGCGGGAGGGTGGCATGCTCACCCGCGACGCCCGCAAGGTCGAGCGCAAGAAGCCGGGCCGTCCAAAGGCGCGCAAACGCTTCCAGTTCAGCAAGAGATAGATCCTGCTCCATGAATCAAGCGGTTACTGAGGTCGGGCTCCCCGAGTTGCTCGACGCCGGCGTCCACTTCGGACACCAGACAAGGCGATGGAACCCCAAGATGCGTCCGTTCATCTTCGGTGAGCGGAACGGGATCCACATCATCGACCTGCGCAAGACGCTCGACCGTCTGAGCCAGGCCCGCGACGCGGTGCGCCGCACGGTGCTCAAGGGCGAGAACGTGCTCTTCCTCTCCACCAAGCGCCAGCTCCGGACCATCATCGAGGAGGAAGCCTCGCGGTGTGGTGCGCTCTATGTGACGGAGCGCTGGCTGGGCGGAATGCTCACCAACTTCCAGACGATCCGTCGGCAGATCCGCCGACTCAAGGAGCTCGAGCGCGGCCAGGAAGAGAACGCGTTCGAATTCTATACAAAGAAGGAGCGGCTGCTCCTCGACCGCGAACGCGCCAAGCTCGAGAAGTACTTCCGTGGCGTCAGGGACATGACCCGCCTGCCGGGTGCCGTCTTCGTCGTGGACGCGAAGCGCGAGATCATCGGAGTGCGCGAGGCCCACAGGCTCGGCATTCCGGTCATCGCCATCGCCGACACCAACGTCGACCCGGAGCTGATCGACTACCCGATTCCCGGGAACGACGACGCGATTCGTGCCGTGAGCCTCATTGCGGGTGAAATCGCCAACGCCGTCGCAATTGCGCGCCGCGAAGTGCCCGACGAACAGCTGCGCCGTCAGGCCGAGCTGGAGGCGACGACCTACTCGACCGAAACCGGCGAGAAGTCCGCGGACACGACCGAGAGGCGGCCGCGTCCGCGCAAGCGGCGTCCCCGCCCGGAGGCCATCGCCCAGGTCCGCAAGACCGGAGACGGTGACGGCGCCGCGGCCGGTGCGCCGAAGCGCAAGCCGCGCAAACCGCCGGCAAAGCGCGGTGGCCGGGCCCCGGCTTCCGGCTCCGGCAATTCGGCCAGCTGAAGCAACTCCACAAGCACACAACGCCGAGGGGGCGGATGCAGGGGCGGTGGAGTCCGAACCGGCCGGCATGCCCCCTGACAAAGAACCAACGATGAAGATCAGCGCAAAACACGTAAAGGAATTACGCGACCGGACCGGCGCGGGCATGATGGACTGCAAGAAGGCGCTGCAGGAAACAGCGGGCGACCTCGAAGCGGCCATCGACCTCCTCCGCACCAAGGGAGAGGCCAAGGCCGCCAAGAGGGCCGGCCGCTCGGCGAACGAGGGCACCATCGCCAGCTACATCCACCACGGCGGGCGCATCGGTGTCCTGGTGGAACTGAACTGCGAGACCGACTTCGTCGCCAATACGGACGACTTCCGGAATCTGGCGCGGGACGTGGCGATGCACGTGGCGGCATCCGACCCCATCGCCGTGGCCACCGCCGACGTGGACGGTGAGGTGGTCGAGCGGGAAAAGGCGATCTTCGCCGAACAGGTGGCCCGCGAGGGAAAGCCGGAACACATCCGCGACCGGATCGTCGAGGGCAAGCTCGGGAAGTTCTACCGGGAACGCGTCCTCCTCGAGCAGGCCTACATCAAGGATCCCGACCGGAGCGTCGGCGAACTGATCACCGAAGTCTCGGCCCGCACCGGCGAGAAGATCCGCGTGGCGCGTTTTTCGCGATTCCAGCTCGGGGGCTGACGAACGGCGATGAGCGTCAAGAGGAGTGCCGGCTACGGTCGCGTCCTCCTGAAGCTGTCGGGAGAGGCACTCGCGGGGGACAGGGGTTTCGGGATCGATCCGAAGATGGTCGACGGGATCACCGACGAAATCCGCAACATCCATGAGCTGGGCGTTGCGCTGGGGCTGGTGATCGGGGGTGGCAACATCGTGAGAGGGGCCATCGCCAGCGAGCAGGGGATGGACCGCGTCTCCGCCGACTACATGGGAATGCTCGCCACGATCATGAATGCGCTGGCGGTCCAGGACCTGCTCGAGAAGAAGGGCATCGAGACCCGGGTGATGACCGCGATTCGGATGCCCCAGCTGGCCGAGCCATACATCCGTCGCAGAGCTGTCCGGCATCTGGAAAAGGGCAGGGCGGTGATCTTCGCCGGCGGCACCGGCAATCCCTATTTCTCTACCGATACGGCCGCCGTCCTGAGGGCCATCGAGATGAATGCGGATGTCGTCATCAAGGCGACAAAGGTGCGGGGAGTCTACACGGCGGACCCCGCCAGCGACCCGGATGCGGAGTTCATTCCGCACATTTCC
This sequence comes from Gemmatimonadota bacterium, assembly GCA_022827345.1. Taxonomy (GTDB): domain Bacteria; phylum Gemmatimonadota; class Gemmatimonadetes; order Longimicrobiales; family Gaopeijiaceae; genus Bin94. The sequence goes on along the minus strand of JAJDTB010000032.1, from coordinate 45,825 downwards.
TTCCACGAGGTGGTCGCGCGCGACCTTCGCGTCATGGATGCCGCCGCGGTTTCCCTTTGCCGGGAGAACAATCTTCCTATTATCGTCCTCGATCTTGAGGATCAGGGCGCGGTGCGCAGGGCCATACACGGGGAGCGGGTGGGAACGCTGGTTTCCTAGCCCTTTTTCGCGAACAGATCGGGTTTCGCAAGGAGGACACCTTGTCGGTCATCGACGAAGCCAGAAGCAGAATGGACGACGCCTTGAACGCGGTGGGTCGCGAGTTCGCCACGGTGCGGACGGGCAAGGCGGTTCCAGCGATACTCGATACCGTGCGCGTGAGCGCGTACGGGAGCCTGATGCCCCTCAACCAGGTCGCGACTGTTTCCGCCCCGGACCCGACGCTGCTGATCGTCCAGCCGTTCGACCCGTCCGTGATCGGAGACATCGAAAAGGCGATCCTGACGTCAGGGCTCGGTCTCAATCCGTCCAACGACGGGGCGTTGGTGCGCGTGCCGATTCCCCCGCTCAGCGAGGAGAGGCGAAGAGAATATGCCCGCGTGCTCCACCGCATGGCCGAAGACGGCAGGGTATCGGTGCGCCATGCGCGGCATGCTGCCAACGACGAGGTGAAGCGGCGCCTGCGCGAACACGAGACCGGCGAAGACGAGGGGCATCGCCTCATGGCGGAAATCCAGAAACTCACCGAGGAATACGGCCGCAGGATCGATGCCGCGCTCTCCGAGAAGGAGAAGGAGGTGATGGCGATCTGACGGATCGAATCGACCGTATCAGGATGAGCGGCGGGGTCCCCCGTCACGTTGCGGTCATCATGGACGGGAACGGACGGTGGGCCCGGGAGCGGGGTCTCCCCAGACACGCCGGGCACCTGGAGGGGATGAAGGCGGTTCGCGAGACCGTTGCCGGAGCCCGCGCCGCAGGTGTTGAAGTCCTCACGCTCTTCGCCTTTTCCACCGAGAACTGGAAGCGGCCGAAGAGCGAGATCCAGGCCCTGATGGAGGTGCTCGACACCTTCGCCGAGAGCGAACGCCGCGCCCTGATTCGCGAGGGTGTCGAGGTCAGGGTGCTGGGGGAACTCGAGCGCCTGAACCAGCGTTCCCGCGCGGCGGTAAACGGCATCGTCGCTTCGACGCGCGGTGGCCGGAATCTCCTGCTGAACCTGCTGATCTCGTACGGGGCGAGGGAAGAGATCGCACGCGCGGCACGCCACCTGGCCCGGCAGGCGCGCGACGGTCTCATCGACCCCGAGACCATCGACCCCGCGACGTTCCGAGGCGCGCTCTATACCGGCGGGCTTCCCGATCCGGACCTTCTGATCCGCACCTCCGGGGAGTACCGGATCAGCAACTTCATGCTCTGGCAGCTTGCCTACGCCGAGATGTACATCACCCCCGTGTACTGGCCCGATTTCACGCGCGAGGATCTCTTCGCCGCGATCCTCGATTACCAGCGCCGCGAGCGCCGCTTCGGGCGGGTAGCGGCGCACTGATGGCCTCCGAGACCCCGTCCGCCGTGTCGGGCGAACTGCGCTCCAGGTCACTCGTCGCCGCGGTGGGGATCCCGGTCGCGCTGGCCGCCATCCATCACGGCGGCTGGGTTCTGACGCTGCTGATTGCGGCAATCGTTGCCGTCGCCGCCTGGGAGTGCTGCGACCTCGCCGCGCGGAGCGGTGCGCACACCTTCCGGTGGCTCTGTGTCCCGGCGGCGATCGCCCTCGTCGTGCTCGCGGACCGGCAGCCGGTCCTTGCCGTCTGGGCCGGCCACGCCTTCCTGACCCTGCTGCTCCTGGGCACCGTCAGTCTGGTCGCCGCGGTGATTGTCGCGAAGGTCGAGCAGGCGTTCTTTTCGGTTTCGGCGACCGTTTTCGGTGCCCTCTACACCGGGGGGACCCTCGCCTTCGTGATTCTGATCCGCAGGCTTCCCGAGGCTCATGGCGAATTCCCGAGCCTGCGCACCGAAGGGCTCCTTCTGGTGTTGCTCCCCCTCCTGGTCACCTGGGCGGGGGACACCGCCGCCTACTTCGGGGGCAAGAGGTTCGGCCGGCGACGACTCGCTCCCCGGACCAGCCCAGGGAAGACCGTCGAAGGCGGCATCGCCGGACTCGCCGGGTCGCTGATTACCGGATTCTGTCTCGGATTCCTGCTTGAAGACCACGCCAACTTCCCCGTCACTCCCCTGGCGGGTGCGCTGATCGGCCTTTTCCTCGGCGCGGCGGGGCAGCTCGGCGACCTTGCCGAGTCCCGCTTCAAGAGGGAGGCGGGGGTCAAGGACTCCGGCCGCCTGCTGCTCGGACACGGCGGGGTCCTCGACCGCTTCGATGCCCTTTTCTTCGCCATCCCGCTGGCCTATGGGCTGATCGTCCTGAATGGGATCCTGGCATGAAACGCATCGCCCTGCTGGGAGCGACGGGATCGGTGGGAAGCGCGACCCTGGAGGTCGTGCGCCGCCACCCCGGCCTCTTCCAGGTCGTGGCTCTTTCCGCCGCCCGGTCCGTCGACGCGCTGGAAGAGCTTGCCGCGGAGTTCGAGCCCCGTCTGGTCGGGGTGGCCGATCCGGCGGCACTCCAGCGGCGCCCGGACCTCGTCGATGCCGGGTGGCTGGGCGGCCCGGACGGCCTGCTGCAGCTCGCCGCGCTCGACGGGGCCGACATCGTCGTGAATGCAGTGGTCGGCGCCGCTGGCCTGCGTCCCACCATCACCGCCCTAGAGTGCGGCAAGCGCTGCGCGCTGGCCAACAAGGAGTCGCTGGTGGCGGCCGGAGACCTGGTGATGGAAGCCGCCCGCAAGGGGGGTGGAGAACTCGTCCCCGTCGACAGCGAACATTCGGCCATCCTGCAGTGTATGGCGGGTGCGCGACCCCGCGAGGTCCGCCGCATCATTCTCACGGCGAGCGGCGGACCCTTTCGCGGCACCGCGGCGACCGAACTGCGAGACGTGACCGCCAGCATGGCATTGCGGCATCCCACCTGGGACATGGGGGCCAAGATCTCGATCGATTCCGCCACGCTGGCGAACAAGGCGCTGGAGGTGATCGAGGCCCACTACCTGTACGGCCTGCCGTACGACCGCATCGAGGTCGTCGTCCACCCGACGTCGATTGTCCATTCGTTCGTGGAGTTCGTCGACGGCTCGATCCTCGCCCAGATGGGTGAGCCGAACATGGAATTGCCGATTCTGCATGCGCTGACCTGGCCGCGCCGCGCCATCGACCGATCGCTGTGCACCTTCGATCCGGTGCGGTGGTCGCCGCTGGCCTTCGAGCCCGTGGACGAGGAACGGTTCCCCCTCTTCGGCCAGGGCGTCGCGGCGGGCCGCGCGGGCGGAGCCGCTCCCGCCGTGTTCAACGCGGCCAACGAGGTGGCGGTGACGGCGTTCCTGGAGGGTTCGATTAGTTTTCCCGGCATGTCGGAGGTCGTCGCGTCGGCCCTTGGGGGGATGGAAGGGCGCACGGCCGATACTTTGGACGAGGTCGTCCGGGCCGACCGGGATGCGCGGCGCCTTGCCGCCGGCGCGGTCTCACGGCACCGGTGAAGCATAAGGGAAGCACTACATGACCATATTGGCCACAATCGTTCTCCTCGGCGTGCTCATCTTCGTGCACGAGCTCGGCCATTTCTGGGCCGCCAAGTCGGTCGGCGTGGGAGTCGAGCGTTTCTCCATCGGACTCGGGCCCCGGATCTGGGGGTTCGAGCGGGGAGGAACCGAGTATGTGGTGGCCGCCATCCCGCTGGGTGGCTACGTAAAGATGCAGGGGATGGACGACGAGGTGATGGAGCACCTCGAGGGGGGCGCCGCCGAGTCTCCCCGCAAGGGAAACGACGGAGATTTCGACAGCCGTCCGATCTGGGCTCGCGCCTTCGTGATCTCGGCGGGCGTAATCATGAACATGCTCTTCGCCTTCGCGGTCTATACCACCGTGGCTGCCGTTTGGGGCGATCAGGACTGGGCCACGACCCGGGTGATGGCGGTGGACGAGAGCATCCTTCCTCCCGGCACAGAGGCCCTGGCCGATATCCCGCCCGGTGCCGAGATCGCGCAGTTGGGCGGGGTGGTCGCCGAGTCGTGGCACGATATCCGGGAAGCGCTGGAGCGGGGGCCGGCGGGATGGGCGACGCTGGTCACCTCTTCCCCGGAAGGACGCTACGAGATCCTCGTTCCGGAGGATCCCGGAGAGCGGCGTGCCCTTGCGGGAGCGTTCCAGGTCTGGGTGGATGCCGTGGTGGGGCGGGTGGAGCCCGGCACTCCGGCGGCCGGCGCGGCGATCGAGCCCGGGGACAGGATCACCGATGTGGCAGGCGTCGCCGTCACGAACTGGGCGGAGATGGTGCGCGAGATCGGCGCGAGACCGGGCGAGCGCATCGAACTCGGGCTGCTGAGGGACGGGACCGCCCTGGTTCGCGTGGTAGAACTCGATGCGGTCGGCGCCGGGAGCGACGCACGGGGACGGCTCGGAGTGGTGCGGCTTCGTCCAGAGACCATCACGGTCAGGGTCGGCGCGGGCGAGGCGGTCGTCACGGGTTGGGCGGAGACCGTCGCGATCACCCGCCTGATCCTGCGGTTCCTGGGAGACCTCTTCACCGGCAACGTGTCGCCCCGCGATGTGGGGTCCATCGGCACCATCGCCGTCGCGTCCGGGGAAGCCGCTGCCGCCGGGCTCGCGACCTTCCTGCAATTCATGGCGCTCTTCAGCGTCAACCTCGCCATCCTCAACATGCTCCCGATTCCCGTGCTGGACGGCGGTCACATGGTGTTTCTGGGCATCGAGCTGATCCGCGGCGAGAAGCTGTCGGTAAAGCAAAGGGTGAGGTGGAGTCAGGTGGGCATGTGGGTGGTGCTGGGGATCATGGTCTGGGCGCTCGGCAACGACCTGTTGCGCTTCCTGGGCCTGTAGCGGCAGCGCGGAGCGCAGCCCCGGGGGTCGGAATCAGAAGAGGGACAGCTGGGAGGGGCCCGCCCGCTGGCGAAGAGCGGCGAGGTCCAGCAGCCTCGTGGGGCCATCCGGTCCGGCCACGAGAACCTCACCCGCGAAACCCTTCCCGCCGAGTGCGCGCGCCATCACGGAACGGGCGAGTTCCGGGGTGTTCGACTCTTCCGAGAGATGGGCCAGGATCACGACCGCGAGCCGTGAACTGAGCAGGTCCATGGCGAAATCGGCTGCCGCCTGGTTGGAAAGGTGGCCGTGGCTGGAGGCGATCCGGGCCTTGACCGAGGCGGGGTAGCGGGTGTTCCAGAGCAGCGTCTCGTCGTGGTTCGATTCGATCACCAGGGCGTCGCAGCCGCGTAGGGCGTGCCGGACCTGCGCGGTGGGCCGCCCCAGGTCGGTGGCGATCCCGAGGCGAAGGCCGGTGGAGGGATCCGCTACGGCCACGGCCACGGGGTCGGCCGCGTCGTGGACGGTGATGAAGGGTTCGATTTCGAGGTCTCCGATCGGGAGCCGGTAGCCCGCTCGGTAGATCTCGACCGTCTCCTTCCCCCGCAGCAGGCGGTGGCAGGCGTCTCTGGTTCCGGCGGTCATGTAGAGCGGAGTGCCGTGCGCCCTGGCGAAGACACCGGCGCCGCGGGTGTGATCGCCATGCTCGTGAGTGATGACGATTCCGGTGATCTGATCCGGGGCGAAGCCGACGCTGCGCAGCCGCTTCACCAGTTCGCGCCCGCTGAAGCCGGCGTCGATCAGAAGATGGGTCGACCCCGCGCACACCAGGGTGGCATTGCCCCGGCTGCCGCTGCCCAGCACCGAGAAGCGCACGGGTCAGCCACGGCCGGCGGCGGCCCGCTGGCGAGCCGACAGCTCGAAAGCTCGCCGGTAGACGTTTCTCATGCCGTCGGCCAACCGGACGCCGCGCCGCGCCATCACCGCCTCGGCGGTTACGAGAAAGCGATCCAGGTCGTACTCGGCCAGTTCGCCCCCCGGGCACCAGGAGAACGGTGGAACATCGCGCGGCGGCATGCCGGCCCCGAAGAGGTTGGACCCGGTACCCACGACAGTGCCGGTGTTGAGCTTCGTGCCGATACCCGTGCGCACGTGATCGCCGAGGAAACACCCGGCCTTCAGGAGCCCCGTCTCGACCTGCTGTCCGCCGATGAGCAGGCGTACCGGCGAGTAGTTGTTCTTCAGATCCGAGTTGCTGGTCATCGCGCCCAGGTTGACCCACCGCCCCACGACCGAGCGGCCGAGGTATCCGTCGTGGGCCTTGTTCGAGAACCCCAGAATCACGCAGGCCTGAACCTCTCCCCGGATCCTGCAGCCGGGCCCGATGCTCGAACCTCCCACGACCCCCCCGAGAATCACCGAGTCCGGGCCGAGGTACAGCGGACCTTCAAGTCGGGCCGGACCCTGGACCCGTGATCCCGAGGCCAGGATGACCGGTCCCCCGGTGGTGTCGATGACTACACCGGGCTCAATGACGGCGTCGGCGGCCGCCACTATCCTGCCGGAACCGATACGGTGCGCATCCGCCGCGATGGGTGTTTCCTTCAGTCCTGAGCCGTCCAGCCGAATGCGGTCGGGGTTCTCGGCCATCAGTTCCCACGCCGCCTCGAGCAATCGTCCGGCGATGACGTGCTCGGGCCAGCCGGGCGGCCGGTCGCCCGTCAGCAGGGCGGGGAGCGGCGCCGTGCCGCCCGGTATCCACGCGCCGACAATCTCGGACTCGGCCACGAGGAGAACGGGGCCGGTGGCCGCGATTGTCAAACTGCCCCGGTCAGGCACGAAACGGCTGTTGATGAAGAGGCGAGGGCCGCCGGAAGGCAGTTCCTCGATCGTCTTGCAGGAGGGCGCTCCGGTCTCGGCAAAGCCGACGAGGTGTTCACCCGCGAGATGCCCGCGGCACCGCGTCCCGAGCAGCCGCTCCGCGCGCGCCCTGAGCGTCTCGGTTCCGAAGAGGAGTTCGCCGACCGGACGAGTCAGGCTGAAGGGGTGCCACGCCCGGGCGACGGGGTCGTCGTAGAGATACAGCCGGGGCGCGCCCATCACCGGATGAGTCACGCGTCGGGAAAGCGGGATGCAATCCCTAATCTAACATTCTCGGGTAGTGAGTGCAAGTATCGCTTGAGGTTGGCGGATTCGCTCCGTGGCATCACGAGCGTCGCGTGATCGGTCTGCACGACGAGGAGGTCGGCGGCGCCGAGGAGCACCACCCGGCCCGACTCGGCCACCGCGACGTTGTTGCGGGCATCCACGCAGTGGACATCACCCTCTCTGGTGTTTCCGCACTCATCCGCCGCATGGTGGCGGGCGAACGCTTCCCAGCTGCCCATATCGTCCCACTCGAAGGTGGCGTCGATGGAACCGACCCGGCTGCTTCGCTCCAGCACGGCTTCGTCGACGCTGATCGATCCGGTTTCGTCGAAGAACGCGTTGACATCTCCCTCATCGAGGCGGGGGAGCGCCCCCGCGATTTCGGGAGCGTGAGCCCGCACCTCGTCGAGGAAGACGCTCGCCGGCCACACGAAGATGCCCGAGTTCCAGCGGTAGCCCGCGGCGATGTACTGGACCGCGGTGTCCGCATCGGGCTTCTCCACGAATGCATCGACCCGATACGCTCGATGGCCACCGCCGGCTGGGAGCGGGTCACCCGGCTTGACATAGCCGAATCCCGTCTCGGGACGGCTCGGCGGGATCGCCACCGTCATCAGCAGTTCTTCCCGCGACGCGACCTCCACGGCGCACTCCAGCACCTCGCTGAACTTCGCGGTGGGGCGGATGACGTGGTCGGAGTGCAGGGAGACCATCACCGCCTCCGGATCCGTGCGCATGGCCTCCCACGCGGCCCGGGCCAGTACCGGCCCGGTTCCCCTGGCCCGGGGCTCGACCAGGAAAGCCCCGCGGGGAAGTCCGGTCGCCTCGCGAATCGGGCCCACCAGATTGTCACCGGCAAGGATCCGGACCCGGTCGGGAGGCACAATGGACCGCGCGCGCCTGACCGTCTCGGCAACGAGCGGCCCGCCTTCACCGAGGGAAAGCAGCTGCTTGGGGCGCGCCGCGGTGCTCAGCGGCCAGAAACGGTGGCCGACGCCACCAGCCAGGACGGTCGCCCAGACGGAAGGTCCCGAGGATCCGGTCATGAAGTTCGTTTTGAAGCGGCGGACCCTGCCAGAGGGTCGATGGCAACAGGCAAGGCTAGCCGGACGGCGGGGTCAAGTCAAGCAACCACGGAGTTTCGAGGTTGACTCCCGGGCATGCCAACGGGTAATTTTCGCCATGAGATTGCATTGCACAGCCGGGGAAGGCTGTCGTCCCAACAAAGTCGGGTCCGACCGCAGGGTATTCGGAGGCACGTTGCTCGCCATGGCGGCGGCGTTCGTCGCGATGGTGGCGTGCGACGACGATCCGTTCGCGATTCGGTGGCAGATAGACCCCGACACGGTAAGGCTTTACGCCCTCTCTCGCCCGGAGCCCAATCTGGTCTCCGGTTTCGACTTCCACCCTCGCCGCGCCGTCCGGATCGAGGCGCCGACGACCGGGTCGGACTGGGATCTCGCGGTCGACGTCCGCGATGGACAATTCGTCTGGCTGCCTCCCGGCGCGCTGGGCATATCCTCGGACGCGGGTGTGGCGATCCTGGAGGGCGAGTCCTTCGAATCGGCCACGGAGGCTCCCGAGGACACGACCCTGTACGTCGGTGATGCGCCGGTCCCAATCGTCGCCGGCCGGATCTACGTGATTCGCACTCGGCGGCACCCCGGCTTCTTCGGCACGCTCTGCAATTACTACGGCAAGATCGAACCGCTGGCCACCGATTTCACCTCGGGGTCGGTCTACTTTCAGTTCGACGTGAGCGGGGCTTGCAACAACCGCGATCTCATCCCGCCGGACTGAGCCGCGCCGGTCTCCCCTTGATCCGCTCTCCTTCGATCTCCGACGCCTGATGCTCGACATCAAGAATCTGCGTCACGACCCGGAGGGCGTGGGCGCTGCGCTCGCAAGGCGCGGACTGGCGGACGCCGGTGGGCTGATTGCCGCCATCGTCGACCGGGACCGCTCCCGGCGCGAGGCGCTGAAGCAGGTCAATGACCTCAAGGCGCTCAGGAACCGCGTGTCCAGGGAGATCGGCGCGGCCAGGCGCAGGGGCGAGAGCGCACAGGCGGAGATCGCCAGGATGCGCGAGGTGGGAGAGAGCATCGCCGGGCTGGACGCGGCCGTGGCCGAAGCGGATGAGTGGATCGCGAGTACGCTCCTCGGTGTTCCCAATGCTCCGGATCCCCGTGTTCCCGTGGGTGGAGTGGACCAGAACGTCGTCGTTCGCAGCTGGGGCACCCCGGCCGAGCTGCCCTTCGACGCCCGTCCCCACTGGGAGCTGGGCGAATCGCTCGGGATCCTCGATCTGGCGGGCGGGGGCAGGGTATCGGGCTCCGGCTTCTTCGTGCTGCAGGGCGCGGGAGCGGCGCTTCAGCGCGGCCTGGTCAACTGGATGATCGGCCTGCACGCGGGCGAGCACGGCTACACCGAACTGAGGGTGCCCTACCTGGTCAAGGCGGACTCGATGACCGGGACGGGCCAGTTGCCGAAGTTCGCCGAGGAATCCTACCTGACCAGCCGGGACGGGTTGTGGCTGATCCCCACGGCGGAAGTGCCGGTGACGAACCTGCACCGTGGCCAGATCCTGCAGGGGGACGGGCTGCCCATCAAGTACGTGGCGTATTCGCCGTGCTTCCGGCGCGAGGCGGGCGCGGCCGGGAAGGACACGCGCGGGATGCTCCGCGTCCACCAGTTCGACAAGGTGGAACTCGTCCGCTTCGAACGCCCTGAAGACGGGGCGGGCGCGCTGGAGGAACTCACGGGCGAGGCGTCGAGGGTGCTCGAGCTGCTCGGACTGCCGTATCGGGTCGTCCTGCTCGCGGCAGGCGACCTGGGCTTCTCGGCCTCTCTCACCTACGACCTGGAAGTGTGGGCGCCGGGCGTGCGTCAATGGCTGGAGGTGTCGAGCTGCTCGACCTTTTCGGACTACCAGGCGAGGAGGGCGCAGATTCGTTTCCGCCGGCAGCAGGGGGCCGGCACCGAGCACGTGCACACGCTCAACGGATCGGGACTGGCGCTGCCCCGGCTGATGGTGGCCCTCCTCGAGACGTGTCAGCGCCCCGACGGGTCCATCCGGCTTCCGGACATCCTTGCCAAGGCGGTCGGTTTCGCCGAAATCACTCCCCCGGCAGTCCGTGGATAATCCCCGCGTCGCACCGAGGACGGCGAGGGGCCGGGCTGGCAAGGCGCGATGAGCGAGAACAGCAGCGCTATCTGAGCGAAGAACAACGCAGAGCGTCGCTCTGAGCTGTTCGAATGTAAACAAAACACGACCTCTTGTAATGTTTTCATGACAGTGCGAAGTTGCACGAGCGCCGCGGCCAGCGCGGATGCATCGCCGTCCGAATGCAGTGGGGACTTGTTCCACGGACTGCCAGGGGTGACGGAGCGGGGCAGAACGATTCGGCACGACCCGCCGGGGTTGCGATGAAGAAGCGACAGGAAGCGCGCAGGAGTGGCACCAGGGGCGCGGCGCGTCCCATGGGTGGCTCGCGCAGGTGGCCCGTCGCGCTGGGGGCTCTCTTCCTGACCCTGCTCGTGTGGTATCTGATCTACACCGGGGAGATCGTCCGGTCCCGCGATGCGGACGCCGAGACCTTTACCCGCATCTACGCGGAGGTCCAGAGCGGACTGACGAGCCAGGAACCGGGAGCGGAGCTGGCCGCGCTTACCACCCTGCAGCGCTTGCTGGTGGAGCTTGGCGTCCCGTTCGTCGTCACCTCGGAGCCCGGAAGGGTCTACAACACGTCCGTCAACCTCCCGTTCGAGGTCTCCGATCCGCCAACGCCGGACGACGTCGAGCGCATCCTTCGCTACGCCGAGGAGCTCGACACCCGCAACGAGCCGGTGGGAAACCCGGAGAGTCAGCTGGTGCACTACGGCATCACGCCGGAAGCCCGCCGGCTGCAGTGGATGCCCTTCCTCTGGGCCTCGGGACTGCTCGTCACCGTTCTCTTGGCGGTAACCGTTTTCCGCTACCAGCGCAGGACCGCGGCCGAGCAGGCGTGGACCGCGATGGCCCGTGAACTGGCCCATCAGCTCGGGACCCCCATCAGCTCGCTGCAGGGGTGGGTGGAGGTCCTGGGACTGGATCCGGGGGAGCGGCCCGGCGACCTGCCTCAGGTAGAGATCGCCAACGCGATCGGAGAGGATCTGGTGCGCCTGGAGAGGGTCAGCCGCCGCTTCGAACTGATCGGCCGGGACCCGGAGCTGAAGCGCGTGTCTCTGGTGAACGTCGTGGCGGAGTTGCGGGCCTACATGGAGGTGCGGCTGCCCCGCCTGGGGCCCGGCGTCGCGCTGCATATGGATGTCCCGGACGACCTGCCCGACGTGAAGGGACACGAGGTTCTGCTCACGTGGGCCCTCGAGAACGTGATCAAGAACGCGCTCGACGCGATGGCCGGCACGGGCGGGTCCATCACCATATCGGCGCGGGCCGCCGAGGGGCGCTGGGTGCTGTTGCGCATCAGGGACACGGGGCCGGGAGTTCCCTTCGAGATCCGCGACAGGCTTTTCGACCCCGGGGTGACGACCAAGTCGGGAGGATGGGGCGTCGGACTCACGCTGACGAAGCGCATCGTGGAGGGGGTTCACGGCGGACGCGTCGAGCTGCTGGACCGGGCGGAGCGCGGCATGACCTTCCAGGCCCGCCTTCCCCGGGCGGTCGAGTCATGACCCGTGCCGCCGGTACCCTGAACCCGGAGCAGAGGGAAGCGGTCGAGCACTTCGAGGGCCCCAGCCTGGTCCTGGCAGGGGCCGGATCGGGGAAAACCCGCGTGCTGACCACCCGCGTGTGTCACCTGATCATGGAACACGGCGTGCCGCCCGACCGGATCATGGCCGTGACCTTCACCAACAAGGCGGCCGGAGAGATGCGGGAGCGGGTCGCCGCCATGCTGGGTGGGGCGCCGAGGGGGATCTGGATGGGGACCTTCCACGCGATCGGCGTGCGTCTGCTGCGAAGGCACGCTCCCGAGGTCGGATGGACCCGGGGGTTCGCAATCCGCGATGCCGAACAGGCGCTACGGGAGGTGAAGAAGGCGCAGAAGGCCGCCGATGTCGATCCCAAACGGTGGTCGCCCAAGGCCGTGCGGGCCGCGATCTCCGACGCCAAGAACCACCTGATCGGCGCGGAGGAATTCGCGGCGGCCCACGCCGATGGCCCTGACCTGCTGCTCAGGAAAGCCGCCCGCGTATACCCCGTCTACCAGGCGTCGCTGCGGGATCAGGACGCCATGGACTTCGACGACCTGCTGGTGCTTCCGGTGCGGCTTCTGGAGAACAACCAGGGCCTCCTCCAGCGCTACCAGGAGGCGTTCGCGTTCATTCTGGTTGACGAATACCAGGACACCAACCGCGCACAGTTCAGGTTCCTGAAACTGCTGGCCGGCAGGCACGGCAACCTCATGGTGGTGGGTGACGACGACCAGAGCATCTACGGCTGGCGGGGCGCCGACATACGCAACATCCTCGACTTCGAGCGCAGCTTCCCCGGGGCGCAGGTCGTGAGGCTCGAGCAGAACTACCGCTCGACGCCCGTGATCCTCGCCGCCGCCAACCTGGTGATCCGGGAAAACCTGTACCGCAAGGACAAGACGCTGCGGACGGACCGGGTCGGCGGTCCTGCGATCACCCGGCTGGAAGCAGCCGACGAGATGGACGAAGCGCGCTGGATCGTGGAAGAGATCGAGCGGCGCATGCTTGCGGACCCGTCGCTCGACCACCGTGACTTCGCGGTGCTGTACCGCACGAACGCGCAGGCGCGGGCGATGGAGGACCGTTTCTGGCGGCGGGGCGTCCCCTACCAGATCGTGGGCGGCGTGCGCTTCTACGAGCGCCGCGAGATCCAGGATGTGCTCGCCTACCTGCGCCTGATCACCAACCCGCGCGACATCGACGCCTTCGAGCGCGTCGTCAATTACCCGCGCCGGGGGGTGGGAACCGTCTCGCTGGCGCGATTGACCGCCTTTGCCAGGGATGAAGGGATCGGCCTGCTCGACGCCGCCGAGCGGTCGCGCGACGTGCGCGGCCTGAGCGCGCCGGCGCGCAGGGGGCTGGGGTCGCTGGCCGCGCTGGTTCGCAGGTATTCCGTCATGGCGGGGAAGCGGTCAGCCGGTGAGGTGCTGGAATCGCTGATCGCCGACCTCGACCTGGTGCGGCTGCTGCGGGCCGAGGGTCCGGAGGGGGACGACAGGGCGGAGAACGTGGGCGAGCTGGTGGCCGCGGCGAAACAGTTCGAGGCCGAGGAACTGCTCGAACTGGACGAGGGCGACCGCGACACCTTCACCGACCTGAGCCTCTTTCTGCAGCATGTCGCGCTGGTCGCCGACATCGACGGACACGATCCGAGCGCGGACGCGGTCACCCTCATGACGGTGCACAGCGCCAAGGGGCTGGAGTTCCCGGTCGTCTTCATCAGCGGCCTGGAGGAGGGCCTGTTCCCGCTGATGCGCGCCTACGACGAGGGTACCCTCGAGGAGGAGCGCAGGCTGCTGTACGTCGGCATCACGCGTGCGCGCGAAAAGCTCTATCTGACCCACGCCCGCTCGAGGCGCAGGGCGGGGGAGATGCTGTGGTCGCGCCCATCCACCTTCATCGACGTTCTGGAAGACCTGGAGCACCGGAAGACGGACCGCGTCAGAGGGGCCGGCTGGGCCTCGCGTCCAGGGCGAGGGCGGCGGGCGGAACGCTCGCGGGCGCGGTGGAGCGGTGCGGTCGACGACGACGCGAGCTTCAACCAGGACCGGCCCAGCTACACCAGGGGAGAGCGGGTCGTCCACCAGACCTTCGGCTCGGGAGTGATCGTGGAGCTGTCCGGTTTCGGGCCGGACATGAAGGTCACCGTGGACTTCGCCGAGGCGGGCCGGAAAAAGCTCGTGGTTCGCTACGCGGAGTTGGAGAAGGACTACTTCTGAAGGCCGCCCTCCGGGGCCCCGCCCACTGATTCGTCCTCGTCCTCGGTGACCGCATCCGCGGCCCCGGGCGGCTGCTGGCCGGACGGTTTCGCGGCGGCGGCATCCGCAGGCGGCGTCGGTTCCCGGCCGGGCGGTTCCGCGGCGGGCGGGGTCCTTCCGCTCTGGCCGAGCTGGGCAAGGCGAAGAAGCCCCGCGGCGCTCGTCCGCATCGTGCGGATCTGCGCGGCCACCTCGAGCACGGCGTCCTCGGCCTCCGACTGCGCGACGTCTACGAGGGCCAGGAGGTCCTTCAGCCGCCTCTGCAGTTCGGTGGAACCGTGCTCGATCCCCTTCGCCAGACCGCCGACCGACGCGCCGAGCCTGTCCACCTCCCCCCGAACGGTGCGGGTAATGTGGTCGATGTTCCGGGCAGCGCTGCTCGCGTGATCCACCAGCGACTGCGAGCGGGTGCCGGTCGCGGCGAGGAAATCGGTCCACGACGCAGCGAGCCGGCGCAGTTCCGCGAGTACGAGCAGCAGGACCACCAGCAGCGCCACGAGAGCGACCGCCGCGCCTCCCACTGCCCACGCCGAGAAGCTGGCAAGGCCGTCGCGGGCGAGTTCCACAACGGTCGTGTCCTGCAGCACTGAGAGTGAATGCGGCGTCATCGGCCGTCCCCGGTTCCGGTTGTGAGGTCTCCGAATATGGGGATACAACGCGGGGCGAACCAGCGCTATCTTGAAGCCATGCCAACCTTCATTGTGTCGGGGGGACACGAACTCTCCGGCAGCATTCGGCCGGCCGGGAACAAGAACGCGGCGCTTCCCGTCCTGGCGGCGACGCTCATGTCGTCCGAACCGGTTACGATCGGCAACGTTCCGCGCATCCGGGACGTCGCCACGCTGCTCGAGATCATGGAATCGCTCGGCGCCGGCGTCACCTGGACCGGCCCCGGCACCGTGGAGATCGACGCGGCGAACGTCAGAGCCGGCAACCTCGATCCCGAACTGTCGCAGCGCATCCGGGCATCGATCCTGCTGGCGGGTCCGTTGCTGGCCCGTTTCGGATCGCTTTCGCTGCCCCCCCCGGGAGGGGACGTGATCGGCCGGCGCCGGCTCGACACCCACGTCCTGGCATTCCGGGCCCTGGGCGCCAGGGTGAGAACCGCCGCCGGCCTCGAAATCGACGGGCGCTCGCTCGTCGGCGGCGACATGTTCCTGGACGAGCCCTCGGTCACCGCGACCGAAAACGCGATCATGGCGGCTACGCAGGCGCGCGGCGAAACGCTCATCAGGAACGCGGCGGCCGAGCCCCACGTGCAGGATCTGTGCCGGTGTCTGAACCGGATGGGCGCCCGCATCGCCGGGATCGGGACCTCGACCCTGACGATCGAGGGAGTGTCGTCTCTGGGCGGGGCCGAATTCGAGCTCGGGGCGGACCATATCGAGACGGGCTCCTTCATCGGCCTCGCCGCAGTCACCCGCAGCAGGCTGGTCATCGAGAACGCGCCGATCCGGCACCTCGACTCGATCCTCATCGGCTTCCGCCGCCTGGGCATCGACTGCACCGTGGACGGACCGGACCTGATCGTCGACGGACGCAGGGAGCCCGTCATACAGATGGATGCCTTCGGCCATCTGCCCAAGGTGGACGACGGCCCCTGGCCGGCATTCCCGGCGGACCTGACTTCGATCGCGGTCGTCGCGGCTACGCAGGCCCGGGGGACGGTGCTCGTCCACGAGAAGATGTTCGAGTCCCGCATGTTCTTCACCGACAAGCTGGTGGCCATGGGAGCGCGGATCATCCTCTGCGATCCGCATCGCGTTGTCGTGGTGGGTCCGTCGCCCCTGCGAGGGGCCCGGGTGGAGAGCCCGGATATCCGAGCCGGCATGGCAATGCTGATCGCGGCACTCGGCGCCCGCGGAACCAGTGTGATCCGCAATGCGGGGCAGATCGAGCGCGGCTACGAGAGCATCGACCGGCGGCTCGCGAAACTGGGGGCGCGGATCGAGCGCCGCGATTGACCGGGGGCTACCGCTACAGCTATACTTCAAGCATGGTGGCCGGGCCGCTATGGGCGGCCTAAACGAGTGGGGGATGGTGTCCCCCGCTCTTTTTTGTCCGCTTTCGACAGGGGGAGGAGTGAGACCAAACCGCTTGGAACTCCAAAAGGGGTTTGAAGATCGACTCTCCCATCTGGGCTTTCAACTCGTACAGGTGGAGTGGGCGGGTCACGTTCGCCGGCCGGTGATCCGGCTCCGGGTGGAACACGAACCACCGGACCAGCCCGTTTCGCTCGAAGATTGTGCGAGCGTCAGCCGCCATATGGAAACGTGGCTCGATCGGGAAGAAGGGTTGCCCGACAGCTACGTCCTGGAGGTCTCTTCGCCCGGGCTTGAGCGCCCGCTGACGCGGGGCAGGGACTTCCAGCGGTTTCGGGGTCGGCGGGTCGCCGTCAAGGGCAGGGAGGAGCTGGTAGGCCGGTCGGTTCACCTGGAAGGCGAACTGCTCGGCATGGTGCGGGGCGCGGATGGGGCGGAGAGAGTCCTGCTGCGCTTGAACGGAGGCGACGAGGTCGAGGTGTCTCGAGCGAATATCGAGGGGGCTCGCCTGATCCACGATTGGAAGATTCGATGACGAACACCGGGTTGATCCTGGCGGCTTTCCGCGAGATCGCGGCGACCAAGAGCCTGGAGCCGGATGAGGTGAACGAACTGATCCGGGACGCGATTCACGCGGGCCTGGCGCGCATCTACGGTGTGAATGTAAGCACGGAAATCAATATCGACGATGTCGGCGGCGACATCGAGATGTTCGTCCTGAAGCGCGTGGTCGATGATGTCGAGGATCCGTCGGCGGAGGTTTCCGTACAGGAAGCCCGCTGGGACGATCCCACCTACGAGGTCGGCGACGTGATGGAGATCCCCGTCGAGTTCTCCCAGTTCGGGCGCAACGCCGTCATGGCGGCCAAGCAGAGGATCGTGCAATTGGTCCGCGAGGGTGAACGCCAGCGCATTCGCGAGGAATACACCGACCGGGTCGGCGAGCTCCTTTCGGGAGAGGTACAGCAGATCGAGCGCGGCAAGCTCGTGCTCATGCTCAATCGAACGCGCGATGCCGAGGCGATCATTCCGTGGAAGGAGCAGAATCCGCGGGAGCGCTTCCGCCAGGGCGAGTCGATACGCGCGGTGCTCAAGAGGGTGGAGGAGACGCCCAAGGGGCCGCGCCTGGTGTTTTCGCGCGCCGATCCGCTGTTCGTCGCCGCGTTGTTCCGGCTCGAAGTGCCCGAGATCTACCAGGGCATCGTCGAGATCAAGGAGCTCACGCGCGAAGTGGGGGGACGCACCAAGATCGCGGTGCACAGCCGCGACGAGTCCATCGATCCGGTGGGAGCTTGTGTGGGCCTCAAGGGCTCGCGCGTGCAGGCCGTGGTATCGGAACTGGGAGGGGAGAGGATCGACATCGTCCCCTGGCACCCCGATCCCGAGATCTTCGCGCGCCGGGCGCTGGCCCCGGCCCGGGTGGCCAAGGTGATTTCCGATCCGCGCCGCCAGGTGATAACGGCGATCGTGGACGAGGACCAGCTGTCGCTCGCCATCGGGAGAAACGGCCAGAACGTGCGCCTCGCATCCCAGCTGATCGGGTGGCAGATCGACCTGTACGGTTCCCGGGAATGGCTGGAGCGGGGATCGGACATGTCGGTTTTCGTCGAGGACGAGGAGGACTCCTACGAGACCGCCGACTTCCCGCTGCGGGAACTCTCCCTGGACCATGGCACGTTGTCGGCTCTGGCGTCGGCGGGTTACGAGAGCTTCCTCGACATCATCGATCTCGACCGGGGGGACTTCCTCTCGGTCACGGGCGTTACCGAGGAAGCGGCCGATCAGCTTCTTGCCCTGATCGATGATCTGACCGTGGTCGACTCGGAGTCGGCTCGCGGCGCTGACGACTCGGCGGCACTGCAGGGAGAAGTTGTCTGATGCGGGTTCGGGAACTGGCCGTTGACCTGAAAGTCAACACCGATATCCTGCTCAGGTTCCTCCGCAGTTCCGGAGTGCCGGTGGGTGACGCGAACGCTCCGATTCGCGATGCCGACGTGGCGCGGATCCGGATCCGGCTGGAGCGCGAACGACGAGCCGGGCACGGCAGCGCCGCGGACGTAATGCAGGCCGCGGTCAAGGGAGTACGGCCAACGAGCCGCCGACGGCGTGTGCGCCGGCGCGTGGTCCCCTCGAAGCCGGCAATGCCGGTTGAAGAGGCGGCGGTCCCGGAGACACCCGCGGAGGAGGCAGCAGCAGGCGAAGAGGTCGATCGTCCGGCGGCGGCCACCGCGGCTGCGTTCGACGACGCGGTTGCTCCCCGGGGAGAAACCTCCGACGCCCCGGCGGCTGCGCAGGACCCGGGTGCGGAAGCCGAAGCGGGCGCGGAAGCCGAAGCGGGCGATTCGGATGCGGCGACCGACGATCCCGTGCCCCAGGCTGGAGATGCCGGTGTGGCGACCGTCCCTGCGGACCCGGGCGTGGTCGAGACCGCTCCGGAAGAGCCTGCCACAGTTGGCGATCCCGGTCCGGCGCAGCCTTCCGACGCCGCAGCAGCGCAGCCGCCGCGACAGGAAGAGGATGCACCGGCAGAGGGAGCGGCGGCGCCCGAGGAAGCGGCTCCGAAGCCGGATGCGGCCGAGGATGCTACGCGCGCCGCCGCGGCCGAAGCCCAACCGACACCGCCGCGTGCGGCCGGCGAGGGCCTCGCGCCTGCGCGGCTGGGAATGAAGCCCTCCCCCGCGAGGGAAGGGATCGTACCGCCGCCCGGAGAGGGACTTGCTCCTGCAGCCAGCGCCGGCCCGGGAGGGACCGTGCGGATTCAGGCGGAGGGCTACACGTCCGACGGTCGCAGGAAGAAGGACCGCAAGAAGGGCAAACGCCGCCGGGGCGCCGATCGCGACAAGGCCAAGCAGAACATCCAGCGCGTCATGGCCGAGCTGCGGGGCGGTCGCAAGAAGCGCCGCAAGGGCAAGGGAATGGTGACGGCCGCGCGCGTGGAGCGTGAGGCGGCCGAGGAGCAGGCAGCCAGAGAGAAGGCCACCGAGGCCCAGACCGTCCGCGTGAACGAGTTCCTCACGGTTGCGGAACTCGGAGAGCTCATCGACGTGAGTGCGGCCGAGATCATCAAGTCGGCGTTCATGGAGATGGGCCTGCCGGTCACCATCAACCAGAGGCTGGACTTCGACCAGATCGAACTCCTCCTTGACGGGTTCGGATTCAAGGCGGTCCGGGAGTCCGACTATCTCCCGGCCGAAGAGGCGGTCGAGGAGGACGACCCGGCGGATCTGCGGCCGCGTCCTCCCGTCGTTACGGTCATGGGGCACGTCGACCACGGAAAGACCAAGCTGCTCGACTGGATCCGCAACACCAACGTGGTGGCCGGGGAGGCCGGAGGGATCACGCAGCATATCGGTGCCTATCACGTCGAGATCGACGGAGGCCGCACGATTTCGTTCCTGGATACGCCCGGGCACGCCGCCTTTACAGCGATGCGCGCACGGGGTGCGGACGTGACGGATCTGGTGGTTCTCGTGGTTGCCGCCGACGACGCGGTGATGCCGCAGACGGTCGAAGCGATCAGCCACGCCCGGAACGCCGGCGTCCCGATGGTCGTGGCCGTCAACAAGACCGACCTGGCGACCGCCAATCCGGACCGGGTCAAACAGGATCTGCTGCGCCACGAGGTCACGGTGGAGGACTACGGCGGGGACACGCTGGTCGCCGAGGTCTCGGCCAAGACCGGCCAGGGGATGGATGATCTCCTCGAGAAGGTCCTCCTGCAGGCGGAACTCCTCGATCTCAAGGCCAATCCCGACCGGTCGGCCATTGGCGCTGTCGTCGAGGCGGAGCTGGATATCGGAAAGGGCCCGGTGGCGACCATCCTGATCCAGAACGGCACGTTGCGGATTGGCGACAGCTATGTCGTCGGCCTCCACGCCGGCCGGGTCCGCGCTCTCCTGGATGAGCGCGGCCAGCCCGTGGACGAGGTCGGCCCCGGCATCCCCGTGCAGATCGTGGGGACGGCGGGCATACCGCAGGCCGGCGATGTGCTCCAGGTGATGGACCACGTCCAGGCGGCGGCGATCGCCGGGAATCGCCAGCGCCTTGACCGCGAGAAGCAGCTGCGGATCAAGGAGCGCGGTATCAAGCTGGGAGACTTCAGCAAACTCCTGGCCGCGGGCGAGGTCAGTACGCTTCGCATGGTGGTCAAGGGCGACGTGGATGGGTCCGTGCAGGCCATCTGCGACGCGATGGAGCAGCTGTCGACCGACGAAGTCCGGGTGGAGATCATCCACCGCGGGGTCGGGGCGGTCAACGAATCGGACGTGATGCTCGCGCTGACGGCCGGTGCGGTGGTGGTGGGCTTCCGCGTCCGCCCGGATTCCGGGGCCCGCCAGGCCGCCACCCGCGAAGCGATCGAGATCCAGACCTTCGACATCATCTACGAGGCTGTCGAACATGTGCGGGCGGCGCTCGAAGGGCTGCTGGCGCCGGAGCGTCGGGAGCAAGTCGTGGGTGCGGCCGAGGTCCGCGTGGTCTTCAAGATCCGCGGCATCGGCGCGATCGCGGGCAGCTACGTCGTGGACGGCCACATCCAGCGGGGCGCTCAGGCCCGGGTCATTCGCGACGGGGTGGTGGTCTACGACAGCGAAGTGGCTTCGCTGAAGCGCTTCAAGGACGACGTGAAGGAGGTGCGCGACGGGTTCGAATGCGGAATCGGCATCTCCAACTTCAACGATCTCAAGTCCGGCGACATCGTCGAGACCTACAGCGTCGAGGAAGTCGTCCGCACCCTGGCCGGCGCCGCCCAGAACTGAGAGGACGACGGACCTCCGCGCCCCGACCCGCCATGGTCGTAACCGTGTCCACATGGGATTTGCTGATACCGGGCTCGGGTTCCCTGAAGGAAAAGCGGGCGGTGCTCAGGTCGCTCAAGGATCGGCTGGGAAAAATGAACGTGTCCGTCGCCGAATCGGGACTCCAGGAGGCCCGCAACCGCAGCCGCATTACGGTTGCCTTTCTTGCGGCCCACTCCGCGCAGGCGGACTCGATGCTCGCTTCGCTGGACAGGCTCGTCGACGGTGCCAGGGGCGCGGTGGTGGTCGGCAACTCAACTGAACGGTTCTGATGTCGGAGCTGCGCCGGTCGCGTCTCGGTGAACAGCTCCGTCGGGAGCTTTCCGTCAAGCTGCGGGGACTGGTAAGGGACCCGGGACTCGGGCCGTTGTCGGTCACCGGAGTCGATGTCACGGCCGATCTGTGGCTGGCGCGGGTCTACGTGGAGGTCTACGGGACCGAAGCCGAACAGGCGGAGACGATGGCCGCGCTGGGTCGCGCGGCCCCCTTTCTCCGCTCGGTCCTCGGCCGGGAGCTGCACATCCGGCGCATGCCGGAGTTGAGGTTTCACCGCGACGAATCGACCGAGGCGGGCCAGCGTATCGAAGCGATCCTGCGCGACGTGCTTCCGCCGGATGACCCCGGCGCGGACGAGATCCGGCCGCACGCCTCTGACGAAGGGGGCCGGCGAGGGTCGGACGACTCGTGAGCGGATCGCATCGCGAAATGGGAATCCTGCTGGTTGACAAGCCCGCAGGGTGGACCTCCCACGATGTCGTGGCGGTGGCTCGGGGCGCATTGGGCACCCGAAAGATCGGCCACGCGGGCACCCTCGACCCCTTTGCGACCGGGCTCCTCGTTCTGGGGACGGGACGGGCGACGCGGGTCCTCGAGTATCTCGTGGGACTGGACAAGGAGTACGAAGCGACCGCCAGGCTCGGAGTGGGCACGGATTCCTTCGACCCGGACGGAGCCCGGATCTCCGAAGACGATCGATGGCGGAGTCTGGATCCCGACAGGGTGCGCGCGGTCGCTGCCGAACTCGTCGGCCCACTCCTGCAGACGCCTCCGCGGTACTCGGCGGTCAAGGTCGGGGGGATCCCGGCGCACCGCCGCGCCCGCCGGGGAGAAGATGTCGAGCTTCCCGCGCGAACGGTGACCGTCCACTCCCTCCGGGTCGTGGATGTGGATCTGCCGTTCGTCCGTTTCAGGGTGAGGTGCTCCAGCGGCACCTATGTCCGCAGCCTGGCGGGCGAGCTTGGCATACGCCTGGGGACGGCATGCCACCTCACCGCGCTGCGGCGCGACAGGGTTGGACGGTTCAGCCTGGATCGCGCGGCGACGGTTGCCGCGCTGAGGGAAGGGAGCCTGCCCGAGGGCGCATGGGTCCGGCCCGCGTCCGCGCTGTCGCACCTGCAACGTGTCCAGGTCGATGCCGATGAGGCAAAGCTGCTTGCGGCAGGGCGGCAGGTAGGGGCGGATGCCCGCGATGCCCGGACCGCCGCCTTCGTCCTGCCTGGCGATGAACTCGTTGCGGTCGGTGAAGTGCACGGCGGCCTGCTCAAGCCGCGCAAGGTCTTCCTCCATGTCTGACGGCCCCGGAGGCACGACCGTGTTCAGCTCCGGTGTCTCGGGACTTCCCTCTGACGATCGTCCGGTGATCGTCACCGTCGGAACCTTCGACGGGGTCCACCTCGGTCACTGGAAGGTCCTCCGGGAGATCGGCGCCCGGGCCGCCGCCTGCAACGGACGCAGCGTTCTCGTCACCTTCGATCCCCATCCCCTGCGCATCGTGCGCCCCGAGGCGGCGCCGCCGCTGCTCACCACCCTGGACGAAAAGAAAGCCGTCCTTGCCGAGAGTCCGCTCGACTACGTGGTCTTCGTCGCCTTCACGCCTGAACTGAGAGAGTATTCACCCCGGCGATTCGTGACGGAACTGCTGCTTGACCGGCTCGGGATGGACGAACTCGTAATCGGTTACGATCACGGGTTCGGACGGGGTCGTTCAGGCGACGTCAACACGCTGCGCGCGATTGCCGGCGAGAGCGGATTCCGGCTCGATATCGTGGAGGCCGTGAACACGGACGTCGGCGCAATTTCCTCGACCGCCATACGGCGTGCTCTGCTCGATGGCAGGCTGGGCGATGCGACGCGGGGGCTTGGCCGACCGTACCGGATCGCGGGGGTTGTTACCCGCGGCGATGGTCGCGGGCGGCAGCTGGGCTTCCCCACGGCCAACCTGCTCGTGTCGGACCCGGACAAGCTGATTCCGGCCGCTGGCATCTATGCCTGTGGCGTCACGCTGGACCATGGCAGGTTCATGGGGGCGCTCCATATCGGACCGAGGCCGACCTTTCCCGGCGCCGCACCGACAGTGGAAGTCCACATCCTCGACTTTGATCGGGAGCTGTACGGGCGGCGGATACATCTGGATCTGATCGAGATGCTCCGCCCCGTCGTGGCATTCGACACGGTGGAGGCTCTGCGCGAACAGATGGCGAGGGACGTCGACAGGACGCGAAGCCTGCTGGAAGCGGGCGAGTTCGGCGATGAAGACCGGGGCACCTTGTCCGCATGACTTCGCGCGGCTATGATTCAAGGCTGTCCCATGACGGCCCCGCCGTCCAGGGCAGCAATTCCCCTGCGCGGGGGTGGTTGGCTGGGTTGGAGACGGCCTGACGCGCGCCGCCTTACCCCGGGGAGACACAGAGACACGGAAACAGAATGGGCATCGACAAGCAACAGATCGTAGAGAAGTATCAGCCGCATGAGAACGGCGCCGGCAGCACACCGGTGCAAATCGCTCTTCTGACGGCCAGGATCAACCATCTTCGTGGTCACTTCGACGCCCACAAACACGACCACCACAGCCGCCGCGGCCTGCTCAAGATGGTAGGACGCAGACGGCGCCTCCTTGAATACCTGAAGCGCACCGACGTAGAAGGGTACAGGGAGTTGATCAAAGACCTCGGATTGCGCCATTGACCGGCAAGAGTCGATGCGGCCCCCGTGCCGTGACTCTTCCGTAGTGCTGCCGTCCACCCCCGCCGCGGGATTCCAGCGGCAGTTCCGGAAGAAGAAATGACAGAGAGAATCGAACGCGAATTCGCCGGCAGGCGACTCATCCTCGAGGTTGGCCGGATGGCCCGCCTCGCGCACGGGTCCTGCCTTGTTCAGTTTGGAGAGACCGTCGTGCTCGTTACCGCGACGGTACAGAACAAACCCACCCACCTCCCGTTTTTCCCCCTCACTGTGGAGTACCGGGAAAAGACCTATGCCGCCGGCAAGATCCCCGGCGGTTTCTTCAAGCGGGAAGGGGCCCCGCAGGAGAAGGAAGTGCTTTCGTCGAGACTGACGGACCGCACCCTGCGTCCCCTCTTCCCCAACGGGTTCTTCTACGAGACCCAGATTCACGCACAGGTGCTCAGCGCCGATCAGGAAAACGACGCCGATGTGCTCACCCTCATCGGGGCCTCGGTGGCGCTCAACACCTCGGTGATCCCCTTCGACACGCCCGTGGCTTCGGTCCGCGTCGGCCGGATCCAGGGGAACTGGGTGGTGAACCCGACCTTCCACCAGCTGGAGTACGCCGACGTGGACATCGTCGTCGCGGGCACGGCCCAGGCCATCGTCATGGTGGAGGGCGGAGCGATTCAGGTTCCCGAGAGCGAAATCCTGCAGGGGCTGATTGTCGGCCACGAGGCGATCAGGGAACTGATCGACATCCAGGAGGTGCTGATCGCGCCCCGCCGCGTTCCCAAGATGTCATGGGAGCCCAAGGAGGTGCCCGCGGAGGCACGGGAGCGCGTCGAGGACCTGGCCAGTGACCGGGTGTCGACCGCGGTAAGGATCGCCGACAAGCGGGAGCGCACCGCGGCACTTGCCGGGATCGCTTCAGACATCGCCGGACAACTGGAAGACGACGACACGGTCACGAACGGCGACGTCGACGACGTGATCCGTTCACTGGAAAAGAAGCATGTCCGCGCGCGCATCCTCGACGAGGGTGTCCGGGCCGACGGCCGCACCGCGGACCAGGTCCGTCCCATCGTCTGTGAGACCGGTGTCCTGCCCAGAACGCACGGCTCCGCGCTCTTCACGCGCGGCGAGACCCAGTCGCTGGGCGTCGTGACGCTGGGGACCAGCAGGGACGAGCAGCGCATCGACTCGATCGACAGCGCGGAGCAGGTCACCAAGTCGTTCATGTTGCACTACAACTTCCCGCCGTTCTCGGTCGGCGAAGCTCGCCCGATCCGGTCGACCTCCCGGCGCGAAAAAGGCCATGGCGCGCTCGCCGAGCGGGCCATTCAGCCGCTCCTCCCCGTCTACGACGACTTCCCCTACACGATCCGGATCGTGTCCGACATTCTGGAATCGAACGGATCGTCGTCGATGGCGTCGGTGTGCTCCGCCTCGCTGTCGCTGATGGATGCCGGAGTTCCCGTCGAAGCCGCGTGCGCCGGGGTCGCGATGGGCTTGGTGACGGAGGGCGACAGGGTCGAGATCCTCACCGACATCCTTGGCCTGGAGGACGCCCTCGGGGACATGGACTTCAAGGTGGCGGGGACTCGCAAGGGCGTCACCTCGATCCAGATGGACATCAAGATCGACGGGTTGACCGTGGAACTGCTCGAGGAGGCGCTCCAGCGGGCCCACGCCGGCAGGATGCACATCCTCGATTGCATGGATGCCGTTCTCGCGGAGGCGCGCCCGGATCTGTCGCCTCACGCACCGCGCATCGTGGCGGTCCGGATCAACCCGGAGAAGATCGGCGAGATCATCGGGCCCAAGGGCAAGACGATCCGTGCGATCCAGGACGAGTCGGGCGCGACGATCGAAGTGGACGACGAAGGCATCGTGAAGATCGCAGCCGTCTCGGCCGAGGCCGGCCAGCGGGCGCGCGAGATGATCGAGGCCATCGTGCAGGAGCCCGAGGTGGGGCGGATCTACGAGGGTCCGGTCAAGAATACGACCACCTTCGGCGCGTTCGTCGAGATCATGCCGGGGGTCGAAGGACTGTGCCACATCTCGCAGTTGGCGGACCATCGGGTCGGCAAGACGGAGGATGTCGTAAATCGCGGCGACGTGGTTCGCGTGAAGCTCCTCTCGATCGATGAGAAGGGCCGGATGCGACTTTCGCTGAAGGCCGCCGCCGAGGAGGAGCGGGACGGCTCGAACCGGCAGCCGGCAGTGGCACACTCCTGACGACGGGCTGCTGAGGGTTTGGCGGCGCCACGGTCGGCAGCCCACCACATCGGGTCCGGGACTGAGCCCGGCGGAGGGTATCGCGAATCGCGGCTCTCCAGCGGCGTCCGGGTTCTCAGCGAGCGGATGGAGGGTGTTCGTTCGGTGGCGGTGGGCGTCTGGGTTCGCCAGGGCTCCGCGCACGAGCCGCCGGGTCTGGCGGGGATCAGCCACCTGCTGGAGCACATGGTCTTCCGCGGGACCACCAACCGTTCCCGCCGCCAGATCGCAGCGGCTCTGGAGGGGCTGGGTGGTTCACTGAACGCATACACGTCTCGTGAACATACCGGGTACGAAGCCAGGGTCAGAGGCCGCCACCTGGCGCAGGCGGTCGAGGTTCTGTCGGACCTGGTCAGGAATCCGCTGCTGCGGCAGGAGGACCTGGACCGGGAGCAGGAGATCGTCTTCGAGGAGATTGCGGCGGTCGAGGACACGCCGGAAGACCTCGTGTTCGACCTGCACGGAAGCCGGATGTGGAACGGTCATCCGTATGGCAGACCCATCCTGGGGACGCGCGAGACCGTCGCTGCGGTCACCGCCGCCGACCTGAGCGAACTCCGCCGCCGGACCCATACGGGAGCCAACCTCGTGGTCGCCGCCGCCGGCCATGTCGACCACGGTGCCCTGGTGGCCCTGGCCGAGGAGTGGTTCGGAGGCATGAAGCCGGGCAGGCCGGTCTCGCCGGTCGGCGTGCCCCGGACGCCCGGACGCGGCGCCATCGGCCTTGTTCGCCGCGACTCGGCCCAGTCGCACCTGGTATTCGGTTCACCGACGCCGGGCGCATCACATTCCGACCGCTACGCGCTGCTGCTGTTGTCCGCCGCGCTCGGGGGAGGCATGAGCTCCAGGCTCTTCCAGCGGGTCCGGGAGGAACTGGCTCTAGCGTACTCCGTGTACTCGTTTCAGTCCCTGTACACGAAAGCGGGGGTTTTCGGCGTCTACCTGGGCACCCGCTCCGGGTGGGTCGCCGATGCGATCGACGCGGTTCAGACGGTTTGTTCAGCGGTGGCGCGCGACGGACTGTCTCAAGGCGAACTCGCTCGGACAAAGGAGCAGGCAAAGGGAGAAATCGTACTTTCCCTCGAGTCGCCGGAGGCCCGGGTCAACCGGCTGGCGGGATTTGCGCTGCTCGACCTGCCCTTCGTTCCGATGGACCGGCTTCCGGGGCTGATCGATGGCGTCGACCGGTGCGATATTGCCAGGGTGGCCGCGGAAGTACTGCCGCCCGAACGTCAATTCGCGCTCTGCCTCGGTCCCGGAGATGCGAAGTCCGACACCAACGGCCGAGCGGCCCGCGGAAGGCCCGGCGAACCGACGACAATCGGAATCTGAGGAGACTCCACACCATGGTTGTAGGTATTCCGTCGGAGATCAAGCGTCATGAATACCGGGTTGCGCTGACGCCCGCGGGCGTGGAGACGCTCGTGCAGGCGGGACAGGCGGTCCTGATCCAGGCGGGAGCCGGGCGGCACAGCGGGTTTACCGACGACTTCTATGTGGCGTCGGGGGCGGAGGTCGTGGATACGGCCGAAGAGGTCTGGGCCCGCGCGGAGATGATCATGAAGGTCAAGGAACCGATCTCCTCCGAGTGGCCCCTGATGCGCGAAGGCCAGGTCATCTTCGGCTATTTCCACTTTGCCGCGTCCGAGGCCCTCACGCGCGCGATCATGACAAGCGGCGCGATCGCGATTGCCTACGAAACAGTCGGTCCCGAGGATGGAGACCTGCCTCTCCTCACGCCCATGAGCGAGGTAGCGGGACGGATGGCCATTCAACAGGGCGCGAAGTACCTGGAGCGGCCGGCCGGGGGCTCGGGGGTGCTCCTCGGGGGCGTCCCCGGCGTGCTGCCGGCCAAGGTGCTGATCATCGGCGGCGGGGTCGTGGGAACGCACGCCGCGCGGATGGCCGCCGGACTGGGTGCGCGTGTGTCGATCATGGATGTCTCGCTGCAGCGGCTGCGCCACCTCTCGGAAACCATGCCCGCGAATGTGAACGTGCTGTTCTCGACGCGGTATGCGGTGCGCAAGCAGCTGCCGGACTCGGACCTGGTGGTCGGCGCGGTGCTGGTTCCGGGCAAGAAGGCGCCCATGCTCGTCAAGCGGAAGGATCTCGCCTCGATGCGCCCGGGATCGGTGATCGTCGATGTCGCAGTGGACCAGGGGGGGTGTGTGGAGACCATCCGGCCCACCACGCACGAAGATCCGGTGTACGATGTCGACGGGATCATCCACTACGGGGTTTCCAACATTCCGGGCGCCGTTCCCCGGACCTCCACGCTCGCGCTCACCAATGCGACGCTCCCCTACGCCCTGCAGCTCGCCACCCTGGGTTGGGAGGAGGCGTGCGCCGCCGACCCCGACCTTTACAGGGGCATCAATGTGGCCCGCGGCGAGGTAGCCCACCCCGGGGTTGCGGAAGCGTTCGGGATGAATTCCGAGGCAGTCATCCTCTCCTGTATGGAGTGCGGCAGCGATATCACCGAGCCGGTTGAAGCGTCTCGGGCGGGAGTCGAGGATGGGCTCGGTGCAGTGCGATTCAAGCGGCTCTCTTCGAATCCCGACCTTCCCCTTCCGGCACGCGCGTCGCTCGAAGCCGCCGGGCACGACATACGATGCTGCGAGGCCTTCACGCTGGATCCGGGCGGCATTCATGCGGTCCCCACGGGGCTGGTCATGGAGCTGCCGAAGGGGATCGAGTGCCAGGTCCGCCCTCGCTCGGGACTCGCTGCGCGGCTGGGACTTACGTTACCCAACAGCCCCGGTACGATCGATCCCGACTACCGGGGAGAACTGCGTATTCTCGTACAGAATCTGGGCCCGGACAGAATCGATATTCGACGCGGATCCCGGATCGCCCAGTTGGTGTTCAGCCGCTTCGTGGCCCCGGCCATCGACGAAACCGTTTCCGTTTCCGACACGGCCCGCGGCGAAAGAGGCTTTGGGAGTACCGGAGTGAATTGAGCGACAATACGGGCTAGGTTAGGTTCAAGCTGTCGCCGTGCCCAAGACGAAACCCCAACGCCCGGACCCGCGGGGGCGGAAAATGGAAAAAGTTGTCTCCAATCTCTAGCTGGTTCAGTTCCAAGCGGCTGGTTCCCACGAGCGATATTGGTGTGGACCTCGGAACCGCCAACACCCTGGTTTGCGTGCGCGGAGAGGGCGTCGTCCTGAACGAGCCGTCCGTGGTCGCCGTGGAACGGGGGACGAAGCACATAATGAGCGTCGGCCTCGAGGCCAAACGCATGCTTGGTCGCACACCGGACGGAATCGACGCGGTTCGTCCCCTGCGAGATGGAGTGATCGCGGACGTGGACGTGACGGAGTTGATGCTCCGCCATTTCCTGAAGCAGGTCATGTCGAAGCGGATCTTCCGCATCAAGCCCCGGGTTGTTGTCGGTGTGCCCTCCGGGATAACCGAGCTTGAACGGCGCGCTGTCCGGTCGTCGGCACAGGCGGCCGGCGCAAACGAGGTGTACATGGTGGCGGAGCCGATGGCGGCGGCGATCGGCGTGGGGCTTCCCATCGACACGCCCCGGGGCAACATGGTGATCGACATCGGTGGAGGGACCACGGAAATCGCGGTGATCGCACTCGCCGGAATCGTGTCCGACACATCGATACGGATCGGCGGGGACGAGCTCGACCACTGCATCGTGACCTTCCTCCGCAAGAACTACAACCTGCTGATCGGAGAGCCCACCGCCGAGGCCATCAAGATGCAGATCGGGTCGGCGATGGACACCGGCGAAGAGCGCGAGATGGAGGTCAAGGGCCGGGACCTGGTATCCGGGATTCCGAAGATGATCATGATTCACTCCCAGGAAATCAGGGAGTGCATCCAGGAGCCGATCCGCCAGATCGTTCAGGCGGTGCGGTCGGCTCTCGAGATCACGCCGCCGGAGCTCGCCTCGGACATCGTCGACTTCGGCATTGTGATGACCGGGGGCGGTGCGCTGATCCGGGGATTGGACAAACTCATCGCGCTTGAGACCAACCTTCCCATCCATGTGGACGAAGAGCCGATGACGTGCGTAGTCCGGGGAACCAACACGGTCCTCGAGGAATTCTCGAAGTTCCGTTCGATCGTAACCGCCTGAGGCGGCCGGCAGGATGACCTGGGCGGCCGGGAGGTAGCCGAGGCATACAACGGGTGGAAAGCTAGATGGCAGGATTGGATTTCATGTTCGGCCGGGCACGCTCGAGGGGGCTGTTGTCCGCGCTCGGCATGATACTCCTGTCACTGATTGCCGTCTTTCTGCCCGCTGGTGCGCAGCAGCAGATCGGACACGCCTTGAGGGAGTCGCTCCTCAAGCCGTTCGTCGAGGTCCATGTTGCGATCACCCAGGTCCGGTCAAGGGCCCGTGACTATGACATTCTCAGGGCTCAGATGGACTCGGCGACGGGCTTTATGGCAAACCACAGGACTCTGGCCGAGGAAAACCGGCAGCTCAGATCGATTCTGTCGCTCGGCGACCGGCCGGAGGTCACGTACATCCCGGCCGCGATCACGCGGCAGACGGCAACCGGGTCCGCCAGCGTGTTCAGGGTCGGCGTCGGTTCTCAGCAGGGCGTGCCCCCCTTCAGCGCCGTGGTCACCGACGGCGGTCTGCTTGGCCAGGTTCAGCAGGTCTATTCCGGTTACGCCCTGGCCTTCGACTGGTCGCATCCCGGTTTCCGCGCGTCCGCGATGACGACGGACGGCTTCAATCACGGGATCGTCGAAACCGAGCAGGGTCAGTTCCGCGAGCAGGACCGCCTGGTGATCCGGGGCGTCCATTTTCTCTCGGAGCTGGATCCCGGTACGGAGATCCTGACCTCCGGCCGCGGGGGGACGTTCCCGCGCGGCGTGCGCATCGGTTGGGTGGCCGGTGTCGCGGAGACTCGGGCGGGGTGGAGCAAAAGCTATTACGTGACACCGGCCGTGTACCCGGGTGCAGTGACCTATGCGGTCGTGGCCGTCACGACACCTGTCCCTGCGACCGATACCTCCGTCGCAGGGACGCCCGTGGACTCGGCAACCGCCGGTTCGCCATGACGGTCAGGGTCGCGACGCTGACAGCGAGCCTGATCCTGGTCCATCTCACGCTGCGCGTCGCCCTTGGCCTCGGCAACGAAGCACCGGATCTCTTTCTCATCGCGGTCCTGATCGGCAGCCGCCACCTGAGCCTCGGGGCAGGAGCCGCGCTGGGGTTCGGGTTGGGCCTCGTTGAGGATTCCTTCGCCATGAGCTCCTTCGGTGCCACGGTCTTTGCCTTGACCGTGGCGGGAACCGCCGGAGCGCAGACCCGACATCTGTTCGTGGGGAATTCCTGGACCTTTCTGATTTGCTACTTCGGTCTCGGGAAGCTGATTCGCGATCTGCTCGCCTGGCTGGCGTCGGATCCCGCCATCCGGAATACCTTTGCCGATCAGTTCGTATTCGAGTCGCCGCTCCTGGCGATCTACGCCGGGGTGGTCGGCACGCTCATATCTCTGCTGGCGCTGAGGGGAACGTTGCGCGGATGAGAGTATCCCAACATCACAAGAGGAACATCAGGGCGCGGCGAGCCAGGATCGTGGTTGTCTCCCTGCTCGGCCTGCTGGTGATGGTGTTCTTCCGGGCCCAGGTATATCGGGCATCCGACTGGGGCCTCCAGGCCGATTCGAACCGCCTGCGCCCGCTCACGCTGCCTCCCCCGCGCGGAACCATACGCGATCGGGCCGGCCGGCCGCTTGCCGACAATACCACGGGATACTCGGTTTCGATCCTCTCCGCGTCACCCGACTCGATGATGTTCTCCCTGAATCGGGTGCGGGAACACCTTGAGATCGGCGACCGCCGGCTGGCGAGCGCTCTGCGGCAAATCGAGAACCGGAGTCCCCGCCCCATCCTCCTGTCCGTCGACGCTTCGTTCGACGCGGTCGCGGCCCTGGAAGAGCGAGGCTCCGTCTTTCCGCGACTGTTGATCGAAACGCGGCCGAAGCGGCGCTATCCGGCGGGAGAGGTGGGCGCGCACATCGTCGGCAGCGTGGGCGAGATCAATCAGCAGGAGTTGGAATCGGAGCAGTTCGAGGGAGCGCAGCCGGGGCTGATCGTCGGCCGGTCGGGGATCGAATGGCAGTACGAGTCCATCCTGAGGGGACAGCCCGGCGTCCGGTACGTGGAGGTCGACGCG
The DNA here is from genome assembly GCA_022827345.1 of Gemmatimonadota bacterium. Taxonomy (GTDB): domain Bacteria; phylum Gemmatimonadota; class Gemmatimonadetes; order Longimicrobiales; family Gaopeijiaceae; genus Bin94. Next base: position 13,640 of record JAJDTB010000032.1, on the reverse strand, counting down.
TCGGGGCGTATCGTCGGCTCTCATCGGGGGTTCCGGAGGGTGGAGGAGCAGCCCGGCGGCGATCTGGACCTGCACCTGGACCTGGACCTGATGGAGTGGATCCATCACATCTTTCCCGAGGGCCTGGGCGGTGCGGTGGTGGCGCTCGATGTCGAGACCGGCGGCGTTCTGGCGCTCTACGCAACGCCCAGCTACGACCCGAACGTGTTCGCGGGTGTGGTGGATCAGGAGGAATGGCGCCGGCTGAGCCAGGATCCGGCGAACCCGCTCTTCAACAGGGCCATTACGGCCAAGTATCCTCCGGGATCGCCGATGAAGCTGGTCACCGCGCTCATTGGTCTGGAGACCGGGGTCATCCACCCCACGGACCGAATGTCCGTTGCGTGCAACGGGGGCTACAACTACGGGGGCCGGCGGTGGCGGTGCTGGGATGAGGATGGACACGGTTCGCTGGATCTCGCCGGCGCCATCAAGCACTCCTGCAACGTGTACTTCTACCAGGTGGCCCTGCGCATCGGCCTGCTGCGCATGCTCGATCGCGTCAACCGGATGGGGTTCGGAGGGACCTGCGGAGTCGACTTGCCCGGAGAGGCCGCCGGAACCTATCCCGAGGGGCCGGAGTACTGGGTACGGCGTTATGGCTACCGCCCCCGGGAGGGTGAGGTCCTCAACCTGGCGATCGGCCAGGGGCCCATCGCGCAGACGCCGCTGATGGTCGCGCAGTATTTTCTCGCCATCGCCCGCGACGGCTCCGCACCGTCCCCCGCGCTCTACCGCGATGCGCCGACGACGGAAGGGTTCCGCTTCGAGGTGTCCCAGGAGAACCTGGAAGTCATTCGTGAGGGACTGCGGGGTGTGACCCAGGCGGGGGGCACCGCCTACCTGTCCTCGCTGGAACACTTTGAAGTCCTCGGAAAGACCGGAACGGCCCAGAGTGTCGAGGGCAGCCCGAACCACAGCTGGTTCGGGGCCATCGTGGGGCCGCGCGGGGGCCCGCCCGAGATCGTGGTCGTGGCTCTGGTGCAATTCGGCGGGAGCGGCTCCCAGGTCGCTGCTCCCCTGGTCTCCAAGACGGCCGACTTCTACCTGCGCGGTCAGCACGGGATACCGCGTGACACGATCCAGACCCTTCGCGAGTACTTTCAGGTAGGACGAAACACGGCCTGGGCGCTCCCGGCGAACGAATAGCGATGACCCTGGATCTCCCCTGGATCCGGCATTGGCGGTTCACGGCCTGCTTGCTGTTGCTGTGCCTGTTCGGCGTGGCGATGATCTATTCCGCCGGAGTCAAGAACATTCCGAGCCCGTCCCTGGAGCGAATCTGGATCCGCCAGGCGGTGGTGCTGCTCGGGTCGATCGTCGTGCTGATCGTACTTTCCCGTATCCCGGCGCGCTGGTTCGAATGGATGGCGATGCCGCTGTACATCATGTCCACCGCGGTGTTGGCGGTGACGCTGGTCGTCGGAACCGGTTCGGGGGCGGCGGAGGGCGTCAGGTCGTTCATCCGGATCGCGGGATTCCAGTTCCAGCCGGCGGAAGCGGCGAAGGTCGTCACCGCGCTGGCGCTCGCCAAGCTCCTTGCCGGGCAACGGGAAGGCCCGGCGTACCTGCGGGACCTGGTCAAGCCCATGGCCCTGGTGGCACTGCCGCTGGCCCTCGTCGTCCTGCAGCCGGACCTGGGAACTGCCCTGGCCTTCATCGGGATGCTCTTCGCGGCGATCTACTGGGCAGGCACGTCCTGGCAGCTCATACTCTTTGCGGCGTCCCCCGGGTTCGCCCTCATCCTGTCCTTCGACACGCGCCTGTGGTCGGCGTACATCATCCTGTTGGTCGTGGCGTTGTATCTGAATCGGTATCGGCTCTACCTGGTGGAGTCGCTGAGCGTCATCATCGCCAATCTGGCGGCGGGCGCGATTGCCCAGCCCCTCTGGAACTCGCTGGCCCAGTACCAGAGGAACCGCATCCTGGTCTTTCTCGATCAGGAGATCGATCCGCAGGGAGCCGGCTGGCAGCTCCTTCAGTCGAAGGTGGCGGTCGGGAGCGGTGGTGTGCTTGGCAAGGGCTTCACACTGGGCACCCAGAAGCGTCTCAACTTCCTTCCGGAACAACACACCGACTTCATCTTCAGTGTCGTGGGAGAGGAACTGGGGTTTCTGGGGACCTCCCTGACACTGCTGCTGTTCGGCTATCTCTTCTTCCGGATGATCCGCATGGCCGAGGGCCTCGATCCGTTTGCCGGCCTGTTCATCTTCGCTATACTGGGGACCTGGCTCACACATGTCATCGTCAATGTGGGAATGACGATAGGGGTCGTTCCCATAACGGGGATTCCGCTGCCGTTCATCAGCTACGGAGGTTCGTTCCTCCTGATGGCGTGGGTGGCCGCGGCCATCATCGTGACGATGGCCAGAGATGCCCGCTGATCCAACGGCGCATCCGGAAAGCGAGGGCTGACTACATTGGCCTGGTTCAGCAAGCAGAAGAAGCGCCTGACTTCGGAAGGGCGGCGGGATCTTCCCCGCGATGTCTTCAGGAAGTGCGACGATTGCGGCGAGATCCTCTACCGGGAGCGGCTGGAACAGAACCTGGGCGTCTGTCCGGAGTGCGGAAGCCACTTCCGCATTTCGGCCGGGCAGTATGTGGAGCTGCTCGCCGATACCGATTCCTTCGAGGAGGCCGATGGGGACATGACGAGCGGTGATCCGCTCGCTTTCTCCGATCTGAAGGACTACGGCGACCGTCTCGCAGCCGCGAAGAAACGCACGGGCCGCGCCGAAGCCGTCATTACGGGTAGGGTGCGTATCGAGGGCATCCCCGCGGTTCTTGCCGTCATGGATTTCAGCTTTATCGGAGGGTCGATGGGTTCGGTGGTGGGGGAGAAGATCGCCCGCGCCGGACGCGACGCACTCGACGGCGACCTTCCCCTGATCGTGGTGAGCGCTTCCGGCGGCGCGCGGATGATGGAGGGGATCTACTCGCTCATGCAGATGGCCAAGACGTCGGCGGTCCTGGCCCGCATGCACGAGCGCGGCCTCCCGTACATTTCGGTGCTGACCGACCCCACCACCGGCGGCGTCACGGCCTCCTATGCGATGCTGGGCGACGTCAACCTGGCCGAGCCCGGCGCGCTGATCGGCTTCGCGGGTCCGCGGGTGATCGGGGAGACCATCAAGCAGGAGCTCCCGCCAGGCTTCCAGAGCGCCGAATTCCTCGAAGAGCACGGAATGGTCGACCGGGTTGTGGACCGCCGCGAGCTCAAGAGCGCCATCGCCCAGCTGCTGCGGCATACGCGGGAAGGGTGGAGACCCTGGGGTTGAAGGGGCGCTCGCCCGGGGAGGGCCCGGCGGCTCCAGGTCCCGACCCCTTGATGGACGCCCTCTTCCCGGAGGCTCCCAGCGCGGTCGACTGGGGCCTCGACCGCATGGAAACCGCCCTGGCCGAACTGGGCGACCCGCACCGCCGCTACCGCTGCCTGCACGTCGGAGGGACGAACGGCAAGGGGTCCGTCGCCTCGACCTGGGCCTCCGTGCTGCAGCGCGACGGCCGCCGGACGGGACTGTACACCTCCCCTCACCTGTGTTCCTTCCGCGAGCGCATCATGGTGGACGGCAGGCCCGTCTCTGACGCGCGCCTGCACGCCGCCGCGGCTCGGCTGCGGCCACTCGCCGCCGGGCTCCGCATGTCCTTCTTCGAGGCGACCACCCTGCTCGCGCTGACCGTCTTCGCCGAGGAGGAGGTGGATGCGGCGTGCATCGAGGTAGGGCTGGGCGGCCGGCTCGACGCCACCAACGTGATCCGGCCCGAGGTGTGCGCGATCACCAATGTTGCGCTGGACCACCAGGACTATCTGGGCGACACGCTCGAGGAGATCGCGCGCGAGAAGGCGGGGATCATCAAGCCGGGCGTGCCGGTCGCGACCGCGGAGAGCAGGCCGGCCGTACTGAACGTGCTGCGGGCCCGCGCGGCGGAAGTAGGCGCCCCCCTCCATCGCCTGGAGCCCTGGGAGGATATCACGGGACTGCAGCTGGGCCCGCGCCGAACCCGCTTCGCCGTTCGCACCGCCGGGGGTGAGCTCCTGGAGCTCGAGACGCCACTCCCGGGGGCCCACCAGGCCACCAATGCCGCGCTGGCGGTCCGCGCCCTCCAACTCCTCTCTCGTCCCCCTTCGCGCGAGGCCATCGAGGCGGGCGTGGCGGGCGTCCAGTGGCCCGGCCGCGGCCAGATCCATCGCCTCGGCGACCACCTCTTCGTCTTCGACGTCGCCCACAACGTCGCCGGGGTGGAGGCGCTGGTCCGCGTTCTCGGCAACCTGACCCCCCCCCGGCCCCTCGTCCTCCTCGCCGGCATCCTGGGCGACAAGGACTGGTCCCGGATGCTCCCTCCCCTGGTCGATCTCGCCGACCACGTTGTCTTCACCGTGCCCTCCTCCGCGCCCGAGGGGAGGAGCTGGGACCCGCGCGCGGTGGCGGCCGGCGTCTCGCGAGGCACGCCGATCGAGGTGGAGGACCAAGTCGGCGCCGCACTCGATCGGGCCACCGGTTATGCGCCGGCCGGAACGGTGGTCGTCACGGGTTCCTGCTTCACCGTGGGAGATGTCCTTCTCCTTCTCGGGCTCAGCCCGTTCGGGTCCGCCGACCCCGTCGGCCGGCATTGATATTCCGCAGTCCCGGGTTAGATTCGCCGCCATGTCCTCCGATCGATCCTTCGCGAGGCTCCCCGGATTCCGGGACTTCGTGCCCGGCGAGTTCGCCATCCGCGACCACATCTTCTCCACCTGGCGCCGTGTGTCGCGACGCTACGGCTTTCAGGAATACGACGGCCCGCCGCTGGAACCCCTCGCGCTGTACGTCGAGAAGAGCGGCGCCGAGATCGTCGAACAGCTGTACAATTTCCGTGACAAGGGAGGGCGCGAGGTCGCGATGCGCCCCGAGATGACCCCGTCGCTGGCCCGTATCCTGGCCGCCCGCAGCCGGCAGATGCCCAAGCCCATCCGGTGGTTCTCGATCCCGCAGCTCTTCCGGTATGAGAGGAGCCAGCGCGGGCGCCTGCGCGAGCACTTCCAGCTCAACGTCGACATCGTCGGGGAAGCCGGGGTGGCCGCAGACGCGGAGATCCTGGCCGTTGCGATCGACTCGGTGAGGGGGTTGGGGCTGACGGAGGAGGACTTCGTGGCGCGGGTGAACGACCGCCGCCTCGTGACCGAGGTCTTTGTTGCGCTCGGGGTCGATCCACCGCGTTACGCGGCCTGCCTGGCCGTGATCGACAAGGCCGGCCGGGCCGGCCCGGCCAGGACGAGGGCTGCCCTGACCGCGCTGGGCCTGGATGACTCCGCCGTCGCCGCCCTGACCGAACTCGCGGCCGACGGCTCTCTGGAGAATCTGCAGCGACGCTTCGCGGACCACGAGTCCGTGCTCTCGGCGCTTCAGCCCCTGCGGGAGCACCGTGCGATGCTCGACGCGCTGGGCCTGGGCGCCTACCTCCAGTTCGACTTCACCGTCGTCCGGGGCCTCGCGTACTACACGGGCATCGTCTTCGAGCTCTTCGACCGAGCCGGCGAACTCCGCGCGATCTGCGGGGGCGGCCGCTACGACCGTCTCCTCGAGCTGGTGGGCGGCGAGCCCCTTCCCGCGGTCGGTTTCGGGATGGGCGACGTCGTGCTCGGCGAACTGCTGCGCGACCGCGGGCTGACGCCGCAAACCGGGCCTGCCTGCGACTACCACGTGATCTGGGTGACCCCCGAGGAGCGGGCCCCCGCGCTCGCGGCGGCGCAGCGGCTGCGTGAAGCCGGCTGCTCGGTCATGTACACCTTCAGGCCCCAGGGCGTGGCCAAACAGCTCAAGCAGGCAGCCCGCAACGGGGCGGCGCTTGCCGTCATCATCGGCCCTGACGAGGCCGCCGCGGGTTCGGCGACGGTGCGCGACCTCGCCAGCGGCCATCAGGAGACCCGCACGCTCGATGCCCTCTTTGCCGCGGCACGCGCCGGGACGGAAGCGGCTGGCGGAGGCGGGCAGCCGTGAGCGATCACCGCGGCGCGCGCGGCCCCGGCGCGGACGACGCGAGGGCGGCTCGCAAGGTGATGAACCGCGCCATCCGCCGGCTGAATGTCCTCGAGTGGCTGCTGCTGGGGGCCGCCGCGATCGCCTCGCTGGCCGGAGGCTGGCTCGCCGCCCTACTGGGCCGGAGCGCTCTGGGCTTACCATTCAGAGGCACCTGGATGACCGCGTCGCTGCTGCTCTTTCTCATCCCCGGCGGGATCGCCTGGGCGGCGGAGCGGCGCGGCAGAAAGGCACCGCCGCCAAACGACAACCCGGAAGACGACCGGGACCAACCCGAGTGACACACGGCCGATGAGCAAGAGGAAGGGCGGGAAGAGGGGACTGACCCCCCGCGCCGAGGATTTCAGCGCGTGGTACAACGAGGTCGTCCAGCAGGCCGAATTGGCCGATTATTCCCCCGTGCGCGGCAGCATGGTCATCCGGCCCTGGGGTTACGGGATCTGGGAGAACATGCAGCGCGCCCTGGACGACATGTTCAAGGCGACGGGACACCAGAACGCCTACTTCCCGCTGCTCATCCCGATGAGTTTCATCGAGCGCGAAAAGGAGCACGTCGAGGGCTTCAAGCCGGAACTCGCGGTCGTCACCCACGCCGGGGGCAAGGAGCTGGACGAGCCGTACGTGGTCCGCCCCACCTCCGAGACGATCATCTACGCCATGTACGCCAAGTGGGTGCAGAGCTACCGCGACCTGCCGCTGCTGCTGAACCAGTGGGGCAACGTCATGCGCTGGGAACTGCGCACTCGCCTCTTCCTGCGCACCTCGGAATTCCTCTGGCAGGAAGGGCACACCGCGCACGCCACCGCCGAGGAGGCCGAGGACGAAGCCCGCATGATTCTGGGCGTGTACCGCCGCTTCATGGAGGAGTGGATCGCGATGCCCCCGCTCACCGGCCTGAAGAGCGAAGCGGAGAAGTTCGCCGGCGCCGTCCGCAGCTACGCCTGCGAGGCCCTCATGCAGGACCGCAAGGCGCTGCAGGCCGGGACCTCCCACATGCTCGGCCAGAATTTCGCCCGGCAGTTCGGCCTCACCTTCCAGAACGAGGAGGGGAGGGAAGAGTACGCGTGGAACACCTCCTGGGGCGTCTCGACAAGGCTGGTGGGCGGCATGGTGATGACCCACGGGGACGATGTCGGACTGGTGGTCCCGCCGAAGCTGGCGCCGACTCAGGTGATGGTCGTCCCGATCGCCCGCGGTGACGATCAGGTAGCCGCGGTGATGAAGAAGGGGGATGAGATCGTCGAGGGCCTGCGTGGCCAGGGTGTGCGCGCCGCCATCGACCGCCGCCTGCACATGTCGCCGGGCGCGAAGTTCTTCGAATGGGAGCGCAAGGGCGTTCCGGTTCGGGTGGAGCTCGGGCCGCGGGACCTGGCGCGTGGCGAGGCGGTGGTGGCCGTCCGCATGACCGAGGATGGCGCGCCCCGCAAGGAGGCGATGTCCGACGTGCAGGTGGTCGCGGGCATGAAGGACCGGCTGGACGCCCTGCAGGTCCGGCTCCTGGAGACGGCGATCGCCAGACGGGAAGCCGCGACCCACCGGGGGGAGGTGTCCTCGGTGGACGAGCTGGGAGAGCTGCTCGACAGCGGTGCCGGCTTCGTCTATTCCGGCTGGAGCGGCGACCCCGACGTCGAGGCGCGCGTCAAGGATGCCACCAGGGCCACGATCCGCGTGATCCCCGGCGAGGAGTTCCGGTCCGCCACAGCCCCCGCGCGCTGCGTCGGCGGCGGTTCGGCGCAAATGGAAGTGGTGTGGGCGCGCGCGTACTGAGCACCGGGCGCCCGCCCTTCCCGCGGTTGGGGGGCGTGCTCCACTGCGGCTCACACTCGCTCGAAACGCTGGCGGAAGACCACGACACGCCCCTCTACGTGTATGACGGCGCCCGGGCCCTGGAGCGTCTGAGCGCCGTGCGCGCCGCCTTTGCGGGCGTCGACCTGCTCGTCGCCTATTCCGTCAAGGCCAACCCCAACCTGGCGCTGCTGAAGCTGTTCGCCGACGCTGGCGCCGGGGCCGACATCGTCAGTGGCGGGGAACTCTACTGCGCGCTGGAGGCCGGCATCGCGCCCGGCCGGATCGTGTTCGCCGGAGTGGGCAAGACCCGCGCCGAGATGGGCTACGCGCTCAAGTCGGGAATCCGCGGCTTCCACGTCGAGAGCTCGCAGGAACTGAATGTACTGGCCTCGGTTGCCGGCGAATTGGGCACACAGGCCCCCGTGGCGGTCCGCGTGAATCCGGATGTGGACAGCCCGACCCACGAATTCACGCGCACCGGGCACGCGGCCGCCAAGTTCGGGGTATCGCCGCCGAGGGCGCTGGAGCTCTATCGACGGATCGCGGGGCACGGCGGCCTGCGCGCCGTCGGGATCGACGTTCACATCGGGTCGCAGGTGCGCGACGCCGGTCCCTTCCTGCACGCGCTCGACGTGGTGCTCGAGGTGGCCGGTCGGGCGCGCCGCGAAACGGGAGCCGCACTGGAGTACGTCGACCTCGGGGGCGGTTTCGGGATCGCAGACGCCGTGGGCGGAGAGATCGACCTTCGCGAACTCGGCCGTGAGGTGGCCGCACGAATCGCCGCCGCGCCCGGCCGCGCCCCGGGCCGCCCCCTCGAACTCATCGTCGAACCCGGCCGCTTCCTGGTCGGCGACGCGGGGGTGCTCGTCACGCGGGTCCTCTATGTGAAGCGCAGCGGCGGCAAGACCTTCGTCGTGACCGATGCGGGGATGACGGAACTCATCCGCCCCAGTCACTACGGCGGCGAGCACGCGATCGTCCCGGTGAGGGAAGACGGCCACGGCAGCCCCCGGCAGGTCGACATCGTGGGCCCCGTGTGCGAGCAGGGGGACTTCCTGGCCCGCGACCGCCGCCTGCCCCTCCCGCGCCCCGGCGCGCTCCTCTGCGTCCAGCAGGCAGGCGCCTACGCCTTCGCCATGGCCTCCAACTACAACTCGCGGCCACGGCCCGCCGAAGTCCTCGTGCACGGCGGCCGCGCCACCCTCGTCCGCCGCCGCGAGCGGTACAGCGACCTCATCCGCGGCCAGCGCACATGACCGACACCGCCTCCACCGCCGTCAGCGCGGCCCACAGCCGCATCCTCGTCATCGACTACGGCTCCCAGTTCACGCAGCTCATCGCGCGGCGCATCCGCGAAGCCAACGTCTACTGCGAGATCCACGCCCCCACGCGATCGGCGGAGTGGGCGCGGCGCTGGTCGCCCGACGGAATCGTCCTCTCGGGCGGCCCGTCCTCCGTGTACGACGACGACGTCCCCGAACTCGACCCCGGCCTCCTCACCCTGGGCGTGCCGGTCCTGGGCATCTGCTACGGCATGCAGCTCATCGCCCAGCACGAAGGCGGCCGGGTCGTGCACGGCAAGCGCGAGTACGGCCGGGCGAGCCTGCGCGTCACGGATCCCGGCAACGACCTCTTCCACGGCTTCGACCCCGCCGCCGACATCACCGTCTGGTGCTCCCACGGCGACCATGTCGACGAGCCCCCTCCCGGCTTCGTGACCGTCGCGGCCACCGGCGACCTCCCCGTAGCCGCCTTCCGCGCCCGCACCCGCCCGCTCTACGGCGTCCAGTTCCACCCGGAGGTCGCCCACACCCCCCGCGGCCAGGAGATCGTCGACAACTTCCTCTTCCGCATCTGCGGCTGCAGCCCCGACTGGACCGCGGGGGCTTTCGTGGCGGAATCGGTCGAACGCATCCGGCAGGCGGTCGGCGGCGACCAGGTCATCTGCGGGCTCTCCGGCGGCGTGGACTCGTCGGTTGCCGCCGCACTGGTGCACCGCGCGATAGGCGACCAGCTCACGTGCATCTTCGTCGACACCGGAATGATGCGCATGAAGGAGCGCGAGGGGGTCGAACGGACCTTCCGCGAGCACATGGGGATCCGGCTCGAGGTCGTCGAGGCCGCAGAAGAGTTCCTCACTCCCCTGGAGGGCGTCGAGGACCCCGAGCGCAAGCGCAGAATCATCGGCGAGACCTTCATCCGCGTCTTCGAGCGCACCACGCGCGAACTGGGCACGAACGCCCGCTTCCTCGTGCAGGGCACCCTCTACCCCGACGTAATCGAATCGCTCGCCGTGCGCGGTCCATCGGCGACGATCAAGACGCACCACAACGTCGGCGGCCTCCCCGACGACATGCCCTTCGAGCTGATCGAGCCGCTCCGCGAGCTCTTCAAGGACGAGGTCCGCAGCGTCGGCCGCACCCTCGAACTGGACGAGGCCTTCATCCGCCGCCACCCCTTCCCGGGGCCCGGCCTCGCCATCCGCGTACTTGGCCCCGTCTCCGGGGAGCGCCTCCGCATCCTGCGCCTCACCGACGCGATCTACCTCGAGGAGATCGAGGCCGCGGGGCTCTACGACGAGATCTGGCAGGCCTTCGCGGTGCTGCTGCCGGTGCGCTCGGTGGGCGTGATGGGCGACAGCCGCACCTACGAGCACGTCGTCGCGCTCCGCGCCGTCACCTCCCGCGACGGGATGACCGCCGACTGGTATCCGTACGATCCCGGGTTCCTGGCGCGCGTGTCGACCCGCATCATCAACGAGGTCGCGGGGGTGAACCGCGTGACCTACGACATCAGTTCGAAGCCGCCGGCGACGATCGAGTGGGAGTGAGGGCGGCGACCCGTTCCCGGCACGGTCCCTGAACCGCCCGCGCCCGTAGCCGCCCACCCACCGGGGGGCGCCGCCGGAGGCGGATGCCCTCTACCGCTCCGCACCCTCCCCGCTGCTCAGCTCGGTGATCCGGTTCTGGACCTCGGTCCACACCCCTTCCATGTACACCGGGTCGCCGCCGTGCACCTCCGCGAAGGTCACCAGGTCCTCCGCGGCGACCCCCATTGCGGCCAGCACGCTGTCCCGGTCCGCGTCGGGGACCACCGCCCCGGGCGACCGCAACTCCGCCACCCGCAGCGCCACGTAGGTCTGCACGAAGACCTCGCGATCGATGGTGGCGGGTGCATCGGGCTCGCAGCCGGCGGCGGCGAAGACAACCACCGCGGCCGCGAGCCTCGTCACCGTCCTCTTGCAGGCGCCTCCCGCGCTCATGCCGGCACCTCCCGCGTCGCCGCCCGCCACAGCAGCCGACAGAGCACGGCGAATGCCAGGATGCCCACCATCGAAGCCAGGTCCGGCACCCAGTCCAGCCACGACACCGAGCTCACCCACGGCACCGCGTCCATCCACGCGTGCCCCACCTGCCATATCGATGCGGCGCCAGGATCACCCGTCACCTGCGTCACCGCGTAGATCGCGCCGCCGATCAGGACGCCCACCAGCGCCGCCCCGGCGATCAGCCCGGATGCGAACAGCACGCCCCGCTCGCGCTTGTCGGCCAGCACGCTCACCCCGTCCCCGGTCTCGCCCGCGTCCTCGTACTTCTTCGTCAGCGCTCTGCGGATCAGCCCCCCGATCAGAATCGGCGTCATCAGCGAGACCGGGAGGTACACGCCCACCGCGAAGGCCAGCGAGGGCAGCTTGAAGACGAACTCGACGACCAGGGCGAGCCCGATCCCGATGAACACGAAGGTCCAGGGCAGCGACGCGTTCAGCACGCCGTCGATCACCAGGCTCATCAGCGTGGCCTGGGGCGCGGGGAGCCCGTCCACGGTGCCGATCCCGTAGGACTCGTTCAGCACGATCAGCACGAAGCCGATCGTCACCGCGCACGAGAGCACCCCCAGCATCTCGCCGACCTGCATGCGTCTCGGGGTGGCCCCCACCAGGAAGCCCGTCTTCAGGTCCTGCGAGGTGTCGCCCGCCGCGGCGGCCGAGATGCACACCACCGCGCCCACCGCCAGCACCGCGACCTTGGTCCCGGCGCCGCCGTCGTTCAGCCCCAGCGCCACCCAGATGAGCGAGGTCAGCAGCAGCGCGGCGATCGTCATCCCCGACACCGGGTTCGACGACGAGCCGATCAGCCCCACGATCCGGCTCGACACGGTCACGAAGAAGAAGCTGAAGACCACGATCAGCAGCGCGCCCAGGATGTTCACCGGCACGCCCGGCCAGAGCCACAGCGCCACCGCCATCAGCGCCGCCAGCGCCAGCACCAGCTTCATCGGCAGATCCTGCTGGGTGCGCGGCAACGCACCGCCGGCGCCCCCGCCCACATGGCCCATGCCGAGCTTGATGGACTCGATGATCGTGGGGAAGGACTTGATCAGCGTTACGATGCCGGCGCAGCCCACCGCGCCCGCTCCCACATAGCGCAGGTAGTAGCTCCAGATCTCGGCCGAGGCCAGCGACGACATCGGATCCGAAGCGGGATAGACCACGCTGTCGCCGCCCCACAGGTTGATCGCGGGGATCATGATCAGCCACGAGAGCGCGCTCCCTCCGAACATGATCGCCGCGATGCGCGGCCCGATGATGAAGCCCACGCCGAGCAGCTCCGGCGTGAAGTCGCCTCCGATCTGGGCCTTGGCGGGCAGCCGCACATGGGGCCCCTCGTTCCAGAGGCCGAACCCGTTGCCGTTCGCCAGCGCCTGGTAGAGCGCGCCGATCCCCAGGCCCGAGAAGAGAAGTCTGGCCTTGCCGCCGCCCGTGTCTCCCGCCACCTGCACCTCGGCGCAGGCGGTTCCCTCGGGGTAGGGGAGCTTCCCGTGCTCGCGCGAGATCAGATAGCGTCTGAGCGGGATCATGAACAGCACGCCGAGGAGGCCGCCGAAGGCCGCGATCACCGACACCTGGACCAGGTCGACCATGATCGTCGGGTCGGTGCGCTGCCAGATGAAGAGCGCGGGCAGCGTGAAGATCACGCCCGCGGCGACCGATTCACCCGCCGACCCGATCGTCTGCACCATGTTGGTCTCGAGAATCGTGCCCCGCCTGAAGGCACGGAAGATCGCCACCGCCATGACCGCGGCCGGGATCGAGGCGCTTACCGTCAGCCCGACGCGCAGCCCCAGGTAGGCGTTGGCCGCCCCGAAGACGACCGCCATCAGGATCCCGATCACCACCGCCTTGACCGTGAACTCCGCCATCGACTTCTCGGCGGGCACATACGGCTGGTACTCGCTGCCGGGGACGATTTCGTACGCTTCAGGGGGAAGGCCCTTGCGGGCCGGCGGATCCACCGATGCCATGGGGTGTCCTCTCTCAGGTTTGTCGTGCACACCGGGCCCGGCCCGGGACTGCGTCGGGCTCGCTCGCGAGGCGCTGCCCCCGGTCGTGGCCCGAATCTTCCATGGTGTAACGCGATGCGACGCGCCGCCCCGCCCAATACCCGCCGTTTCGGCAGGCCGGCATCTGCCATTTTGGCAGACTACCGGTGGACTGAATCACGGCAGGGAATCACGTAAGTTCAATCAGGGCTGCGCGATCTGCGTTTCCTGCCCTCAGGCCAAATCTGACCTCGCCGCCCACGAACAGCGGGGAAATCGTGACCAAATGGCGGGAATTCGGAAGGTGGTCCGAGCGGATGCGGGCGTAATCTAACCTGTTCCTACTCGTCCAGCAGCAAGCCCGACTTGAGCGCCAAGTCCACCCAGTCCGACCGGTCGCGCAACCCAAGTTTCTCCTTGAGGCGGGCACGGTAGTTTTCGATTGTCTTCCGCGCCAGGGACATCTTGCCGGCAATC
>JAJDTB010000011.1 GCA_022827345.1 Gemmatimonadota bacterium | reverse complement strand
GGCTCCGGCCCCGGCCGCTGCCGCGGGCCCCGAGCCCGCCGCCCCGCCGCCCGCCGACGAAGCGCCCGCGCCGGAAGCGCCGGCCACGAACCTGATCGAGGTCACGTCGCCGATGGTGGGGACCTTCTACCGGGCGCCCTCCCCCGAGGCCGCGCCATACGTCCAGGTGGGCTCGTCGGTGGCGGCGGGCGACGTGCTGTGCGTCATCGAGGCCATGAAGCTGATGAACGAGCTGGAGTGCGAGGTTGCCGGGCGGATCGTGGAGATCTGCGCCGACAACGCGGAGCCGGTCGACTACGGCCAGGTTCTGTTCCGGGTCGAACCCGCCTGACCCGAGCCGCCGCATGTTCGAAAAGCTGCTGATCGCCAACCGGGGTGAAATCGCGCTGCGCATCGTGCGGGCGTGCCGTGAACTCGACATCGCGACCGTGGCCGTGCACTCCGAGGCCGATCAGGAGTCGCTGCACGTGCGCTTCGCCGACGAGGCCGTGTGCATCGGACCGGCCCGCGCCGCGCAGTCGTACCTGAAGGTGCCGCGGATCATCGCCGCGGCGGAGATCACGGGGGCGGAGGCGGTGCATCCCGGGTACGGCTTTCTCGCCGAGAACGCGGAGTTCGCCGAGATCTGCCAGCGCTCGGAGCTGGTGTTCGTGGGGCCGACGCCGGAGCAGATCCGGTCGATGGGCGACAAGGCGGTCGCCCGCGAGACCATGCGCGCGGCGGGCGTTCCGGTGGTGCCGGGCTCGGGCGGGATCATCGATGACGAGGGGGAGGCGCACCGGGTCGCCCGCGAGATCGGATACCCCGTGATGATCAAGGCGGCGGCGGGCGGCGGCGGCAAGGGGATGCGCATCGCCGGCTACGACGGCTCCTTTCGCCGCAACTTCGCGGCTGCGCGGGCCGAGGCGCAGGCGGCGTTCGGCGACGGCGGGATGTACCTGGAGCGGTGCATCGAACGGCCCCGCCACGTCGAGTTCCAGATCTTCGGCGACCGGCAGGGCAGGGTCGTGCACCTGGGTGAGCGGGACTGTTCGATCCAGCGGCGCCACCAGAAGCTGGTGGAGGAGTCGCCCTCGCCCGCGCTCACACCGGAGCTGAGGGCCGAGATGGGCGAGGCGGCGGTCAAGGCGGCCGAGGCGATCGGCTACGTCGGGGCCGGAACCGTGGAGTTCCTCCTCGACCGCTCCGGCGAGTTCTTCTTCATCGAGATGAACACGCGCATCCAGGTCGAGCACCCCGTTACCGAAGCCACGACGGGGCTGGACCTCGTCAAGGAGCAGATCCGGGTCGCCGCGGGCGAACCGCTGTCCTTCCCCCCCGGGGAGCAGGAGCACCGCGGCCACGCCATCGAGTTCCGCATCAACGCCGAGGACCCGGCGCGCGATTTCGCCCCCTCGCCCGGCCTTATCAGCACCCTGCACCAGCCGGGAGGCCCCGGCGTGCGCGTCGACACCCACATCTATACGGGCTACCGCGTGCCGCCCTTCTACGACTCCCTCCTCGCCAAGCTCATCGTGTGGGGGAACACCCGGCGCGAGGCGGTGGTGCGGGGGCGCGAGGCGCTCGAGTCGTTCGTGGTCGAGGGCATCCCGACGACGATCGACTACCTGGCGGCCATCACCCGGGACGAGGAGTTCAGGCAGGGCGACGTCGACACCAGCTTCGTGCAGCGCTTCCAGGACCGGACGCGAGGCCGGTGAAGCTCAGCGTCTGTTTCACCCCCGCCGAGGTGAGGCCCGAGTCGGTCGACGGGGCCACCGCCGTCGTTATCGACGTGGTGCGCGCGACCTCGTGCATCGTCGAGGCGCTGGCAAACGGCGCGCGCGGGGTCCTGCCCGCCATCTCCATCGAGGAGGCCGAGAGCATCCGGGACAACCTGGACGGCGGCGGTGCGCTGCTCTGCGGCGAGCGGCGCGGGCTCCGCATCGAGGGCTTCGACCTGGGCAACTCGCCCGCGGAGTTCACCCGGGAGGCCGTCGCGGGCAGGCATCTGGTGATGACGACCACCAACGGCACCAGGGCGCTGATGGCGGCCGCGGGCGCGGACCGCGTCCTGGCGGCGTCCTTTCTGAACCTCGGCGCCGTCGCGGATGCTGTCCGCGGTGACGCCTCCGTCGTCGTCGTGTGCGCGGGGAAGGCAGGGGGCTTCGCCCTGGACGACACCGTGTGCGCCGGGCACATCCTGCGCCGCGTGCTGGACGGCTGGACGGGGCCGGTGGCGATGGACGAACGGGCGCGCGCAGCGGTGGAACTGGCCGGGCTGCACGAAGTGTCGGGCGAGATGCTGGCGGACACCGAGGCGGGGAAGGCCCTGGTCGATGTGGGCCTCGGAGGCGATCTGGCACTGTGCGCAGGGGCCGACAGGCATAAGATTGTACCTATGATGTGCGATCGAGTCATAACTGCCCCATTGCGGTAGCGTGTCCCCACCGAGGTCCGCCGGACGAGGCAGGAAGGGTGGCGCGGCGGCCGGACGGCGGAGGGCTGCAAGAGGCGGCAAGGGGCCGCGCAAGAAATCGCGGCCGGGGGGATCCGGGCGCGATTTCGGCGGCACGCTTGCCGTGCTCCTGGCCGTCGTTGCCTTTCTGATCGCGGCCGCCCTCTTCCCGCTCGATCTGCTGGGCGCGCGCGTCGCGGATATCTTCCCGGCGGGCAACCCCATGGGCGATTTGGGCGATATCGTCAACCGCTTTCTCCTCAACTGGCTCGGCCTGGGCTGCGTGGCCGTTCCCGTGGGGCTGCTGGCGGGCGGCGCGTCCGTCGGCGGCTGGTGGTCGGAGGGCCCCCGGCGCAGCCTGTGGATCCTTGCCCTTGCGCTGGTCATCCTCCTGCCGTTCGGCGGCTTCCTCGTCGAAGGGGGCGAATCGGCCACCGGCTGGCTGGGCACGGTGATCGGGGCGCCCCTGCGCCGCACCACGGGCTGGCTGGGCGCCTGGGTGATCTTCGCCGCGGGTGTGGTGGTGACCTCGATTGCGGCGTTCCGCTTCAATCCGCTGCGTCCGCCGGCGCTCGGGCTCGGAAAGGTCCTGGAGGGGACCAAATGGGGCGCGATCAAGACCGGGACGGCGACCAGGGGGTGGCTGGAGCGGCTCGCGGAGCGCCGGCGGGCGGCCAGGGCGCGGAAGGAAGCCGTGCGAAGGGCCGCCGAGGAGAAGGCCGCGGCGCGCAAGGTGCCGTATGGGGACCTCGGCGAGGAATCACCCGACGCCGATCAGGCCGGGGCGGGGCAGGATGCGGAGACCCCGGGGGCGGCTGTCGCGTCGACCGGTCCGGAGCAGACGGCAACGGCGGTCGCGGCCGAGAAGGACGATGAAGGGGCGGCCGACGACGCCGGCTTCGTCCCGCCGCCGACCGGGAGCCACTTCGAGGAGCTTCGGGACGACGAGCTCGAGGACCCCATGGGCGGCGACGTGCCGGCCGACTACCCGCGGCCGCACTTCGGCCTGCTCACCGCCCCCGAGCACGAGAACCGGTTCGGGATGGAGCAGGAGCTGGACCGCCTGGGCGGCGTCCTCGTCAAGACGCTTGAGACATTCAAGATCGAGTGCGAGATCACGGGGCGCACGACGGGGCCGGCGGTCACCCAGTACGAGGTCAAGCCGGCTCCCGGCGTCAAGGTGAACCGGATCGCCAACCTCGACGCCGACCTCGCGCTGGCCATGCGCGCGCGCAGCGTCCGCATCGTGGCGCCGATCCCGGGCAAGGGGGCGATCGGGGTCGAGATCCCGAATCCGCGTCCGGAGATCGTGCGGTTGCGCGAGATTCTCGAGGCGCCCGCCTTCTCCCGCTCGCGCAGCGCGCTGCCGCTGGCGATGGGCAAGGACCTCACCGGCAACCCGTATGTCACGGACCTCACCAGGATGCCCCATGCGCTGATCGCCGGCGCGACGGGCTCGGGCAAGTCGGTGTGCCTCAATACCATCATCACCAGCCTGGTCTACCGTCACGGTCCCGACCGGCTCCGGCTGCTCCTGATCGACCCCAAGATGGTGGAGCTCTCGGCCTACGCCGACCTTCCCCACCTCCGTCATCCGGTGGTTACGGATCCGAAGGAGGCCGCCGGGGTGCTCAAGTGGGCCGTGATGGAGATGGAGCGGCGCTACACCATGCTGAGCGCCAACGGCGTGCGCTCGCTCAAGGAGTTCAACGACCGGGTGGAGCAGGGGGTCGAGCTCAAGCTTCCCGAGCCCGATGGACCCGAGGAGGAGCCGGACAGCTGGAAGTACAGGGGCGGCACGCTGCCCTGGATCGTGGTCGTGGTGGACGAGCTCGCCGACCTGATGATGACCGTGCAGGCCGAAGTGGAGAAGCCGCTCACGCAGCTGGCCCAGAAGGCGCGCGCGATCGGCATCCACCTGCTGGTCGCCACCCAGCGCCCGAGCGTCAATGTGATCACCGGGCTGATCAAGGCGAACTTCCCCTGCCGGATCGCCTTCCGCGTCGCGTCGAAAACCGACTCGCGCACGATTCTCGACCAGAACGGGGCCGATTCGCTCCTCGGGTACGGGGACATGCTTTTCCTGCCGCCGGGCCAGAGCGAACCCGTGCGCATGCAGGGCGCCTTCATCTCCACCGAAGAGACCGAGGCGCTGATGAAGTGGTACCGCGAGCAGGCGGACACCCTGGAGGCGCTCAAGGCGCGGGTGAAGAGCGACGAGGGCGACATCCTCGAGCAGATCAGGGCGCTGGAGGGGGAGGGCGAAGGGGTGGAGGAGGGAACGGCGTGGGGCGACTGGGACGACCTTTTCCGTGAGGCCGCGATGACGTGCATCCAGCAGAAGGCCGGATCGACGTCACTGCTGCAGCGGCGGCTGCGGATCGGGTACGGGCGCGCGGCCCGCATCGTCGACCAGCTGCACGACGCCGGTGTGCTGGGCCCGCCGGACGGTTCCAAGCCGCGCGAGGTGCTGATCGGGCTCGATACCCTGGACGAAATATGTCCCGGCTGAGGCGGGTGAGCCTTTCCCTGGCCACGCTGGCATGGTCCGCCGCGGCCGCGGTGGCCCAGGAGTCGATTCGTCCGCTGGAGCAGGCGGCCGCGCACTATCGCGAGGTGCAGGCGATCTGTGCGGACTTCGAGCAGGTCATCGAGATCAGGCCCCTGCGCCGGTCGATCGAGAGCGCCGGGCAGGTGTGCCAGCGCCGCCCCAACCTCTTCTCGATGCGGTTCACCGACCCGGATGGGGACATGGTGGTGTCCGACGGGGACTACATCTGGGTGTACTACCCCAGCGCCGTCGCAGATCAGGTCATGCGGCACCCGGTGTCGGACTCGCCGGGCCGGGAGGACTTCTTCCGCGAGTTCCTGGAGGATCCGGGTGCGAAGTACGAAGCCGAGACGGGTGGAATCGAAGCGGTGGACGGCCGGGACTGCCGCGTCGTCTCGCTGACGCCCCTCACGCCGACGGGGTACCGCGCGGCGCGGCTGTGGCTGGACGTGGAGAGCCACGTGATCCGGCGGCTGGAGATCCACGAGGACAACAAGGTACGCACCCTGATGCTCCGCGATGTCGACCTGGACCCGTACATCCAGCCCGGGACGTTCGTCTTCGAGGTGCCGCAGGGAGCGCGCGTCATGAGTCCCCGCGGCCCCGGAGCCCGCCCCGGCAGTCCGCTGACGGGCCCCGGCGAGCAGCGGGAGCTGCCGGGCGCCGGATTTGCAAGGCGCGGCGACCGATGAGGCTGCGCACGCGGGACCTCCCCGTCTTTCCCGTCAGCGCCGGTCCGGTCCGGCCGGATGTGAGCGCCGATGTCCAGGCCGTCGACCCGCGGTCCTTCGCGATCGGCCCCGAGGACGGTCCGCGGATGGGCCTGGTGACGCTTGGATGCGACAAGAACACGGTCGATTCCGAGCACATGATGGCGGCGCTGGCCGCGTCGGGCGCGAGGGTGACGAGCGATGTGGAAAGCGCCGAGGTGGTGGTCGTGAACACCTGCGGCTTCATCGCGGAGGCCAAGGAACAGTCGATCGACACGATCCTGAGCGCCTGCGAGTTGAAGGCGCGCGGCCAGGTCGGCGCGGTGGTGGCGGTGGGGTGCATGGTGCAGCGGTACCGGGACGAACTGGCGGCGGAGATCCCCGAGGTCGACCTCTTCCTCGGCATCGCCGAAATGGGACGCCTGGTCCCCGAACTGCGCTCCCGCGGCCTCATCGGCGACGCCTTCGTGCCCACCATGGAACAGCCGCTGCGCGTACTGGCCACCGAGACCCGCCACGTGTCGTACCTGAAGGTGAGCGAGGGCTGTGACCACCGCTGCGCCTTCTGCGCCATTCCCCACATGCGCGGCCTGCACCGCTCGGCGGACCTGTCCACACTGGTGGCAGAGGCGCGCGCGCTGGGCGAGCAGGGTGTGCGCGAGCTCAACCTGATCTCGCAGGACACGACCTGGTACGGGCGCGACCTGTGGCGGCACGACCGCTCGGCGCCCCTGCTGCACGACCTCCTCGAGGCGCTGCTGGACGGGACCGGAGTGGACTGGTACCGGCTCCTGTACATGTACCCGTCGGGGATCACCCCGCGGCTGGTGTCGCTGCTCGCGCGCGAACCGCGGCTGCTGCCCTATCTGGACATGCCGCTGCAGCATGGCAGCGACCGCATCCTCGCCCGCATGCGCCGTCCCGAGCGCCAGGACACCGTGCGCGAGCGGGTGCGGTGGCTGCGGGACGAAATCGACGATCTCACCCTGCGCACCACCGTCATCGTGGGCTTCCCGGGCGAGACCGACGACGACGTGCGCGTGATGATGGACTTCCTCGAGGAGATCCGCTTCGACCGCGTCGGGGCGTTCGCCTACTCGGTGGAAGAGGGCACGGCCGCCGCCGCCATGCCCGGCCAGGTGCCCGAGGAGATCAAGGCGGAACGGCTGGACATGGTGATGGAGCGACAGCGGGAGCTGTCATATGAATCGAATCTGCAGAGAGTCGGAAGCCGCGACTGGATGCTCGTGGACGAACTCACCCCCGGAAACCCCGGCCACGACGCGGTGGGGCGCACGCAGGGGCAGGCGGTGGAAGTGGACGGACAGACCTTCCTGACTTCGGCGAACGGCGTGCGGCCGGGCGACATCGTCGAGGTGGAGATCGTGGCGGCCGACGACTACGATTTGACCGGGAGATTGATCGATGCGTGAAACCGGGCGGGCGCGGGTAAGGGTCGGGGTGATCGGGACCGGTGCGATCAGTCAGCTCACGCACCTGCCGATCCTGTCGGAACGCAGTGACGTGGAGTTGACGGCCCTCGCGGATCTGGACGGTGCGAAGGCGCGGGCGGTGGCACAGCGCTTCGGCGTGCCGCGGGTGATGAGCGACGAGGAAATGATCGCCGCCGACGACCTCGACGGCGTCGTGATCTGTGCACCCAGCTTCCTGCACGAGGACTTCGCCGCCGACTGTCTCAAGGCCGGGAAGCACGTCCTGGTGGAACGCCCGCTGGCGCTGTCGCCCGGCGGAGTGCGCCAGCTGGTGAAAGCTGCGGACGAGACGGGGATCGGGCTGGTTCTGGGCCTGTCGCACCGCTACCAGGCCAACGTGCGGGCACTGCGTTCGGCGGTCGCCGAAGGCGCGCTGGGGGAACTGGGGACGGTCCGGGTCACCTGGCTGAACCGTGCCGTCCGCCGGCCCCGGACGGGCTGGCGCCGGCGCGCGCTGGAAGCGGGCGGAGGGGCGCTGATGGATCTGGGCGTTCCCGCGCTCGACCTCGCGCTGTGGGTGCTGGGGTACCCCGAGGTGGACCGCGTGTCGGCGACGACCCGGGGCGACGGGTTCGATGTGGAGGAGGAGGCGCACCTCTTCGCCGTCACCCGCGACGGCGTCGCCGTGACCCTGTCCGCGAGCTGGCGTCTGCACGCGCCCGAGGACCGGCACCGGCTCTGGATCTTCGGCTCAGAGGGCGGGGCCCGGATGTCACCGCTGTCGATCTACCGCCAGGTCGGCGGCCGCACGGTGGACGTGACGCCGCGGCAGCCGATCCCCCGCGGAGGCGAGGACCTGTTCACCAACGGTTTCCGGCGCCTGCTCGACGAGTTCGTCAGGGTTGCGGCGGGTACGGCGGCGGCGCGCCTGCCCACCGAGCAGGAGACACTGATGAGGCTCATCGAGGCCGCGTACGATTCGGCGCGCGAGGGCCGCGAGGTTAAGCTGACCTGAGCGGCGAAGGGCCGAGTCGGCCGGGCGCGACGAAACGGGGCATGCCACGTCCGTTCGTCCGGTGGACAACCCACCGAGCGGGACGCTGGAAACGAGCTATGTAATGTAAACATGACAAATGTAAAGTTTACATTACAGAGAGCTGCGTTGGAGGGCTCGGTTTTCGCGGTGGCGACCGGTGTCGCGGCGGGTGCGACGTTCTCTCCCCACGGCGGGCCGCTGCTCCCGTTCGTGGCCTTCACGCCGCTGGCCGTGGCGCTCGCGCGCGCGATGCGCGACCCTGCCGCCGCGCCGCTGGCTCCCTTCCGGCACGGGTTCACGGCGGCGGTCATCGCCCACGGCATCGGGCTGTACTGGATGGTTCCCGCGCTCTCGTGGAGGACCTCGCTGGCCGTCCCCACCTACCTGCTCGTACTGGTGCTCATCGGCCTGGTCGCCGGCGCCGCGTGCCTGGCGGCCACCTTCCTGCACGGCCGCAAGCGGTGGCCCCTCCCCCTGGCGCTCGCCGCCTGCTGGACGGGGTTCGAGTGGATTGCCGCCCGCGTGCCCGGCGTGCCGTACGCGTGGCTGAACGCGGGGAACTCCCTGGCCTGGCATCCCGCCCTGGCAGCCGGCTCGGAACTCCTCGGCGCCCGGCTCCTGGGGTTCTGGACCGTTGCGTCGGGAGCGTGCCTTGCCTGGGCGTTCACCCTGCGCCCGCGCCCCTTCCCGATCCGGCGCGCGGTCCTCACCGGGCTGCTGGTCGTCGCCCCGGTTCCGGCCGGGTACCTTCGCCAAGCCGCTGTCGTGGACGGTGAGGCGGCGGCGAGGGTGGCGGTGGTGCAGCCGGGGAGGGACGATGGGGGCCTCGATCGCTGGCTGGCACCGCTCCGGGAACTGATCGCGGCCGAGCCCGTCGACGTGGTGGTCTTTCCGGAGCGGTTCCTCGCGGCTCCCCTGCGCGACCCGGCGCGCGATTCCGGGTTGACTGTGGGGGACGGGTCCATCCGTCGCGTGCCGGGCGAGCTGGCGCCCCGGGGCCCGACCCCCACGGGGATCGAGCTGGCGGCCTTCGCCGAGGCCCTGGGCGTGCCGGTGATCAGCGGCGCGATGGACGCCGCGGTCAGTGAGGGCGGCGACACCCTTTGGTACAACGCAGCGTTCCTCCAGGCCCCGGGACGGCCGCCGTCGGAGGCGTACCGCAAGACACGCCTGGTTCCGGGACTCGAGGGATACGCCTGGCCGGGAGCGGCGCTGGGGATCCCGTACCGGGGATACGCGACGGGCGGGGATCCGCGGCCGCTGACGGCCGACGGGTGGTCGGCGGGCACCATGATCTGCTACGACTCCGCCTACGGCGAGACGGCGCGATCACTGGTCCGGGCGGGAGCGGACTGGCTGCTGGTGCTGTCCAACGACGACTGGCTCGACCCGGAGCGTCCCTTCCGCACCACCTGGGCATACTGGCAGCACGCGACGCTCGGGCGGCTGCGGGCGATCGAGAACCGGATGACGCTGATCCAGGCCGGCGCGACCGGCTACAGCTTCGCGGTCTCGCCCGCGGGCGAAGGAGACGGGTCTGTGCTGGAGCCCGGGGAGGCGGGCGTGGCCGTGCTCGAGGTCTTCCCCCGGTCCGGCACCACCCTGTTCACGCGGCTCGGGGATGTGCTCGGCCTCGCGTGCTTCGTGGTGTTCGTCGCCGGGGCGCTCGGGGCCCCGCTCAGCGCGCGGATCCGAGGCTGACGGAACGACGCATTACATTTCACTGCTTGTCCCTTTGGCCCGGAGACCTCCGATAGATCCTCGCCTTGCCCGGCGCCTTGCCGAAACCGAAGAGCGTTTCCGCGAAATCGAACGCGGCCTCTCCGATCCCGCCGTGATTCGCGACCGCGATCGCCTGCGGGAACTCGGGCGGGAGCGGGCCGGACTGGCGGCCGCCGTGGAGGCCGGGCGGAGCGTGGTCGCCATCGAGGCGGAGCTTCAGGACACGCGCGAGCTGCTTGCCGAGTCCGACGATGCCGAGATGAGCGCGCTCGCGGAAGAGGAGATCGTCTCGCTCGAGGGCCGGCTGGAGACGGCGTCGGCCGCGTTACGGGCGGCGCTGGTGCCCCCGGACCCGCTCGAGGATCGTCCCGCGGTGGTGGAGATCCGCGCCGGGACGGGCGGGGACGAGGCGGGGCTCTTCAGCGCGGACCTCATGCGGATGTACCGCCGCCTGGCCGAGCGGCGGGGGTGGACGGTCGACCTGGCCGGAGTGTCGGAAGGGATTCCCGGGTCGATCAAGGAGGCGATCTTCACCGTGCGGGGGAAGGGGGCGTACGGGCAGCTGCGCTACGAATCCGGCGTCCACCGGGTCCAGCGCGTTCCCGAAACCGAGAGCCAGGGCCGGATCCATACCTCGGCGGCCTCGGTGGCCGTGCTGCCCGAGGCGGAGGAGGTGGACGTGGCGATCGATCCCGCCGACCTGCGCATCGACGTGTTCCGCTCGTCGGGCCCGGGCGGCCAGTCCGTCAACACGACCGACTCGGCGGTGCGCATCACCCACCTGCCCACCGAGCTGGTCGTCACCTGCCAGGACGAGAAGTCCCAGCACAAGAACAAGGCCAAGGCGATGAAGGTGCTGCGTTCGCGCCTGCTGGACCGCGAGATCGCCGCCCGCGAGGCCGAGCGGGCCGCCCAGCGCCGGTCGCAGATCGGGTCGGGCGACCGCTCCGCCAAGATTCGCACCTACAATTTCCCGCAGAACCGCGTCACCGACCACAGGATCGGCCTGAGCCTGTACAAGCTGGGCGACATCCTGGACGGCGATCTGGCCGAACTCGTCGCCGCGCTCCGGCTCGCGCGGGACGAGGAGCGCCTCGCGGGGGCGCCGGGGCAGTCGTGAGCCGACGGTCATCTTCCGTCGCGTCGGCAACGCGGCATCGAACCTGGACGGTGATGGAGGTCGTGCGCGCGAGCGCGGCCTACCTGAGCGACAGGGGCGTCGAGGACGGCCGCCTCAACGCGGAGTACCTGCTGGCCCACGTCCTGCGGATGGACAGGCTGCAGCTGTATCTCCACTTCGATCGGCCGCTCTCGGAACGCGAGCGCGCCGCCTGCCGGCCGCTGCTGCGCCGCCGCGGGGCACGGGAACCCCTCCAGTACCTCCTGGGGTCCGCGCCCTTCCGCAACCTGACCCTCCGCGTCGACCCCCGGGTCGCGATTCCGCGCCCCGAGACCGAGTACCTCCTCGACGTGCTGGCGGACGTCGCCGGGAGCGACCGGGTCTTCGATTCGGCGCTGGACGTCGGCACGGGATCGGGGGCCATCGCCATCGCGCTCGCCGCCGAAGGCCGCGCCCGATCGGTCACGGCGACGGAACTGGCCGCCGACGCGCTCGAGGTCGCCAGGAACAACGCCGCCGCCCGGTATCCCGAAATCGACTTCCGGCACGGCTCGCTGCTCGATCCGGTGAGGGACGAATCGTTCGATCTGGTGCTTTCCAATCCGCCCTACCTCGCCGAAGCGGAGTGGCAGAGCGCCGAACCCGAGGTCAGGGACTGGGAGCCGCACGGCGCCATGGTCGCGGGGGACCGGGGGCTGGCGGTGATCCGCGAACTTGCCGGCGCGCTGCCGCAGGTTCTCCGCCCCGGGGGCTGGTTTGGCGTGGAGGTGGGATGCACGCAGGGTCCGGCGGTGTCACGGCTGCTTCGCACCGCGAGCGGCCTCGAGTCGGTCGAGGTGCACAAGGACCTGACGGGACGACCACGCTATGTTTTTGGTCGGAGACCTTTGCCGGAGAAGACGCATGACCGACATTAGCGAGTTGGCCGAGTCGCTCGGCCGGGCCCTGGGCCGCACCCCCGAATACCGGACGATGACCCGGGCGATGCAGAGCGCGGACGACGACAGGCAGATGGTCGAACTCCGCAACGAGCTGAAAAAGACCGAGGCATCTCTGCAGTCCGCCGTGCGGAGCGGCAGGGAGCCGGACAAGGCGGACATGGAGCGCTACGAAGCCACGCTCGGAAAGCTCCAGGCGTCTTCGGTCTACCAGAGTCTGGTTGCGGCCCAGGCCAACCTGGACAAGATCATGGTCCGCGTGGATGCCTCTATCCAGAAGGGCATGCGCGAGGGCGCGAAATCCCGAATCATCCTGACTTCCTGAACGAGCCGTGACTTCCAGCAACCAGCACAAGGGGCAGGACGCGCCCCCGAGAGAGAAGGGAATCAAGGCCTTTCGGGGGCCGGCCTATCGTACCATCGAGCCGATCACGCAGTGGCTCGTGCGGCGGGGCGTACACCCGAATGCGATTACGCTCGCCGGTTTCGTCATCACCCTCGGCGGTGCGCTGATGTATTCGCAGGACCATGTGCGAACCGCGGGGGTTCTCGTGCTACTCGGCGGTCTCAGCGATGTGTTCGACGGTCGCGTGGCAAGGGTCTCCGGCCTCGCCTCGAAGTTCGGGAACTTCTTCGACGCCACGCTGGACCGCATCTCCGAGATTGCCATGTACCTCGGACTGATGACGCTCTACAACGCATACCAGCTCGAGCTCTTCGACATCTGGATGATCTACATCATCACGCTTGCCATGGGCGGCTCGCTGATGATCAGCTACACCCGGGCCAAGGCCGAGTCGCTGGGCTTCGACTGCTCCGTGGGACTCATGCAGCGGGGCGAGCGCATCGTGCTGCTGGGGTTCGCGTCGCTTTTCTTCGGTCTGGACTGGGACGGAATCGTGCTCAGTTCCGTTATCGTGATCGTGGCGGTACTCACCAACATCACCGCCGTGCACCGCATCGTGTGGGTCTACAAGCGTGGCACCGGCGTTCCTCTAGACGACGGCGGTCCGACCGCCGGAAAGGGTTAGGCCACAGTGGACCAGCCTCCCAGGGTATCATCGGCCGACGGACGTCTCGGCGTTCTTCTCCCCGGACTCGGGGCCGTGGCCACCACCGTCGTAGCCGGCGTCGAAGCGGTAAAGCGCGGGCTGGCCCGTCCCTTCGGCAGCCTCACCCAGATGAATACCATCCGCCTGGGCAAGCGCACCGAGGAGCGCGCGCCGCTGATCAAGGATCTCGTCGGGCTGCCCGGACTGGATCAGCTGGTGTTCGGCGCCTGGGACCCCATACCGGACGACGCCTACGACAGCGCCGTGAATGCGGGCGTGCTCGACCGCGCCAGCCACCTGGACCCGATCCGTGAATCGCTGCAGTCCGTGAAGCCGATGCCGGCCGTCTTCGACACCGCATACGTGAAGCGGCTGGACGGACCCAACCGCAAGACCGGAGCGAACCGGATGGAGCTGGCCGAGGCCGTTCGCGAGGACATCCGCCGCTTCAAGGCCGAGAACGACTGCCCCCGCGCCGTGATGATCTGGTGCGGTTCCACCGAGGTGTTCCAGCGCGCGGGACCGGCCCACGCGACGGTGGAGGCGTTCGAACAGGCGCTGCGTGACGACGATGCGGCCATCGCCCCCAGCATGATCTACGCCTACGCGGCGATCATGGAGGGCGTGCCCTACGCGAACGGAGCGCCCAACCTGTCGGCGGACGTTCCCGCGCTCGAGGCACTGGCCCGCGAGCGCGGCGTCCCCATCGCCGGCAAGGACTTCAAGACCGGCCAGACGCTCATGAAGACGATCCTCGCACCGGGGCTGAAGGCGAGGATGCTCGGGGTGAACGGCTGGTTCAGCACCAACATCCTGGGCAACCGCGACGGCGAGGTGCTCGACGACCCGGAGTCGTTCAAGACCAAGGAAGAGTCCAAGCTCGGCGTGCTCGACTACATCCTGCAGCCGAGGATGTACCCCGAACTCTACGGGGATATCTATCACAAGGTGCGGATCAACTACTATCCGCCCCGCGGGGACGACAAGGAGGGCTGGGACAACCTCGACATCTTCGGATGGCTCGGGTACCCGATGCAGATCAAGGTCGATTTCCTCTGCCGCGACTCGATCCTGGCCGCGCCGATCGTCCTCGACCTGGCGCTCTTCCTGGATCTGGCCGGCCGCGCGGGGATGGGGGGCATCCAGGAGTGGCTGTCCTTCTACTTCAAGAGCCCGCACACGCCGGAGGGACTGTATCCGGAGCACGACCTGTTCATCCAGCACAAGAAGCTGAAGAACACGCTGCGCTGGATTGCGGGCGAGGAACAGATCACGCACCTGGGCCGGGAGTACTACGAGTAGGGGGCGGCCGGCCGGAGGGATGCCGATGAACCGTGGCAGGTTTATCGCCTTTGAAGGCGCCGAGGGCGTAGGGAAGACCACCCAGATCCGGCTGCTGGCTTCGTCGCTGGAAGAGGCCGGAATCCCATCGGTCGTGACGCGCGAGCCCGGGGGCACTTCGATCGGGGAGGGAATCCGGGACCTGGTCCTGCGGAGCGCGGGGCCGGTGCCGCCCGAGACGGAGCTGCTGCTGATCCTGGCGGCGCGGGCCGCCTTCGTGAGGGAAGTGGTGGCGCCGAGCCTTGCCGCGGGGAAGTGGGTCCTCTCGGACCGCTTCGACCTGAGCACCTTCGCGTACCAGGGCCACGGCCGGGGGATCGATCTCGGCCGCATCGAACGGCTCAACGCCTACGCGACGGGGGGCGTGGCGCCCGACGTGTACGTCGTCCTCGACCTCGCCGCCGATGAGGGAATGGCCCGCCAGATGCGCGCGGGCAAGTCGCCGGACCGGTTCGAATCGGAGGACGCGGCCTTTCACCGGGCGGTTCGGACAGGGTATCTTGAACTCGCCGAGTCGCTGGACCGGGCGGTGCTGGTGCCCGCCGACGGAAGCCCCGAAGCGGTCGGGGAGCGGATTCGCCGCGAGATCGTCGCCCGATTTCCGGAAACAATCCGGGGCGGTGCGGTTTAGCGATGGACATGGAGGCCGAATGACGAGAACGAGGACCGTGCTGGTCCCGACGCTGATCGCCGTGTTCGCGGTGACGAGCGGGGGCTGGCTGCTGCAGCGGGGCGTGGGCATGCGCGCCAACGTCTACCTGCACGCGCGCGTCTTCGAAGAGGTCATGAACCGCATCGAGAGCAGCTTCGTGGGCGAGGTCGACCTCGACAGCCTCTACGAGGCGGCCATCACCGGGGTCGTCGATCGTCTGGAGGATCCCAATTCCCGGTTCCTCCCCGCCGCAATGTGGGAGAACGAGCGCATCCGCACCCAGGGTGAATACGGCGGGGTCGGATTGGAGGTGATCGACCGCGACGGTTACATCACCATCGTGGCGCCGATTCCCGGCACGCCGGGTGCGAGGGCGGGCCTGCGTCCGGGCGACCGCATCGTCGAGGTGGACGGGAGGTCGCTCG
Organism: Gemmatimonadota bacterium; assembly: GCA_022827345.1. Lineage (GTDB taxonomy): Bacteria > Gemmatimonadota > Gemmatimonadetes > Longimicrobiales > Gaopeijiaceae > Bin94. Next base: position 94,397 of record JAJDTB010000011.1, on the reverse strand, counting down.
ACGGATGGGTGACGGACCAGGCGGTCGACCTGCTGAGGGGCGAACCCGGGACCACGGTGCAGGTGGGCATTCGGCGGCCGGGTGCGGAGGCGGTCATCACGTTCGAGGTCGAGCGCGAGCTGATCCACGTGCCGTCGGTTCCCTTCGCCGTCATGCTCGAGGACGGCGTGGGGTACGTACCGCTGCTCGTCTTCAACCGCACGACGACGCAGGAGGTGCGCGCCGCCCTGGATTCGCTGGCGGCGGAGGGCATGACCTCTCTCGTACTGGACCTGCGCCGGAACCGGGGCGGCCTGCTGACCGAGGGGGTCGGATTGACGGACCTGTTCCTCGATCCCGGCATGGACATCGTCGAGATACGGAGCCGGGCCTCGACCCCCGAGAGGTATGCCGCGCGAGACCGGCAGAGCTATCCCGACCTGCCGATTGTCGTCCTGGTCGAGTACGGCAGCGCGTCCGCGGCGGAGATCCTCGCGGGAGCCCTGCAGGATCACGACCGGGCGCTGCTCATCGGTTCGACCACCTACGGCAAGGGGTCCGTGCAGTCGCTCTTCCCGCTGTCGGGGGGGAACGTCCTCAAGCTCACCACGGCGCGCTGGTTCACCCCTTCAGGGCGATCGATCCAGATGGACGTGGCCGACCAGAGGGCCCGCGGCGAACGGGGCGTGCTCACCGTTCGCGGTGAGGTCGCCGAGCGCCCGGGCCTCGAAGACCAGCCCGAGTTCAGGTCGTCCGGCGGCCGTCTGGTGAGAGGCGGGGGCGGGATCGTGCCCGACCTTTGGGTGATGCAGGATACCCTGAGCGCGGACGAGCGCGAGGCCTTCCGCGAGGTCATCAACTTCGGTGGATCCTTCGTGACGGCGCTGCAGAGCTGGGCGGTGAGCTACCTCCAGGCGCACCCGGGCCTCGAGCCCGGATTCCCGATCACCGACGACGATCTGGCCAGCTTCCACACGTCTCTGCAGGAGCGCGAGGCGGATCTTCCCATGGCCACGCTGTTGCGGGCGCGCCGCTCGATGGCGTTCCTCCTGGGAAACGAGATCGCAGTTCAGGCCTGGGGTGATCGAGGGAGTTTCCTGCGGATCGCGGCGAGCGACGCGCAGCTGGGCAGGGCGGTGGAGCTGCTGTCGGCCGCATCGGGCCCCGAGGACCTCTTTGCGCTGGCGGGCTCACCCCTGGGCCAGGTCGAAGCGTCGGGCGGCGAGCACGGTGAGGGGGCGGATCCGTCGCGCTAGCGGCCCAATCAGGCTCATCCAGCCATGGAAGCGCCCCTGTGATCGCTGCAGATTCCCCTTCGCTGGCCATCACCGTATACCGGGGAGAGGTCGTCGAGGCCACACACCGCGTGCACGCGGTCGTATGCGACGCGCGTGGACGCCGCGTGCGGAGCTGGGGCGACCCTGGCCGCGAAACCCTGCTCCGGTCGGCGGCGAAGCCGTTTCAGGCGTTGCCGCTGGTCGCGGACGGGGCCGCCGACCACTTCGGGCTCACGGAGGAGGAGATTGCGCTGTGCTGCGGGTCGCACAATTCGGAGGAAAGACACCTGGAGGTCGCCCGATCGATGCTCGAGAAGGCCGGCGTGTCCGAGGACCTGCTGGTCTGCGGGCCGCACCCTCCGCTGCTGCGCGAGCGCGACCTGGCCCTGGCCGCCTCCGGCACGCCCCGCACCCCGATCATGAACAACTGTTCGGGCAAGCACGCCGGCATGCTCGCACTGGCGGCGTTTCACGGATGGCCGCTGCACGGATACCAGCGCGCGGAACATCCGGTGCAGCAACGGATGCGCGCGGAGGTGGCCCGTTGGACGGGCGCGGCGCCGACCGGGATGCTGTCGGCGGTGGACGGATGCGGCGTGGTGACGTTCGCGGTCCCGCTCGAACGGCTGGCCCTCGGGGCGGCCCGCCTGGCCGAGGCCGCGGCGCGGGAAGGTCCGGCCCGCCGCGTGGTGGATGCGATGACGGGCCACCCCTTCATGGTGGCCGGCACGGGGCGGCTCTGCACGCGCCTGATGGAGGAGGAGCGCGGGCGCGTCTTCGCGAAGGTGGGCGCCGAGGCGGTCTACCTCGCGGGCGATGCGGAGACCGGGCTGGGGGCGGCCGTCAAGGTGGAGGACGGGGCGTGGCGATCGGCTCCGCCCGCGCTGCTGGCGGTGCTCGGGCGCGCGGGGATGCTGTCGGCCGGGGCAGCGAGCGCGCTGGCAGGTTTTGCCGAGCCCACGGTGGTCAACACGCTGGGCGACGAGGTGGGCCGAATGGAGGTGCTTGAATGTTCATAGACTCGGTCAGGATCGAGGTCGGGGGAGGCGCCGGGGGTTCCGGGGCCGAAGCCTTCCGGCGCGAGAAGGGGGTGCCGCGCGGGGGTCCGGCGGGCGGGGACGGGGGGCGGGGCGGTGACGTGCGCCTGGTGGTCGACGTCGGACTGACGACGCTCAGCGACTACCGTTATCGGCGCCACCACCGAGCGCAGCGCGGGTTGCACGGCGGGGGGTTCAACCGCACGGGCAAGAGCGGGCAGGACCTGGAGCTGCGCGTGCCACCCGGCACGATCGCTCTCGATGACGGCACGGGCGAAGTGCTGGGTGAACTCCTGGAGGCGGACGACGCGCTGGTCGTCGCGCGGGGGGGCAGGGGAGGCAGGGGCAACGCCCGCTTCGCGTCGTCCACGCATCAGACGCCTCGCCGGTGGGAGCCCGGTGGGGCGGGCGAGGAGCGCGTGATTCGCCTCGAGCTGAAGCTGCTTGCCGACATCGGCCTGGTCGGCGAGCCCAACGCGGGCAAGTCCACCCTGCTGTCCCGGATCAGCCACGCCAGGCCCCGAATCGCCGACTATCCCTTTACCACGCTGACTCCGAACCTCGGCGTGGTCGAACTGCCCGACTATCGCTCCTTTGTCGTTGCCGACATCCCCGGCATCATCGAAGGCGCCCACGAGGGCAAGGGGCTGGGCCACCAGTTTCTGCGCCATATCGAGCGCACCCGGGCGCTGGCCATCCTCCTTCCCGTCGACCAGGAGGATCCCGCCGCGACGCTGGCGGGGCTGCGCAGCGAGCTGGAGGAGTACTCGCCGCGGCTGGCCCGGCTGCCCTTCGCCGTCGTCTTCTCCAAAATGGACCTGCACCCCGCCGACGACCCCGAGCCCGTGGTCGACGCGCCCGGCGCGTGGGGCGCCTATCGCATCAGCGCGGTGACCGGCGACGGCCTCGGCGCACTGCTGGAGGGGTGCTGGCGCCGGCTCGAGGACGCGCGCAAAGCCGAGACGGCATCGGAGGACCCGTGATCGAAGCTCTCACGCTGGATCGGCTCGCGGGCATCGGCCCGGGGCGTTTCCGGGCACTGGTGGACCACTTTGGCAGCCCCGCGGCCGCGCTGGATGCGAGCCCGTCCGAATCCGCGGCCGTCGCGCGGGCGGGCCGTTCACGCCCCGTCGGCGGCTCCGCCGGCAGGCGGCGCGGGACGGGAGCGTTCGAGGACCCCGCGGCCCGGAGCCGAGCCGAGCGCGAAGCGCGGGGGATTCGGAGGCGCTGTCTGGCCGGCGGAATCACCGTTCTCGTCTACGGTGGCCGGGACTATCCCGGCCCCCTCAACGCGCTGCCGCACCCGCCTCCCATCCTCTTTGCGCTCGGCGACACGGATCTGCTTCGGATGCCCTGCGTCGCGATCGTCGGATCGCGCCGGGCGACGGCGTACGGCCGCAGGATCGCGCGGGGCCTCGGTGCCCATCTCGCGGGCCGGGGACGCTGCGTGGTCTCGGGAATGGCGATGGGGATCGACGCCGAGGCGCATCGGGGCGCGCTGCCGGGACCCACTGCCGCGGTACTCGGATCGGGCGTGGACGTGGTGTCGCCGCCCCGGAACCGGGCCCTTTACGGCAGGATACGGGAGCACGGCGTGGTGGTGTCCGAGTTCGCTCCCGGAGTCGGTGCGGCGCCCCATCACTTCCCCCGGCGCAACCGGATCATCGCCGCCCTCGCCACCGACACGGTCATCGTCGAGGCGTCGCACCGGAGCGGCGCGCTGATCACCGCCGAGATCGCCCTGGACCTGGGCCGGGAAGTCCACGCGGTGCCGGGACCGATCGACCGGCCCACGAGCCAGGGGACGAATCGCCTCATCGCCGACGGCGCGGGGGTCATCCTGGAAGTGGGTGCGGGCGACGCGCTGTACGATGCCCCCAAACTGCCCGACGAACCCGAGCTGCGCGAACTGCTCGCCGCGCTCCCGGCGGCCCCCGTCACCATCGCCGAGGCGGCTTCGCTGGCCGGCCGGCTCCCGGACGAAATCGCTCCCGTCCTGACCATCCTCGAAATCCGGGGCTACCTGACGCCGACCCGGGACGGCCGCGTGATGAAGACACCGGGGCGGGGGACCGCCGTGGTCAGGGAAGGCGCGGCGTGACGGTCCGGGCAGCGGGCCGCGCGGCGTCGCTCCGCACCGGGGCTGTCCGCAACCTGTACGTTCACGCGCCCTTCTGCGCGCGACGGTGCTGCTACTGCGACTTCGCGGTCACGGTGGACCGAAGTCCCGACAGTGCGCGCTGGCTGAATGCGGTACGGAGCGAGTTGTCTTCGCTGCAGTCCAGCGGTGAGGCGGTGCTGGCAGATGAACTTGAGACGCTCTATGTCGGAGGAGGCACACCGTCTGTACTCGATCCCGAGAGCGTCGGGGCGCTCGCCGACGTGGTCGGGCGGGAACGAACACGTGGTTCCGGATTCGAGTGGACGGTCGAAGCCAACCCCGAGTCGTTCACCGATCAGGTCGCGCGCGGCTGGGCGTCGGCCGGGGTCAACCGCATCTCCTTCGGCGTCCAGAGCTTCGACGCCGGGGCCCTGAAGTGGATGGGACGCCTCCATTCCGCCGCGCAGGCCGGTGAGGCGGTCGCCAGGGCGAAAGCGGCCGGCGTCGCCAACCTCTCGGTGGATCTGATCTTCGGGCTTCCGAGGAGTATGAGCCGCAATTGGAGAGACGACATCGAGCGCGCCCTGCACCTCGACGTCCCCCATGTCTCGCTGTATGGCCTTACGGTGGAAGAGGCCACGCCGCTCGCGCGATTCGTGCGCGAGGGCCGGGTCGCAATGGCGGGCGAGGCACGCTACCGCGACGAGTACCTGTACGCCGCCGAAGCACTGGCAGCCGCCGGTTATCGGCACTACGAGGTGTCGAACTTCGCCCGCCCCGGGTTTGCATCGCTTCACAATCGCGCCTGCTGGCGCGGCGCCCCCTACCTCGGATTGGGGAACGGAGCGCACTCCTACGTCGGCGGGCGGCGGTGGTGGAATGAACGGGACTGGGCCCGGTACGCGGGTCGCGTAGAGGGGGACGGCAGCGGCCGGGCGGGCAGCGAGGCATTGACCTCGCAGCAGCGCCGCCTTGAAGCACTCTGGCTGGCGCTGCGTACTGCCGAGGGGGTGGACGCGAACGCGGTCGGCCGCGCGGCGGCGACTCTGCTGGGGACATGGAGAAACCGTGGCCTCGCGGCGGACGCCGGGGATTCCGTGCGCCTCACCCCGAACGGGTGGCTGGTGCTCGACGAACTCACCCTCGAACTCGACTCCACCCTGGAAAACGCCGGGCACGAGCGTACGCGGCACAAGCAGGCGGAGGCGGCAACCGGTTGACGGGGCCGCCGGACGGGAGATTTTCAAGTACGGAAAGCTGGTGTGGCGTCCCGGGGCGCAGCGTCCAGCGCGGATGCATCAATGCTCGAGCAACCAGGAGACCCCGGGGACCCGACACCTGCCACGGGGTGCAATGAATCATGGGCCTGGACCGCCACTCGATACACTCTACGCGACGGGACTCGCTCTCCAGTCGGGAGCGGCGGGTGCTCGAGGCGGTCGTGCGCACCTATGTGGATACGGCCGAGCCCGCGGGAAGCCGAACGCTGACGAGGCGCTTCAACTTCGGGGTCTCGCCCGCCACCATCCGCAACACGATGGCCGATCTGGAAGAGGACGGATACCTCTCGCATCCCCACACCTCCGCCGGACGGGTGCCCACCGACCTGGCGTATCGCTTCTTCGTGGACCGGGTGGTGCGCCCCGAATCGCTGACCGCCGCCGAGAAGGCGCGGATCGAGCAGGAGGTGCTGGCGGGCGAGTCCACCCTGGAGCGGATCCTGACGAACGCGACCCGCGCCCTCGGCATCCTCGTGAACGAGCTGGGCGTCGGCTCGGTGCCGCAACTCGACAACGCCTGCCTGCAGAAGATCGACCTCATCTCGGTCTCGTCGCAGAAGATCCTCATGGTGGTGACCATTCAATCCGGGATGGTTCGCACCGCGTACGTGGACCTTCCCGGCAAAGCGCCGCGGGATGTCCTGGAGTGCATCGAGCGTGTCCTCAACGAGCGGCTCGGCGGACTGAGCTTCACCGAGATTCGCCGCTCGTTCGGGGCCCGCCTGCGCGACGCGGTCGAAGATCCCGCCGCCCAGGACATGCTCAACATCTTCATCGAATCGAGCGACGAGTTCTTCGCCGCGAGTACGCCGGGGCCGGATCAGGTCGTGCTTGGCCAGACCTCGCCCATCGCATCGCAGCCGGAGTTCTCGACCAACGAACGGCTCCGCGAGCTGATCGCGTTGACCGAGCAGAAGGAGCTGTTGGCGAAGGTGCTAGGTACCCGCGCGGACAAGGGCGTCCCGTTCGTGACGATCGGAAGCGAGCACGGCCCCGAGTTGGCCGGATTCACCCTGGTCACCTCCGGATACCGGTTCGGGGGCCTGCGCGGAATCCTGGGCGTCATCGGTCCCACCCGGATGCCATACGAGAAGGTGATCGCTATTGTCGATTACACTTCATCTCTGGTTACACGCATGTTGGAGCCTTGAACGCGGATCGCCGGACGCCGCCGATGAGCTTGCTGAATCCGCCGGAGACACATGGCTGACTACTATTCCCTCCTCCAGGTCCCGCGCACCGCCGACCAGGACGAGATCAAGAAGGCGTACCGCAAGGTCGCCCTGAAGTACCACCCCGACCGCAACGCTGGATCCAGGGACGCGGAGGAGCGCTTCAAGGAAGTCACGGAGGCCTACGAGGTCCTCAGGGACCCTGCCAAGCGCGCCCGCTACGACCGTTACGGCAAGGAGGGGGTGAAGGGGCCAACCGGGTTTTCCGGAGGAATGGACTTCTCCGACGCGCTCGAGGTCTTCATGCGGGACTTCGGCGGTTTCGGGGGCCTGGAGGGACTCTTCGGCGGCCGCCGCCGGGGCAACCGGCCCAGTCGCGGCAAGTCGATGCGCCTCACCCTGCCACTGACGCTCAAGGATGTGCGCACGGGCGTCGCGCGCAAGGTACGCGTGGCGGTGCTGGACGGCTGCGAATCCTGCCGCGGGACCGGTGTCAAGGACGGCGCCCGCCCGCTGCGCTGCCCGACCTGCGAAGGGGCCGGCGAGGAGCGGGTGGAGCAGCGCTCGGTCTTCGGCCGGTTCGTCAGTGTGACGCCGTGCAGGCAGTGCCGCGGTGAAGGCACGGTGATTTCGGAGCACTGCCAGACGTGCCGCGGCGAGGGCCGGGTTCGGGTCGACCGCGAGATCGAGGTCGAGGTTCCGGCGGGCGTTTCGTCCGAGAACTACATCACCCTGCGCGGAGAGGGCAATGTGGGCCCCCGGGGCGGACCGCGCGGCGACATCGTGGTGCTCCTGGACGTGGCCGAGGATCCGCGCTTCGCGCGCGACCGAACCGATCTCGCGGTGGATGTTCCCATCACCTTCGCGCAGGCGGCGCTCGGAGACCGGGTGGCCGTTCCCACGGTTGAAGGCAGGACCTGGGTGGAGGTCCCGGCCGGCACGCAGAACGGCGAGGTCATCCGGGTCGCGGGGGAAGGCGTTCCCGAACTGCACGGCCGCAGGAACGGGGACCTCCTCGTACGGCTCTGCGTGTGGGTGCCCACGCGGCTCAACGCCGAGCAGAGGCGCATCATCGGCGAACTGCGCGAGGTCGAGGATCGTCCCCCCGACCGGGTCGACCCGTCGCAGCGCCGCGGTTTCTGGTCGCGCGTCAGGGAGGCGCTCGGGTAGGAAGCCGCGGGTGTTTATCCGCGGGCTGCCGGCAGTCCGGGGACAGACCCGCGTCTACCGGCTGCCGCGATACCGGATCCCCTCGCTGGACATGCAGACCCTGCTGGCGCGCTCCGCGTGCAGGATCCAGCGCGCAACTTCGACGTGCGAGTCGACCTCGACGTCCTCGGCGAGCGCGGCCAGGCTCTGCCACAGCAAGCCGGCGAGCCTGCCTCGGACAGGCGCGTCCTCGCGATGCATCAGCAGTACCCAGCCGTCGAGGTCGGTCCCCGAGACGTCGTTCATCCCCAACTCCAGTTGGACCAGCCGGCCCTCCGATTCCTCCACCACCTCCCTGATCCCCTCGGGCGAGAGTGCGATCGGGGGCCGGCGCCTCCTGAGTTCGGCCCGCAGCCGCGGTATCGACATTGCGCCCGGACCGCTCCGGCGCAGGATTTCGACCATGCACTCCGTGATACGATTCATCTCGCTCCTTTCAGCTTCCGGCCACCCGGGGGCCCATACTGTATCCCATCCGCCGGGTGTTTGATATGGTTCGATGGGACAATCGTCATTTCATCAGCACCTGCATGAACCCGCCGTCAGCGGATCCGGTGCATATTGGGAGGCCCTCGGGGCGATGATGCCCGATCAGCGGAGGAAATCTTGAAGTCATCGTTGAAGGACACGCTCAGGTCGGACCTCAACGAGTCGCGGCGCGCACGCGACCGGGTGCGCACGCTCGTCCTGTCCACCACCCTTGCCGAAGTGCGCAACAGGGAGATCGAGACCGGGCAGCCGCTCGACGACGACGGCGTCCGGTCGGTTCTGGCCCGGGCCATCAAGCAGCGCCAGGACGCCGCTGCGCAGATGGCGGATGGCGGGCGCACCGATCTCGCGGACAGGGAGAAGGAGCAGGAGGGGGTGCTGCGGAGCTACATGCCGCCCGACCTGTCGGAGGACGATGTGAGGGCCATGGTGCGGGAGATCGTCGCCGGCGGGGCCGGCCACATCGGCGCGGTGATGTCGGCGCTGATGCCGCGGATCCGCGGCCGCTTCGACGGGAAGAGGGCGTCCGCGATCGTCAGGGAGGTGCTCGCCTAGTGTCCTGTCCCGGAAATCTCTCGGCTATTTGAGCACCGATGCATCCGTGCCGGACCGCTACGCTTGCCGAGCTGTATTGTCGCATTTACATTACAAATTGTCATGTTTTCTTTACATTCTCGTCTTCGGGGCTCCGCTCTGCGTTGCTCTTCGGACGAATAGCGGTGCTATTCGCCTCTCAGAGCGCCTTGCCAGCCCGGCGCCTCGGCACTCTCGGTAGCACGCGAACTTCCGGGACGGGACGCTAGAATGTCCGGCCGTTCTCTGCGGGTCCTGGAGTTCGGCAAGGCCCTGCAGTACGTCGCCGGGTTCGCCTGTACGCGGGCGGGCCGGGAGGCCGTGCTCGCGTTGCGGCCCGCAGCGGACGGCAACGTCGTGCGCGAGCGCCTGGGCGCGGTCGGGGAGGCGCAGGCGTTCCTGTCGGCGCGCGAGGACTGGTCGTTCCCGCCGCTCCCGGAATCGGACGGCCCGGCGAGCCGCCTGGCGGTGGAGGGCTCGGTGCTCACCGCCGCCGAGCTGGCGGGGCTGGGGGTCGTGCTGGCCGCAGGCCGGATTGTCCTGCGTGCACTCTCGGGGGAGGCGGAGGGATTGCCGTCCCTGGCGGAGCTCGGCTCGCGCCTGCTGGCCGATCCCGAACTGGAAGCCGCGATCTTGCGCAGCGTCGACGTGGAGGGGCTCGTCCTCGATGGGGCGAGCCGGGAGCTGGGCCGGATTCGCGCGAGTCTGGGGGGAGCCCACAATCGGGTCGTGTCCCACCTGGAGAGCCTGCTGAATGACGTCGACGACCGCTACCGGGTCCCCGAGGCGTCGGTGTCGATCCGCGAGGGGCGCTACGTGATCCCGGTCCGGCGGGAGGGGAAGCGGGCGGTCGGAGGCTACGTGCACGACGAGTCGGCCTCCGGCGCCACCGTCTTTATGGAACCGCCCTCGGCGATCGACATGATGAACCGGGTCCGCGAACTCGAGCGCGCCGAGGCCAGGGAGGTGCAGCGGATCCTGCGCGCGCTGACGGAGCGCTGCCGCCCGCTCGCCCCCGCCTTCGCGCGGTCGATGGGGGCACTGGCGGAGATGGACAAGCGGGTGGCCCTCGCCCGGGCCGCCGGCCGCTGGAAGGGCTGCGTGCCCGAGATCGGCGACGGGCAGCTCGAGATCCGCGGCGGACGCCATCCCCTGCTTCTCGCGGGCGGAGCGGACGCGGTCCCCTTCGACCTCGCCCTCGATCCACACGAGCGCGTCGTGGTGGTCACCGGCCCCAATACCGGGGGCAAGACGGTGTTCCTCAAGTCCGTCGGCCTCATCTCCGCGCTCGCACAGTCGGGGGTGGTGCCCCCGGTCGGGCCGGGCACCCGGCTTTCGGTATTCGACTCCTTTTTCGCCGACGTGGGCGACGAGCAATCGATCGCCGACTCCCTGTCCACCTTCTCCGCACACCTCCGCAACCTGCAGGAGGTGCTGGTCAGCGCGGGGCCGCGATCCCTCGTCCTGATCGACGAGCCCGGCGCGGGGACCGATCCGAAGGAAGGGGAGGCGCTCGCGCGGGCGATCGTCGAGGTCCTCGCCGAACGCGGATGCACCGCGGTGATCACCTCGCATCTCGGGGGGCTGAAGCGGCTGGCCGTTCCCGGCGGCCGGATCGTCAACGCGTCGCTCCGATTCGACGGCGAGCAGCTCGCGCCGACCTACCACTTCACCAAGGGGCGGCCGGGCCGGAGCTACGGCCTGGCGACCGCGCGCGGGCTAGGCTTTCCGGCCGAGGTGCTTGATCGTGCGGAGGCCTACCGCGACGGCGCCGAAGCGCGGCTGGACGAAGTGCTGGAGAGCCTGGAGGCGAAGGAGAAGAGGGTGACGGAGCTGCTCGCGCGGCTGGACGCGGAACGGCGCCGCACCGAGCAGCTGCAATCGGAGCTGCAGGCCCGCGAACAGGAGCTCGGCCGCTCCGAAAGGGAGCACGCGGATCGTGCGCGCCGGGATGCCCGCCGGCTGCTCCTCGATGCACGCCGGGAGGTGGAGCGGGCGATCGCGGATCTCACGGAACGGGTTGAGGCGGCGTCGCTGGACGAGGCGGCCCGGGAGGCGCGCCGGGCGGTCGAGAAGGCGGCGCGAGTGCTCGAGGGGCCGGAGCAGGGCGGCCGCGCGAGGCGGGGGCGTGGTGGGGCAGGACGCGGGCGGGTGGCGGGAGCGCAGCAGGTCGTCGCCGCGCCCGGGAGTGTGGTGCGGCTGGCGGAGTCGGGGACGCGCGGAACCGTGGTGGCCGTCGAGGGGGGGCGGGTGGTCGTCAACGTGGGGGGCGTGCGGATGAGGGTGGACGCCGACCGGGTCGCCGCCGTGGCGGATGGCGGCGGCGAGGTGAGCGGCGCTCGCAAGGCGGACGCGCGTGGACGCGCCGGAGCCGCGTGGAGCGGCCCCGCACCGGATCCGGCGACGGAGCTGGACCTGCGCGGCCAGCGCGCGGATGAGGCCGAACATTCGCTCGTGCGCGCGCTCGACGAGGCCTCGGTCGCCGATCTGCGCGAACTGCGCGTCATACACGGCAAGGGCACCGGCGCGCTTCGCGCACGGGTCACGAGTGTGCTGGACCGCGACGCGCGCGTGGCGGAGTTTCGCGCCGGCAAGCCCGCCGAGGGCGGCTACGGCGTCACCCTGGTGAGGATGAAGTAGCGTGATCCCGGACCGGGTGGTCGAGGAGGTTCGCGCCCGCGCCGACATCGTCGGAGTCATCGGCGAATTCGTCCAGCTCAAGAAGGCCGGAAAGGACTTCCGCGGACTCAGCCCCTTCAAGAAGGAGAAGACTCCGTCCTTCTACGTCGTGCCCGCCAAGGCGTTCTTCCACGACTTCTCGTCCGGCGAATCGGGGGACGTGTTCTCGTTCCTCATGAAGCACCAGGGGATGAGCTTCGTCGATGCCGTCAAATACGTCGGGGCCCGGTGCGGGGTGGAGGTGCGCGAGGTGCGGCGCGACAAGCGGGGCGACGACCCCTGGCGCCCGTACCACGAGGCTTCGGCGTACGCGGCCGCCTACTTCCGGGAACGGCTGTGGGAGTGGGAGGGGGGGAAGGGCGCGCGCGAATACCTCGAGGGGCGCGGGATCGACCGCGAGGCGGGCGAACGCTTCGGCCTGGGCTACGCGCCGGACGAGTGGGAGGCCTTCCGCGAGGCCTCGTCCGTTCACGGCCTCGACGAGGGGATCCTCCTCGAGCTCGGTCTCATCAAGAAGAGCGAAAACCGCGAGCGGCCCTACGACGCTTTCCGCAACCGGATCGTCTTCCCCATCGAGTCGGTGACCGGGCGTGTTCTGGCATTCGGGGGCCGCCTCCTGGGCCCGTCCGGCAAGGGAGCCCCGAAATACCTCAATTCGCCCGAGAGCCCGATCTTCCACAAGGGAGAGGAGCTGTACGGCCTCGGCTGGGCCCGCAACCACATCCGCCGACGGGGCGCGGCGCTCCTCGTCGAGGGATTCATGGACGCGGTCTCCCTCGCTGCGGTGGGCATCCGGAACGCCGTTGCGCCCCTCGGCACATCGGTCACGGAGAAACACGCGAAGTTGCTGCGTCAATACACGACCCAGGTGCGGATCCTCTTCGACAGCGACCCGGCGGGGCTGCGCGCCAGCTTCCGCGCGGCGGACATCCTCCTGGCGCAGGGGCTGCAGGCGTCGGTGGTCACCCTGCCCGACGGCGAAGATCCGGATTCGGTGGCGCGCTCGGGCGGCGCGGAGGCCGTGCAGGCGTTTCTGGCGCAGGCGGTCGATGTCCTGGACCGCAAGATCGCGATTCTGGAGGAGCGCGATTACTTCAGTTCGATCGACAGCACGCGCCGGGCGCTCGACCGGCTGCTGCCCACGCTGCGGGCCGTGACCGATCCGCGGCAGCGCGACATCTACCTGGCCACGGTCGCCGAGCGGACGGGTGTGAGGATCGACACGCTGGAGGCCGAACTGCGCGAGGCGCGTGCCCCAAGGCCAGGTCCCCCGCGGCGCGCCACACCGGTGCGGCGGCGGCCCGCTCCCCGCTTTCACGGCCTCGGTGTGGAGCGCCAGTTGCTGCTGCTGCTCATCAAGCACCGGGACTGGATCGACAAGGCGGCCGAGCGGATCGGACCGGCGGACTTGGAGGACGCGGGATACCGTGCCATCTTCGAAGAGTTGATCAACGATCCGGAACTCACGGCCCCGCCGGAAGAAACCATGCCGGAAGCGGTACGCCACTTCGAAGACCTCATGAGCGACCGCGAGGTGCCGGAGCCCGCCGAATCGATCTTCGAGGACGCCGTGCGGCAGATCGAAAACACGTCCCTCGACCGCCGACTGGAAGCGCTCGATACGGAGATCGCCCGATCGGACGAGGCCGATACCCTCAGGCTGCTGCGGCAAAAGCAGGATCTGATCAAGGAGAAACAATCCCGTGGTTCCGACTGGCGCAGGTCCGCGCACCGGGCGGCGGGCAACCCTCAACGCCAAGGAGAAGGCGCACCGTGACGGTCGATACCGGCCTGGTCTCCAGCAGACTGCTGGAGCTGCAAACCATTGATCAACGAATCAGGGAGACCCGCGAGCAGGTCGAGTCCTTCGACGCCACCATCGCGGCGGTCGACGAGCCGGTTCGCCGCCTGGCGGACGAAGTGGAAATCACATCGAACAGAGTCCGCGAACTTCGTCTCGAAGAGCGCCGGTTGCGCCTTGCGGCGGAGGGCAAGCGAGGGCGGGTGCAGCGGCTCGAAGAACGCCTGAACATGGTCCGGACGATCCGCGAGGAAGCGGCCGTTCAGGCCGAGTTGGGACTGGTGCGCCGGGCCCTCGACCAGGAAGAGCTGGATGTCGTCAGCCTGCTCGACCAGATCGGGAGGTTCGAGGACCGGCTCGAGATTCAGCGCGAGGGACTGGAAGAGGCACAGTCCGCCGTCGGCCCCCGGAAGAGCGAGATCCTGGCAGAGCAGGAAGGCGCGCGCGCCCAGCTCGCAACGCTCGAGACCGAGCGCGAACTGTGCGCGACCGGTCTCGACAAGCGCTATCTCATGGTCTACGACAACCTTGCTCGCGGAGGACGCCGGGACGCGGTGGCCCCCATGACGGCGGATGGGGCCTGCGGGTCGTGCTTTTCGCTGATTCCGCTGCAGGTTCAGAACGAAATCCGCACCTCGGCTCCGCTGGTCCGATGTGAAGCCTGCGGCGTCATCGTGACCGCTCCGATGGAAGCGCCGGAGGACGTATCACCGGAGACGGCGATCGGCGGGTGAGCCCCGTCGGCCGGCAGCAGCGGCCCGCCGACATCCCCCGGCGCCGCTGGAAACTCGCTCCGCCCCCTGAACCGGCAACCGTCCGGGCCCTCTCGCAGGCGCTGCGACTGCCGCCCGCCCTGTGCCACCTCCTCGCGGTCCGGGGTTACGACCGGCCGGAAGCCGCCAAGTCCTTCCTGCGCCCCCTGCTGAACGGCCTGCACGATCCGGGGGGGCTCCTGGACGCCAGGGCTGCCGCGGGCCGCCTTGCCGAGGCGGTCGAGCGCGGCGAAATGGTCGTCGTCCACGGCGACTACGACGCTGACGGCATCTGCGCGAGCGCGCTGCTCACCTCGTGGATACGCTCGCTGGGCGGACGGGCCGAAGCCATCGTACCCGACCGCCGCCAGCACGGCTACGACCTGTCCGCGGCGGGCGTGGCGCGCGCGGCAGCGCTGGGCGCGGGCGTACTCATCACCGTGGATTGCGGCATCGTGGCCCACGATCCCGTCCGCCAGGCCACAGATGCGGGCATGACGGTCATCGTCACGGACCATCACCGGCCGGATTCCCGTCTTCCCGACGCCTTCGCCGTAGTCAATCCCAACCGGCCCGACTGCCCGTACCCGAACAAGCACCTGTGCGGCGCGGGTGTGGCTTTCAAGATCGGCCAGATCATGGCGCGGCTTCTCGGCAGACCGCAGGACGAGAGCTGGGTCCATCTGGATCTCGTGGCTCTGGCGACGATCGCCGACCAGGTCGACCTGAAGGGCGAGAACCGCACGATGGCCCGCTACGGACTCCGCGTTCTGGGCGACACCGGGCGCCCGGGCCTGAGGGCGCTGATGGCGGACGCGGGGATCGTGACCGGCCGGCCCGTGGACTCCACGCGGATAGCGTACGACCTGGCGCCCCGGATCAATGCGGCCGGGAGGGTGGGCGACCCCGGCGCGGCGCTGGAATTGCTCCTCACGCGCGACGAGCACGAGGCACGCCGGCTCGCGGGCCGGTTGGGCGCGGACAACCGCCAGCGCAAGAAGCTCGAAAAGCAGGTCACGGAAGAGGCCTTCGAGGTGATGCGGGCCGAGTACGATCCTGCCGGCGACCGGGGAGTGGTCGTGGCGGGGGAGGGGTGGCATCCGGGGGTGATCGGGATCGTTGCGTCACGACTGGTGGACCGGGTCCACCGCCCCGTGGTCGTCATCGCCCTCGACGACGACTCGGGACGCGGGAGCGCGCGCTCGATCCCCTCCTTCGACCTGCACGCCGCGATCGCGAACTGCTCCCGCCACCTGGTGCGATTCGGTGGCCACCACCAGGCGGCGGGACTCGACATCCACCGTGATCGGCTCCCCGCATTCCGCGAAGCGTTCCTCGGTGCCGCGCGCCGCGCCATGGGGAGTGGCGAGCCGGTCCCCGAGCTGCGCGGGGACATGGAAATCGGACTCCCGCAGATCGATCGTGACTTCAACCGTTTCCTCAGGTACCTTGGCCCCTTCGGCCGCGCGAATCCCGAACCCGTACTTGTCGCCCGCGGCGTGCGGCTGGAATCGACCCGGGCCTTGAAGGGCGGACACCTGAAGTTCCGTATCTCCCACAACGGCGCCGGACTCAACGGCATCGGCTTCGGCATGGCGGATTCCATCCCCGCGGGCTCTCTGGCCACCGGCCCGGTGGACGTGGCCTTCAACCTCATGGAGAATACCTACCAGGGACATACGACGGTCGAGGCGAAGGCCCTGGACATGCGGCCGGCCACGTGACTTGAGGATCATAGCCGGGAAGTGGAGGAGCCGAAGGCTGGCGAAGGTGCCCGGAAAGGGGGTGCGCCCGACCACAGACCGGGTGCGCGAGGCCTGGATGTCGATCCTTGGCAACCGCATCCGCGGGGCCCGGGTTGCCGACCTTTTCGCCGGCTCCGGGGCACTCGGGTTGGAAGCACTCAGCCGGGGCGCATCCCACGTGACCTTTGTCGAGCGGAGCCATCGCGCGATCCGGACCATCGAACGGAACATCCGTTCCCTGGACGCGGGCCCGGCGGCAACGGTCATTCGCGGCGACGCCATGAGCCACCTGCGCACCCCGCCCGATCCGCCCTGGGACCTTGCCCTCGCCGACCCGCCCTACGACCATGGCTACGCCTTCCGGCTTCTGGCCGGCTACCGCGCCGCGCCGTTTGCCCGGGAACTCTGGATCGAGCACGATCGGCGCGAAACCCTTCCCCCGGACGTTACCGTTGAGCAGCGCATATACGGCGACACCGCCCTCACCAGGGTGACAGACACAGGAGGTGGCTCCCGATGACGACCCCCCCTTCCATCGTGGCGGTGTACCCCGGCTCCTTCGACCCGGTCACGCGGGGACACGAAGACGTGGCGCGACGCACGCTCCGCGTCTGCGACCGATTGATCGTAGCGGTGGCCGAGTCTTCGTCGCAGTCCAAGCGGCACCTCTTCCCCGTGCCCGAGCGCCTCGAGATCATGCGGGAGGTCTTCGCCGACGACCGCCGCATCGAGTGCGTGTCGTTCTCGGGTCTGCTGGTGGATTTCGCGCGCCGGATGGATGCCCAGTTCATCGTGCGAGGCCTCCGCGCCGTCTCGGACTTCGAGTACGAATTCCAGATGGCACAGATGAACCGCGAACTCTGGGACGGCGCCGAGACCGTCTTCCTGGCGCCCGACGTGGCGAATTCCTTCCTGTCGGCGTCGCTGGTTCGCGAAGTGGCCGCACTCGGCGGTGACGTCGGCAGCTTCGTCTCGGCCCCGGTGCTGAAGCGGTTGCGGCAACGCTTTTCGTGACCTTCGCCGAGCAGCTCGAGTCGCGCGCGGGGCGGCTGGGCCGCAGAATCGCGTTTCCCGAGGGTGACGATCCGCGGATCGCGGACGCGGCGGAGATCCTCGCGCGAAAGTCGGTGGTCGAACCCGTATTTGTGGGGGGACAGGGCGGCGACCCCGATGCGGGGGGCGCACTGCAGCGTGCTGCGGCGATGCTCCGCGCGGGAGCGGTGGATGGGGTCGTTGCCGGCGCGGCGCACACCACGGCAGAGGTGGTCCGCACCGCGCTGAAGGTGGTGGGGCTCCGCGACGGGGTCCGGACCCTGTCCTCCTCCTTCTTCATGGAGGTGCGCGGGTTTCGCGGAAAGGGCACGGAGGTCCTCACCTTCACGGACGCCGGGGTGGTCCCCGCGCCCGGCACGCGGCAGCTCGTGGAGATCGCCCGCGAGGCCGTCCGGTTGCGGCGGCAGGTGGTGGGCGACGAGCCCAGGGTCGCGTTCCTCTCGTACTCCACGCTGGGAAGCGCGGGCGGGCGGCCGGTCGAGAGGGTCAGGGAGGCGGCCAGGCGGTTTCGCGCCCTGCAGCCCGATGTGGCTGCCGACGGCGAACTGCAGGCGGATGCCGCGCTGGTTCCCGAGGTGGCGCGCGGCAAGGCGCCGGGCTCCCCGGTCGCGGGCAGGGCCAACGTCCTCGTATTTCCCGGGCTCGATGCGGCGAACATCGCCTACAAGCTGGTGCAGCGGCTGGCGGGGGCGCTGGCGCTGGGCCCGATCCTCCAGGGACTCGGGGCGCCGATGAACGATCTGTCGCGAGGCGCGTCGGTGTCCGACATCGTCCACATCGCCGCGATCACGGCCCTGATGTCAGGACGCGACTGAACCCGGGGCGCGGCTGAATCCGGGACGCCGTGCGCTCCCGGGCGGGCGGCGCACATGGCCGCCGTACTTGCACGGCCCGGATCGCCGCGGTTGCTTATGTTCGTTGTTCGACCGGCGACCCGGTTCCCGGACGGCCGTTCCGGGTCTCCAGGCGATGGATTGGAGTGGCCGCCTCCCCGGAAAGAGGACAGATGTCGTTCACAGTGAGAAGGGTCGGGAGCACACTGGTCGTCGACGTCGACGGCCAGCTGATCGTCGGCAACCGCCACGAGTTGAAGGAGATGATGCATGAGGAGCTCGCAGGCGGCGCGCGTCACTTCATCATCGATTTCGCCCATACCGGATACATCGACTCCTCGGGGCTCGGCGTGCTCGTCGGCCTTTCCAAACGAGTGCGCGAGGTGGACGGCACGCTCCAGCTGACCTCCCTCAGTCATGATCTCATGCGCCTCTTCGAACTCACCAAGCTGGACACGCTCTTCACGATTCGGGGCAGCGTGGAGGAGGCCCTGGCGGATTAGCGGCATGGAAGGATCCCCCGCGGCGTTTGGGCGGCGATGCACTCGCGACGGATTGCCGGCAGCGCCCGGACAACTCCCGGCGGACCCATGAGCGCTGACGGCCTTCGCCGGACCGCTGCCGGTGCGGGCGACCTGGTCCTCGACCTGCCCAACCGTATCGGCGTCATCGAGGAAGCGGTCGATCACGCGGTCGAGTGCTGCGCCCACGCCCGCATCGAACGCCGGCGGCTGCTCTTCAACTTCCGCGTCGGCCTGACCGAGGCGCTCTCCAACGCGATGCTCTTCGGCAACGAGGGCGATCCGGAGAGGCGGGTCCGGGTGGAACTGGAGGTCGAACCGGGCGAGGTCAGGGCGCGCATCGCCGACGAGGGACGCGGGTTCGATCCCGATCGCGTGCCCGACCCGCGACTCCCCGAGAACCTCATGCGACCGGACGGGCGCGGCATCTTCCTGATGCGGGCGCTGATGGACGAGGTCCACTTCAATTCGGCCGGGAATGCGGTGACCCTGGTGCTGCGCGACGACGCGGCGCGTGCCGGCGGAGTGGAGGACGCCGAACCGCCTTTCGACTTCGCGATCCCGGGCCTGGACCCCGCCAGCCCCGCGGCCCGGATCGTGGCGGCGACGGTGGCCCGCTCCGCCCTGCTGGCCCGCAAGGCCGAGACCAACCGGGCCGCACTCGCGTCTGCCCTCGAGGCGAACCGGCGGCTGCGCGAGGAGATGGCGCGCGGGCAGGAGTCCCGCGAAATGGAACTTGCCCACGACCTCCAGCTGAAGCTTCTGCCGCCCATCCCGCGCATTCCGGGCGTCGAGGCCGCGGCCCGCGTGGTGCCCACCGCCTCCGTCGGCGGCGACTTCTACCAGGTCATCCAGCTGTCCCGGGGAAGGGTCGGCATCATGATCGGCGACGTCTCCGGACACGGCTTCCCCGCCGCCCTGATCATGGCGCTGGTGATGAGCGCCGCCGAGATCTACGCGGAGCAGGGCGCGGCTCCCGCAACCGTCATGCAGTACCTCGATCGCGCCATCGGCGACGAACTGCAGTCCACCGAGATGTACCTGTCGCTCTGCTACTGCGTGCTCGCGCCCGGCCGGCCCGGGATCGCGTACACGAATGCCGGACACCCGTCGGCGTTCGTCATCGGTTCGGACGGGGGTGCCCGCCGCCTCTTTGCGACCGACCCGCCCATGGGCATCGGGGAGACGCCCTACAGCGAGAGCACGGCTCGGTGGTCACCGGGGGAGGACCTGTTGCTGCTCTTCACCGACGGTCTCTCGGACAGGCTTGCCGGCGTCCGGCGCAGCAGCGGCGAAGAGCAGATCCTGCGCACCGTCGCCGCCAACCGCACCAGGGCGCCCGGCGAGATCCTCGACATCCTCTTCGAGATGTCCCGGGAAGCCGTGCCCTCGATTCCGGCCGACGACCGCACGGCCGTCATTCTGCGCACCGCATGACCGCCGCCGAACCCGGCAAGACGCACGGCGCCTCGCCCGCCGGCGCCGCGCATCGTCCCGGATGAGTCCCGCCAGGAAGGGGCGCCAACGCGCCAAGCGCTCGCTCGGGCAGAACTTCCTCATCGATCCCAACCTGCAGCGCAAGATTGCCGAGGCTGCGACCGGGGCCATCGGGGAAGGGGAGTCCATCCTGGAGATCGGGCCCGGGCATGGCGCGCTCACCGACCACCTCGCGAGTTCCGGGGCCCCCGTCACCGCCGTCGAACTCGACGACCACCTCGCCGCCACGCTGGCCGCGCGCTACGAAGGCGACCCCCGCGTCACGGTCGTGCACGGCGACATCCTCTCGGTCGACCTCTCCTCGCTCACCGCCGACTGGGGCCGCACCCGGGTCGTGGGCAACATCCCGTACAACATCACGACGCCCATCATCTTCCGCCTGCTGCAGCTGCCCTGCCCGGCGGACATCGTGCTCACGGTGCAGGCCGAAGTCGCGGCGCGAATCATGTCGGGGCCCGGTACGCGCGTCTACGGCGCCCTCTCGGTGGGAGTCGCCGTCCACGCGCGCGTGGCGAAGGTGTGCAAGGTCCCGCGCCAGGCCTTCAGGCCGGTGCCGCGCGTGGATTCGGCCGCGATTCGCATCACACCCAGGGATCCGCCGCGCGTGACGATCGAGGAAGCCGCCCGGGTCCGCGCGCTCACGCGGGCCGCCTTTTCCTGGAGGCGCAAGCAGCTCGGAACGATCCTGCGCCGACACCCGGATCTGCGCTGTCCGGCGTCTTCCATCCGCGATGTGCTCGCGGCCCGGACGCTGTCGCCGACCGTGCGTCCGGAGCAGCTGTCACCGGAGGACTACCTGTGGCTCAGCGGCGCGTTGACGCTCCCCGCACAACGCTTCTAGCTTCAACTTGTGAACGCTTTCACAAACAAGATCCCCGACGCCACGATCCGGCGCCTGTCCCTCTATCTGCGCTACCTGGAGGACTTCGGCCGTTCCGGGATCGCCAATGTCGCCAGCGGCGTCCTGGCGGAGCGTGGCGGGACGACGGCCGCGCAGGTGCGCAAGGATCTCTCGTACCTGGGTTCCTTCGGCAAGCGGGGACTGGGCTACTCGGTTGCGGAGCTGACAGGGGTGCTGCGCACCGTGCTCGGGCTCGACTGCACCTGGCGCGTGGCGCTCCTGGGCGCGGGGCGCATCGGGACCGCGCTCTTCGAATACCAGCCGTTCCGCAAGCGGGGGTTCAACATCACCACGGTGATCGACAACGACCCCTGCAAGGTGGGTTCGCGGTTGGGCGACGTCACGATCCGCGGCGATGAGGATCTGGAGTGCGCGCTGCGCGACGACGGGACCGATCTGGTGATCGTCGCCGTGCCGGCCCCGGTGGCCCAGCAGCTGGTGGACCGCGTGGTTGCCGCCGGGGTCAAGGCCGTGCTCAACTACGCGCCGGTTCCGCTCCGCCTGCCGGGCGATGTCGCGCTCCGCAACGTGAGCATGCTGGTCGAGCTCGAGAGCCTGTCGCACGCGCTGGCTCGCGGCCGGCGATGAGGGCGGCCGCAGGTCGGCGATCGCTGCTGCAGCACGCCTGGTCGATTCTGCGCCAGGGTCCGGCGGAAACGGCCGACATCGCGCGCGAGGTCATGGGGATGGCGGGGAACCCCGGCGCGGCCTCCGCGGCCGTGTTTTCCCTGCTCGGCGGCGACGACCGCTTCCACGTCGATGATCAGGGTCTGTGGAGCCGGCGTGGGGGCGCGCGCGGTCCCGGGACGCCGCTCTCCCGTCTCGGCTACGCGGTCGTGGACGTGGAGACGACGGGTGGGCGGTACGAAACCGGCCATCGCATCACGGAGGTGGCGGTGGTCGAGGTGCGGGGCGGGGCGGTGACCGACGCCTTCCACACCCTGGTGCATCCGGGGCGCCGCGTGCACCCCGCGACCGCGCGCCTCACGGGGATCACCAACGACATGCTGGTGGACGCGCCCGCCTTCGACGAGGTGGCGGAACAGGTCTTCCGCCGCATCGCGGGCCGGGTCTTCGTCGCTCACAACGCGACCTTCGACTGGGGCTGGGTGCGGGCCCAGCTGGGCGACGCCCTCGGCGACGTACCGGAGGTGAAGCGGCTCTGCACGATCAGCCTCGCGCGACGTCTCCTGCCGGAGCTGCGCCGGCGCAACCTCGACGCGCTGGCCGACTTCTTCGATATCCCGATCCATGACCGGCACCGCGCCTACGGCGACGCGCTGGCGACCGCCAGGATCCTGCTGAGGCTCCTCGACCGCGCGGAGATGATGGGGATCGGCGACCTTCATTCGCTCCGGCGCTACCGGCCGCGCAAGTCGCAGCGAAGGCAGCGCGACCTTTTCGCCGGGGCCGGACTTCCGCGCCGCTCCCGCTCGTTGGTATGATGTCTGTCGCAGCCCGTCCGAATCACCGCCAGGCCCAGGGAGAAACCGCGTGAACCGCCCCGCGACAACACCCGTCATCATTGACGGCGTACGCACCCCCATCGGTCGCTTTCTCGGGGGCCTGAGTCCGATGTCGGGCCCCGATCTGGGGGCCGTCGCCGTGCGCGAGGCCGTGCAGCGGGCGGACATCGACGCGGCCGATGTCGACGAGGTCATCATGGGCAACGTGGTGAGCGCGGGCGCAGGACAGGCGCCGGCCCGCCAGGCCGCCGTGAATGGCGGCATTCCCGCCAGCGTCCCCGCCTTCACGGTGAACAAGGTGTGCGGGTCCGGGCTGAAGGCGGTGATGCTCGCGGCGCAGGCGATCCGGGCCGGGGACGCACGGCTGGTCGTGGCCGGGGGGTTCGAGTCGATGTCCAACGTCCCGTACTACGTGCGGGGGATGAGGGGCGGGGTGAAATTCGGCGACCGCACCCTTCAGGACGGACTGGTGCATGACGGGCTATGGTGCTCGTTCGGGCGGTGCCACATGGGAGGACACGCGGAGTATACGGCGGCCAAGGCCGGGGTGACCCGGGCCGATGCCGACGGTTTTGCGCTCGCGTCGCACCGAAAGGCCGTGTCGGCGATCGACGGCGGCCGGTTTGCCTCCGAGATCGTGCCCGTCGGCGTGGAGACCCGCCGCGGCCACACGCTGGTCGACACCGACGAGGGCCCCCGGCGCGGCACGTCGCTGGAAGCCCTGGCCCGCCTGCGTCCGGCCTTCCCGCGTGACGCGCCGGAGGGGCTGGAGGAGCTGGTGGTGACCGCCGGCAACGCGCCGGGGCTGAACGACGGTGCGTCGGCGCTTGTCGTGGCCAGCCGGGAATACGCCGAGGCGCACGGGCTGGCCTACCGGGCCGCAATCACGGGATACGCGTCGGGCGGGACCGAACCGCGCGACCTCTTCTTTGCGCCGGTGGTCGCGGTGCGCAACCTTATGAGGCGTGCAGGCACCACCGTTGACGACTACGGGCTGGTGGAAATGAACGAGGCGTTCGCCGTTCAGGCGATCGCCGACATGCGGGCGCTGGAGATGGACCCGGAGCGCGTGAACGTCAACGGCGGGGCGGTGGCGCTGGGCCATCCGATCGGGGCATCCGGGGCACGAATCCTGGTGACCCTGCTGGCCGCCATGGCGGACCGCGACGTCGAGACCGGACTGGCAACGCTCTGCCTGGGCGGTGGCAACGCCGTCGCCCTGGCCGTACGGAAGAACTGAAGAGGACGTTTGATGATCGAATCACAGGCGAGGATCTGGAGTTTTGCACCGGTCGCCCCCGGCGCGAGGCCCGTGGCATTGCCGGTCGCCGTGGCGCTGTTCGCGCTTCTCACCGCCGTCGGGGCCTACGTGGCGGTTCCCCTCGGTATCACCCCGGTTCCGATGACGCTGCAGACCCTTTTCGTGCTGCTTGCCGGTGCGCTCCTGGGTCCGGTGGCGGGGGCATCGTCGCAGCTGCTCTACCTGGGCCTCGGCGCGATTGGTGTGCCGGTCTTCGCGATGGGCGCCGCGGGACTTCCCTGGATTCTCGGACCGACGGGCGGCTACCTGATGGCTTTCCCGATGGCTGCGGCGCTGGTGGGCTGGATCGCCGGGCACGAGGGTGACCTCCTGCGAACGGCCGCCGGCATGATCGCGGGAACGGTCGTGATCTTCCTCATGGGCTCGGGGTGGCTTGCGGTCGTGACGGACCTGGCGGCGGGCGCCCTCTTCATGGCCGCGGTGCAGCCCTTCCTGGTCGGCGCGCTGGTCAAGGCCGGGATCGGTCTGGTGGTGGCGCGGCAGATCCTGAGGCGTAATCGCCGCTCCTGACCGCCGCCGTCCGGGTTCACGCTGAAATGGACAGAGTCGTCCCCACCCTGATCCGCCTGGGCGGTTTTGCCGTGGCCTTTGCAGCGCTTCTGCTGGCCCTGGCGTCCGTGGGCGGCGGCCGGATCGAGGGCATGGCGGTGCAGGGTTTGGTGATGCTCGTCGCCGCGCTCGGGGCCACCGCCGTGGCTCTGCGCCTCGACGGCCGCCGGCCGCTGGTCGAACTGGGGCTGGAGAGGGCGGCGGCGCTGCGCGATTCCGGCGGCGGCTTTCTCCTCGGGGTCGTCATCGTGGTCCCGGTGATCGTCCTGGCGATCACGGCGGGCGGCCTGCGGTACGGCTCCGACAGCGGGACCGTGGTCCAGTACCTGTCTACCGCCATCTGGACGGCGGTGGTCATCCTGGGCGCGGCGGCGGCGGAAGAGTTCCTTTTTCGCGGCTACCCCCTGCGCGTCCTCGCCGAGCGCTGGGGGAGTGTTGCGGCGCTGGTGCTCACCACGGTGGCATTCTCGGCGCTTCACGGATCGAATCCCCATGTGGGCGCGCTGGCCCTCGTCAACATCGCGCTGGCCGGCCTGCTTCTCGGCATGATCCTCCTGGTGACGGGCAGTCTCTGGTGGGCGATCGGGCTCCACGCCGGATGGAATTTCGCCACCAGTTTCGTCGCCGACCTGCCGGTTAGCGGACTCGCACTGGTGGACGCGCCGCTCATCGAAGTGACCGCCGCCGGCAACCCGCTGCTCACCGGCGGGGCGTTCGGGCTGGAAGGCGGGCTGGCGGCCACGGCAGGCCTGCTCCTGGCGGTGGGGTGTCTGGCCCACAAGTGGAGGACAGCGTGCTGATCGAACGCATCGCCGTGGTCGGCGCGGGCACGATGGGCAACGGCATCGCTCATGTGTGCGCGCTCGCGGACCTGCCCGTCACCCTTTTCGATACGGATCCCGCGGCGCTGGATCGCGGGATGCGGACGATCGCCCGGAACATGGACCGGCAGGTGGCCAGGGGCCGCCTCAACGCGGCCGACCGTGACGACGCGCTGGGCCGGATAGAACCGGAGACCTCGCTTGGACGGGCAGCCGAAGCCGATCTGATCATCGAGGCAGTGCCCGAGATCGCCGAACTCAAGGGCAGCATCTTTGCCGACCTGGACGACATCGCGCCTCCGGACGTGATTCTGGCGTCCAACACATCCTCAATCTCCATCACGGAAATCGCGGCGCGTACGGAACGGCCGCAGCAGGTCATCGGGATGCACTTCATGAACCCGGTGCCCGTCATGCGGCTGGTCGAGGTGATCCGCGGGCTCAGAACCGACGACGCCACAACCGCGGCGGTCATGGAGCTTGCGCGGAAGCTGGGCAAGACCCCGGTCGAAGTGCGGGACTTCCCGGGCTTCGTCTCCAACCGCGTCCTGATGCCGATGATCAACGAGGCGGTCTTCGCGCTGATGGAGGGCGTCGCCGAGGCACGCGCCATCGATACGGTGATGACGCTGGGCATGAACCATCCGATGGGCCCCCTCGCGCTCGCCGACCTCATCGGCCTCGACACGTGCCTGAACATCCTCGAAGTGCTGCACCGCGAACTCGGCGACGACCGCTACCGCCCCTGTCCGCTCCTGCGCCAGTACGTTGCAGCCGGCTGGCTGGGACGCAAGACGGGCCACGGCTTCTACCCGTACGAAGAATCGCCTTGAGCATGCTCACCCTAGATCAGAGGGCCATCCAGGAGCTCGCGCGCGACTTCGCCGAAGGCGAGATCGTACCTGTGGCGGGGCAGTGGGATCAAAAGAGGGCATTCGATCGCGAGGTTCTCGACAAGCTGGCCGGGTTGGGCTTCCTGGGGATGATGGTGCCGGAGCGGTATGGCGGGCTGGAACTCGATCTGGCGACCTACCTGGTCGCCTTCGAGGAGTTCGCCCGCGGGGATGCCGCACTGTCGCTGACGATCCACATCCAGAACGGTCCGGTTCCCGTCATTCTGCTGGACCACGGGACCGGCGAGCAGAAGTCGCGGTGGCTCCCGGCGCTGGCGTCCGGAGACAGAATCGCAGGTTTCGCCCTGTCTGAGGCCGGGGCGGGGAGCGATCCCGCTTCGATGACCACGCGTGCGCGCCGGGTCGACGGCGGGTGGGAGATCTCCGGCCAGAAGAAATGGGTGACGAACGGCGGACTTGCCGATGTGATGCTCGTCTTCGCCAGAACCGGCGGAGCCGATGCGGGGGGCCGCGCGATCGGGGCGTTCCTGGTCGACACCGACGCACCGGGCTACCGGGTCGGCAAACGCGAGAAGACGATGGGCCTCCGGGCCTCCGAGACGGTCGAGGTCGAACTGGACGGGGTGCGGGTGGCCGGCGACCGCCTCGTCGGGAACCCCTCGCACGGCCTGCGGTACGCCCTGGAGGCCCTGGACCTGGGGAGGCTGGGCATCGGCGCGCAGGCGGTGGGGATCGCGCGCGCCGCGCTGGAACACGCGATCGTCTATTCGCGCGAGCGGCACCAGTTCGGCCGGCCGATCGCCAGCTTCGGCGCGATCAGGAGCAAGCTGTCCACCATGGCCACCCGCATCGCCGCGTCGAGGGCGCTGGTCATGGAGGGTGCGCGCGCGTGGCAGGAGAGAGCCTCGGGCCGTGCCGGCGGCGATGTTCCGGTGACCGCGCGCTCGGCCATGGCCAAGCTGATGGCCAGCGAAACGGCCGCCTGGGTCACGGAGGAGGCTGTCCGGATCTTCGGCGGCTACGGCTTCATGCGCGAGTTTCCCGTCGAGAAGCTCATGCGGGACGCGAAGGTCACCGAGATCTACGAAGGAACCAGCGAGATCCTCCGGCTGGTCATCGGCCGGTCTCTTACAGCCTGAGGAGGCGGCGAATGGTACACCTCGAGAGTGCGGACCCCCTGGTCCACCGCGCCGTGCTCGGCGAAACGTCCCGCCAGCACGGCCAGCTCGAGATGATCGCCAGCGAGAACTTCGTGTCCCCGGCGGTGCGCGAGGCCATGGGGACGGTGCTCACGCACAAGTACGCCGAGGGTCTGCCCGGGAAGCGGTACTACGGCGGCTGCGAGTACGCCGATCAGGTCGAGGAGCTCGCCCGCACCCGCGCGACGAAGCTGTTCGGCGCCGATCACGCCAACGTGCAGCCCCACTCCGGCGCCCAGGCCAACATGGCCGCCTATTTCGCCTTCCTGGACCCCGGCGACACCATCGTCGGGCTGAACCTCAGCCACGGCGGCCACCTCACGCACGGCTCGCCCGTCAACTTCAGCGGCCGCCTCTTCAAGGTCGCGGCCTACGGCGTGCGCGAATCGGACGGCCGCATCGACTTCGACGTGGTGCGCGAGACCGTGTTGCGGGAGCGGCCCCGCCTGATCGTCACCGGAGCTTCCGCCTACCCTCGCGCCATCGACTTCGAGACCTTCGGCGAGATCGCCCGGGAGGCCGGCGCCATCCACCTCGTCGACCTCGCCCACCTCGCCGGCCTCGTCGCCGGCGGCCATCACCCGAGCCCGTTCGCGCACGCCGATGTCGTCACCACCACCACCCACAAGACACTGCGCGGTCCGCGCGGCGGAATGGCGATGTGCAGGGCGGAGCACGCGAAGATCATCGACAGGATGGTCTTCCCGTTCATTCAGGGCGGACCGCTCATGCATGTGATCGCGGCCAAGGCCGTGGCGCTGGGCGAGGCCCTGGCGCCCTCGTTCCGGGACTACGCCGGGTGCATCGTGGAGAACGCGCGGGTCCTCGCCCGCACCGTGACGGAACGGGGCGTGCAGCTTGTCTCCGGCGGGACCGACACGCACCTCATCCTGGTCGACCTGCGGGACCGCGACCTTACCGGCAAGGACGCCGAGCAGGCGCTCGAACGCGCCGGCATCACGGTCAACAAGAACACGGTCCCCGGTGAGACGCGGTCGCCCTTCGTCACATCGGGGTTGCGCATCGGCACGCCGGCACTCACCACACGCGGGATGGGCGCGGACGAGATGACGCTGATCGGCGGATGGATCGCCGACATCCTGGACCGCCCCGGCGACGTGCAGCGGATCGAGAGCATCGGCAGGCGCGTCCGGGAGCTGTGCGAGACCTTCCCCCTGTTTCGCTGAATTGGCGGAGTTCGGGCGACAGTGTAAATTCCCAGTACCATGAGCACCTGTGAATCCGCCGATGCAATGTCCCGGTTGCGGGAGATGCACCCCCGCTTCCGCCCGCAGGCGTACGCCTTCCTGCTCGATGCGCTGCGCCAGGTGATCTCGGGCCTGAAGGAGAGGCGCCACATTTCGGGCCGCGAGTTGGCCGAGGGTGCCTGCGGACTGGCGATCGACAAGTACGGCCCGCTGGCGCGCACGGTTCTCGAGCACTGGGGCGTTCATTCGACCGACGATCTGGGCGACATCGTCTTCGCTCTCGTCGATATCGGACTTCTGGTCAAGCGCCCCGAAGACCGCCCCGAGGACTTCCACGGCGTCTTCGATTTCGAGGACGTTTTCGACGCCGAATACCCGTGGATGGTTGCAGACCAGCTACAGTTTGAATATCAGTGAGGAACGAGTGTCGCGCCGGGGAGATTCCCGGGACACGATGCAAGGGTTGCCACTCGACTATCTCGTGCTGCGGAACCAATAGGACAAGGGGCTGACGCGATGGTGGAAAACGGATTTCCTGCGTGCAAGAAGTGCGGCGGTGGTGTCTTGTTGCCGATGTCCGACTACGGCCGTGACGGAGCGCCCATCCGGTACAAGGCCTGGGTTTGTTCCAATCCGGATTGCGGCTACAACATCCGCATTGACAACGGCGAAATCACCTTCGGCCGGTCGATCGGGCAGAGCTACAAATAGGCATGGTCCCGGTCTGCCCGGGCAAGCCGTTCAGCGGGCCGCGGGTTCGCGCGCCGACCTCACGCCAGGCCGCTGAGTTCGACCGGGTTTCCATCGAGGAGCGCGGGGTGCCGGAGCCGGCGCTCATGGAGAATGCCGGGCGGCAGACCGCGCTGATCGTCCAGCACCTCTTCCCCGACGGGCCGGTTGCGGCCCTGGTGGGGTCGGGCAACAACGGCGGAGATGCGCTGGTGTGCCTGAGGTGCCTTGCGGCGTGGGGACGGAGCGTCACCGCGGTCATGGTGGGGAATCGTCCC
Organism: Gemmatimonadota bacterium; assembly: GCA_022827345.1. Classification (GTDB taxonomy): domain Bacteria; phylum Gemmatimonadota; class Gemmatimonadetes; order Longimicrobiales; family Gaopeijiaceae; genus Bin94. The sequence goes on along the minus strand of JAJDTB010000011.1, from coordinate 65,073 downwards.
GCGGTGGAGTCCGTGCTGCACGGGTGGGACCTGCCGACCGTCCGTTTCCGGCCGGATGGCGGGGACGCCGGGAAAGGGGCGGCGGCCGGCGACTCCTCATGGCGCGTGCTCTGCGAGGCTGCCGTCGTCGTGGACGGACTGCTGGGGACCGGGATTCGCGGCGCGCCCCGTGCGCGCTGCGCCGCGGCCATCGCGGCCGCCAACGCCGCCGGAGGCGTGACCGTGGCGCTCGACGCGCCCTCCGGTGTCGACGGCGAGACCGGCGCGGTCCCCGGAGCCGTGGTGCGGGCCGACCTCACGGTCGGCTTCGGGTGGCCGAAACTAGGCACGCTTCTCCATCCGGGGCGGATGCACTGCGGCCGCGTCGTCGCCGTCGAGATCGCCTTCCCGCCCGCACCCGGCGCCGACTGGGCCGAGCTGGTGACGGCCGCATCGGTGTCGCGATGGAAGCCGCGCCGCCCGCCCGTCACCCACAAGAACGCGGTCGGTGCCGTCACCATCCTTGCCGGGTCGGCCATGCCCGGCGCGGCGATCCTGGCCGCCCGCTCCGCCTTCCGCTGCGGCGCCGGGCTGGTGCGCGTGTGCACCTCGCGCGACGCCCGCGACCTGATCCTGGACGTCCCGGAGGCGCTCTTCGTCGACGCCGCGGACGAGGCGGCGCTGCGGGACGCCGTCGGGGCGGGCGACGCGCTGGCGGCCGGCCCGGGACTGGGGACCGGGGACGCCGCCTCACGCCAGCTGGAAATCGCGCTCCGGGCTCTCGGCCGCCGCCCCGCCGTACTCGATGCGGACGCCCTCACCCTCCTCTCCCGCGCCCCGGCCGACACCCTGCCGGGAGGGGCGCCGATCGTGGTCACCCCCCACCCCGGCGAGATGGCCCGCCTGACGGACACATCCGTCGCCGCCGTGCAGGACGACCGACTCGGCGCGGCGCGCACCTTCGCGGCCACCCGCGGCCTCGTCACGCTGCTGAAGGGCACCCCGTCCCTGGTTGCGGATCCGCACGGGAGGCTCCTCGTCAGCACCACCGCACGCACCTCCGCGCTCGCCGTCGCGGGCATGGGCGATGTCCTCACGGGTGCCGTCGGCGCCTTCCTCGCACAGGGCGCGCCCCCCCTCAAGGCATCGGGCCTGGCGCTGCACGCAACCGGGCGCGCCGCCTCGGCCACCGGTCTGGGCGCGGCCATGATGCCGTCGGATGTCGTGGAGGCGATCCCCGGCGCGCTCGACGTCGACGCGGAGCCCGTCACGGAGCTGCCGTTCCCCTTCGTCACCTTCGACCAGGCGCCGCCCCGCTAGCGCGGTCCGCATGTGGACGAACTGAGTCTCATCGAGCGGCTTGTCGCCATCGGCTGGAAGGGGAGCCGCGCGGTGATTCAGGGGCCTGGGGACGACGCGGCCGTACTCCGCGGCGGCATCGCGATCTCGACGGACCTCATGGTCGAGGGGGTGCACTTCAGCTTCGACTGGATCGCGCCCGCCGAAGCGGGGTTCAGGGCGGGCGCCGCGGCGCTGAGCGACATGGCCGCGATGGGGGCGGCGCCGGAAGCGGTCCTGGTCTCGCTGGCGGTGGCCGGCGACCCGTCGCTGTGCGAGGAGCTACAGCGCGGCGTGCGCCGGGCGGGGGATCGGGTGGGGGTGGCGGTGGCCGGGGGCGATGTCAGCCGGTCGCCGGGCCCGGCCGTGGTGGATGTGGTCGCCGTCGGCAGGGTGCGGGAGCCGTGCCGGCGGAGCGGGGCGGAGGCGGGGCAGGAGGTGTGGGTGTCCGGTGTCCTGGGCGGGGCCGCGGCCGCCGTGGCCGCGTGGTCGGCGGGTGGCCGGCCCGCGCCGGCAGCGAGGGAACGCTTCGCCTCTCCGCCGAATCGCGTCCCGCTCGGGAAGGCGCTCGCACAGCGGCGGTTGGCGCGCGCGATGATCGACATCTCCGACGGGCTCGTGAGGGACGCCGGACAGGTCGCGAGGGCCTCCGGAGCCAGACTCCGCATCCTCCAGGACGCCGTCCCTGTCGACACCGCGGCGGGGGGGGACTTGAACCTCGCCCTCGAAGGGGGCGAAGATTATGAACTGATGTTTACCGCCCCGGCAGGCAAGGAGGCAGCGATCTTGGACCTGGGACGCGAGCTGTCGGTACGACTCACCCGGATCGGCTCGGTCGATGCAGGCGCGGGCGTCGTTCTGGAAGACGGCGAGGGCGGACGCACCGCCGCCGGCCGCGGAGGCTACGACCACTTTGCGTAGCCACCAGGCGCAACGCATGGACCGCCGCACCGGGTCCGGATCGCGTCCAGGCACGTCTCCCGCCCGTCTGGCGCCGTGATCCGCGTCGCATGGGCCTACGCCACGATGGTGGCCGCCACGCTCTACTCCGGCGGCCGCGCGGTACTCTACCACTTCGCGTGGCCCAGCCACTTCCGCAAGCGCGCCGACCAGCTGACCGGCGAGTGGACATCCATCTGCATGAAGGGCGCGGGGGCCCGGCTGATCGTCAGGCACGGTGAACGCCTGAATCTGGGGCGCGGACAGGTCCTGGTGGCGAACCATCAGAGCTGGTTCGATATCTTCGCGCTCGGGACCGCGCTGCGGCACAAGTTCAGCTTCGTCGGCAAGCAGGAGCTGAACCGCATCCCGGTCGTGGGCGCGGCCTGGCAGAAGGTCGGCAACATCGCCATCGATCGCTCCGACCGGGAGGCGGCGATCGAATCCCTCCAGAGAGTCGACGACCTGCTGGAGGAGGGACGCACGATCATCATGTTTCCCGAAGGCACGCGATCCCCCACCGGCGAGATGGGGCGCTTCAAGAAGGGCGCCTTCATGATGGCGATCAAGTCGCAGGTGCCGGTGGTTCCCGTTGCCATTCACGGCACGCGCGGGATCATGAAAAAGGGGAGCTGGCTGATCTCGCCCGGCACCGCCACCGTTTCGGTCGGCCGCCCGATCAGCACCGAGGGGCTGACCGCGAGGGACCGCAACCGGCTGTCCCGGGAGTGCCGTGAGGTGATCACCTCGCTCCTGAACGGGGAGGGATAGGGCGCGATGCCGGCCATCGTCGACATCGGCGGGCGCGAGATCCTGGATTCGCGCGGCAACCCCACGGTCGAGGCCGAGGTGCTGCTCGAGACCGGCCACAGTGGGCGCGCGGCGGTGCCGAGCGGGGCCTCGACGGGACGTTACGAGGCGGTGGAACTGCGCGATGGCGACAGGGCGCGATACCTTGGCCGGGGCGTTCGCAAGGCGGTGGAGAACATCCACGGCGAGATCCTGCAGGCGCTCCGCGGCTTCGAGGCTGGCGATCAGCGCGGCCTGGACCGCGCCATGGCCGAGTTGGACGATACGCCGGGGAAGGGGCGCCTGGGCGCGAACGCCATCCTGGCCGTGTCGCTGGCGACGGCCCGTGCGGCGGCTTCCGAGGCGGGACTCCCGCTGTACCGGTACCTGGGCGGCGACGACGCATGCACCCTCCCGGTGCCGATGATGAACATCGTCAACGGCGGCGCCCACGCGTCCAACAACGTCGATATCCAGGAGTTCATGGTCCTGCCGGTGGGCGCGGCCTCGTTCGCGGAGGGCCTGCGCATGGGAACCGAGGTGTTCCACGCGCTGAAGGGCGTCCTGAGCGCGGCCGGGAAGAGCACCGCCGTGGGTGACGAGGGCGGATTCGCGCCCGATCTCGGGTCGGATGTCCAGGCCGCCGAAGCGGTCATGCAGGCGATCGAGGCCGCGGGCTACAGGCCCGGCGAGGACCTGGTCCTGGCCGTCGACGCGGCCGCCTCGGAGTTCTTCTCCGGCGGACGCTACACCTTCCACAAGTCGACCGGTGAGACGCTGACCACCGACGGAATGGTCGCCTTCTGGGAAGACATGATCGACCGCTTCGGCATGGTCAGCATCGAGGACCCCCTCGACGAGGACGACTGGGATGGGTGGACATCCCTCACGCGGCGCGTGGGATCGCGCTGCCGGATCGTGGGCGACGACCTCTTCGTCACCAACCTGGACCGACTCGGACGCGGCATCCGCACCGGCGCGGCCAACTCGATCCTCGTCAAGGTGAACCAGATCGGCACCCTCACCGAGGCGATCGACGCGGTCAGGATGGCGCAGGACGCCGGCTTCGGCACGATCATCTCGCACCGCTCCGGCGAGACCGAGGACACCTTCATCGCCGACCTGGCCGTGGCCACGGGGGCGGGCCTCATCAAGGCCGGGGCGCCCAGCCGCACCGACCGCGTCGCCAAGTACAACCAGCTGCTCCGCATCGAGGAAGCCCTGGGCTCCCGGGCCCGCTACGGCGGCAGGGAGGTGCTGTGATCAAGCGCATTTCCACCAGTCGCCTGATCTCGTTCGGCGTGCTCGGCCTCGCCCTCTATTTCCTGGTGGCCGGGGGCGAGTACTCCATCCTGGAGGCCCGCCGCGCAGACGCCGAGCTGGTCGCCAGGCGCGCCGAGATCAGCGCAATGCGGCAGGAGATCGACTCGCTCGGCCACAGGATTGAAGCCCTGCGCAACGACGACGAACTGCTCGAACGCGTCGCGCGCGAGCGATACGGCTTCATCCGCGACGGCGAGTATCTCTACCGGATCACCGACCGGATCACCGAGCCTGAGTTGCCGGCGGATTCCACACAGTCGGACGGGCCGTCGATTCTGCGCTGGCTACGGGGGCGCGACAGCCAGGGCGCCGCCAACTGACCGTTTCCCGGCGCGGCCGCCCGCGTCAGGCGCGTGGCCACCGCCGCGGGCCAGCCGCAGCCGCAGTCGCTAAGCCTCCTCGTCCTCCGCGTCCTGCGCCTCCCCCATCCCCAGCGCCCGCTTCGCCCCTTCCAGCACCTTCTCCGCGTCCCCCGCCTCCAGCGCCTCCATCACCTCGCCCGAACCGGCGCCCAGCGCGTCCACCGCCGCCGCTGCCAGCGCCTCCGCGTCGGCCTTGCTCAGCGACTTCGGGAACCCGCCGCGGGGGACGCCCGTCGCCTTCTCCACGAAGGGGGCGAACAGGTCCACCGGGATCGGGAACAACGTGGTGGAGTTGTTCTCCGCCGCCACCTCGACCACCGTCTGCAGGAACCGCAACTGAAGCGCCACCGGGTGCTGCGAGATGATCTTTGCGGCCGCCGACAGCTTCCGCGACGCCTGGAACTCGCCCTCGGCCGCGATCACCTTGCCGCGCCGCTCGCGTTCGGCCTCGGCCTGCTTGGCCATCGCGCGCTTCATCTCCTTCGGCAGATCGATGTCCTTGATCTCGACGGCGGTCACTTCGATCCCCCACGGATCGGTCTCCATGTCGATGATGCGCCGCACGATCTCGTTGATCCGCTCCCGCTGCGCCAACAGCTCGTCGAGTTCGGATTGGCCCACCACGCTCCGCAGCGTCGTCTGCGCGATCTGGCTGGTCGCGAAGTAGTAGTCCTCCACCTCCACCACGGCCCTGGAGGGATCCACGACCCGAAAGTAGACAACTGCGTTGACCGTGCAGCTCACGTTGTCCTTCGTGATGGTATCCTGCGGCGCGATGTCGAGGGCGATGATCCGCAGGTCCATCTTGCGCATGCGCTCGACCCCGAAGGGAACGAGGAAGACGATCCCGGGGCCCTTGGCGCGCGTGAGCTTGCCGAGGCGGAAGACCACCCCGCGTTCATACTCCCAGAGGATCCGAAGCGAGCTCATGATCCCGATGAGCCCGAAGGCGGCGAGCCCCGGGATGAAGAAGAAACCCAAATCCATGTGCCGTTCTCCGTAGCAGGAGGTGATGCCCCGAATAAGGGGCTGCCCGCGTCGCTTGACAAGGGCAGGGCGCTTCGGCTGCAGGCCGTCGCACCGCGCCGGCCGAATCGGGACGCGCCGACCGCTTGACAAGGTACCGGCTCATTTGGAGCTTTGGTGTCGCTTGCCGGAGTAGCTCAGTTGGTCAGAGCAGCGGAATCATAATCCGCGTGTCGGGGGTTCAAGTCCCTCCTCCGGCACTGGCTGTCCGCAGCCCACAGTGCCATGAATACACCCTCTCCGCCCGCGGCCCTCCACCGGCGGGTCACGGTCGATACCCCCGAGCATGTACGCCTCGACTACGTGCTCGCCGACCTGGGTTCCCGCGTGGCGGCCTTCGCGGTCGACGTCGCCATCCTGCTCGGCGCGTTTCTCGTCCTCGGGCTGGGCATGTACTACGCGGGCGCGCTGGGCGACATCATGGAGTCGTTCAGCGCGACGATCCTCATCTTCGCCATCTTCTTCGCGCAGTGGGGATACTTCATGCTCCTGGAGGGACTGAGCGGAGGAAGGACCCCCGGCAAACGCGCGATCGGGCTGCGGGTCATCCACACGGGGGGCGAACCCCTGACCTTTCAGGGCTCGGTGCTGCGCAACCTGATCAGGATCGTCGACCTGCAGCCGGTGGGATCGGGCCTGGCCGGTGCCGTGTGCATCCTTGTCAACAAGCAGGCGCAACGGCTGGGGGACCTGGTCGCCGGCACCATCGTGGTGCGCGACGCCGGCGGCAGCGAGCTCCTCGGCGCCGACGCACTGCCCCCCGGCCGAGTGGGACGGCCGGTGCTTTCCGTGGAGCAGTTCGAGCTGCTGGCGGGATACATGGCCCGCCGGGAGGGACTGGATCCGGGAATCCGGCGCCGCGTGTCCGCTTCCGTCCAGAATGCGCTCGCCTTCTCGCTGGAGGGAGACACCGTCGCGATCACCAGAACCGCCGACGAGAACCTGGTCGCGCTGCACGCCGATGAAGCCCCCCGGCACGCCGCCCGGCGTGGGGGCGCAAGCCTCCAGGCAGCGACCATGGCCCGTGAACGGCGCGAGGAGTGGGCCAGGTACGTGGAGCTGGTGGAGAAGGGCCGGAAACGCGGGTTGAAAAGCCTCTCGGAGGCCGAGGTGCGAGCTTTTGGACAGCTCTACCGTGGCGTCACGGCGGACATGGCGCGGGCGCGTACCTACGGCGCCTCGCCGGGGCTCCTCGGAACCGTCCAGCGATGGGCCGGGGCGGGGCACAACCTGCTCTACCGCGCGCGGGGCCAGGTGGCGGTCTCGCTGGGCCATTGGGTGGCTGCGGAGTTCCCGAGTGCCGTGCGTCTGTTCTGGCGGCCCATCGTCCTGGCGACGGTGCTCTTCTACGGATCCGGCGCACTCACCTACGTCGCCGTGCGCGACGACGCGCTTCTGGGGCGCGCGCTGGCGGGGCAGGGGATGATGACGCGGGCGGAGAACACCGAGAAGGGCAACATCAACGCCCGATACCTGGAGGAAGACGTCGAGGGGTCCGACATGCCGGTCTTGGCGTCCGCCCTGATGACGAACAATGTCGGCGTCACCTTCTACGCATTCGTGGGAGGGCTGCTGGCCGGAGCCGGAACTCTCTACGTCATGTTGCTCAACGGAGTCGGCCTGGGCGCCGCGCTCGGGGCCTGGACCAACGAGGGGGTTCTCGGTGTCATCCTGGCCTGGGTCTTCCCCCACGGCTTCATCGAGCTGACGGCGATCTGCATCGCGGGAGGCGCCGGGTTCGGGCTGGGATCGGCGCTCCTCATGCCGGGCAGGCGCACCCGCGCCGAGGCGCTGATGGAACGGGGCCGCGCCTTTCTCTCACTCATCGCCGGGACGGCGCTCATGCTCGTCGTGGCGGGGCTGATCGAGGGCTTCTATTCGCCGCTGGAGTTGCCGGCGGCAGCGAAGTTCGCCTTCGGCAGCGCGACCGCGGTCCTGCTGGTGCTGTACTTCGGGCTTGGCGGCAGGGCCCGAAACCGGGTGCCCGCCGACCCGGCCCCGGCGAGCTGAGGCAGTCCCCCGGAACAGCCTCCGGGAGCCGCCCCCTACAGCAGTCCCCGCTCCTTGATCTCCACGTATTTGTCCAGCGTACGGACCAGGGTGTCGCCGGGCGGCGTGTCCACCACCATGATCCCCGACTGGCGCATGACCTGCAGCGTCGTCGCGCGTGCCTGCACCAGTTCCTCGGCCGCGGCGCGGTAGTACGCGTCCTCCTCCTCGGCCACCCGGCGTGTGGCAGCTGCCTCCAGGGCGGGGTTCCGGATGGCGATCGCCAGCGGCAGATGGGCCCGCCCGATCCTTGTGAACGAATTCACAAGCGCCCGCGACACCGACCCGTCGATGATGTCGCAGAAGAGGATGACCAGCGACCGCTTGCGGAAGGTCCGGCCCAGCGTGGCGAAGGCCAGCGGATAGTTCGGCTCGACCAGGCGCGTCTCCACCCCGGCTAGCACCCTGGCCAGCGACGGGGGATCCGCGCTCCGCGGCGGGGACACATGGCGGATGCGGTCGTCGAAGACCACGACCCCGATCCGGTCGCCGAAGTTCTGGGCGCGGCTGGCGAGCATCATGCAGGCCCCGAGCGCGTAGTCGATCCGCTCCCGGACCGGGGACAGGCGTTCGCGCATCTGCCGTCCGGCGTCGATCGCCAGGACGATGTTCTGGCTTCGCTCGGCCTCGTAGTTCCGCACCACGTACTTCCGCCGCTTCGCCGACGCCTTCCAGTCGATGGTGCGGGGGTCGTCTCCCTGCACGTAGTCGCGCAGGCTTTCGAACTCGCGGCCCTCGCCCCACTGCCGGGTGCGGCGCTGCCCGGGAGTGCGCAGCCGCTTCCGGATGGCGTGCCCGCTGCGGTCGCGGAGCAGATCCCGCACGCCCGGCTGCACCTGCAGGGTATGGGACAGCTTCACGCTTGAACGGCGCCACGCGAGACCCCACGGCGAGAGCGTGCGCAGGTGAACGGCGCCCAGCGGCAGGAAGCCCCGGGTGCGGGGCGTAAGCTGGTAGTGGCAGCGCACGGAATCCCGCGGCGCGATCTCGGCCGGCTTCCCATCTTCCCAGCCATCCACACCACCGGGACCGGCTACCCGCCGCAGGCAGGGGTCGAGGTCGTCGGTCACCTTCGCCGTAACCGTCCGTTCAGTCGGATTCTCCAACGTGATCACCACCTCCGTCACGGCCGCCAGCGCCGAAATGCGCGGCACCTCGCGCCGGGCCGAGGGCGCGCGCGTGCGCCTGCCGTCCACCAGCGCCAGCAGCAGCACGACGGCGTCCACGGCCAGCGCGAGCGGCGTGCTCACCAGGAAGAGCAGCGACGCCGCGCCGAGGAGCGCGAGGGTGCGCCCACCGGGAAACAGCGTGACCCGCACTACCGGGGAGCCTCCAGCGTCTCCAGGAGAGACGTCAGCTCATCGTCCGAGGACCGCCCTTCGACCTCGGCCTCGGCGGTCAGCACCACCCTGTGCCGCAGCACGGGGAAGGAGAGCGACTTGACGTCGTCGGGGGTCACGAAGTCGCGTCCGCGCAGGTACGCTTCCGCGCGCGCGGCTTGGAAGAGCGCCACGCCGGCCCGGGGACTCGCGCCCAGCACGAAGGCCGCATCGTCGCGCGTGGCCCGCACGATGTCGGTCACGTACCGGCGCACCCGTTCGTCCACGTGCACCTCGTTCACGGCTGCACGCATGCCGAGCAGCTCGTCGCGGGTCATCGGGTCGCCCATCGGGTAGGTCAGCTCGTCATCGGCCCTGAAGCCGCTCTCGTGGCGGTCGAGGATGGCCTGCTCGGCCTCTTCGGGAGGGTATCCGATCACGATCTTCATCAGAAAGCGGTCGACCTGCGCCTCGGGAAGCGGATAGGTCCCCTCGTACTCGACCGGGTTCTGGGTCGCGAAGACGGTGAACGGGGCGGGCAGCGCGCGGGTGGTGCCGTCCACGGTCACCTGGCGCTCCTCCATGGCCTCCAGAAGGGCCGCCTGGGTCTTGGGCGGGGCCCGGTTGACCTCGTCGGCCAGCAGCAGGTCGGCGAAGACGGGGCCGGGCCGGTAGGTGAATCCGGAGTCCCCGAGGATATTCACGCCGACCAGGTCGGTCGGCATGAGGTCGGGGGTGAACTGCACGCGGCCGAAGTCGAGTCCCAGCCCCCTGGAGAGGGCCCGGACCGCGAGTGTCTTGGCCGTGCCGGGGACGCCTTCGACAAGCGCGTGCCCGCGAGCGAGAAGGGTGATCATGAGCTGTCTCAGCACGACCTGCTGGCCGAGTACGACCTGCTCGAGGTCCGAGAGGAGGCGCAGCGCCCCATCGGGCGTCGTCATGGGTTGATTCTCCGTTCTAGATGTTCATCGATTCCGGCGGCCACCGCCGTGAGGTCCGGCGGATCCGCGTGCAGGCCCTTTCGTGCCCGGGCCAGGGGCGTATCGGTGCTCTCCTCCCCGTCGAGTCGGCGCAGGAGCGTGTCCGCCTCGGCCGTGTCGCGCGGCGGCGGTTGTCGGGTGGCTCTCGCCAGGCGGGTGAGAAGGAGCAGCGCCGCCGTCCTGGCAGCCCCGGCCTTGCGGTACAGATCGCCGAGCGCGGAGACGTGTTCCAGCGGTGACCTGCGTTCGCGGTCGGGCGGAGCGACCGCCGGCGCGGGAGCGCCGAACCGGAGTCCCCGGCAGGCCAGGATCAGGAAAGAGAGGATGACCAGGTGCAGCAGCACCCGGCCGCCGGGGCTTCCCAGAAAGAACCCCCGCACTACCTCGGCGGGCGTGCGATGACCCCGGATTCCCTGGTGGTATTCGGCGAAGAAGACGGTGTCGGCCTCGCCGGTGTAGGCCAGGGCGGCGCGCACGGCGAGGGCCGCGAGGGGATCGGCCACGGCATCGGCGTTGGAAAGCGCGTCGGCGCCTGACAGTACCACAATGCGCCCATTGCCCAGTGCGACTTCCGCGGCGGCCATCCACTCTTCGTCGTCGCTGTCGGTCGCCGTCAGCAGAGGGTTCAGGGCCGCCACCTTCGCCGAGTCGTTCGCCTCGTCACCATCGCTGAAGCCGAAGATCCGGAACCCGTGTGCCGGTGCCTGCGGCGACGGCAGGTCTTCCGTAAGGGCATGCGCCCGCCACCGAGGCTCCAGCAGCGTCTCCTCCCGAGCCTCCTCCGTCACCGGGCGAAACCGGAACCAGACGCCGAGCGAGTCCATGAGCGGCGTCTGCTCCGTCCACCGTCGTCCGGTCAGATACGGGGGAGCGTAGACAAACAGGCCGCCGGCGCGCACATGCTCGAGCAGGGCATTGATCTCACGGGGGGTGGGGGGCAAGCGCGGCCGCAACAGCACGACGGTGCCGCGCACAGCATCCGCATCGACCAGCGGCGTGATTCGGGGCTCGACCGCGCGTCCCAGACGCTCGATCCCGCGGGCCAGAGCGGCCACGCCGTCGGGCGTGGTCCTGAAGAAGCTGCGCAGGACGGTGTTCGACCGCTGACCCTCGGGCCGAAACAGGAAGCCGGCCAGCAGCGCGGCAAACAGAACCACGACGACCCAGAACAGCGGCTGGTTGCGCATCCTGGGCGTCGGGCCTCCAACCCCGTTCATGGGTCCCGCACCCCGGATTCGGGGATTGCGGCCGGACAACCCGCGTCCTTCGCGATCTCTGCCAGGGTGGCGTACCCGGTCAGGGTCGGTTCCTCCTGGCCGAACGAGTAGTCCTGAAACGAGTCCAGGAACCTGCCGCCCACCGCCGCGCCCTCACCTGGGCCGGTGTCGCCGCGGGCGATCTCGTCGGCGTAGTCGCCCGGGGTCTTGGAGCTGTGGAAGGACAGCGCGCCCTGTTGCTCCAGAGTCAGCAGGAATCCCTGGTACAGGGCACTGGCTGCCGGCCGGTATTCGCCCTGTCCCGCCCGCCGATCCGCCGTCCTCAGCCACTCGTTGGCGGTAGCGGGAGCCCGTGGCGCGTCCGCGTCGTCACCTTCCTCGGCCTGGCCCATCCACTTCGGCGCGTGCCTCGACGCCACCCGCACCATGATCAGCAGCGCCGCCAGCGCCACGACGACGACCACGATCTCCATCGCGCCGGTGCCGTCTTCCCCCATGAGCCGCCGGATCCACCCCCACACCCGCGACAGCGTCTCCAGGACCCACTCGATGGCCTGTTGCCGCAGCGAGGGGTCGAAGGTCGCGAATTCGGGGTCGGCGAGGATCTCCCGCAGGACCTCCGACACCTCCTCCGCCGAGGGAAGCGGCTCCTGCGGCGGTTGTTGCCGGGCGAAGAGTCGCATCACGGGCCCGCGGATCTCGTCTTGGCGCCGGGAGCCGGCGTCACCGGGTGTCCATCGCCCCGGCCAGCGTCTCCAGGTCGAAGGCCTCGCTGCGCACCCTCCGGTCGTGGAAGAGCACGATGATGCACCCGACCAGGAACGGAGTGGTGAGGGGCCCCACCACCAGGTCGATCGTGTTCATCAGCCACTGCTCGGTGGAGCTGATCTGATCCATCGCGTCCGGCGAGACGAAGAGGTCGCCCATCCCGAACAGCGCGCTGACCCCGATCGATGGCACGACGTTGATGATCATGGCCACCACCATGATTCCGCACACGCGCAGCCAGCCGCCTCTACACAGGCTGAACGAGCGCCCCAACGCGTCGATCGCACCGCGGCCCTCGATGATCACCGCGGGGAGAATCCCGAATGTCGCTGCCAGCCAGAACGCGGTGATCAGGCCAACCAGCAACATCGTGAGCAGGAAGCCCACCAGGTTGCCGACGAGCCCGCCACTCGACAGAAGCAGGGCAAGGAGCGCGAAAGACCCGAACAACACCACAATTGCCACGAACAGGTACATGATCAGCGCCAGTACGGTAGCGCCCACCGCACTCGGAAGATTGCGCAGCGCGACCCGATAGGCCCGCCCGAGCGATGCCGGGCCCTCGCCGATGCGGTCCGCCATCGCCGCCGCGACCGCCACCATGCCCACCCATGCGATCGCGCCCGCCGCCAGCGTCACCCCGAAAAAGGCTCCCATCGCGCCGAGCGCTTCAAAGGGATTGCCATCGCCGCCCTGCGCGACCGCCGAGGCGTCCACCCCGGAGGCCAGGATCAGCACGTACCCGGGGAACGTCGCCACCAGCGCGATCAGGTAGTACAGGCCGAAGTCGCGCCGGTAGATTTGCAGGGCCCCGTCGACGATCTCGCCGAACCCGAGGGGCCGCATCGGAATCATGGACATGGTCAGCAAGCTAGCCAATTCCGGGCACGGAGTGCCAGATTGGGGTCGGAATCCGACACCTCAACCCCGCAGAGGAGGGTGGATGATGAGAAGGTTCGTGCGTATTGCCGCGGTCGCGTTTGCCGTCGCCGCTTCCGGATCCGTACCCGTTCTGGCCCAGGAAGGTTCGCCGTGGCCGCCGGTGGGGACATTCTCGATCGTGGGCTACGATCCTGCGACCGGGGAGGTGGGGGTGGCGGTGCAGTCACGCGTCTTCGCCGTGGGCAACGGGGTGATCTGGGGGGAGGCCGGCGTAGGCGTAGTCGCCACGCAGGCGATCGTCGATGTCAGCTACGGGCCCCAGGGGCTGGCCCTGCTGCGCGAGGGATATTCGCCCGCCGACGCCGTGCGGGAGATCCTCGCGCGCGACCCGGATCCGGATCCGGAGCGGTGGACGAAGCAGGGCCGCCAGTTCTCGATCATGAACGCCCGCGGCGAGGTCGCCACGCACACCGGCCCGCGGGCGAGCGACTGGGCGGGGCACCGGATCGGCGAGTACTGCTCTGCGCAGGGGAACATCCTGGCGGGCCCCGCCGTGGTGGAAGACATGGTCGCGGCCTTCGAGTCGACGGAGGGTCACCTCTCGCTGCGGCTGCAGGCAGCGCTCGAGGCCGGCCAGGCTGCGGGGGGCGACACGCGCGGCATGCAGTCGGCCGCCATGCTGATCGTGCAGGAGGATGGCGGCGTCTGGCTCAACAACGATGTCGTGCTGCGGCTGCAGGTGGACGACCACGACGAGCCGATTGCCGAAATGCGCCGCCTGGTTGAGATCGCCGCGGCCCGGATAGAGCGGCGGCGGAATCGCTGACGGCTGACCCGCCGGGCCGCCTGCCGAGGCGCAGGGGGCTTGCCGGCGCGTCCCGACCGGTGCCTCCGGCCGGATTTGGTGCGTCGGTTCAGGCCCCCGGCTGGTCCCGAAGACCGCGCAGCACCGCCAGGTTCCTGCGGTCGGCCGTCACCAGGTCGTCGCCCTTCGGCGTCTCCAGGATCTTGGGCACCTTGCGGAACCGCTCGGCGTTCATGAGTTGGCGGAACGGCGCAATCCCCATGGTCCCTTCGCCGATGTTCTCGTGACGGTCGAGGCGTGAGCCGAAGGGGGTCTTCGCGTCGTTGAGGTGGAAGAGTTCGATGCGGTCGGCGCCGAAGGTGTCGTCGGCCCGCTGCCACACGCCTTCGAAGTCGTCGCGGAGATCCATCCCCGCCACCCACGCGTGACAGGTGTCGAAGCAGACGCCGACGCGCGCGCCGTGTGGCTCGGGGATCGCATCGATGATGCTCGCCAACTCCTCGAAGGTGCCGCCGACCGAGGTTCCGGCGCCCGCAGTCAGCTCCAGCAACACGCAAGGTCCGCCGGGCGTCGCCTCCAGCGCCTCGACAAGTCCGTCCGCGTTGCGCACGATGCCGCTGGCGCGGTCTCCGTCCGTGGCGTTGCCGGGGTGCGTGACGACGGCGTCGAGGCCCAGTTGCGCCGCGCGCTGAAGCTCCCCGGTGAAGCAGTCGGTGGAGCGCCGCCACAAGTCCGGCTGCGGGCTGGCGAGGTTGATCAGGTACGAGTCGTGCGAGGCGACATAGGCGAGATCCGCGGCCGCGACGCGGTACCGGGCCGCGATCTCATCCGCGATAGCCGGCTCCGCCCACCGGTTGGGCTGCTTGGTGAAGACCTGGCAGACCACCGCACCGATGTCTGCAGCACGGCCGGGAGCATTGTGGACGCCGCCGGCGACGGAGACGTGGGCGCCGAGTTCGTCGGGGGTCAAGCCCTTGTTCCGGTCACCGGAAGACAACTACTGCCGAATCTCGACCGGCGACAGTTCGTCGCCGGCAAGGTCCCCGATGTGCAGGTTGCCCAGGGCATCGAAGGAAACCGAGGTCACCCGCGACAACAACTCCCATTCCTGGATCCCGTCGCCGATCCGGTACACCTCGGGAAAGTCGGAGTCGAGGTAGTGATCGGCCAGCGGAAGCTCGACTGCCTGTTGCCCGTGGACTGCTCCAGCCGGGAAGGCGAGTGCGGCAATGGCACAGAGGGCGCCGAGAACTACGTGGGATCGTTTGGACATCCGTTCAGAACCTCCACTATGTGCCGTGCCCGCCGACCCGTTCCCGCCTCGATCTGGGCGCGGCAGCTGAAGCCGTTGGCGATCACTGTCTCCTCCGGGGAGGTCGCCCGCAAGGCGGGAAGCATGCTCAACTCAGCCATCGCACGAGACGTGCGCAGGTGCCTGGCCGTGTAGCCGAAGGAGCCGGCCATGCCGCAGCAGCTGGAGTCGATGAGCCTGCCCTCAATACCTGCGAATGCCGACAGTGCTTCAGCGGTGGCCCCGCCCGTTCCGGCCGCTTTCTGGTGACAGTGGCCGTGGATGGTTGCCGTCATTCCGCTGGCCCGACCGCCCGCGGGCGCGTCCTCTGGCGAAAGGCCGGGCCGCTTCGCCAGGTACTCGTCGATCAGCAGGGCCTGTTCGGCCACCGCACGGGCATCGTCGCCGGGGCAGAGGTAGAGTGCCTCGTCCCGGAGGGTGAGCAGGCAGGAGGGTTCAAGACCGAGGATCGGCAGGCCGCGCCGTGCGAGCGGGGCGAGGGCGGTGACGGTGCGCTGCAGCTCTGCACGCGCGTGATCGAGGAGGCCGGCGCTGATGTAGGTGCGGCCGCAACAGAGGGGCCGGGTTCCCGATGGGGACGGATCAGAGGTCACAGTCTCGATGCCCAACCGCCGCAGGACATTCAGCGCGGCCCTGGGCACGGTTGGGTCAAAATATCTGGAGAATGTGTCAACAAACAGACTCACCTCTTCGCTTGAAGGCTGCGTACGCTCTCCAGTAATGCCATTGGATGACAGATACACATTTGATTTTGTCAGTACGATTCCCGCACCGCTCTCAGCCAACTCCTCGTCCCTGAAGGGCCGCCGGTGCCATTCGGGCAGGTTCCGGGCCGCCGCGATGCCCAGTGCGCGCTCGCCGAGCCACGCCAGCACCCGGCTGCGATTGCGCAGGTTGAGGAGCCGGGGCAGCCGCGACGCTAGCGGAGCGATCCGGGGCAGGGACGCGAAGAGCCGTTCCCTGATGGGGATGCCGCGGCGGCCATTCCTGAGGTGCAGGACTTCGGACTTCAGCCGGGCCATGTCCACCCCTGCCGGGCATTCGCGCTTGCAGGCCTTGCAGCCGACGCAGAGTTCGAGGACCTCGGCGACCTCATCCCCCTCCAACCCCTCCGGACCGAGCTGGCCGGTCATGGCGAGGCGGAGGACGTTGGCGCGGCCCCGGGTGGTGTCCGCTTCCTCGCGGGTGACGCGGTAGGAGGGGCACATGACGCCTTCGTGCATCTTGCGGCAGGCGCCGTTGTTGTTGCACGCCTCGACGTTGCGCGCGAAGTGGCCGCCCGGCGCGGGGGGAGCCGGCGGGCCAGCCTTCCCCGGGGGGATGACGGGCGAGGGGCGATCGGACGCGGCCGGGACGGTCGGCAGGGACACCGGGCGGTACCCCGGCCCGTAGCGGAAGAGCTCGCGGTCGTCCATCCGGGGCGCGGCCACGATCTTGCCGGGGTTCATCATCCCGGTGGGATCGAAGGCGCGTTTGACCTCCTCGAAGGCGCGGGCCAGGCGGCCCCCGAGCAGCGGCTCGATGAATTCGGAGCGAAGGATGCCGTCGCCGTGCTCGCCCGAATACGAGCCCCCCAGCCGCGCGGCTTCGGCCAGCACCTCCTCGGCGATGGAGCGGAAGGCCGCGATGTCGGCGGAGTCCTTCATGCTGAGCGACGGACGCACGTGGAGCAGGCCGACCGAGGCGTGCGCGTACCAGGTGCCGCTGGTGCCGTGCCGCGCGAACGAATCCTCGACGAAGGCGCCGAATCCGGCCAGCGCGGGGAGCGGGATCGCGCAGTCCTCGACGATCGACACCGGCTTCCGCTCGCCCTTCATCGACATCACGATGTTGAGGCCCGCCTTGCGCACGTTCCAGATCGCGGCCTGGGCGGCGGGGTCCTCGGCGCGGGTGACGTCGCATCCCGGCCCGGTCGCGCGCACCACATCGTCAAGGCGGGTGAGCTTGCGGGACAGCGCCGCGGTCTCGTGGCCCGCGAACTCGACCAGAAGCAGGCTGTGGGCCGACGCCGGAACGAGCGCCTCGACCGTCGCGCGGAAGGCGGCGTTTTCGCGCGCGAGTTCGATGAGCGTGTGATCCATGAGCTCGACGGCGTGGGGGTCGAGTTCGACGATGTGCTGAACCGCGTCCAGCGCCTCCAGCAGCGACGGGAAGGCGCAGACGCCGAGGACGCGCCGGGCCGGCCGCCGCGCCAGCTTCAGCGTCAGCCGGCGGAAGAACGCCAGAGTACCCTCGGACCCGACGAGTGCCTCGGCCAGCGAGGCGCCGGGGCGGAGGAGGCGGTGCAGGTTGTAGCCGGCAACGTGACGGAGGACCCGGGGGACGCGTGCGTCCAGTTCGCCGGCTTCGCGGGCTGCGACGGTGCGCAGGAGTCCGGCCAGCTCACTCGCTGCCGCCGGATCGCCGTCCGCGCCGAAGGTCGCGATCCGCCCGTCGGCGAGCGTCACCTCCATCTCGAGCACGTTGTCGGCCATGATGCCGTAGCGGATCGAACGCGCGCCGCCGCTGTTGTTGCCCGCCATCCCGCCGATCGTGGCGCGGCTGGCGGTGGCGACGTCTACGGGGAAGAAGAGGCCGGTCGGGGCGAGGCGGCGGTTGAGCTGGTCGAGGACGAGGCCGGACTCGACCGTCACGGTGCGCGCTTCGCGATCGATTGCCAGCACCCTGTCGAGGTGGCCCGAGGTGTCCATCACCACCGCGCGGCCCACCGTCTGGCCGCACTGGGACGTCCCCGCGCCGCGGGGCAGCACCGGCACGCCCTCCTCGCGCGCGATCGCCATGGTCGCGTCGACGTCGTCCAGCGTGCGCGGCAGCACCACGCCCAGCGGCGCGATCTGGTAGATGGAGGCGTCGGTGGCGTAGAGGCCCCGCGTCATCGCGTCGAAGCGGACATCCCCCTCGACGTGTCTTCGCAGGCGGCCGGCGAGGGAACTCGCGCCGGCGGGCTGAATGGGCACGTGGGCGCCTCCACTCATTGAGTTGCAGGTCATCGGTAATCTACGTGGCTCGGGCGGCGGGCGGGGGGGCGCGGCGTACCGCTGAAGGCGAAGGACCCGACGGGAGCGGTTTCAGATGTCGAATCGCCGGATTGATGCGGTTCGGCCGGAGACCGCACCTGACATGTGCAGTCGTCGTCATGCCCTGCCGCGTATTCGGGTCGGCCCGTATGCCATGGTGCTGGAAGGATTAGAATACGTGGGCACGGACGGGCTTCTGCCGCACGAACTCGTCACCCAGCGGATCAGCGGCAGAGCGACCGCAATCTTCTGCGCCTCCGGCCTGCCGTCTCCGCTGGGGCCGTGCAACCCGGCAATGACCCGATACTCCAACTCCGCCGCGATCATCGGGCGGGCAAATCCATCCTGAAGGAAACCACAATGAAGATCACCCGAACGTGCCGCGCCCGGCGCGTCCCTTTCGCTGCCGCAATACCTGCAATCCTGGCCGTCCTCGTTGCCTGCGAATCCGAGGCCACCGCTCCCGAAGCAGTCTTCGAGGAGGGGATGATCGCGATCGACGCATCGTCTCCGATCGCCCCCGCATACGTGAACCTCGATGACGGGGCCGTCGTCACGCCTTCGGATCCGGACACCTCCACCGATTGGCACATGGCGTTCCGGCGCTTTTCCATCCGCCTGAACGGGGGTGTGGCGGGGCCCGGGTCGGTGTCGGGACTGAACCTCGGCAACAACGCGAACATGTCCGCCGAAGAAGTCACGGCCATGACGGAGCAGGACGGAATCGCCGCTTTTCAGGCCGTGACCGATGCCCACATCCCGACCTCGTCCTCCTTCATGGTGGACGGACTGGCGCCCGACCCCGGCGCCTCCTGGTTCCGGTTCGACTTCCGCACCGGCGTCCTCGTCGCCAACCCCGGGGCCGCATGGAAGCTGCGCGAGTCGTCCGGGCGCGGATTCGGCATCTTTCGGGTCGCCGCGCTGGAGATGGAAGGAGAGCGGCCCGTCGGCGCGACATTCGAGTTCCGCAGACACGCCCCGGGCGGCACGCTCGGCGCTGCGGAGACCCTGTCCGCCGACCTGCGGCGTGGTCCCGTGTTTTTCAGTTTGGCCAATGGACTCGCGATGAGTCCCGCGGGGTGCGGATGGGACCTCGCCGCGACGCCGGATCTGTCCATCGAGGTGAACGCCGACTGCGGTGCCGGCACCTTCCCGCTCGACGTGGCGGAGGACTTCACGGCCCTGTCTCAGGCCGACGACGCGCCGGAGTACGGCGGCTTCCTGTCGACCATCAGCGGCGCCTTCCCGGCCACGGTGGACGACGCCAGTGGCTTCTTCTGGTACGATATCCAGGAGAACAGCCGCATGTGGCCGACCTACAACGTCTTCCTGGTGCAGGCCGGCGAGCAGGTCTACAAGGTGCAGATCACCGACTACTACGACGCAGGCGGCAACTCCGGACATCCGACGCTGAGGTATCAGCGGCTGAGGTAACTCCCCTGGCAACGTCAAACGAGATGACTGCTTCGCCGCGCCGCTTTGCCGTGCTGGCGCTCGCGGGTTTCCTGTGGGCGGCATCGGCGGCCGCGCAGCAACAGGGACGCGTCCACGACCAGGCGTCCGGTGCGGCCATCGCGGGGGCACGGGTGGCATGGTCGCGGGGGGGCGGTACCGAGGCGGGGGACGGCGACGCATTCACCGATTCGCGCGGCCTGTTCGAGGCGCCGGCGTCGTGGGGACCGGAAGGCACCCTCGTGGTGTCGGCGCTCGGATACAGGGTGCGCTCGGTGGCGTGGCGCGATGCCGAGCGGGCCAACTGGCGCATCGGACTCGAACGCGACCCTCTCGCGCTCGACGGCATTGTGGTGACCGCAGGTGGACGGCCGCGCCGCCGCTCCGAGGTGGCGGTACCGATCCAGACCGTCGAGGCCACCGCGATCCGTGCGGCCGCCGCTCCGTCCGTGGACCGCCTGCTCGGGGAACTGCCCGGGGTGCAGGTCACGGCGGGCGTGCCCACGGGGTCGAATCTCCTGATCCGGGGCATCGGGGGGTCGCGGGTTCTCGTGCTTCTCGACGGCAAGCCGGCACCGGGCGCGCTGATCGAGAACCGGGACCTGAGCCGGATCTCGCTCGCAGGGGTGGAGCGCGTCGAGGTGGTGAAGGGCCCCCTGTCATCGCTGTACGGCTCGGACGCGCTGGGGGGCGTGGTGAACGTCATCACCCGCGCCCCGTCGGACGGATTCCGGATCGACGGACGGGCCCTTTCGGGGGGAGCGGGACGCCGCCAGGCGGACCTGACAGTGAGCGGGGGCGGGCGGCTCCGCTACCGTGCGACCGGGGCCTGGCGGCAGGAGGACCGGATGCCGGGCCTGATCGCAGCCAGCGACGAGGGGTTCGCGCGGGTGTGGGATCTCCGGTCGGACTGGCGCTTCGACGCGAACGACATCTGGGATCTCGGCGGCGGCCTGAACCTGCTGCGGGAGCGGCAGCGCTGGCCGGTCGGCGGCGGCTTCTCGGGGTTCAACGACAACACGGGAATCTCGGGCTGGCTGGAGGCGCGGAGGCTCGCCGGCCCGGGCGAGTGGACGACCACCGCGTTCGTTCAGGACTACGACCATCTGTACCGCAGCGCCCGCGGCGATGCACCGATCGTCAGCGAAAGGGACGAGACCCAGTGGGAGCGCGAGGGCCGCCTGGTCACCCGGTACGCCGCCACACTAGGACAGCATGAACTCGACATCGGCATCGAAGGGCTGCGCCGGGCGATTCGATCGCCGAACAAGCTGATCGAGGAGCGCGTGGGAGACAGCCAGGCTGCCCTCTTCGCGCAGGACGCCTGGCGTCTCGGCGCGTTGATCCTGACCGGTGGGGCGCGCCTCAGCTGGAACAGCCGCTGGGGTTCGAACCTGTCGCCGACCGTGGGGCTGACGCGTGCCGTCGGTGACCGGTTTCGAGTGCGGGGCACGGTTGCGCGCGGCTTCCGCGCCCCGTCGTTCAAGGAACTGACCTGGCAGTTCGTGAACCTGGGCGGGGGATACGTCCTCCAGGGCTTCCCGGACCTGCTGCCGGAGAGCTCGTGGAACGTCTCCGGCGGGGTGGAGTGGAGCCCGCGTCCGCACGTGCGCGTCGATGTCGAAGCCTATTCCAATCGGGTCGCCGACCTGATTGAGCCCGGGTTCGTGGGCAACACCCCCAGCGGGCTCCTGATCTACTCGCCCCGCAACGTATCGGAGGTTACGACGCGCGGCGTGGAGGTGAGCCTTCGCGCGGTGTCGAGCGCGGCCCACATCGCGGCCGGATACGCCTACCTCGACGCGCGCTCACCGGACTCGGAAACACCGCTTGACCGTCGTCCGAAGCACTCCGCTCGCGTGCGCGCGTCCTGGATGGTGACCGTCCCGACGACGATGCGGTTCGACGCCACCGCCCACTATACCGGCGAAGCCCCCGTCCTGGGGGCCGCCCGGGGCGGCCCGGTCACGCGGACCGGCGTCCAGGAGCGTTTCGCCGCGGTCGACCTGCAGATGTCGACCGAGGTTTGGCGCAACCTCGAAGTCATCGCCGGCGTCGACAACGTCTTCGATGCCCGCCCCGCCGGATGGCATGGGCTGATCGAGCGCAGGTTCCGCGTCAGTGTTGCGGTGAATGAACTGTTTGCCAATTGACGCGATGTAAACATTAGTTTACAGAATGTAAAGCGGCGTTTACATGCCAGGGCCGGAGTCCCGCCAAAACGCGCGGGCGGGACTCCAGCGCAAGGCAATCCGCCTACGGGATATTCGGGTTGTTGTTCCTCTCCAGCAGCGGCAGCGGCAGACAGGTCGTGTTGCCGTAGAAGCCGCCCTTGGGCCCCGATCCCTCCTGGAACACCACGCCGGTTGCGGGCGTGAAGGGCAGGTTCAGCCGGATCTTGGTGTAGAAGTGCTGGCCCTCCAGGAACAGTTCGCGGTCGCGCTCCTCGATCAGCTGTTCCCGGATTTCGGCGTCGCTTCCTCCCGGGAACGCCGGCAACCCGGCAGCAGCGTGCAGTTCGTTGATGATGTCCACTGCCGTCTGTCCGCCCGCTGCCTCGGCCATGATGAGCTGAGCCTCGGCGTAGCGCGCGATCGGCATGGGGCTGTCCTGCACGGGGTATTTCTGCTGGGTCCACAGCGGCGTCAGGTCGTCCGAGGCGGCCGTGCGCCCCTGGTTGACGACCGGCACCCGCGGATCGGGCACCCCCATGTATTCGAGGTCCCAGTACACACTCTCGACGCTCATCCGCTCGTCGCGGTTGTTCAGCGTCCAGATGCGGTTGGAGGAGCGGAACGACGCGGGGCTGAAGCGCGCGTTGCGGACGAAGCCCGCCGGCACCTGTGCGGCGTCCGATGCGGCGCCCGAGAGGTTGCCCTGGTTCAGGCGCGCGCGTGCACGGCCGACGATCGCCATGTTGGTGATGTCCGCGGGCCCGCCTCCGCTCGCTACCATGCTGAACTTCTCCTCCGCCAGCCCGAACATCTGCTGGGAAGTGAGCTCGGGTCCGCCATCTACCGCGGCAGTGCACATGGCCTCGCCCAGAAGCAGGTGGGCGTACCCGGAGTAGGCCGCCGAAGTGGCCATGAGCTCCGCGTCCCCGACCTCCTGGGAGACGCCGAGCGCGTTGTCCGCGGCCCAGCGGGCGGTCGAAAGGGTCGTGTAGACGCCCGGGTCCGCGTCCGCACAGGTGAAGTTGGCGTAGATGCCGCCCGACTCTTCGAAGCTGCGGCGGTCGTACGGCCACATGCGGGCCGCCAGCTGCCCGTCGACGAGCTCGTTCCCCATCAGGCCGCCTGCCGCGACCCATTCGGCGAAGGCGCACTCGAAGTCGGCAACAGCGCTCGCAACCAGAAGCGGCGCGTTGTCGGGGTTGGCCAGGTCGTCGGCCCGGACGCGGCTGGGAGCGTCGATCTCCAGCAGGGAGTCACACCCGGCCAGCGGGATCGCCCCCACCAGCACGGCGGCGAAGAGCCAGCGCCGCAGGGATCCGCGATGCTCCGGTCTGCTGCCGTAGTGGACCGGTCGATTGATTCCGTATGTCATTGTTCTCATCCTCCCGGTCTCAGAACGACAGGTTCAGCGTCGCGGTGAACTGATTGAGCTGGGGCGTGTTGTCCTGCTCCAGGAGCGTGTACCCGAACTCGACGAAGGATGCCTCGGGGTCGAGCCCCGTGTAGTTGGTCCATGTCATGAGGTTGCGCCCGGTCAGCGTCAGGGTCGCCCTCGATGCGCCGATGGGACCGAGCAGCTGCTCCGGCAGGTTCACGCTGGCGGAAACCTCGCGCAGCTTTGCAAAGCTCCCGTCGCTGAAGATGAAGGACCTCAGCGGACTCCCCGACTGGATCTCGGCGATCAGAGCCGGATCGTACTGTTCGGGGAAGAAGTTCTCATGACACTGGTTGAAGACCTGGCAGCGCGCCCGGAGGTTGTTGTCGAACTTCGTGTAGCCGGTCTTCCAGTCCACTAGCGCGTAGAGCCGGATTTCGCCCAACAGGGTCAGCGTCGCCCCAAGCGAGCCTTCCATGTCGGGGGTCACGTGGCCCAGGTACAGGCGCGGCGCGATTGCGCAGGGCACCGGTGCGCCGCCGAGTTCCAGCGGCGTGCCATCGGGCAGTTTCTTGCCGTTGGGGTCGCCGCCGTCGCACATCGGATCGACCGCGCGCGCCGTCGGACCGGTGCCGTTCAGCGTTGCGCTGACCACCTTGCGGCGGAACCACGAAGCCACGGGGAATCCCGGGACCCGCCGCTGACTGCCCGCCGCGATGAACCCCGTCCCCTGGTCGATCCCGCCGAGATCGATGATCTCGTTGTTGTTCGTCGCAACGTTGAGATTCAAGTCGACGCTGATCGCGTCCGACTGGTACGCTGCGGCGTTCAGCTGCACCTCGATTCCCTGGTTCCTGATCTCGCCCGCGTTGACGAACTGGCTGCCCGGGAAGCCCAGGGAAGGCGGCAGATTGCGCGACAGGATCGCGTCCCTGGTGCGCGTGTTGTAGTAGGTGAAATCGACCCCGAGCCGGCTGTCGAAGAGTCCCGCGTCGAAGCCGATCTCCACCTCCGAGCCCTTCTCCGGCTCGAGCGCGTCGTTGCCGATGAACTGCGGGGTCACCGCCGCGATGCCGCCGCCGCCCGTGATCGGGGCGAAGGTGCGGAGCGCGGCGTAGTCGGCCGGCTGCTGGCCCGACATCCCGAAGGCGGAGCGCAGCTTGAATTCGCTGACTCCCGGCAGGCTGAAGAAGTCCTCGTCGCTCAGCACCCACGCAATGCTCGCCTTGGGGTAGACCACGAAGTCGTAGTCCTTGCCGAAAGCGCTGTTGTCGTCGCCCCGCACGGCGCCGGTCAGGAAGAGCCGGTCGCCGATCTCGACGCGCTCCTGCACGAAGAGGCCGACGGTGCTGTTCTCGACGAAATCCTCGCCGCCGAAGGTCTGAGCCAGAGCGTCGACCACCGTAAGTCCGGGAGCGGGGAAGTTGTTCCCCTCGGTCACCAGGAACTCGGTGAACCTGCGGTAGTACTGTGCGCCCGCGGTGGTGGCGGTACGAATCGATCCCGTGAGGTCGAAGGAGGCCGTGGCGCTGTAGTCGAAGGTCGTGTTCTCGACATCGCGCGACTGGACGAACTTTCCGCCCCGGGCGGTGTTGGCCCCGAAGAAAATCGCGATTTCGGGCGCCATCCGCTCCCAGAGCTGGATGTTGTCCTCGAACACCCGATCCTGGCCCAGGTTCAGGCGGTGGCTGAGCCACGAGGTCGGCCGGTGGTTTGCGGACACGCTCAGGGTGAAGCGCTCGGTGTCCTGCCAGAAGTCGAACGCCTCGGAGATGACCTCCGGCGGATAGCTGATGAAGCCGCGGAAGCGATTGTCGCGGTTGGCCGGCAGGGCGAACATCGTCGCCCACATGCGCCCGCCGCACCCCGCTTCGCAAGCCAGGTTCGTCCTGCCCTGGTTGTACCCGATCGACGCGGTCAGGTCGTACCGCGGGTCGGTGGACAACGTCAGGTTGCTGCGCGTCGTGAGCCGCCACAGGCTGTTGGTGGGCTCGATGCCCTCGTTCCTCTCGAGGTCGGCACCCAGGTAATACCGGACGTCGTCGGTCCCGCCGCGCACGTTCACACCGTAGCTCTGGAGGTGGCCGGTGTCGAAGATCGTGTTCCCGAGCGCCCGCTCGCTCTCGAAGAGGTTGTGCTGATAGGGCTCGCCGGTTACCGGGTCGAACCCCCAGTTGGGCTCGATCCGCGTCTCCGCGTTGTGGAACCAGTTGGCGCCCTGGCGAATGGTCACGCCCCACTCGGGCGCTCCCGATCTCCCCTTCTTGGTGAGGATCTGGATCACGCCGTTGGACGCTTCGGTGCCGTACAGCGTGGCCGCCGCCGGTCCCTTGATGATCTCGATGCTCTCGATATCCTCGGGATTGACGTCGTTCAGGCGGTTGATGACGCCCGAACCGAAGCCCTGGATCGAGATCCCCGTACCGACGCCGTTGTCCAGGCGCACGCCGTCAACGTAGATCAGCGGCTGGGTGTTCAGGGAAAAGCTGGACGCGCCGCGGATGCGAATCGTCGGTCCGCTCCCCACCATTCCGGTCCCGGGAGTCACCACGACGCCGGGAGCCCGCCCGTTGATCAGCTGGCTGACGTCGGGCGTCGGCGCGAGCGCAACCTGGTCCGAGGCGTTGATCGTCGCGATTGCGGTGCCCACGGCCCTTCTTTCCACTGCGCCGGCGGTACCGGTGACTACGAGCGCGTCCAGGTTGATCGCCGCGGTGACGAGGCTGAAGCTCACCCCCTCGGCGGGCGCCGTTACGGTTCGCGTCTCGGTGCGGAATCCAAGGATCACCACCCGAATGGTGACTTCTCCCGGCGGCACGGCAAGGCGAAACGCTCCCTGCGAATTGGTCAACGTCCCGGCGCCGGTTTCTTCGGCGTAGACCTGGGCGTTGGCGACAGGAGTCCCCTGCTCGTCGACTACGGTCCCCGCGACGATGGCCTGCTGGGCGGCGGCTGGTCCACTCGAGAGGGCGACCGCCAGGAGCCAGAGAATCGCAGCGAGGCGCGACGGAATCCGGGACTCCGGATTCGGGATTCCTTTCATGAAATCCTCCTTTCCAGCGAAAGAAACATTGGGAGTGAACGTAGACCGCGGCCAGGCATGCCGGCAATGCGGGATGCAAAAATGCGCTGAAATGTGCATGCAATATCCGCAAGGGGATCCCGGCACCGCCGAATGCACCCCCGTGATGCGCTGATCGGCGACCCCGGGCGGTCGGGAGACGCAAGACTTTCGGCGCAGTGTGGGCTATCTTGAATTGTCCTGAATCAGGACGGGAATGACCTGGCAGCAGGCGTCAAGACACCCAAGGAGGCAGGATGCGGGCACCGCCGTTTTCGGCTTGTAATCCGGGGATTTTTCCGCGCGCGGCGACGGCTCTGGTGCTGGCATTCTTCGCTGCCGGATGCTCCGATTCGGCATCGCAGGAAGACCGGATCCTGGAGCTCAGCTTCGGACATGTGGGGGCGCCGGGATCGCTCTTCGCACTCTCCGCCGAGGAATTCGCGGCGAGGGTCAACGAACGCCTGGCCGGCAAGGCCGAGGTGGTCGTGTACGGGTCGAGCCAGCTGGGCGGAGACGATGTCCTGCTGCAGAAGCTTCGGCTGGGGACGGTCGATCTGGCGCTGCCTTCCTCGATCATGTCCTCGCGGATCGCCGAGTTCGGCCTCTTCGAGATGCCGTACCTGGTGGAGGACCGCGACCACATGACCCGGATCGAGCAGGAGGTCGTCTGGCCCGACCTCGTCCCTCTCGCCGAGGAGCAGGGCTACCACATCATCGCGGTCTGGGAGAACGGCTACCGCCATGTCACCAACAACCTCCGCCCCATTCGCGCGCCCGACGACCTGGACGGGTTGAAGCTCCGCACGCCGCGCGGGACCTGGCGCGTCAAGCTGTTCCAGAACTTCGGTGCGAATCCCGTGCCGATGGCGTTCTCGGAGGTCCTCCTCGCGCTCCGCACCGGGGTGGTGGACGGTCAGGAGAACCCCCTCGCCCAGATCCACGCCTCGAAACTCAACGAGGTGCAGCAGTTTCTCTCGCTCACCGAGCACGTGTACACGCCCGCCTTCGTCACCGTGTCGAGCCAGCACTGGCCCGCGGTGCCCGAGGAGATCCGGACCGTGGTCGAAGAGGAGGCGAGGACGGCGCAGGCGTTCGTCTACGAGACCGCCAGGCGGCTTGACCGGGAACTGCTGGTCGAAATGGCCGCCACCGAGATATCCGTCAACTGGGCGGACAAGGTGGCCTTCCAGCGCGCCAGCGAGCTGGTCTACGACGAGTTCAGCGCCAGCGTGGAGGGGGGCCGCGAGCTGATCGACCGGGTCCTGCGGCTGGCACAACAGTAGCGTGACACCGTCCGAGGGCTCGCGGACGGGCCGCCTGCGCCGCGCGCGCCTCGTGTTCCAGAGGATCCTCGAGGTCGCAGTACTGGCCGTGGTGGCGGCCCTCGCGGTCGTCGTGCTGGTCGGCGTCGTGTCCAGGAAGGCCGGGGCCGCGCTCGTCTGGTACGATGAGGTCGCGGCGATCCTCCTCGCCTGGCTGACCTACTACGGGGCCGCGCTCGTCGCGCTGCAGCGGGGGCATATCGGAGTGCCCATGCTCGTCCAGGCCCTGCGGGGCCGCGCGCGCACCTTCGCGGTGCTGGTCGGGGAAGCCGCGGTCATCGGGTTCTTCGTCGTTCTCGCGTGGGCCGGGATGCAGGTCCAGGCGGCCCTGGGTGGAATCCCGCTGGTCAGCCTGCCGAGCGTGCCGAGCGCGCTGGCCCAGTCCGTCATCCCGATCGGGGCCGTGCTGTACATCGTCGCCCAACTCCTCAGCATCCCCGATGCGCTGCGTGAGAGAAGGGTGAGGTTCAAGGCGTGAGCCTCGTCCTTTTCGGTCTGCTCCTCATCCTGATCCTCGTCAACGTGCCGATCGCGGTCGCGCTTGCGATCATGACCGTGGTCGCCATGCTGGCCTCCGGAGGCGTGGAGGCGCTGCCGAACGTCGGGCTCGTGATGTTCTCGGGCGCCACCAAGTTCCCGCTGATCGCGATCCCGCTGTTCATCCTGGCCGGCACGATCATGAACACGTCGGGAATCTCGCGCCGTCTGGTGGCGTTCGCGTCGGCGGTGTTCGGGTTCATCCGCGGCGGCCTGTCGATGGTGAGCATTTCGGCCTCGATGTTCTTCGCGGAGATCTCGGGCAGCGCGGTGGCGGACGTGGCCGCGCTGGGGTCGATCCTGATCCCGGCCATGAAGCGGCGCGGCTATACGCGCAACTTCGCGGCCGCCGTGACGTCGTCCTCGGCCACACTGGCCGTCATCATCCCGCCCTCCATCCCGATGATCCTCTACGGCGTGATGTCGGGCAGTTCGGTGGTGGAGCTCTTCGTCGCGGGGATCATCCCGGGGGTCATCGGCGGCCTCCTGATGATGTTCGTGGCCTACCTGTGGGCGCGGCGAGCGAACCTCCCCATGGAGGAAGCGTTCCGGATCCGGCACGTGGCCGAGACCTTCCGCGACGCCGGGTGGTCGCTTCTCCTGCCGGTGATCATCCTGGGTGGGATCTTCAGCGGCTGGGTGACGGCGACCGAGGGCGCGGGCATCGCGGTGCTGGCGGCGCTCTTCATCGGGGGCGTCGTCTACCGCGAACTCGATCTGGCCCGCCTGCGCCGCGCAATGCTGGAGTGCGGACACCAGACCGCGGTGGTGATGCTGCTGGTTGCCGCGTCGGCGCTCCTGGGCGACTACCTCACCCAGGTCCGCGTGCCGCAGCAGGTCGCCGCGGCCATCATCGGCCTCACCGACTCGAAGCTCGCGATCCTGGCGCTGCTCAACGTCTTCCTGCTGGTGATCGGCCTCTTCCTCCACTCGGCCGCCGCGATCATCCTGGTGGTTCCGATCGTGATGCCGCTGGTGCAGGCGATGGGCATCGATCCCATCCACTTCGGCCTCATCGTCACCCTCAACCTGGGGATCGGTCAGCAGACGCCGCCGGTCGCGTCGGTGCTGGTGACCGCGTGCTCGGTCGCAAAGGCCGACATCTGGGCGGTCACGAAGGCCAACCTGGGGTTCATCGGGGTGCTCATGGCCGTGCTCCTGACGGTGACGTACGTTCCGTCGGTGTCGCTCTTCCTGGTGGAGCTGTTCTATCGATGAACCGATTCACGACCAGCCGCGAGGGCGGGATCGTCACCGTGACCCTGGACCACCCCGCGAAACTGAACGTTCTGGACCGCGCGGGCTGGGATGCCCTCGGCGCCTTCTTCGAGGAGGTCGGGGGCGATGGCTCGGTGCGTTGCGTGGTGATGCGCGGGGCGGGGGGGCGGGCCTTCTCGGCCGGATCCGACATCGGCGCATTCCCGGAGCAGCGGAGCACGCCGGAGCAGGTGACGCGCTATGCGGCCGCGGTGGAGCGCGGGCTGAAGGGCGTGCATGACTGCCCGCACCCGACGGTCGCCATCGTGGAGGGGCTGTGCGTGGGCGGCGGAATGATCGTCACCGCCTGCTGCGACATCGCGGTGTGCGGCGAGTCGAGCCGCTTCGGCGCCCCGATCAACCGGCTCGGGCTGACGATGGCCTACGAGGAGATGGCGCCGCTGCTCGCCGCGTGCGGGGCGGGGGCCGTGCTGGAGATTCTGCTGACGGGCGAGTTGGTCGACGCGCGCCGGGCCCGCGAGGTGGGGCTGGTGAACCGGGTCGTGCCCGACGACGAGGTGGCGGTCGCCGGGGAGCGGATCGCGCGCAACATCGCCGGCGGGGCGCCGCTGGTGCACCGGTGGCACAAGAAGTTCGTGCGCCGCCTGTCGGACCCGCGTCCCCTCACCGAGGAGGAGCGCGCGGAGACCTACGAGGCCTTCCGCACCCGCGACTACCGCGAGGGGACCGCCGCTTTCCTGGAGAAGCGCACGCCCCGTTTCTCGGGGGAGTAGGGCCGGTGGGAGCAGCGCACCCATGAGCCCCGGGACGGACCGGACGGCCGCCGCCCAACCGCTCGCGGGCGTCCGCGTGGTCGAGCTGGCCCACGTCATGGCGGGGCCGGTGTGCGGGAGGATGCTCGCCGACATGGGCGCCGATGTCGTCAAGGTCGAGCCGCCGGGGCCCGGAGACCCCACGCGTGCTTTCGCGCCGCCGCGGATGGCGGGGCTCGCCGCGGCTTTCGTCATGATGAATCGCAACAAGCGCGGCATGGTGATCGACCTGAAGTCGGAGCCGGGCCGGGCGGCGGCCAGACGCATGCTGACGCGCTGCGACGTGGTGATCGAGAATTTCCGCGCCGGCGTCATGGAGGAACTGGGGCTGGGGTACGAGTCGCTCCGGGCCGAGAACGCCGGGCTCGTCTATTGCCAGATTACCGGCTACGGCCGAACCGGTCCCATGGCCGGTGCCCGCGGCTTCGACCTGATCGCGCAGGGCATGACAGGACTGATGAGCGTCACGGGCGAGGGTGAAGGGCGGCCTCCGGTGAAGTGCGGACCGCCGCTGACCGATATCACCGCCGGGATACTTGGCGCGATGGGCGTCGTGTCGGCGCTGTATGCGCGGGAGAAGACCGGGGTGGGGCAGCGGGTGGACACGTCGCTCTACGAAGCGGGCATCGTCCAGACCTTCTGGCAGTCGGCGGTAGGACTGGCCACCGGCGAGTCGCCCCGTCCGCTGGGATCGGCGCATCCGTTGGCGGCGCCCTACGAGGCCCTGCCCACGGCTGACGGCTGGATCACGGTCGGCGGCTGGAACCAGGTGAACTGGGTCCGGCTTGTGAAAACGATGGATCTGGAGGAACTGACGGGCGATCCGAGGTTCGACACGAACGCGGACCGGATGGCCAACCTGAACGAACTCCGCGAAATCCTCGCGGCGCGCCTGCGCACGGCGACCACCGAGGCCTGGCTGCGGCGGCTCGAGGCGGCGAACGTCCCCGCGGGGCCCGTCTCGAACATTCTGGAGATGCTGCGGCACCCGCAGACGGTCGCGCGCGAAATGGTGGTGGAGGTGGAGCAGGGGGGGACGACCGCCGAGACGCTCGGGATGCCGGTGAAGTTCTCCCAGGCGCCGGCCGGAATCGGGCGGGGCGCCCCGGAGCAGGGCGAGCACACCGGGGAGGTGCTCCGCGAGTACGGTTTCGCCGAGGCGGAGATCGCAGAGTTGCTCCGGTCGGGTGCCGCGGGCAGGTTCAACGCGTGACCCAGCCGTAACCCGTGGCAGCAGGACGTCCCATGACCAATCGATCGCGATTCAGCCTCTTCTCCGACCGGTTCGATGGTCTGTCGCGGTTCAGGCGACAGCGTGACCGCGTGACTCCGTTGCTGCTCGCCGCGGGCCTCGCCCTGGCGTGGCAGCCCGCCGCCGCCACGGCCCAGGCCCCCGACCCC
Organism: Gemmatimonadota bacterium; assembly: GCA_022827345.1. Taxonomy (GTDB): domain Bacteria; phylum Gemmatimonadota; class Gemmatimonadetes; order Longimicrobiales; family Gaopeijiaceae; genus Bin94. The sequence continues at coordinate 33,613 of JAJDTB010000011.1, read as the reverse complement.
GGCAGCTATTCGCCGGCCGTCCACGAGGTCATCGAGGAGCGCGGCCACCTCGTCCCCATGCGCGACGGGGTCCGCCTTTCGACCGATATCTACTTCCCGGACGGCGACGGCCCCTTTCCGGCGATCCTGACCATCACCCCCTACGACAACAACGGCCCGCGCGACCGGGCCCGCTGGTTCGCGCGTCGGGGCTACGTGGTTGTGCTCGCCGACTCGCGCGGGCGCTACGACTCGGGCGGCGAGTGGGACCCCTTCATCGTCGAGCACAAGACCGACGGCTACGACCTGGTGGAGTGGATCGGGGCGCAAGCATGGTCGAACGGGAACGTCGGCATGATCGGCGGCTCCTACCTTGGCTGGACGCAATGGTGGACCGCGAGCCAGGCCCCGCCCTCGCTCAAGGCCATCGCGCCCGAAGTCGCGCCCCCCGACCCCTTCCACAACATCCCCTACCAGCAGGGCATCATGCTCGGGCCCTTCGTGGACTGGGCCGCGTGGATGTCGGGGCGCACGGCTCAGGTGAAGGAGGAGGGGCCGTACGGAGGATTCACGAACTCACGCTGGGAAGATCTGCTGCACGCCCCCTACCTGACCATCGACGACGCCCGGGGGATGCAGGACGGCGGCTGGTGGAAGTCCTGGATCAACGGTTACCTGGCCTCCGACCCGTACTGGGACGGGATGGAGTACCAGTCGCCGGAGAGCTTTTCGCGCATGACGGTGCCGGCGCTCAACATGACCGGCTGGTTCGACGCCGACTTCCCCGGCTCGCCCATCAACTACCTCGGCATGAAGGCCCACGGCGCGACCCCCGAGTCCCGGCGTCCCAGCCTCATCGTCGGCCCCTGGTTCCACGGCCTCAACGACCGCGTCGTCGGCGGCATCGACTACGGTCCGGAAGCGCGGATCGACCTCGACGGCTACATCACGCGCTGGTACGACCACCACCTCAAGGGCATCGACAACGGCGTCGAAAACGACCCGCCGGTGTACGTCTTCGTCATGGGACCCAACCGCTGGTACACGGCCGCCGACTGGCCGCTGCCGGGGACCGAGTGGACCGACCTGTACCTCACGTCGGGCGGCGGCGCCAACACCATCCGGGGCGACGGCATACTCGAATGGGACATGCCCGCGGCCGACGGGTCGGACACATACGTCTATGACCCGAACGACCCCACCCCGTCCCCCTACGGCGACCACGGCCACATCCCCGGCGCGGTCGAAGCCGGACAGCCCGCGCTGCGCGACGACGTCCTCGTCTACCAGACCCCCGTCTTCCAGGAGCCCATGGAGGTCACGGGCCCGATCGAGGCCGTCCTCTACGCATCGACCTCCGCCCGCGACACCGACTGGATGGTGCGCCTCGTCGATGTAGGTCCCGACGGCTCGGCCATGCTCCTTGCCGAGGCGATCCTGCGCGCGCGCCACCGCGACCCCGACAACGAAGGCCGCTTCAACGCCAACCGCCTCAGCGAGATCGAGCCCGGCCAGGTCTACCGCTACCAGATGGAGTTCTGGCGCGTGACCGGCAACGTCTTCGGCCCTGGCCACCGGATCCGCGTCGAGGTCTCGAGCAGCTATTATCCTTTCTACCTGCGCAACCTCAACTCGGGTCGCGACAACGCGGGCCTTGCCACGCCGGACGAGATCGTCGTCGCCACCCAGACCATTCACCACGGACCGACGTACCCGTCCAAGGTGGTGCTACCCGTGATCCGGAGGCCCTAGACCGTGGATTTGCTCGGAATCGACTTCAGCTTCGACCGGTTGATCGAGCTGTGGAACGGCTTGGTCGGCTATTCAGTGCCGAAGCTGGTGCCGACTGTCGGCTCCGTTCTGCTCGCCGCCGTCCTGTACTTCGTCGGCGGCTGGATTCTGCGGCGCGTGCAGAAGCGGCTCGCCGCGAAGACCGAAACCGACCTCGACGACGAACTCGTGCGCACCATGCGGCATGCGTTCAAGCTGACGGTGATCGCCTGGGCGCTGTGGCAGGTCGTGGGGCTGTGGGTGCCCATCCTCGGCGCCGAGAACACGGACGGCGACTGGGTGGCCTACGCGACCCAGCCCCGCGACTGGGTGTGGGGGATCTGGATCGCGGTCGTCTTCTTCCCGTTCAGCCGTTTCGTCGGCCACGTCATGCGCAGCTTCGAGACGCGGATCATATCCCGCACCGGCGATACGGCGCTGGACGAGACCGCGCTGCCGATGGTCAACCGGTTCGTGCGCTTCATCGTGATCGCGATCGGCCTGCTGCTCGCCATGACGCATCTGGGGCTCCAGATCGCTCCCCTCCTCGCGGGTGCCGGGGTGGCCGGCCTGGCGCTGTCGCTCGCCGCCAAGGACACACTCTCGAACCTGATCGCCGGCGTCCTCCTCATCATGGACCGGCCCTTCCAGGTGGGGGACAGGATCGAGCTCTGGAACGCGCCCCGCGAGACCGGCACCTGGGGCGACGTGATCGAGATCGGCCTGCGCGCGACCAAGATCCGCAACCCCGACAACCTCGTGGTCGTGGTGCCGAACAACGAGATCATGCGGCGCGACATCATCAACTACACGATGTCGGGCGACGACATCCGCCTCCGCATCCCCTTCTCGTGCGCCTACGAGTCGGACATCGACCGCGCGAAGGTGCTGCTGAGGGAGGCGGCACACGAGGTGCAGGGCGTCAAGCTCGACCCGGCGCCGATCGTGATCGTCCGGGGATTCGGGCCTTCGGAGGTGAATCTCCAGCTGCGCGTGTGGATCCTGGAGGCGCGCAACCGCCGCCGCATCGCGGACGAGATCACCGAGAAGGCGATGGTCAAGTTCCACAAGGCCGGAGTCGAGATCCCGTATCCCAAACGGGAGCTGTATATCAGGCAGGGTGGCGCCCACGGGGGCTTGCTGCCGGAATAGCGGCACCCGTCTTCCGCCGTTGTCCGCCAAAAGGGGCCGAAATTGGCGGACAAACCGGCCTTGCGGAGCGACGAGCGGAGCTCGGCACACTTGATATGCATACGCTGCCGTGCGATCTACCAAGTCGATGCAAACAGCCAGAACCACCTACCGACTCGCCGTCGGCATCGTGCTCGCGGCGGCATTCCTCCTTGCCTGGGTGAGTGCCGGCGTCGGCCTCATCGGGGCGGATGGCGACCCCGCCAACTGGATGTACCTGGGCGTATTCTCCGCCGGAGCCGTCGGTACCGCCCTCGCGCGGCTTCGACCTCTCGGGATGGCGCGCACATTGTGCGGCATGGCGGTCGCTCAGGCGGTGGTCGCCGCGATCGCCCTGTTCGGGGGCCTGGGTCGCCCCTGGAGCGGACCGCTGGAGATCATCTTCTCGAACGGTATCTTCGTGGCGCTGTTCCTCTCGTCGGCCTGGCTGTTTCACCGCGCCGCGACGTTGCCTGCCACCAACCTGGAGCACCAATGAACTTCGATGTGCAAAGTCACCTCGGCGCGGTGGAGCGCTCGGTGTCGTCTCTCGAACGCGACGGCCAGCCCTGCAGTGCGGTCACGCTGTCGCGCAGCTTCGCGACTACGGCCGGGGACCTCTGGGACGCGGTATCCAACGGCGACCGCATTCCGGGCTGGTTCCTGCCGATCAGCGGCGATCTCAGACTCGGCGGACGCTTTCAGTTCGAAGGCAACGCCGGCGGCGAGATCACCGACTGCGAACCGCCCACGCGCTTGGCAGTCACCTGGGAGTTCGGCGAGATGATGAGCTGGGTCGAGGTGCGTTGCGCGGACGACGGATCCGGGCGGGCGCGGATGACCATCACGCACATCGCGCCGCTTTCCGAGCACTGGGACCAGTATGGCCCAGGCGCCACCGGCGTCGGCTGGGAGATGGGTCTGCTGGGGCTGGCGTTGCACCTCGCCGATCCGGCCGCGCCCAAACCGGACCCGGCCGAGTTCGCGGCCTCACCGGACGGGAAGGCCCTGCTCGCGGGCAGCGGCGAGGCGTGGGGGGAAGCGTCGGTCGAGGCCGGGACGGATCCCGACACGGCACGAGCGGCCGCACGGCGCACGACCGCGTTCTACACGGGGGAGCCGGTGGAAGGGGGCCGATACAGTCCAACGGGAACGCAGGGCCGCAGAATCCCGCGCACGGGCAGCACTTCCATCGCGTGTGCCGCCCTCCACTCCCTCCTGAGCGCCAGGGTGATCACGTCTCTTGAGGACTAGGAAATCGTGAAAATCCGCAAGTCACTTGCCGATTTTCACGTTTGCGATCGATTCGCCTACCCCGACCTCCGTGCCGGCGCCCGGCACTCCGGCCACTCCGTGCCATCCGGCATCGCCCGCCGCGTCCGCGGCATCATCTCCGCGTCCTCCGACGCCAGGTAGGCGAACATCGCGGTCATCACCGCGTCGTCCCTCAGGTCCTCGAAGACGATCTTGTCGAAGGTGTCGCGGTTGGTGTGCCAGGTGTAGATGCTCGTGTCCCACCGGTTGTCGGCAATGTTCCTGGTGCTGCGGCCGTCGCCCACGTGGAAGCTGAACGCCGGCACGCCCGCGCACAGGAAGGAGGCGTGGTCGGTCCCGCCGGATTCGGGCACCCCGGGGATTTCGAGGGTGACCAGGTCCGCCAGCTCGCTCGGGACCTGCGCCAGCCACGCGCCGAATCGTCCTGCCGCCCCGGCGAATCCCTGCATCGGGATGAAGGTGACCGGTCCGTTCCCGTGATCGACGTTGAATACCGTGTGGGTGCGCTCGAGAATCTCGGGGTTGTCCTCGACGAACGCGCGCGACCCGTTCAAGCCCTGCTCCTCGCCATTCCACAGCGCGCCGATGATCGTGCGGCGCGGGTTCGGAACCGCGCTCTTCAGGATGCGCATCGCCTCCATGACGGCGACCGCTCCCGTGCCGTTGTCCAGCGCACCGTCCGAGCCGTCCCAGGAGTCGTAGTGGCCGCCGATAATCACGTATTCCTCAGGCTCCGCGCTGCCGGGGATCACCGCGAAGGCGTTGAAGACCGGCACCTCTCCCAGGAAGCGGGCCTGGGCGTCGACGCGCAGCACCGGCCCCTGGCCGTTTTCGGCCAGCCTGTACAGGAGCCCGTAAGCCTCGCAGCTCAGGTCCAGGACCGGTGCCCGGTCCGCGCGGGTGCCGAAGATCTTGTTCACGCCCCAGCCCTCCGACCACTGCGAGCGGATGATCCCGGCGGGTCCGGCCACGTTCAGCACTTCCGGCAGCGAGCGCTCAGCGAACCCCGTGTTCCCCACCCGTTCGTTCCACTCCGCGATTGCGCGCTCGCGCTCCGCGGTCATGCGGGCCATGGTCTCCGGCCGCGCGAACCACTCCAGGTTGTCGGGCGCACGGCAACTCGGCTCCGGGCGCGAGACCAGCACGAACTTGCCGCGCAGCTCCGACAGCGATGCCTGGAAGGCTCCGGGGCTGCCCGCGTCCGGCAGAATCACCACCTCCGCCTCGACGGGCCCGTCCGTGGCCGGGCTCCACGCGGCCGCCATCCCCTCGAGCGACCGCACGCGCGGCGCGACCAGGTCGATGTGGGTGATCCCCCGCTCCCAGCCCCGCCATGTCCCGTACTGCTCCTTGTACGCCTCGATCCCCCACTCCGCGTACTTTGCCAGCGCCCAGTCGTTCGCGCCGGCCATGGCGGGCGAGCCGGTCAGCCGCGGCCCGATCGAATCCATCATCACCTGGCCGAGTTCGTAGACCTGCGAGCGCTCGACGCCCTCCTCCCAGATCGCCCGGATCACCGGATTGTCGGAGGGGAACGTCTGGGCGGCCAACGCCCGCGCCGCCACCGGTTCGAGCGGAACCGTCGGTGGGGCGAGAAATGCGAGAACAAAGGCGAAAACGACTCGAACCGAGGGTCTCATGGATCGCTCCGGGATATGGAATGGACCTGCCGTGCCCGATACTATAGAGTCCAAACGGCCCGGAATCACTGGACGTGGGACGCTGCCCCACGACGACAAGCCCCGATCAACCCCGAGGAACAGACAGAATGCGCAGATCGAACAAGGACTGGTGGCCGAACCAGTTGAACCTGAAGGCACTCCATCGCCATGCCCGCTCGCCGGATCCCATGGGCGAGGATTTCGACTATGCCGAGGAGTTCAAGTCGGTTGACCTGGACGCCCTGAAACAGGATATCGAAGCGGTGATGACCACCTCGCAGGACTGGTGGCCGGCCGACTACGGCCACTACGGACCGCTCTTCATCCGGATGGCCTGGCACAGTGCGGGCACCTACCGCATCAGCGACGGCCGCGGCGGCGGTGGCGCCGGCACTCAGCGCTACGCGCCCCTCAACAGCTGGCCCGACAACGCCAATCTCGACAAGGCTCGCCGGCTGCTGTGGCCGGTCAAGCAGAAGTACGGCCGCAAGATCTCGTGGGCCGATCTGATGATCCTCGCCGGCAACTGCGCCCTCGAGTCGATGGGATTCAGGACGCACGGATTCGGCGGGGGCCGCGAGGACGTGTGGGTGCCCGAGGACATCGACTGGGGAGCCGAAGACACCTGGCTCGGCGACGAGCGCTACAGCGGCGACCGCGAACTCGACGAGCCGCTCGGCGCCGTGCAGATGGGCCTGATCTACGTGAACCCGGAGGGGCCGAACGGCAAGCCGGATCCTGTCGCCGCCGCCCGGGACATCCGGGAGACCTTCCGCCGGATGGCGATGAATGACGAAGAGACCGTCGCGCTGATCGTGGGCGGGCACACCTTCGGCAAGGCGCACGGTGCCGCCGATGTGGGGCGCTACGTCGGCCCCGAGCCCGAGGGCGCCGACATCGAGGAGCAGGGCCTCGGCTGGAAGACCAGCTACGGCAGCGGGAAGGGCGTCGATTCCGTCACCAGCGGGATCGAGGGCGCGTGGACCACCAACCCGGTGAAGTGGGACAACAACTTCCTCGAAAACCTGCACGGCTACGAGTGGGAGCAGGTCACGAGTCCCGCCGGAGCGGCGCAGTGGACCCCGAAGGACGGCGCCGGGGTGGACACCGTGCCGGATGCGCACGACCCGTCGAAGAAGCACGCCCCCATGATGCTGACGACGGACCTGTCGCTGAGGCTGGACCCGGCCTACGCGCCGATCGCGAAGCGCTTCCTCGAGAACCCCGACGAGCTGGCCGACGCCTTCGCTCGGGCCTGGTACAAGCTGACGCACCGCGACATGGGGCCCGTCTCGCGGTATCTCGGCACCGAGGTCCCGGCCGAGCAGGAGCTGTGGCAGGATCCCGTGCCCGCCGTCGACCACGAGCTGATCGACGCGGCGGACATCGCGGACCTCAAGGGCACGGTGCTCGCATCGGGGCTTACCGTTTCGCAACTGGTCTCGACGGCCTGGGCGTCGGCGTCCACCTTCCGCGGGACCGACAAGCGCGGCGGGGCGAACGGCGCCCGCATCCGCCTTGCGCCGCAGAACGGCTGGGAGGTCAATGATCCGGCGGAGCTGGCGAAGGTGCTCGGGGTCCTGGAGGGGATTCAGGAGGACTTCAACGGATCGCAGAGCGGCGACAAGCGGGTCTCGCTCGCCGACCTGATCGTGCTGGGCGGGTGCGCGGCGGTCGAGCAGGCGGCGAGCGACGCCGGGCACGATGTCGAGGTGCCGTTCTCGCCCGGGCGCACGGACGCTTCGGCGGAGCAGACCGACGCGGAGTCGTTTGCCGTGCTCGAGCCGAGGGTGGACGGGTTCCGCAACTTCGGCGGCGGCGCCAACGGACGGCCGGCGGCGGAGCAGCTCGTGGAGCGGGCGGACCTGCTGACTCTGACCGCGCCCGAGGTGACGGTGCTGGTCGGCGGCTTGCGGGCCCTGAACGCCAACTCCGGCGGATCCCAACTCGGCGTCTTCACCGACCGGCCGGGGACGCTCACCAACGACTTCTTCGTGAACCTGCTGGACATGGGCGTCGAATGGCAGGCGTCCGACGCGTCGGCAGACCGGTTCGAGGGACGCGACCGCGGGACCGGCGAAGTAAGGTGGACCGGCACCAGCGTCGATCTCGTCTTCGGGTCCAACTCCGAATTGCGCGCGTTCGCCGAGATCTATGCCTGCGACGACGGGCAGGGGACGTTCGTGCGTGACTTCGTGGCGGCGTGGAACAAGGTGATGAACCTCGACCGGTTCGACCTGGACTGATCATGCGTCTCGAAGGCAAGCGGGCGCTGGTGACCGGCGGGTCCCGGGGCATCGGCCGGGCCATAGCCCTGGGACTCGCCCGCGAGGGCGCGGATGTGGCGGTCAACTACCGGCGGAGCCGTGGGGATGCCGAGAGCGCCGTCCGCGAGATCGGGCGGATGGGACGGCGGTCGGTCGCCGTGCAGGGATCGACGGACTCCCGCGCCGATGTGGAGCGGTTCGTCGCCGAGGCGCACGACGGGCTGGGCGGCCTCGACATCCTGGTCAACAACGCCGGGATCCTGAAGCGCACGCCGTTCCTGGAGATCGCAGAGGAGGAGTGGGACGCCATTCTCGACGTGAATCTGAAGGGCTGCTTCCTGGTGGGGCAGGCGGTGGCGCGCCGCATGGTCGCGGCGGGGACGCCGGGCGCGATCGTCAACGTGTCGTCGGCGGGGCAGGCGGTGGCCGGGCCGAACCTTGCCCACTACTGCGTGTCGAAGGCCGGCGTCGCGATGCTGACCAAGGAGATGGCGCTCGAACTCGCACCCCACAACATCCGGGTGAACGCCGTCGCGCCGGGGCTGATCGAGACCGACATCAACCGGGCCGACATCGCGCAGGACGCCTTCCGCGAGGGCCGTCTCGCGCGCATCCCGCTCGGGTTGATCGGTGCTCCGGACGACGTGGCGGGCGCGGTGGTCTTCCTCGCTTCCAACGACGAGGCGCGACTCATGACTGGCGCGTCGGTGTTTGTCGACGGTGGCCAGACGATCTGGTGATGATGCAATGTAAAGCCAACATTACATAATGTCATGTTTACCGTACATTCAGAGGCGCCAAGGTAGCTCGTGACGACGCGGGTCGCCTGGCTTCGTCGCGGATTCGGCCCGGCGCTGGCGGCAGCGCTTCTGGCAGCGTCCTGCCGCGGCCCCGGATCGGGCGGCTCCGAAATCCCGGCCCGGGACGGACCGCCCACCTGGGAAGTCCGCTTCTCCCACGTGCTGTCGACCGGCTCGGAGCTCCACCTCATGGCGGAGCGCTTCCGCGACCTCATGGACGAGCGCACGGGCGGGCGATTCCGCGTTGTCATCTATCCGTCGGGACAGCTGGGCGGCGAGCGCGTGGCCTTCGAGCAGATCCAGGTCGGTGCGGTGCACATGGCCATCTCCGGCACCCCCGTGCTCTCGGGCTGGGTGCCCGAGGCGCAGATCTTCGACCTCCCCTTCGTCTTCGAAACCAGGGACCACGGGCTGGCGGTGTTGAACGGCCCCGTAGGGGACTGGTGGCGCGATCTCCTGCTCGAGCGCACCGGCGTCCGCTCGCTGGGCTTCCTCGACTACGGGTTCCGCCACGTCTACAACAAGCGGCGGCCCGTCGAGGCGCCGGAGGATCTTGCCGGCCTCAAGCTGCGGGTTCTTCAGAATGCGACATACCTGGCGGCCTATTCCGCATTGGGCGTTCAGGCGACCCCGATGAACTACGGCGAGGTCTACTCCGCGCTCCAGCAGGGCGTGATCGACGGCGGCGAGGCCAACGCCATCGGGTTCGTGAGCAGCCGGCTCTACGAGGTGGCGAAGTTCTACAGCTTCACGTCCATCACCTACAACCCGATCACGCTGCTGGTGAACGAGCCGTTCTACCAGGCGCTTCCGCGCGACATCAGGGAGACCGTCGACCGCTCCGCCGCCGAAGCGCTCGCCTACCAGAGCGAAGTCGCACGCCAGATGGAGGCGGATGCGATCGAGCAGATGCGCGCCAACGGGGTGGAGGTCTCGCGCCCGGAGCTCGCTCCCTTCGCCCCGGCCGTCCGCCCGCGCATCTGGGACGAACTGGCCGATCGGCTGCCGGATGGCGAGGCGCTGATCGCAAGGCTGGTGGCGGAGGCCGAACGTGCCGTGGTGAGGGACGTCGGGCCCGCGGGCATGTCAGAGGCTGAGGCGGTCATGGAGCCCGAGGCGCTGACCGCGGTCGAGGAAGTGAGCAGGTGACCCGTCGACTCCAAGGGCTGAATCGGGCTCTGGTCGCGCTCGAAACCTGCACCGCGGGCGCCCTGCTGATCACCGTTGCCGCCGTGGTCCTCCTCCAGGTCCTGATGCGCTACCTCTTCGCCTATCCGAACCCCTGGAGCGAGGAGGTCTCGCGCTTCTGCTTCATCTGGCTGTCGCTGCTCGGGGCGTCGCTGGCGGTGGAGCACCGGGCGCACTTCCGGTTCGACCAGGTGACCAGGAAGCTGACCCCGGGCGTGAGGCGCACGGTGGAGACGCTCGCGCGAGCGACCGTGCTGATCTTCGCGCTCCTCCTGATCGGCACGGGCATCGCGCTGATGGATCTCACCATGGCGGAGCGCTCGCCGGCGCTCAACCTGCCCGTCGCGCTCGTTTACGCCGCGGCGCCGGTGTCGGGTGCGCTGATGGTGATTCACATGCTGGCGGGGTGGGGTGGCGCCGATGAGGACACCCGCTGAATGGGCGGCTTCCTGATCCTCGCATTCGGCGTCCTGGTGCTGATCGCCGTGCCCATCGGGTTCGCCCTCGCGATCGCCGCCGTGATCGCCATCGTGGCGGCCGACCTGCCCCTCATCATCATCCCCCAACAGATCGTCGCGGGGATGGACTCGTTCCCCATGCTCGCGGTGCCGCTCTTCATTCTGGCCGGCTTTCTCATGGACGTGGGCGGGATCAGCCGCCGCCTGGTGACGCTGGCGCGGACGCTCGTGGGGCACCTTCCGGGCGGGCTCGGGCAAGTGGTCATCATGGCCGAGATGTTCTTTTCGGGCGTATCGGGGTCGACTTCCGCGGACGCGGCGGCCATCGGGGGCATCATGGTGCCGCAGCTGACCGCGAACGGGTACAGCCGGGCGCGCGCCACCGCGATCGTGTCGGCCGCGTGCGGGATGGGGATCCTGATTCCGCCGGCGATCGTGATGGTGGTGTACGGCGTGATTGGCAACGTCTCGATCGGTGCGCTGTTCGTCGCCTCGATCGCGCCCGCGCTCCTGATCGCCGTGGGGCTGATGGCACAGATCGGGTGGCAGGCGCGCAGGGAAGGGTGGCCTCGCGGGGAGCGGGCGTCGCTTGCAGAGGTCCGTCGTGCGGCGATCGACGCCGCGCTCCCCCTCTTCATGATCGTGGTGATCCTGGGCGGCATCCGCTTCGGGCTCTTCACGCCGACCGAGGCCGCCGCCGTGGCCGTCGCCTACGCGCTGCTCCTGGCCGGGCCGGTGTACCGGTCGCTCACCGCGGCGGAGTTGTGGAAGAAAGTCGTCCAGACCGCAATGGTGTCGGGGATGGTGCTGTTTGTCGTAGGCGCCGCCCGGCTGCTGGGTTGGGTGCTGGCCGTCATGCAGGTGCCGCAGTCGCTGGCATCGTCGGTGGTCGCGATGGGTGGCGGCCAGACCGGGTTCATGGTCCTTACCATCCTCATCTTCCTTCTGCTCGGTGCGATTCTGGAGGGGGTGCCCGCGGTCGTGCTGCTGACGCCGATGCTGCTGCCGCTGGCGAGGGAGCTGGGGATCGACCCGGTGCACTACGGCGCGGTCATCGTGGCGACCCAGGGGATCTCGGTGTTCCTGCCGCCCGTGGGGGTGAGCCTGCTGGTGGCGTGCTCGGTGGGAGGCGTCGAGCCCGGTGAGGTCGCGCGGCCGCTGTGGCCGTATCTGGCGCTGATGCTGGCGCTGACGGTGGTGATTGCGCTGTTGCCGGGGGTGGTGCTGTGGCTGCCGGGGGTGTTGGGGTATTGAGGGGTGCGATTGCCTGAACCGCCCGCCCCGTCAGTACCTGATATCGCTCCGCCCGGCCGTCACGCCGATGTTGCCGACCCGGCGACCCATCGTATAGTGCTCGCCGCTCCCGGCGGTCATTCCGAAGAAGTCCACAGCGGGCACGATCAGGCGATCGTTGTCGTCGACGGCGCCCTCGACGGCGGTCGTTGCCACGACCTCCGCGATGAAGAGCTTCCGCTCCGGCGGCACCTCGAGCGAGTCGATGGTGCGGCACTCGCAGTGGATGGGGGACTCTTCCACCGTGGGCGCATCGACTACGGTCGCCGCGCCGCGCGTCAGGCCCGAGAGTTCGAACTTGTCGGCCACGCGCCCCGAGTTCATGTCGACGGTGTCGAACGCCTCGACCATCGGTGCAACCGGGACGTTCAGTACGAACTCGTCGTGGATCTCCAGGAGTTCCCTCGCCTGATGCTCCCGGCCCGCGCTGACGCCGATCTGGGGCGGGTCGCCGTTCACGACGAAGGTCCATAGCACCGAGATCTCGTCGGGGTCGCCGGGCCGACCGTTCACCGTAAGCAGGATGGCCGGGACGGGTGGGAGCATCGGGCCGGGAGCCGCGAGCGGGCGGCGAGGGCCGGTCAGGGGCGGCGGGGGGCTGGTCTGGGTTGTGTCTGGCGACGGCCGAGCGTCGTCCGCCACCGACGGCCCATCCGGCGCGCATCCCCAAACGGTGGCGATCGCGGCAGCCGCCGATCCGCTCTCGAGGAACCGTCTTCGCGACCAGTCAGGCATTGAACCGACGTTCCTCAAGCTTCGGCGGGGCCGCAGAGCGGCGGTTTCCCTTCTCCGTCCGGTTGGGCGCTTACGGTCAGCTTGCGCTGCGTCGCCGTGCCGAAGAAACCGGTCCCGTCGCCGAATACGGACGGGATGCGGATGAGCCCTGATGGGTTGAAGTTCCCGCCCCGGGCCCAGTTCACCCAGTTCCGGTCGGTGGCGGCGAATGCGACCTCCGCCGAGGCGCCTCCGGGCAGTCCGTCGTCGAGAATGCGCAGGAGGTCGGCGTCGGCCCCCTCACCCAGATCGAACAGCCCGTACTCGCCCGGGAAGAGGACATCGGTGTCCTTCTCTCCGATCGCGAAACCCGTCAGGTACAGCGAATCGGGCGCTTCCACGTCCCGGCCCGCCAACGCCTCCGGCAACCCCTCGATCCAGGCGTCTGAGAGATACGACCAGGTGCCGGCGGCCTCCGTCCAGTTGAAGCGGTAGTTGGTGTCGGGCTCGATGCGGCAGTTTCCGTCCTCGTGCGTGAGTCCGATGAAGTCGAAGGCTGCGGGCACGCGGCTGACTCCGGTCAGGGTGCGGCCGTCCGGGACGACAATCTCGAGTTCGAGGGTCTCCCCGGGAGAGAACGGGGAGGGGGCAACGCTGGCCCGGTAGCAAGACCCGACATCCGGTTCGAACTCGTCGTCCTCCTCTTCGTCGTCCTCTTCCCGCAACGGCGCCAGGCAAACGCCGCCGCTGTCCGCCGCCTCCAGATGCACCACCGCGTTCGACGCCCCCGAAACGCGCACGATGGCACCCTCCACCTCGTCGGTGCGCGCTCCGCTGAGCGTTCGGTGGAGATAGGCGTATACGCTGAGCGACGTCCCGCCGTCGTGTTGCAGGTTGATCGTCAGCTGCGCTTCCGCGATCACCACGTCTTCCGATTCCGTGATCGTCACCTCGGTCAGCGCGCATCCTGCCAGAACCGGGCTTGTGGCCAGCACGGCCGACAGCACCAGGCCGGCGTCGAACCGCCGCACCCGTGGGCGTCCGCGCCGCAAATCCGGCGGGGCGATCATCAGAACGACACCTCGACGCCCACCGTGGGGAGGAAGGGGATCATCGACACGCCCTGGCGCGTGGGCGGCGAGGCCTGATAGTCGAAGAAGTAGAAGAGCACGTTCTTCTTGTTGTAGACGTTGATGATGCTCATGTAGGGCGTCATCGTGCCCCAGCCCTTCGTCACGGTCTTTCGGAGCGAGAGGTCGAGCCGGTGGCGGGCGGGATAGCGCGAACCGTTGCGCGGTCCGAGCACGACTGCGTTGTCGTCTTCGACTCCGAGAGCCCCGGTTACGAACTGCGTGCGATAGATTTGAAAGGTGCCGAGCGGCTTCGTGTAGGGCAGGCCGGTCCCGAAGTTCCACCTGATCCCCGTCTCCAGTCCCCACCAGCCGAGGTCCCGGCGCAGGGAGAGATCGACCTCGAAGCGGCGGTCGAAGACAGGCGGATAGGTGATCCACGGCTGGGGATCGACGCCTACGCGCGTGTCCGGGAATGACCTGACGGTCTTGAGGAACGAGACCGAGAGCCAGCCGGTGGTGTTGCCGCGGTCCCGCTTCAGGAAAAGGTCGACGCCGTACGCGTCGCCGTTGCCCGCCACCAGCGCATCGGTATCGTCGTTCGGGTCCTCGGCCGAGTTGAGGGCGGCCACGCCGTCGAAATCGCGGAAGTAGCCCTCCAGCGAGGCGAACCACTCGTCATCGTCGCCGAAGAAGGTCTCGGCCCCCAATTGCACCTGATCCGACAGGACGCGCGGGGCTTCGGCGCCTGCCAGGATCCACGTGTCGAGCCCGAAGGGAAACTCTTCGTCGCGGGTGGAGTGGATGAACTGGCTGTAGCGGCCCACCGCGAGGCGCACCGCCGAGTTCCTGTCCCGCAGGAAGCGTCTGACGGCGAAGCGGGGCGAGAGCGTCGTTGCCGTCGCCCCTGCGTTGGGCTGCCAGTAGTCGAGACGCAGGCCGCCCTCCACCAGCCAGCCCGGGTTGGGGTTCCAGTGCGCCTGGCTGTAGCCGGCAAACTCAAGGCCGTTGCCCTGCTGGTCGAGGAAGGTCGCTCCGCCACCCACCAGCCCGTTGTTGTACGAGACCCGCTTCACCGACACGCCCGACTTCCAGCTCGTGGCCCAGGCGGGACGCTGTTCGATATCGGCGCGGAAGGTCGCCTCTTCGACCCCGGTCTGGAACTCCGTGTCGACTTCCGGAAACGCCAGGTCGGACCGGAAGCGCGAGAATGAGGCGCGAACCGCCATCGACGCGCCTCCTCCCATGGAATGCGTCCACGAACCGCCGATCGCGTCGTTGCCCCACCACCACCGGATCGGAATCGGCGAGTCCGAGATCCCCGACAGGTCGACGATATCCCGGCCGCTGTACCCGACGAACCGGAGCCGGCTGCCGCCCTCGGTCCAGGCCTCGAAGACGCCCTGCAGGTCGGTCAGATGGTAGGGGAAGTCGGCCCAGGGCTTGATGAGCACGTCGATGTACGACCGGCGGGCCGACGCGCGCCAGCGGGTAGCGGTGAATCCCAGCTTCTCCGCGGCGCTCTCGGGAAGGGCCCCCTTCACCGCAACCCGGGTCGCCAGAAGGCTGACGCCCGCGTCGACCCCGAAGAGCCCGTCGCCCGGGTCGCTGGCGATCGTCAGCACCGACGACACGCGGCCGCCGTATTCGGCCGGAAAGCCGCCGGACTGGAGTTCGACGCGATCCACCATGTCCGCGTTGAAAACCGAGAAGATGTTGCCCAGGTGAAACGGATTGAAGATCGGGACCTCGTCGAGGAGAATGAGGTTCTGGTCGGCGGAACCGCCCCGGACGTTGTAGGATCCGGAGAAATCCGACACCGTCGTCACCCCCGGGAGCACCTCCACGGCGCGCAGCGGGTCCGACTCGATCAGTACGGGGATCGACTTGAGGTCGCCGGCCTCGATCTCCTGGACGGTGATCCCGGCCGACTCCTCGAAGCGGGTCTTGGCGCGGCTGCGCTCGGCCTCGACCGTCACGCCCTCGAGCTCGAACGCCTGCGCGGTCATCACGACCTCGACGGAGGTCGGGCCGGCGTTGACGCTCACCTGTTCCCGGTACTCCTCCATGCCGAGTTGGGTCACCGTGAGCACGTACGACCCCGGCTCCAGGTCACGGAAGGCGAAGTATCCGAGCTCGTTCGAGAGCGTGTACTCCGCCAGGGTGGAGTCCGAAGCCGGATGGATTTCCGCCAGTGCTCCCTCGATGGGACGGCCATCGCCGGATCTGACCCGGCCGGTCAGCTGGTTCGTCTGCGCGGATGCGGGTGGAACAGCGGCAAGGAAGAGGAGCGAAAGCAGGAAGAGCGCCCTCGTCGCGCTTCGCGGGCAAATCGTGTCCACCGTCCTCCAATTGGCCATTGTCATGTCCTGGCGATCCCGTCACCTCCACTCCGGCGGACTTGCCGCGCCCCCCGAATCCTGCGTCCATCCGCGAGTTGCGTCCCAAAACTAAGTAAAACGAGTTGGACCGTGGGCATCGGTGTTGATACCCCCGGTAGCCATGAAGAGTTCATCAGATTCCGGGAGCAATCCGCCACTTCACCCGCGCCCGATCCTCAACTCGGCCAGAAGAACGGAATGCAGATCGAGGCCACGATCGCGAGCAGCAGGTTGAGCGGCCCCCCAACCTTCACGAAGTCCATGAAGCGGTATCCGCCCGGCGAATAGATCATCACGTTGGTCTTGTACCCGAACGGGGTCACGAACGAGGCAGAGGCCCCGAACATCACCGTGACCAGGAGGGCGTACGGGTTGAGCCCCGCGCTCTGGGCGACCAGGATCGCCACCGGCGTGAGCATCACGGCGGTCGCGGTGTTGGCCACGACCGCTGTCATGACGGCAGTTAGCAGGTAGAATGCCGCGATCATCCCGGTCTCACCGAGCCCCGAGGTCGCCCCCACCACGCCCGAAGCGATCCACGCGGCCGCCCCCGTCGACTCCATTGCCAGCCCCAGCGGAATGAGGCCGGCCATCACGAACACCACCAGCCAGTCGAGCTCCGCGTAGATTTCGCTGACGCGCACGCACCCCGTGAACACCATGAACGCGACCCCAGCCATGGACGCGGTGGAGATGGGGAAGATGCCCAGGCTGGCGACCAGCACGACCCCGGCCATGATCGCGGCGGCGTACGCGGCTCGCGGCCTGCTCCCCACCGGGTGGTCCACCTCGGCCATGGGGATGAACCCGGGCTCCTCGACCAGGCGATCCAGCGCATCCGACTCTCCGCGCACCAGGAGGATGTCGCCCACGGAGAACTCCAGCTGCGCGATTCGATCGGTGACCGCCGTGCCGTGGCTCTGCACCCCGAGCACCGTGACGTCGTAGCGCTGGGCGAAGTGCAGATCCTTCAGCGTCCGGCCCAGCAGCGCCGAACCGGGTCCCATGATCACCTCCACCATGCGTCCGCCGGCCACCTTGTCGCTCGATTCCCGCGGTGTCCCTCCCTCGGGGGTGTCCAGCTTCTGCGACTGGGCCAGGCGGAGCAGATTGGCCGCCGCACCCTGGGCGAACAGCCTGTCCCCGGTCTCGATCACGCGCTCACCCGCCGGCAGGGAGATGATCCGGCCGGCCCGCTCGACCCCCACAATCACGACGTCGAAACGCTCTCCCCAGCGCAGTTCGGCCAGCGATCGCCCGGCCGCGGACGAATCCGGCCCCACCCTCAGCTCGGTGGTGAACCGGCGCACCCCGTAGCGGCTGGACAGGTCCGGCGGCTGCTCCCGGCGGGGCATGTAGCGGCGCCCGACGGTGAAGAGGTAGAGCATCCCCACCGCCAGACAGATCAGCCCCACCGGCGCGATCGAGAACATGGTCAGCTCGTCGTACCCGCGCGCGACCGCCTCCCCGTGCACGACCAGGTTGGTCGCGGTGCCGATGAGCGTCACCGTGCCTCCCATGATGGCCACGAACGACAGCGGCATCAGGTACATCGAGACCGGCTCGCCGGCCTGATCCGCCAGCGCCGCGAACACCGGGATGAAGACGATCACGACCGCGGTGTTGTTCAGGAACGGTGAGAGAAACGCCACCAGCAGGCAGAGGATGAACATGCGCAGCGTCTTGCCGCCCAGCGGCGCCGTCCGCGCCCAGATCCCGATCGCCGCCACCAGTCCCGTCTTCCGCAGCCCCAGCCCGAGCACCAGCATCGCCGCCACGGTCACCGTCGCCTCGCTCGAGAGGCCGGAGAGCGCCTCGGCCGGACCGATGATCCCGCCCAGCAGGAGCACCACCGGAACCGACATGGAGAGCTGGTCGAGCCGGATCCGGTCCATGGCGAAGAGCACCAGGGCCGCCGCCGCAACCAGCAGCACGAACACGATTTCGAATGTCATGCCTTCCGCCCTGGCAGTGGGGACACTCGATCACGCCCGCGCTTGCGCGCTCTCGGCAATCCGCCCTATGGCGTCCAGCGTACCGATCACCTCCGAGTCGATCTCTTCATTCGGTACATGGCGGGCAAGCACATAGTAGCTCTTCTTTGGCATCACGTTGGGGAGGCCCAGCCTTGCGAAGTACTCCGCGAAGAGCGGGTTGAGGAAATCATCGCTGGCCTTGATGCCCGGATCCCAGGGAGACCCTTTCCCAAGCTTATCCAGTGCCGCCTCGATGGCTTCGATCGACTCTCGCATGGCGCTGATCCGCCTTGTCTGCTCGGTAGCTGCGAAAAGCGGCCCCGGCGTGGCTTCCTGAGCCGAAGCGGCTGCATATCGCTCCAGCGTGCGCTTGGTAGCCACGTAGTTCTCAATCTCATTCCGCTTCCACATCCGCTGTTCCAGGGGCAGTGTGTCCACCAACTGCTTCCCCAGGTTGTCGAAGACGGCAATCCCACGGAGCCCGGGCAGCGCCTCCCGCAAGGCGTGGAAGTGGTTTGCCGCCGCTGACGGCTGGTTGCGGACATAGTGAACAAACGGACGCTCCAGAGCGCCGAGGGCGGGCCTGTGATCAAGACGCGCGGCCAGGGCCCGCAGGATCGACAGGTCGGTCGACCCTTCGAGGTAAAGGACCCAGCCGGTCTGCTCTGCCTGGTAGTAGTGCTCGAACCCGAATTCCCTGAGGGCTTTCTGGACCTGGCTGCCACGATTGTCCATCCGGTGGGGATCACCCACGAACGCAATCACCAGATCACGGCCCGCGGCCTCGTTGAGAAGTACTTCAGAGTGACTGGCGGCGATGATCTGGCTGCCCGTCCCCTCGGCCGTGTCGGTCAGCATCTGGTAGGTCTGCCGCTGGCGAAGGATTTCGAGATGCGCGTCAGGCTCGTCCAGCAGCAGCACCGCACCAGGGTTTGCGTACATGTAGGCCAGCAGGAGCAGCGTCTGCTGGAGGCCCCGTCCTGCAGAGGAAAGGTCGAGTTCGATGTCGTGTTCCACGTAGCTCATCGCGATCTCGCCACGTTCCGGGATGTAGCGCGGCGGTCGCAGTTCGGCCCCGAACAGACTGCGGATGCGCCCTACCAGGTCGGCCCAGCGGGTCCCTTCCCCGTGGACGCGGTGGCAGAGATTGCGCAACACTTCGGCCGTGCGGCCCTCTCCGACCCGGACGTTGACGGCGCCATGGTCGAGTCGTGTTTCCGTGGCGGCAAGGCCCGACATCGGGGGGAGAAACGCGATCGGAACCTTCCCGGCGGCGTCCGGCACGACCATCCGTTGAGGGTTCCGGTCCTCCGAGAGTCTCAGCGGTCGGCAGTAGAAGGACTCTTCGTTGGCGTAGTCGAACTCGAGCCCGCAGACCCATTCTCTGTCCTCACCGACTCCGCTGACCGTGATGTCGATCCGGATGTTGCTGGTCGTCTGCTTGCCATCGACGCGGTGCACGTTGCGAACCTTGAGTCCGCGCCACAGGAGATTGGCGTGCGGAACCGGAATCGAGACAAGGTCCCGGCGGTTGACCGCCACGCCGGGCCGCTTCTCGGGCGCCTGCTGTCCGGATCGCTTCTCATTCCAGCGTCGCAGGCCGATGTCCCACAATGCGAGCGCTTGCATCGCCGAGGTCTTGCCCGAGTTGTTGGGCCCGATGAAGACCACGGGGCTCCCCAGCTCGACGTCGACCGAGCCGAAGCGCTTGAAGTTGCGGATCGTGAGGTTGGTCAGCATGGGGCCGGGTGAAGACGAGAGCGAGAGGCGGCGTGCCGATTGCCGCAAACGATGGCGAGTTCGCTAAGGGCGAGCAACCCACGGACGCCGCTCGGCACCTCAGCCCAACTCGTCACAAATCCCGTGCAGCGAAACCGCCTCGATGCCGCGACCGAGCGGAAAACTCTCGCGGCCGGGATACACGACAAGCTTCCTCGCAGGCCGAAGGTCCTTGCACGCGCTGTGGAAGCCGCGCGTAACTCTCGGGGCGGTGCTGCGCTTGATTTCGACCGCCCACGTCTCGCCGCCCCCGAACTCGATCACAAGATCGATCTCCGCCCCACCCGCGCTGCGATAGTATCCGAATGAGGCGTGTGCCGGCAGACGACCCACAATGTTCTCGATCACCAGCCCTTCCCAGCTGCCCCCGGCCACCGGATGACCCAACAGCGCGTCCAGCGAGCCGATGCCGAGCAGGGCGTGACAGATGCCACTGTCCCGCAGGTAGGTCTTGGGGGCCTTCACGAGTCGCCGGCCCAGGTTTCCCCGCCATGAGACGAGCCGCCTGACGAGCAACAGGTCGACCATCAGGTCGAGGTAGCGGCCGACCGTAACGCCGCTGAGTGCCAGCGACTTGCCCAGGCCCGCCGCATTGAAGGTCTGCCCCTGATTGTGGGCGAGCATGGTCCAGAAGCGCCGCAGCGTCTCGCTCGGTATCCGCGGTCCCAGGGCCGGGATGTCGCGCTCGAGGTAGGTGTGGATGAAATCGAGGCGCCACTCGAAGCTGGCCTCGTCTTCACCGGCCTGCAGGCTCTCCGGGAATCCGCCGCGGTGCCAGAGATCATCGAGGCGCGCCTCGCCCACCTCTCGGACATTGAGCGGATGCATTTCGCAGAATGCCACGCGGCCCGCAAGCGTCTCGCCCGACTGCCGGAGAAGATCGATCGAAGCCGAGCCGAGAAAGAGAAAATGACCCGTGCGCAGGCCGGCTTGCCTGCGCCGGTCGATCACCCCGCGGAGTGGCTCGAAGAGTCCCGGGACGCGCTGAATCTCGTCGAAGACGATCAGCCGATCCGCATTGCGCCGACAGTAGGCGTCGACATCCGTGAGTTTGGCACGATCAGATGGGCGCTCCAGGTCGAGATAGGTGGCGTTCCGCTCGCCGGCGATCTCGAGCGCCAACGTCGTCTTGCCGACCTGCCGGGGTCCGGTCAGCACGACGGCCGGGGCCCGCGCCAGCAGGTGTTCCAACCGCAACTTGCTCTCGCGTGGGATCATTTGCATCATAACAATGCAAATGTAACGTGACGTGTAAGATGTGTCAGGTTATGAAGACTGACTGGTGCCGGCACCGCCAGTTCATACACGACGACCGTCTCCACACCCAACTCGTCGGTGTGGACGCTCAGCCAGTAGTCGGCCCCGAACTCGTAGGTGGTGAGCCCGTCGTGGGGATTGTCGAGATGACAGAGGAACCGGCCGTC
This sequence comes from Gemmatimonadota bacterium, assembly GCA_022827345.1. Classification (GTDB taxonomy): domain Bacteria; phylum Gemmatimonadota; class Gemmatimonadetes; order Longimicrobiales; family Gaopeijiaceae; genus Bin94. Next base: position 12,408 of record JAJDTB010000011.1, on the reverse strand, counting down.
CGCATCGAAACCCATCCAGCGCGGCGGCTCCGCCCGTGGCCGTTGGTAGGGCAGAATCCACACCCGCCCATCCCGACCGATCTCCACAGCGGAAAACGCCGGAAAGACATCCGCGGCGGGAACCTCGTTTCTTTCAACGGCAATGGCGGTTTCGTCCTGAAAGGGCGAGCCCGCCGTGCGCTCGAGATAGTCGTCGCGCCACGCCCGCACATCGGCCCGAGTGACATCGCGGCCGGAAACGGACCACCGCACTATGCGGCGCAACCGTAGCTCGTCATCCAGCAGGCGTACCTCCGCGTCGGTCGTCCGCCCCAACGCAATCGTGTGCCCTTTGGCTTCGATCACGCCGGAGGGGGTGAAGATCTGGTACATGCCGATGGGCCCATACACGGTGTGGAGAATGCGATCGAGAGTCGCGAGCCGCTGGCCATCGCGCCCGTGAACTTCGACCTCCACGGTATCCGGCACCTGGTAGTCCCGCAGCTCGGCCCTCTTGTCGATCGTGGTGATCGAGACCCCGGTGTCCAGCACCCCGCCACGCCTGGACGGGTTGATGTAGGGCGGCTGCATCTCCACGGCCCGCACCCATTCGCCGTCGGCAGTGAAGACGTTGTAGCGCCACGGGCGGTAATCGCCGGCCCACAACGTGTCGCCCGGGAGCACCCAGAGCTTCCAGGCGCTGCGGAACTCGCCGGGGCCCTCTCCGCGCCTTCCCATCGAACGCACATGCCGACCGTTCGCATCGAAGATCCGGATCTCGGCACTCAGGCGATCGAGCACGGCCACCGAGCCGTCCGAGAGACGTCCGACGCCCCTGACCGTGCTGAACCAGGTGGCCTCGTCACTTTCGTCGTTGCCGACGCGGAAGATGGGCTCGTCCCCAAGGGTGCACATGGCATCTGAACGCGAGGGATCGGTGGTCAGGATCTCGATCCCGGCGCTGTCGCGCCTGATGGTGACCTCCTGGGACTCGGCGGGACCCGGGGGCCGGCAAGGGCCGCGGCCAGACAGGCCACGACGGCTGTGGTGGGAGCTCGGAGACGAACTGAGGCCGGCTCGGTCAATTCCCCTCCAGGACATTCAGATTGCGAACGACCTTTCCATCTCGCATGACCGCCAGGCCAAGGAAAGGATCGTCAGGACCCTGATAGTAGCCGTTGGGGCACCTCAGCCCAACTCATCACAAGCCGGATCAATCTCTGTCCCGCCCACGAACGGCAGGTGTCGATTCCTTGGAGAAGACAGAGTGTGTATAATACACACCATGTCCAGCAGGCAGATCATTCGCAAAGGACCGCTGATGCGCTTTCCAATCGTGATTCACAAGGACGCAGGCAGCGCATACGGCGTCACCGTGCCCGACCTCCCCGGCTGTTTTTCGGCCGGTGACACCCTCGACGAGGCCATCGAGTCCGCCAGCGAGGCGATCGCGTGCCATATCGAGAGGCTGCTGATGGACGGCGAACCGGTTCCGGCCAGGGCCTCGCTGGAACAGCACCAGGGGAACGAGGACTACCGCGATGGCGTGTGGGCGATTGTCGCCGTGGACATCTCGAAGCTCTCGAGCAAGACGAAACGGATCAACATCACGTTGCCCGAGCGGGTGCTGGCCATCGTGGACCAGGCCGCGGTGAGGGAAGGCCAGTCGAGGTCGGGGCTGCTGGCTCGGGCGGCGCTCAGCTATGTCCAGCGCCAGTCGGCCAGGGACTTGCCGGGTCTCCTCACCGACCGGCCCGATGCAAGTCAGGCCTATCGCGCCGGCGCGGCGCCGCGAGCCCGGCGTGGTTGGAAGGGCGGCGAGTAGAATTCGCACCGGCTCACAACTTGACAAAGCGCGCCTGCCGTCCGATGGTGCGAGCACATTACCAAGAAGGCCCCTGTGCCACGTCGATGATCCAAGCGGGTTTCGGCCCCACGTGGTGCAGGGGCCGATTCCTTTTCCCGGAGGGATCAATGGCCGAGCGTTCGAATCGCCAGCCGTCCCTGGCCCTGCTAAGCTTCGGCCTCGGGCTTGCCACAGTCGTCACCCTTGCCCTGGCGAACGCGGAAGTCCGAGCGTTCTGGCTGATCCTCTGCGGCCTCGCGATGGGTGCCATCGCCACCGAGATCATCGGGGTGGAACTGAAGCGCTACCTGAGCGCCGACGCGGAGCCGACCGCACTCTCGGAGCGTATCCGCCTTGTGCTCACGACGGGCTTTCTCTTCGGGGTCGCCGTCATGACTGCGATCATTGTGGCCGACGGCCTGGATGGAGCCGGAGCCCTGTTCTTCATCGTCGCCCTCTTGATGGGCAGGCACGCCGCCAATGGCTTGCGCAAGGGCTGGAAACGATGGGCCGCCGCAGAGTCCGACCCCCCGGAGGAGGACGAGGATCCCGAGTCCTGGGCAGAGCAAGCGTCACAAGTGGCGGCCGCCAACGATACGACCGGCAAGCAGTTGATGAACGGGTTGTGGCTCGTGCTTGGCTTCGTGCTTGGTGCGGGGTTGACGCTTGGGTGCGAGGTGGTTGTCAGAGCCCTGGGGGTATAGGCGGAGTGGAACCTTTGAGGCGCGCAGTCCCGACTGGCGGAGCGGGCCTTGGCGGCTCCCGCTGGGGCTTGTTGCTTCTGGTGGCTGCGTGCTCCGGGGATCAACCAGTTTACGAGCCCGTATCCGTCGAACTCCCACCCGCAAATTCTACGCTGTCGGAGAAGCAGTTTTCCGGCGTCCTCTCTCCCGTCCGGGAGCTTGCCGATGGCCGGGTGCTGTTGTCCGATGTTCTGGAGAGGGCCCTCTTCGTAGTGGACTTCGAGTCTGGAGATGTGCGCACGGTAGGGTCGGTCGGCGACGGGCCGGGTGAGTATCTGTCGCCCGGATCTCTCTACGCCCTCGATGGCGACTCCACGATGTTCACGGATCCTGCAACACACCTGGCGTTGCTCCTGGTGGGTGACGACATCGTGGAGACGTTGGTCAGCGCGGCGCCGTTGGTGGAGCGATTCGGTGCCGAACCGCCGTGGGGCGCGGACCGTACCGGTCGGCTGCTCGGCGTCGAGGGTTTCGCCTTTCCACCGGATGTAGTGCCGATGTCACGCACATTGGCGGACTCGGTAAGGATCCTCCTCACCACAGGCAGCGTCCTCGACGAGGAGCCAGGCGGGTTCGACACCATCGCCGAACTGGGTGGCCAGGGGCTGTTCGGCGTGAACGAAGTGGAGAGATCCGCCCTGGGGATGCCCGGCAGGACCACCAACCTGACGAGCCCACTGGCAAGCGAGGGTCAGGCGTGGCTCTTCGGGGACGGATGGATTGCCCTGGCGCATCCGGATCCCTACCGGGTGGACTGGCGTACGCCCGAAGGCCAGTGGATCCGCGGGGCTCCGCTTCCGTTCACAGAAGTCCAGGTGACCCGCGAGGCGCAGTGTACCATCGTCGGCGAGCTCCCTTCCGGGGAGTGTCGGCCCGAGCTTTGGCCGTGGCCGGAGTTTCTGCCCCCGTTCACCATGGACCGTACCTGGTCTTCTCCAGGGGGCACGGCGCTTCACCCCGCGCCCAATGGAATGGTGCTGATCGCTCGAGCGTACCTGGCCGAGCACTCCGAAAGGCGCTACGACGTGGTGGACCGGCAGGGAGTGTTGCGCGGGGTCATCCGCCTGCCGCCGGACCGGACCATCGTCGGTTTCGGTCGCTCGTCGCTCTATGTCATGCAGAAGGACGACTTGGACCTCTTGACCTTGAGCCGCCATTCGTGGCCGAACCAGCTCACGGGTTCAGCCACTGATCCCTCTTGAACTCGTCTGCCCCCTCCGGGGCGTAGCGCGACGGGGTCCGTGTCTATCCCTCGCCTGTTCTCTGATACGCGATCGGGTCGGTGACGGGAGCGGCGAACCCAGCCTGACGCAGCAGCAGGACGATCTGGCCACGGTGGTAGGTGCCGTGATTCACCACATGGTCCAGTACGTCACCGAGGCGCTGCTCGAATTGCTCACCCTTGCTGTTGTGATAGGCGACGATGCTCGCGAGGCCTTCGGCTGACAGATCGGCGAGGAGGGTTTGCCAGCCGAGGGCGCACGCTTCGGCAAGTGAGGGCAGGTCCGCGAGCGGAAGGGGCTCCCATAGCTGTGCAATAGGGCCCGGCCCTTCGTGGATCCGGGCATGCCACACTCGCTCCGCCCGGAGAACGTGCGTGAGGAGCAGCGTGGCTTGCTCGAGCGGATCACTGGAGGCCCGGGATCCACCGGAGCTTGCGGCGCTCCGAACGAGCGCTTCCAACACCAGATCGTTGGCCCACGAGTTGTAACGGTATCTCCGCGCGAGGGCTTCCAGGACAGCGTCTCGGCTCATTTGCAGACCGGATTCTACAGTGCGACGGGTTCGGTGAGGTTTGGCCGTGGATACCCGGAATCTCTCCAAGGAGATCAGCCGTATCAACCTCCATTGCCGGCTCGCGTCCTCGTCATCGTGGACCAGGCGGCGGGAAGCGACGGCCACCCGGGCCCGGTAGCCCGGAAGATGGAGCGTAGATCTTGGACTACCTGACGAAACCCACCCGCAGCGGCCGTTCCGGCGGACGCGTCAGAGTCGCTTGCCTGACCGGCGTTGCCGCATGTCTCCTGATCGTCGGGATCGAGAGCGGAACCTTCCTTCGACACGTCTTTCAGATCACGCCCATTGTCGTCGTGCTGGCGTTCGCCGTCCGCCGACAGCGCTGGACGGCGCCTGCGGCCCTTGGCCTGTTCGGTTGCTGGGCCTTTTTCATGGGACTGATCTGGCTGTACCTCGCTGGAGTGCAGACTTTCTTCACGGGCAACTACACACCGGTGGAAATTGTGTTGACGATCCTCATCGGCGGGTTGTCGATCGTGGGCATCGCTGCTTCTTGGGGTGCCGAACCGACCATCGGGCGTGCGCGGCGGATACTGCTATCAATGACGTTCGCTGCGCTCCAATTGGCCGTCATGTGGCTGAGTCTGTTTGGCGCTACCTGATCACTCTCGGGCGCCGTGCGATCACCTGCGAACCGGCGGGCCCCTGCTGACGATCTCGTTCCTGCACCCCTCAAGCAGGTTGCCGTCGAGTTCGTACAACCGCACGTATTCCAATTCCATCTCGTCCTTCCACATCCCGGCCAACCTGCCACCCCTGACATCCATCAACCAGAATGCGCCCGGGAGCGAGAGGGAACCGCAATACCTGCCGTCGGCGCCCGCCACCATGTGCCAGAGAACGTCTCGAGTCGAATCTCCGTCAAACTCCTTGATCCACAGGTCGCCCGCATCCGAGACGACCAGTGCTTCGAATGCGGGTCGCTTTGTTGGCGGTTCGGCCTGAGCCATGGCGCGCAGGAAGGCATCCTGCGCCACTGGACTGCGCAGTTGTGCGGCGTAGTTGTCGATCCATGCCTCGACTTCCCGCTCATCGAGGGCCAGATCGAGCGGTCCGAGCCGCATGATCGCGACGGGCGTCGCGTCAAGGCGGGTCACGAGTATCTCGAACTGCTCCGCCGTTCCCAAATACAGGTGCTGCCCCGCCACCCCGATGGTGGTTTGGTGTGCGAACGGCGCAATTCCCATCGACAGCAGTCCGCCCGATTCACCAACGACGACTTCAGTGCCGGGAAGGGGGCCAACAACATCCAATAGCTTGCCGGTCCGCTCGTAGCGAAATGCTCGGTAGGGGAGGCGGCGCCGTCCGGGACTACGGTCCGCCCCGAGCAAGCGACCAGACATCGCCGTTCCCACCACAACCGTGCGGTCATCGGCTGCATACAGACCCCAGAGCCGTTCGCCGCCGTCCGTCTCGAGCCGGGTCACGTGGGCCAGTCTTCCCGCAGAATCAAACGCGGACAGACGCATCAAGTCGCCGTCGAGAACGAGAACGCTGTCACCCGGAAGTCGCGCGATCCCAGCAATATCCCGAAACTCTCCAGGCCCTTCTCCGTCCCTCCCGACCGAGACAACGTCGCTCCCGGTCAGCGTCATTATCTGGACGCGCGTTTCCTCGGCCACTGCCATCCGGTTGTCATCCAGCAGGACAATGCCCCGAAGTCCGAAGAAGGGCTCGCTACCGTCGGGCGTGCCGATGTTGACGACTTCCCGTGGCTCGGCCAGGAATCTCCATTGGATGGGACGAGAGGAGTAATGGTTGTCATAAACGCGCACGCCTGCACTATCGGACTCCGTGTATGCCCAACCATCGTTCTCGGTCTGAGCGCATCCAGCGATGCTGATCCACACCAGGACAGCGACGTGCCAATCGGCATTGGTCGAGCACCTCAATCCGGCATGCCTCTGGTCTCGCGGGCCCAAGGGGGCCGCAGGCGTCTCACTTGATCCTGCCCGTGCAGTCGTCCGGATCGATTCTGAAGGTCCGCACGACCGTCCGCACTCCGCTTCCCGCCAGGCGCTGGTCCAGCACACGAAGCCGATCCCCGTCCAGCGTCAGCTCCGCGAGTCCCGCGTCCGAGGTCGGGACGAGGGTGTCGGGACAGGCGCGCGTGCCGTCCGCTTTCACGCTCGACACGAAGAACGTCGCCCGCATCTGGCGCGACTCGGGATCGTAGTTGCTCTCCTGGTGGACGGTGTGGACGTATCCGCGTGAGTCATGCGACACCTTCACCAGGGCGGATATCCTGCCCCAGATCCCGGTGGACTCGGGTCCCCGGCCCATCCCAAGGAACTCCTCCTCGTCAAGAAGCCCTCGGCGCCTGGCGACAGGCACCTCAAGCGAATCCACGACGGCACCTGAGGAATTCACGATCAGCAACGAGGGAGACGCCAGGAAACCGACCACCGAAACACCCTCGCGGACATCGAACGTTACGCCGGACAGCATGCCCATGACCACATCGTTCTCCGTGTAGATCCGGGGCACGCCGACTCGATCCGGCGAGAGGGTCGTACCATCGCTCCCGCCGGCGGACGCGGCAGCCAACAGGTCATCCAGCTCAACGGCTCCGAGGGTGGTCGAGCTCTCCGTATCGATCCCAACGAACCAGACAGTATTCCCGCGCACGACATACGCTTCAATCAGGGAGCCCATCTTCACGGCACCGATGTGGGCTCCGCTGCCAAGTTCGAACAACTCCAACTCGAACGCATGGTCGTCGCCGATGCCCACCACGTCGCCTGCCACAAACCCGGCGTAACTGACAAACTCGAACTCTCCGGGTCCCTCTCCCTTCTGCCCGAAGTTCCGCAGAAACCGGCCACGGGAATCGAAGTGCAGGACGCTGTTGGAATAGCCGTCGGCGATGAGAAACGAGCCATCGTCCACGGTGATCAGGCTCACCGGCTGGCCGATGGGGTGATCATCGGTCTCGCGCAGGATGATGCTGTCTTCCAGGACCAGCGTGGGCCCCGGCTGGGCCGACAGCACCCTGCTGACATTGGGCGAGGCGACCGGCGGCAGCGCGGTTATCGCGAACACAAGAGCAATGGATGCCGTCAAGCGACCAGCGCAGGAGATCAGGGTAGCAGGATCTTTTGTCATTGGTTCGTCCCCTTTCGTGGTTTGTGTACGCCGGCGGCACGATGTGGTTACGGCGGCGCTCGCAAGACCTGAGGCGGTGTTCACGCTTCCGGCTTTGGCCCTGTGCTCACAGTGTGTTTGGAGGGGGTGGAGGGGGTGGGTGCGGCATGGATCCAGGCACCACCGGCGACCTGACGCGCGCACCGGCGCCTGCGTGAGTTTGCGGATGATCTGTACGGTGCCGGGTCAACGATTGGAATCGCGCCATTCATGCTATTGCGGGTGCGTTGTGCATCCCGCGCACGGAACCGTCCCCGGCGACCCTAGACAACATCCATGGGCCGAATCGCGGCCACCGCCTCACCCACCTTCCGCTCAGCCACCGCGAGTTCGTACCGATCCTGCAGGTTCATCCAGCTCTGGGCGTCCGTACGGAAATACCTGGCGAGGCGCAGGGCGGTCTCCGCGGTGATACCACGCCGTCCCCGCACGATCTCGTTGATTCGCGCAGGCGTGACCCCGAGCGCCCGGGCAAGAGCGTTGGAGGAAAGCGCGAACGGCTCCATGAAGTTGGGCGCTCGGTCGCTCCTCAGGCGAGGGTTCACTTGCGGGCCTCTCGGACGGGACACGGGCCGCAGCGTCAGTGAAATGCCGCTTCACGGATCCAAAATGTAATCTCCAGTTCACATAATGACAGGTTCGCTTGACATTTGTGAGCACGCCAATATCATTCCCAATCCCCTCACCATGACCAGGACGCGTACCATCCCCTCACGTCGCCACTCCCAGAGTTGTAGCGAGTGCAAGACCCGGGTCCACCAGCTGCTGGAGCGCGTCTACGGAACGTGCGTGCGCAATCACAGATTCCGATGGGGTACCGGCCTCGCCGACTACGCAGGATCCCCAATCGGCTCCACTCTGCAAGACGTAGCCCAAGTGCTCCGGGGGCATCGAGGATTCGGAATCGACGAGTTTGTGCGCAGCAAGGAATTGGCCGCCTGCGACTACTGGGTTCCCGATCCCGGTTTCGTCGTCGAATTCGATGAGAGACAGCACTTTACGAGCCCAAGAAGGCTCGCGCTTTCCGTGTATGCGGGCCATCACCCCCTGGGATTCCCGGCAAAGCGGTGGCTGGAACTCTGCGAAAAACACGACGCAAAGGACGGAAGTCCGCCATACCGCGACGAACAAAGAGCTTGGTACGACACGCTGCGTGACCTCGTTCCGGTCGCTAAGGGCTTGCGGCCAACGGTGAGGCTCTATGCCCGCGATCAGGTGTGGTGCTCGCTTGATCCGGAAAACAGTCAAGACCGGCAGCGCTTTCTGGACCTGATCCATCAAGGGCTTACCAGTCGCGAGCCGCCGGAAATCCGCTTCCCAACCATACCACCGACCCAGCCCGGACAACTCGTCAGCTCTCTCCGACGGTACGTCGCGAACCGCCTCGTCATCGAGGGAGGGTTCGACCCCGACTGGATATGGCCGCGTCCACCGATCACCGTGGATCGAGCCCGGGACGGATTGCTCCTCTCCCATGATCCGGATGCAGCCAATGCTGACCGGCTGACCCTTCCGGGCGGACTGAAGGCCGCGAAGCCGGACGTGACGGTCACAATTCCCACCATCGGCCCCGTGCTCGCATTGTCTTTGGAAGGGACTGAGAGCGCAGCGGTCACTCGCGGTCGAGTCCCCGAACTGACCGGCGGCCTGGAGCGTATCGCCGGAGCCTGCGTGAATCTCCACATGATCTATCCGGCGCTGGTGTACGGATTCTGGCATGTCCTCGGCGTGAGCCGGGTCCAAGATCTTGTGGCGGGCGGCGTGCCCGACCCGGTCGGTGGCCCGGGCGATAACGGCGACCACGCCCGGACGTGTACCGGCGAACTTGCGGCGGAACTCCGGCGCTACTGCGACGCCCTGGCTCGCCTCTCGGAGCGCGGAGACATCCGTGACGACCCGTCACGTTACGAATCCTGTGCTGTCACTGTGGTTGAGCAGGGCACCGGACCCCAGCAAGGCATCCCACCTCCCCACTACCCGCCACCTGAATCGCTACTCGACTACAACCGGATGTTCCGGAGACTGTACGCGATCTACGACCGACGCTTCGTCGGCAGCACTCTCTCCCTGAGGCCAACGACCGAGCGGAGGTTCTGGCATCACGACTCGCCATTGTTGGCGGAGGCCACGGTTCCGGGCGGTGTGCTCGCGGAGATGGAGCCGCGGGTTGGCATTTGTCCGCCACATCGGCCTCGAATTGGCGAACAAAAGGACGATCAACCCCCGGTGACCACCCGCGACGACGTTGTCGCCCGCTTGGACGAGAGACATCACCGATTCTTCCGCGACATGGGAATCAATCGAAAAACGGGGATGCCGGCTCGCTTTCCTGACAGCGAAAGACGATTCGCATGCCATCCGTATGTGGGGTCCAGGTATGGAGAAAGCACACGGATACTCTTCATTGGCTTGGACATCGGCGGGGATCCCGGGCACCTCCAATCGTTCGAGACCCGACGGCGGAATATCGAGGAGAAGAGACCGCGTGATCACAATCCTCACATCGCGGGCACTTGGTGCGTGGCGCTCTCACTCCTGCCGGCCGAGTACGGGTGGGATGACATCGCCGACAGTGATCTCACGTGTCAACAAGTCTTGCGCCAATACCCGGAATCGCATTGGAGGGCGAATCCGCTTTCGTTCGTCGGGCTGACGAACTTCTACAAGTGGACGACGATACGTCGGGATCGGGCCTCAGGCGGCGCGGATCGGAAACACCTATCTCCCGAGATCGAGCAGCGATTTCTGTTGGACGAGATTCGGATCTATCGGCCGGAAGTTGTGGTGTTCCAGGGAGCTGGTTTCAGGAATCGGACCCATTTGGAGGTTGTCGAGAATCTGGCTCGTAAGTCGGAGGTGCGAGTGCTCAGACATCCGTCAATGCGCGGCAAGCGGCGTCCGAGGGACGTGGCGGCGGCGCTTTGGGTGCGGAGTCCCGGTGCTATGTCAGTACGGTAAGGATCGGGTCTGCCGGGTGTTGGGAGGTCCCGTCAGACTAATCCACTCTCCACCACATAGGCACGACCCTTTCGGGTGATGCCGTACGTCGGATCTGGCCCCCGAGAGGTATCCTCCTCAAGGAACCCCATCTTCACCAACCGATCGAGGTGGTACTGCGCCAGGATAGGCTTCAAATCCAACATGAAAACCGCATAAGTCGCTCGCACCTCGTCTTCAACACGCTTGGTCCCTACCAGAACGAGTATCTGCTCCGCGTCGTTGTCCAATACCTCGGATTCTCCCTCATGCTTCTGAGTGCCGTTTCCACGGTCTTCGACTCCGGATAGATCGATGCCGTCCACCTGCTCGCGAAGCGCCGCCCATGAGTAGTCGAGGCCAGTCGTGAGCTGCTTCGAGGACACCGATGATCTGCCTTCCCTGTTGATCGACCGGAGCAGCTTGAGGACGTCGGCCTTAGTGAACTCCGTACACTGAAACAGCGGATCGCCTGAGGTCTGAATCCCGGCAGGAAATCAGCTAACTACTTACAGGGCTGCACGATCTGCGTTTACTGCCGTTGTACTGGACCCATCTGGACCGTGCCGCAAAAGCGGGAAAACCGGATCTGGATGGCGGGAGTTGCGACGCGTGGTGCAGGTCCAACCAGCTCTACAGATGCCGGGTCGTCCCTCTGATGACGGGTGGAAAGCCAAGCCACCGCAAGCGGAATCACCCGCTCGGCAGAGGGCGTGCCATCAGGCCACGCTCCCCGCCCACCTGCTGTGCTTCGCAGGGCAGCCGCAGAACTCGTCGGCAACCCACCCACCCCCAAGCCTTCCACGGCCGGATGGCTACGGGTTCACGGCAGGACGCAAGGATCTGGAGCAGGTCCGAACCGCGGCATAGTTTAGGTTGAGGAACAGTGACCTGACTTGTCTCGCATTCTCAGGAGTGAACTCATGGCACCTCGTCGCGTTCCGCCGTCCCGATGGCCGCTGAATTGGATGAGCGGCCAAGGGGCCTTGGTCCGATTCGCGGCCGTGCTGGCGGGAGTCGTGCCTTGGGCGTCGGCCTGCGGCGACGGGGCCACCGAGCCTCGGCCCTATTTCCCTGAGCCCACCACCGTCAGGGTGAGCCCGGCCACGGCTGAGTTGACTGCACTGGGCGCGACCGTACAGCTCTCCGCAGAAGTGCGGGACCAGAACGGTCAAGTGATGGCGGGAGCCACGGTGACTTGGGCGAGCAGCGCCACTGGAGCAGCGACCGTAGGCGCGGCCGGGCTGGTGACGGCCGTGGCCAACGGGAATGCCACGATCACCGCCACCGCGGGATCGGCCTCGGGAAGCGCGGCGGTGACCGTGGCCCAGGAGGTCAGCGCCGTGGCGGTTGTGCTGGATACGGCCACGGTTGTGGTGGGCGATACGTTGCGGCTGGCGGCAACCGCCACAGACGCGAACGGACAGGTGGTGACCGGGGTCGCGTTTGTGTGGGCGTCGGCAGACACTTCGGTGGCCGCGGTGGACTCGACCGGGCTAGTAACCGGGGTCGGCGTGGGTCAGGCGGAGGTCACGGCCACTGCGGCGGGGGTTACGGGACGCGCGGAGCTGGCGGTCGTGACTCCTTTGCCCACGACCATCGCCGTCACCCCCGACACGGTGGTGCTGACCGCGGTGGGACAAACCGCACAGCTCACCGCCGAAGTGCGCGATCAAGGCCGCCGCGTGATGGATGGGATCCCGGTTGCCTGGTCGAGCGCCGACACGACCGTCGCGGTCGTCGACGCGTCCGGGCTGGTCACGGCGGTGAGCAATGGTGCGGTGACGGTGAAGGTGTAATGGAACGTGATAACCCAATGTTATGACATAACTTACAGGATTTGCGTTCGCGCGGTTACCTCATTGCATCCCTCTTCCCGAACGGGAATCCAATCGACCGCACGGGATGCCATAGGAACTCACT
>JAJDTB010000059.1 GCA_022827345.1 Gemmatimonadota bacterium | reverse complement strand
GGGGGGGGGGGGGGCGGGGGGCGGGGGGGGGCGGGGTTTCTTTTGGTTGCGGGGGGGGGGGGGGGGGGGGGGGGGGGGGCCCGGGCCGGGGGTGGGGTCGCGGGGTGTTGGGGCGGGGTCGGTGGGTGACTGGGTGGGGGTTGTGGTGTTGGGGCGCAGGGTGGTCTGCGCGACGTGGTAGGTGGCGCCGGCCGCGCGCAGGGTGTAGGTGGGGGCGGTGCGGAGGGGTGGCGGGAGGGCGGCGATGGCTTCGCTGACGGCGCGGGGCATCGTCCAGAGCTGGGTGGGGTCGGCGAGGGCGGCGGTGGTGGCCCAGGGGAGGCCGGCGGCGCGGGCGGCCTGGGCGGGGTCGGCGCCGGAGGTGATGGCGATCTCGGCGGCGCGGGTCGCGTGGGTGAGGTGGGCGGCGCTGATGTCCTCGAGTTCGTGGTGGGCCCGGCGCGCCGCCAGGAGTGCGACCAGTGCGAGGAAGGCGGCGGCCAGGAGCAGGGTCGCGGCGGGGTAGCGGGGGGGTGGGGGGCGTAGCCGCCGCCGGGCGGCCCAGGCGATCATGAGGAGGAGCCCGAGCAGGGCGAGGGGGGTGGTGGGGCGGGGGGGTGGCGCGCGGTCCGGTTCCGGGGCTACGGCGATCCAGACCGAGGGGTCGAGCGCGCCGGGGCGGTAGCCGAATGCGCCGGGCTCGGTGCGGGTGCGCGCCGCGCCGCCGTCCGCCGCTGCGGCCTCGATCGTCGCGCGCTCTCCGAGGAGCTGCGCAACGGCATCCGCTCCGGAGCCAGGTATTTCCCAGAGATTCGCGGCCATGCGCGCAACGTTTTTTGTTGCGCGCTCCCTGGCGCCATTCACGGATGCGGCCGCCGACAGCAGGATGACGGCGAGTCCGGCTGCGAAAGCGGCGGTGGCGATTGCGGGCAGGAGTGCGGGCAAGCCGCCGTCAGTCCGCTGCGGCGGCCCGCTCACCGCGCCAGCACCTCGTCCACGCGGCGGGCGACATCGGCGGCGCTCTCCTGCAGTGGTTCGCCGTTCAGCAACCTCCGGTCCATGATCTCGACCGCGAGCGCCTCGATCCGGGAAAAGTCCCTCACATACGCCCCCCAGGTCATCCTCGCGCCCTCCACCAGCGCGATGAAGGCCGCCTCGATCCCCGTTTCGTCAGCGGCCGCGATCTCTTCCGCCACATCCACCCTCGAGGGGATCGCCAACCCCGACCGCGCCCGGATCCGCTGCGCCTCGGGCGACGAGAGGAACCCGGCCAGGTCGATGGCCTGCCTGAGGTTGGCCGAATTGGGGGGCACCGCCCAGCCCGAGGCGTACAGGACGCTGGTCGCCGCCGGCTGCGACGGGTGGTGAGGGATCGGAACGACCGCCAGATCCAGCTCGCCCGTTGCGACCAGGTCGCCAAATACGGGCAGCGTCCAGTGCCCTGACAGCAGGAACGCCTGGCCGCCCGACGCGAAGCGGGCCTCCCGCGCCGGATCTCCCTGCTGCACGAACTGCGCGCCTGGCGTGCTCCCGTCCTCCGCCAGACCCGTCAGCAGACGGTAGGCGGCGAGTGCTCCGGGGCCGTCCAGGTATCCGCTGGCCGCGCCGCCGTCGGGGGTGAGGATATCGCCTCCGGCCGACCAGACGAAGGGCACCCACTGGTAGAGGTTGCGCGGGAAGTCGAAGCCGTGGACGTCGGGTCGGCCGTCGCCGTCGGTGTCCCTTGTGACTGTGCGGGCGGCGCGCCGGAAATCGTCCCAGTTCCAGCCGGTCCGCGGCGGCGGATCGAGCCCGGCCCCGGCGAGCACGGCGCGATTCGCGTACAGAACCATCGGCGTGAAGTCCTTGGGGAGCGCGAAGATGGACGCGCCGCGGCGGAAGGCGTCCAGGACCTGCGGGAAGACGCTGTCCGCGCGAAACCCCAGAGCTTCCTGGTAGGGCGCAAGGTCGACCGCGAGCCCGCGGTCCACGAAGGTGGGGATGTCGGGCGAGTCGAGCAGGTAGACGTCGGGGGGATGTCCGGCGGCGATCGAGGTGAGGAGCCGCTCTTCGTAGCCGTTCGGGGCCGATTCGAGGAGCACGCGCGTGCCCGGCCGCAACGCTTCGTAGGCCTCGGCGACCTGCTGCTCGATCTCGAGTTCGTGGCCGCCGGCCCAGAGGGCGACGCGCAGGGTGAGGCGGTCTTCGGAGGGGGAAGGGGAGGATGGATCGCAGGCAGCTGTTGCAGCCACCATGAAGGCCACGAGCGCACGCTTCAAATGCCACATATAATATGACATGGCTACATACGCAAATCAGGGATCGGGCACGGAGGCGCCGCCACGCGGGCACCATCCGGACCGAAGAGGTGCCCCCTGTCCCAGGCGACCGATACCGCCAGGCGGTCTCCCGCGGCGACTTCGAGTGCCGGCGAAACCCGCGCGATCCAGGCGGCGCCTGCCGGCCCGTCGAGATGGACGCGCTGCTCGCTGCCGAGTGCCTCGACGCGGAGGACGGTGGTGTTGAAGTCGGCGGGGGTCGCCCCGGGAAGGGCGCCGGTCGGCTCGGGGTCGGCGCCAAGATCCTCGGGCCGCACCCCGAGCGTGGCCTCGTCGAACGCCCAGTCGCCCGCGAAACGGAACGGCCCGCCGGCGAGATGTCCGTCCGCATCGCGCGACAGCGGCAGCCGGTTGATCGGCGGCGACCCCACGAAGCCCGCGACGAATAGGTTGGCGGGGCGGCGGTAGATCTCGTGCGGCGTTCCCACCTGCTGCAGCCGTCCGCCGTCCATCACCGCGACGCGGTCCCCGAGCGACAGCGCCTCGACCTGGTCGTGCGTGACGAAGATCATGGTCGTGCCGAGGCGCTGGTGGAGCGCGGCGATCTCGTCGCGCGTCCGCAGCCGCAGTCCCGCGTCGAGGTTCGAGAGGGGCTCGTCGAAGAGGAAGACACCGGGGTCGCGCACCATCGCGCGGCCGAGTGCGACCCGCTGCCGCTGTCCCCCGGAGAGCTGCCCCGGGCGCCGCGACAGCAACCCGGCGAGATCCAGCAGCGCGGCCGTCTCGCCCACCCGGCGCCCGATGTCCTCCCGGCTCGCGCCCCGCACCTTCAGCCCGAACCCCAGGTTCTGCGCGACCGTCATGTGCGGGTAGAGGGCGTAGCTCTGGAACACCATCGCCACGTCGCGGTCGCCGGGCGCGATGTCGTCGACGCACCGCTCCCCGATCCACACCTCCCCCGCCGTGGCCTCCTCGAGCCCGGCGATGAGGCGCAGCAGCGTACTCTTGCCGCACCCGGAGGGCCCCACCAGCACCATCAACTCGCCGGGATGCACCTCGAGGTCGACGGCGGCCACGGCGGTGACGTCGCCGAAACGCTTCTCGACGCCGCGCAGGGAGACGGCGCGGGGTGGGGTGGTCATGGGGCGCCGGCCTCCTCCCACCGCACCCGCAGCGGCTCGCCGCGCGGACCGTTGAAGCACTCGCCGTCGATCGTGACCGAGACGCGGTCGGCGTCCAGCTCGACGCGCATCCTCCGGCCCCGCGCGGCGACGGGACCCATCGCAACATGCGCGAGGCCGTGCGGCAGCGGTCGCACTTCCACCCCCTCCCCCCCCACATGCAGCCCTGCGATCCCCCGGGCCATCAGGTCGAGAACCCAGGAGTGCTGATAGTCATCGATCCCCCGAAAGTGGCAGGCGCGGCCGGTGTACGGATTGTAGTGCTCGAAGCAGTTGGGGCGCTCGGGGTCGCCGCCGGTGAACATCATGCGGACGTAGCGGATGAGCATGCCGGCGGCCAGTTCGCCCGCGCGGTCATGGCCGCGGCGCCAGCACCGCAGCAGCCCCTCGATGACGTGGCTCGTGGTCATCGGCCACACCCGGCCGTTCCAGGGGCAGTTGCGCCGCTTGCCGCGCCAGACCCCTGCGGCCGAAAAGCGCGGATCGTCGACGCTGGACGAGGGGAGCGGGAAGGGGGTGCCGAAGGTCGACGGATCCTCCAGGTGGTCCAGCAACGCGTCGAGCCGCGGCCCGTCGACGAGCCCGGCGAGCAAGGGGTAGAACCCGACGGCGGCCTTCACCCCGGTGCGCTCGAAGGTGCGCCCGTCCACGTCCGTGAACAGACGGGCCTCCGGCGACCACATCCGCTCCCGAATCGCATCTGCCGAACGGGTCCGGAGCGCGCGCCAGTCGCCCGCGTCGCCCATCCGCCCCAGACGGCCCGCGATCCCCGCCAGCGCCGCGAACAGCTGGTGGGCGTACACGGTGATATCGACCCCTTTCAGCCGCAGCCGCGGCCGCCATCCGCTCACGTCCGCCTCGTCGTCGACCGCCATGTAGCGCGACATGTACTCCTGACCGGTCTCGAAGTGATTCACGACGGTGAACATCCCCGACCGCTCGGGGTCGCGCGCATCGCACAGCCAGCGGGCATAGCGCGACAGCCCCTCGTAGCAGCGGACGAGCGCGGCCGGATCGGGGTGCATCTCGTCCACCGCGAGCAGCGCGTCGCCCCAGTTGGCGTGGTAGAAGTCGGTCCGCTCGAGGTGGTCGGGGTAGAGCCGCCCGTGGAAGGACCCGTCCGCCTTCCGGTTGTCGATGAAGTTGAGCAGCGATCCCCACGCCTCGGCGCCGCCCGCGCGCCAGCGCATCTCCATCATGTGGCACTGGGCGCTGTAGGTGATCGGCACGTGGAAGTACTCGATTCCCTCGGCGATGGCCGGACGGCGCACGTTGCCCCACCGCCCGTCGATGCGATTGAGGCCGAGCCCGTAGACGCGGTAGTCGAAATAGCGGTCGAGGTGCGCGTCGCCGCTCGCGAAGGACGGGAAGCCGTCGAAGAACGCGCGCCAGGTTGGGGTGGGGGATGGAGGGCGGCGGTCCCGGCCCGGCGCGCGGTCCCCGAGCAGCGGAACGAGTCGGAGCCGGAGGGAGACGAGGGTCGCCGCATCGAGCGGGAAGGCGGCAGCGATCCATATCCACCCGGTGGGCGTGGGGTCGCCGCCGGGGCCGCGCTCGCCACCGCGACCCGGTGGCGCCGCCCGCTCCTCGGCAAACGGCGAATATCCCCATTCGGGACGCGCTCCCCCCTCGGAGGCTGCGATCAGCGTTCGCGCCGCGGGCGCGGATCCGCCCAGCGTCATGCGCACGCGCATGCAGCGGCCCCCTCGGTCGGTGACCGTGCGCACCCAGCTCACGCCGTCGGCATCGGTCGCGATGTCCTCCACCGCCTCCGCGGGCTGCGCCGTGAATGCGACGATCCCGTGCGCGCCGAGCTCCGCCGGCACCGACCACGCCGACTCCAGCACCCCGCCCGCGCGGACGCGGCGCTCCTCCTTCGCCGCGAGCGCACCGGACACCCAGCTGGACGTCATCCTCCCCGGCCGCCACACCCGCCCGTGCGGATGCCCCTCCTCCCCTCCCTCGCGCAGCGGGATCTCGCACCCCTCCGCATCCAGCAGCGCCACGGCGAACCCCGGCCCGACCTCGTGCTGCAGCAGGTGCGCCGGATCCCAGAAACCCGGACGGTGCAGCCACCGGGGAAACGGAGGGGCCCACACCACGCCGTCGAGGCCGCCGAGGTACCACTTGTCGCGGCGCGCCAGGGCGTCGATACGGGCGCCGGGGCAACGTCCCGACGGAGGCGGCGGACGGTCGGAATCTCTGGTCACCGGGCCAAGGTACGCGCCGGGGGCACGAGCCGCATGCGATTTGGGGGGACTCCGGGGTAGATTACAGGGATGGCGACGACGGCGGCGGCCGCACGCACCGACACGATCAGGGGACTGCCCCGGCCACTGGCCCGGGCGATGGAGGCGTACGCCGACAAACTGGACGTCGAGGCGGTCCGCGCGGCCTACGAACTCGCCGCCGAGGCGCACTCGGGGCAGCGGCGCGCGTCCGGCGAGCCCTACATCAACCACGCGGTCGAGGTCGCGACGATCCTCGCCGAACTCCAGCTCGACACGGGCACGGTGGTGTCGGCGCTCGTCCACGATGTGGTCGAGGACACCGTCGTGTCGCTGCAGGGGATCCGCGAGATCTTCGGCGACGAGGTGGGGGCGATCGTCGACGGTGTGACCAAGATCGGGAAGGTGCGCTTCCGGTCGAGCACCGAGCGCCAGGTCGAGAACTACCGCAAGCTGCTGCTGTCGATGGCGCAGGACGCGCGGGTGATCCTGGTCAAGCTGGCGGACCGGCTCCACAACATGCGCACCCTCGAGTATCTGCCGCCCGGCAAGCAGCGTCCGATCGCGCGGGAGACGCGCGACATCTACGCCCCGCTGGCGCACCGGCTGGGGATGGCGGCGATCAAGTGGGAGCTCGAGGATCTCGCGTTCAAGTTCCTCGACCTTGAAGCCTACGACGCCCTGCGAAAGCTGGTGCGGCAGCGCCGCCGGGCCCGCGAACGTCTGATCCTGGAGATGCGGAGGCCACTGGAGGAAGCGCTGGAAGAGGCCGAGGTGGTGGCCGAGGTCACGGGGCGTCCCAAGCATCTCTGGTCGATCCACCGCAAGATGATCACTCAGGACCGCAGCTACGACGACATCTACGACCTGATGGCGCTGCGCGTCATTACCGATTCCGTGCAGGGATGCTACGCGGCGCTGGGCATCATCCACGGCCGCTGGACTCCGATCCCCGAGCGCTTCCACGACTACGTCGCCACCCCGAAGTCGAACATGTACCAGTCCGTCCACACCACGGTGCTGGGGACGGGCGGACGCCGGTACGAGATCCAGATCCGCACCGAGGAGATGCACCGCACCGCGGAGTACGGAATCGCCGCGCACTGGCGCTACAAGGAGGAGGGGAAGGGGAGCCAGGTCGACGACGCCCTCACCTGGTTCCGTCAGGTCATCGAGTGGCAGAAGGACGCCAGCGAGCCGGAGGAATTCATGGAGTTCCTCCACATGGACCTCTTCCAGGGCGAGATCTTCGTCTTCACGCCGAAGGGCGAGGTCAAGCAGCTGCCCGTGGACTCGTCGCCGATCGACTTCGCCTTCTCGGTGCACACGGAGGTGGGACTGCACTGCGCCGGCGCCAAGGTGAACGGGCGGATCGCGCCGCTGTCGCGCAAGCTCACGAGCGGCGACTCGGTCGAGATCATCACCAACCAGCGCCAGCGGCCCAATCGGGACTGGCTCGGCTTCGTGAAGACCTCGCGCGCCCGCCAGCGCATCCGCCAGTGGATCCGCCGGGAGGAATACGACACCGCGCTGCGCCTCGGGCAGGAGTTCTTCCAGCGCCAACTCCGCAAGGCGCGGCGGCCGAAGCCGAGCGACGAGCAGATGCAGATAGTCGCCCGGAAACTCGGTCGTCAGAGCTTCGACGAGGTGCTGGCGGCGCTCGCGCGCGGAGATATCGGCCCGTCCGCGGTGATCAAGGGCCTGTACCCCGACGAGGACCCGGCGGAGGTGGTGAAGCGGACGCCGTCGGCGCTGGAGCGCATCGCCGAGAAGATCCGCAAGTCCAACCGGGGGGTGATGATCGGCGGGGTGGACAACCTGATGGTGCGCTACTCGCAGTGCTGCCAGCCGGTCCCGGGCGACAAGGTGATCGGTTACATCACGCGCGGCAGGGGCATCTCGATCCACCGCACCGACTGCCCCAACGTCCTCAGCCTCGATCAGGACCCCGGGCGCCGTGTCGAGATCGAGTGGCGAGCCGAGCGCGACGACCGCTTCTTCGTCCACCTCCACATGCACGGCTCCGACCGGCGGGGGCTGCTCAGCGACGTGGCGCGCACGATCAGCGAGACCGCCACCGACATCCAGCACGCCGACATGCGCGCCACCGACGGCGGCATGACGGCCGCGTTCGTCGTGGAGGTGCAGGACCTGAACCACCTCAAGCGGGTGATGCAGGCGGTGCAGCGGGTCAAGGGCGTCACCTCGGTGATCCGGCGCGAGAGTTTCGGCGAGAGCGAGCTCTTCGACAAGCGGAAGAACTGAATGGCGGGGATGGCGGCACGCGCGGCGGGGCGCCGCAGCGGAGCGACCGCTCCTGTGGACGGAGGGGCGGGTGCCTGACTTCGAGATCCGCGCTCCGTACGAGCCCGAGGGGGACCAGCCCGGCGCGATAGCGGAACTAGTGCGCGGACTGCGCGAGGGGACGGAGTGCCAGACCCTTCTCGGCGCCACCGGGACCGGAAAGACGCTGACCATGGCCCACGTCATCGCCGAGATGAACCGGCCGGCCCTCGTCATGTCACACAACAAGACGCTCGCCGCGCAGCTCTACGGCGAGCTGAAATCGCTGCTCCCCGGCAACGCGGTCGAGTATTTCATCTCGTACTACGACTACTATCAGCCCGAGGCCTATGTCCCCGCGACCGACACCTACATCGAGAAGGACGCGTCGATCAACGAGGACATCGAGCGGCTGCGGCTGCGGGCCACGTCGTCGCTGATCGAGCGGCACGACGTGATCGTGGTGGCGTCGGTCTCGTGCATCTACGGCCTGGGCAACCCGGTGGACTACCGGGGCCTCATGCTCCACCTCAAGGTCGGCGACGAGGCGCCGCGGCAGGAGATCCTGCGCGGGCTGGTCGACATCCTGTACAAGCGCAACGACATCTCCTTCGAGCGCGGGACCTTCCGCGTGCGCGGCGACACGGTCGAGATCTTCCCGGCGTACGACGAACAGGCCGTGCGGGTCGAGCTGTGGGGGGACGAGATCGAGCGCATCACGCGGTTCGATCCCCTCACCGGCGAGAGGATCGCCGCGCTGGACAGGACGGCGATCTACCCCGCGTCGCACTACGTGACGCGCCGCCGCACGATCGAGGAGATGGCGCCGCTCATCCGCGAGGAGATGGCCGCGCAGGTCGCCGCCTTCCGGGAAGCGGGGTGCCTGCTGGAGGCGCAGCGGATCGAGACGCGCACCAACTTCGACCTCGAGATGATGCTGGAGATGGGAACCTGTCCGGGCATCGAGAACTACAGCCGGTATACGAGCGGGCGCCGCCCCGGCGAGCGGCCCGCCTGCCTCATCGACTACTTTCCGGAGGACTTTCTGCTGATCGTCGACGAGTCCCACGTGAGCGTGCCCCAGATCCACGCGATGTACAAGGGCGACCGCTCGCGCAAGCTCACGCTGGTCGAGCACGGCTTCCGGCTCCCCTCCGCGATCGACAACCGGCCGCTCATGTTCGACGAGTGGCGGTCGCTGGTGCACCAGGTCATCTACGTCTCCGCGACGCCCGGCGACTACGAGCTGCAGGAGACGGGCGGCGTGGTCACGGAGCAGATCATCCGGCCCACCGGGCTGGTGGACCCGCCCATCGACGTGCGTCCGGTGCGCGGCCAGGTGGACGACCTGCTGGCGGAGATTCGGGATCGGGCAGAGCGGGACGAGCGGGTGTTGGTCACCACCTTGACCAAGCGGATGGCGGAGGATCTTTCGGAGTACTTCCAGTCGGTCGGGGTGCGGGTGCGCTACATGCACGCCGAGGTCAACGCGATCGAGCGCATGGAGATTCTGCGGATGCTGCGCCTGGGGCGGATCGACGTGCTGGTGGGGATCAACCTGCTGCGCGAGGGGCTCGACCTGCCCGAGGTGTCGCTGGTGGCCATCCTCGACGCCGACAAGGAGGGGTTCCTGCGCAACACCCGGTCGCTGATCCAGACGGTGGGGCGGGCGGCGCGCAACGCGAACGGCCGGGCGATCCTCTATGCGGACCAGGTCACCGAGTCCATGCGCGCGTGCATCGACGAGACGGAGCGGCGGCGGGCGGTGCAGCTCGCCCACAACGAGGAGCACGGGATCGTCCCGAAGACGATTCGCAAGAGCGTGGAGCAGATCGAGCTCTCGACCCGGGTGGCCGACGCGCGCGACAGGCCCGTGGCGAAGGTGGCGGAGCCGCCCGCGGGGTACACCGACGAGATCGATGCCGAGCAGTTCATCAAGATCATCGAGGAGGAGATGGCGAAGGCGGCCGAGGAACTCGACTTCGAGCGCGCGGCGGCGCTGCGCGACCAGCTCTTCGAGTTGAAGGCGGCCGGATGAGCGGTGGGGCGGGGAGGGCTGCCGGGCGGTGATCCGGATGACGCTTGGCGAGGACGACCTGGTTGCATGGGGGCGACGGATCGGTGCCGAGATTCGTCCGCCCGTGTTCATCGGGCTGCGGGGGCCGCTGGGCGCCGGCAAGTCCGTGCTTGCGCGGGCGGTGGCGCGGGGGGCGGGGGTCACCGAGACCCTGCCGTCGCCGACCTTCAACATCGTCTTTCGCTACGAGCTGCCGGCGGCGGAATCGGTGGTGCACGCCGACCTCTACCGCCTGCGTTCGGTCGAGGAGCTTGCCGGAATCGGCTGGGACGAGATCGTCGGGGACGAGAGGGCGATCGTGCTGGTCGAGTGGCCGGGCCGCGCGGGTGGAGAGCTCCCCGCCGACCGCTGGGAGGTGACGCTGGGGTACGCTGTCGCCGATCCGGGCAAGCGCACGGTCGAGTTGGAGTGCTTCGGGGAGCCGGCGCCGGTCCCCGCCTTCCCCATTGGCGTCCGGTGAGCGGGGCGCGGGACGCGGTGGGCGGCGGGCGGGCTGCACCGGGCGACGGGCGGGCGCCGTATCCCGACGCAGGTGCCCGGCTCTCCGAGGACGCGCCGTGGGGGGCGGTGGTGGGAATCGAGACCTCCAGCCGGCTGGGGTCGGTCGCGCTCGCGGTGGGGGGTTCGGTGGTGGGGCGAAGGCTGATTCCGGAGCCGTCCCGCCACTCGGTCGGGCTGATTCCGGCGATCGAGGAGGTGCTGGCCGAGCAGGGGTTGGGGCCGGTAGACCTGGTCGGCGTCGCGGTCGGCGCGGGACCCGGGTCCTTCACGGGGGTCAAGGTGGCGGCGGCCGCGGCGAAGGGATTGGCGTGCAGCCTGGAGGTGCCGCTGTATGCGGCGTCGAGTCTGCGCGCGGCGGCGGTCGCGCATCCGCCGCCGCGCGGCGAAGGCGAGATTCGCTACGTGCTCTTCGACGCGAGGGGCGGCCGCGTATATGGAGGCTGCTACGATGTCCGTCCCGACGGAGCCGGCGAGGCGATCGCGCCGCACGGCGGCACGATCCTGGACGTGATCAACGGGCGGCCCCCGCGCGGCACGGTCTTCATGGGCGACGGCGCCGTGTGCCACGAGGCCGTGATCCGCGCCGCCGGGTACGCCGTGCGACCTCCCCCGGCCGGCGTTCCGGGAGCTGCCGCGGTGCTGCGCTGCTGTGACTGGACGGCGGTGGACGGCCCGGCATGGGAGCCCGACTACGTGCGGGAATGGAGGCCGGGGTGAGGGGCGGGGTGGGGGTGCGGCCGGCCCGGCGGCGTGATCTTGCGGCGATCGTCGAGATCGAGACGGAGGCGTTCCCGCGGCCGTGGAGCAGGGACACCTTCGCGAATATCCTCCACCGCGCGGAAACCGACCTGCTGGTCGGCGTCGCCGGCGATGCGGTAGTCGGCTATGCGGTGCTGGTGCGCGCAACCGGCGAGGCGGAGCTGGCCAACCTGGCCGTGAGCCCGGCGCACCGGGGCCAGGGTGTTGGGGAAGTGCTCCTCCAACATGCAACCCGGACCCTGGTGGAACACGGGGTGCGCCGCCTGTACCTGGCGGTGCGCGCCTCGAATACGGGAGCGATCAGGCTTTACGAGCGGTTCGGTTTTCGCGGCATCGGCGTCCACCGCGCCTACTATCGGAATCCGTCGGAAGACGCCTGCATCCTGTCGCTGGATCTGTCGGCGCCGGGCGAATCCGCGAGCTGAGCGGCGGCTCCCGGGCTACCGGCTTTTCGCGCTGCGATCGTCCCCTCCAAGACGAGTCAGCAGCTGCTCCTGTCGGCGCGAAACGATCCTCAGAATGCGGTGCTCCAGCGGCACACCGTCGTCGCGGCTCGTGGTCGCCGCTTCAACGAACCTGCCGCGCACCCTGAAGTACTTCCGCATCTCCCGGCCAGCCGCTTCGGCCAGTGCTTCCCTCACACTGGCCTGCAGTCTTTCCTGCCCCGCCCCGGTGGTGAGCTTCCACAGAACCTGTTCCCGGCAAACCTCGGCGATGTCGATCCTGGTCTCGCCAGCGAGCAGCCGGGCGACGACATCGGGAACGACCACGGCTGCAATGTCGGCCGGACCCGATTCGTGATCGAACGGAATCCATCTCGGTACGCCCGCCCAACTGATCGGAAGCACGGGACGGAAGATGTTGGCGAGCGCGGCCTGCGTGAAGGGATTGGCGTCCAGCCTGATCCCCTCCGCGTCGCAGAGCAGCAGCGCCGCCCTGACCCCGCTCTCCTCGATGCTCTCCCGCAGGGTATCCCCGTGCTCGGTCAGCCCGAAGACGGCGACGCCGTAGGTTTCGGTCTGTTCGCGGGACAGATTCGTGCCTCGCCGAAGTTCCACGGCGGTGGTTCTCGTGTACTGCAGGAGCCTGTCGGAGTCGATTCGCGGCCCGGGCGCGGCCTCCACGAACAGCGAGTGACCCGTCTCCCGCGATGCCAACACCATGACGGGACGGCTCCTGCCGGCGACGTCGCGCTGGAAGCCGGACGTAATCCACTGCTCACGATACCCGAGCTCCCGGAGTTCGGCGGTTAGTCCCGGGGTTCCCCGGCACATCCCGATCAGGAGGTTGGTGATCTGCAGTCTAAAGTTCGAGAACATCCTGCCCATCCTGATCCAGCAGCCGGACGCCGGAGTGGAAGTAGTGCTGCAGGTTGGTCAGGAAGCGGACGACCGAGTTCGCACTCGTTCCCGAAAGGAGAAAGATCCGGAGGAACTCGGGCGTGACCTCGCAGTCCAGCGCGCCTCCCACATCCAGATCGAGGGCACGAACCCGGGTGAAGGACCCGGATCTCTGCGCCGGGACTCCCCAGAGCCTGAAGGGCGGGGTTCCGGAGAAGGCGATGTCGCAGAAGCGCGCGGAGTCGCCGATGGGGCGCGCCGGGCGAATCGTGAGGCAGCGGCCGACGAGTTTCCCCGCGTCGCCGTCGGCTCGCACGCGGAAATGGGACTCCAGGTTGTCGATCTGCCTGGTGTAGAGGCGTCTGAAGACCTTCACCAGGTGAAGATGTCCCTCGTACGAAGTGCCACGCGTCACCATGCGTCCGTTGCGATCGATCTCCGCCAGACAGGATGCCGCGCGGTCGTCCTCGTCGGGCCAGTACCTCACGTGCACCCGCGACAGGGAAACGGAATCGCTCAACGAGCGCTCGCCGCTCATCATCGACAGTATCCGGCCGGACTGACCGCCCCATAGCTGCATCGACATGAACCCCTCGGCGCCGTATCCCTCACCCTCGTCAAACTGCCGGCGGTCGTGACTCAGAATGAGGCCTTCGAGCAGACCCAGTCCGGCCAGCTTCTCGAGCAGTTGACCGGGCATGGAAACCCGGGACAGGCGCGTGCCGACGGCGGCCATGCGCCCTATCGCCCAATCCGCCGTGCGGCCCGGCGCCAGCGTGTGGATCAGCCAGTGGCGCGGATCGCGGCAGTCGGCGTACATGGAGACCGGCGTCCCGCCCCGGTAGCGGCCCTCGATCGTCACGAGCCCACGCTCTCTGGCCGAATGGACGCGGGCGGGGAAGCCGGCCTTGAGATAGGGCTCGGAGACGAGTGTCCGGAGCGTTTTCACGACGCTGAAATCCGGATCTCTCCCGGCGACGCCGTCCCCACGCACCTCGACGAGGTAGGTCTTGATCGGCTCGGTGTCCCCCGGGGGGGGCTGTTCGGCCGTGCCGCCTGCACTTGTGCCGGTCATGCGACCCTGCAGATAGTCGTGCAGGTGGCGCCTGCTCCGAGCAATCATGCGGCTCTCTCCAGTGAGTCAACCGGCGGATGTCCGACCGTTGGCGGGGCAATATAGGGGCAAACCGCCGCGGGGGCAGGGGACGGCAATTCTCGTCCCGTCGCCGGTTTCGTTACCATATAGCGTGCAGCGCCCGGATGGACGGGTCCCCGGGGGGGACGACCGTCACTGCGAACACGGACGAGGGGACACAGGACTACACCGGAAATGACGCCCCCCAGAGGCCGCAGAGTGCTGGTGACAGGCGGCGCCGGATTCGTGGGAAGCCATGTGGCGGAAGCCCATCTGGAGCTTGGCGACCGGGTCTGGGTCCTCGACGATCTGTCCTCGGGGAGCGTGGTCAACGTCCCCCCGGGCGCGGAGTTCGTGGAGATGGACGTGGCGGACCCCGAGGCGCGCAGGTTTGTTCGCGACGGGGGTTTCCACCTGATCAACCACCACGCCGCGCAGATCGACGTCCGGGTGTCCGTCGCGGATCCGATCACCGACGCCCGCGTGAATATTGCCGGGCTGATCAACGTCCTCGAGGGGGCGCGCGAAGCGGGCACGGCGCGCATCGTCTTCGTGTCGAGCGGCGGCGTGGTGTACGGCGAGCCCGGTGAATTCCCGACCCCCGAGACCGCGCCCAAACGCCCGGTGTCGCCCTACGGCGTCTCCAAGCTTGCCGGCGAGCATTACCTGGGCTACTACCGCCAGGTCCACGGCATGCAGTACGTGGCGCTTCGCTACAGCAACGTTTACGGTCCCCGGCAGGATCCAAGCGGCGAAGCGGGCGTTGTGGCCATTTTTTCGAACCGTTTGCTCAGGAGTGAACCGCTGGTGATCTACGGTGACGGGGAACAGCTGCGGGACTACGTCTACGTGAAGGACGTCGCCCGCGCCAACGTGCTGGCGGCGGCGATGCCCCTCGAAGACGCGCCCGGGATCGACGCCAGGGCGTACAACGTGGGCACGGGGGACCCGACGAGCGTGAACACCCTGGCCGAGGTGCTCGAGGATGTCGCCGGGGTCCGGGTGGGCCGCGTCCACCGGGATGCCCGCCCGGGAGAGTCGCGCCGCAGTCACCTGAGCACGGCGAGGTTGCGGGCACGCGGCTGGTCTCCCGGCTTCACACTGCGCGAGGGGCTCCGGCGCACCTTCGAACACATCGCGTCAACGCGCCCGGCGGTGGTGGCATGATGGGCGCCCTTCTCCTGCAGGCCGGTCCGCCCCGCAGCGTGCTCGACATGATCCTGGGGGCGAGCCCGCCCACCCATATCGTGCTCGGGGTGCTGCTCCTGTTCTCGGTGCTGTCTCTGTGGGTCATCATCGCCAAGGTCCGCCACTTCCGCGAGGTCCGCCAGGACGGGGACGAGTTCGTCGCGCACCTGGAATCGGTCTCCAGCCTGGGCGACGCCTTCGCCGCCGTGCAGACGATGGACGAGTCCCCCTACACCCGCCTCTTCCAGGGTGGACTCGGCTTCTTCGACGAGCTGCGCCCCGGCGCGCTTACCGGTGCATCCGAGACGCGCGGGCTCTCACGCACGCAGCTCGAGGCCCTGCGCATGGTGATCGACAAGGTCGAGGCCGAGGAGATCGACGAACTCTCGCGCGGGCTGAACTGGCTCGCCATCATCGGGTCGGTGTCGCCGCTCCTCGGGCTGATGGGCACCGTGATCGGGATCATGAACACCTTCATCGGCATCACCCAGCACGGCTCCACCAACATCAGCGCGGTGGCTCCCGGCGTGGCCGAAGCGCTCATCACCACGGTCGCCGGACTGGCCGTCGCCATTCCCTCGGTGATCGCCTACAACCACTTTGCATCGCAGATCAATCTCATCCTCGGTGAGTTCGAGGGATTCGCCAGCGAGTTTATCGGAACCCTGGCCAAGGGTGGCCACGTATGAGCGACCGGCGGGGCGGTGAGCGCGGGCGGATTCCGGTCCGTGCGGAGATCAATGTCACCAGTCTCGTCGACGTCGCCTTCACCCTGCTCGTCATCTTCATCATAACCGCGCCGGTGCTGCAGGGCGGTGTCGAGGTGGACCTGCCGGAAGGACAGGTGGGATCGATCGAGGCGTCCGACGAGCACATTATCGTGAGCGTCCGGGAAGACGGATCCGTATTCCTCGGTGAAACGCCGGTGGCGACCGAGGATGTCGCCGGGATTCTGGGGCAGATGCTGCGGGCGAATCAGCAGGATGCGGTCTATGTGAGGGCCGACTCGGCGGCCAGGTACGGCATTGTGTTCAACATCGTGAGCACCGTCGCAAGTCAGGAGGGCGTCGGGCTCTATCTGATCGGCGTGGACGAGATGCCATGAGTTGGCGCGACCTGACGCACTCGGATCACAGCGGCCCGGACGATCCGCTGGACAGCCGCTCGCTGGGACTGTCGCTCGCCATTCATGTTGTCGCCTTCGTGCTCCTCATCTGGGTGATTCCCGCGCTGCGGCCCGAGCCCATCGTCTTCGAAGCGGTCCAGATTCGGGTTGTGTCGGCACCGCCCATCTCCGCCCCCGAGCCCGAGGAGGAGGTCCCGCCCGTCCCGGAGGAACAGTTGACGGTGGAGATGCCCGAAGACCGGCCGGAAGAGGAGGAAGAGGAAGCGCCGATCCCCGCGGAGGAGGAACCCCCGCCCCCGGAGCCCGACGAGACGCCCCCCCCGGAACCGGAGGAAACCCCTCCGGCCACCGAAGAACCGACCCCGGCCGAGTCCGAGGAGACGGAGGCCGAAGAGGGAGGCCAGAACATCGACGTACGCATGGAAGGACTGCGGCGCGACTACCCGGCCTACTACGACAACATCATACGCCAGATCGAGCGCTGCTTCCGGGCGCCCGAAGCGGGCAACCGGGTGGCCGTGATCCAGTTCATGATCCAGGAAGACGGCAGCATCACCGACATCGGCGTGGCAAGTTCCTCGAACAGTTTCATCTTTGACACTGCCGCCGAGGGCGCGATCGAATGCGCGGGCAGACCGGGCCGGCTGGGGCCGCTGCCCGACGGGTATCCCTGGGAGGTGCTGCCGGTACAGTTCAGGTTCCGGCCCGGATCGTTTCGGGACGGGGAGCGGGAGATGAAACGCTACGCGGAGGCGACATGCTGAAACCGGGACTTGCTGCCAACCGGACGCACGGCCCGGCCCGGCCGGCCGTTCATGCCGCGCGCCGCGGCCGCCGCCCCCCGCCGGGGTTGCCGCCGATCATCCTGCTCGCCGGCGCCCTGCTCGCCGCTCCCCCCGCCCATGCCCAGGACGATGTCGCCATCCCGGGGATTCAGCTCGGGCTCGCCTACGAGAACCTCTACATCCCGCCCCTCGCCATCCTCCCCTTCACGGGTCCCGAAACCAGCCGCGAGGTGATCAACGAGGTCCAGGCGATCATCGGCCGCGATCTCGACTTCAGCGACCGCTTCGTCGTCCTGGATTCGCTCCCCGAGGGCCTGGCCGACGAGGGGATCCAGTACAGCCTCTGGGACCAGTACGGGGCGGACTGGGTCCTGACAGGGGATATCGGGGAGTTCGCGGGGCGTCATTTCCTGTCCATCGAACTGCACGACATCGTCTTCACCAGCGTCGAGCGCGGCCGCTTTCCCCTGCCGCCGCTCGGCGACGAAGACTTCCGCATGGCGGTGCACCGCATCTCCGACTCGATCGTGGAGTGGGTGACCGGCGACCCGGGCATCGCCGCGAGCCGCATCCTCTTCGCCATGCGTCCCTTCGGGAACCCGTCCGCGAAGGAGCTGTACGTCGTCGACTCCGATGGTGAAGACCTGCGGCGCGTCACCTGGGACGAGAGCATCGCGATCTCGCCCACCTGGGCCCCCGACGGGCGCCACGCCGCCTATGTCTCCTACAAGACCGGCCTGCCGAGAATCTACGAACTCGACATGGCGGACGGGGGCGAGCGAGCCGTGGAAATCGGCCGCGTGGAACAACAGATCACCCCGGCCTATCATCCGAACGGGGAGGAACTCGCCTTCAACCTCATGGGCGCGGGGCTGTTTCGCTACAACCTCCGCGACGAGTGCTGCCTGGCTCAGCTGGTAGGGGGACCTGCAAACAACATCCAGCCCTCGTATTCGCCCGACGGCGACCGCATGATCTTCGTTTCCAGCCGCCTGGGGGAAGCGACGCCTCAGGTCTACGTGATACCGGCCCTTGGCGGCGAAGCGACCCTTTTGTCGCCGTACCGGTATGGGCAGGGGGGCTATTTCACCGATCCCGACTGGTCTGCCGTATCCAACAAGGTGGCGTTTGCCGGGGGCATCCACCGCAGGCGGGTGATGAACCGGTATCACATCTTCGTGGCGGATCCCGAGGTGGGTGACAACCGCCTTATCCAGCTGACCGCCGAGGGGAACAACGAGGATCCCAGCTGGGGCCCGGACGGCAGGCACATCGTTTTCGCCGGCGAGCGAAGCAACGGATTCGGTGTGTTCATCGTCGATTCAGGCACGGGACGCACGCGCACGGTGGTCGCGAGCGTGCGGGCCTCGGACACGGACTGGTCGCCGGCCCTCGCCGCCGGGCCGGCGGGTGCCGGGAATCCCTGACTGCCGGGCGTATCGGATCCAAGCGGGCGGGGTGGGGGGACGGCGGCGGAAAAGTTGCGGCGCCGCTACTTGATCGGGCGGGATCTATCCCCTATATACAAACAGGTCCAGGACATGAATCCACAAGATGTTCCACGAGTCTTTTCTTCCACTACCCGGGAGCAGGTATGACCAACCGTCGTTTCGTTCTCGCCGCATTCGCCACAACATTTCTGCTCGCTGCGTGCGGGAGCGAGCCCGAGCCGCAGATGGCACCCGAACCGACCGGCCCGACCGCCGAGGAATTGGAGCGGATGCGCCAGGACTCGATCCGCAGGGCGCGCGAGGCCGAGGAAGC
Organism: Gemmatimonadota bacterium; assembly: GCA_022827345.1. GTDB lineage: Bacteria > Gemmatimonadota > Gemmatimonadetes > Longimicrobiales > Gaopeijiaceae > Bin94. The sequence continues at coordinate 13,285 of JAJDTB010000059.1, read as the reverse complement.
ACGACTTCGCCGCGAGCGGGAAGCGGCCGAGCGCGAGAGGCAGCGGGCCGCCGAGATGGCCCGCCGGACCCTCACGGAGACCGTGTACTTCGACTATGACGAGGCCACGATCCGGTCCGACACCGAGACCCGCCTGCGCGCCAAGCTGGATATCCTGCGCGACAATCCCGGGGTGCAGCTGCGGATGGAAGGCCACGCCGACGAGCGCGGCACCTCCGAGTACAACATCGCCCTGGGCAACGAACGCGCGGAATCGGTCATCCAATTCCTGACCGGGTTCGGGCTCGGCGGTGGACGCTTCACCTCCGTGTCCTACGGCGAGGAGCAGCCCGCCGCGCAGGGATCCACCGAGGCGGCCTGGGCCCAGAACCGGAGGGTCGAGTTCGTCATCACCGCCGGCGGTGACGGCATCGGCCGGTAGGGCCGGACCTGGCCAGTCGGTCCGCGCGGCTGGGGATCGCGCGCGGATCGGGACATCGGGATGAAGGATGCTCAAGGCGGTGGCGTAGTGTCGAACAGAATCGGCCGGATACGGGGCGTGGCTGTCCTCGTCCTTTCGGGAGCGCTCGCCGGCTGCGCGACCTCTGGCGATCTCCAGGACCTGCAGTACGAGTTGCGTCTGCTGACCGCCAGGCAGGATTCCGCGATGGCGGCGCTGATGCGCTCGGTCGACAGGGCGAACGGGGAGGCGCTCGACTCGGTGGCCGAGCTGGCGCAGATGCTGTTCGACATGCGCGGCGAGGTCAACAACCGCCTGCTCGCAATCCAGAACCAGCAGCTCGTCATGGGGGAACTGGTAGGGCAGAGCCAGTACAGCCTGGCCCAGATGACCGAGGAGTTGAACGCCCAGCGGCGTCAGATCGCGCTCGTGTCCCGTCCGGCACCTGCCGACACCCTGCAAGCGGAGGAGCAGGAGGCGGCGGACGACCCCCCCGAAACCCAGTTCTCCGACCCCGACGCGGACGCCTATCAGGCCCTGGTGGAGATGCTCGATCGCGGACTCTCCGGGACGGCGCGCAGGGGCTTCGAGACGTTCCTGGAGGAATACCCCAACAGCGACTTCGCCCCGGGCGCCCATCTGCACCTGGCCGAACTGAAGGCCCTCGAGGACGAGCTGGACGAGGCGATCGACACCTATTTGTTGATCCCCGACCTCTTTCCCGAGGCGGAAGAGGTCCCCCGGGCCCTCTTCCAGGCCGGGCTTCTGTGCATCGCCATCGACGACGACACACGGGCTCGCGAGTACCTCCAGCGGCTGGTCGATTCCTACCCGGATCATGCGCTGACGCCGCGGGCCCGCGAGCGGCTCGAGGAGATTCCCTGACCCGTCGTGGCCGGACCGGCCCGCTGGCGGTTCGGCACCGGCGCCGGCTTGGGTGAGAGCCCCGGATGCGATGCCCCTCCTGCGAGTCCGGGTCCACGAAGGTGGTCGACACCCGTGCCGCCAGAGGTGGCCGGGCGATTCGGCGCCGCCGGGAGTGTCTGCGGTGCGGCGGCAGGTTCACCACCTACGAGAACGTGGAGCAGCGACCGCTCCAGGTGTTGAAGCGGGACGGCAGCGCTGAGAACTTTCTACCTGAAAAACTCCGGGCGAGCATCGCGGTGGCGTGCGCCAAGCGTCCCGTGTCGCCCTCCGAGGTCGAGACGCTCGTCGACCGGATCGAGGATGCCGTGTCGGGTTCCGCGCGTGTCGAGGTTTCTTCCGAAGTGATCGGCGAGGCCGTGATGGAGGGGCTGGAGCCGCTCGACCGGGTCGCCTACATCCGCTATGCGTCAGTGTACAGGAACTTCCAGCACATAGACGAGTTCCAGGAAGCCGTGGACCAACTGAATGTGAAGGAACGCCGCGTCACGCGGAACCGCTTCCAGGTTGAGCTGTTGCTGGGGCAGGATGCCGCCCCGCCGGAGGAAGACCGATGAGACGGCTGCGGGACGGAATCCTGGCGCGAGGCGAGAATCCGAAGGCGGAGATGCCCTTCCTCGACCACCTCGAGGAGCTGCGCTGGCGGATCCTGTGGACGCTTCTGGCGGTGATCCTCTGCTCGGTGGCGGGACTCCTTCTAGTGATGTACTTCGATGTGGTGGATCTCCTCATCAGGCCGGCGGTCCAGCTCTACGGAGACGATTTCGAACTGGTCTATCTGTCCCCCGAAGTGCCGTTCTTCTTCCTTCTCCGGCTCGCCCTTACCGTCGGGTTGGTGCTGGCTTCACCGGTTGTTGTATACCAGGCTTGGTGTTTTTTCTCCCCGGCGCTCGAAACCCACGAGAAACGTGCGATCATCCCGGCCATGCTCATGGGTCTGGTCCTGTTCGTCGCGGGCGTGGCGATGGCGTATTTCCTCGCGCTGCCTCTTACTCTCTTCTTTTTCGAAGGGATTCTCTCCGACTACCTGACTCCGCAGTTGACGGCAACCCATTACTTCGGGTTCGTCGTCAAAATGTTGCTGGCCTTCGGGATCGTCTTCGAATTGCCGGTGCTCGTCCTCGTACTGAGCGTGCTGGGCTTGATTACGCCGGGCTTCCTCAAGAGCAAGCGCCGCCACGCGATCGTCGTGCTCCTGCTGCTCGCCAGCTTCCTATCTCCCGGAGACATGATCAACGTCACCCTCCTCATGACGGTACCTCTCATCGCCCTGTACGAATTCAGCATCCTGCTGTCCGCGTTGATCTGGCGGAGGCGCGAGGGCAGGGAACAGGAAGCCGATCCGACCCCCCCGGAGGACTCCGTGGCGACGGATGACGATGGCATGAGCGACGATGCCGCCCCTTACGGCCACGGGGATCCCGCCCAGGGCGACACCGACCTGAAGCCGGAGGATCAGGAATAGCATGACCCGCCGTCTTCGCCCGGGCTGGCTCGTTCCGGGGCTGGGACTGGCGCTCGCCCTCGGCGGTGCGGGCGCCCCCGCGTCGGCGCAGGAGGTGCGCGACTCGCTCCAGGACGTCATCCGGGAGCGGCTGGAGCGCCTCACCCGGCGACTTGGCGACACCACCGGCCTGACCCCCGATACGACGACCGACGACAACAACCTGGACATGGTCTCCACCTCGGATTCCACGCTGCTGGAGCTGTTGGCGCTGCCTGGCTACGACCTCGTTCAGTACCGGGGCCAGGCAGCGAATTTCGAGACGCGGTCGAGGGTGCTGACCCTGTACGGCAACGAGGGCACCGAGGCGGTGATGACCCGCGAGGGGCTGGAGCTGGCGGCCGACTCCGCGCTCGTTTTCGACGAGAAGACGGGACGACTGGTGACCCTTGGCGATTCAGCCAGGTACCGGCCCGAGCAGGGCGACGAGGTGCTCACGCGAAGGATCATCTTCGATCTCAACGAGGACCGGGGCACCGCATCCGACGTCAATACGACGATGGACGCGGGGCTCGGGGAGTGGATCGTGCGCGGCGACTTCCCCTGGGTCAACGCGGACATGTCCTTCGGGCACGACGTCATGTTCACGAGCTGCGATCACGAGGAGCCGCACTACCACTTCGTCGCGCGCGAGATCAAGATGTCCGACGGCGGCACCCTCGTTGCCCGCAACGTGCTGCTGTATTTCGCGGACGTGGGGGTGATGTGGCTTCCGTTCATCGCGCAGAGCACGGAGCAGGGTCGGCGCTCCGGACTGCTGCCGATCCGCTTTTCGGTCAACGACATCGTTCGGACCTCCGGGAGCTATGCGCGCCGCCTGTCCAACGTGGGCTTCTATTGGGCGATCAACGACTACGTGGACGCCCAGATGGGCGTGGACTGGTGGAGCGGCAACTACACGGCGGTGACCGGGCAGACCCAGTTCCGATGGCTGCGGCAGTTCATGGACTCCAACATCAACTTCCGTCAGTTCTGGCGCGTCGAGGGCGGGACCGAAACGGCCTTCGACGCGAGCTACAACTGGGAGATCTCTGAGCGCAGCAAGCTGCGGCTTTCGGGCCGGTACGCCTCCAGCGCCGCCTTCGTGCGCCAGAACTCCTTCGACCCGCGCGAGGTTACGCAGTCCATCGACTCGGAGGGCGGCTTCAACCGCCGCTTCGACTTCGGCACGCTCTCGCTCAGCGCCAACCGGAGGCAATTCCTGTCGGACGACCGGGTGGAGATGACCCTCCCGACCGCCAATTTCTCGCTCTCCACCATCACGCTCCTGCCGGCCCCCTTCAACCGCGCGCGCTTCTACAACAACGCCACGCTGTCGGCTTCGGCCCGGGCCTCGAGGTCCATCCGCGACCAGCCCGCCCGGATGATGATGTCGGAGGAGCCGTTCAGCCTCAGCATGGCGGATAGCGAGAACCTGCGCGGGGGTCTGTCGCTCAACCTGTCGGCGGGCAATTTCTCCATCGCGCAGAGCTTCGACTACAATCGGGACATCAATCGCGGGCTGCCCGCCGACTTCTTCGACCCCATGGCGATGCCGATGCGGCGCGCCGGGGTCGGCAGCGTCGGCGACCTGCAGCGGTCGGTCCTCTTCGCGCCGGGTGTTCTCGACGACATCGACTTCGCGAAGAACAACCTCACCTGGTCGACGAGCTTCAACTACCAGCAGACGCTCGTGGGCTCTACGACGATTACGCCCCAGCTCGCCATTTCCGGCCGCTCGATCAGTTCGGACACGAGCACGGTCGCCGGGGGCGGATTCGTGTCGGCACCCGCCCGCATCGCCTTCGGGGCCCAGCTCAAGTCGGATGTCTACGGCTTCTACATGGGGGGGCGCCTGCGTCACAAGATCACGCCGAGCTTCGACTTCGCGTGGTCGCCCGAGGTCACGCCGAACGCGGTGCAACAGGCCACCTTCGGCAACCAGGCGGTCCAGCCCAAGCGCGAGCTCATCTTCGGACTCAATCAGACCTGGGAGATGCGGGTCGACGACGAAGAAGCGGATTCCGCCGCCGCCGCGGCCGCTGCCCGCGATCCCTCGGGGGGACCGAGCCGTCTGCCGCAGTCGGAAAAGGTGACTGTCCTGGCTCTGCGGACCAGCGCTGTGACGTACGATTTCGAGCAGGCCAGCCAGCTCGGGCACTTCACGCGCGGGTTCCGCGACAACCTGAGCCTTTCGCACCAGATCAGCTCCGACTACCTGCGGGGCCTGACCGTGTCGCTGGAACACCTCGTCTTCGACGACACCGGGGGCGGACCCGCGGGCGGCGCGAGGGCTTTCTCGCCGTACATATCCAACGTGAATCTCGGTTTCTCGATGGGCAGCCAGACCGCCGTCTTCCGTTGGCTGCGCCAGCTGGCGGGCGGCGAGTCGGCGGCGGATACCGCTCAGTCGGCCGCGCAGACCCCGGGCGCCGACCAGGAGGACCGTTCGGACCCGGCCGGCTTCGAAGACGAGGATCTCGGCGAGTCGACGGTCGTGCCCGTCGGGGGCAGGCAGCGGACACAGCCGCGGCGGCAGCAGGGCGACGTCGGCAAATGGGACGCCAACATCTCCTATTCGCTCGCCCGGATGCGAGGGGTCGCAGGCGGCGACAACCAGATGATTCAGGGCACGCTCAACTTCCAGCCGACTGAAAAGTGGTCGGTGAGGTGGCGCACCTCCTACGATGTGGTCACGGGGGCATTCAACGATCACATGATCAGCCTGCAGCGCCAGATGCACCGCTGGGAGGCCGACTTCTCCTTCCGCCAGACGGCGACCGGGAACTGGACCTTCCTCTTCGAGGTGGCCCTGTCCGACAACCGCGACCTCCACTTCGACTACGAGCAGCGCACGGGGGGCGCAGCAGAGCTCGCGCGGTAGGGGTCGGCCGCAACGGCGCGAGCCTGGGGTGTCCGCATCGGGGACCCCGGGGCGTCCCCGGGAGAGGACAGCCGCGGATCGCACGCCGGCCGGAAATGCCGCCCGCTGGCTCCATCGGGGCGCTCAAGGGGTTCGGTACGGCAAATGCATCATGTCGCGTCCACCGCGGGGCGGAGCCGCGTGGATCGGCGATTCAGACAATGGCGGAGGAAACAGATGAAGCGGACCATGACAATCAATCAGGCGCTGGCAACCCCGGGACGGAATCCTCGCCGCTCTCGGCGCCTGCGCGGGCTTGCCCACGCACTGCTGGCCGCGGCGGGCGCGCTCACCCTGGCCGCGTGCGACGGTCAACTCACCTTCCTGACGGATGATCCCGACGCGCCCAGAGACCTGGCCGCGTCCTACTACAACCGCGGCGTCGACCTGACCTGGAGGATGGGCTCCCGCTGGGACGGCGAACCGTTCCGGGTCTACGGGAAGCGGGTAAGCGACATCGACTACTTCTTCATCGCCGAAGTCACCAGCTGCATCGAATCGGAGTGCGTGTACCGCGACATCAACGTGCGCGGCGGAGTGAACTACGAGTACTACGTGGCGGCGGTCGACCTGGACAGCGGGCTGGAGACCGCGAGCGACCATGCCGTCGAGGTGTGGGTGCCGGAACCCATACCGCCAGCCGTGCCGGAGCTTCTGGAGACCGTGGCGCTGGACGGCGCGGCCTATCTGCGCTGGGACGATTCGCCGGCGGCGGAGGACGATTTCCTGGCGTACAGGATCTATGCTTCAGCCGAAGGCGGGTACTTCTTCGTGGGCGAGACGGATTCTCCGGGATTCGTCGATTTCCTCGCCGAGAACGGACACACCACCACATACTTCGTCACGGCAGTCGACGACCAGGGGCACGAGAGCAACGGCAGCGAAGCGGTGGACTGCACCCCCAGGCTGGACTACACCGGCGACATCATGTACACGCACCAGGACGTGCCCTCGGCATCGGGCTTCCGGTTTCAGGAATCCGAAGACGTGCAGGCCGTCATGGCGGGCGACAGCGAGCACCGGCACTTCCGTCTCGAGGCCGACCCGCAGGGGTTGTGGATGGTCCCGGGCCCGAACGCGCGCGTCTATCCGGAAGCCCGCTGGACCACCTCGCTCAAGTGCGGGCCGGGGGCGGATTCGGATTGCGAGTCGTGGGAATACGCGCCGACCTCGGGATACACATCGTCCAGGGTGGTGCTGGATCCGGGCTACACGTACATGTTCCGTGTCCGCGGAGACGACGGCGAGGTGCGATTCGGCGCGTTGCGGGCGACGATTACCGGGCTCGACCAGGAGGGCGACGAGCTGATTGTCTTCGACTGGGCCTACCAGACCCAGCCCGGAAACCCCAACCTGAACCGCGTCGGAGGGACCGCCGGGAAGTGACGAACACATGACCGCGATGAGCGGCGGACGGGCGGCGGTCCGTGGATAGGCCCGCGTGAGCACCGGGAACGGCCGCGCGATTGCCCCGGAGTCGCCGGGCCGCCAGGTCGTGGAAGCGGTTCCCAACTTCAGCGAGGGGCGCGATCCGGATTTCGTCGGCGCCGCGGCGGCGGCCTTCGCCTCGGCCGGGTGCGAGGTCCTCCACACGACCATGGATCCGGATCACCACCGCTCCGTGGTGACGGTGATCGGATCGCCGCGCGCGGTCGAGATGGGAGCCGTCGCCGCGGCCGGGCTGGCGCTGCGCCGGATCGACCTCGGCGCGCATGCCGGGGTGCATCCGCGGGTGGGTGCGCTGGATGTGCTGCCCTTCGTGCCCCTGCACGGGATCGGGATGGACGATGTCGTGCGGCTGGCCCGCCGGGTCGGCGACCGCATCGCGAATCTGGGGATCCCCGTCGTGTTCTACGGGCGCGCGTCGCGGCCTCCGGGACGCTCCCTGGCCGGGATTCGGCGGCGCGCCGGGGAACATCCCGAGGCGGATCTCGCGGGCAGGGAACCGGGGGGCGGGCGAGTGCATCCCGTCGCACACCCCACCGCCGGAAAGGTCTGCGTCGGCGCCCGCGGGGTGCTGCTTGCATGGAACGTCGACATCGAAGACGTGCCGCTGGAGCACGCACGGGGGATCGCCGCGCGCATCCGCGAGGCGGGCGGCGGCTTCCCCGGCCTGAGGGCCCTGGCCCTGCGGCTCACCCGGCAGCGCCGCACCCAGATCTCCATGAATCTCGAGGATCCCGCCAGGACCGACCCGCTCGACGTCTTCCGGGCGATCGAACGCGAGGTGCGGGCCGTGCGGGGGACGGTTTCCGGGACCGAGGTGATCGGGATGTGTCCCGACCAGGTCGCCGCGCCCGCGACCGTGCGGGCGATGGGCATCCGCGATTGGTCCGGCGATCGGATTCTCAGCCGGTGCCTGTCGACGTACCTGGAGGCCAGGGGCGGGTAGTGCAGGGCGCACCGGTGGCGGTGCTATGCCTTTTGGCCGGTCAGTTGCTATCTTGTGTGCGACGATGGCCGACTCCGCCCGCGCAACCCGCGCGGGCGATGAGGCCGCAGGCGAACCGCGGCGATCGACCCGCTTCTGGGACTGCATGAATCGGACTACGGCTTTAAAGACAGCGCCGGCCGGCCTGCCCGGCATTCAGGCGCCGGTTCGCGAGCGTCTGGACCGGGTGCTGGACGAACTCCGCCGCATCGCGGTCGCCGACTTCTCGATGGTCGACGAGGTCAACGACTACCTCATGCGCGTGCCTGGCAAAATGTTCCGGCCCACCCTGGTCCTGCTCTGCAGCGAGATCGAGGGCGAGCGTCATGACGATGCCGTCACCCTGGCCGCCGTGGTCGAACTTGTGCATATCGCAACGCTCGTGCACGACGACGCCGTCGACCACTCGGTCCTCCGCCGCGGGATGCCGACGGTGAACTCGGCCTGGACCCACCAGATCGCCATCATCATGGGCGACTACCTGTACAGCCGGGCGGTCACCGAGCTGGCGGCCCTGGGCGATCTGGAGGCCGTGCGCGTTCTGGGCACCGCGGCCAACAGGATGAGCGTAGGCGAGATGCGGCAGCTCCTCTCCTACGACGACATCACCTACTCGGAGGACGAGTATTTCCGCCTGATCGCCGCCAAGACCGCCTCGCTGATGGCCGCGGCGTGCGAAATCGGCGCGCTGGCGGGAAGTCCCGCCAATCGCGCTGCGCTGCGGAACTACGGCCACTCCCTGGGGATGGCCTTCCAGATCACCGACGACATGCTCGACTACGTCGGACACGAGGATGTGACCGGCAAGCCCGCCGGACTCGACCTTCGCGGGCGAAAGGTCACTCTCCCGCTGGTCGGCGCACTGCGCGCCATGTCGTCCGCGGAGGTGGATGAAGTGCGCCAGGTCTTCACGCTCGGAGAACCGGGTGACCAGGAGGTGGACCGGGTCATCTCGCTTGTGCGCGAACACGGTGGAATCGAATACGCCAGAAGCAAGGCCGTGGCATGCGCGCGCGCGGCCGAGGCGGCCATCGGCGGGCTTCCACCCGGCCCGGTGCTCGATGCCCTCCACGAGGCGGTCCTCTACGTGACCGATCGCTCCAGATGATCATGCGCCAGGCTCAGCGGGTTCGGCGGGGACTTGTGGCGATCGTCTTCGGCCTGTTCCTCGGCGGACTCTTCACCAAGCTTGCAGAGATCTTCCTGCCGGAGAGCGCGGCGCGCTCCTTCCTCACGACGTCGGCGTCGGCGTCGGTCGGCCCCTTCTACCTGGACCTGGTCTCGGTGAGCTTCACGATCGGGCCGGTCTCCTTCGCGCTCAACGTCCTTACCCTGGTCGGAATCGCCCTGGCCGGATTCGCCGCCCGGTCCTGGATCTGACGCGGGCAGGGCAGGCGGCGAGCCCGGAGCCACCGACGGATTCGTCCGCGGGATGGCCGGAGCTGGCTGGCGCCGTTCTTTCGCCGCGCGTCGCCTTTCCGTTAGTTTGTCCGTCCACCCCGTAACCGGCTCGCCAAAAAGGGAAAGCCCCTCCGGCGGTTCCGGGCAGAGGAGGTAGCAAATATGCCTTTCAGTCTTGGCATGGGAGAGATGATCCTGGTCTTCCTGGTCGTGCTGCTCCTGTTCGGAGCGAAGCGGCTGCCGGAAATCGGGACGTCTCTCGGCAAGGGAATCAGGGAATTCAAGTCCTCGGTCCGGGAAGTCCAGTCGTCCGTGCGCGTGGACAAGGAGCTTCCGTCGGGGGAAGAGCAGTCGAGCGCCGACGGGCAGGAGGAAGGATCTCCTCGCCGACTGACCACGACGGGGTAGGCCGCCCTGCCCTTGCCGTAGCCGGCCCGGGGCCGGCAATCAGCCTTCAGGCGCGCACGCCCGGCTGCAACTAGAAGACGGGGGGCAGCGGAAGTCCCTGCTGGTCGTCGGGCGGATTCAGTACATCTTCCCGCCGGTCCACGATCCTCGCCGTCGCCCGCAGCGCTTCGATCCACTGGGCGAGCCGCTGTTGCTGGATCACGGTTACCGACTGAAACCGCTGCTGGTCGATCTGTTCGACCCACGCAAGGCTGTCCGCGGGCTCCGAACCGGTCTTCTCGATCACGTACGCGTTCCGATTGGCTTCGACGGCGTCCGAGATCTCGCCAACGTCCAGACCGAAGGCCGTGCCGACGGCGGCATTATGCTGCCCCAGGCCCAGCGCGAAAGCGTTTCGTGAGAAAGGCCCCGCGTCGCGCACCTCGACGCCGTACTCGCGGGCCACCTCGGCCATCGAGCGGCCCGAGTGCACCTCGGCGGCGAACTCCCCGGCCTCCTCGAGCGCGACCGCAACCTTCTTGTCGACCCCGATGGTGCCCCGGATCGCCGCCTCGGCTTCCTCTTCCGTGAGGTAGCGGGACGGATCGATCGACACCAGTTCGATGCCGTAGAACGAAGATCTGTTCTCGAACACCGGACTGACGTCGCCCACCGCGGTCTCCGGATCGAAGATCCACTCGCCGCCCTCGGCCACATCGCCCGCCCCCGGGATGATCGGGAGCGTCTCGATGAGGTCGAGCGTGTCGGCTTCGAGTCCCAGGGTTTCCGCCGCATCCGCGAGGGGCATGAACTCGCCGAGCTCTTCGAGAGAATCCGCCAGGGCGAGCATGTCGATCTCCGATTCCTCGGTCCGCTCGAAGGGCAGCAGGATATGCCGGGCCTGCGCGGAATCCTGCCCCCAGCGCTCGAGGACTTCGATGAGATGTACGCCGAAGGAGGTCTGCACCGGCCCGGTGATGCGGTTCAGCGGCGCCGCGAAGACCGCCGAGTCGAAGGGGGCGACCATGTCGCCCTGGGAGAAGACGCCCAGGCTGCCGCCGTCGGGCGCGGTTGCTTCGTCCGCCGACTCGCGCGCCGCCGCCTCGCCGAAGTCCTCGCCGTCGAGTATCGACTGCCGGATTTCGTCGGCGCTGGTCAGGACGGCAGCCGTGTCCGCCGCGGTGGGGGCCTTGCTGAAGGACACCGAGATCACGCCCGCGCTCGCGGGGACCAGGAAGTCCTCGCGGTTGTCCGAGTAGTAGCGCGAGATCTCGGCGTCCGTGATCTCGATCTCGTCGTCGGAGATGCGCTCGGTGGGATCGAAGGAGACGTAGCTGACGCTGGCCGTTTCGTTCAGGTCCCTGTAGGCGCTCCACAACTCGGCGTCGGAGAGGTGGATCCCCAGCGACACCTGCCGCAGCAGCTTGCCCCGCGGGATGATGTCGCGGTAGTACGCCTCCAGCTGCAGCTGCACGAGGTTGTCGGCCATCGCGATGAACTGCTGGTACTTGGTGATGTCGAAGACGTCGTCCGTCATGAATGCCGGGTTGGCCATGAGATCGGGGGGCGGGCTCGACAGGGCCGCGGCGCGCACCTCCTCGTCGGTCACGAGGATGTTGCGGCGTTCCAGTTCCTCCTGGACCAGGATGGAGTTGACCACCTCGTCCCAGGCCTGATCCTCGATCTCGGAGTTCTGGACGTTGGTGATCGGTTCCTCCTGAAGGGCCGCCGCCTGGTCGTACAGATTGCGGTACGACGCCATGTACTGTTCATAGCTCACGGAGACGCCGTTTACGCGGCCGATCTCGCCGAAGGACCCGGCCGTCTGGCCGGTGATATCCATGCCCCATTCGAAGAACATGAGTCCCCCGAAGGCCAGGGCCACGAGGATCATGATCCACTTCGTGCTTCTTCTGAGTTGCTCCATCATGGCAGGTGCCACCTCCTTGCAAGGACAGGGAAGCTAACGGTTTCGCGGACCCGTCTTCAAGGAACGGCGGCGCGTTGACACCCCAGTCGCGCAAAATCTACCTTTCGGGCGCTCGCCGCCCCCCATCGCGTCGAGTCACGCGAAAGGACCGCCCAATGAGGATTGCCGTCGTGCACGGCCCCAATCTCAACCTTCTCGGTGTGCGCGAGCCCGAGGTGTACGGGACCGACACGCTCGAGGACATCGACCGGGCCCTCGAGGCGCTCGGCCGCGAGCTCGGCAGCGAGGTGGAGTCCTTCCAGTCGAACAGCGAAGGGCGGATTCTGGACTACCTCGCCGAGATCCGCGACCGCGTGGACGGGGTGCTCATCAACCCGGCGGGGCTCGGCCACACCTCGGTCGCCCTCCTCGACGGACTACTCGCGACCTCGAAGCCGTTCGCGGAAGTGCACCTGAGCAACCCCGCCAGCCGCGAGAGCTTTCGCCGGCACTCCTTTCTGACGCCGGCGGCGGTGGGAGTGGTCGCCGGTTTCGGGGTTGACAGCTATCTTTCGGGCTTTCGTTGTCTCAACAACTATCTTGTCAGGCGGAGCGCAACGGCTTCATAATCCCCGCGGCTCGGCAACAAGAGGATACCGGAACCCAATTTCATGGCCAGTACCGCAGATTTTCGCAACGGCATGGTGCTCGAGATCGGCAGCGTGCTGTGGACGATTACATATTTTCAGCACGTCAAGCCCGGAAAGGGCGGCGCCTTCGTGCGCACCAAGCTCAAGAACGTCCTTTCGGGCGCCGTGGTCGACAGGACCTTCCGCGCCGGCGAGCGGGTGACCAGCGTGCGGCTGGAGCGCCGGCCGGTCAACTACTCCTACACGGACGGCGAACTGTACCACTTCATGGACCAGGAGACCTACGACCTGATCCCCATCAGCGCCGATATGCTCGGCGAGGACCAGCTCAAGTACCTGAAGGAGAACATGGAGTGCCATGGGCTCGTCCACGACGGGAATGTGATCAGCGTCGAGCTCCCCGATTTCGTGGAGCTCGAGGTGACCGACACGAACCCCGGTTTCAAGGGCGACACGGCTCAGGGCGCGACCAAGCCGGCCACGCTGGAGACGGGCGCCGTCGTGCAGGTGCCGCTGTTCGTCGATATCGGCGACACGCTGAAGATCGACCGGCGTGAAGACAAATACCTGACGCGGGTAAGCGGATGATCGACATCGAGCTCCTGCAGGCACTGGTCCGGCTGGTCGACGAATCCTCCCTCGACAGCCTGGAAATCGAGCGGGGGGCGACGCGGATCCGGCTTGCCAAGTCGCCGAGCGGCGGCGTGATCGTGCCGGAGGCCGTGCGGGCGGCTCCGG
>JAJDTB010000012.1 GCA_022827345.1 Gemmatimonadota bacterium | reverse complement strand
CGGGGTGGAGGCGCACTCGGGACGGCTGAACGGTTGGCGGTGGCCGTGTGGCCCGCGTGCGCCATCCGGTATCCTGTCCGGCGCTCCGCGCCCCATGGTCCCGGCGTGCGACCGTCGGGTGGGGGTCCGGGGGATACCCCCGGCCAGAGAGTTTTCGTGAAACGAAAACACATCTGGCTCCTCCACAAACCGCAGAAACCAACGCCGCCGTGGCGGCTGCCCCGCAAGCCTGATCCCGCGCCCTCCCCCCGAAAGCCGACCGGGCCGAAGACGGTCAACCGAAGACTAGCGGAAACCCCCCGGCCACGCGAGCTTTCGTTCGCGCAGATCGTGCGGTCCATCACCGAGAGGAATCGAATGATGGCACGCACGAAACGAAGTCGGCGCTCGTACGGCGCCGGCGAGTGGGGCCGGAACCGGGTCAGGATTTTCCCGGACCCGAAGACCGGCAACTTCCAGATTGAGTGGCGCGAGAACGGGCGCAGGCTCACCCGGTCGCTGGGTCACCGCGACTGGGTGAGGGCTAAGAAGCAGGCCGACGAGTTCGCCGCAGGGTTCGTTGGCCCGGACCTGAACGGCAAGCAGGAAGCCGAGCCCGAGCCGCTCACCTTGGAGAAGCTCTTTGAAATCTACGGTGAGGAGGTGACGCCCACGAAGGGGCCGAAGTCTTGGCAGCGGGACAGGTCCGCGATGGCGATGTTCCTCGACTTCTTCGGCAGGGACCGAAGGCCCGAAACCCTTTCCCAGCGTGACTGGGACCGGTTCATCCGGGAACGACGCGCGGGCACGGTCGGCCCCAGCGGCAAGCCCGTGGGCAACCGGATGATCGAGTGGGACCTGACCTTTCTCATGGCGGTGCTCAACTGGGCGGCGAGGTCGAGGGACGAGCAGGGGCGCCTGCTGCTCGACAAGAACCCGCTCAAGGGTCTCCGCAAGCCCGTCGAGAAGAACCCCAACCGGGTTGTTCTCACCGAGGAGGAGTACCAGGCGCTGCTGCGGATCTCGCGGCAGTTGGACTGGCGATTCCACTTGGCGCTCGTGCTGGCGCACGAAACCGGGCACCGGATCGGAGCAATAAGACAGCTTCGGTGGGACGACATCGACTTCGAGGACGAGACCATCCGGTGGAGGGCCGAGCACGAGAAGACGGGCTACGGGCACACGACGCCCGCGACGCCCGAAGCCATGGAAGCCCTTGCTGAGGGGCGAAGGCACAGCCCCCCGGGCGCGGATGCGCCGGTCCTGCCCGCGACCAGGAATCCCTCGGAGTGCGTGGGCTTCACGCTGACCCGTTTCTGGTGGAAGCGGGCCGAGAGACTCGCCGGGCTTGAGCCCAAGCGCGGAAGGGGCTGGCACTCGCTGCGGCGGAAGTTCGCGAGCGACCTGATGGACCTGCCTCTCAAGGTGCTCTGCGAGCTTGGCGGCTGGCGAAACGCCAAGACGGTGCTCAACTGCTACCAGAGGCCCGACGAGGCCCAACTCAGGCAGGCGATCCGCAGCCGCCGCAGGCCGCGGGGCTGAAACCCAATCGGCGGGAGCCGAACAGCGGGAACTCGCCCGGCAAATCCCGTAAGTTCAATGGTCACAAACAGATCCGCACGGGATGGCACATGAGGGAACGGCGGATCACCTCCACGTGTCGCTGCGGACGCCGGGGTAGGGGCGGGCGCGGGTCGAGCCGCCACTTCAGTACAGCAGCTACTCCAGGCCATCGGCGACCGCGATTTCCAGGTCGCTCCAATCCTCGTTTGCGGCTCGCATGGCGCGGTAGGTCTCTTCCCAGGACAACTTGTCGCGCTGAGCATCGCGTGCATGAAACGACAACTGCACTTTACACAATGACAAGCAAAGTTTACACAGCTGCCGCAACATTCGACATACACTCAGTTGTGAGGGTGCCCCTCCTCATAATGCCGGGCCAGCGCGTCCCCGCCGAAGTCGTTCTCGAGGTCGCGCCACACCGAATGCACGTGATTCGCGTTGCCCTGCGTGTTGTCGTACTCGATGAGGAACGGGGGTGCGTGGACGCGGTAGTAGTGGCCTTCTCCGTACACGGTGGATCCCGCCCACGCGAAATGGAGGTCGTCGGGCGGAATCTCGTTCTCGATGCGCGTCATCCAGGCGTGCGCGGCGGCAGCGTCCATGTTCCAGACGTACTCGCCGATCACGCTCATGAGCATGCCGCGCTGGGCGTCGGTGAGCTGTGAGGCGGGGATCCCCTCGAAGCCGTCGAGCCGCGCCTCGCGGTCGTTGCCGGTGATGATGTCGCGGGGCGCCTCCTCGGCGATCATGGCCATCTCGAGCTGCTCGGCCGAGAGGCTGTGCACGAGGGCGCGCGCCAGGTCCTCCTCGCGGCCGAGGGGGCGCCAGCCGGCCTTCGGGCCGGACCGGACGGTCGCCGGGTTCGAGCCCATGAAGGCGGGCCCGGTGACGGTCAGCTCGTTCGACGGCGAGGAGAAGTTGAGCGACAGGTGGTGGCCCTCGAAGCGCCACGCCCAGGGCCCGCCCGCGGTGGGCGTCCCGAAGATGACGACGTAGTAGTCCTCGGGATCGCGGCGCTCGGGACGGCCCTCGATGACGCCGAGAATGCGTTCCAGCTCGATGATCGCGTTGGCCTTGTGGTATCCCTGGCTGCTCAGCGTCGCCTGCAGCATGGCGTGGGCCGCGGTGCGCTGCTCCAGCGTCATGTCCTTGAGCGGGAGGCCGTTGCGCGACACCGGCGTGAAGGCCCAGTTGAACCGCTCCTCGTCGCCCAGGTCGTAGGTGGCCCGGTCGAGGGCGTCGCCGTCCAGGAGCGTGAGGAAGTTCGCCGCGGCCCCCGCAACGCCGTCCTCGCTGGACGCCGGCGCGGAGGCGGTGCCCTTCGGCATGGCTTCCCAGGCCACGGCGGCCAGCGCCGCGCCGCAAACCACCAGCATCAACAGTTTGGTCGTCTTCGTCCTGCTCATTTTCTTGCTACCCTTCCTCGGCCTGAATCATCGCTGCCACGGCCTGCACTTCGTCGAGAACCCGAAGCAGGTTCCCGCTCCAGAGCATGCCGATCTGTTCTTCCGTGTAACCGCGCCGCACGAGCTCCAGCGTGACGTTGAAGGTCTCCGACGCGTCGTCCCATCCCGCCACGCCGCCGCCGCCGTCGAAGTCGGAGCTGATGCCGACGTGCTCGAGGCCGATGAGGTTGACCATGTAGTCGATCTGGTCGACGAAGTCGGCGACGCTGACGTCTGGGGGGATGTCCATCCCGGCGGCCCGCTCGGCCGCTGTCGCACGCACCTGGGCCATCTGTGCCTGGTACGCGTCGCGTTCGTCGGGCGTGAGCGCGAACATGCCGCCCCGTCCGAGTATTTCCATGCCCATTTCCGCTGCGACCTCGGCCTCGATCGCGTCCATGGCCTCGCGGTGGGCCGCGTTCCTGGTGGTGTTGACGAAGGAACGCAGCGCCACCGTCTGCACGACGCCGCCGTTTGCTGCCACCGCGTGGAGCTGCTCGTCGTCGAGGTTGCGGCTCACGTCGCTCAGCCCGCGGGCGGAGGAGTGGGACGCCATCACGGGCGCGCGGGTGATCTCCAGCGTCTGCAAGATCGACGGCTTCGACGGGTGCGAAATGTCGATCATGATGCCCAGCCGGTTCATCTCGGCGACCACCTCACGGCCCATTTCGCTGAGCCCGCCGTGGAGGAAGTTGCCGTCGTTCTCGCCCGAGTGCGCGTCGGCGAGCTGGCTCGGGCCCGTGTGCGCGAGCGACATGTAGCGGGCGCCCCGGTTGTAGAACTCCTCGACGCGCGAGATGTCGGTCCCCAGCGGGTACGCGTTCTCGACGCCGATCATCGCGACCAGCTTGCCCTCGCCCGCGATCCGGCGCACGTCGTCGGAAGTGAGCGCCACCTCGATGCGGTCGGGCGCGTACTCCTCCGCCATGCGGTGGATGGCGTCGAACTTGTCGACCGCGTTCTCGTAGGCCGTCGCGTAGCCCTCGTCGTTGAGGAGGCCCTGGGAGGTGTAGACGACGAACCAGCCGACGTCCAGGCCTCCGGCCTCCATCTTGGGCAGCGTGACCTGGGTGGGCAGGTCCGACGTGTAGTTGCGCTCGGCGGTGAAGTTCGCCGTGCTGATGTCGATGTGGGTGTCAAGCGTGATGGCGCGGTCGTGGATGCCGCGGGCGCGTTCGACGAGCGCCTCTTCGGACTCCTCGCCGGCGTCGTCGGGGGGGGTGCAGGCGGGCGCGGTGACTCCGATGGCGAGCGTGAGCCCGAGCGCGAGAGGCGTGGGGCGGGGGATGGTCATGCAGGCTGCTCCATTGCTTCCGGGTGAGGGCAGGACTGGCGTTGCCGTGTTGTCCTTCAACATAGGCGTCCAAGGGCGCGCTGGCATCCGCGTTTTGCCCGGCGGGGGCCGATCGGGCCATGTTCCGGTCCCGAATACCGACCATTTCAACCATTCTTGAGGCGATCCATGGGAATCACCGACTCCACGCGGCAGCGCCGCTTCTCGCCCGAAAAGATGCAGAAGCTCAACCTCTTCGAGACCGACCAGATGTTCTGCGATGTCTATTGTCTGGGTCCCGGGCAGGCCCAGCACGTGCACACCCATGCGGGCGCAACGAAGTTCTACTATGTGATCGAGGGCGAAGGCCGCTTCACGGTGGGTGACCGGCGCGAGAGCCTGGGCCCCGGCGCAGTGGCGTGGTCGAAACCGGATGAACCGCACGGGGTCGCGAACGAGTCCGATGGCGACCTGGTTTTGCTGGTGGCGATGGCGCCGAACCCGAACCGGTAGCGGGCCGGCGCATGTCCAACATTCTTTTCGGCATCGCGGTCTTGATCCTCATTGCGCTGGTGGCGGGTGTGATCTGGTCCGCGGCCGTCCCGGAAAGGCGCATCTGGCCGCCCCCGGGTCGGCGTTCCTGGCAATATCGGTTTACCTGGGGCGGGACCCTGGCAGTCTCCGGCATCAGTATCCTTCTGCTCCTGATGTACTGGAACTCGTGGGTTTTCCAGGGTCAGCTCCGCTTGGCCGTCGGGATCCCCCTGGTCGTGGCCGGTGTGGCGCTGGGCTTGTCGGGAGTCGCTACCGCGGGCCTGAGGAACACGCTGGGGGTGAAGGACGGGTTCGTATCCGCCGGACCCTATCGATTCACGCGGAACCCGCAGTACGTGGGCAACATCGTCGCGCTCCTCGGCGTGAGCGTGATCGCGAACGCGCTGCTGCTGTGGATCACCAACCTGCTGGTGATCCTGTGGTTCCTGCTGGCGCCGCTGGCCGAGGAGCCGTGGCTGGAGGAGCAGTACGGGGACGCGTACCGGGAGTATCGGAGGCGGGTGCGGCGGTTTCTTTGAGGCCTAGTCCCACCCCACCTGCCCCGCCCGCCCCACCGCATCCACCCGGATCGTGAGGATGTCGATGTCGTGATACTGCTGATGGCGTATCGACGACGCGTAATGGCGCAGCAGCCGGAGCGGGGTTTCCGACTCAACGGGCACGCTCGCAGCCGCCTCGCTGAGCATCGCCAGCTGATCCTCGATGTTGGTCGCGTCCGTCGTGGCGATGAACTCCAGATTGGCGGCCTTCCCGTCGCTGCGCGCGATCAGCAGAAGCTGCCGCTCCTGGTCCGCCGTCTCTTCCGCCTCGCCGCCCGTCAGGATGTGCATCGTTTCTTCGCCCACCGCGCGCAGCCGTGTTTCCATCTGTTCGCCCCAGCGCTTGCGGGCGGCGAACTTCGCCAGGAAGGCGTCGACCTCCGGCCATGTGTCCGGCGTCAGGCGCGTCTTCAGGCGTGATCGGCCTCCGCCCCCGACTTCCCCGAGCACGGTCAGCAGGATCACGGTGAGGCCGCCGACGGTCATCCCGTTCCCGAGCAGTTCGCCCCACGCGCCCTGCATGTACTCCGGGTAGATCCAGTCGAACTGGAAGGCGACGCCGAGCCAGAAGGCGACGCCGACCACGAGACCCTTGCGGTAATCCAGCCCTTCCGAGAGGAGGATCTTCATGCCGAACACGAAGATCAGGGCGACGATGATCACATAGTACGACGCCACCACAGGCCCCGGTATCGAAACGATCAGCGTGACGAACTTGGGAAGGAAGGCGAGGACGACGAAGACGGCGCCGACGCAGATGCCGATGCGGCGCGCGGCGACCCCGGTCAGTTCGGCGACCGCGATGCTCATGCCGTAGGTGGTATTCGGAACGGTACCGGCCAGGCCGGAGAGGAGATTGCCCACGCCATCGGCGCCGATCGCGCCCTGAATCGAGCGGAAGTCGACCGCGCGAGGCCTGCGCCACGAGACGCGCTGAATCGCGATCGCGTCCCCGAGCGTGTCCATCGCGCCCACGAGCGTCACCATGATGAAAGAGGGCAGCAGGGCCCAGAACTCGGGCCGGAAGCTGAGGTCGACCCCGGGATAGGCCAGATCCGGCAGGCCGATCCAGGCGGCTTCGGCGACGGTGGTCATGTCGAAGATGCCGAAGCCCAGGCCGGCGACGAGGCATCCGGCCACGATACCGATGGCGGGTGCCCACAACCGCAACACGCCCGAGAAACGAAGCGGGATGAGGAGGGTGACGAGAAGCGTTACGCCCGCGGTAACCGGGCCTGCCAGCGGGGACGCGTCCGCGGGCACCTCAGCCAGCTTCCGCAGGATGAGCGGCGTAAGCGTCATCGGAATGAGGATCAGCACGGTGCCCGCCACCGTCGGCGTAAACACCTTGCGCAGGAGTGCCATGCGGGCCGCCAGGACGAACTGGATCAGTGCGGCAGCGATGATCAGGGTGGCCAGCATGCCCGGCCCGCCCTGCTCGATGGCGGTGACGCTCACGGCGAGAAACGCGCTCGTGCTTCCCATGACGAGGATGTAGCCCGCCCCGATGCGCCCCACCTTGCGGGCCTGGATCGCCGTGGTCAGGCCACTGATCACGAGCGCCGCGCACACCGCCCACGAGAGGTATGCGTCGCTGCCACCCGCGAGGGTGATCATGATCATCGGGGTCAGCACGATGCTCGCGATGCAGAGCATGGCATACTGCACCCCGAGCCCGATGGTGATCGGCAATGGGGGCCGGTCGTCGGGCTCGTAGCGGACGTCCTGGCGGGCCGCGGCGGGGCCTGGGCCGCTCATCGGCTCCGTGCTCCGGCTGCCAGCGGACGCCATCGCTGGGGGTGAGCGTCGAGCCTCGAGACGGCCTCGCGCAGCACTTCGAGCGCCAGATCGATGGTGTCGAGGTGCGTCCGGAACGCCAGCGCCGCCATCCGCAGCATGAACCTGCCGCCGACCGTCGTGGAGGACATGAACACGCGCCCATCGCGGTGCGTCTCCTCGACGAGCGCCTGGTTGAACGCGTTCGCGCTGCCCGACTCGGGCACCCACCGGAAGGTCACCACCGTGAGATCCGGCTCCGGCCCCACCTCGAACCCGAGCTTGCCGATCTCGCGGTGGAAGTACTTCGCGAGCTCCAGCTTCTCGCGCAGGCACGCCCGGAACGGCTCCTCGCCGTGCAGCAGCAGCGGCAGCCAGACGCGCAGCGCGCGGAAGTGCTTGGTCAGCTCGGGCGACACCGCGGCCGGTGAGCGGCCTCCGCCCTCGGACTCGACCGTGTCCTGCAGGTAGGCGGCGTAGTACGCATGCGCATCCTGGAGGGCGTCCCGGTTCCGGACGAGGACCGCGCCGGTGCCGTAGGGCAGGAACATGCTCTTGTGGGGGTCGAGGACCACCGAGTCGGCGCGTTCAAGACCGGCCAGCCGCGGGCGGAACTCGTCCAGAAGTGCGAAGAAACCCCCGTACGCGGCGTCGACGTGGAACCACAGCCGCTCGCGTTGCGCGATGTCGGCGATTCGGTCCAGCGGGTCGATCGCGCCGGTGTCCGCGGTTCCCGCCGAGCCGAGAGCGAGCCAGGGCAGCAGCCCCTGGGCCCGGTCGGCGGCGGCGAGTTCGGAGAGCGAGTCAGGGCACATGCGCAGACCTTCGTCGACGGCGACGTCCCGGCGAACGGTCTCGCCCATGCCGGCCACGCGGATCGCCTTGTGCAGGCACTGGTGGATGTGCGGCGTGGCGTACACGACGGCCCGGTCGAAGTCGCGGGCCCGCAGCCCGGCCGCCTCGCGCGCCGCGACGATCGCGGTGAGGCTCGCGATGGATCCGCCCGAGGCGAGGTTGCCGTCGGCGGTCGCGGGAAAGCCGACGACCCGGGCCATCCATTCAAGAATCAGGTCCTCCATGGCGACGGATCCCGGTCCCACGAAGCGGACGCCGGCGTATTCGTTGGCGACGGCGGCGAGGTAGTCGGCGAGCGAGGATGCGTAGAGCCCGCCACCGGGGATATAGGCCAGATGTCCCGCGTGGGAGGGCAGGAGTCCGGGACTGACAACGGACTCGTCGATGCGCTCGATCAGTTGGCCGATGGGCTGGGGCTCAATGCCCACCCCGAGCGTTCGGAGTTCCTCGACCGCCGACTTGTCGTAGTTGTAGGCCGGCCTTGTTCCGAGTTCGGTCAGGAGGCGTTGGGCATAGCCGTGCGCCGCGCGCATCAGCCGGTCGCGGCCGGCTTCATCGGGGTCGAGCGGCCGCGCCTGCTGCTCCAGCGCGAGAATCCGGGCCCGCTCCCGGCTTGAGTTGGACCGCATGGCGCTATCGGTCACCAGGGATCGTCCGGCAGTACCACGCGCGGTCCTTCCCGGCGCTCCTCCACGGCGTCCATGTGGAGGAGATACTTGCCCACGCCCGCGGCGCCCTGCATGTGCCCCGTCTGCGCGATGAGCAGTTCGGGCTGGACGCGGTGCTCGGCCTGGGTCCACTTGCGGCCGGCGCCCGCAGGTGTGTCCACGGCGGTCGCGCGGCGCACCAGATCGTCGTTGAGACGGTCGACGAAGGACTTGTACTCGGCGTTGCCGGTGGTTCGGTGGAGTGTCAGGAAATGCTCGGCCGCGCCCGTGGTGCCGCAGCACTGGCTGATATTCTCCCAGAACCCGGGGGTCCGCCGCTCGGGGATGCCGGTGGCCATGACGCCGCGGGCGCCGCGCGCGACCCAGTTGCCCCACTCGCCGTCGCCGGTGATCTCGCCGAGCTGGTGGAAGAGGCGGTTGGTGCCGACCGGGCCGTGGCACCACGAGAGGTAGTAGAGGTCCTCGCCGCCGGGGCGGGAGTGGAAGAGCCGGTAACCGTCCTCCAGCGCAGCCTGCGAGGTGAGATAGCGGGCACCGGCCAGCGCGGCGTCCAGGAAATCGCGCTCCCCGGTGGCTCGATGCAGGGTGGCAAGGAAGTACGCGATGCCGGCGGTGCCGTGTGAGAAGTTGGGCATCTCGCGCGCATAGCCGGGCCACATGTCCCAGCGCAGGCCGGTGTCCGTCTCGATCGCGCGTTGGAGAAGCCTCCTTCCCGCCCCTTCCGCGGCTTCCAGCGCGCCTCGGTGGCCGAGGGTGCGATCCAGGTAGAGAAGCGCGAGCCCCGTGCCGGCGGTTCCGCTGATGATGTCGTTGGACTCGACGGCGTCATCTCCGGAGCCCTGGGGCCAGGCGATGCCCGGGCCGGCCGTGCGTGCGCGGTCCACGAGGAGCTGGGTGGCCAGCCCGGCGTGGGACCGGTGCATGTCGAGATCGGTCGCGCGCCAGGTCTCGGTCAGGACGAAGGCGATGCCGGCGAGGCCTGTGTAGAGGCCGGCGCTGGGTACATCGGAGAGGGTCGCGGCCAGGTGTGCGGCGCCTTCCACGGCGGCATCGAGGTAGCGCTGGTCGCCCGTGGCGTGGTGGAGTTCGAGGGCGAAGGGCAGGACGCCGGGGCCGTGTGTGTATAGTGTGTATCCGGTGGATTCGGGATCGGTGGGGTCGGAGGGCCAGGTGGCGCCGCGGCCCGTGCTGATGCGCGAGGCGTCGACCCAGTTCCAGGCCTCGATCGCCATCTGGAGGTAGGGGCGGTCGAGGCGGGGGCGCGAGGGGGACCGGTCGTCGCCGTCGGCGGCCAGGGTCTGCGGACCGGGATGCGCCAGCGCGACCTGGCGGAGCAGTGCCGGGGACAGCGCGAAGGCGGCCGCCGCGCCGACCGTCCCGCGCAGGAAGGAGCGGCGCGTCGAGTGTGTATCGTGTGTATAACACCTGCACATGTCAGTTGCTCTCTGCGCCGGATTCCTCGCCCACGCCCGGGAGATCGCTCGGCTCGTCGTCCCACCACCACATCGGCCCGACCTCGCGGTCGCCCGGGTACTGCTCGGCGAGTGTTTCCGCGTCGTAGAGGCGGCCGTTCATCATGACCATGTGGATGCGGTTGGTGTTGCGGATGTCGTCGAGCGGGTTGGCGTCGAGCACTACCAGGTCGGCCAGCTTCCCGGCCTCGATCGTGCCCAGATCCTCGTCCAGCCCGATCGCCTCGGCACCGAGGATCGTGGCCATCCGCAGCGCGTCGAGTTCGCCGATGCCGCCCGCTGCCATCGCCCACAGCTCCCAGTGATACCCCAGCCCCTGGAGCTGACCGTGGCTGCCGACGCCCGCGCGGCCGCCCGCCTCCACCAGGTCCTTCACGAAGACCGCGTGGTCGGCGAAGACGTGCTCCTCGTCGCGGAACCACTGGGCGCGGCGCTGCGTCCCCGAGTCGATCACCGAGTGGGGCACGAAGCGGCGGAGCTTCTCGTCGTCGTGCGGGTTCTCGCGGCTGAAGAAGTAGTTCTCGGCCCACGGTCCGCCGTACGACACGAGCAGGGTGGGGCTGTAGGCGCGCTTGGTAGCCACGAACAATTGTACGTAATCGTCGTAGACGGGGTAGATCGGGATCGAGTGCTCCAGACCCGGGTATCCGTCGATCGTCTCGTTCAGGTTCTGGCGGAGGTTGAGCGACCCCTCGGTGGTCGGCATCAGGCCCAGCTCCCGGGCCGCCATGATGATCCACTGGCGCTGCTGCCGATTGCCCGCCACGTACATCTTGATCGTCTTCGTGTCGAAGTAGTTCGCGTACTTGGACATGATGTCGCGCGCCTCGTCCTCGGAGTCGATCATGTGCTGCCAGAAGACGCCGGGGCCGGTCGAGTAGACGCGCGGGCCGACGAGGTCGCCGGTGCGGACGAGGTCGGCGTAGCTGAGCACGTCGGTGGTTCCGGTCTGCGGGTCGCGCGTGGTGGTGACGCCGTAGGCGAGGTTCGCGAGGTAGGGCCAGACGTCGGAGCGATGCAGGTCGCGCGCGGGGCGCATGTGGGCGTGCGTGTCGACGAAGCCGGGCACGATGGTCTTGCCGGAGACGTCGACAACGCGGGCGTCGGACGGGACCTCGAGGGAGCCGGACGGCCCCACCGCGGCGATGCGGTTGTCGCGCACCAGGATGTCGGCCCGCTCGATCGTTCCCGCATCGGCGACGGTCACGACGCGCGCGCCGGTCAGCAGCGCGGTCCCACGTGGAATATCACGCTCGGCCTGGATGTCGATCCAAACCTCGACGGGCGTGTAGCCCTCGTCGTCCTCGTCGGCGTCTTCGCCCTCTTCTCCCTCCTCCTCTTCTTCTTCGGCCTCCTCGGCTTCCCGGGCCTCCTCGAACGCCTCCGCCGCGTCCAGGTCGTAGGTGAAGAACGCGCGGCCCAGCGACCAGTGCACGGCGCGCCCGCTCGCGGCCCATGCGGGGAACTCGCCGCCCATGTCGGTGAGGCGGCGAGCCGGCATGGCCGCGCTCCCGGGGTTGCCGACGTTGATGAGCGGGGCCTCGCCGCCGACCATCGGCACCGTGGCCGTGTAGATCTGCCCCTCGATCAGCGCCATTACCTGGTCGCCCTGCGGGGCCATCCGCAGCACGGACGGGGTGAGCGCGTTCTGGGAACCCGGGGGCGTGGCACCGCGGATGCGCACGTGCTCGCGCTCGTCGGTGCCGTCCCAGCGGATCGAGACGAGCATGTCCTGGCCGCTCTGGAAGTGGATTCGGTCGGCCGAGGCAGCGCCCCCGCCGCCCGGGCCCGCGGCGAAGTGGGGACCGCGGCGCCCGTCCACCGGCCCGATCAGCGTGGCCGCGCCCGGCCCGTCGCCGCCCGCCACCCAGACGATCTCGCCGGGCTGCGGCGCGCCGGAACCGAATCCGCCCGCCGACTCCTGGAAATCGCGCGCGTAGCTGCGGAGCGCCACGATGCGGTCGCCCGCGGGGGACCAGGCGGGTGTGATGTAGACCGCACCGCGCTCGGTCAGCCGCACCGGGGCGCCATCGCCGTCCGCGCGGACCTTGTGGAGGTGGCCGGCCTCGCCGTCCCAGGTGGCGTAGGCGATCCACGCGCCGTCGGGCGACCACGCGGGGTAGTGCTCGGAGTGGTCGTCGGTGGTGAGCCGGCGGGGTTCGGTGCCGTCGGCGCTGGCGACCCAGAGGCGGTCGAGCGCCGTGAACGCGATGTGTGAGCCGTCGGGCGAGGGCACGGCGTCGCGGATCTGCCGCACGGTGAAGGTGGGGGTGTCTTCGATGGGGTAGTCGAACTCGACGAGGGGGGCGAGGTCGAGGTCGTACCGGACGCGGAAGGGGATCTCCTCGGAGCCGCCGTTCTCGACGTCCAGCTTCCAGATCCTGCCGCCGTAGCTGGCCACCAGATGGCGCGAGTCCGGCGTGAACGACATGCCGGGCAGGACGTCGAGGGTGCCGCGCGACTCCTGGTCGTCGTGCTGGACGGGGAATGCCAGCCAGCGCTCGGCGCCGGACTCGAGGTCGCGGATGATCAGCCCCGTGCGGGCGTCGTGCCGGGTGCCGTAGACGAGCCAGCGGCCATCGGGGGACGGGGTGGGGCGGATGCCCGAGCCGTACCGCGAGGTGCGCGTGTAGGTCTCGCCTGTCTCGCGGTCGTAGACGGCGAGCTGGTACTGCGGAAACTGCGCGTTGTAGGTCCAGTCCCCGGTCCGGCGCGCGTGCCAGATGTAGCGGCCGGTGGGGTCGAACGCCGCCCCGAGCGTCTTCAGATTGTCCGGCTCGCCGATGAGCTGCACGCCCGAGCCGCCGTCGACGTGGTGGAGCCACAGCTTGGGCAGGCCGCCGCCGCGGAATCCGCCCTTGGACGAGACGACGTACTCGCCGTCGGGCGCCCAGTCCGGCGACTCGGTGCGGTTCGCCCCGCCGGTCGTGACCTGCGTGGTGTCGGAGCCGTCCAGCGACATGATCCACACATTCTGCCCCCCGCTCCGATCCGACGTGAACACGACCCGCGTGCCGTCGGGCGAGAAGCGCGGCTGGGCATCGAACGCCATCCCGGAAGTCAGCTGCGTGGCGTCGCCCCCCGTGATCGGCACTGTGAAGAGGTCGCCGAGATGGTCGAAGACGATCGTCTGTCCGTCGGGGCTCACGTCCAGCGAGATCCAGGAGCCTACGGTCATGTCGATCGCGAGGGTGCGGTCGGGTTGGAGAGGGAGGTCGGCGTCCCCGTTGCCGTCGGACTCCTGGGCGAGGATGCCGGCCGGGGTGAGGAACGCGGCGGCGAGGAGGAGGGTCCGCATGATCGTCCTGCTTCCTGGTTTCACGTGACTTCGTCGGACTCGCGGGAGTCCGGCACCGGCGGGTAATATGCGCGGTAGCCTCGCCGCTCGGCTACCTTGAGACCGGAACGCACGGCGGGCGGCCACGGGAATCCGCGGCTTCTTCTCTTCGGAGGCGGCGACCACGATGACGGACATCGGCCTCTATCGGCTTTACGACGCGCTCTTCGTCGTCTTCCACACCGCGCTGATCGTCTTCAACATGCTCGGCTGGGCCTGGCGCCGAACCCGGCGCCTCCACCTCATCACCATCTCCGCGACGCTGCTCTCGTGGTTCGGCCTGGGCGTCGCATACGGCTGGGGCTACTGTCCGCTCACCGACTGGCACTGGCAGATCAAGCGTGCGCTCGGCGAAACCGCGCTGCCCGCGTCGTGGATCAAGTACTACCTGGACCGGATCACCGGAATGAACTGGAGCGCGACCGTGGTCGACTGGCTGGTCGTCGGCTCGGCGCTCGGCGCCCTGGCGCTGTCGGCGTGGCTGAATCTGAAGGATCGACTCCACCGTGGCTCCGGCCGATGAAGCGCGCTGGAGCCCACACCCCGTGTCCGGCTCTCCGTTGGTGCCCCGGTCACCGTCTGGCGGCGCTCCGCCCCTCCTTACCAGATTATCCGCGCTCGAATCACAACAGCTGACGCACTCAAAGGCACCTTCATGAAACCGTTCCAGCCGGCCTCCCTCCCCACCGCAGTCCTCACAGCAGTCACCCTGGCCGGGTTCGCCGCCACCGCAGTGCCGGCCGATGCGCAGGAAGCCGACATGTCGTCGGGTCCCGAGCGCTGGCAGACCAGCCACTCGATCATGGTGGGCGGCGAGACCGTCGAATACGACGCGGTCGTGTCCGGCACCACCCTCACGAACGACAACGGCGATCCCGCGGCGGAGCTCTGGCACACGGCCTACTTCCGCACCAACGGGGCGCCGTCGGCCCAGCGGCCGATCGTCTTCTCCTACAACGGCGGGCCCGGTTCGGCGTCCTTCTGGCTGCACATGGGGATCATGGGGCCGCGGCGGGTGGTCACTCCCGATGTGGGACCGCAGGGCGCGCCCCCGTATCCGCTCGAGGACAACGCCTACACCATCCTGGACATCGCCGACATCGTGATGGTCGATCCGATCGGCACGGGTTTCAGCCATACGCTCGGTGACACGCCGGGCTCGGATTACTGGGGCATCGACGAGGACGCACGGTCGCTTGCGCAGTTCATACGGCGGTTTCTGAGCGAGCACGACCGCTGGAACTCGCCGCGCTATCTGCTCGGCGAGAGCTACGGGACGACGCGGTCGGCGGTGCTGGCGAGCCACCTGCAGCGTGCCAACATCGACGTCAACGGGATCGTACTGGTCTCGTCCGTGCTCCAGTTCAACACCATCCAGTTCGCGCCGGGGGACGACCTGCCGTACATCGTCAACCTGCCGTCGTATGCGATCACGGCGCGGTATCTGGACGCGCTTCCGGGCGAGTCGCCTCCGGACCTGGAAGCCTTCATGGCCGAGGTGGAGGAGTGGTCGCTCACCGAGTACGCGACCGCGCTGCTGGCGGGCGGCACCCTCGACGACGCCACCCGCACCCGCGTGATCGACCAGATGCACCGCTACACCGGGCTGAGCCACGACTTCATCGACAAGTCGGACCTGCGCGTCACCGCGCCCGCCTTCGAGGCCGAACTGCTGCGCGACGAGGGGCGCATCGTGGGGCGGCTGGACGCGCGCTTCACCGGTCCGGCGGGGGACCTCCTGGGCGGGCGCCCCTCCCACGACCCCCAGTCGACCGCGATCAGCTCGGCCTACACCTCCGCCTTCAACAGCTACCTGCGCGCCGAACTCGACTATGACGGAGGGCGTGAATACGTGCCCAGCGGCGGCACCCGCAACTGGAACTGGGGCCGGCTCGGCGGCGGCGGAGCGTTCGTGCGCGGCGGCGGCACCCCCAACGTCGCTCCCGATCTTGCCACCGCGATGAAGCGCAATCCGGAGTTGGAGGTCCTCCTCATCAACGGGATCTACGACCTCGCCACGCCGTATTTCGCGGCCGTATGGACGATGGACCGCATGGGACTGCCGCCGGATCTGCGCAAGAACATCGAGCGTGCGGACTTCGCCGCCGGCCACATGATGTACGTGGACCAGTCGCTGCTGCCGCAGTGGAAGGAGACGCTGGACCGCTTCATCCTGCGGACATCCGGCGGCGGCACTCCGGTCTCCGACTAGGTCGAACGGAACCCCGGACGCACCCGAGCGGCGCACCGGCGACCGGCAGCCGCGAACGCACATGCCCCCGACCGCCCTCGCCCTCGTACTCGGCGCCGGACTCCTCCACGCATCGTGGAACCTGATCCTCAAGCGCACCACCGACCGCCTCCTCGTCGCGGCATGGGGGCTGCTCGGCGGCGCGGTCGCGTTCGCACCGGCCCTTGTCCAGGCGTGGCCTCCACCCGCGACCGTGTGGCCATTCGCCAGCGGAAGCGCGCTGGTGCTGCTGGGGTACTATACCTGTCTGGCGCGCGCCTACGACCGGGGAGACTTCTCGCTCGTCTACCCGGTGGCCCGCGGCACCGCCCCCGCCATGCTGGCCCTCTGGGCGATCATCTTCCTTGGCGAGCGCCCCTCGCCGCTCGGATACACCGGCATCGCCGCGATCCTGGCCGGACTGGTGGTCCTCGGCGCGGCTCCCCTCTGGTCGCTCCGCCGCCGCGACCCGGGCGCGCTGGCCGCCCTGCACACCCACGCGCGCGGCTCGGGCCTGGCCTTCCTGGTCGCCTTCCTCATCTCCACCTACTCAGCCCTGGACGGCGCGGCCATGCGGCACTGGGAGCCCATTCCGTACCTCGTCCTGGTCTTCGGCCTCTCCGGCTCCCTCCTCATCCCCCTGCTGGCGCTGCGCCAGGGCCGCGAGGTCGTTCGCGTACTGCGCACCCGCTTCGTCCCGATCGTGGTCATCGCGGTCATGACGCTCGCGGCCTACTCCCTGGTTCTGCGGGCCTTCCAGATCGCGCCGGTCAGCTACGCGGGCGCGGCCCGGGAGTCCGGCATCGTCTTCGGCGCGCTGGCGGGGTGGCTGCTCCTCGGCGAGCGCTTCGGCGGAATCCGCACGGCCGGCGCGGCCCTGGTCTTCGCGGGGATCCTCGTGCTGGCGGTGGCCCGGTGAGCGCCGGGAAGCGGGGCCGCCCGGCCGGACTCTCGGCCCGCGAGCTCACCGTCCTGCCGGTCGTCCCCTCCCGCTGGCCCGACTTCGAGCACCTCTTCGAGGCGCGAGGCGGACCGAAAACCTGCTGGTGCATGCACTTTCGCCGGGACGAGACCGGCCGCACGCCGCGCGCCAAACACAACCGCAAGCGCGCCATGGAGACGCGGATCCGGTCGGGCATCCCCAGCGGCCTGCTGGCCTACGACCCCTCGGGCGAGCCCGTGGCGTGGTGTTCGGTTGCGCCCAGGGAGACGCTGGTCCTGCACGGCGGCGTGGACCTGCCGGGAGAGGATCCGGCCGAGGTGTGGGCGATCACCTGCTTCTACGTGAAGAGCGGGATTCGCGGCCGCGGCATCATGGAGAGACTGATCGAGGAAGCGGCCGCGCACGCCCGGCGCAACGGCGGGACGGGCCTGGAGGCCTACCCGGTCGTGCCCGACTCGCCCAGCTACCGCTTCTGCGGCTTCACCCCCGTCTTCGAAAGACACGGTTTCGGTAAGGTCGGACGCGCCGGGATGCGCCGCCATGTCATGCGCCGTGCGCTGGCGCCGGTTCCCGAATAGGCCGCCCCATGTACGAGCGCATCGTCTGCCTCACCGAGGAGCCCACCGAGATCCTCTACCTCCTCGAGGAGGACCGGCGCATCGTGGGCATCTCCGGGTTCACGGTGCGTCCGCCCCGGGCCCGCAAGGAAAAGCCCAAGGTCTCGGCATTCACGTCCGCGAAGATCGACCGCATCCTCGACCTGGAGCCCGATCTGGTCTTCGGCTTTTCCGACATCCAGGCGGACATCGCGGCCGAGCTCGTCCGGAGCGGCGTCGAAGTCCACATCTTCAACCACCGCTCGGTGGCCGGGATCCTGCGCACCGTGCGGGCGATCGCCGCGCTGGTCGGGTGCCCGGCAAGGGGTGAACGCCTGGCCGAAGAGCTGGAGGAAGGGCTGGAGCGGATCCGCAGCCGTGCCGCCAGGCTGCCGCGCAGGCCGCGCGTCTACTTCGAGGAGTGGTACGATCCGCTGATCTCGGGGATCCGGTGGGTGTCGGAGCTGATCGAGATCGCGGGCGGGGAGGATTGCTTCCCCGAGTACCGCGGAGGATCGCTCGCCAGGGACCGGATCATCGCGGACCCCGGTGAAGTGGTGCGGCGCGCACCCGACGTGATCATCGGATCGTGGTGCGGCCGCAAGTTCCGGCCTGAGCGCGTGACGGCACGGCCGGGCTGGGAAACAATTCCGGCGGTAGCGGGTGAACACCTGCATGAGATCAAGTCGGCACTGATCCTGCAACCCGGCCCGGCCGCACTCACCGACGGCGTTGCCGCGCTTCACGGAATCATCAGCGACTGGGCCCACGAGAGGTAGCGCGGCGGGCGGCGGGCACTTGCTCCTGCTTGCGCAGCGGCGGCCACGTGCAGAATATGCGTAAAGCAATGACTTGGTGCGGGCCACCGAGGGAGGGTAGCCATGGCACAGAAGAATTTCAGGGCATTTGAGGAATGGCGGCGGCACGAGCAGTCCAGGCGGTTGAAAGCGGCTGCGGGGAAGCTGCCCGCCGGGTTTGAAATCAGGCCCGGAGCACGCTTGCGTGTAGGAACCGAGTTGGCAGCCGAAGTCAGCCCGTCGATCGTACACGAATGCCGCGAAATGGCGCTGGATTGGGTGCAGGGGACGGTGGGAGACAGGCTGTCGCGAAGGGCGTGGCGCTTCCGCCCGTTTGCCTTTGCCGGCGAGGGTGTGGCGTGCCAGGCCGTCCGTGTGCGCGACCGGCACCGCGACCTGTGGTCCGTGCAGGTCAAGCACATGGTTGCCCGGGACCAGGAAGTGGTGACGGAGATCTCGGTAGCCTGTCCTGACAGGACCGCCTGCCATATCGCCATCTCCGTGCAGGACCGTTCGGCCCTCCCCGCCGATGGCATTGAGGCCTATCCCGCCGACATGCTCGCCGCCCTTGCGGAGCGCTTCCCCCTGATGCAGGGCGGCCGAAGGCTCGCCCCGCGGCCCATCGTCGTGGATTCGGACGCCACGATGGGCGCATTCGTTCGTCTTCTGGTCGATCCCGACCGCGCCGTTCCGTTCGCGGTGATTTCGGTCCCCCCGGAAGAGGACGATCCTGGCGAAATCGAGGCACAGGCGAACCTGCTGGCCCGCTCCCTCACGGGCCTTGCGGTGACCTGGGTACTCCCGGCCGCGATGACCTACCGCCTGAGCGACACCGTCAGCAAACCGCTCTCGGTCTTCCTGGGTGCCTGGAGATTCTATCGGACCGGCTTCGACGAAGACGCGCGCAAGACCGATCATCCCCTGATTCTGAGGAATCGGATGATCGATGAAGAAGCGGTGGCGGACGTGGTCAGGATGTTCGTACGAATGGCGGTCGCCGAGACGATCCAGGTCGCACCCGCAGGCGACGAGCCGTTTGCCTTCGATGCCATCGCGCGCGAGGCGGCCGGAGCGGCGCGGGGCCCCGCGCGGCTCGTGATGTTCCTGCGCAATTCGCTCGGCGGGGGCGCCTACAGGGATGCGGGCCAGAGCTACGCCCGCTCCGGGACCGACGTCGCAGCGGCGGTGCACGCCAACCCGGGTTCCACGGCGGGAAGTGCCACGGGGGCTCCCGCGTTCGTGAGCGAACCCTCGCCGGCCACCGCGATCGCGGACGCCGATCCGGCCCCTGATCCGCAGGCCCTGCTGCGCCAGCTCAATGCCGCCAGGGAAACGGCACAGCAGCGAACCCGGCAGTACGAGCGGACGAGGCGGCGGGCCGAGCAGGCGGAGCGCGAGCGCGACGAAGCGGCCAGGCGAGCCGAACAGTTGGCCGGGCTGGTTCGCTCCATGGGCGGCGATCCCGACACTTCGGTTCCGTTTCCCACCACCTGGGACGAGTTCGGCACCTGGTGCGACGAATTCCTGGCCGGGCGCGTGACTCTGACCGGGTCGGCGCGGCGGGAGTTGGGCGCCGCCGAATTCGCCGACGTGAGCCTCGCCGCCCAGTGTCTCTGCTGGCTGGGCGGCGAATACCGCGACGGGAGGCTGAAGGGTGGCAACTCCCGGTTGCACGGCCGAATCAGCGATATCGCGGGGAGCGTCTTCAACGTTCCCAGCGGCGGGGACACCTTTGACTGTTTATGGTGCGAAGAGAACTACAGCGTTGACTGGCACATCAAGGTCGGCGGCAACACGCGGGATCCCCGACGGTGCCTGCGCATCTACTACTTCTGGGACGAGGACAGGCGCCAGGTCGTGGTCGCTTCCATGCCCGGGCACAGAAGGAGCGCGGTGTCGTAAGAGCGCGTGATGCATCCAGGGTTGGATCGCCCCGCACACTGAGCACGCTGTAAAGTAGACATTACATAATGTCGTGTTTGCTTTACATTCTTGTCCTCAGCGCGCCCCCGCCACCCGTTTCTTCTCGGCTTCCAGCGCGTCCAGCGCCACCCCGTCGGTAATCCACGCCGGTGCCGGCTCGCCCTTCAGGTAGTGCCCGAACCACTCCAGGATGCGCCGGTGGTAGTCCTTCTGGTTGGCCTCCTGCCGGAACCCGTGATCTTCCCCCTCGTAGACCAGCAGCACCATCTGCCTCTCGGCCCGGCGCGCGAAGTTGAAGAACTCGGTCCCCTGGTCCCAGTCCACGACGCCGTCCTCGTTGCCGAACGCCATCAGCAGGGGCGTGTTCATGTTGTGCACCTCGTGGATCGGCGAGTTGCGGCGGTGCGCCTCCGGATCCTCCCAGAACGGCACTTCCATCCGCGCCTGACCGGTCTCCCAGTGGCTCACCTCGGCGATCCCCGGGTTCCAGTGCAGCTGGCCCATGAAGCTCACGAAGTCGGTCAGCGGCGCGCCCGCCACCGAGGCCGCGAAGATGTCCGTCCGCGTGGGCAGGTAGGTCGCCTGGTAGCCACCCCACGAGTGCCCGATCAGCCCGACCGCATCCGGATCCGTCACGCCCATCTCGACGGCCTTCGCCACCGCCGCGCGCACCGACTCCAGCGCGCTCACCCCCGGATCCCGCGCGGTGTAGACGATGTCCGGCAGCAGCACGGCGTATCCGTGCTGGGTCCAGGCGGTGTAGTTGTAGTAGTCCCGCTCACTGGGGGTGCGGAAGAAGTGCATCTGGGGGGAGAGGATTTCGTAGGTGTACACGATGGTGGGGACCGCGCGCCCTTCCTCGTAGTTTGCGGGGAGGAGGAGGACGAACTGCAGATCGCGGCCTGATTCGCTCACGAAGTCGACCAGCTCGGCCCGGCCCCACGCCACATCGTCGATGAAGGGGTTGAGGTTGGAGACCCGGGTGGGATCGGCGAGGTCGGGGCCGGCGGTGAAGAGGTCCCCAGGGTCGTCGAAGCGCTCCTCGCTGTAGAGCATGATGTCGGCGCTGTCGGCACGGGCGAGGCCGCCCACGAACGCGTCCCGCAGGACGAGGGCCTCGGCCGCGGACCGGTCGGCCGTGCCGTCCTGACCGCGTGCCTCGGCCCAGCCGCGGGCCAGGCGGGCGTAGCCGCGCTGCTCGGTCTTCTCGTCATAAAGCGTGAGATAGGGGCGGGAGCCGGGATCGAGGCCGGGCTCGTCGTCGTCGGTCGCGACTCGGGCCATCCGGTGGGTCGTGCCCGACTCGGCGCCGCGCGTGAGCCGCGTGCCGCCCGAACCGTCCGGCGCGACCCGCCAGATGTCGTGCTTGTCGTAGAGGAGGACGGCCTCGTCGTCTTCCAGCCAGGCGCCGGGGCCGAAGCCGCGCGGGGGGGTGACGTCGGTGGGTGTGTCGTAGTCGGTGTCGGCGAACTCGGCATCCAACCCTGACGTAACGTCATGCTCCTCGCCGGTGGCGATGTGGAGGGTGTGATAGGCCGAACCGTCCCACGAGACCAGCCAGTCGCCGCCCGCGCTCGGCCATTCGTAGCGGACCCGGGTGAGGAGCCGGCGGCGCTCGCCGCTGCCGGTGTCGATCGCCCAGACATCGTGATAGGGGCGGCCGAACATCGCGCCCCACGGGTACGGCTCGCTGATGTCCTCGAGGGCGTACTGCCAGCCGTGCAGCAGCTGGGTACTCGCCATGAGGTCGGAGCCGAGCGGGACGACGCGGCCCTCGTCGAGGTGCCAGACGGCCAGCACCGTTCTTGCATCGTCGCGGCCGCGCGAAACCTGCTGCTCCGGGAAGAGGCGGACGTCCTTCGTGTGCCAGATCTGCAGGTCGGGAAGATCGGGCTCGGCGTCGTCGGTGGATTCCGGCGCGGGGGCGGTCTCCGCGTCCGGATCGTCGCCCTCCCCGCGCCCCGGGCCGACGGAGGGGGGCTCTTCGCCCTCGCCCCCGCCGTCGCCGGGGACATCGGCCTGCTCCTCCTCATCCTCCTCCACCGGCCTCAGCCCCACCGAAATCATGCCACCGTCGTCCGACCACGCCGGGGCGCGGTGGCGCACGACTTCGAGGGTGTCGGGGATGCCGCCGGTGCTGCCGTCGAGCACGGCCATCTCCACGCGGCGGTCGAGTTCGCGCCACGCCAGGACATCGTACGCGGTGCCGTCGGCGGATGCGTCGCCGCGGGAGCGCAGGGCCGCGAGATCGCGGGAATCGTCGCGCCAGGCCAGGCTCCGGTACGACGATCCCGATGCGTCCAGGGGGCGCAGGGTGCCCGTCGCGGCGTCGTAGAGCTGCACGCCGTTGCCCACGTCGGTGCCGGTCGCGATCGAGAGCGCGAGCAGCGATCCGGCCGGACTCCAGGCCATTTCGCTCACGTTGCCGAAGGTCGTCTC
Source organism: Gemmatimonadota bacterium (assembly GCA_022827345.1). Taxonomy (GTDB): domain Bacteria; phylum Gemmatimonadota; class Gemmatimonadetes; order Longimicrobiales; family Gaopeijiaceae; genus Bin94. The sequence goes on along the minus strand of JAJDTB010000012.1, from coordinate 40,337 downwards.
GCCGCCGGTGGACAGGGTCACGATGCGGAGGTCGGCGCCCTTGCCGTCCGGCTCGTCCGGCGGGTAGCCATGCAGCGCGATGAAGCGGCCGGAGGCGTCGAAGCGGCGCCCGGACACCGCATCGAACTCACGGATCTCGCCGCCTTCCAGATCCATCACCGCCGCCTTCTCGCGGACCGGCTTACCGCTCTCTCCGAGCCGCTCGCGCTCCTCGGGCGGCACGCCGATGGCCCAGGACAGCCAGCGGCCATCGGGCGAGAAAGCGGGCGCCGAGCCCCACGGGACAACCCGGGTCGAGTCTTCGGCAAGCCTGCGGACCCGCAGTTCGGACTTCTCGTCGACGCGGGCGACGACATACGCGATCCAGTCGCCGAAGGGGGACAGCTCGGCCCCGCGCAGGTCCTCCCAGCGGCCGTAGTCGTCGGGGGTGACGAGGGGGCGGTCCTGGGGGGAGGCGGGGGAGGGGAGGGTGAGGGTTGCCGCGATCAGAAGCAGCCCTGGGGGGCAGGCGCGGATCGTGCGGAACGGACCTGGCATCGTCGATCACCTCGAGTTCGGGCCGGAGTCGATATGTGAACCATGAAGCTACTTGGGGGGTCATTCCCGGACACTTACTGTGCCCGACCGAGTTGCTCGGGACCGGCAGGGACGGCGAGACTGAGCACTACTACTTCACCAGGTACACCGATCGATATGACCCGATCGTATTGGCGTCCGGGATCGAGGCGCGGCTCATCGAAGCGGAGGCCGATGTGAACGCCGGGGGCGGCAGATGGCTGTCCATCCTCAACGACCTGCGAGCCGTCGCGATCGATCCGCCGCTGGAGCCCCTGATGGATCCCGGAACGCCCGACGCGCGGGTTGACCTCGTGTACCGCGAGCGCGCGTTCTGGCTCTTCGCCACGGGTCACCGCATGGGCGACCTGCGAAGGCTCCTGCGCCACTATGGGCGGTCCCAGAACGACACCCATCCGGTGGGCCACTACAAGGGTCCGCAGAGTTACGGGACCGACGTGGTGTTCATTCTGACGCTTTCGGAACAGTCGAATCCCGAAGGGTTCGTCTGCATGGACAGGAACCCGTAGGAGCGCGACACAACAACCCTTGACGCGGGGCTGCACCCCGGCGGGCCAGGTGGTTTGCCTGGCCCGGCCGGGGTGTTATGTTCATATAGACTAGTCTTGAGGTTCAAATGGACGAGACAAGGCATGACTTGGCCGAGCTTCCCGCCCGGCTGGTCCGCGAGGCCCGTCCGGTCTACAGCGAGCCCGACCAACTCGAGCGGCTGCGGCAGGCCGCGGAGACCGGCCTGCCGGTCGAGGCAGTGAAGGTGCTGCAGGCGGAGTTGAAACGGTTTGGTGCACGGCGGCCGGCCGACTTCGTGAACCGGATCATCTCGCGCGCAACCCGGCAGCGGCGGGATCGGCTGAAGAGGGAGGAAAGCGAAGCGGTGCTGCGCGTCGCCGCGGTGATGGCGCTGGCCGTCTACGTCTGGGGAGAAGAGGAGGGGGCGGCCGAGTTCCTGATTCATCCGCATCCGATGCTCCGAGGGGCCATACCCATCGAGATGGCACTCTCGGAAACTGGCGGCAGGCACGTTGAAGATATCCTCTGGGGCCTGCACTACGGCCTTCCCGTGTAGCTGGTCATGCCCGCTCAGGTCTATCGAATCCATGACCGTCGTTTTCGTGCCCTCAGCGGCATGGGTGCAGCGCTGAAAGGGGGACGATGGAACCCACCGGGTCTACATGTCGTGTACACCTCCGCTTCCTATGAAGGCACATTGCTCGAAGTGCTCGCCCGAGCAGCAGCAAGGAGGATACCGCAGGGCCATGTGGCGTCCCGCATCGTGCTGCCCGACGGCTGCGAAGTGCAACGTCTCGATGCCTCGGAAGAACCCCCGCACTGGTTCGACCGGATGCGTTCTCAGGAGATTGGGCGGGCGTGGGCGGAATCGCAGCGGGCGCTCGCTTTGGAGGTGCCCTCGTACATTGCGCAACCCTGGGGCCGAAATGTGCTCCTGAACCCGCGCCATCCGGACTTCGGCCGCGTCCGCGTTGCGGAAGTCGTGGACGTCGGCTGGGATCCGCGGCTGTTCTGATCACGGGGCCCTGCGGTATAGTCCAAAGTCGAAACTCAACCCCCAAACCCCGGAGTCCGCCCCTTGCAATACACCCTTCTGGGAAACAGCGGCCTCGTCGTCTCGCGCATCGCGCTCGGCTGCATGAGCTTCGGCAGCCGCAAATGGCGCCCCTGGATGCTCGAAGAGGACGAGTCCATGCCCTTCTTCCGGCGCGCGGTCGAACTCGGCATCAACTTCTTCGACACCGCCGACGTGTATTCGCTTGGCGTGAGCGAAGAGATCACCGGCAAGGCGGTGCGCGAGTACGCCGTCCGCGACGAGGCGGTGATCGCGACCAAGTGCCGCATGCGGATGGGCAAGGGGCCGAACCGCGGGGGCCTCTCGGCCAAGCACATCATTCAATCCTGCGAGGCTTCGCTGCGGCGGCTGGGCGTGGAGCGCATCGACCTCTACCAGATCCACCGCGCCGATCCGGGCACCCCCGTCGAGGAGACCCTCGCCGCGCTCGACCGCCTCGTGCGCGACGGCAAGGTCCTCTACCTGGGGGCCAGCTCCATGTTCGCGTGGGAACTCATGAAGATGCTGTCGGTGTCGGAGCGCCGCGGCTGGGCCCGATTCGTCTCCATGCAGAACCACTACAACCTGGTCTACCGGGAAGAGGAGCGCGAAATGATGCCTTTGTGCGTGGATCAGGGTCTGGGCGTCATTCCCTGGTCCCCCCTCGCGCGCGGCCTGCTCACGGGCAAGCGCTCCCGGGGGATGCACGACGCATCGGCCCGGGACGAACACGACGCCCCTCTCGCCGACGAACTCTACGACCACGGATCGGACTGGGACGTGGTGGACGCGACGCTGCGCGTGGCCGAGCGGCGCGGGGTCGAACCGGTGCAGGTCGCGCTGGCCTGGCTGCTGTCGCGGCCGGCGGTGGTTGCGCCGGTGGTCGGCTTCACGAAGGTCGGGCAGATGGACGCGGCCGCCGCCTCGGTCGACCTGGTCCTCACCGACGAAGAGTGCGCCGAGCTCGAAGCGCCCTATCGCCCCCACGAGGTGCGCGGCTGGCTCGGCGGCCCCCTCAAGCTGCCGGGGATCAGCTCATGATCGCGATACCGGGCCTGACCCTCACCAGGGAGGACTTCGAAGCGGCGTACCGAAACGTCGGGCCGCACGTCTACAGGACCCCCCTGCTCACCAGCCGCTCGCTGAGTGAAGCATGCGGCCTCGACGTGCGCCTCAAGGCCGAGCTCTTCCAGCGCGGCGGCTCCTACAAGGTGCGCGGACCGCTCAACAAGATCGCCCGGCTCACCGACGAGGAGCGCGCACGGGGCGTGATCTGCTCGTCGGCGGGCAATCATGCGCAGGGCGTGGCGATCGCGGCGCAACACTACGGCGTGAAGGCCGTGGTGTGCATGGCCGAGAATGCGACCCCAGCGAAGGTCGCGGCCACCAGGGGCTACGGCGCGAGCGTAGTGCTGCACGGCAGCATCTGGGACGAGGCCAACGAGAAGGCGCTGGAGCTCGTCGAGACGGAGGGCTACACCTACGTCCACCCGTTCGACGACCCCGACCTGATCGCGGGGCAGGGGACGCTCGGGCTGGAGATCATGGACCAGTTCCCGGAGGTGGAGTTGCTGGTGGTGCCGATCGGGGGTGGGGGCCTGATCTCGGGGGTCTCGATGGCGGTGAAGTCCATCAACCCGGCCGTGCGGGTGATCGGCGTGGAGTCGTCCGGTGCGCCGGCGATGAGGCGCAGCGTGGACCGGGGGTCGCGCGTGACGCTGGATCGGGTCGACTGCGTCATCGACGGGCTCGTGGTGAAGCAGGTGGGCGAAAACACCTGTTCCGTCGTGTCCCGGTTCGTGGACGAGATCGTGACGCTCCCGGACGAGCAGATCTTCGAGGCGGTGCTGTGGCTGATGACGCGGGCCAAGCTGGTGGCCGAGGGCGCGGCCGCTTCGCCGGTGGGGGCGCTGCTGCAGGGGCTTGTGGATGCGCCGGCCGGGACGAAGACGGTGTGTGTGCTGAGCGGCGGGAATCTCGATGTGAGGAAGCTGCGGGGATTGTCCTGGAACTGAGTTGAGTTGGGGTGACGCGCGGAGTGGCGTTGCGCCTGCAACTGTGTCAGTATTGATATGGAGTTTCTGACACTTATGCCGGACGGGGAGAGGGAGATGGCCGTGGCCAGCCTGCCCAAACGCATCATGGAACACGCGGAGGCGTTGCCTGAAGCAGCGCCGATCTGCCCGGGTGCGCTGCTTCATCTCGGCAACCGGGCAGCAGTCGATCAGGCGTTGTCACGGCTGGCACGGCGTGGCCAGTTGTTGCGGGTGTGTCGGGGGGTGTACATGAGGCCGATCGAGACTCGGTTCGGATTCCATGCACCTTCCGTCCCAAAGGTCATCAAGGCGCTCTCCAGGCTCTGGGGCGAGACGATCGTGCCGTCAGGCGGGGCTGCGGCGAATGTGCTCGGCATTACGCGGCAGGTGCCGGTGCGATCGGTCTATCTGACTTCTGGGCCTACACGCACTCTGAGGCTCTTTGCTCAGGTCATTCAACTGCGCCATGCCCCCCGTTGGCAGCTCGTGGCACCGGGGAGACCGGCAGGTCTTGCCGTGCGGGCGCTTACCTGGCTGGGCCGCCGTGAGATCGACGAGGGCCTTGAGGCGATCCGAACCAGGCTCTCCTCAGACGACTTGGAGGAACTGGCTGCCGCACGCGCTGTTCTGCCCTCCTGGATGTCCGAACCCCTGAGCGAACTGGTGGTCCATGGTTAGCGCGTCCTTTCATTCGCTGTCGGTTCGAGACAGACGTCGCGTACTGAAAACAGCGGCCGCTTTGGGAGGGCCGAGGGCCCATCTCCTCGAAAAGGACATATGGGTAGTTCAGACGCTGTCCTTGCTGTTCGATGCACCCTTTGGCCAGGATCTCGTGTTCAAAGGGGGCACCTCGCTTTCGAAAGCCTATCGGGCCATTCGCCGGTTTTCCGAGGATATCGACGTGACGTACGACATCCGCCGGTTCGCACCCGAACTGGTGGCAGGCATGGGTGAGGAGGCGCTGCCGCCGACCCGCAGCCAGGAACAGCGCTGGACACGCAGGATTCGACCGCGTCTGACGGACTGGGCCAGGGAAGTGGCGACGCCAGCGCTGGCCGATGGAATGGCGGGCGCAGGGTGGCAGGCCCGGCTTCGTGCGGAAGATTACCGCGTGATCGTCAGCTATGACCCGATGTTCCCCGAATATGGATTCGTCCAACCCGGGGTGATTGTCGAATTCGGAGCCCGTTCGACCGGTGAACCTCGCGAATCGCGGCAGATCGCATGCGATGCGGCCAGCTTCGTTCCCGACATCAGCTTCCCCACGGCCTGCCCCACTGTCATGCTGCCGGAGCGCACGTTCTGGGAGAAGGCTACGGCTATCCACGTGTTCTGCCGTCGCGCCCGTCACCGCGGAACACGGCTCTCCCGGCACTGGCACGACCTGGTCCGGCTGGATGATGCCGGCTACGCTGAGTCGGCCTTGGCCGACCGGGAATTGGCGGAGGCCGTAGCACGCCACAAGGCGATCTTCTTCCGGGAGAAGGCCGCATCGGGGAACTGGATCGACTACGTGGCGGCCGTCTCCGGCGGCCTCCAGCTGATACCCGCCGCCCCATTGTACGAGGAACTTGCAGCCGACTATGATCGCATGGTTCGCGATGGCATGTTGCTTGACGACTCGGAATCGTTCGAGGACGTCATGAGCAGATGCGCCGACATTGAGGCCCGCGCCAATGCGCTCTGACGCTCAAGACGCCGCCTACATCGTCCGCATCGCCTCCGAGGTCGCGAGCAAGTCCAACCGCACGCGCCGCCGCTTCCACAAGCAACTCATCCGCAACCTGGGTGACGCGCTGCGCTCCGCCGGGACCCGTCCCGGCATCCGCGACCGCTGGAGCCGCCTGTTTGTGACCATACCCTCTCGGGGGGATAACAACGCGTCCCAAGCATCCGCCGGCGCCTCGACACCCGCTCCGCACACTCCAGCCCCCTCCGACGACCCCATGGCCCCCGCGGCCCGCGTCTTCGGCGTCCACTCCTTCTCCCGCGTCGACGCCGTCATCGGCGCCGACCTCGACGAGATCGTCCGCGTCGGCCACGACCTTTACCGCGACGCCGTCACCGGTCGCCGCTACGCCGTCGCCGCCCGCCGCACCGGCCGCCACTCCTTTTCGTCGCGGGACATCGGCGTGCACCTCGGCGCCGCCCTCAACCCCTACGGCACCGTCGACCTCACCACCCCCGAAGTCACCGTCCACGTCGAGGTCCGCGACCACCGCACCTACCTCTTCAGCCACCGCACCGAGGGCCCCGGCGGCCTGCCCGTCGGCGTCCAGAGCCGGGCGGTCTGCCTGATCTCCGGCGGCTTCGACTCCGCCGTCGCGGCCTGGCTCCTCCTCAAGCGCGGCGTCCCCCTCGACTACGTCTTCTGCAACCTGGCCGGGCCGGCCTTCGAGCGCTCGGTGATCCGCGTCACGAAGGTTCTCGCCGACCACTGGAGCTACGGCAATCGTCCGCGCATGCACATCGTCGACTTCGAGGAGCCGGTGCGCGAGCTGCAGCGCCAGGTCACGCCCCGCTATTGGCAGGTCGTCCTCAAACGCCTCATGTACCGCGTCGCGGACCGAGTCGCCGCCGAGACCGGAGCCGACGCCATCGTCACCGGCGAGTCGCTGGGCCAGGTGTCGTCCCAGACGCTGCGCAACCTGCGCGCGATCGAAGCCGCCGCGACCCGTCCCGTTCTGCGCCCACTGGTCGGCTTCGACAAGGAGGAGATCATCCGCATCGCCGAGCGGATCGGGACCGCCGCTCTGTCCGCGCGCATCAAGGAATACTGCGCGATTCTGGAGGGGAAGCCGGTCACGGCCGCGAAGGTGTTGGCGGTGGACCGGGAGGAGGCGCCGCTCGACCCCGGCCTCGTCGACCGCGCCGTGGCCGCGCGCAAGGTGCTGGACGTGAGGAAGATTGCCGATGCCGATCTGCAGCGCGACTACCTGTGGATCGACTCCCTCCCGGCGGGAGCCCTCGTGATCGATTGCCGGCCCGCGCAGCAGGACGACGGCTGGCGTCATCCCGGCTCCCGCCGCGTACTGCCCCTCGATTTTCCCGATCTGGCCGAAAAACTAAACAAAGATGTTAAGTATGTGCTTTTCTGCGATAACGGGATTCAGTCGGGGCAGTTCGCGAACCTGCTGCAGACCGTGGGTTACGAGGCGTACGCGCTGAAGGACGGGACGAAGGCGCTGAAGGGATGATCGAGCGTCGTCAAGGCCGCGACGACGGCCTGCCCATGTCCCCGGCAGGCAGCCCGCCGCCCAACCGCCACAGCAGGCTCCGGCGTGTCGCATCCCGGACGCCGGGCGCCCATCGGCTTGCGATCGCGCTAATCGCGCTGCCGTTGACGCTCCCGGGTTGTGGCGGCGACACCGATGGCTCCGCGGGTCCCGCCGACGAACTCATCATCGCCTGGCCCGCCTCCCGCGAGCCCGCCTCCCTGGACGGCCACATCGAGCCCTACCAGACCGCGTGGCTCATCGACTACATGATCGCCGACCCCCTGCTGATCATCGGCCCGGACGGCGAGTTCCACCCGGCACTGGCGACAGCCTGGTCCTCGAACGACGCGGCCGACGAGTGGACGTTCACGCTGCGGAGCGATGTCGTCTTCCAGGACGGCACGCCTTTCGATGCCGCGGCCGTCAGGTACAACGTCGAGCGCATCCTCGACCCGGCGACGCGGTCCGGCGAGATGGCGGCCCACGTCGGCCCCGTCGAACGCGTCGAGGTGGTCGACGACACCACGGTGACGCTCCACTACGAGGCCCCCTGGGTGACCGTCCTCGACGCTTTCCGGCGCGTGCCGATCTGGTCCCCCGAGGCCGCCGAGCGCTGGGGGATCGAACAGTTCGACCGCCATCTGGTGGGCGCCGGACCGTTCCTGCTCGAGGAATGGGTGCCGAACGACCACGTCACCGTGCGGCGCTGGGACGGCTACGGCGGCTGGAACTCGATCAGCAACGAGCCCGGCCCGGCCAGGGTCGAGCGCGTGACGATCCGCTTTATCGGCGAGGAGGCCGTGCTGGGCAACATCGTCCGCACCGGCAACGCCCACATCGCGATGAATCTGCCCACCGCCTACATCGACGACTACCGCAACGCCGAGGGGTTCTCGCTGCTCACCGGCTACCAGGCCGGCACCGGGCTGCAGATGGTCATGAATGTGCGCCGGCCGCCGTTCAACGACATCCGGGTCCGGCGGGCGTTGCTGCACGGGACGGATCAGCAGGCGCTGAATGACCTGCTGTACGATGGGCACTATCTCACGGCGGACGGCCCGCTGAACACGGTGCATCGGTGCTACTGGGAGGGGAATGCGGGATACTATCCGCACGATCCCGAGATGGCGAAGCGGCTATTGGAGGAGGCCGGCTACACCGATCGGGACGGTGATGGGATCCGCGAGGCGTACGGGGTTGACGGGGTCGAAGACGGCGCGCCGCTACGTGTTCGGTGGACCATCCTCGACCGCGAGGAAATGGGGGAGGCGGTTCAGGCGCAGTGGCGGCCGCTCGGAATCGACCTGGTGCTGGAGATCGTGCCGGGCCCGGTGCAGCTCGAGAGGGTGAATGCGCGGGACTTCGACCTCATCTACGAGCGCCAGCGCAGCCCGGACCCGTTGTTGATGGACATGCTGTGGAACTCGGCACACGATGTTGTCGGCGGGTGGGCGTGGTCGGGTTTCGTGGACGCAGAGTTGGACGGGATCGTGAGCCAGCTCAGAGTGCTGCCGGAGCAGGAAGCGCGGTGCGAGTTGGCGCGTCTGGCCCAGCGGATCATCATGGACAGCGCGCTAATGCTGCCCACGCTGAGCGAGCCGATCTTCTATGCGGTGTCGGACCATGTGCGGGACTTCCAGCTGGCTTCGGAGGGACAGTTCTACTTTGTGCACAACACGCACTTGGTGAGAGAGTAGCCCGGGGCGACACGTTCTGCGTCAGCAGGAATCCCATGGATTTGTGACGAGGATGTCGAGTCCTTCGAAGTCCGCAACATTCCTGGTCGCCAGGCCCAGGCCGTGCACTTGTGCAGTTCCCGCGATGAGCGCGTCGCCCAGGTCGAGGGTTCGACCACCCCGGCGCGCATCGGCTCGGAGACGGGCGGCCTGGCGGGCCGCCCTGCGGCCCAGGGGCAGAATGCGATCCTCGTATCGCCGGATGAACTCCGAGAGCACGTCGCGGAGTGAGGCCCGGCGTCTTCCCCGAGGCAGGAGAAGCAGACCGAATTCCAGTTCGTGCAATACGAGCGCGGACAGCCAAGCGTCGTCTTGTTGAGCAAGGAAGGCGACCACCGGCGGGGCAGGGGCCGGCCGGGTCAGTTCCGAGATTACGTTGGTATCCAGCAGGACACCGCTCACCCGAGGTCATCCGCGGCGAAGGGGGTCTCGCGGCGGGATCCCCGTTCGCGGGGGATGTCGAGACCTGTTCCGCGAGGGATGTTGTCGACCAGCCAGCGGCCGAGCGGCTCGCGGTCCAGGTCCTGGGCCCTGAGTGCGATCGCGGACCGGATGAACCCGGATACGGTCAGGTTCTCCCGCTTCGCGACCGCGCGGATCGCGTCGCGCTCTTCCGGAGTGACTCGGACCGGGAGGAGGACCGAACGCTTCCTGCGGGGCATGTCGAGCAGAGTGCCGGTGTGGTCCTTCATTATCTGCTTCCTCCTCTGTGGACGTTCAATCGGACCATCGGCGACCGTCGCAATGATATACAAGATATATATACATTAGTTGGCTCGTGGATTCCAGTTACACGGAGAGCACACCGGCAATCGTGGCTTCGTAGCGGCGTGCTCGCCAGCACTGACCTGCCGTCGTACCTTCGAGGCCTGGACAACTGAACCAGCGCCTGTCCGCCTCACGCTCCCCCCCCAATGCTCGCCCCCTACCTCGCCCGCCGCCTCGCCCAACTCGGGGTCGTCCTCCTCCTCGTCTCGGTGGCGGTCTTCTCCATTATGCACGCCCTTCCGGGCGACCCCGTCCAGCTCATGCTCTCCGGCGCGGAAAGCGGCTCCGTTACCCCCGAGCGCCAGGAGCAACTCCGCGAGGAGATGGGCCTCAATGACCCCCTCCCGGTCCAATACGGCCGCTTCCTCGGCGGCGCCGTCACCGGCGACCTCGGCACCTCCGTCCGCCTCCGCGCCCCCGTCCTCGACCTCATCCTCGACCGCCTCGGCTCCACCCTCGCGCTGAGCCTCGGCGGCATCCTCTTCGCCATCATCATCGGCGTCACCACCGGCGTCCTCGCCGCCCTCCACCAAGGCTCCTGGATCGACGGCTTCAGCCGCGTCCTCGCCTACGCCGGCGTGTCGCTTCCCCTGTTCTGGCTCGGCCTGCTCCTCATCCTCGTCTTCTCCTTCTGGCTCCCGTGGTTCCCGCCCGCAGGCTCCGAAGGCATCCGCTCGCTCGTCCTCCCCAGCCTGTCCCTGGGCCTCGTGTCCGCCGGCGTCATCGCCCGCCTCACCCGTGCGTCCCTCCGCGAAGTGCTCGTCGAGGACTACATCCGCGCCGCCTGGGCGAAGGGCCTGCCCAAGCGCATCGTCTACCTGCGCCATGCGCTCCGGAACGCCTTCCTCCCCGTCCTCACCATGCTCGGGCTGCAGTTCGGGGCCATGCTCGCCGGCGCGGTCGTCACCGAAACCGTGTTCAGCCGCCCGGGCCTCGGCCGCCTGGTCGTGAGCGCGATCCTCTGGAAGGACTACCCGCTGGTGCAGGGGATCGTGCTGTTCATGGCGGCGATGTACGTGCTCGTGAACCTGCTGGTCGACCTGCTGGCCGCATGGCTCGATCCCCGCATCCGCGACGAGGCCCCGGCATGATTGCCCGAGGCAGCGCGCGCACCCCCGGGATCGCTCGCCGAGGCGGCGGACTCACCATCGGCGGCCGCAAACTCTCCGCTGGCTTCATCGCGGGCGCCGCCATTCTCGCCGCATGGGTCCTCCTCGCCATCTTCGCCGCCCCCGCCACCCCCCACGACCCCCTCGCCACCGTCTCGGGAGCCCGCGAGGCCCCCTCGGACGAGTTCTGGTTCGGCACCGACCGGCTCGGCCGCGACGTCTTCAGCCGGGTGATCTACGGCGCGCGCGTGTCACTGATTCTCGGCTTCATCAGCGTGGCGATCGGTGCCGCGCTGGGATCGGCGCTCGGGCTCGTGTCCGGGTATTACCGGGGCGCGGTCGACACGGTGGCCATGCGCATGGTCGATGCCATGCTGGCCTTCCCCGGCATCCTTCTCGCCCTGGTGGTGATCGCGGCGCTCGGGCCCAGTATCACGAATGTGATGGTCGCGGTCGGCGTCTCCACCATCCCTCGTTACGCACGTCTGGTTCGGAGCACCGTGCTCACCGTTCGCGAGCAGGAATACGTCGACGCGGCGCGGCTGCTGGGGGTGCCGGACGTGAGGATCATGCTGCGGCACGTGCTGCCGAACACGGCGATTCCGGTTCTGGTGCTGTCGACGCTGGAGTTCGGGCACGCGATTTCGGTCGGGGCGGGACTGAGCTTTCTCGGGCTTGGGGCGCAGCCGCCGACGCCGGAGTGGGGGCTGATGGTTGCGGTGGGGCGCGACGTGCTGGGCAGGGCGTGGTGGATTTCGACTTTCCCCGGGATCGCCATATTCACGGTGGTGATGGCGACGAACCTTCTCGGAGACAGTCTCCAGGAGATGCTGGATCCGAGGTTGAAAGCGAGGTGAGCCCGATGCGGACGACGAGCATGGGCCAGCGACATGTCGGTTTGGGACGCAAGGAGGGCGATCAGCCGTGAGCGACAGGTGCGTGGGGGTGCAGATCGGGCCCGCGAGCTTCGTGGACGAGGGCACCGACGCGGTGCTCGACACGCTGCAGGAGCGGGTGGGCGTGAACGTGGTCTTCCTCGGCACGGTGAGCTGGCTCGGCCTCAAGATCGGGCGCAGCATCTCGTGGAGGCTCGATGGCTGGCCGGACCACGGGGTGCCCGAGCCGCTGGAGGTGCAGGGCGGGTCGTACCTGGCGGATCATCCCGAGTTCTACCGCAATACGTCGATCACGAACTTCCGCGCGCCGGACGAGGGCATGCGGGACCGCGACATACTCGAAATGGTCATTCCCGGTGCCCGCGAGCGGGGGATGAAGGTGATCCCCGAGCTGATGGAGCCGCTCTTCAAGTATGCCGGGCACGGGTCGGCGAACACCGTGCAGATCCCGGGTCTGGTCCAGTACATGGAGGTGGACTACCTGGGCCGGATCAGCGGCGCGCCCTGTCTGGAACACCCGGACTACCGCACCTGGTGGCACGCGCTGATCGAGGACCACTGCCGGAGTTACGACATCGACGGCATCATGTGGTGCAACGAGAGGCGGAGCCCACTCGACCAGCTGGTCACCGGGATGGCCCCGGGGTGCTTCTGCACGCACTGCTTGGCGAGCATGGGCGCCGCCGGGATCGACGCGGAAGCCGCGCGTCGGGCGTCCGCCGCTCTTCACGACTACTTCCGCCGGGCCCGCGCGGGCGAGCACTTCACCGACGGCGCCTTCATCACCGGGCTCCGCACACTCCTCGACAACCCCGAGTTCCTGCTTTTCGAGAAGCACTGGGTGACGCGCAACAAGGACCTCGACCGCGAGCTCTACGGGATCGTCAAGTGGTGCGATCCGGCGCTCGAGTTCGGGCTCAACGTGTGGAACCGCAACCACTTCAACCCGCTTCGCAAGGCGCAGTGGCCTTGGGCCGAGACGAAGGACTACGCCGACTGGGTCAAGCCGATCACCTACCAGCACCAGTCCGGCGGCATCTACATCGGAGAGATGAAGCAGCTGCACGCCACCCTCCTGCGCGACCTTGCGCCGCCCGAGCTGACCCCGATCATGTACCGCATCCTCGGCCTCGACGAGGCGCCCTGGGACGACCTGCTCGGTGCGGGGATGCGCCCATCCACGTATGTCGGAGGCCAGTGCCGCGACACCATCGAGGCGCTCGGCGGCGAACTCCCCGTGCTGATGGGCGTCGGCGTCGACGCGCCCCGCTCCAGCCCGGACCAGGCGGTCTGCACGCCCGAAATCGTGTACGAAAGTGTGCATGCCGCATACTCGGCCGGGGCGTCCGGCGTCATTTATTCGCCCAACTACGCCAGCATGAAACTCACGAATCTCGACGGGGGCGCCCGGGCGCTCGCGGAACTGGGGATCTGACCCGCGCGGACGCCGGCCGCGCACGACCGACCGGGGGAGAAAAGCACGATGCCCGAAGCATCAGCCTGGAAGTTCCAGCCCGTCCTGCAGGACCTGGCCCCGCGCCCGCCGGCGTCCGTGACCCTCCGCGGCCGCGTGATCACAGGTGTGGGGGATGAGGTGATCGAGGACGGCCACGTCACCCTGCACGAGGGCCGGATCGTGTCTGCCGGGGAGTGGAGCGCGGCGCCGGAGGATGGTCCGGCGGTCGTCGCGACGGGCGGTACGATCCTGGCCGGCCTGATCAACAGCCACGCCCACCTCGCCTGGGACGGCATCCACGACCTCGCGGCCCAGTCGATGGGCGACGCCCCCGAGATCAGTGCCTACAAGGCGGCGGCCAACATGCTGGCCAACCTGCGCGGCGGGATCACGATGGTGCGCGACCTGGGGATGAACCGGAGCGGCGAGTTCGCCAGGCAGGCGGTCGAGCAGGGGGTGTTCGCGGGCCCGCGCCTGCTGATCTGCGCCGAGGCGATCGTCCAGACCGGCGGCCACACCTACTGGTGCTGCCGGGAGGCCACCGGCGCCGACGAGATGCGGCGCGCGGTGCGGGAGCAGGTCCGGGCCGGCGCCGACCTCATCAAGATCATGATGTGCCACGACCTCCTCGAGTTCACCGACGAGGAGCTCGAGGCCATCGTCGACGAGACCCATCGCAACGGACTTCCCATCACCGCGCACGCCACCTTCGATGCGGCGATCGCACGGGCGGTCGATTTCGGGATCGACACGGTGGAGCACGGCGGCAGCATGTCCGACGAGACGATCGCGAAGCTGGTGGAGCGGGGCGTGCCGATCATCACCACATTCTCGCCGGTGGTGATTCAGTCGAAGCCCGAGATCGCGCGCAAGTACAACATCCCGGAGTGGAAGATCCGGGAGCGCCAGCGGGCGGTCGCCGACAAGAGCCGGTACGATGGGCTGCTGCGCGCGGCGCGCGCCGGGGTGCGCATCGTCTTCGGGACGGACGCGGGGAGTCCGGCAGTGCGGCACGGGGTGGTTGTCCCCGAGATGGAGTTCATGATCGAGGTGGGGGTGGTCGCGGACAGTCACGCGGCGATCATGAGCGCGACCCGCGAGGCGGCGATCATGAACCGGATGGACGACCGCATCGGGACGGTCGAGGCGGGGAAGGAGGGGGACGTGATCGTGGTGGATGGGAACCCGCTGGCCGATCTGGGGGCGCTGGAGCGGGTGCGGATGACGTTCGTGCGGGGGAGCCTGCTGTATTCGCGGCCGGAGTTGGCCTGATGGCCGCACGACTCGCCGCCCGCGCCGTGAGCGTGAAGTCGTCCTTCCGCACGCGCATGCTCGAATTGGCCGCCGGCCTCGATGATATCATCGCACTGGGACGCGGCGACCCCGATTTCGAGACGCCGCCCGCCATCGTCGCGGCCGGCGCGGACGCCCTGATCGGCGGCTATACCCACTACTCCCCGCCTCCAGGCCTGCCGGAACTGCGCGAGGCGATCGCGTTTCAGCTGAAACTAAACAATAATGTTAACTATCAGGCCAACCAGATCATCGTCACCAACGGGGCGCAGGAAGCGCTGCTGATCGCGATCCTCGCGCTGGTCGATCCGGGTGACGAGGTCGTGCTCCAGGCCCCGCGGTTCAACGCCTTCGACTACATGGTCAAGCTGGCCGGGGGCAGGATCGTGGATGTGCCGACGCTGGAGGAGGACGACTACGCCCTCAAGGCCGAGGCGATCGGTGGGGTGCTGACCGACCGCTCGAAGCTCCTCGTGATCGCCAACCCGAACAATCCGACCGGGGGACTGACGCCCCGCGCCGAACTGGAGCGCATCGCCAAGCTGGCGGAAGCGCACGATCTGCTGGTCATCTCGGACGAGATCTACGAGAAGCTGCTCTTCGGCGGTGCCGAGCACGTCAGCCTCGCGGGGCTGGACGGCATGGGCGATCGCACGGTCACCGTCAACGGCTTCTCGAAGGCGTATGCGATGACCGGGTGGCGCGTCGGCTACCTGGCCGCCCCGGAGTGGCTCATGGAGGCGGCCGTCGAGATCAAGCACACGCTCAGCATCTGCACGCCGCCGGCCCTGCAGCGCGGCGCGCTTGCGGCCCTGGAGAGCGGCGATGCAGCCGTCGCCACGATGCTGGCCGAGTACGAACGCCGCCTTGAACTCGTGCTCCGCCGCCTCGATGCCATGGACATCTCGTACGGACTGCCAGGCGGCGGCATGTACGTCTACGTCAACATTTCGAGCACGGGCCTGGACGCCGAGACATTCTGCCTCGAACTGCTGCGCCGGGAGCAGGTGATGGTCTTCCCTGGCACGATGTTCGCGGACCCGGCGAACCAACACATCCGGATCACGCTGCTGTCGCCGTACGACTCGATGAGGGAGGCGCTGGTCCGGATGGAGCGATTCGTGAAAGCGGCGCGCGGTTCGTGATCGGGTCGGAACGGGCGGACCCGCGCCGAAGGCCTGCGTCCGGGATGTCGTTGCGGATGCACAGCTCGTGAGGGACAGTCCTGTCCGCGTCATCCTCGTCGGCGCCGGCGTCCGCGGGGCGATGTGGGCGCAGGTCATCGGCGAGGCCGCGGACGCTTCGCTGGCCGGCATCGCCGACTCTGACGAAGCCCGTGCCACCCGCGCCCGCGACAGTCACGCCCCGGCGGCCCTCGTCGCGCGCGACCTGGCCGCCGTGCTGGACAGCCCCCAGGCCGACGCCGACGCCGTAATCATCGCGACCCCGCCCTCCACGCATCACGCACTCGTCAGCCGGGCCCTCGCGCACCGCCTCCACGTCCTCTGCGAGAAGCCGCTCTCGGAAGACCTCGACGAAGTCACCGACCTGATCGCGCGGGCCAGGGCGGCCAGGCGCCACCTCCTCGTCGGGATGAACTTCCGCTACCTCCCCTCGTCGCAGCGCATTCGCCGCTACGTCCGCACGGGAGAGCTGGGCGCGCCGAGTTATGCGCACTTCACCTACCACAGACAGCGCGACGGCAACAGGGACGACCTGAACGACTACGTCATGTCGATGGCGCACCCGATGCTGCTGGAGCAGAGCATCCACCACTTCGATCTGCTGCGCTACTGCTACGACGCGGAGGTGGAGTCGCTGGTGTGCGACACGTGGCGGCCGTCGTGGAGCACGTATGCCGGCGACTGTTGCGTCTCGGTCCTTATCCGCTTCGAGAACGGAGTGCGCGCGAACTACCTCGGGACCTGGACCGCGGCGTGGAATCGCATGCACTTCCGGTGGCGGACGGAGTTCGAGGGCGGAGCGCTGATACAGCGCGAGCAGTTCGATGACCTGGTGCGCGTCGACTTCGATCGCGGGCTGGGACTCCGCGGGCCCAACTTCAAGGGGGACGGCGAGGCCGAGGCGCCGGTGGTCGAGCCGCTCGAACCCTGCACGCCCTTCGTCGACGACACCCGGGGACTCCTGGCCGAGTTCCTGGGGGCCTGTCGCGGGGACTTGGAGCCGGTGACGACGGCCGGCGATCACCTCGAGAGCCTGCTGGTGGTGCAGGCGTGCATCGAGTCGCTGGCGAGCGGGGGATGGGTGACCCTGCAGGAGCTGCGAGACCGTTGCGCTTCGCGACCCGCGTTGGCGCGACCCACCGGGGAAGGCCCGGTGCTCGGCGGGGAGCCATCATGAAGGACCTCGTCCCCGCCCCGGCCGACCACACCGGCCCCGTCCTGCGCGTCCGCGGCCTGCGCACCCGCTTCCTCACCGACCACGGCGTTGTCCACGCGGTCAACGGCGTCAGCTTCTCCGTGCGGCGCGGAGAAACCCTGGCACTGGTCGGTGAGAGCGGGTGCGGCAAGACGGCCGCGATGCTCTCGGTGCTGCGCCTGCTGCCCACCCATCGCGCGCATGTCGGCGCGGACGAGGTGACCTTTCAGGGCCGCGACCTCCTCTCCCTCGACGAAGAGGGCATGCGGCGGGTGCGCGGCGCCGAGATCGCGATGATCTTCCAGGATCCCCGCGCCTCGCTGAATCCCGTGCTCACCATCGGGCGGCAGCTCACCGAGAGCCTGGAGGTGCATCGCGGGCTGGGGCGTCGCGAAGCACGGGAGCGCGGGGTCGAACTCCTTGATTCGGTCGGGATACCATGCCCGGCTGAACGGATCGACGACTATCCGCACCAGTTCTCGGGGGGGATGTGCCAGCGGGTGACGATCGCGATGGCGCTCGCGTGCGATCCCGCGCTTCTCATTGCGGACGAGCCGACCACCGCGCTCGACGTGACCGTGCAGGCGCGGATTCTGGATCTGGTCGCCGAGCTGACGGCCGCCAGGCGGATGGCGATGATCTGGATCAGTCACGACCTGAGCGTTGTTGCGAGCCTGGCCGACCGGGTGGCGGTGATGTATGCCGGTTCCATCGTCGAGACCGCGCCGGCGGACAGGCTTTTCGGCGCGCCTGCGCATCCGTACACCCGTGGGCTGCTGGCGTCGCTGCCGGCGCTCGACGATCGCGACCGGAAGCGTTTGACGGCGATCCCCGGCCAGCCGCCCGCCATGACCACCCCACCGGATGGGTGTCCCTTTGCGGAGCGGTGTCAGCACGTGTTCGAGCGCTGCCGGCGGGAGGCACCGCCGCTCCTTGCGGTGGGGCAGGGATCGCGTGCGGCCTGTTGGCGGGATATGGAACCGGGGATGGACGATTCCCGCTGAGCCGCTCCTCGAAGTCGCCGACCTGAAAAAGCACTTTCCCGTGCGGCGCGGGGCCAGCCAGCGCCTGACCGGATCGGTGCGCGCGGTCGACGGGGTGACCTTTCGTCTCCACCGCGGCGAGACGCTGGGACTCGTCGGCGAAAGCGGGAGCGGCAAGACCACGGTGGCCCGCACCGTCCTTCGCCTGACCCGCCCCACCTCGGGCCGGATCGTCTTTGACGGCGTCGATCTCGATACCGCGTCGGCCGCGGAGCTGCGCGCGCTTCGCCCCCGCATGCAGATGATCTTCCAGGACTCGCAGTCGTCGCTCAATCCGCGCCTCAGCGTCGGCCGCTCGATCGCGGAGCCGCTGCTGCAGCACACGCCGCTGAAACGTGCCGAACGGGGCGACCGGGTCGCCGAACTGATGCGCATCGTCGGACTCGATCCCGGCCTCGCCGCGCGCATGCCGCACGAGTTCTCGGGGGGTCAGCGGCAGCGAATCGGCATCGCACGCGCCCTGGCGCTCACGCCCGACCTGATCGTCTGCGACGAGCCCATCTCGTCCCTCGACATCTCGATCCAGGCCCAGATCGTCAACCTGCTCGCCGACATCCAGGAGCAATTCGGGCTGACCTATCTCTTCATCTCCCACGATCTGCGGATGGTCAGGCACCTGTGCGACCGGGTCGCTGTGATGCATCAAGGCAAGATCGTGGAAACCGCCCCCGTGGCGGCACTCTTCCGGCAGCCACGGCACCCGTACACGCGAGCCCTGCTTTCGGCGCTGCCGCGCAGGCCGGGGCGGGCATCGTGACCGGCGGCCGCACCCGTACGCGGCGCGGAGACTGCGCGGACGCGAGCGGAGGCCGCCCGATTTCCAACTTTGGCGGCAACATCCGCTTCACGCCCCGCCGGCGTTACGTGCCGCGCACCGAGGACGAAGTGCTGCAGATCCTGAACGACCACCGCGACGGCACGATCCGCGTGGTCGGGGCCGGGCACTCGTGGAACCCGGGCATCAAGAATCGTGACGTGCTCGTCGACCTGACACACTTTCATCACATTCGCGTGTGCGGTGACACCGGATTTGTGACAGCTGGAGCCGGGGTCAGGATCGGCGCCCTCCTCAAACACCTCTCAAAACGCGGACTGACGCTACCCTCGATCGGACTGATCGATCGCCAGACGATCGCCGGGGCGGTCGCGACGGGCACCCATGGATCGGGGCGCCATTCGATGTCGCACTACGTGGCGTCCATGCGGATCGCGTGCTATCGGAAGGACGGGGAGGCGCGGGTGCGCATTGTCGATGCGGGACGCGAGCTTCGCGCGGCTCGATGCTCGGTCGGGGCGATGGGCGTCGTGCTAGAGGTGACTCTGCCCTGCGTGCCCCAGTACTTCGTGCGCGAGCGGTGCACGTGGCGGCCCGGATTGACTGCGGCGCTCGAGAGCGAGGTCGAAGCGCCGCTTCAGCAGCTCTATCTGATCCCGCATGCCTGGACGGTGCTGGTGCACGAGCGGAGTGTCGCCGCCGAAGCTCGCCGGACCGGGTGGGCTGCGTTGTACCGGGCCTACTGGCTCATCGTGATCGATGTCGCGCTGCACTTGTGCGCGAAGTTCTCCGCTTCGCTGATGCGCAGCCGTCGGCTCGTCCACCTGCTGTACCGGCGCCTTCTTCCGGCATTCCTCTTTCCGCGGTGGCGGGTCACCGACCGGAGCGACCGTCAACTCCTGATGCGTCACGATCTCTTCCGGCACCTGGAAATGGAAGCATTCGTAACGCGCGAGCACCTCGCGGCAGCCGTCGATTTCGTCGTAGAGGTTCTGCGGCGGGAGGACGAACGCGGTTCATACGTCCACCACTACCCGATCTGCATTCGCCGGGTGCTGCCGGACGACACCCTGATCTCGATGGCCTCCTGCCACGGGATGCGAGAGCAGGACTGGTACGCGATCAGCCTCATCACCCTGACCGAGCCGCGGGAGCCCTTTCAGCGCATGGCGGCCTTCCTGGCCGAAGGCTTGTCGTCGCGCTTTCGCGCGCGCCTGCACTGGGGAAAGTGGTTTCCTCCGGGTGAGGCAGGAGTGGGGCGCGGCTATCCGGGACTTGGGGAATTCGTAGCGACGTGCAGGCAGTTCGATCCGAGGGGCGTATTCCGCAACCGCTTCCTCCGGCGTACGATTCCGTCAAACGGGGAACAGGTTACGGCGAAACAGTGCTTGACGCACGTCGTCCGTACTTGCTAGAACTACTCATGAGCCGCCTCCGCAAATCCATCTTTGCCTGGGGGATTCTGACAGCTGCCGCCTGGGCCGTCGGTTGTGGCGACAGCACGACGGATCCCGCGCCGCGACCGGAGCCTCCCGTGCCGGCGACCATCACTGTGAGCCCTGCCGCGGCCGAGTTCACGGCACTGCGCGAGACCGTGCAACTGAGCGCGGAGGTCCGCGACCAGAACGGCCGGATCATGGACGGGGCCGCTGTGACCTGGGTGAGCGTCAGCACCGGAGTGGCAAGGGTGGACGGGGCCGGACTCGTCACATCGGTGGGCAACGGGACCTCCACCATCACCGCGAGCGCGGGGGCGGCGTCGGGGAGCGCAACGGTAACCGTGGCGCAATTGGTGAAGGGGATCGAGGTGCTGCCCTTTCCCGGCAAGGTGTCTGCGGGCGATACGCTGCGCTTGACGGCGGAAGCCTGGGACGCGAACGGGTTCACGGTGCCCGTCAGCGGATTCACATGGTCGTCGAGTGATACCGCCGTCGCCACGGTGGACGGGTCCGGACTGGTGCACGGCATTGTCGAGGGCGTGGTCACCGTCACGGCCACGTCGGCAGATGTGCCGGGCACCGTGCCGGTCACGGTGGCCCACCCGGACTGGGGCCCGCTCGCGGCACTCTACGAAGCCGCGCAGGGTTCTGTCTGGATCGAGGACGACGGCTGGATGTCGGATCGGCCGATCGGCGAATGGCACGGAGTGACAACCGGGCCGGATGGTCACGTCACCGCGCTGGAACTCGCTTCGAGCAATCTGACCGGGACGATTCCGGCGAAACTGGGCCGCCTGTCACACCTCGAGACCCTGAATCTCCAGTGGAATCGGTTGCGGGGGCCGATTCCTCTCGAACTGACCAGGCTGCCCAACCTCAGGAGCTTATTCCTGGGCGTCAATGGCCTGACCGGCGAGATCCCGGCCGAACTGGCCAACCTGGCCAACCTCGAGGATCTGCGCCTGAACCACACGTTCCTCGCCGGCCGGATCCCGCCCGAGCTGGGCAACCTGCCCAATCTCACGAGGCTCAGCATCCAGTCGAATGACCTGATCGGTCTGGTTCCTCCCGCCCTGGTGCAACTCGAACGGCTCCGGTTCTTCCACTTCGCGGAAAACGAGGATCTCTGTATCCCCGACGAAACCGGTTTCATAGGGTGGCTGGCGCAGCTTGACGTTGCGCTGGGACCGGTGTGCAACGAGGACGACAGGAAAGCGCTCGTGTCTCTCTACGAGGCCACCGGGGGAAGTGACTGGACGCGTTCCGACGGCTGGCTGGACGACGTGCCGGTGAGCGAATGGCACGGGGTGAGCACGGATTCGGTGGGACGGGTCCTCGCACTCGACCTTTCCGACAACGGACTCGCGGGCCGCCTGCCCGAACTGTTGGCGCCGCTCACGAGCCTGACTGCGCTTCAGCTGGACGGAAACGAGGGACTGACCGGTCCCCTGCCGCTGACGCTGTCCGCGCTGTCAATCGAGGCGCTGAGATACCGGGACACGGGCCTTTGTGTCCCCGTCGCCGAATCGTTCGCCGAGTGGCTCGCGGCCATCCCCTCGCACGAAGGCACGGAAACCGAGTGTCTATCCCTGTCGGACCGCGAGACCCTCGAACTCCTGTACGAAGCTGTCGGTGGCGCCGAATGGAAGGACGACGAGAACTGGCTTTCCGGCCAGCCTCTCGGCGAGTGGACCGGAGTGGAAACCGACACCGTCGGCCGCGTGGTCGCGCTGCGACTTCCCCGCAACGACCTGGCCGGCCGCCTGCCACCCCAACTGGGCTACCTGGACCAGCTCCGCGAACTGGACCTGTCCGGCAATCGCCTGGAAGGACCGATCCCGGCCCAGTTGGGTGACCTCTCCAACCTCACGCTGCTGAATCTCGGCGAGAACGAACTGGAGGGCCCGATCCCCCCGCGGTTGGGCGATCTGACCGACCTTTCACAGCTGCTTCTGTGGGTAAACGAGCTGGTGGGACCGATTCCGCCGGAGCTGGGCAGCCTGACCAACCTGCTCGTGCTGGGACTCGGAATCAACGAACTGGAGGGACCGATCCCGCCGCAGTTGGGCAACCTTGCCAACCTGTATTACCTGTACCTGGACGGGAATCGCCTGGAGGGCCCGATTCCGCCGGAGCTCGGGAACCTGTCGCGCCTGTACGAGTTGATCCTGAATCGCAATCGGCTGTCGGGGTCGATTCCCTCATGGCTGGGCAGCCTGCCGAACCTGACGCGAATCGGGCTCGGAGAGAACTGGCTGACGGGATCGATCCCGCCCGATTTGGGCAGCCTGCCGGGCCTGACCGAGCTGGTCCTCGGTCGCAATTACCTGACGGGGTCCATTCCGTCGACACTGGCCGACCTTTCCTCGTTGGTACACCTGGATCTCAGGCGGAACAGGCTGACGGGAGGGATCCCATCGGGATTGGGGGCCCTGTCCAGCCTGGAACGCCTCAACCTCAGCGGGAATGAGCTGGCCGGTCGGATTCCCGCCGAACTCGGTGATCTGCCCGGGTTGCAGTTGCTGTCGATGGCGGGGAACCAGCTGTCCGGCCCGTTCCCGCCCGCCCTGGCACGACTCGCCCGTCTGAAGCGGTTCCACCTGACCGACAATGCCGAAATGACCGGGATCCTGCCTGCGGGTCTGACCGCTCTGGGCGAACTTGAGGAACTGATCCTGACGGGTACCGATCTGTGCGCCCCCGCGGACACCGCCTTCCAGGAATGGCTGTCGGAAATGAAGGTGGCGCGCGTGCCAGGCTGTGCAGTGGACGCGGGGTCGTCGGCGTACCTGACGCAGGCGGTGCAATCGTTGGACTACCCGGTGCCCCTCGTCGCCGGCAGGGAGGCGCTGCTCCGGGTTTTCGTGGTGGCGTCGCGTTCCGGCAGCGCGGGCATCCCGATGGTCCGGGCCACCTTCTACCTCGATGGAGTCGAGAGTCACGCGGTCGACATTCCGGGCTCGGCGACTCCCATCCCGACCGAAATCGAACACGCCCGGAGCGCGCTTGACAGGTCGGCCAACGTCATAATCCCCGGATCGGTGATCCAGCCCGGGCTGGAGATGGTGTTGGAGATCGACCCGGACGGAACGCTGTCTCCCGAACTGGAGGTGATGAAGCGGATTCCCGAGGAGGGCAGGACGCCGGTGCAGGTGAAAACGCTGCCCAGCCTGGACATGACGCTGATTCCGTTCCAATGGGCGCCGAATCCCGGTTCGTGGATAGTCGATGTCGCCAGCGGCATGGCCGAGAGCCCGCACACGCACGAAATGCTCGGCGACGTGCGCGCCATGCTCCCGGTAGCCGATATCGACGCGGAAGTCCATGAAGCCGTCCTGACCTCGACGACCAACTCGCTCGACCTGCTTCGCGAGACGCATCTGATTCGGACGTTGGAGAGCGGTACGGACTACTACCTGGGGATCCTCCCGGAGCACGTTGTCGGGGCCCCGGTGGGGGTCGCGTTCCTTGGCTTCCGCATTGGCTTTTCGGTTGCCGATCCCTTTGTGATCGCGCACGAACTCGGACACAACCTGGGTCTCAATCATGCGCCGTGCGGGGGTGCCGGCGGTCCGGACCCGGCGTTCCCGCAGACAGACGGTTCGATCGGCGCCTGGGGATTCGACTTTCGTGCCGGCGGCAGACTGGTATCGCCGCGGACCCGGGACGTCATGTCCTACTGTGGTCCGCCGAACTGGATCAGCGATTTCAGCTTTACGAAGGCTCTGAACTTTCGGCTTGAGGGCGACGGTCGCCTGGACCCGCTCGCACGGACCGCCGGCGCCGAGCCCACGCGCAGCCTGATTCTGTGGGGTGGCGCGGACGAGGACGGGACTCCGTTCCTGGAACCGGCTTTCGTGACGGACGCCGCGCCCAGCGTTCCGCAATCTGGCGGTGCCCACCAGCTCGTCGGCCGCAGCGCCACCGGCGACGAACTGTTTTCGCTGAGTTTCGACATGCCGGAACTGGCTGACGCAGAGGCGGGGTCGTCGTTCGTCTTCGCGCTGCCCGTGCCGGCCGATTGGGTGGGCCCACCCGAGAGCATAACGCTGTCCGGCCCCGGCGGATCGGCCACGACAAACCGGACGACCGACCAGCCCATGGCCATCCTGCGCGATTCGGCGAGCGGTGAGGTGAGAGGGGTGCTGCGCGGCGAGGACGCGATGGACGTGATGCGCGTGGCGGCCGAGGCTCTCGGGCCCACCGGGCCGCGCATGCAGGTGTTGTTCAGCCGGGGGATCCCGGACGAGGAGGATTGGCGGCCCTGATGCACTCGGTGACGAGTCCAGGCATGACATGGGAATCCCAATGACACGACCGCGCGCCTTCGTCCTCATTTCGGTGTTTCTCGCCGTCACCGCCTGGGCCGTGGGCTGCGGCGACGGCGCGACGGAACCGACGCCGCCGGTCATTCCCGTTCCCTCTGCGATCACCGTAAGCCCGGCCACGGCCGAGTTCGCGGCGCTGCGCGACACCGTGCAACTCAGCGCCGTGGTGCGCGACCAGGGCGGCAACGTCATGGCCGGCGCCACGGTCGCGTGGGTGAGCACCAGCCCCGGAGTGGCGACGGTGGACGAGACCGGCCTGGTCACGGCGGTGGGAAACGGAACGGCCACAATCGCCGCAACCGCAGGCGCGGCGTCGGGGAGCGCGACGGTGACGGTGGCCCAGGAGGCGCAGGGGATCGAGGTGTTGCCCGCCGCCGGCAAGGTGTCCGCGGGCGACACGATCCGCATGACGGCGGAGGCCTGGGACGCCAACGGATACACCGTGCCGAATGCGGAACTGGCGTGGTCATCGAGCGATTCCGCCGTCGCCGAGGTCGATGGATCAGGGCTGGTGAGTGGCGTCAGCGAGGGAGCGGTGGTGATCACCGCATCGTCGGCGAGCGTGCAGGGAGAAGTGGTCCTCACTGTGGCCCACGAGGACTGGCGCGAGCTGGTAACGCTTTTCGAAAGGGCGGACGGTCCGAACTGGATCGAAACCGACGGCTGGCTTTCGGACCTGCCGATCGGCCAGTGGCACGGGGTGACGACGAACGAGAGCGGTCACGTCACCGAGTTGAGGCTTTCGGCAAGCAACCTCGCCGGACCGATCCCGCCGCAGCTGGCGAACCTGACCCACCTGGAGACGCTCAGCCTCGAGAGGAACAGCCTGGCCGGGCCGATTCCCCCCGAACTGGGCAGGCTGCAGAATCTCAGGACGTTGATCCTCGGGGTGAATGACCTGACGGGGCAGATTCCGGGCGAACTCGGCGATCTGGCCAACCTGGAGGTGCTGAGGCTTCGCAGAAACGATCTGACCGGCCCGATCCCGCCGGGGCTGGGCAAGCTGCGCAAGCTGACCAGGCTGGGCATCGACCGGAATTCCCTCGGCGGGCCCTTCCCGTCGGACCTTCTGGACCTGGAGCGGCTCCGGATCCTGCACTTCGCCGGCAACGAGACGCTCTGCGCGCCCGGATCGGCGAGCTTCGCGACGTGGTTGGCCGGGCTGGACGTCCACGTCG
Organism: Gemmatimonadota bacterium; assembly: GCA_022827345.1. Taxonomy (GTDB): domain Bacteria; phylum Gemmatimonadota; class Gemmatimonadetes; order Longimicrobiales; family Gaopeijiaceae; genus Bin94. The sequence continues at coordinate 14,543 of JAJDTB010000012.1, read as the reverse complement.
GGCCGCTGTGCAACGAGGCCGACCGCGAGACCCTGGAGCTGGTGTACGAGGCTACCGGGGGCGCGGGTTGGGCACGCTCCGGCGGCTGGCTCGGCGACGGCCTCCTGGATGATTGGCACGGCGTCGACACCGATTCCCTCGGGCGCGTCATGGTGCTCGACCTTTCCGCCAACGATCTGGCGGGACGCGCTCCCACCTCGCTGGGACACCTTGCCGGCATGACTTCCCTGCGCATTGGAGGCAACGCGGGCCTCACCGGTCCCCTGCCGCTGTCCCTTTCCGGGCTCCAACTCCAGGAGCTTCGATTCGATGACACCGGTCTCTGCATTCCGCCCGACGGATCATTCGGCGAATGGCTTGCCGCGATCCCATCCCGCGAGGGCGCGGGCGAGGAGTGCGCGCCCCTCTCCGACCGGGAGATTCTCGAGATCCTCTACAGAGCCACCGGCGGGGACGACTGGAAGAACAGCGAAAACTGGCTGTCCGACCAGCCCCTCGGCGAATGGAAGGGCGTGACGACCGATGCCGATGGCCGCGTCGTCGCGTTGCATTTCCCCCGGAACAACCTGGTTGGGACGATTCCTCCCGAAATCGGCCACTTGACCAACCTTTCCGAGCTGGACTTCAGCCAGAACGGACTGACGGGGCCGACTCCGCCGGAACTGGCCAAGCTTCCCAACCTCTCGCAGCTGAACCTGGCCTGGAATGAGCTGACTGGAACGATCCCGCCCGCGCTGGGCACCGTGGCCAGCCTGTCGGTGCTGGTCCTCGGCGGCAACGACCTGACCGGGCCGATCCCCCCCGAGTTGGGAAGGCTGTCCAACCTCGCCTACCTGTACCTCGACTACAACCAGTTGACGGGGCCGATCCCGGGCGAGCTGGCACATCTGTCCAGCCTGTCGGCGCTGAACCTCTCCAACAATGAACTGACGGGGCCGATCCCGCCCGCATTGGGCACCCTGGCCAGCCTGTACTCGCTGGTGCTCGGCGCCAATCAGCTGTCCGGCCCGATTCCCACCGAGCTGGGCAACATATCCACCCTGGCCCAGCTGCATCTCAACGACAACGAGTTGACCGGTCGGATCCCGCCGGCTCTGGGCAGCCTCCCCGGCCTCAACGAGCTGCTTCTCCACGACAATGAGCTGGAAGGGCACATCCCACAGGAGCTGGGCACGGCAGTATACCTGGAAGCGCTGACCCTGGGAGGCAATCGCCTGACAGGATCGATCCCGGCGGCGCTGGGCAACCTGTCCAGTCTGGAGTACCTGGAGCTCAGCGACAATGAGTTGACGGGCCCGATCCCGTCCGCACTCGGCAATCTGCCCAACATGCGGACTCTGCGTCTCGAAGGGAACGAACTGACGGGACCCATCCCCGTCGAACTGGGCAACCTGTCCAACATGTGGACGCTGTATCTGGACCGGAACCAGCTGACCGGCGCCGTGCCCCCCGAGCTTGGCCTCCTGACGCGGCTGCAGTCCCTGTCGGCAATGCAGAATCGGCTCGCGGGCCCTCTCCCGCCCGAGTTGGGCGGCATGACATCGCTCAGAAGGCTTCACCTGACCGGCAACCCCGCACTCGCCGGCGCGCTGCCCTCGGGCCTGACGGCGCTCGACAACCTGGGCGAGCTCCTGGTGGGCGGCACGGAATTGTGCGTGCCCGAGGATGCCGGCTTCCAGGAATGGATATCCGGACTGAACCTTGCCCGGGTGCGGCCGTGCCCGACCGGCGCCGGATCGTCCGCCTACCTCACGCAGGCGGTGCAGTCCACGGGCGTCCCCGTCCCCCTTGTGGCCGGCAGGGAAGCGCTGCTGCGGGTCTACCCGACGGCCTCGCAACCCACGGACGCGGGCATCCCGAAAGTGCGTGCAACCTTCTACGTGGATGGCGCGGAGGCGCACGCGGTCGAGATTCCGGGCTCGACCATTCCGATCCCCACCGAGGTGCGAGACGCCGAGAGCGCGCTCGAGAAGTCGGCCAACGCCCGGATCCCGGGGTCCGTAATCCAGCCGGGACTCGAAATGGTGATCGAGATCGATCCCGACAGCACGCTGGATGCGGAACTCGGGGTGACCGGGCGGGTCCCGGAGACGGGGAGAGCCGTGCTGCAGGTGGAGCGTGTGCCGGTCCTGGACCTCACGTTCGTGCCGTTTCAGTGGATGCGTGATGCCGATTCGTCGATTGTAGAAGTCGCGGAGGCCATGGCAGCCCACCCGCAGAGCCACGAGATGCTCGCGGACACGCGGGCGATGCTCCCGGTCGGTGATCTCGACGTGAAAGCCCACGGATCCGTCCTTACCTCCACCAACGACGTGGTCGAGCTCCTCATCGAGACCCGCTTGATCCGGCGTCTGGAAGAGGGAAACGGATACTACATGGGCATCATGCCGGAACGCATCGTCGGTGGCCAATCAGGGGTCGCCTACCTGGGCTTCGGTGTCGGCTTCTCGGCTGCCGACGGTTTCGTGATCGCTCACGAACTGGGGCACAACTTCGCGCTGTACCATGCTCCGTGCGGAGGTGCTGCAGGCCCGGACCGGGCGTTTCCCCACCGAAACGGGGCGATCGGCAACTGGGGTTACGACTTTCGCGACGGCGGTTCGCTGGTCCCGCCGCATGCCCGGGATCTGATGTCCTACTGCGGTCCGCCGCGATGGGTCAGCGACTTCAGCTTCGCCAAGGCGCTGGGGCATCGCGTTCTGACCGAAGGCAGCAGCACCGGCGCGTCACCTCGCGCTCGGGCCGGCGCTCCCACCCGCTCGCTGCTGCTATGGGGCGGCGCGGACGAACAGGGAAATCCGTACCTGGAGCCGGCCTTCGTGGTGGACGCGCCGCCATCGGACCCGGATCCCCCGGGGGACTACGAGCTTGCCGGCCGGACCGCCAGCGGCGAAGAGCTGTTCGCGTTGAGCCTCGGCATGCTGGAGATTGCCGATGCCGACGGACAGTCGTCCTTCGTCATCACGGTGCCCGTGCAGGCCGAGTGGGCGGGCGCACTCGAGAGCATCTCCCTGACCGGGCCGGGTGGACGGGTCACGACCGATCGCGCGACCGACGATCCCATGGTCATTCTGCGAGATCGCGACAGCGGCCAGGTGCGCGGGATCCTGCGCGGCGAGGACGCGACGGACGTGATCGGTGTAGCTGCCGATGCCGCCAGGCCAACCGGGCCGAGTCTCCAGGTGCTGTTCAGTCGCGGGATTCCGGAAGCGGGACAGTGGCGGCCGTGAGTCGTAGCATCTCACCGACCACCAGTGTGTCATGTTTACATTACATAATGTAATGCCGACATGACATTCTACCGTTTTCTGGGTAGCCCCCTACTCCCTCCACGGATACGCCGGCCGCCGCCGGTGCCAGTCCGTCTCCCGCTGATAGGCCATCCCCAGATCCAGCACGCTCTGGTCGTCCATCGGCGAGCCGACGATCTGCAGTGACAGCGGCAGTCCGTCCTCGTCGAATCCGCAGGGGATCGCCAGTCCCGGGTGCCCGACCAGGTTGGCGATGTAGTTCAGCCGCGGCGTCTGCGCGCTGACCTCGCCAGGGGGCTCCCACTCGTTGCGCGCAGGGATCGGCCAGCCGTCGCGCACCTCGCGCATCGCGGCGCCGTTGGGCCAGGTCGGCGCAATCACCGCGTCGTAGCGCGACAGGATCTCGTCGGCCTCGCGCACCAGCTGGTTGCGGATGCGCTGCGCGGTCAGGTAGTCTGCGGCGGGCAACATGCGGCCAGCCATCCACCCCGCGCGCCGGTCCTCGTTGAAGGAGAACATGTTCGCGGCGCTGCCGTCGTCGAAGAGCGACTTGAAGTTGGTGCCGCTCTCGACGGTGACGATGGTGGTGAACAGCGCGCCGGTGGGCCGCAGCGGCAGTTCCACATCTTCGACCTCGACCCCCATCTGCGCGAACACGTCGAGCGCCTCCTGGAAGGCGCGGCGGGTCGTCTCCGAACCCGACAGCTCGAACTCGGCGCGGTGCACGCCCAGCCGCCGCCCGCGCATCGCCCCGGGGTCGGCGCGGAAGACGAAGGGGCGGTCGACGGTGGAGGTGTCGCGCGGATCGTGCCCCGCAATCTCCTGCAGGATGTGCCCGCAGTCCTCCGCCGAGCGCCCCACGGGCCCGATCTTGTCGAGGCTCCACGACAGCGCCATGCAGCCGAAGCGGCTCACGCGCCCGAAAGTGGGGCGCAGGCCCGACGCGCCGACCGCCGAAGCCGGGAAGACGATCGAGCCGCCGGTCTCCGTGCCGATGCCGAAGCCGATCAGCCCCGCTACGGCTGCCGAAACCGTGCCGCTCGACGATCCGAAGCTGGTGCGGTCGAGTTTCCAGGGGTTGAGGGCGGAGCTCGTGTTGCCGCCGGCGAATTCGCCCAGTGACATCTTGGCCATCATCACGGCACCGGAGGATTCCAGCAGGTCGATCACGGTCGCATTCCGGTCCGGGACGCGGTCCGCGAAGATCCCCGAACCCCACGTGGTGCGGATGCCGCGCGTGTCGAGCAGGTCCTTCACGCCGTAGGGGATGCCGTGCAGGATGCTGCGGCGACGCCCTGCCGCGAGTTCCCGGTCGGCGCGCTCGGCGGCCTCGAGCGCGTGGTCGTGCGCGATCGTGACCATTGTGGCGAGCTTGCCCTCGTGGTCGGTGCGCGGCTCGCTGGGGAGGTCGAACGGGGGGACGTCGAGGGCGTCGGCGCGATCCAGGTAGGCCCGGGTGAGATCGGTGGAGGTGACGGCGCCGCTGGCCAGCAGGTCGGCCAACTCTCGCACCGTGCCGAAGAGGGTGTCCTCCGGGACGGTGGACTGCCGCGCGGCAACGATGCTTGCGCGCGCCTCGGGCGCCGGGCTGGTCGCGTCGGTGGACTTGTTCATCCCTCAGCCCCTCCAGAACACGGTGAGAGGCGGCTCGTCGGGGTCCAGCGGAAACTCCCGCAACTGACGCTGCACGTTGATCATGTTCGCCAGGGCGGCCCGGAGACGTTCGAGTTCCTCGGCGTCCTCATAGATGCCGCGCGGGCCCTGGTGGTCGAGCAGGGTCTGGGCGGTTGCGGCCGAGACCTCACCCGTGTCGGCTACCTCCGTGCACGCCTGCTGCCAAAGGAGGGCCATCGCGCCGGCTCCCGTGGCGGCGGCAAACTGTCTGCGATCCATGGTCATCGTTGAAATCCGTACATTGCCTCGGGCAGGAAAGTGGCAATCTGGGGCACGAAAGCGATCAGCACCAGCAACGCCAGCATCGCAAGCCAGAACGGGATGATTCCGCGGAAGATCGCACCCATCGGAACGTCCGGGGCAACACTCTTCACCACAAAAGTGTTCAGGCCGACGGGTGGCGAGATCAGCCCCATCTCCAGGGTGACCACGATCATGACACCGAACCACACCATGTCGACGCCGAGTGAGGCGAGGATCGGCTGAACCAGCGGAATCGTAAGGACGAGCATCGCGAACCCGTCCAGGAAGGTGCCCAGCACGATGAACATCACGAGAAGCAGCGCGACCACCTGGGTTCCCGACCATCCCTGCTCGGCCACCCAGCGGGCTGCGGCGAACGGCATTTCGGTGAAACCGAGGAAGACCTTGAACACATAGGCTCCGATCAGGATCAGGAACACCGTTCCGCTCGCCCTCAGCGTGGAGTGGACGGCCTCGCCGAATCCGTCCCGAGTGAGGGAGCGACGCGCCAGCGCCACCAGAAGGGTCAGGAACGCGCCCACGCCCGCTGCTTCCATGGCGGAGAAGACACCGGCGTAGATCCCGCCCAGGGTCACAACGACCAGCCCCAGGATCCAGTAGGCCCCCGCAGGCGCCCGCTGCCGCCCCGGGCTCGGGTTCGGTGGCCCGCCGGACGGCACCTTGTGCGGTTGGAGCTTCACCACCAGGAAAACCGTCGAGACGAAAAGCAGCGTGAGCAGAATCCCGGGAATCAGTCCCGCCATGAAGAGGCGGCCGATGCTCTCCTCTGTAAGGATGCCGTAGAGCACCAGCCCGGCCGAAGGCGGAATCAGGATGCCGAGGGTTCCACCCGCGGCGACGGCGCCTGCCGCGAGCGACTTGTCGTAATTGAACCGCAGCATTTCGGGGAGCGCGACGCGTCCCATCGTCAGCGCGGCGGCCAGCGATGATCCGGACAGGGCCGAGAACCCGGCGCTGGCGACGATCGAGGCCGCGGCGAGCCCTCCCCTGAATCGGCCCAGCCACAGGTTGGCCGCGAGGTACAATTCCCGGCTCATTCCCGAGACGACGGCCAGATTCCCCATAAGCATGAAAAGCGGGATGATGGTCAGCGCGTACCGCGACGACACCGCGAACGTTTCCCCCGCGATGACGGGCAGCACTGCCTGGGGGCGAATAGCGGCAATGCCGGCCGCGCCGGCGATCAGCATGGAAAGCCCGACCGGCACCCGGATCAGGAGGAGAAGGAAGAGGGCGGCGAGGCCGAGGAGGGCAACCGTTGCGCCGTCCATCAGATGCCCTGCCCGCGCGAGTCATCCGTGTCGGACGCGACAGGTCGCCCGATTATCCGGGACGCCAGAAGCACAGAGTACGTCGCCATGGACACACCCAGCGCGTAGTAGAACGGAGTGTGCACGATGGCAAGGCTCCCGGTAACCTCGCCGCACCCGAGACCGCAGCTGCCCTTGACGAAGAGTGCCAGGGCCACGATCGCTGTGGCTCCTGCGCCCAGAAGCCGCGCGACGGCGTCGGCCGCTCGCCTGGCGCGGCCGCCGTCGAAGCGCCCTGCAAGGTCGACGGACACGTGTCCGCCCTCCTGTGCCGCACAGACCACCGCGGCCGCAACGAGCACCGTGAGGCTCATCGTCACGAGATCCTCGGCGCCCAGCAGGGAAACACCGATTAGATAGCGCGCGACAACCTCGGCCACGGTGATGCCCAGAAGCAGGAGAAGCGCCGTCCCTCCGGTGATTGAACAGGCGGTGGCCAGACTCCGTTGGAGCGCGTCACGGACCCGGTTGCGATCCCGACCCGGTTTTCGGCGCGAACCCGTCACTTCGCGCGGAACCGCTCGATGACCTCGGCCACGGTCAGGTCACCGAGCTTTCGGGAGAGTTGCGCCTGGTAGGTGCCCGCGACCGCGTCCTCGAAACGCGCCTTCTCCTGGTTCGGGAGATCGATCAGTTCAACACCAGCCTCGCTGGCCACCCTGAGCCCGCGGGCACTGGTGGCCTCGTAACCCCGGGCTCCCGACAGGGACAGCGACGCGTCCGACGCCTGGTCCACCCAGCTTTTCTCCCGCGCGGAAAGCGACGCGTAGGCATCCTGGTTCATCAACAGAACAAACGGAGCGGCGGAGAGGGGCAGCCAGGTCGTCACGTAGGCGGCCGCTTCCTGCAACTGGTACGGAAGGATCCCCCCGGCGGTGATCACAACGCCGTCGATGACCCCGTTGTACAGATTCTGCTGGACCTCCGAAATCGGCTGCATCACGGGGCTCGCGCCCAGCGCTTCGACAAATGGCATCTCGAGGCGCGACGACACGCGCAGCTTGAGCCCCTGCAGATCCTCCAGCTTGCGGACGGGCCTGTCGCGGGTGAGCAGCACGGGAGGGGTCGCGGACCAGATCGCCAGCACCTTCGCCCTGTATTCGCCCTCCAGCACCGGCCGGGCCCGCTGCAGCGCGTTTGTGCAGTCGATCGCGCTGTTGCAGACGCCCGGATATACGCTGAGCACCGTCATGGGGAATACCGCGGAAGTGTATCCGGGGAGGGTGGCGACAACGTCCGCCACCCCGTCGAGCAGCATGGAGTAGTATCCGCGAGGCGAGGAGCCGAGAGCTCCCCCCATGTACTCGGTCACCGTCAGCCTGCCTTCGGAGAGCTCCGCCAATCGCTCCGCAAACGGGACCACCACGTCGACTCGCACGCTGCTCAGAGGCGACATGAAATGCGCCAGGACCAGAGATCTGCCGTCTGAATCGTAATCCGCCCGAGGTGAGCAGCCCGGTACCACAAGGAACAGCAGGGGCGCGAGCGGCGCGCAGCGAAGCGGCCGTGAGTTCAACACGTCAGCGCTTCCCGCCGGCCCGCCGCTCGGCCGCAACCTTCAGGGTGACGATATCCACGTTGCGAAACTGTTGATGCCGAACGGAACATGCCAGATGTCGAAGCAGCCTGAGCGAGATCTCCTGCTCTTCCGGCGCGCCAGGAGCCTCGTCTCCAAGCCATGCCAATCGATCCTGCAGGTTCAGTTCTTCCTGCCCCGGAGCGGCCGCCTTGAATTGCAGGACGGCGTGTCCGTCCTCCCTGGACGCGGTGATCAGAAGCGCGCGTTCCTTGTGGTCGGCGTCGGCCTGCCCCGTTCCGGCACCCCGGGACTCGAGGAGCATCAGCAACGTCTCCTCGCAGGCAGCCACCATGCGCTCAGCAGACGCCTCGAACCCATGACGGCGGGCAAATCCGGCGATGAAGTCTCTCATCCTGGGCAGTTCGGCCACGTCGAGGCTTCCCCCGAACCGTGCCGTGCGGGGCATCGTTACGGTTGCGAGCAGGATCGCCACCAGGCCGCCCGCGGTCATCCCGTTGTTTAGCAGGCCACCGGCCAGTTCGGCCAGGTAATCCGCGAAGACCAGGTCGAACTCGACAGCAATGCCCGCCCACACCGAGATCCCCGCGATGAGACCGTTTCTCGGATTGGTTCGGGTTCCGGAGACCGCCTCGCGCATACCGACCACGAACAACATGCACATGACGACGGCGATCGACGCCGCCGCGACCGCGTCCGGTATTGCGAGAATCACCGCGACCAGCTTGGGCAGGCACGCCAGGACGATCAGCGCGAGCCCGGCGGCAACACCCACGCTGCGGGCTGCCACGCCGGTCGTCTCGATCCCAGCGATCGGCGTGGGATGCAGGGTGTTGGGAATTGCGCCCGCCAGACCGGCCACGGCGTTCCCGACCCCCTCGGCCGCCACGGCGCCCTGTACGGAACGAAAATCCACAGCGCGTGGGCCGCGCCACGATACCCGCTGGGTCGCCACCGCCACGCCGACGGACTTGGTGGCCCCGACGAGCGCAATGAACAGAAACGCCGGCAGAAGCGCCCAGAAAGCCGGGCCGAAACTCAGATCGAGGCCCGGTGGGCGGCCCTGCGGCACGCCGATCCAGGCCGCATTCGCCACCAGCCCGGTTTCGTAGATCCCGAATAGCGCGCCCACGAGAGATCCGGCTGCGATCCCTGCCACGGGCGCCCATCGGCGCAGCCCGCCGGTTCCCTTGAGGTAGATCCCCACGCCCGTTGCCAGCGTTGCGAAGGCGCACAGGGGACCGGCCACCGCCGGAGCCCCGCCTGGCACCTCGTCGAGCATGCGGAAGAGAATCGGCATGACGGTAACCGGCAGCAGCATGATCACCGTGCCAGTCACTACGGGCGTCAGGAGTCGGTGCAACAGGGCCAGACGTTCGGAAAACACGGCCTGTGCCAGCCCCGACGCCAACACGAGCGTCGCGAGCATCGTCGGTCCCCCCTGAAGAAGCGCGGCGACGCAAACGGCGATGAAAGGCGAGGAGGCCCCGTGGAGCATCAGGTATCCGGCGCCGAACCGCCTCAGCCTGATCGCCTGCACGATGGTGATGATGCCGCAGGCCAGCATGCCGGCGAAGACCGCCCACACCAGGAATCGCTCCGCGTCCGCAGCCCGAAAGACGATGGTGGGCAGCAACACCGCCGAGTTCAGCGTGAGAACGGCGAGTTGCAGTCCGAGACCGAAGGCGAGCGGCCGTGCGATCGGGTCGGACGCCTGGTAGCGGAGAGCCTCGTCCGGTCTCATGCACCTGCCGTCCGCTGGAGCGCGGGTGTGGTTTCCACGGTTTTCATTCAGCTGGCGCTATTGCTAGTGTCCTGTCCCGGAAATCTCTCGGCTATCCGAGCACCGATGCAGCCGTACTGAACCGCTACGCTCGCCGAACCGCACTGTCACATCGACATTACAACCCCTCCTTCCGGCCTGACCAGATGAAAGCCCACTCGACCGAAGGCGATGAACGCTTGCCCGACAGCGCCGACTCGGCGGCCACACTGGACCCCGAAGAGCAACTCGATCCCGCGGCGCTGGAGCGCACCCAGCTCACCCGCCTCCGCGCCGAACTGGACCCGGTCCTGAAGGGCAACGACTTCTATCGCAACAAACTGGCCAGCGCCGGGGTGGGCACCGCCGCCGACCTGACGCGCCTCGACGACCTCGCCCGCCTTCCCTTCACGACGAAGGACGAACTGCTGGACGACCAGGCGCAGACCCCGCCGTACGGCACGCTCCCGACATTCCCGCTGGAGCGCTACGTGCAGGAGCACCACACCTCGGGAACGTCGGGGCAAGGGCTGCGCTGGCTCGACACGGCCGACAGCTGGGACTGGCTGGCGAAGTGCTGGGCCAGGGTCTTCCGGGCCGCGGGCGTCACCCGGGCCGACCGGGTGTTCTTTCCATTCTCATTCGGGCCGTTTCTCGGAGTGTGGAGCGGAGTGGAAGGTGCGCGGCGCCTCGGCTGCCTCGTCCTTCCGGGCGGCGGAAAGGACTCGTTCCAGCGCGTACGGGCCATTATGGTCGACCGGCCGACGGTCATGGTGTGCACGCCCACCTATGCGCTGCGGCTCGCCGAGGTCGCCGCCGAGGCAGGGATCGACCTGCGGGATTCCGCGCTGCGCGTCACCATCCACCCGGGCGAGCCGGGTGCGAGCCTGCCGGCCACCAAGGTCCGGCTCGGCGAAGCCTTCGGCGCGGGAGTATTCGACCACGCGGGCGCAACCGAAGTGGGCGCCTGGGGCTTCGAGTGCCACGCCCAGGACGGAGTCCACTTCAACGAGGGCGAGTACATCTTCGAGGTGGTCGATCCGGTAACAGGCGCGCCGGCGGAGGAGGGGGAGCTCGTCGTCACCAACCTCGGGCGCGCCGGGATGCCTGCCATCCGCTACCGCACGGGTGACTTCGGGCGTCTGCACGATCGGCCGTGCGCGTGCGGCAGTCGCTACCGTCGCCTGATGGGCGGCGTTCTGGGCAGGCTGGACCAGAAAGTGATCGTTCGGGGAGTCGAGTTCTATCCCAGCGCCGTCGAAAACGTGCTCCGGGGGTATCGTGCGGCGGGGGAGTTTGCGGTGGATCTGTACCGCCGGGGGAGGCGCGACGAGGTCGTAGTGCGGGTGGAGTTGAGGGGCGGCGATACCGACGCGCGGACGGCGCGCATGGCGCGGGCTCTGCGCGAAGCGCTGGGGCTGCGCGTCGATGTCCGGGCCGTGCCGGCCGGGACGCTGCCGCGCTTTCCGGTCAAGGCGCGGCGGGTGACGGACCATCGGGCATTGGGCTAGCCCGGCCGTCGTCAACCCGGCTGTCTGGAGTTCGAGTGCCCTCGCGCACCCCGGAGCCCCTCCCTAACTTCCCCCGCCGCTTTCCCATCCACCTCAACCGATTCGCCACCACATTGCGAACCCTCCACATCGAGCCCCTGGCGGACTGGGTCCGCACCCTCTTTGACCGCATCGCCAACGAAGCCGGAGTCGGAATTACCTGGGGCGGGAAGCTGGATGGTGCCGCACTCCGGGATGCGGCCGCGGGAGTGGACGCGGTGGTCACGGCGACGCGCCCCGTCGACGCCGATTTGATCGAGGCAACGCGCGGACTCCGCCTGATCCAGGTGCAGGGCCGGGCCCCGTGGGCGGTCGACATGGAGGCCGCAACGGCAGCGGGCGTCCCCGTGTCGGCCCTGCCGCACCGGGGCGCGATCGCGGTGGCCGAGCAGACCCTTGCGCTGATGCTCGGCCTGTACCGCAAGGTGGTCCCGGGCCACCGCGGGACCCGTAACGCGGAGTACCTGGGCCAGGGGGTCGAGCCCGTCCGCACGACCGAGCGCAAGATCGCCTTCAACTGGCTCGGCTACGACGACATCCTGCAGCTGCACGGCCGCGTCCTCGGGCTGGTGGGGCTGGGCGGCATCGGCCTCGAGGTCGCCCGGCGCGCTCGCGCGTTCGACATGGAGGTCGTGTACCACAAGCGATCGCCGCTGCCGCGCCGGCACGAGCAGATGGCTGGCGTGCGCTACATGCCCCTGCGCGACCTGCTCGCCGCAAGCGACATCGTCAGCCTGCATGCGCCGCACACGCCGCACACCGAGCACATCATCGACGCCAAGGCGCTGAGCCACATGAAGCGCGACGCGATCCTGGTCAACACCGCCCGCGGCGGGCTGGTCGACGAAGCCGCGCTCCTCGGCGCGCTCCAGGCGGGGCAGATTGCCGGCGCCGGGCTGGACGTCTTCCTCGACGAGCCGCTCCCCGCGGACAACCCGCTCATCGGCGCGCCGAACGTCCTCTTCTCGCCGCACATGGGCGGAGGCTCGGGGGGCGGCCAGGTTGGCATGGCCAGGGACGTGGTGGCTAACCTCGTAGCCGTGCGCGACGGGGGCGGGTTGCGCGGACTGGTCGGCGCAGGGACCGCATCGCCCTGAGCGCAGCGACCCCCCAAACACGAACCCGATCCACGGTGATCCCATGATACGAGAACCGGTTCTGGTCCTGGCCTTCATGCTGGCGGTGGTGGCGTTTGCGCGCTGGCTGGAGGAGCGCTACGAGCCGATCAGGAAGATCAGTTCGGCGGTGGTGTGCACGCTGCTCGGCATCACGCTCGCGAACGTGGGGGTGATCGACCACACCGGGCCGGTGCACGAGGGCGTGTTCACCTTCGCGATCCCGTACGCGATCGTGCTGGTGATCATGGGGACGCAGCTGCGGGAGCTGGCCGCGGCGGGGCGTCCGTTGCTCGTGGCGTACCTCGCGGCGTGCGTGGGCAGTCTGATCGGCGGCTTTGCGGCGGGCATCACGATGTCCGGATGGGTCGGCGCCGAGACCTGGAAGCTGGCCGGGGCCTTCTCGGCGGCCTTTGCGGGGGGCGGGATGAACTTCGCGGCGGTCGGCCAGGGGCTGGACACGGACCCGAGCACCTTCGCCGCGGCGGCGCTCGCCGACAACCTCTCCACCGTGCCCTATCTGCTCCTGCAGGTGTGGCTGGCCGGCGTACTGGCGTCGATGTTCCTGCGCCGGACGAAGCTGGCGGGGGCGTGGGCGCGGACGGCGGCGGGCCCGGATGGAGATGACGTCGACGAAGACGCCATGCGCCGGCGCTGGACCGATTCCGACATGAGCATCACCGACCTGGCCATCCTGGGGGCGCTGCCGCTGCTCGCCCTCTGGCTGGCGCGGATCCTGAACGGAATGATGCCGGCGATCCCCGAGGTGCTCTGGCTGACCACGATGGCGCTGATCGTCGCGCAGCTGCCCTGGGTTCGGAAGCTGCGCGGCGCCGAGGTGCTGTCGTATTTCGCGCTCCACATCTTCTTCATCGTGCTCGGGGCGGCGTCGGAGCTGGGCCGCGTGGTTGAAGCCGGCGCGCCGATCTTCACCTTCATGATCGCGATCATCGGGGTGCACATGGTTGTGGCCTACGGCATCGGGTGGCTCCTGCGGGTGGACCTGCCGACGGTATCGATCGCGAGTCAGGCGGCGATCGGGGGGCCGGGCTCGGCGCTGGCGATCGGGATGGCGATGAAGTGGCACCGCCTGGTGGCGCCGGCGGTCATCGTGGGGATCTTCGGGTACGCGCTGGGCAACTACCTGGGGTTCACCTGCGCGTGGCTGGTGCGGGTGCTGGTGGGGTAGGGGTGCGTGGTGGAGCGCGGTGTGACCGGCGGCGCGGGCCGCGGAGAGGCCGATGGCGAGCAAACCCTAACGTTACGTCAGGGTCGTTTTGCGACAGAGCCGCTCGACGGGACCGATGTGCTGGTGACCGGGGCGGGGCGGGGGCTGGGGAGCGGGATCGCGGCGGCGCTGGCCGCGGCCGGGGCGCGGGTGTGGCTGACGTCGGAGGTGGCCGATGAGCTGGAGTGGACGGCCGGCGGGATTCGTGCCGACGGGGGGAGGGCGGAGGTCTGCGTGGCCGACCTGGCGGCGGAGGAAGGGCGGGGGCGGGTGGTGCGGTGGATGGGCGACGGGGCCGACAACCTCCGCGCGATCGTGAACAACGCCGGCGTGCTCGAACGGCAGCCCGTGGAGGCGCTCGACCGGGAGCACTGGGACCGCACCCTGCGAGTCAATCTGGAAGCCCCGGTGTTTCTGACGCGCGACCTCCTGCCGATGCTGCAACGCCGCGGCGGCTCGATCGTCAACATCTCGTCGCGTGCGGGCACACAGGGCTTCCCACGCCAGACCGCGTACTGCGCGTCGAAGTTCGGGATCGAAGCGTTCACGCGGTGCCTGGCCCTGGAGCTTGCCGGGTCGCCCGTCAGCGTGAACGCGGTGACCCCGGGCATCTTCCTGAAGCCGACCTCGCTCACGCGCCGCCAGGCCGAAGCGGCCGACAAGACGACCCGTGCGCGCTGGCAGAATCCCGCGACGCTCGGCCCCGCGTTCGTATTCCTGGCCGGTCTGCGCGGTGAGGTGACCGGGTGCCGCTTCGATGCGCGCGTGCTCACGCAGGCGTTGGAGAAATGGGGGATGGAGGGCGTCGTTGGCCGCGTGCATGACGTCGCCGAGTACGTGCAGGGGGGTGTG
>JAJDTB010000035.1 GCA_022827345.1 Gemmatimonadota bacterium | reverse complement strand
GGCGTCGATCTACATCCCGTTCAGGAAACACGAACTGATAAGGGAACAACAATCACCGTATGCGATGTAAGACTATTACTATCAACGCCTTACAACATCGTTGCCCATCGAGCCATTCCTCCGCCCCCGGTCCCCGGCGATCATTCCCGCCTGACCACCGAAGGACCGGCGCCGCGGCCCCGATGCCGTCTGTCGCCGCCCTTTCCGCCGGGGAGCCCCCGCCATGCAGGGGAAGCAGCAACGACCCGACAACCCGAAGCACGACGCGTCGTACAAGCGCTTCTTCGCCCATCCGCGCACCGTCGCCGACACGCTGCGCGCGGTGGCTGGCGACCTCGCCCGACACCTCGACCTCACCACCCTGGAACGCATGCCCGCGAGCTTCGTCACCGAGCACCTCGGCCAGCGGCATACCGACATGCTCTGGCGAGTCGGAACCACCCGGGGCGGCTGGGTCTACATCCTGATCCTGCTGGAATTCCAGTCCACCGTCGACCGACGCATGGCCCTGCGAATGACGGACTACACGACAACCATCTGGATGCAGCTCGGCAACGAGGATCTGGGGCCGCGCGGCGAGTACCCCTTCGTGCTTCCCGTCGTCATCTACAACGGAGAACGGCGATGGACAGCGGCGACCGACATAGCCGACCTGATCGGCCCCGTGCCAGGCGAGCTGCTTGGATACCGCCCCCGGCACCGGTATCTTCTCATCGAGATCCAGTCGGAGGACCCGGCCTCGCTGCCGCCGGACAACGTGCTCGCGATGATTGCCCGTTTCGAGCAGGCTCCCACGGCGGAACTGCTCGAGGAACTGCTCGGCCCGCTGTGGGCCTGGCTTGACACAATTGGGGAACCGGAACTGGCCGGGGCCTTCCGGAAATGGATCGCCCTGGCGGTGGCGCGGCGGTTCGGTGAGGCTGGCGAGGAACTGGAACGCACCGTGCTGGAAGAGGAGGAAGGAACGATGACGCTGTTGGAACGGGCCCGGGAGTGGGGCAAGGAATACGACCGGCAGTGGAAGGAGAAGCTGGAGAAGGGCGTCGAGCGGGGCATGGCGCGGGGCATGGAGCGGGGCATGGAGCGGGGTATGGAGCGGGGTATGGAGCGGGGTATGGCGCGCGGCATAGCGCGGGAGCGGCAAGCATCGATCCAGCGGGACTGCGAGCTGGTACTACGGCAAGTCACCCGCAGGTTCGGCCCCGGCACCGCCGAACAGCTCGGGACGATACTCGATCGAATCTCCGATCCGGAAGACATCGCCCCATTGCCGACGCGGTGATTGAATGCGAGACCGCCGAGGATTTCCTGGATCGGGTGCGGGAGGGCTGACCGCTGCCTCCCCGGAGTTTCGGTTCCGCGCCCCCCGCGGCCATGAAGGAATTGGCCAAACGGTGACGGCCACGGAGTCACCTGACCAACTGCGTCGCCAACTCCTTGACATGGCCCGGCTCGACGCCTCTACGCGGGCCGAACTTGCAGCCTCCGGGCAGCTCTTCAACGCCGGCTATGAGCCTCGGATGGCTCGGGTGCATCAACGCAACGCCCAGCGTCTCCGGCGAATCATCGAGGCGATCGGATGGCCGGGAGCGGACCTGGTCGGTCCTGACGGTGCGGAGGCGTCGTGGTTGATACTGCAACACGCGATTTCGGAGCCGGACCTGCTCCGTCGGGCGCTGCCACTCCTTGCGGCGGCGGCCCGGGCAGGGAAGGCGGATCCTGCGCACGCCGCCATGCTGGAGGACCGGATGCGATTCTTCGAGGGCCGCCCGCAGCGCTACGGCACGCAGCTCGATTGGGACGCCGACGGCAGCCTCTCGCCGGGCGAGGTGGAAGACCCGCAGCTTCTTGCCGAACGCCGAGCCGCCGTCGGCCTCCCGCCGCTGGAAGAACAGATCCGGGACGCTCGGGCCCGGGCGGCCGCGGAGGGAGACCGACCGCCGGGGGATTACCAGGCGTATGTGGACGCCCGCGACAGGTGGGCTTTCGAAGCCGGGTGGCGTGCCGACCTCTAGTTGGACGCCGTTCCTCTGAGCCGTCCCGTCGCGGGGAGGCTACCGGATGATTGCAGTGCGATCAAGGGCGGCAGATAAGCGGTCGTGAGAATACCGGCCTCGGTATTGGCGCGGTTCCCATCCAGCCACTCTTCTGCCCGCGGGTCCCCGGGATCTTCTAGATCAGTGGAGCTCCAGGGTCGCAACACGCTGAACTCCAAGTTCGCCCGTTGCGACTCCGTAGAGCTTCCCGCCAGTGATCGCGCGAAGAAAGAAGCGCTCGGGCAGTATGACGTGTCGGCGAAGGGTCCCGGAGAGGTCGACTTCGGTCCAGTGCTGGCGCTCGTCTTCATGGACGGCCCGCCGCGCCCACACCTTGCCGTCGTCCGATACCAGCAGACTGATGGCCACCGACCAATGACTCGGCCAACCGTCGAAGGTCACCTGTCCCCGAACGTTCGGCCTATCCCTACGAAAGTCGGCCTCGGCCCGCTCTCGGTCTGCCCTCGTCACCGGACGCCCCGCGATACCCATCGTCACCGAGTCCACCGAGAACTGTGGAGTGTCGGTCTCCACCCCCGGCGAGTCGGCCACCGTGAGGATCGAAATGGTGCCCGTGATTCCGTCCGCCACCACAACCGCGCTGTCGCCCCTCGTCGTCCAAGCACCGGACGCGCCGAAGTCAGTTCTGAATAGCGACATCCTGTTCGCTGTGGTCCACATTACACTGGCGCCGTGCCAACTTGCGATCGTATCGGCCCCGCTGGATCCGGCGAACCCCACGGTCACATGACCATACGGATCGCCCCCGATGCCATTGGAACTCATCGTGTAGTTTACCGAGGTGACGTAGACCGTCACATCGTTTCGCAGGACCGCCAGCCCGGCCGACGGCGCGACCGGGCCGCTGGCGCGCCGAGTCTCCAGGTGCTCGCCGTCCAGGCTGAATCGACTCACGCGCACCTGCCGCACATCGGGTATGGTCACCACCGAATCGACGCGCAGTGCACTGGGCCAGAGGAACTCGCCCGGGCCGTTTCCCTGTCGGCCGAAGGCGACAACAAGGCGACCGCTGGTGTCAAACCGAAACACCCTCCTGTGGCCCGCATCGAGCACCCATAGGCCATCGTCGCGGATCGCCATCGCTCCGATCCGATCAAAATACCCGCCGTCGAACTCGGGTGGGATCAAGGTCTCAGGGGTGCTGTCGGAGAGGTCGACGAGCGGAAGCTGGGCGGCCGCGTGCGTTGCCGCGAGGAAGACGGCGATGCAGGCCGAGAATACGCGGGGCCGAAAACCGGGGAATTGCCGGTGCACGTCGGGAGACAAATTGGCGCTGATGCCTCGGGGCAAGTCAGACATGGTTTCAATTCAACACTCCGGTCAAAGCGGTGCAACATCCGTCGCCGGAGCTCTTGCGTTTCAGTAATCGCCAGGCACTCTCAGCGTAGCGACAGAGGAGGCTGAGTTGAAATCGTCGTGGGCTGTCTGGTCAGCGGGGAGATGGTCAGGCGGGCACAATCAAAAAGAACCACACATGAACACGAACTCGGGCCGTGTACGAGTTGACGGAGGCGAGCGATGCCAACTAACGCGAAGGGGCTGAAGCGGCCTCTCTCCAACCTGTAAGGGGGATCTCATGAACGTGATTGGCGCTTCTTCCCGCGCTTGGCGGCTATCAGCTGCTCTTGCAGTGGCGTCATTGCCCCTCGCCTGCGGCCCGGCGTCGGACTCCCGGAACCCGACCGGCACCGTCGTCGAGACCGAGACCATCGGCGACACGACCGTGGTCAGGACCGTAAGCGGGAGCGTGTGGGGGGAAGATGTCGCGCTTGTCCCCGAAACCTCGATCGGCGAGGTGGAGGGGCCCGAGGAGTACCTGTTCGGGTCCGTGCGCGCGATCGCCGTCGACGATGACTACAGCGTGTACGTCCTGGATGGACAGGCCCGGCACGTTCGCGTATTCGATTCGGCCGGCACATACGTCGAGACGCTGGGGAGGGGAGGCGAAGGGCCGGGCGAGTTCCAGGTGCCCATAGGGATCGCCGTTTCCAACGGCCGCGTGCTCGTGAGGGATCCGGCGAACGGGCGTGTGCAAGTGTTCGCGCTGGGGACAGGAGAGACCGAGGAGTGGAGTTACCGGCCGAGTCCCTATTACGTGAATGTCCCGCTGTACCAGGATGACCGGGGCCGAATCTATGTGGACAATACCGACGAGGAGCAACGCTTCATCGTCATGGGCCCTGACGGCACTCATATCGACACGATCTTGCCGCCGGAGGTCCCTGCCGGTTTCGACGAGGGTGAGTACGTCGTTAGCTACGAGGACGAGCGGGTCTCCGTCGCCCGAGCCGTTCCGTTCAGCCCGGGATGGTACTGGGAGGTCCACTCCACCGGCCACTTCCTGTCGGCCCTGTCCACGGCCTACCGAATCGACCTTGAGCAGGACAGCGGTGTGCTTCGCATCGAGAGGGTTTACGAGCCGGTGGGGGTGTCGGACGAGGAATGGGACCACCATCGACAGAGCATCGTGGCCGGGATGCGCCGGTTCGATTCAGGCTGGAGCTGGAACGGTCCCGGCATTCCGGATCACAAGCCACCATTCAGGGGCCTGAACGCCGGAGCCGATGGTCGGATCTGGGTGACGCTCCGGACCGAAGGACGACAGGTGCCCAACGAGGAACACGACCCGGCCGATCCGGAGTCCGCTCCGTTCACCTGGGTCGAACCGATCCGGTATGATGTGTTCGAGAGCGACGGAACCTACCTCGGGGCAGTAGTGCCGCCAGAAGGATTCAGCCCTTCTCCTCCTCCCGTGTTCGGTCGCTCCTATGTCTGGGCGGTTGAGCGGGACGATCTGGGTGTGGAGAGTGTGCGCCGCTACAGGCTTTCGTTACCCGCTTCGATGTGAGTGGCGCGCGGTCTCGTCGCCCTCGAACGAGTCCGGGTCTACTGTTTTGCGAGCATGCTCGGGCGAATCGCACTGGCGGTGCCCTCCGACCCGGTTTCCAAGTGCAAAAGCACCTTGCAAGAGCCGTTGGGAATCTCTATCTTGTTGCCCCGGCGGGCCCCTGTGTGCTTCCTGGGAATGCGGATCGCCGGGACCATTAGACCGGGCCCCCACAGTGGGGTTCTTTTTGATTAAGCCGGCTTGACATGAAGAGACGAAATCGGGAACTCACGCTCTTCGGCATGGCGTCCTTGGACCTGTTCGCCTCCGCCCTCGGCGCATTCATCCTGATTTCGATCATCATCTTTCCTCTCATCGCCGACACGTCGCGGTCGGACCCGGCGGAGCCGGTCCCGCTGCTCGCGGAAATACCGCCGCCGGAACCGATCGTCTGCCCTGTGTGTCCGAGCTTCCCCACGTTGCCGACACCGGTCGCGTGCCCCGCACCCAGTCCTCCCGCGCCCACGCCCCAGCCGGCCACCGTTCCGGTTCCGGTCGCCCCACCGGCACCCGAGCCCGAGCCCGCGGCCTGCCCCGTGTGCCCCGCCGTTCCCGCCCCGGTCCCGTGCCCCGATCCCGCTCCCGGCCCGAGACCGAGTACGGGCAGCTACCAGTTGCCGCATGTGGATCTGGTGATCGCGCTGGATGTCACGAGCAGCATGACGCGCCAGGTCGCCGCCCTCAAGGCCGAGGTCGGACAGCTCAGCGACCTGCTCAGCCGGATGGCGCCCAGTTTCGGGATCGGTCTCGTCGCTTTCGGGGACCGCCAATGGGAGCGGCCGACCACGACCTTTCCGCTGCGGACGATATCCGGCCCGACGCTGAACCGGGCGGCCTTCCGCGGGTTTGTGAACAACCTTTCCGTCCGCATGGGGCTTGGCCGCGGCGGCAACAACGATCCGCCGGAGGCGTTTCTGCAGGCGCTGACGGACGCGGCCCGCATGCCGTGGCGGCCGGAGTCCGAGAGAAGGGTCATCGTGCTCGTGACGGACAATCCGGCGTATCCGGAAGAGGTGGAGAGGACGATCGCGACCGCTGCGGCCATCGCCCGCATGCCCGGACACCGGGTCTCGACGGTCTACATCAACACGCAGGGCATCGCGGACCTGGAGGTGGAGAGGTTTCTGCAGCGGGTGGCGAGCGCGGGCCAGGGCGAGTTCGTGCGCGACGCCGGCGGCTCCCTGACGGTGAATCTCCTCCTCTCGCTGCTGTAGCGCCGACGGCAAGGGACAGAGAAGTGAAACGGAACACCAAAGAGCATCCTCGTGCCGGCCATCGGCACGGACTCCCCCGACACGCCTTGAAATCCGAAGGAGAAACGACAGTGCCTGAACACGTCCAGGGCCAACCCGTCGCGGCCGCGATCAGGGCCGTGGCCTTGATCCTGCTTGCCGCCGCATCGCTCCTGCCGGCCGACGCCGGGGCCCAGCAGGTGCGCATCATCGCCGACGGGACGGCGATCAGGCTGGATCCCAACGCAACGAGCCCGGTCATCGTGGAGCTGGCTTCGGGAACGCTGCTGGAATACACCGGCGAGTCGGGAGACTGGTATGCCGTGTCGGTCGCCGGAGACCCCGGCCAGGACGACGTGATCGGGTACGTCCTGGCCAGCGAGGTGGAGCTGGTGGGCGCGGTGCCGGGCATCGAGCCGCCCGCGGGGGCGATGCCACCGGCGGGACCCGGGCCCTTGATCGGCATCCCGAGCCTGCAGGAGCAGTATGAGGACGCGCGGAGAAGTCGTTCATCGGGTGTAGGCAAGGTGATCTGGGGTCTTGTCCTGGCTGGTGGCTCGTATGCGGCGCTCGAGTACGTTCCTCCGCTGCAGGTACCGGTCGCCGAGGACTACGACGACGCCGATTCCTACCAGAGCGCGCTGGACCGCCGCAGTGCGGCCGAGACAGGCAGGAGCGTGGGCATGGCGCTGGGCGGGGCTCTCGGCGCCTGGGGGGTAGCGCAGATCGCCATGGGATGGAGGAACATGCGCAGCCTGGAGCTCGAACTTCCGCGAACGGCGGGACCGTCGCTCCAGGTACAGTACGGCGACGCGTTCAGGATGCGCTCTTCGGGAAGGCGAAAGGTCTTCTGGGCCGTCTTCCTCCCGCTGGTCGCGTACGGGACGGTCGAGTGGGTTCCGTACTTCGGGGTCCCCGACCCGGAAGACTTCGACAATGCGGAGGACTTCGACGCCGCGCTGGACCGGAGGGACAAGGCGGAGAGTGCCAGGTCCCTGACCAACATACTGGGCGTCGGACTGGGGGGCTGGGGGGCGACGCAGTGGGTACTCGGAGCCAGGAAGATGTCCCAGATCGAGGCGACCGCAAGGATGTCCGCGCTCTCGGTTCCGACCGGTCGCTTCGTTGCCGGAGCGCCCGTCGAGCTGTTCGCGAATCGTCGGGGCGCGCGCACGCAGTTCGGGGTGAATTGGAGATGGTGAGCGTGTGCGGGGGAAGCGCCCGGAGTGGCAGGAACACGAGAAGAATGAGTGACCCGATGGGTCTTCAGAGCGACAAGAGTCTTCAGAAAGAGTCGTGGAGGTGGGTGAGAATGAAGGTGAACGCCGGCAGTGTCCTGTTTCACGCCGTGATCTGGACATCGTTCCTAGGCGCTGGTGCCGCCGCCGACCCGGCTTCGGCCCAGCAGGTCGAGGTCATGGCCAACCAGACCGTCCTCAGGCTCGATCCCGATGCTGCGAGCCCGGCCATCGCCACGCTGCCGGCGGGCACCGTGCTGGAGTGGGTCGGCGAGTCCGGACCCTACCTGGCCGTGTCGCTTCCAGGCCCTCCCGGCGAGGACGATCTGGTCGGGTACGTGCTGGCCAGCGAGGTCTCGGTCCAGGGGGGGGCGCAGCCATCGTCGGCTGCTGCACGCCCGGGTGCGGCTGGCGGCGGGATGCCGATCCCCGGGGTCCCGCAGCAGCATGCTGCCGCCAAGCAGAGCCAGTCGGCGGGAGTCGGCAAGATGGTCCGGGGCGCGGCGCTCGCGTCCACCGCCACCCTGAGCGTATCGCTCTTCTTCGAGGTCGAGGAGCGGGAGTCGTACGAGAGCGACGCCGCATACCAGAAGGCCCAGGACCGGGAGGAGACCGCCAATAGCGTCAAGACCGTGGCCCTTGTCGGCGGTGGAGCCCTGGCCGCCTGGGGGATCGGTCAATACGTGCTCGGCCGGCGCGCGAGGTCCCAGCTGGAACGCGATTTCCCCGAGGCGACCACCGCGCCGCTCGAACGGCAGTATGCGGAGGCCACGCTGAGCCGCTCACTGGGCAGAAGGAAGGTTGTCTGGGGTGCCATCCTGGCGGGCGGCGCCTTCGCGGCCGTCGAGTGGATTCCGTACTTCGGCGTCCCGGACCCCGAAGAGTACGACGATGCATTGGAGTTCCAGTCCGCCCTCAACCGGCGGGACGATGCCGAGACCGGCCGGCAGTGGATTATCGGTGCCGGAAGCGTTCTCGGTATCTGGGGTGTGGCCCAGTGGGTCCTGGCCTCGCAGAAGTTGGGTGAGATCGAGCAACTGTCGCGGATGTCGGCACTCTCGATGCCGCTGCAATCGGGCTCCGAGCCGCCCGCGCGCCTTTTCGTTGGCCGTACCGATTCCCGGACCCATTTCGGTGTCGCCTGGAGCTGGTGATGAGTCACAACCCATCCCCGGATGCCCTTCCGGCGGGAAGCCGCCTTCTGGACGAGTACCGCATCGAGCGCGTAGTGGCGGGCGACGATGTCTCGACCACCTACCTGGCCCGCGAGATCGCAATCGATCGCAGCGTTCTGATCACGGAGTACCTTCCTCGGGATTCGGGCTCGCGCCGCGCGGACGGAACGGTGGGGCCCGGCTCGCCGGAGTCGGCCAAGCCGTACTCCAGGGGTCTGGAGCGGTTTCTGGCGGGAGCGCGGATGCTGGCCAGGGTGGATGACCCCGAGGTCGCAAAGGTGCTCCGCGTGGCCAACGCCAACGGCACGGCGTATGTGGTCACCGAGCACGTCAGGGGCCGGAACCTCGAGGAGGGGATCGAGTCGGCCGGTCTGCCGCAGGATCTGGGCAGATGGCAGGAGATGCTGTCCGGCGAATCCGGAGAACGGTCCGAGCGCGTGGCCGTGCAGAAGCCGGCCGCAAGGGCTGCCCGCGTCGGTCGGCGGCGCGTCTTCTACGCGGCGGGGATCGCGGTCGTCGCGCTCGGCGTAACCGTCCTGGTGTCGGTGGCGCGCAACAGCGCCCTCACGCCTGAGGAGCTCGCCGCGGCGACCGAGGCCCGGCTGGAATTGAGTTCCGAGACGATCGAGATGGTCGAGAGGGGTCTCGCGGCCGAGGGCCACTACGAAGGGGAGGCGGACGGCGTGCTGGAGCCGGATGCCCGCGCGGGACTGCGACGGTGGCAGGCCTCGCAGGGGATCGAAGAGACGGGCTATCTCGACCGCGAGAGCCTCGCAGCGCTCTTCGCCGTGGGCCGTGAAGCCGAGGAAGAGGCCGAGGCGCAGCGTCTCGAGGCCGAACGCCAGGCCGAGACCCAGCGACTGGCCGACCAAAGGCAGCGCGCACAGGAGCAGCAGCTGGCCGAAGCCCGCCAGCGCGCCGAGCAGCAGCGGCTCGCGTTCGAGCGTCAGCTGGAAGAGCAACGCCTGGAGGCGGAGCGGCTGGAAGAGGAACGTCTGGCTGAAGAGGCCCGCCTGGCCGAAGAGGCGCGTTTGGCGGAAGAAGCCCGTCTGGAGCAGGAGCGTCTGGCCGAAGAGGAGCGCTTGGCAGAGGAGGCGCGCCTGGCGGAAGAAGCCCGTCTGGAGCAGGAACGCCTGGCCGAAGAAACCCGCCTGGCGGAAGAGGCGCGGCTGGCCGAAGAAGCCCGCCTGGAGGCCGAAAGGCAGGCCGAAGAGGAGCGCCTTGCCGAGGCCCGGCGCCGGTTCCTGCTTGCGCAGGGAGACAGCGAAGTGCTCCTGGCCGTCGCCGAAGACCTCGCGGGCCCGATGGGTCTGCTGGACTGGAGCCGCAGCCGGAATTGGACGGCCTGGACCGGCGTGCAGCTGGAGGGCGGCGCGGTAACGGGCATCGACCTGCCCGGGAAGGGCCTGAGCGGCGCTCTTCCCGAGACCCTCGGGTTCTTGCAGCAGTTGCAGTACCTGAATCTGGCCGACAATCAGATACCTGGCGGGATTCCCGCGGAGCTGGGGGCGCTGGGCGGGCTGCAGTTCCTCTACCTGCAGGGCAACCGTCTGTCGGGTGAGATACCGGCCGCACTCGGTTCCCTGGCCCAGCTGGAGGACCTGTACCTCCAGGGCAACCCGCTCAGCGGCAGCATACCGCGGGAACTGGGCAACCTGCGCAACCTCCGCCGCCTGAACCTGTCGCAGACCCGCGTCGCCGGACGCATTCCGCCCGATCTGGGCCGGCTGCAGCGGCTCGAGGTGTTGTCCCTGGACCGCAACCAGCTCTCGGGCGACATCCCGCCGGAACTGGGCAATCTGGGCAACCTCCGGCGCCTGTCTCTCAACCACAACCGCCTGTCGGGCTGCATCCCGGAGGCGCTGAGCCGTTTCGAGTCCAACATCAATCCCCAGCTGGACGGCGTGACCCTGCCCAGGTGTGTGGAACAGCGCGGCGACGGTCCGCGAACGCCCGATGGCAAAGACTGAGCAGGGCGTGTCCCGGCGACCGGCGGGCGACGAGCACATTCCCTTCCGCGCGGTCGCGCTATTCGGTTCCCTCCTGCTCGGCATCGCGCTCATCGGCGTGCTCTCCTACGTGTTTCCCGCCGGCGACGACAGCGTCGGCGCGGAGCTGCTCCTGGACCGCAACACCCGCATCTTCCCGTATCCGTTCACCATCCAGAACCTCATGTGGCTCGCGTTCTGCATGGCCGCCGGCGAACTCCTCGTGCGGCACCTGGCGGGCCTTCGGGAACGGGAACAGTTACACCTCGGATTGCTCCCCGAGGACGACCGGACAGTCCTGCGGCAACAGGACATCACGCCGATCTACGACCGCGTGGTCGAGTCCGATCCCGAGAGCCGCCACCTGCTGCAGCGCCTGCTGACCGGCGCCCTCCTCCAGTTCCGCAACAGCGGATCGATCGGTCAGGTCACCTCGACGATCGAACTCTCGATCGAGCTGTACCAGCACGAGATCGAGATGCGATACAACATGCTGCGCTACGTGATCTGGCTGATCCCGACCCTGGGCTTCATCGGCACCGTCCTGGGGATCGCATTCGCAATGCGGACGGCCGGCGTGTTGTTCGCCGGCGCCAGCTTCACCGAGGCGTCCATCGGTCCCGAGATGATGGAGCAGGTCACCGGCGACCTCGGCGTGGCGTTCTACACCACCCTGCTCGCCCTCCTGCAATCCGCCGTTCTGATGTTCGTGATGCACATCCTGCAGGAACGCGAGGAAGGCGCCCTCAACGGAATCGGGCAGTACTGCCTGAGGAACTTCGTGAATCGGTTGCAGGAGGAGCGGTGAGCGACGAGGACCCGGAGCCTGTGACACCTGTCCGGGGCTGCGGCGAGTGTGTCCGGCCCGGCTGACCCGAACCCAAGGTTACCGAACATTGAGACGTCAACGGCTGGTCCTTATCACAGCAGCCGTGCTATCGGCCACTCTCTGGGTGTACGCCTGCGGTGACGGTGCCACGGAGCCTCGGCCCTATTTCCCTGAGCCGACCACCGTCACGGTCAGCCCGGCCACGGCTGAGCTGACCGCACTGGGTGCGACGGTACAGCTCTCCGCGGAAGTGCGGGACCAGAGAGGTGAGGTGATGGCGGGCGCCACGGTGGCCTGGGCGAGCAGCGGCGCCGCAGCGGCCGTAAGCGCGTCCGGGCTGGTGACGGCTGTGGCCAACGGGAGTGCCACGATCACCGCGACCGCGGGGTCGGCGTCGGGAAGCGCAGCGGTGACTGTGGCCCAGGAGGTCAGCGCCGTGGCGGTGGTGCCGGCGGAGGCCACCATCGCGGCACTGGGCGACACGGTGCGGCTGGCGGTCAACGCCTTTGACGCGAACGGACAGACAGTGGCGGGCGTCACCTTCTCGTGGGAATCCAGCGACGCCGCCGTGGCAACGGTGGACGCGTCCGGGCTGGTGACGGCCGCGGCCAACGGGAGTACCACGATCACGGCGACCTCGGGATCGGTCTCAGGAAATGCAGCGGTGACCGTAGCCCAGGAAGTCAACACCGTGAGGATCGTCGAAGGCGACGACCAGATGGGTGCTCAAGGCCGCGCCCTCCCGGTTCCGCTCACAGTTCGTCTCGTCGACCACAACGAGCATCCGGTTGCCGGGGCGCGAGTGGACTTTGTCGTCGATGACCGACATGGCGCCGCCGATCCGGCATCGGCGGTCTCGGACCACTCGGGACACGCGCAGACGAACTGGACGCTGGGGATGGTTGTCGGGGGACAGACCCTGACGGCAACGGCGGACGGAGCGTCGGCGGACTTCGAAGCCACGGCCATCGCGATCCTGACGAGCCTCTCGTTGGACCCGCCGTCCCTGGCCCCTTCGGAGGCGGGCAAGCAGGGCCGCGACACGATCTACGTGACGGTTACGGATGCCGCAGGCTCGCCGGTCGCGGACGCACGCTACCAATGGACTACCGACAGGAACTCGGGCTGGGTATTCCCGGCGGAGGGCGAGACCTCTGCCGACGGCCGCATTTCGGCCACGTGGGTAGCTGGATGGCCAGGCAATGGACTTCTATCACTGTCCGTAGAGAATCCGGCGTCGACCCTGACCACCGAGATCCCGACGCGGTCAACGGGATCGGCCAACCGGCCGGCGGGGGCTCTCTATGTCAACATGTACCATGACGGTACCAGTGCAGGATACTCGATCGACATCACGCCGCTTACCGAGCCGCAAGGGACCTACTACGCGGCCATTCAATGGGACGGGGGTTACACCGGCCTGCAGCGCGCCGGCGACCGTTACGATAGGCAACTCCAGTTTTCGGTGTGGGACGCGCCGGGCTACGGCGGCGCACAACTCGTCGAGCGGGGTGAAGGTGTCGTCTGCAGGACATTCGGGGGCGAGGGAACCGGACAGGCCTGCGAACTCGAATACCCGTGGAGCGTCGGGTCCACCTACCGCTTCGAAGTCACGGAGGAGGAGATGAACGGCGGCAGCGCGATGACCCTCCATGTGACCGACCTCGCCTCCGACCAACGTCGCTTCGTGGGCACCTTGCGTTTCGCCCGGCGCGCCCGCATGAACTCGCTTCACATGTTCGTGGAAGATATCTGGAT
This sequence comes from Gemmatimonadota bacterium, assembly GCA_022827345.1. Lineage (GTDB taxonomy): Bacteria > Gemmatimonadota > Gemmatimonadetes > Longimicrobiales > Gaopeijiaceae > Bin94. The sequence continues at coordinate 232,740 of JAJDTB010000035.1, read as the reverse complement.
GGGGGGGGAGCACTGCCTTGCGCGCGAAGTTCGCAGTGCAGCGATTCGGCGGGCAATGATACTGATCCACGGCGAATGGCAGCCGGTCACGGTGGGGCAGTTGGGCAGGGCGCGCACTGACTCCAGCAATCCAGGCACCCCGGGTTGCGCCAACGTGGCAGGCCGTATCCACGCCCGCGGTCTCGAAGTGGTCATCGGAGGCGAAGAGGTCAGCGATCCGAACGGATCCATTCGGGTCACGATTCCGAATTGAGGAAACGCCTCCCGCTCCCTAGGCGCCACACGTCTCGCTCGTCAGCCGTGACGACCACGCCGCCGAGGCCGAGTGCCACGGCATGGTACGCCGCGTGTTGGAACGCGACTCAGTAGGGCACGGCCAGTGCGAGGGCCGCGTCGGTGTCCATCTCGTCATCGTCCGGACGAACCCACTTGAAAGGAACCGACGCGTCTGGCGTTACGATCACGGCAGCCGCCGCTCCCGCCCCTCCCTGATCCAGCGGACTATCACGCGCCGCGAGTCCTCGTCCATCATGATGTTGACCAACGCCCGCCGGACTCCCGACGTGAGTGCCGCTCCCGAAACTCGTCCGTCCCTGCGGGCAGCAGCAGGTTGTCTGCGATCGCCGCAATCTCCTCGGCTTCGCGCCAGGCCTGCTCCAACTGCGCCAGCTCCCCTTCAAGCGCCCGACGCTCCTGCTCTTCGTGCAGCGCCATCTCCAGCGCGAGGCGCGTGGGCCTGGGCATCTTGTGGACCCATCCCGGTCCGGACCGGCGGGTCTTCCTCCGGCGCCCGGACGTGGGGAGTTCGCGCGCAGTGGCACCGCCCCCCTGCTCGATGGAATCGGCAATGAACCGATGCGGGTCGCCGTGGGATTCGATCCGGGACACCGCTTCCCGGATGTGGCGAGCCATGGCGCCCGCGCCATTGACCAGGGGGAGGAGAGCGTTGATGGCTCGCGCCGCATCGTCGCCCTCGAACGAGTCCGGGTCTTTCCGTGAGAGCAGTCCCTTGTGGATCTCGATGCGAAAGCCGGGTTCGTCATCGTCGGCTCTTATCCGGGTGAACTCTTTGACCTGGTCCCGCGCGACCGTGCATGGCGTGCCGTCGGAGCGCCGGAACTCCGCTACATTGGCCTGCCTGCTCAGCAATCTCTGCACCACCACCAGGGCCAGCCCGGCGGCGCCGCCACCCAGTGCAGCTGCCCCGGCCCCCCCGATCAAACCGCCTGCCGTCAACTGGATGGTCGTCGAGGTGGCGACATTCGCCACGACGCCCGCCGACCCGGCCGCGATCCAGCGCCGACGCCGACGGCGGAACTGGTCGCCGTAGCGCCAGGCGGCGAACTCGGGACGGAGGGGCTCGCCGATGCGGACCAGTTCGAGTCCTTCGCCGTGCCGTGCCAGGCCGATGTTCTCGGTCGAAGTGCGGATCCGCGTCGCGCGGAAGAGCTCTTCGCAGGTCTCGACCGCCTCCCAGCGCTCCTCGAGGGGGGTGAGGTTCCAGCGCTCACAGTTGCGGCAAACCACCCAGAGCCGGCCCTTCGCGGGATCGAAGGCGAGGCGCCGCCCGACCGGGAAGGCCTCCACGACCTCGTTGGAGCCGAGGGACTTCTTGCAGAAGAGGCAGGTCCGGTACATGGCCTTCTGGATGGTGGGGATGCTGGAAGTTGGCCGGGTCGCGGAGCCTCGGCCACCCGCACGCCGGTACCGCGTGGCAGCGGCAGCCAGCTACTCCGACCCGGACATCCCGATCTCGAACCGCCCAAGCGAAGCCGAAAACCGGATCTCCTCGGTGTCGAAGGCCCGCCCCACCGCCCCGCTCCCGCTCAGCGCGTCCGGCGTACCGACCGAAAAACCGCCCGCGCCGTCGAGCAGCCAGACGCTGTCGGCAAGCTGAAGCGACAGGTCGAGGTCGTGGCTCGAGAGCAGAACGATCTGCCTCTTCTCCCTGGCCTGGGCCCGCAGGAGGGCCATGATCTCGACGCGGCTCGGGAGATCGAGGAACGCCGTGATCTCGTCGAGGACCATGAGGTGCGGGGTCTGCGCGAGCGCACGCGCGATCATCACGCGCTGCCGCTCGCCGTCGCTGAGATCGCTGAAGTGCCGGACGCATGGACGCGATGTCTTCGCCGTCGAGCGTTGCGATTCCGCCGAGCGACGGTTGCAGCCCCGCGATCGTGCGCATGAGGGTCGATTTGCCCGACCCGTTGCGGCCGAGGATGCAGATGAAGTCGCCAGGCGCGGCCGACAGGTCGAGACCCGACAGGATCACTCCCCGCGTGTTGCGATAGCCCACGGAAAGCGACTTCAGCCCCAGCATCAGCGCCACTGCCTCACGGCCGGCGAGAAGATCAGGATGAGGATGACGACCGGGGCGCCGACGATGGCGAGGATACCCCGATGGCGCGCAGCATGGCCTCATGGGGGTGATCGTTGACGGCGATCCGCTGGACGGACGTTCGGATCAGCGAGGCACCCGCCAGATCCCCCGTCAGTGCCGGCGGCGCCAGACCCGGCGGGACCAGCACGAGACGGACACGTTGTGGCGGCCCGCCCGCCGACCCGCCCCAGGTGACGACGGAGGCCTCGATGTCGACAATGCGATAGCCGTCCCGTTCGACGACGCTGAAGGTCTCCGCGAAGGACGTCTCAAGCGGGTCGCCCCGGGCAGGTCCCGGGTCGTTGGGCGGTGCGGGCTCGCAGGCGGCGACGGTGAGCGACGGCGCGAAGGCCGTCAGGCGAAGCCGCTTACTCATGATTTGAGTATGCCATACTCATCCAAATTCATGGCTGCCACAGCCAGGTCCCCTTGACGATGAGTTGGCGGCGTGCCGGGAAAGGCTCGAGAGCCCCGTCGTGCGAGGCGTTCTCGTTAGAGACGACGTAGAGGAACGAGAGCGGCCGGAACTCCCACGCGTGGCGTGCGTTCAGGCTGGAAGCCTCGACGGCCGTGTTCGATGTTCCGCACGTAGCGCCCCACGCCGAAGACGCTGCCGTCGACCGCCCCGACGCCTTCCTGCCGCAGGAGGAGCGCACCGGCGCTGGACTTCGTCGACCGGTGCGTCATCCGCGCTCCGGCCGTGACCGGGACCGGCCGTCCCTCGCTGTCGAGTCCGATGCGGCGGCTGTAGAAGGGCGAGATAACGTCGAGGCCCGTGTCGAAGAGTCCCGCGCTCTCCAGGAAAAAGGTGCGCCGCTCGGGAAAAAAGACCGGGAAACGGTCGAGGTTGACGACCTGCCGGTCCACCTCGGCCTGAGCGAAATCCATGTTGTAGGTCAGGTCGAGCACCGTGTTGGGCGTCGCCGCCCACTTCACGTCGACGCCTGCGTCGCGCGTCGAAGTCGGGTCGCTGAACAAGGCGCTTCCGGTCGACTCGGTGCGCCCCGCCATGTACGGCTGAATCTGCGCGTTCACACCCGGCGGCGGCGGCGCGATCCCCTCGAGGCGCCCGGCAAAGGCCATGTCCCACGGGTCGACGCCGCGATGCCAGGGAGACCAGCCGCTCGTCTCCTGTATGGCGCGCGCCTCCCGGATGAAGTTCACCCGCCACCCCTCGCCGCTTGCGTAGCGAAGCGTCTTCCACGGGATGAACATCTCCACGGTCCATCCTCCCTCCGTGCGGGCCGTGCGCACGCGCCAGATCCCGTTCCACGACTCGTCCGCGTCCCGTCCGTCGAAGACCAGCAGGTCGCGCTGCACCCCGTCGGGGGTCGTCATGAAGGCCATGGCGAAGCGGCCGTCGCCGAAGCCGTCGAGCAGGACGCCGAACACGTCGCTGGTCTCGTAGGTGAAGTCGCGGCGCAACCCCTCCGCCCGCGTGGCCGTGCGGGCGTCCGGCTCGGTCATCCGGGCCCCGACGTAAAGCCCCGTGCCGTCCCAGAGGAGGCGCACGTCGGTCGGGGCGCTGCTCGGGGCCCCGGCTGTCGGATCGACCTGGACGAAGGGGCCGATTGCGCTGGCTGCTTCCCAGGCATCCTCTTCAAGACGCCCGTCGACTTCCAGCGTACCGGCCCCTCGTGATGCGTGGGCGACCGGGACTTCCTGTGCAACGGCGGCGGATGGGAGGAAGTGCGCCTTGAGCGCAGCGAGTACGATGACGAACCGCCAGTGCCTCTGGCGGTTATTGATCCTCAAGCCCCTCGTCCGCGCATACCGCGCACGCGCCGGCCTGGCAGACACGGGCACTCTGCACCAGAGCACCTGCGAGGATCAGACTGCCGGCGGCCGATGTCACGTTCTCGGGCAGCGGCTCGAACCAGCCGGCGAGCGAGGCTGCCCAGACCGCGGCTCCCGCCGCAAAGGTGAGGATCACCGCCGCGTTCCTGCGGGCCGGGCCCATCACGAGCATTGCCGCGCCAAGAAGAACGGTCCCGGCCCAGAGGGCTCGCTCGACGCCCTCGGAGAGCGCCAGCGCGGGTGCCGCCACGGCCAGGAACGGAGTGAGCGCGCAGTGCAGGCCGCACCAGGCCGCGCCGCACGCAGCCAGCCGCGATCCGGAAGCCAGATACGTCCTCGACGGTATGATCGCGAGAGAGTCTTTCATGCTGTGGGACTCCTGCCCCGAGACCACTGCGGGACCCCGGGGCGCCGGACGGGTCGTCTCAGGTCGGAGTGTGGTCTCCGCCGGGACGACCGCGTCAGTGAGGGTGGCCCGGCGGCTGGAGAAGCGCCGACCGGGCTGGGTCTCCGATTAGATCAGGTGACCCGGAGGAGCCCTGGGCTGAATCGAGAAGCCGGCGTCGACCTCGGCGAAGCGGGAGCTCGGCCGAATGTGAACCCGGACACCGTGGACCGCCGGCGCACTTACGGCGCCAGCGCGATTTGCGGCCAGCATACATGTGCCGCCATGGCCGCACAGTACGCACTCAGCGTCAGCGGACTGGCCGTCGCCCGGGTGGTCACCGGCATTGCCGTGCCACTGGACGGTGTCCGGGGCAAGGTGATTGTGGGATGCCTCGGCGACGGACAACCCGAGAATCGCCACAAGCTGCAACAAGAGCGCAACGGCGGTGGCCTTCCGGATCCTGCATGCGTGGTGCGTCCCCAACATGCAGGCAAAGGTAGTGCGGGTGACCGACACCCTACAAGACTGAGCGACGGGTTGGCTCATCGAGGTGCGCCTCGCATTCTCGCACACCCTCCTCCACGCCGGCGACCGCGTACAGCTTCGCCGCCCGACGCCACAGGAGTCGCGCCGCTTCGAAGTCGCCGAGTTCCTGTTTCAGCGCGGCCGCCGGCCGCAGAGCGTTGGCTTGGTCCAGCGGATGCGCCGTCCCGGCATCCTCGTACAGGGCCAGCGCCTCCTCGTAACGCTGTCCCGCTGATTCGAGCCGGCCCATGCGGCGGTCCACCTGGCCGAGGTGCCGCAGGGCGTGGGCGAGGCGCAGCGGGTCTTCGGCCTCCCTGGCGACCGCGACCGACTCCTTGAACAAGGTCCGGGCCCTGTTCGGGTCGTTCAGGTCCAGGGCAACGTGACCGAGCTTCCCCAACGCGACGGAGAGCTCGTTCGTGGCACCCACCTGCTCGCAAATCCCGCAGGCCCGGACAAGATCGGCCTCCACCCGTGCCATGATGGCACCGAAGGTCGCCTCGTCGGTTGCCGGCGACTGCAGCGCCTTGCCACGCACTTGCCACGCCTTCGCGATCAGCGCCCGCGCCTGCCCGGATCCGCCCCGGTCCATGTTGGGATGGCCCGCAGCAGCGAGCCGCCGCCCCCTAAACGAACTTCACCAGCTTCACGTCCAGCGCCCGCGTCCGCCGCGGCGGACCCTTCCACTGCACCAGAATCGGACTCTGGTACGTCCCCCAACCGATCTCGCCAGTCCCATCCCCGCGACGATCCAGGATCGGCAGGCTGAACCCGCGCTTCATCCGCAGGAAGTGTGACACGGGCAGCGCGACCGCCTTGTTCACCACCCGCTCGACCAGCGAATCGCGCAGCCGGACCCGGTCCAGCACCTGGTTGAGCACATAGAAGGCGTCGAACTGGGCGAAGTTGACGGCCTTGGCGGGGATCGTGCGGGGATCGCGCAGCACGGACGTGACGTCCTTCCCCGTCTGCGCCATGAAGCGGAACGGGTTTCTGAGCGCGTCGCGCAAATCGTAGTTCATGAGCAGCGCTTCGTACTCGTTCACCGTCAGTCCGGCGTGCTGTTCGTCGTCGGGAAGCGACACGTCGAAGCGCCCGAACGACACGCGGTGCTGCTCGACCAGCTTCTGGAGGGCGCCGATGAAGCCCAGGTCCGGATCCCGAAGATTCTGGGCGTCGATCGGGTGCGCGGAGGCCTTGACCGGCACCCGCATGCTCACGACCTCCTCTTCGTGGTCGTAGGCGATGACCGTGGTGCGCCGATGCCGGGTGCCGCCGACGTGCACGCCGTCGAGTTCGACGAACCAGACGGGCTCGGAGCCGTCAAGCTCATACGACGCCGAATTGTGGAGCCCCGCCCCGATGAAGGTGAGGTGGGAGTCGGCGTTCAGCGGCTCCTTGTCACGCTGCTCCTCGGAGAGTTCGGAGCGGAGGTGCATCGCGTCGTGCGTGTAGTCGGCACCGGCGGGGAAGAGTTCCTGGAAGAGCTGGAGGTAGCCCTTGATGCCCCGTCCGTCGTGTTCCAGCAGTTCGGCCAGCCGCTGGTCGAGGTAGCCCGCCGTCGTGTGGTTCGAGATGTAGAAGGATCGGGTGTACTTCGTGAAGTCGTCGCCGAACTCCTCGAGCAGCTTGCCGCGCACGTTGATGAGTTCGACGCGCGACGCGGGCATGATGCGCAGCGTCGCGTGGAAGGGGCCCCCACCGGAGCTCGTGTGGCGATCGACGAGAATCATACCTTGGTGCTTTGCCTGCGCGAAGTCATTTGAACCGCATACCCCGTAAACATATGGCCGATCAGCGCCTGCGGAAAACAGCCACGCTAGTTCGCCAGTGCACCGTACACCAACGCGCGCACTTTGGCGTGGTCGTCCACCGGCAGGTTCGCCCGCAGCTGCGTGAAGTAGACGACGACCAGGCGCTCGGCCGGATCCACCCAGTAGGTGGTGTGATAGGCGCCTCCCCAGCCGTAGTCTCCCTCCGATCCGAGCTGGCCGGCGGCGCCGAGGTCCAGCCGGACCTGGAAGCCGAGCCCGAAGCCGACTCCGCTGCCCATCAGGTCGCCGATGTGGTTGGCGGTCATGAGGGCGACGCTGGCGGGTGACAGGATGCGGGCGTCGCCCAGGTGGCCACCGTTCAGCATCATCTGGAGGAAGCGCGCGTAGTCGCGTGCGGTGGAGAGGAGACCGGCGCCGCCCGAGAGGCTCTTGCGCGGACCGTCGACGTACTGCCCCTGGGTGTCCATGCCGGGCCCCTCGGCCGCGCGGCTCAGGCTGCCCGGGCCGTCGTGGCCGTACACGACCGCCAGCCGGTCGGTCTTGCCGGGGGGCAGGTAGAAGTGGGTGTCGCGCATGTCGAGGGGTTCGAAGAGGCGCGCCCGCAGGAACTCGTCGAGCGGCAGGCCCGAGACTTCCTCGACCAGGGCGCCGAGGATGTCGGTGGCGTAGCCGTACACGAATCGCGCGCCGGGCTGCGCCTGGAAGGGCAGGGCGGCCATCCGGTCCACGGTGGCCCGGACCGGTTCGTCGAGGTGCGCGAAGTACCATCCGGTGATGCCGGCCTCGCTCCAGCGGTCGCCGCCGGGCCCGTAGCCGTACGAGATGCCGGCCGTGTGGGTGAGGAGGTCCCGGATGGTGATCGGGCGGTCGGCGGGAACGATGTCGTAGCCTCCGTTCTCCCCCGGCACCGCAACCGTGGTCTCGCTGAACGCCGGGAGATACCTGCCCAGGGGGTCCGAGATCAGGAGCGCGCCGTCCTCCTGCAGCATCATCACGGCGACGCTCACCACCGCCTTGGTCTGCGAAGCGATGCGGAAGATCGCGTCCACCTCGATCCTCCTCCCCCCTTCCACATCGCTGTACCCGACGGCCTCCTCATAGACGACCGCGCCATCGCGCAGGACGGCGACCACCGCGCCGGGCAGGCTGCCCTCGGCGACGTAGTCCTCGAGCGCCGCGCCGATCCGATCGAGCCGCCCCGGAACGAAGCCGGCCTCGGCGGGTGCGACGCGTGGGAGTTCCTGGGCTGCGGCCGCGATCGGCTGCAGGATTGCGACCGCGAAGAAGAGGGTGGCGGCCGCCAGGGTGCGGGCTGAAACAGAGATGACTCGGGTCATGGTATCGCGGGGCTGGAGCAGTGTCGGCGGGTAAGCTAGACTTGTCCGCCGCCGCTCACAACGAACCCCTGACCCCGGAAGAGCCGACAATGTCGCAAGCCGAGCAGATCGTCATCCAGTTGAAGACGTCACACAAGTACATGAAGAGCACGATCTCGATCTTCGACGAGGACGATGCGGGTTTCGCGCCCCAGCCCGAACTCTATACCGTGGCCGGCCACGTCGCGCACGCCGCCGACTCGGTAGAGTGGTTCGTGGAGGGCGCCTTCGGCAAGGGCTGGAACCTGGACTTCGAGGGCCTGATCGCCGCCGCCCGTGCCGTGGAGACGCTGGAAGAGGCGACCGCGTGGCTCGACCGGGCATTCGAGAAGGCGATCCAGACCTTCGAAGCGGCCTCGGAGGAGGACCTGGCGGGGACGATCCCCGACGAGCGCATCATGAAGGGCGCGCCCCGGTCGGCCATCGTCGGGCCGATCGTGGATCACACGGCACACCACCGGGGAGCGCTCACGGTGTACGCGCGGCTCGTGGGCAAGGTGGCGCCGATGCCGTACAGCTGACTCAGAAGATCATGTGGCCGATCAGGGCGCAGACCGGCACCGTGATCAGGGTCCGCAGCAGGAAGACCACGAACAGTTCGAGCAGGCTGACCGGCAGCTTCGACTTGAGCAGGTAGGCGCCCACCTCCGACATGTAGACGAGCTGGGTCACGGCCGCGCACGCGATCACGAAGCGGGTGAGTTCGCTCTCGATCGACTGTCCCAGGATGACCGGCAGGAACTGGTCCGCGAAGCCCACAAGGAGCGCGGGGGCCGCGGCCGCTGCCTCGGGGAGCCGCAGCAGCTCGGCGAAGGGCACCAGCGGGTAGGACAGCCAGGTGAAGATCGGGGTGTGGTTGGCGACCACCAGCGAGGAGGTGCCGATCACCATGACGAGCGGCAGGAGGCCGAACCAGATGTCGAAGGTTGTCCGCACGCCGTGCCGGGCGAGGGCGGCGGGGCCGGGGGCGCGGGCCGCGCGTTCGCGGGCCAGCGTCAGGCTCTGTGCGAGCAGGCCGAGGTCGGATTCGCCGCCGGGTTCGACGACGGGGCCGGCCGCCGAGTAGCGGTCCTGCTTGCGCGACAGGGGCGGGAGCCGGGGCAGGATGAGCGCCGCCGCCACACCGCTCACGATCACGGCGCCGTAGAGCGGCAGGAAGTGCTCGCCGAGGTCCGCAAAATCGGTCACGACCTTGGCGAAGGCTACGGACACGATCGAGAAGTTGAGCGCGATCACCAACGCCTCGCGCTGTGTGTAATGGCCGCGGTCGTACTGCTCGGTGGTGATCACCAGCCCCACGATCGACGAGCCGAACCACGAAGCCGCGGCGTCCACGGCCGCCCTGCCCGGGAGCCGGAATAGCGGGCGGAAGACGCGCCGCACCAGGGTGCCGATGAACTCCATGAGCCCGAAGTCGGTCAGGAACGGGAGCAGGAACGACGCGAAGACGAAGACGATCACGATGACCGTCATGAGGTCGTTCAGGATCACGCCACCGGTGTCGCCCGAGGTGATCCAGGTGGGACCGGCGCCGAATAGGATCAGGCAGGCGACGACTGCCGCGGCAGCGCGCACGGCCACCGAGGTCCGCGAAACGGCGAAGATCGCGGCGAGCCCTTTCGCGTCGCGCGACCATGCGGGCCGGGCCAGCGCGGCGTACAGCGACAGCAACGCGGAAACGCACACGATGGCCACCGCGATCGCGGGCAGCCGGTCGCCGAGCAACGCCTTGGCCCAGTCGGTGAGGATGCCAAGGCCGATGTTGAGGCCGTTCTCGGTGGGGTAGGGCGCCAGGAACATCGCCACACCCAAAAGCGACGGGAGGGCGAAACGGAGGGTCTTCATGGGCGTGCAAGGTAGGGGGAAGGCCGGGGGTTGCCAACGGCCGCGAAGGGCTGATATTTCAACAGTATGTTGATTTTTCAGCATAACTGCGTTACCGTGACCACGCCATTGTCGTGAAGGCCGGATGCGTCGACCGGGGGCGTGGTATCATTACCAACCAACACGGGGAAGGGCGGGATCCAATGACCAAGCTGCCACGGCTCAGCAGACGAGAGCGCGAAGTCATGGACATCGTCCACGAGATGGGCGACGCTACCGCCGCCCAGATCCGGGAGCGAATGACCGAGCCGCCCACTGACTCGGCTGTCCGTTCAGTACTGAGGATTCTCGTCGAGAAGAGACATCTGGCAAGCGAGTATGACGGGCCTCGCTACGTCTACTCACCCACGGTCCCGGCCCAGCGCGCGCGGATCTCGGCAATGCGGCACGTCGTCAAGACGTTTTTCGGCGGCTCGGTGGAGGGTGCGGTCGCGATGCTGCTCCAGTTGGAGGACAGCAGGCTCACCCCGGAAGAGCGAGCCCGCATCAAGGCGCTGATCGACCAGGCCTCCGAGGAGGGACGATGATGGACTCGCTCATTCCTCTGGACGCTCCAAGTCTGCTCGGGCTCGTCTTCAGGGCCACGATCCTGCTGTCGGCCGCGCTAACTCTGGCGTGGCTCGCCCGGACGGCGCGTGCAGGCGTGCGCCATCTGTTGTGGACAATGACCTTCACGCTGCTGCTCGCACTGCCTGTCTTCAGCCTCCTCGACCTTTCCTGGGAGGTGCCGATCCTTCCCTCTGCGGGCATCGTGCCCGAGCAGCCATTCCCTGAGGTCGCCCCGGTCCCTGCTGCCGCGAGCCGCTTCATCGCCCTGGCCGCACCTGAACCATCGTTGCCGGACGGCGGGCCCCCGCCAGTCCGGGTCGAAGTGCCTCCGTCACCCCCGCGCTCAATCCCCGTCCCGCTGCTGCTATGGGCAGTCGGCTGCGCCGCCGCCCTGATCTCGCTCGCGACAGGCGGGGTCCGGCTCGCAAGACTGGTTCGCGCCGCGACCCCGCTTCTCGACCCGATCCGGCTTCGCCAGGCCGAGGCGGTCCGCGAACGGCTGGGGATTCGCGGCGACGTGCGGCTATTGCTGAGTCCGGCAGCCACAACGCCGATGACGGGTGGCTTGTTGAAGCGCGTCGTCCTGTTCCCCGTGTCGGCGACAGCCTGGTCGCCCGACCGGTGGCGCGTCGTGCTGACGCATGAAATGATCCACGTACGCCGTCGCGATGTGCTCCGGCAACTCATGGCCCGGGCCGTGCTCGCGCTTTACTGGTTCCATCCCCTGAGCTGGGTGGCCGCGCGTCTCGCGGCGATCGCAAGCGAAGAGGCCTGCGACGAGGAGGTGCTGACACTCGGCACCTGCCCATCGGAGTACGCGACCCACCTCCTTGCCCTGGCGGGGAGCATGGGCACCCACCGATCCGTCTTGACGTTGCCCATGGCTGAGCAGTCACGCTCGCAATTGGAGAGGAGAATCATGGCCATTCTCACGCCTCGTCGACCTGGTCGGAGCGCGTTCGTCACCGCGCTGCTGGCGGCGGCACTCGGTGGCGCCGGTGTCTCGGCGGCCGTCGTTCAACCGATCCAGGTCTCTTCGGCGGACACCGTAACGGCGGTCGTTGCGGCAACCATCGGTAGTTCAGGCTTTGGAGACGAGCAGGAGGAGTACATCCTCGGCAACGTGACTTCTGTTGCTGCCGACCGGCAGGGGCAGGTCTACGTCGCTGATGGCCTGCCGCCGTCGGTCCGTGCCTTCAACTCCGATGGGGAGTTCACGGCGTGGATCGGACGCCAGGGCGAAGGGCCTGGTGAGTTCACGTGGGGTCCGGTCGACATCCTGGCCGCAGGAGATGGAAGGCTTTTCGTGCGGGGAGAACGTATAACCACTTTTGTGCGCTCCTCCTCTTCGGAATATCCGGATTCCGTCGTCCACACTTGGAGCATTCCGCCCTACCCCAACACCGCTGCCTGGCGGGCTCGACTGGCTGACGGCGTCTATTACTACCCGGACTCCCAGTCCCGAGACGAAGAACCTGTCCGCTATTTCTATGTGAGGTACGGCCCAGGGGGACTTCCGGGCGACACGGTCCAAGTGCCCGACGTAGGGAACCTCTCGAGACAGTTTACGGCCTATTACATGATCAACCGCGGCACGGGTCGGTTGGTTCCTGGACTGAACGTCGCGCCCTTCGCTCCCCGTGCAGACTGGGACATGACCGAGCGCGGGACGATCATCGCGGGCGGCGGAGAGACCTACCGGATCCAGGAGTTCGACCAGAATGGCCAGATTCTCAGGACGATCGACGGCCCGCAAGTGGAACGCCGAGTGGTGCCGCGAGCCGAACGTGCCGACAGCGTGAGAGTGCTCGAGGCACGCATCGATTCTCTTCCTGTCCCCCTGGACGATGTACTTCACGTCGCGCCGGAGATTTTACGGGGAGAGATCCCGGACTCGCTGCCGGCCTTTGTCTCACTCCACGTGGGTGCATCGGACCGCATATGGGTTGAGCGCTGGCCCCTGGAAGGCCAGGCCTCGTCGCGTTACTACGATGTTCTGGAATACGATGGACGCTACGCGGGCACCGTCGTCGTGCCGGCCCCGCTGGTGGCCGACCCACCCCCGTTCTTCGGCGATGACATCATTGTCGGAGTCGTGATGGATCCGGCAACCGAGGTCCACTCGGTCGTCGTCCTCCGCTTCCAACTGCCAGGATGAAGTCTCGCAGGTGAAGCTGCCCGGGATGTCGGCGCTCGCCAACGGGGGCCAAACCCTGTGGAAGGAGCCCGGCCAAACGGATTAGTCAGGCAGCTGCAATGTAAGCACTAGTTTACATAATGGCAGGAGGTCACGGGATCGCTATCGCTTGCCCCGGTTGAAGTTACGTGATTTGCGGGCGCGACTCCCGCCGATTGACTCCCGCTAATCGGGGGAGGGGATCCGCGGCCGCTCGTCGAGCGCCTTCTTGAGTCGTTCCTCGTCGGGCCTCTGGTAACACTGGAGCACCGTCTGTGCCGTCCTCCAGCCGCCCAGTTCGCAGAGCACCTTGAGCGGTTGATCCATGAGGTCGGAGGCAAACTTGCGCCTCAGCGAATGCCAGCCCCTGCCCCGCTTGCGCTCCAGCCCGGCAAGCGCCTCAGCCCTTTTCCACCAGTAGCGCGCCACCGCGTGGCTCATGCTCCTGTCGGGGTCCCTGGGCGCGGGCAACACAGGGGCGTCGCCGGTTCGGCGGTTCTTCTTCCACGCCTCTGCCAGGACACCGAGCGCCTCGGCGGTCACAGGCGTCCGATGCTCGAAGCCCGACTTCTCGTGCTCCGCGCGCCACCGAATGATCCCGGCTCCCATGTCCACGTCGGACCACCTGAGTTGGCGGATTGCCCCGATCCGGTGCCCGGTTTCGTGCGCGAGCACGAGCGCCACGCGAAAGCGCCAACCGATCTTGGCGGACACCCGTAGCAGGGCCTCGTACTCCGCCTGAGAGAGAACAACCCGGGTCGGGTTCTTCTCCTGGGGGACCCTCAAGCCCTTCAGAGGGTTGGAGTCGAGGAGCAGTCCCCCGTCCTCGTCCCGCGACCGTGTGGCCCAGTTGAGGACTGCGAGCAGAAGCCTCAGATCCCGTGCGACCGTCCGGTCCGACACGGGCAGGCCACTCGGTCCGACCTTGCCCTCCCGCCGTGCCCGGATGAACCGGTCCCAGTCGCGCTGGGAAAGCGTTGCGGGCTTCCGGTCTTTTCCGAAGAAGCGACGGAACATTTCCAATGCGGTCCGGTCGTACTCGCGGGCTCCCTTGCCCTTGGTGGGCGTCACCTCCTCCCCGTAAATGTCAAACAGCCCCCCCAGCGTGAGCGGCTCGGGCTCGGCTTCCGCCTTGCCGTTCAGGTCGGGGCTGGCGAATCCGGCAGCGAACTCGTCGGCGTGCCGCTTCGCCCTCACCCATTCGCGGTGTCCCAGCGACCGGGTGAGCCTGCGCCCGTTCTCTCGCCACTCCAGCTGGTAAAGGCCGGTCTTCGGGTCTGGAAAGACCCGGACCCGATTCCGGCCCCACTCGCCGGCGCCGTAGCTCCGGCGGCTTCGTTTCGTGCGTGCCATCGTTCGATTCCTCTCGATTCGATGGACTGCACGATCTGCGCAGAGGCAAAGCTGGCGGAGAGAAGCCGACTCCGCCAGTTGCTGGGCTCGGGACGGTCGGGAACCGGGTCGGCCGCGATGGGTCCAGCCGCCGTCCCGGCGCTTGTCGACGTTGGAGCGGAAGGCCATGATTCCGAGACGGATTTAGACGCTCCCGATGTCGATCCAGAGTTGTCCGGCACACTTTGGGGGTGGCCGGACACGAAATGGCCGTTCGGCCGGACACGGCCCCGGCCGTCCAAGTTGCTGGCGCGCCTTTGGTTATGCCACGTCCGGCGGAGCGCCGATGTCGATCCGCGCTCCTTGGACGTGGATGGGAGAGACCCCCCATCTCGGCATGCCTCGATCGGCATCGGGGAGGATGGAGCCGGACAGCCCCATCCTCCCCGCCGCTGCGGGGTCTCTCCCATCCAGCAGTCCCTTGCGGGAAGGGCACGGGCGAGCCAGTGATGGGCGCATCCCGGCCTTGCGCGGCGACGCGGAAGCGCTCGACAGCCTGCCGGTCGGCGAACGGGTTGTCCGCCGCCTCGAAGCGGCGCTCGAACCGCCTTCCCGCCAAGGGATCGCTGCTATGGGGGCGGAGCCGGGGTGCGCATGGGCACCCCAGAGCGCAACGCCGAAGCCCGACGCCTTCGACCCCGTGAGCGGCTCTTGCCGGGCGCACGGCGGCGGCGCAGCTTCCAACGTCCCATTGACACAAGAGCCCGCAAACCGGTTCGACCGGATGAAGGAACACAGTAGTGAGTATGCGAGAAGTCCCTATCGAGGTGGTCAACGCTCGCTTCCACGATCATTTGTGCGACACTTACGGACCGCCTGCCGAGGTGGTGTCTGGACATCGCTTCGACGGCGAGATCCCCGTGGCGGAGGGCGTGAGTTGGCTGTGGCTGCCAAAGCCCGGAATCGCCCATTTGGTCGTTCCTTCGGGACCACATGCCGTGAACCCGCTCCAGGAGGTGATGTCACTGGATTTCCACCTCAAGTCCTGGGGGGGACATCGGCCCATTGTGACGGTGGGAATCCCCTTCGAGACGTTCGAGAGCAGCGAGGGGAATGAGTTCGCCTTGATCACGGTGTGCGTCCTGTGAGCGACACGAACCGGAAAGCGTTCTGCGAGATCATGGAACGACGATATGGACCGCCGCGAAGCGGTTTCTGGGTGCCTCCGAACCGGGATGACGTTCCCGCGTGGACGGCTCTCGACGAGTACAGCACCATGACCACCCTGTTCGTGACCGGCGATCCGTGGGAGCACCTTCGCGAGATCGCCGAGGAATGCATGGCGCGCAGGCGTCCGGGCGTTCCTGCCGTGGGGATAAGCGTTCAACTCCCCTTTGGTGGCTACGGTGGCCGCAATCACCAAGAGCGCGAAGGAATCAGCATCATCAGGATCATGGCATGAGTGAAAACACCCCCATCGCCTACCAAGTGATGGAGCAGTTGTACGGTGCGCCCCGTGGAGACTGGTCCCAGCCAGCCCGTACCGACACCCCATGCTGGTGTGGTTTCGCGATGGCAACGCCGCGCTCGACGTCCTCGGCGACCCCTGTCCCCACATCGCTTCCGTGAGGAGGGCTATTCGAGCCTGGAGTCGGAAAGCACCCGTCATGACTGGTCCGGTAGGAGACCGGCGGGGCCGCGTCAGCCGTATCGGAATCGGGCCAGTGCCTGCGCCTTGAATCTGGCGGGCGGGCGCCACCGTCCGGGGACAGTCATCGTGGCGCGCCGATGCAAAATCGCGGCAAACCGGTCGCTCGTGGATTCCCGGGCACCGGCGCGGGACCACCTTTGGGGGTCGAGGGGGCAGAGCCCCTCGTCAGCCTCCGCTGGGGAAGCACGGAGTGTGGCCCCAAGGAGTAAGCTGGCTTGTGTCCCATAACGTGGGGAAGCCAGCCCGGCGGAACCGCCGAAACACCCCTCCGGGCAACGCCCGGAACAACTGTCCATCAAGCAGTCGTGGACAAGTTCCTCGGCCTAGTCGTCGCCAGCCTCAAGGACGAGCCCGCAGGCTACCCGAAAACGCCTCCAGAAAGCCCCGTGAACGGCCTCCGAGCCCACCGCGAAGGCATGCAACACGCTCCCCACAGGGTGGCGCTCCTCGCGGAGCAACTGCCCGACTGCGTCGCGAAGGCTGGCGTCGGCGGATGATCCCGACGGCCGTCCGGTTCGGAGGAGATCGCAGTGGGCATCCGGGATTCGGTTCGGTGTGGCTACCGCTCGGCCAAGGCCTTTCTCACTTCGGCGTGTGTTCTGGCAAGCGCTATGCTAGCGAGCGAGCGAGCACTTCTGGCCCACTTCAAAGCGCCCTTCCTCCTTCGCTTTGCCTTCCAGCCCCAGAACACAGCGACAAGCAGGGAGAACCGATTCCCGCCCAGATAGTACACCGATCCCGCTGTTTCCCCGGCCCTGACTGCCGACAATGTCCATATTGTCGTCTGCTCGACCGCTCGAAGCCCGCGGCGGAAGTGCTTGACGTCACCCGCAGACGACTCCCCCAATGCCTGCTCGAACTCTTTGGCGCAGTCCTCAGCCGCATCAAGAATAGCGCGTACCCTATCCGACACGAGGCCTATTCCCACATCCGATATTTCTTCCCCGTCACGCGGTGCTTCCGCTCTTGCTACGAGTCGGTCGCAAGCGTCCAACAGCCTGCCCCGACTGGCCGATCTATTGATTTCCATTATGCGGTCAAGGGACGACTTTCTGCGCTACTTGAGGCGTGTGGAGGCGAGGCTGGGGTGCGACTCCGAGAGTACGAGAAGCAAGTTTAGTGCGTGATCGCTCATGAGGCCAGCGCTCGAAACCCACGCGCTACCGGGTACTCAGCCCAACTGCCGCAATCGCCGGAACCCGCGGTCGGATACCGTAGCGCGGCGACTAAAGGTGGATGCCAAAGAACGGCCCCAACAGCACAGAGAGGATCATAAGCAAAAAGACCCCTGCGAAAGCGAAGGTCAACACCAACACGGCGGTTCGGAGTATTCGCCAGCCCACGGATGGTCGCCTCGGCCTAAGGAGGTCTGTCAGGTGAGCCACGTACCAATCCGGTGGGTTCCTACGAAATCCCTCCCAGTCGACGTGTTCAACCCAACGCCACTTGGGCAGCAACTTGAAGTGCGCCCGTCCGGTCGCTTCCCCCTCCGTCTGACCTTGCTCGTTCCCGCGCGGGGAATCTTTCGACGCCTGCGCCCGTCGGTCTTCCCGTCTCGCTCGCGCCTGCGGCCCACGGGCTTGGCGGTCGGATTCCTGTGCAGGACCACTTCCGGTTGGCCTTGGGGACTCCTCAACGGCGTGGACCCCGGCAATGTCCTTCAGGTCCTTGTATGCCTGGTCGACCTGCTTGAAGATCCATTCCGATGCCGGGTCGCCAGGGTTTTTATCCGGGTGGTGCTTCTTGACCAGACGGCGGTACGCCGTTCGGATCTCCTCCCAAGATACTCCGGGCTCCAAGCCGAGGATCTCGTACGGATCCACGTCCGGGCGGCTCAATTCGTCTCCGCTCCAAGAGGCTCGGGCGACCCATCGGCAAGACGAGGCGGTGACCATCCCGAGAAAGCGGGCCGCGAAGTGCGACTGTCCATCTGCGCATCGTACCAAGGGCGATCCCAATCAAGCAAGCCACCGAGAACCCGGCAACCATCACCCTTGGTCACGGAAGGGCTTCTCACCGCTGTCTCCGTGTCGGCCTCCTCGGCTGCCGAGGTTCCCGCTGGGTCCGCGTCCTGCGGACGCCTGTGGATCGCGCTGCGGGGGCCGGTGCCTGCACCTCGTCGAAACCGAGTCCTCGGAGCTCGCGCAGTTCCGGCAAAGCCAGCCGGAACACCCCGTCTATCTGGGCATAGAGGGCCTCCAGTTCACGCTCTTTGGTGCGGCGGCTCTTGCTGCGGTCGGTGCGAACATCGTCACCCTGACGGCGAAGTTCGGAAGCGTCCCGTGCAGTGCGCCCAGCCAGAGTGCGCGCGCGGCACACTCCGGGGATCTGTCTCGCATTCCCCAATCCGGAACAAGCGCCCGACCGTGCATACCCCTCAGCCCAATCGGAAATGGCGTAGAATTCGTTTCCGAACCGGGTGTAGGTGCGCGGCCGGGAAGGCTGCAAGCTGTACACGCCCGTGAGAAGCCGCACGGTCTTGGGAAAGGGCTTCGGCCCGTTCACCCGCTCGTTCCACATCGCCTCGTCCAGCGCGACAACCACCGCGTTGCCGAGGTGCCCGGTCCAACCCCTCACGATGGTCTGGACGTGCAGCGGGGAGACGTTGAGTACCGCACCTGCGCCGCGATACGGCAGCGGAGTGGACCGGTCGAAGTACTGACGTTCCGGCGGCCAGTTCGCCATGTAGGGGGGGATGATCTCGTCGCCGAAGAAGTTGCGGTTGGTCCGAATCTCGACGATCGGTTGGGCGACGGCCGGGATCCAGCCGACGGCGAGGTTCCCGTGGACCAGCGACCAGACGAACTTCGGCCCCGCCAGCGTTTCCCTTCCGGCGACGAGGTCCAGCGCCACTTCGGGGAGCTTGATGAACGCCGCGCCGATCTGAAACGGGACAGGGATCCGAAGGTCGGCGTCTCCGGCGACATCGTAGAGCGTAACCCAGGACGCCTTGTCGTAGTCTGTCTCACCCTGGTAGGCCAGTTCGCGAGCGCGGGTGGATCCGTTGAACGTCCAGGCGACGCACGACAGGGCGGCCAGACAGGCACCCGACCAAATCACTTTGCGGATGTGGGCACGCTGCTCGGCGGTGCGCGGCGCTGCCGCCGGGTCGCTTCGCCGCGGCCTGCGGAAGATCTGATAGAGCTGGTCGAGCCCCTGGATCGCGGCGTTTAGGAACGGGACGGTGTGGACGTACATCCGCCAGCCCCGCGACGAACCGATGTTCGCGAAATCGGAGGAGACCATTCGCGCCGCCCGGGCCGCGGCATACTTGGTGGCACCGGCCCGGCGCGCGCGCATGAACTGGTTGACCCGCGTTCCGGCCTCTGCGATCCACGCCGGTCGCGTAAGCGCATAGACCAGCCGCGACCATGTCCGCCTCGCCGCGAGTCCCTTCCGCACCCTCCCGTCCTCTCCTCGGATGTCGGCCAAGTGCGTCTCGGACTCGACCAGCCCCGAATAGAAGCCACCCTGCAACAGGTATTCCCGCATCGGCTCGGAGCGACCGGTCGTGAGATCGCGAACGGCTTGGGCTCCCCCGGCAAGCGTGCCGCCGAAGGGCACCTGCGGATATCGGCCCGCGACGAACCCCGCAAGCGTGTCACGGAAGAAGTTCTTGACGATGAACACGGGCATCGCGGTGATCATCGTCGATACCGCCGTCTTGAACACGGCCAGCCACTGGATCACCGGGTGCATCGGGGGCTCGTGAATGCTCGCCAGCATGGATGCGAGTGCCCGGTCATGGACCACGAAGCGTGTCCGCCGCCGTTCCAGGAGGGTTTCGACGGTGAAGCCCGGTCCCGCTCGCCCTCCGAGCGCTTCGGTGGCGATCGCGTGCCCTTGGGCGTGGGCCGATAGAGTCTGAAACAGTTCAGTGCGAGCCCGGCTGGCAACAGCATGATGGATGTTGCGGGTGAAGGTGTTCAGGAGCGCACCGGACAGGTCGCCGGGCAGCGGATCCTCGTAGAGGGGGCCGTCGCCCTCTTCGGCCGGGTGACGCCGAGTCGCTCTCAGCGGGGTCAGCAGCGGTATCCGCCCGCGTCTGAAGGTCTCGGCCTCCGCTGGCGTCAGGTAGCGCATCTGCACGTAATAGCGCAGCATGGCCCGGTGCAGGTCGGTCAACTCCCTGGCGAACGTCCGAATATCCTCGTGCTCGGCGGCGTAGCCCAACAGGGCCGCAAGATCCCGATCCTCGTGGACCGCGGACGCAGAGGGCGTGTCGCCGAACCGTGCCGCGTACCGGACTGCCTGCTCGAAGTGGCCGCGCCCCTTGGCGGCGACCGGCTTCACGATGGCCCGGAGGCTGCGGGCCGCGTCCGGCTGGGCGACCCGGCCGGTCGCTTCGACTTCCTCGCAAAACGCACCACACCGCCAGACGTACTGCGCCAGCGACCGGACGTGGTTGATGTGCTCGAAGCGCTCTCCCACCGATTCGTTCCCGAACCACTCGCCCACGGTCTGCGCCGCGTGCCAGCGGTGAACGAAGAGGGTGCGGGCCAAGCGGAGGCGACGGTGCCAGACAGTTCGGCTCTTCATCATGGCGAGGATTTCAGTCCTAGGCGGGGTCAAGGATCAGGTTGACACACCTTGATGATATGTGTACTGTGTATGACACACAACCCGATCAGGAAAACCAATGAGTCGTTTCGGAGCCAGAACGCGCCAGATCAGGGAACGCCTTCGCGCAACCGACCGCCGCTATTCCCTGCGCCAGGTCGCTCGGCGGATCGGCGTCGAGCCGGCCTACCTCAGCAAGATCGAGCGCGGGGCCGCCGCTCCCCCCTCGGAGACGACGACACGTCGGCTCGCGGCGGAATTGGGCGAGGACCCGGATGTCTTCCTCGCAATGGCTGGCAAGGTATCGAGCGACCTGCAGGAAATCATTCGCAAGCGACCGAAGCTGTTCGCGGACCTCATCCGGAAGCTTCGCGACGCACCGGACGAGGCGATCTTCACGGTCGTGCGGGTGGTGCGGGACGGGGACTGGTAGAGTCACATCACAAATGGAGGAAAGCGAAGCACGATGATCACCATCGTTGGCGACCAGTTGACCTTCCGCTTCCCCGAGGTCCATCGGTTCGCGAAATGCCGGATCGTATTCCAACGGACCCTGCGCATCCCGGACGACGACGGGACCTACCCTCCGTCAGGCGAGCATGGGCAGTTTCCGCTTCGGCATCTGGATGACTTCGCGGATCGCCTGCCGCGAGAAAGCGTCCGGCGCGGCGGCGTGATCATGCCCATTCACCAGGCGGAGGCGATGTGGGTAAAGTTCGAGGACTGGGGCGCACCCTACCCCTGCGCGATCAAGATCGCCACTGGGAAGGTCTGCGCAATCAGCGGAGAGCCATGGCGGGAGGGCCTGATCCAGGATCCGCAGAACTATGTGGTCGTTCCCGGACAGCCGTGGTTGGACGGCTACTGCGTCGAGAAGGGGTGGGTCCGCCGGTTCGTGGCAATGCCGCTCGGCGATGGCCACACGGTTGAGGAGCAGTTGACCGGGCAGGGCACTTACGGGGGTCTCCAGGTCGCTGTGTACCCGATGAAGAGTGAGGTCTACGAGGACCTGAAACTGCCGGAACCCTTCTCTGGTGTGCGCGAAGAACCCGCCCGTTATTATGGGATGGGTCTGGCACCGGGCGGGCTCTTTAGGCAGGAAATCTACGAGGACAGATTCGGTCTCGACGTGTGGGACCGGGACCACGGCGTCCGCTGCTTCGTGACAATGGCCAATTCCACGCAGTGGATGGCCATCACGGGCGAGCGTCCGCCGACCCGGCCTCCCACGGCACACGAATACGCGGAAGCCGGGTTGCCGTGGTTCCTCTACTACGACGGGGATCGCGAGGCGCTGGCTGGGGCCGAGCGGCTGGCGGGCTTGAGGAGTGTCGGTGAGACGGCGCGGGGAGGCGAAGCGATGTCGGCGCACCAAGACGGAACCGAGAGAGAGAGGCCATGATCTACAACGCCGAAGAAGGACTGGCCGCCATCATGTTTCCGGTCGACGAGGTGGATGTGTTCGCCGAAACCGAACCGGGGCGCCGTGACCGAATAGCCGGAAAGAAGGCCATCATCAACATGGACACCCGCGCGGTGCTCTCCGTCGTCGGCCGCCAATACGGCCTGTTGGAGAACGGGAGAGCGCTGGAGCTGGCCAGGAAGTGCTGCATCGCCGCGTTTCCGAACACCGCGGCCGCAGGTTGGTACGTGGACGACATCGAAGCGCCGGTCACCGGAGGACACTGCCGAATCGACCTCAGATACGAAGGTGACGTGGTGACCTACGATTGGTCCTTCTCGGAAACCGTTCAGGATCGCTACCATCCCTTCCTGCGCGTCACCAACAGCTACAATGCCAGCCGCGTCTTCTCGATCCACTTCGGCTTCACGCGCATCAG
Source organism: Gemmatimonadota bacterium (assembly GCA_022827345.1). Lineage (GTDB taxonomy): Bacteria > Gemmatimonadota > Gemmatimonadetes > Longimicrobiales > Gaopeijiaceae > Bin94. The sequence goes on along the minus strand of JAJDTB010000035.1, from coordinate 210,446 downwards.
GTGCATGAACAGCGTGATCGCCGAAGAGTCCGTCAGGGTGTCGTTTGCCCACACGAAGGACATCGAACGCAGGATCGAGAAGGAGATCAACGAAGCCAAGTTCCAGAAGGTGGCGGGCCGGTTCGAGGGATTCCTGCGGGCGCTCGGCGACACCAGAATCCCCCGAGACCGGTTCCGGCCGATCATCCAGTCCGCGCTGGAGATCCACAAGCCAGATCGGATGCCAAACGACCGTCGCGAGTCGTGGCGGACACTCGAACAGATCCTCGACGGAACTAGTGAAACGTATATCCAACAGTTCGGAGGGAACGCCTACGCCCTGCTGAACGCGATCACCGACGTTGCGACGAGACCGCCCACCAAGGAACAGATCGGTTACTCGTTCATCCGACGAGAGCGGCACAGCCTCCAACTGCTGGCCGGTCGATGGGTAGCGGAATTCAGCAGGAGCCTGCGGCGGCGAGGCTTCGATCTAGATGGCTACATCAACAATCCATCCGCCGCCCGACTGCGCTTGAGTATTGGCAAGCGTACACGCAGATACCCAAGGTGACCGGCGGCAATTGGAAACTAGAGAGCAGGCAGAGGATGCGTGCTGGCAAGGCAGCAAGTAGGAAGAAGCACGCTCACGGCGCGAGGCCCTCTTGAATGAGTAGCTCAGACTTAGGCGACAAGGTTAGGGAAGCTGCGGAGGCGGCGGACATAGTAGTTGGGCAGAGTGCGGGGTTGGTTCCTCCCATCAGGCTCGCTTGGGGGGCTCTGACGGTGGCTTGGAAGGCCGCTACCGCAACGGCAAGGGAACAAGAGGCTTGGCAGTCATGGAGGACGCGCAGCAGCGGAGAACGACAGGCAACGTTCGAGGAAGTGGAACTGGCACGGAAGGAAGCCGAGGAGTTGAGAGACGCGCTGGGTCTCGGCATGGCAGCGCTCGTGATGTGGCCGTTCTTGGTGCTGTTGTGGCTCACATTGCTGCCTAGTGCGCTCCCTTCTTCGATTCCCACGCCGGCACGTACGGCACTAGCAATCGTGTACTATGGCCTGATGGCGTGGCTGGTCCCCACATGGGTGGTTCCCGCGCTGGCGGAGCAGTTGGACGGCTGGTGGCGGTGGGCGGTGATAGTCTTCATGTTCGCCCCCTTCGTCGGCGGATTGATCAACGCGGGCATCGCGTGGTTAGTAACCGTCCTTCGACGAAACGTAGGGTAGGTTGGAAGTGCGGTTCGGATGCAGATGGAAGCGGGACGGCGGCGCGGTAGCGACGGCTCGCTTCCGGGACCTCCGGCAGCGAGCAGGACGCGGGTGGGAGTCCCGCCATTCAAACCCGTTTTTCCCGCCGTCGCAGCACGATCCAGCAGGGTCCAGGCCAACGGCAGGAAACGCAGATCGTGCAGTCCTGTAAGACTTTAGACGATTTCCTACCGTGATTTTCTCAACCCTGATCCTGCCATAATGACAAGCGCAGTTGACATCCGCCTCCACCGCCCTCCGACTCGCCAGTTCAGCCGAATCATGCGAGCTTTCCAGGCTGGAGGCGGACGGGGCCGGGGGATCTGACACTGCTGACATGGAGCCCGATCGAGTGATCTCTCTCGCGGGAAAGACTGCCATCGTGACCGGCGCGGCGCGTGGCATCGGTGCTGCCTGCGCTCAGGCCTTCGCCGAGCACGGCGCGAACGTGGTGCTGGGTGATGTCCTGGAGGAACAGTGCGCCGAAACCGCGGCGAACATCTCAGCCGACACCGGTGCGGCTACGCTGTCCGTGCGCTCCGACGTGAGCGACCCCGCGGACTGCGCCGCCCTGCTCGCCGCCTGCACCGACCGCTTCGACGGCTGCGACATCCTCCTCAACAACGCCGGGATCATCGTGCCGGGCTCGATCCTGGACGCCACGATCGAGGACTTCGACCGCGTGATCGCGGTGAACCTGCGCGGCACCTTCCTCCTCAGCCGCCTGGTCGCGCGCCACATGGTGGAGCGCGGCACCAGGGGCACGATCATCAACATGTCGTCCACCAACGCGGTCGTGACGATCCCGGACCAGATGCCGTACGCCGCATCCAAGGGCGGCGTGCAGCAGATGACGCGTGCGATGGCGATGGCCCTGGCCCCCCACGACATCCGCGTGAACGCGATCGGGCCCGGCACCATCCTCACCGACATGCTGAAGGTCGTGATCGCGGACGACGAAGCGCGCCGCACGATCCTGTCGCGCACGCCGATGGGCAGGATCGGCGACCCGGGCGAGGTCGCCAGCGTGGCCGTGTTCCTCGCCTCGGACTACGCGTCGTATCTGACCGGCGAGACGATCTTCCCGGATGGAGGCCGGCTGTCCCTCAATTACACGGTGCCGGTGCGGGAAGATGGCTGACGCCGCCCACGCGAGCGACTCCGGACCCAACGCCCGCCTCGCCGTCGACATCGGCGGCACCTTCACCGACGTGGCCCTCGAGGCCGGCGGCCGCCTCGTCACCACCAAGGTGCTCACCACCCACGCCGCCCCCGAACGGGGCGTCCTCGACGCCGTCCGCAAGGTCCTCGAGATGGCGTCGGTCCCGCCCTCCGCCGTCCGCCTCGTCATTCACGGGACCACCCTGGCCACCAACGCCATCATCGAGCGCAAGGGCGCCAAAACCGCCCTGATCGTCACCGAGGGCCACCGCGACGCTCTCGAGATGGCGCACGAGAACCGCTTCGAGCAGTACGACATCGGCGTGGACCGCCCCCCACCCCTCGTCCCCCGCCACCTTCGCCTCCCCGTGAAGGAGCGGATCGACCACCGCGGCCGCGTCCTCATCCCGCTCGACGAAGCCTCCGTCCGCGCCGCCCTCCCCACCCTCGACGAGCACGGCGTCGAAGCCGTCGCCATCGCCCTCATCCACGGCTACGCCAACCCCGCCCACGAGCGCCGCATCGCCGAGATCATCGCCACCGAGCGTCCGCACCTCTCCGTCACCCTCGCCTCCGACGTCTGCCCCGAGGTCCGCGAGTACGAGCGCAGCTCCACCGCATGCGCCAACGCCTACGTCCAGCCCCGCATGGCGCGCTACCTGACCGGCCTGGCCGCCTCCCTGCGCGAATCCGGCCTCGCCTGCCCCTTCCTCCTCATGACCAGCGGCGGTGGCCTCACCACGCTCGAAACCGCCGTCACCGCCCCCGTCCGACTGGTCGAGTCCGGCCCCGCCGGCGGCGCCATCCTCGCGAGCCACCTCGCCCGCGAACTCGCCCTCGGTGACGTCCTCTCCTTCGACATGGGCGGCACCACCGCCAAGCTGTGCGTCATCGACGGCGGCGAGCCGCTCCACTCGCGCACCTTCGAGGTCGCCCGCAGCTACCGCTTCAAGCAGGGCAGCGGACTGCCCGTGCGCATCCCCGTGATCGAAATGGTCGAGATCGGGGCGGGGGGCGGCTCCATCGCGGGGGTGGACGACCTCGACCGCATTCACGTGGGCCCCGAGAGCGCGGGGTCGGAGCCGGGCCCGGCGGCGTACGGGCGGGGCGGGGAAGCGCCGACGGTCACCGACGCCGATGTGGTGCTGGGGCGTATCGATCCCGACCTCTTCGCGGGGGGAGCGATCGGGCTGGACCGGGGCCGGGCCGAGGCGGCCATCGGCTCCCGCGTGGGCGGCAGGCTGGGGCTCGACGAAGCGGTGGCCGCGCTCGGCGTCAGCGAGATGGTCGACGAGAACATGTCCAACGCCGCGCGCACGCACGCGATCGAGTGGGGGAAGGGGCTGAGCGGACGCACGGTGGTGGCCTTCGGGGGATCGGCGCCGATCCACGCCGCACGCCTCGCCGACAAGCTCGAGCTGGACCGCTTCGTCGTGCCGGGCGATGCGGGGGTGGGCTCGGCGGTGGGGTTCCTGCTGGCGCCGATCTCGTACGAGGTCGTGCAGAGCCGCTACATGCGCCTCTCCGGCTTCGATCGGGAGCTGGTGCGCGAGGTGCTCGCGGCGATGAGGGACGAGGCGGCGGCGGTGGTGGCGAGCGGAGCCCCCGGTGCCGCCACGAGCGAGCGCGCCCACGCCTACATGCGCTACGCGGGGCAGGGCCACGAGATCGGCGTCGACCTGCCCGACGCGGTGGTACAGGGCGGCAGCAACGCGGCGGCCGAACTGCGCGAGGCCTTCGACCGCGGCTACGAAGCCGTGTACGGCCGCACCATTCCCGGGCTCGATGTCGAGGTCCTCAGCTGGACGCTGGTCATCTCGGCGCCGGCGCATGGGCACCTCTCCGGCGGGCCGCAGCCGCAGCCGCGCGAGGCGGTCGCTCTCCCCCCCTCCACCAACGGCCCCGGGACGGACCCCTCGAAGTGGACCGATCTCTTTGCAGGCGCCGATGAGGGGGTTGTGAGGGCGGCCGTCCACTTGCGGCCCGATCTGGGCGAAGGCGCGGCGGTTTCGGGCCCCGCGCTGATCGCTGAGGCTCAGACCACCACGGTCGTTCCGGGGGGTTGGCAGGCGCGGGTGCTGCCTGGCGGACACCTCCTGGTCCAGCGGCGCGCCCGCCAGACCGCGCGCACGGGCTTCGCCGCCCTGGAGGACCAGATCATGTGGAGCCGGCTGCTGTCGGTGGTCGAGGAGCAGGCCCGCACGCTCGTGCGGACCGCGTTCTCCACCCCGGTGCGCGAGGCGGGCGACCTGTCGGCCGGCGTCTTCGACCTGAGGGGCCGCATGCTGGCCCAGGCCGTCACGGGAACGCCCGGGCACGTCAACGCCATGGCGGCCTCGGTGGGCTGCTTCCTGCGCGACCACCCCATCGAGACCCTGCGCGAGGGCGACGTGCTCGTCACCAACGACCCCTGGGAGGGCACCGGCCACCTCAACGACTTCACGGTCGTCACCCCGGCATTTCTGCACGGCCGCCTCGTCGCGCTCTTCGCGGCCACCAGCCACATCGCCGACGTGGGCGGGCGCGGCTTCGGCGCCGACGCCAACCAGGTCTTCGAGGAGGGCATCCGCATCCCGATCGGCTACCTCATCCGCGCCGGCGAGGTCGACGCCACCCTGATGCGCATGGTGCGGGCCAATGTGCGCGAGCCCGACGTGGCGCAGGGCGACCTGTACTCGCTGGCCGCGTGCAACGAGACCGGCTGCGAGCGCCTCGTGGCCATGATGACCGAGTTCGGCCTCGATTCGCTCGACGACCTGGCCGACAAGATCGTCGCGGCCTCGCGGCGGGCCATGCTGGAGCGCATCCGCGCGCTGCGTCCGGGCACCTACCGCCACCGCATGACCATCGACGGCTTCGACGAGGACCTGGAGCTGGTTTGCAGCCTGACGGTCGCGCCCGGCGGCATCCGCATCGATTTCGACGGCACCTCGACGCAGTCGCCGTACGGGATCAACGTGCCGGTGACCTATACGCGGGCGTATGCGTCGTTCGGGGTGCGGTGCGTGGTGGGCTCCGAGGTGCCGAACAACGCGGGGTCGCTGAGCGCGATCGACGTGACGGCGCCGGAGGGGTGCCTGCTGAACGCGCCGCCGCCGGCCGCCGTCTCCGCGCGCCACTCGATCGGGCAGATGCTTCCGGACGTGGTGCTGGGGGCGCTCGGCCAGGCGATGCCGCCGGGCTCCGTCCCCGCGGAGGGCGCGTCGTGCCTTTGGAACCCGGTGATCATGGGCGGGCAGGGGCTGGCGGGCTCGTACGGCTACGGCGACGCCGATCCCTTCGTGGTCAACCCGTTCCACACCGGCGGCACCGGCGCGCGTCCCGGCAAGGACGGACTCTCGGCGACCGCGTTCCCGTCGGGGGTGCGCAGCACGCCGATCGAGATCACCGAGACCGTGGCGCCGCTGATCTTCTGGCGGAAGGAGTACATCCCGGATTCGGGCGGCCCGGGGGAGTACCGCGGCGGGCTGGGCCAGGTGATGGAGATCTCGCACGCGCAGGGCGCGGCGTTTGCCGTGTCCAAGATGTTCGAGCGGGTGCGCAACGCCGCGCGGGGGCGGGACGGGGGCGGGGCGGGGGCGCCGGGCCGGGTGTTCATCGCGGGCGGGGACGAGCTGCGCGTGAAGGGGCGCGAGGTGGTGCCGCCGGCGTGCCATATCGTGCTGGAGACGCCTGGGGGCGGCGGCCTTGGGGAACCGGGGAGCCGTGCGCGGGAGCGGGTGCGCGAGGATGTGCTCGACGGGCTGGTGAGCGCGGAGGCCGCCGCGCGGGACTACGGCGCTGGGGACGAGGAGTAGCCGTGAAGCGCGGGACCTGGGGCGGCGCGGTGCTCCTGCTCGCGGCCGCCGCCGTCCAGGCCGCCTGCGAAGGCGATCCCGCGCCGACCGAGCCGCCGCCCGTCGACGACTCCATCCGCCGGATCGGCGGCGAGCGTCCCGCGACGATGATCCGTCCGCAGGACTACGTGGAGGGCACGCCCATCCCGATCGTCATCGCCCTTCACGGGTTCACGAGCAACGCCGGCGACACGGACAGCTATTTCGGCCTGTCCCGCCGGGTAGACACGGACCGGATCGCCCTCATCCTCCCCAACGGCACCCGCAATCCCGACGGCCTGAGCTTCTGGAACGCCACCGACTTCTGCTGCGACGGCTACGGAACCGGCGTCGACGACGTGGGATACCTCAACAGCCTCGTCGAGGAGGCCGCCTCGCACGTCACGCCCGACGGCGTCTACCTCGTCGGCCTCTCCAACGGCGCCTTCATGTCCTACCGCATGGCCTGCGAGTCGATGCCCGGCCTGCGGGCCATCGTCCCCGTCGCCGGCACCTCATTCGACGATCCCGCGGTCTGCGAAGACGCCAGGCCCGTGTCCGTCCTTCACATCCACGGCACCAACGACGACATCATCCGCTACGGCGGCGGCGGTTCGGCCGACGGCCCGCGCTACCCCGGGGCCCGCGATACCGTCAAGCGCTGGGCCGCCCGCGCCGGATGCGACCTCGACGCCTCCGAGTCGCTGTCCCGCGTGGACCTCGACTGGACGCTGGACGGCGCCGAAACCAGCCGCCGCCTGTACAGCACCGGATGTGCCGAAGGGATCAAGGTCGAATTGTGGACCGTGCAGGCGGGCGCCCATGTGCCGGCGTTCACTCCCGACGATATCGGACGCAGGATTATTGCGTGGTTGCTGGACTAGCAGCCGTGGACACACCCGCCGTTGCAATTCGGACGCCGTTCCACTTTCAATTGGACGGCGATTGACTTTCAATTGGTCGACACGTCAATTTCAATCAGTCGGACATCGGTTTTCACATTGGCCAAGCAGAGGGGGGCTGATTCATGTATCACCGTTTCGTCGAACGCCGCGTGCGCGAGGCGCTGGCTGATACGAGAGTCGTCATGCTCTGCGGCCCCCGACAGGCGGGCAAGACCACGCTGGTGCAACGGATTGCAGGCGACGATATCCCGTTCTACACACTGGACGACGAAATCACCCTCGACGCCGCCTCCAACGATCCCATCGGTTTCGTGCGCTCGCTCGACCGGGCCGTGATCGATGAGATCCAGCGTGTTCCGCGCCTCTTGCTGGCGATCAAGACATCCGTAGACACCGACCCGCGCCCGGGACGTTTCCTGCTGACCGGATCCGCGAACCTGATGACGCTGCCGCTCGTCACGGACTCGCTCGCCGGCCGCATGGAGATCATCCGCCTTCTCCCCCTGGCTCAAGCGGAGTTGCGCGGCACCCGTCCATCTTTCCTTGAGCGGGTATTCGCGGCCGACGCACCTGCCGCCACCGCACCCGCCGTCGGTTCCGATCTCATGGAGATTGTCCTGGCGGGAGGATATCCCGAAGCATTGACCCGCACGGGGTGGCGACGCCGCCGGGCCTGGCACGTCAACTATGTCGAAGCGATCCTGCAGCGAGACGTGCGCGATATCGCTCGCATCGAGCAATTGAAATCGATGCCGAAGCTCCTGCGCGTCCTCGCCGAACATTCCGGCCGGCTCGTGAACTACTCGAGCTTCGGTTCGCCGCTGGGCATGAGCCATGTCACCATCAGGAAATACGTCGGCGTGCTCGAGGACCTGTTCCTCATCCAGACGATTCAACCCTGGTACTCGAACGTCTTGAAGCGCCTTCTGAAGTCCCCCAAACTGCATTTTCTGGACGCCGGACTACTTGCGTCGCTGAGACGTTTAACGCCGGATCGCGTGCGCCGCGAGCGGACGGCCTTCGGCCCGTTGCTGGAGAGCTTCGTCTTCGGAGAGCTCCTGAAGCTCGCGAGTTGGGCGGACGATCCATACAGCTTTTCGCACTTCCGGGACAAGGAAGGCAACGAGGTCGACATAGTGCTGGAAGACGCGAGCGGGAGAGTGGCCGGAATCGAGGTCAAGGCGTCCGCGACGGTCTCCAGCCGTGACTTCGCCGGCCTCAAGCGTCTTGCAGCCGCCTGCGGCGACAACTTCGCGCAGGGCCTGGTCCTGCATGACCACGACCGGACCATACCCTTTGGCCATCGCCTGGCCTCCGCCCCCATCGCGACCCTCTGGTCCTGAGCGCAGTACAGGTGCCGAGTCTCCGGCAGCCGCCGCCTACCCCTCCGGACACTCCGGATACATCACCAGCGACTCCAGATCCTCCTTGATCGCCTCGTAGACGGTCTCGGGCTCCGCGGGATTCTCGTTCTCGACCCACGCGCCGCACCTCGCGCCGCCGGACATCTCCCCCTGGTAGCGGATCCGGCCGCTCTCGTGGTAGACCGTGAGCTCGCCATCCCAGGTTCCGTCGCGCATGCCCGCCTCGAGCTGCGGGCCCCCGTCCTCGCCGGCGAAGTTGCGGAAGACCCGCCCCGAGAACGGCAGCATCGTCTCGGAATCGAGATAGGTACTGTCCCGCACGACGAGTTCGCCGAGTTCCCGCGAGGGCGCCTGGCAGCCGCCAAGAGCCAGCACCGCCAGCACAACCGGCCAGCCGCGGCTCACCGGGGCCGTCCGCCACGCCCGCGCACGCGCCCTTGAAAGCCGCGCCGCCATTCTTACAGATTCCCCCATGGCCATCAATCTAGCTGAGGACGCCGTCCACGCACTCAACCGCGCCGCTGCCGTGGCCGCGCGGGAAGGCGGCGAATCCATCGCACCGCGGCACATCCTGGCGGGCGCAATCTCCCAGCGCGATCCCGCGCTCCTCGACGCCCTCACCGAGCTCGACCTGGAAGTGGAGGCGCTCCCCGAGCCGATGCGCAACGCCCCCGAGACCTACGAGGGACACCTTCCCTTCACCCTGGAGGGACACGAGGCACTGGCGGCGGCCATCGAGGCCAGTTCCGCCACCGGCGCCGACGCGACCGGCAGTTCGCACCTCCTCCTGGGCGTTGCGAAGACCGGCGACGATGAGTCGCGCGCGATGCTTGAGGAGTGGGGGTTGGAAGAGGACGCCCTCGCGGCTGCCTTAACCGCCGAGCCACCCGACGAAAGCGACTCGGGCACGGCCACCACCGCCGTCGTCACGGCTCTGCTCCTCGCGCTCGCCCTGTCCTGCACCCCGGACGCGGGATCCGGCGACCCTGCCGCCGACGCCGGCGACCCCGTCGCTGCCACCACCCCCGACCCCTTCGCCGCCACCCCCGCCGACGGCCCGCCCCCCGAGATCGGCCCCGCCCCCGACGACTACGTCCCCACCGCCGCCGGCGCCCCCTCGACCGACATCTGGGTCGGGCGCCTCGAGCGCGGCCCGGACGGTGCGCTCTCCGTCGCCGGCCTCGTCAACGCCACCGACCGCGACGGCTACGACAACCAGCCCTCCTTCGACCCCTCGGGCACCGCGCTCTACTACACGGCGGCCGTCGACGCCACCCAGACCGAGACCTTCCGCCACGACCTGGCAAGCGGCGCCGTCGAGCAGGTCACCCGCACCCCGGACGCCAGCGAGTTCTCCCCCTCCGTCATCCCCGGCCAGGACGCCTTCTCGGCGATCCACGAGACCCGCGGCCTCCAGTACCTGTGGCGCTACGGCACCGACGGCACCGAAATGGGCGCCATCTTCGCGACCGTCGAGCCGGTCGGCTATCACGCCTGGGCCGACGAACGCACGGCTGCCATGTTCGTGCTCGGCGAGCCCCCCACGCTGCAGGTCGGCGACGCGCTCTCGGGCGAGGTGCGCACGATCGCCGAGAACCCCGGCCGCTCCATCCACCGGATCCCCGGCACGGCCGAGATCTCATTCGTCCGCAAGGTGTCCGACGAGGAGTGGTGGATCGAGCGCCTCGACCCGGCCAGCGACGCGACCGAGCGTATCGCGCAGACGCTCCCCGGCCGCGAGGACTACGCCTGGACGCCCGCGGGCGAGATCCTGATGGGTGACGGCACGGCGCTGTTCGCGTGGACCGCCGACTCCGGATGGGGCCCCGTGGCGGAGCTGGGCGACGCGGCCGGCGACGTCTCGCGGCTCGCGGTCAGCAGCGACGGGTCGCACATTGCGGTGGTGAGAAACCGATGACCGACCAACGACGTACAATGAGCAGGCCGTGACGGGCCGCCGCTCCGAATGGAACGCCACGTGACCGTCCAGTGCCGCAAAACGGGCAAACGATGACCGACCGCCGCCGCCAATTCCGCATCCTGTCGATCTACTGCGTGATCGGCGGGATCGCCCTTGCCGCGGTGGTCATGTCCGGAGTTCTTGTTCCGGTGACGGTCTGGACCGTCGTCGGCTCGTTTCTGTTGGGGGCGTGGATTGGATTCGCCCTCTACCGCCTCAGGTCGGATTCATTGATTTAGGGAGAGAAAGAGAGACCATGATGGAGTTCGTGAACTGGTATTTGTCTTCACTGGCCGAGTTCTGGGGCACCGCGGTCAGGATCGGGCTTCCCCAACTCCTCCTCGTGATCCTGCTGATCTGCTGGATCAGGCGCAGTCGGTGCGGCAAGTCGGCCGCCAAGTCCTGCTGCGGTGTGTGGTCGTGGGGGACCGGTTGCGGCCGTAGCGAGTCGGCCCCGTGCGGCTGCACCTGCGGAGGCTGCCGCTGCCAGACCGGTGCCGGCGAGTGCGGCGATGACGGCGACGGGGACGGCGACTCCTGATTTGAAGGACCGCCCGGGCGTTCGGGTGCGCGCTGCCTTCCTCGCGGCCGGGATCCTCGCATCGGGGACCCCCCTCGCCGCGCAGGACTCCACTGTGCACGCCGTGCGCACAGACCAGCCGCCCACCATCGACGGTGTCCTCGACGAGCCCTTCTGGGCCGGTATCGAGCCCGTCACCGACTTTCGCCAGCGGGTCCCCGTCGACGGCGCTCCCTCGTCGGAGCGGACCGAACTGAGGGTCGCCTTCGACGACGACAACATCTACTTCGGGGTCGTCCTGCACGACTCCGACCCGTCCGGGATCCGGCGCAGCATCCTGCACCGCGAGGGCCGGATCGACCAGGACGACAACATCCGCATCGGCCTCGACACGTATCACGACAGGCGCAACGCGTACATCTTCGAGATCAACCCCTTCGGCACCCAGGGCGACGCGCTGATCTCGGACGAATCGATGACCCTGTCGGACTGGTGGTGGGAGGGCGTCTACGAGAGCCAGGCGACGATTACCGACGACGGCTGGGTGGTCGAGGCGGCCGTCCCCTTCACGACCATCCGTTTCGCGGACGCGGAAGCCCCGGAGATGGGGATCCTCATGGAGCGCACCATCCGCCGCAAGAACGAGATGGTGTACTTCCCCCACATCGGCCAGGAGTTCAGCCGCGCGCTCAGCCAGGTGTCCCAGTACGCCACGCTGACCGGGCTCGAGGGGCTGCGCCGCGGGCGGTACATGGAGGTGAAGCCCTTCGCGATCACCGGGCGCTCGGTTGCGGGCCAACGCGGTGAGACCGAGGGCGCGACCGAGACCCTGAACGACCTGGGCCTCGACTTCAAGTACTCGATCACCTCGAACCTGACGCTCGACGCGACGCTGAATCCCGATTTCGCCCAGGTCGAGGCCGACAACGTCCAGATCAACCTGACCCGCTTCAGCCTCTTCTTCCAGGAGAAGCGGGAGTTCTTTCTCGAGCGGGCGGGGCTGTTCGACTTCGGCGATCCGGAAGAGACGCAGGTCTTCTTCAGCCGCAGGATCGGAATCACCAACGACATCGCCGGAGGCGCGCGGCTGACCGGTCAGGCCGGCCCGGTTTCGGTCGGAGCGCTGAGCCTCTTCACCGACGATGCCCGGGATCCCCACGGCAACACGATTGCCGGCGGCCTCAATTCCGTGCTGCGACTTCGCGCCGATCCGTTCCCGAGGACGACCGTGGGAGGGATCTTCACTTCGCTGGAGACCGACGACGGGGGCAACCGGGTGGTGGGCGGCGACGCCCAGTTCAGGTTCGGCGGTTCCAGCTACCTCGAGGGCTGGGTGGCGCGCTCGTCCGGCAGCAGCGAACCCGGGGGTCACGGCCATTCCGGCGCCTCGCCCTCCGCCGGTTCCTCCGGCTCGAACCCGGACGTGGAAACGGCTTCCACCGCGTTCTCCGTGGTCGGCGAACTCCGCAACAGCCTGCTCTCCGGCGGCGGAGGCGTGACGAGTGTCCCCGCAGAGTTCGATCCGGCGCTCGGCTTTGTCCGCCGCCGCGACATGCGCCGTTCCGAGCTCGGGGCCTCCATCTTTCCGCGCTTCGAGCAGAGCGACTGGGCTCGGCAACTCGTGGTCGTGGGCCAGGGCGAGCGCATCGTGGGGATGGACGGCGAGAAGCAGAGCACCTTCCTGTTGTCGCACAACATGCTGACCCTCGAGAGCGGCCACCGCTTCATGCTCAACATCACGCGCCGCGGCGAGGTGCTCTACGAGCCGGTGCGCATTCAGGGACGCGAGCTTGCTCCCGGCGACTATGTGTTCAGCGGCGCCCAGATCCGCTTCGATACCGACACGAGCCGCCGTTTTTCGGCGCGCGGAGGACTCTCCAGCGGCGGTTTCTGGGGGGGCACCGGCACCGAGATCGCGATCGGCGGGATGTGGAAGACCGGCCCCTATCTCACGCTCAGCGGCGACTACACGCGCAACGACATCAGCCTGCCCGTGGAGGACGGCGACTTCACCACCAGCCTCTTCAGCATGTCCATCCTGGCCGCGGTCAGCCGGTCGCTCTTCGCCAACGCCCTGATCCAGTACGACGACGTCTCGAACGAGGTGCAGACCAACGTGCGCGTCAACTGGATCCACACCCCCGGCAGCGACCTCTTCGTTGTCTTCGACACGGGGTATCTGACGGGCGACCTGCTTGATCCGAGGACCGAGCGGTGGCAGCGGCGGACGGGGGTGGTGAAGCTGACGTACATGAAGGCGTTCTGACGGGGGCTGGCTCGGCAGCGGTCGCGATCTTCGACCACGTTTGCGACGCGATGTAAGCAGTCCGCGGAACAAGTCCCCGCTGCATTCGGACCGCGGTGCATCCACCCTTGGCACGGCCCAGCTTGACACGCGCACTCCAACGTCCGCACTTTGTTCGGCAACCGAACAAAGTAGCCGGGACCCGGCTCCGCCGGGGAGGAGTGCAGCCATGAGTGCGATCCGCGATCAAATCCACCGAGCCGCCATGGGTCCCGCCGCCCCGTTGCCGCCGCCGCTGGCGCTGGCGTCCATAGCAGCCGTAATGGCGCTGGTGCTCGGCGTTGCCCCCGCCCCAGCCACCGCCCAGGACGACGAGCCCCACATGCCCGTCATCGAACTGGTGAAGGACGACTCGGGCACCCGGCTCCAGGTCGACGGCGAGGACATCATGGTGCTCGGCGTCAACTGGGACTACTTCCCCCGCGGGACCACCTACAACTACAACTTCTGGACCGAGCCCGACCACATCATCGAGGCGGCGCTCGACCGCGAGATGTCGCTGCTCAGGGCGATGGGCGGGAACGCGATCCGCGCCTATGTCGGAATCACGCCCAGGTGGGTGCGGCACATCTACGAGGAGTACGGGATCTACACGGTCCTCAACCATGCGGTCGCACGCTACGGCGTCACCGTGGGCGGCGTCTTCAACGCCAACACGGACTACTCCGATCCCCGGGCCCGCGCGGTGGTGATGGGCGAGATCGACGAGATGGTGAACGATTTCAAGGACACGCCCGGCGTCCTGATGTGGCTCCTCGGCAACGAGAACAACTACGGGCTGGTATGGAGCTCGGCCGAGACCGAGGACCTGCCCGCCGGCGAGGCGGACGCCGTGCGCGCGCGGTACATGTACTCGCTCTTCGGCGACGTGGCCGCGCGCATCAAGGAGCTGGACGACACGCGCCCGATCGCGATGGCCAACGGCGACCTCCAGTACATCGACATCATCGCCGAGGAGATCCCCGACCTGGACGTCTTCGGCACCAACGTCTACCGCGGCATCTCCTTCCGTGACCTCTTCCAGGAAGTGCATGACAAGCTCGACCGCCCCGTGATGTTCACCGAGTTCGGCGCGGACGTCTGGGACGCGAAGAACATGCGCGAGGACCAGGTCACCCAGGCGAAGTACCTGATCGAGCAGTGGCGCGAGATCTACGAGGAGTCGGCCGGAAAGGGCAGCGTCGGAAACTCGATCGGCGGCCTCACCTTCCAGTGGACCGACGGGTGGTGGAAGTTCGGCCAGGAAGACCGGCTGGACATTCAGGACACGAATGCCTCGTGGGCCAACGACGCCTATCCGGAGGATTTCGTCGAGGGCGACAACAACATGAACGAGGAGTGGTGGGGGATCGTCGCCAAGGGTCCCACCGACCACAACAACCTCTACGAGCTCTACCCGCGCGCCGCCTACTATGCGCTGCAGGAGGCGTACCGGCTCGATCCGTACGGGCCGGGGACGGACATCGCGACCATCCGGGAGCACTTCGCCTCGATCCATCCGGCCAACGTCGGCCTGCAGGCGCTCGGCGACCGGGCCGCCCTGCTGGCCACCGCGCGCGACCGCGTGCACCTCAGCGGGATCCGCGCCGAGCTGGAGACCTTCAGCACGGGCGGCCACCTGGTGAGCACACCCGCGGAAGCCCCCGAGCGGAACCGTTCCTTCCCGAGCCACCGTGGCTTCGACAAGATGCAGTCGTTCTACGCCGACCTGGCGGCGCGGCCCGTCCAGAACATGGTCGCGAACGTCTCCCTCAACATCCTCGGCGACGTTCCGCAGAACCCCATCGACGAACTCTTCTACGAGAACCGGGGCCGCTCCCGCGTCATCGAGGCGGACAACGGCGAGACCTTCCCCCTGCAGGACATCGAACGGCTGAAGGTCTACAACGCCAGCTTCTCGTGGGACGACCGCTGGTTCAACCTCGAGGGCTTCTACCGCACCGGGCACTACCACTGGGGCTACGAAGGCGACTTCTTCGGGCTGTACCCCGAGGCGAACTACGGGCCCAACATGGACATCTACAACGGCGTCGCGCCCGTCGGGATGGAGATCACCGGCAAGCGGTCGTTCAGCGGCTGGAAGATCGCGATCGGGCCCGAGCTGTGGTGGGGCGCCAATCCGGCGGTGCTGGCCAAGTACCAGACCAACATCGGGCCCTTCGAGACCACGGCCATCTACCAGGAGGACCTGGCGGCGGCCGGCAAGGCGGCCAGCTCGTTCGCCATTCCGCTGCCGCCGACCCGCAAGGCGACGCTGCACATGACCGCGACGCGCGGCAGCATGGTCGTCGACGTCGGCGGCATCTGGTCGGGGAGCACCAAGGAGGGGCAGCCCTTCCAGATCGTTGACGGGTCGTCCGGCAACTACCGCGTGCTGCACGACGAGATCAAGCCGTCGGACGCCCTTGGGGCGAAGGCCAAGATCGAGCTCACGAGGGGGCGCCTGAGCTGGTACCTGCAAGGCGCCGCGATGGGCCTCGTGGCCGACGGCGGCTACACACAGACGCAGACCTTCACCGGCTGGACGCTCAAGGACACCGGCCACGGCAACCAGCGCAACGTGATCACCGGGTTCGCGATCACCTCGGGTAACTGGCAGGTCGCGCCCAACTTCATGTGGCGGAAGCCCCTGGTCGGCCCCGTGCCGACCGACGCCCCCGCTCCGGGACGTCCCCGCAACATCCTGGACGACCCCTTCGCGGTCCGCGCCAACCGCGAGACCCGCGCCGCCGAGATCCTCTTCACCTACGACCCGACCCCCGCCACCTGGATGTACACCTGGGACAGCGCCAACCGCGAGGACGCGCGCTTCGCGACCTCGTTCGGCTTCGTCTACTACAGCTTCCCGACCACCCAGGACGCCGGTATCGGAATCTTCGCCGACGGCCGCTCGACCTTCGCGTTCCCGGGCGCCCCCCCGGCGCGCGACCTGTGGGAGGTGAAGGCGCGCCTGGTCTCGAAACGATCGGCCGCGGCGGGCATGATCGCCAACGTCTACGCGGGCAAGGGAGAACCCAACGGCAGCGACGAGAGAGTGATCAACCGGGCGGGCGCCGACCTGCGCCTGATCGGCGGCCCGATCAAGTTCCAGGCGATGGCGCGCATCAACGACTGGGGCCCCTACGACTACCACCGCGACTTCAACCACACCTTCCCGCTGCAGCTCGTGGGCGATGTCTCGTACACGCTCGGACCACCGGAGTGGTTCGACATGCCGCAGACCCGTTTCGGCGTGCGCGCGGCGATGCGGACGCTGAACGAATACTCGCCCCGCTACTGCCCGGGGCTCTCGCCCGACGACTTCGGGAGAATGGAGTGCAACCCCGACATCGGCGGCGAGAACGGGCGGGAGTGGGAGATCCGGACCTACCTGCACATCGGGATGTAGCGGCGCCCGCGCTCGAGTGAACCCGCGATTTCAGCTCCCGGATCGATGACTGCGACCGCGCACCTGCAGGCGGGGCCCGCCAGGGCTTCGGAGATCGAAGCGCGGATTGGCGAGTTGCTCGCGCGCATGAGCCTCGACCAGAAGATCGGCCAGATGACGCAGCCGGAGCGAGCGCATATCAGCCCGGCCGAGGTCAAGGCCTACCACATCGGGTCGGTGCTGAGCGGCGGCGGTTCGTGTCCGGGAGACAACCGCCCGGCGGACTGGGTCGCCATGAACGACGCCTACTGGGCCGCCTCCATGGAGGAGGACGAGGACCACCTGGCGATTCCGCTCCTGTACGGGGTGGATGCGATTCACGGAAACGGCAACGTGCGGGGCGCCACGATCTTCCCGCACAACATCGGGCTCGGCGCCATGCGCGATCCCGACCTGATCGAACGGATCGGGCGCGTGACCGCGCGGGAAGTTCTGGCCACGGGTGTGGACTGGACTTTCGCGCCCACGCTGGCCGTCGCGCGTGACCCGCGCTGGGGCCGCACCTACGAAAGCTACTCGGAGGATCCGGCGCTCGTGGCGGAGTACGCGGACAGGATCGTGAGGGGGCTGCAGGGCGCGCGCAACGGCACCGGGCCCGACCGTCCCGGCCGCGGTGGCGTCATCGCCTGCGCCAAGCACTGGGTCGGCGACGGCGGGACCCTGGCCGGGGTGGACCAGGGCGACACGGTGGCCGCCGAGGAGGAGTTGCGACGCCTCCATATTGCGCCGTACCTGCCCGCCCTCGATGCCGGCGTGCTCACGGTGATGGTGTCGCTGAGCAGCTGGAACGGCGAGAAGTGTCACGCACATCGCTACCTGATTCAGGAGGTGCTGAAGCGCGAGTTGGGGCTGCGGGGATTCGTCGTATCGGACTGGAACGGCATCGACCCGCTCGCCGAGGACTACGCCGAGGCCGCCGCGATGGCGGTGAACGCCGGGATCGACATGTTCATGGTGCCGGAAACGTGGCGGGACTTCATCGGCGGGCTGAAGCAGCGGGTGGAGTGGGGCGTCGTGCCGATGCAGAGGATCGACGATGCTGTCACGCGGATCCTGCGCGTCAAATTCGCGGCCGGCCTCTTCGACCGGCCCCGGCCCTGGGCCAGACGCGGGGCCAACGGGAGCAGTTTCGGATCGCGCGAGCACCGAGAGGTCGCCCGCGAGGCGGTGCGAAAGTCGCTCGTTCTGCTGAAGAACGAAGCCGGGACGCTGCCGCTGGACAGGGACGCCCGCATCCTCGTGACAGGTCGGAATGCGCACGACCGCGGGGCGCAGTGCGGTGGTTTCACCGTCGAATGGCAGGGCGTGTCCGGGAACGACGCGATCCAGGGAGGCACCTCGGTGTGGGAGGGCATCCAGGCGCGTGCACCTCGCGCCGAGCACCGGACCGACGGAGGAGCCGACGCGTCGCCGGACGACTTCGACGTTGCCGTGGTGGTGATCGGCGAACGTCCCTACGCCGAGGGTCTGGGCGATATCCGTGAACCGGGTCCCGTTCGCCCGGGCGCCAATCACGTTCCCGCAGGACCCGGCGCGCTTCAGCCATACGGCAACACCCTGGAGCTCTCTGCGCTGCACCCGGAAGACGTCGCCACGATTCAGGCGCTCTCCGGCCGCGGCATCCCCGTGGTCACGGTCCTGGTGTCCGGGCGGCCTCTCGTTGTGAACCCCGAGTTGGCCGCGTCGGCCGCGTTCGTGGCCGCGTGGCTGCCGGGCTCGGAAGGGGCAGGCCTGGCGGACGTGCTGTTCGGCGACCATGACTTCCAGGGCCGGCTGCCGCGTTCGTGGCCTGCCGAAATGCCGAGCGGCGAAGACCCGCGGCGAAACGGATCGGTGGCGGGCGGCGCGAGCATCCTCTTTCCGATCGGCCACGGGTTGCGGACGAGGTAGCTTCGGGGCACGGCGTCGGACTGCTGCCCGCGCCGGGTCGCCCACCGCTGCCGGCAGCCGACTTATGCCGGGACCGCTCCGCCGCTCCTCCTCCGCTCCAGCTCCTCGCGAGTCCCCCGCGCCATCTCCTCGGTGATCGGGAATCTCGCAATCGCCCAGATGGCCACACCCGACGCCACCAAGGGGATGAAGGCGTCGAAGGCGCGCATCTGCACGAGCGTCTCCGCCGCCTGGTTGCCTCCCAGGTCGATGTCGAACCCGGTTGCGACCAGGAGGTAGCCGCCGAGGCCGAGAGCGACCGCCTGGCCGACCTTGACCACCCACCAGTAGATGGAGCCGAACATTCCCTCCCGCCGCTCGCTGTTTCCGCGGGCATCCATGTTCTGGAGCTCGTCCAGATCGACGACATCCGCGATCATCGAGCCCATGAGCGTGAAGAGCCCGCTGAGTCCGAAGGCCAGGAACGGTGCAGGCACGAGCGCCAGCATGGGCATGTCGGGCCGGTAGCAGAACCATTTCAACGCGTACCCCAGCATCGAAATCCCGGTCGACACGAAGAACGCCTTGCGTTTTCCGATCCTGGTTCCCAGCCAGGTGACGATCACGATCGCCCCGAACCCTGCCACGATCCCCACCGTGCCCACGATGCCGGCAAGCCAGGCGCCGTCCACCTGGCTCCCCTCGGAGATATGGTAGATGAAAACGAAGATCTGAAACGACGAGATCATGATGAAGCTGTTGAAGATCAGGAATGTCGCCAGACACAGCAGCAGGAACGGCCCCGAGCGGACGGTCTTCAGCAGACCCGACAGGAACTCGGCCACGTTCGCCCCGAAACCCTTGCCCTCGTCCGCGGCGGCGGCCGGCGCGGGGGCCACCCGTTCCCGCAGCAACAGAGCGGGCAGGACGCCCAGGGCGATGGTCGCGATGCAGACCATCAACGCGAGGAACTTTGCGCCGTCGATCTGGTTCCGGAACCAGTCCGGGTTCGTCATGATGACGAGGAACCAGGGCGCGACGATGAAGGCGAAGTTGCTGATGAAGTTCTGCACGCCCATCAGCCGCGTCCGCTCGTTGTAGTCCGGCGTCAGCTCGTAGCCGAGCGCGACCCACGGCGTCGCGAAGACGGTGTAGCCCAGGAAGAAGATCAGCGACCCGATCAGGAAGTGCCAGAAGTAGTACATGTCGCTGCGGCCCTCGGCCGTCTCGTCCGGCGTCCAGATGTCGAGATGGACATGCGTCATTTCGGATGCGTCGACCGTCTGCTCGCCGAAGTCGATCCCCGCGAAGCGCAGGTTGAAGTAGTGCTTTACCGGGTCTCCGCCCGCGACGGCGTCTTCCACGTCCGAGCGGTCCCAGTCCGTGGAGAAATACCCGACGGGGACGTCATCGTAGGCGTCGCTGAAGAACGAGATTACGTCTTCGGGAGCGGCCGTGGGCGCGGGCGCGGCGGTCGTGGGAGCCGTGGCTCCCTCCATGTCCGAGGACTCCGGAGGCGCCGGGGCCTCCGCGGCGGCGTCGGCCCGGTAGAGGTAGATGTTGTCGACGTAGACGTTTTCCAGGTCGCCTGAAATGAGGATCTGGGCGAGGTGTTCACGCGAGGTCAGCTGGTCGAAGCTCGCCAGAGGGACATCGATGCCGACCCACCGTCCGGTGACCAGTGTGGGCGGGGTGATGACCACCTCGTGTTCGACATCGTCCATCGGCTCGGCGCTTCCCATGCGTCCGGGGATGGACTGGGCGACACCCACCGCTTCCGTCTCCTCTCGGATTGCGTGCACGCCGCTGTAGACTCCGTCCGCTCCGTAGTCCACGAGCTTGAGGCGAAACTGTGCCGGCGCGGGGATCTGCCAGAGCAGGGCGAATACGATTCCGGTGAAGATCGCTCCGACGAAGATGAAGGGCCGCCGGCGTCCCCACCGCGACTTCGTGTTGTCCGAAATGAACCCCACGAGAGGGTCGGTGATCGCGTCGAAGATCCGTGGGAAGAGCCCCAGCAGGCCGACGAGCGCAGGACTGACGCCGAGAGCCAGCGTGAGAATGATGGCCATCCCGCCGATTGCGGAGGCGAGGAGGTTGTTGACGAACCCGCCAATCCCGTAGATGACCTTGTGGGGGAATGAAATGCGATCCCCGCGGGCGGTCTGGCGGCTCACGGTCACTCGCTCCGGTATACGCGCACCCAGTCGACGAGCATGGTCTGTGGGAATGTGGTGGATTCGTTGGGCGAGCCGACGAAGCCGCCGCCGACGGCGACGTTGAGGAGGATGAAGAACGGGTGATCGAAGACCCATCGTCCCTCGGGATCGCTGCGGTCGACGAAGTGGTAGCGGTCGTCATCGACGAACCACGCGATGCCGTCTTCGGTCCACTCGATGGCGAAGACGTGGAAGTCCGTGTCGAAACGGCCGCCTTGAAGGGCGTAGCGGCCGCTCACCCCGGCGCTCGCCGAGTACCCGGGCCCGTGGATGGTCCCGAGCACGATGCCGGGCTCCTGTCCACGGTATTCCATGATGTCGATCTCGCCGCACTCGGGCCAACCCACTGCATCGATGTCGTTGCCGAGCATCCAGAAGGCGGGCCAGATCCCCTGGCCGGTGGGGAGCTGGATGCGGGCTTCGAAGCGGCCGAAGGTCTGCTCGAAGAGTCCCTGCGTCTTGATCCGTCCGGATGTGTAGGCGCTTCCCTGGTAGGACTCCTGCCGGGCGGTGATCGCCAGGTTGCCGTTGCCGTCGAGGGAGACGTTCTCGGGGCGGTCGGTGTCGTACTCCAACTGGTTGTTGCCCCAGTCGGTGCCGATGTCGAAGGCCCAGTTGGCCGCGCTGGGCAGCTCTCCGGCCGGACCGTCGAATTCGTCGCTCCAGGCCAGGGTCCAGGTTGCGGAGTCGCCGCCGCCGTCCATGTCGCCGCACGCTGCAACCAGCAAGGGGGCGAACGCGAGGAGTGCGCAGTTGAGCCAGGCGGAAGGGGTCGAGGCGGACCGGCCCCAGGCGGAAGTGGTCGGGGTACGCCGGTGCCCTGCGGTCGCTGCCGAGGTGTATCGTTTGAGAGTCATGCCGATTTCACTCCAGGAAAGAGACTGGGGTTGGCGAGGGCGGCGATCAGCACATGGGTTGCGGCGCCCAGCGCCGTGGCCCGGGGACCCAACTCGCTGATCGCTATCTCGGAGGCCGCCGCCGAAGCCACCAGCGTCCGACGCAGGACTGCCTCGCGCAGGGGCAGCAGCAATCGATCGCCCGCGCGCGCCAGACTGCCGCCCACGATTACCGAACCGGGGTTCAACAAGTTGACGACACCAGCTACGGCAACGCCCAGGTAGCGAGCCGCCTCGTCGATAACGCGCAGGGCCACCGGGTCGTCGGCGAGTGCCGCGTCCTCGATGGTCTTGATATCGAGTTCCGTTGCCGAGAGCACGCTGGGGACGGAGCCTTCCAGCAGTTCCTCCGTCCGCCGGACCAGAGCCTGCGTCCCGACAAAGGTCGCCAGGCAGCCGTGGCTGCCGCATACGCACTCGGGGCCGGTCGGGTCGACGACGATGTGTCCGATCTCACCGGCCACACCTGTCGAGCCCCGGTAGATATCGCCGCCGATCATCAGCCCCGCTCCGACGCCGGTCGCGACCTTCAGATACAGGAAATCGTCGACTCCCACGGCCTTGCCCCAGGAGTGCTCGGCGACCGCCCCGAGGTTGGCGTCGTTTTCGACGAAGACCGGTACCCCGAAGGCGGCGTCGAGCCTGTCGAGGATCGCGCGCTTGCGCCAGGCCGGGTGGATCCGCTCGAGTACGCGGTCCGGCGCGTCCGGATCGACAGGACTGGGCACGGCCACACCGATCCCGAGAAGACGATCGGCGTCGCCATTCCATTCGGCGATGCAGTCGCGGCACAATTCCAGCGCGAGCTTCCCGGCGCCGCCGGGGTCGGTTCGAACCGGGTACGATCGATTGCGCCAGGCCAGGGCCGAACCGCGAAGGTCGGTCAGGATGACGGAGACGTGCGTCGCACCCAGGTCCACACCGAGGATGACCCCGGCATCGTCCTGAAACCCGATCAGGATGGGGCGCCGCCCTCCCCGGCTCTCGCCGCTGCCGACTTCCCTGACCAGACCGGTGGCAAGGAGCCGCGCGACCACCTCCGAAATCGTGGAGCGAGAGCGTCCGATGTGTCGGGCGATTTCGGCTCGCGATACCCTTCGCTGTCTCCAGACGAGGTCGAGGACTGCCGTCGTCAACCCCCGGTGGGGTGCTCTGGCCGAACGGGGCGGATTCGAGTATCCCATGGCTTGAGAGGGACCGACCCGGACACACACCCGGCAATGGCGGTGCCCTTCACGGTCACTTGTGCAGGTAAACGTTGTCGACGAACAGGGTGTTGGGGTCGCCGGAGATGATCATCTGCGCGAGGTGGCCGCGCGTGGTCAATCCCGTGAAAGCGGTGAGCGGAATGTCGTACGAGACCCACATGCCGGTCGCCAGCGGTGGGTCGGACATCCTGTTGAGGGTGAGCTCGTGCTCGGTGTCGTCGCCTCCGCCGAATCCGCCGTCGGCGCCGAAATCGACCAGCTTGACGCGGAGGGCCGCGGGGTCCGCAGTGGGGTCCGGCGTCCAGAGGTCCATGTGGAAGTGGGTCATCTCATCGGCGCCGATCGTCGACGAGGTGAATTCGATCCCCGCGAAGACCAGGTTGCTGTACTTCTTGACGTTGTCCCCGGCCACCTGCACGTCCTCCACGTCCGCCTGGTCCCACGACGCCGACCAGGTGTCGACCGCGGCGTCGTCATAGGCGTCGCTGAAGAGCGAGACTACGTTTGCGGCCGCATGCGTCGGCGTCGGCGCAGGATCGGTGGGCGTGGTCGGCGCGGGCGGCTCGGTGGTGAAGAAGTAGATGTTGTCGAGATAGACGGTGGGGCTCGCGCCCGAGATGATCATCTGCGCCACGTGGCCACGGTTCACCAGCCCCGCGAAGTCGGAGAGCGGGATGTCGAGCGAGTTCCAGGCCCCCGCGGCGATGGGCGGCATGGAACCCTGATCGAGGGTGATCTCGTGCTCGCTGTCGTCGCCCCCGCCGAAGGCGCCGTCGCTCCCGAAGTCCACCAGCTTGATGCGGAAGGCGGAGGGATCGTTCGTCCACAGATCGACGTGGAAGCCCGTCATGGACGACGCGTTGATGGTCTGCGAGGTGAACTCGATCCCGGCGTAGGCGAGGTTCGTGTACTTCTTGACCGGGTTGCCGGCGACCTGGATGTCCTCCACGTCGGCCTGGTCCCACACCGCCGACCAGGTGTCCACCGGAACGTCGTCGTAGGCGTCGCTGAAGAGGGAGATCACATCCGAAGCGGCCCGGGTCGGGACCGGCGGCGCACCGGTGGGCGGAGCGGTGACGTTCACGGTCACGGCGCCCGACGCGGCGGTGGAGCCGAGGGTCGCGGTGATCGTGGCCGTGCCGGCCGAGACGAGCGAAATCGAGCCGTCCGGCGTTACGGATGCCACGCCGGAGTTGGAAGAGGTGAAGGTGAAGTAGGCCGGGGCCGCGAGCACGGTCTGGTCCTGGCCGTTCACGTCGAAGGTGACCTGCGTGCCGCCGACCGAGAGCGTGCCGCCCACCTCGCCGTTGACGGTCTGCGTGGCGATTTCGGGCCTCGGGTTGATGATCGTCCCCAGGCGCTCGAACTGCACATCGTCGAAGAAGATGTCGTAGCCGACCGGATACTCGGAGCCCTCGGCGATGAGGAAGAGGCCGCGCTCCTCGCCGAGCCTGGAGGGAAGGGGCAGGGGAAGCGCGTACCTGGTCCAGCGCGTGGACAGCGGGACGCCCTCGATGGTGGCCGGATAGCGGGAGTTGCCCGAGTTGTCGTTGCCGACCCCGATGGTGTTCACGGTGGCCGCGGTGCTGGACTTGGCCCAGAAGGTAAGGGCGTCGAATCCTGTCAGATCGCGCGGACCCTCGGAATAGAAAACGCCTCCCGCATAGCCGCCGGAGGGATCCGTGGGCGCGGGGATCGTGAACTTCAGTGCGGCGGTCCCGCGGTAGACCTCGTCGTGCTCGATGTCCAGCGCGTCGACCTTGGACCCGCCGAAGGCCGAGAACTGGACGCCGGGTCCGAAGCCGTCGTCGAAGACAACCGCTTCGGGCGGGAAGGGAGCCGGTTCCAGGACGGAGATATCGCGCTCGCAGCCCGCGGCGCCGAGGAGGAACACGAGCGGTATCGCTCCCCGGATCCAGTCGCGTCTCATGTCGCGGGTCGCCGGGGCTGCGACGGTCAACCGTTGTGAGGTGCTCGCTGTCATCTTTCCATCCCCAGTTGGTCGGATACCCCCGGGGATCCAGCTGTTGCTGCAGAGCACCGGGACACCACGTCTCAGGACTTTGTTCGGTTACCGAACAAAGTGCGGGGACAGGTCGCGCCGTGTCAAGTTGAAGCGCAACGGAATCAGGCGCTTCACGGTTGCACACACTGGCGGCGCCCGGCGTCGAGGGTCCAAACCGCGGCAGCGATTCGGGGCGGGACCCCTGAGTTGATCCCCGCCTAATGCACCCCCACCGCCATCGACCGCGCCCACTCCGGCACCACTGCCGGATCGATGTCGAAGACGTGGAGCCCCACCGTGAACACGATGGTGGCGATCACGAGCACGCCGATCAGGTTGAGGAAGATGCCCGCGCGCGCCATCTGCCCCACGGTGATCCTGTCGCTGCCGAAGACGATCGCGTTGGGCGGGGTCGCCACCGGCATCATGAAGGCGCAGGAGGCGGACAGCGTGGCCGGGATCATCAGCACCAGGGGATGGGTGCCGGTCACGACCGCCACCGACGCCAGGATCGGCAGGATCATCTCCGTCGTGGCCGTGTTGCTGGTGAACTCGGTGAGGAAGGTCAGCGATACGCAGACCAGGAGGATCATCACAAACACCGGCAGGCTCCCCAACACCTCGAACTGGTTGCCGATGAGCTGGGCGAGTCCTGTCTGCTGGAAGCCCGCGGCCAGCGCGAAGCCGCCGCCGAAGAGCAGCACGATGTTCCAGGGCAGGCGCGGGATCACGTCAGGGCCCATGACGCGCGTCGCGCCGTCCTTGGGGTTGCGCGCGGGGATGAAGAAGAGGAGCGACGCCATTGTGATGGCTACCGTGCCGTCGTCGATCAGGGCGGCATCGGGGAGAAGGCGCGACCAGCCAGGCACGGTCAGGAATCCAAGTTCCAGGTCGACGCGGAAGACCCACAGCAGCGCCGTCGCCGCAAAGACCCCCAGCACCGCCCGCTCCTCGAAGGAGATGCCGCCGAGCCCCTGCCGCTCCCTCTCCACCACCTTGCGATCGATGGTGACGCCCTCCGGCACCCTGTGCAGCACGTGCGTGATCAGGAACCATGAGACGATGAGCATGATCAGCCCCACCGGAAACGCCATGATGAGCCACTGGCCGAAGGCGATCGGCGGGGCCTCGGGGAAGAGAATCTGGAAGATGCGGACGAACGACAGATTCGGCGGCGTGCCCACCAGCGTCGTGAGGCCGCCCACCGTGCAGCCGTAGGCGATCCCCAGCATCAGCCCCACCGAGAGGTGCTTCGCGCCTTCGCGTCCCGCCTCGCTCTCGATCTGCAGGCAGATGGCGAGCCCGATCGGCACCATCATCACCGCCGTTGCCGTGTTCGAGATCCACATCGACAGAAACGCGGCCGCGACCATGAAGCCGAGCACGATGCGCGCCGGCCCGCCCCCGACCGCGTGGATGATGTTCAGCGCGATGCGCCGGTGCAGGTCCCACTTCTCCATCGTCAGGGCGATCATGAAGCCGCCCAGGAAGAGCACGATCGTGCTGTTGAAGTAGATCGGCGCGGTGTCGTGCCCTGACATGATCCCCAGCAGGGGATAGAGGACGAGCGGCATCAGCGCGGTGGCGAAGAGCGGAATGGCGTCGGTGACCCACCAGATCGCCATGAGCAGGGCTACGGCGGCGAGACGGCTGGCCGGGGCGTTGCCGGGGTCTACCGGGAAGATCAGTAGGAGGAGGAAGGCGCCCAGGCCCAGCCAGAGGCCGAGGGCGCGGCCCTTCAAGGTGGATTGTCGTTCAACGGCCATGGGTGAATCGCGTAGGAAGTGAAGTCACTGACCGGGTTCCTGTTCGATCCAGGCCGATATTATGCCGGCGAGTGAACCGATAAGTCCCAGTGACAGAACGAGCAGCCAGAGAGACATCAATCTACCGCCCGTTGTGACGGTATAGTGATCGCCGAAACCAGCCGCTTCCGCACCGAACAGCGTAGACACGGCCCACCACAAAGCGTCTTCGGCAGTCAGAATGTTGGCGTTGGGTGCTCCGCTCTCGACTCCGAGGACCACGAAGCTGCTCGTCAGCACCGAGATCACGATTAGTGCGAACACGGTGGCCGCCACGGACCGGGTCCTGTCCACGTTGAAGTAGGTCGCGATCCCGTGGATGCCGCGGGTTGTAGAGCGAATGACTCTGACCATCATGATCAGCCTCAGGACCCTGAGGGGTCTGAGAAAACCCACGGTCGGGATGGACGCCAGCAGATCAGCCCAGCCCCAACGCAGCCATTCCAGTCTGGACGGCGCGCGGTAGAGATCCCAGCCGGCCTTGACCCAGAAGAGTGCGCACACGACCAGATCGGCCAGCTCCGCCAGGTGCAGCACTTCTCCCTGGAGAGACGACATCTCCCGCAGGCCGAAGAGGATCACCGAGCCTACCGCCAGGAACGCGTAGAGGCTCTCGACTATGATCTGTGGCCCGGACGGGGTGTTCAGGCCTTTGGCACTACTCATCGCCGTGCCACCGAATCAGATTCCCGTCCCGCAGTGGCCAAGGAAGTCGGTAACGGAGATGATCGGCTTTCCGTATTGCCGGGCCTTCCGGGCCTTGCCCGATGCGCTGGAGATGTCGGCTGCCACGAGAAGGTCGCATTTCTTCCTGGTTACGCTTTTGACCGGCTCGCAATTGTTGCGTCGTGCGATCTCCCAGAGGTCGGGACGCTTCCACAACCGACCATCCACCACGGCCTCTCCGGTGAAGCAAATGCGCATTCCCGGAGCCAGTTGTCCGACCTCCGTCTGTCGGCTTGGCTCAGGTATCTCGGCATCCACTCTCAATTGGCCAGCTATCCGCCTGAGAATCGCGTGTTCCGCCTCACTCACGAAGCCGTCTCTTTCAGCGGCTGCAATCATGCACTCCACGTAGGAGTGGTGGGCCTGCAGTTGCTTCGCCTCGGTAAGTCCCCACTCCGTCGCAAGGTCATCCATCGCGGCCCACTCGGTGCGGTCGATGACACCGTCATCCAGAACCCAGTCCAGGGCATCGAGGTAATGCGCCATGGCCTCGTCCCCATGTGGGTATGGCGACCGACAGACAACGCGATGCATTGGACTCGTGCCGGCATCGGCGAGACCTCGTCGATGAGTGCGTACGTTGGCTGTCGTGTCGAGTGCATCGACCTGCACGGGCCGTGTTGATCCCTTGTCCCGTCCCAACCGGAGCCGCCTGGCAAGTTCCGCCGTCGCGCGGGCGTCGGTCAGCGCACGGTGCGCGTTTTCCAGTCGAATGCCTTCACGCTGGCAAGCAGCTGCGAGCCTTACCCGGGTAGCCTTCAGGGTGCACCAGCCCTGACCGAAATCGATGGGCACGCCAAAGCGCTCGAATTCGTAGCCCATCATGCGCGTGTCAAACGGAAGATTGTGAGCGATCAGGACGGCTCCGCGCAGTCGTTGGGCGAGAGGCGGAAGAACCTCTTCGAAGACGGGCGCGAGTTCCACCATTCCGGCGGTTACCCCGTGAACGCCGGTTGGTCCGACATCCCTCTCCGGGTTAATGAGCGTGTCGTATTCGTCCAGCGTTTCCCAGGAATCCGGGTCGAGGGTTACGATGGCGATTTCGACGATCCGGTCATGCGTGCCGAAGCCGGTCGTCTCGACATCGACGACGACCGGCTTCGGGCTCTTTGCGAAAATGTTGTGGAAGTCTGACATGCTCGAGCGGAGGATCCTTGCCGCGGCCTACCGGTTGGTCCCCTCCGTCTCGTTCTCTTCAGCCATCGCTTCCCGCTTGGCCACCTCGGCCTCGTACTGCTCCTCGCTGAGATAGGTCACGTCCACCCACGCGTGTGCCATCTCGTCCACCGTCCGGTCTCCCCAGCCGACCCACTGGGTGTGGTCGGGATTGTTGGGGTTGTCGGCGGTGTTGTCGTGCCACGCGGTGAACATGAGCGTCGTGCCGGCGGGGAGCAGAGGCGCGGCGTGGTCCGCGTAGATGTAGTTGATGTGCCAGTTCCACTGGAAGTTGTTGACCTGGCTGAGGATTTCCTTGCGGCCGTCGGGGTAGAGCGCCGCCATGGACATCGCCTTGCCCCGCATGTGCATGTGCGGCTGGTAGTTCTCGAGCCGCGTCGGCCACCTGAGGAGGTGGAAGTCCTGGGTGACCGCGATCTCGCCCGGGGGAATGTCGAGATCGTCGCCGGTCGCGTTGAAGAACGCCAGGCGGGTCCGGTTCTGCGGGATCTGGTCCTTCGGATAGAACCAGATGCCGAGTTCCACGTAGCTGTCCTCGACCTCCTGGCCGATCGCGTGCATGTGCACTTCCCACCGGATCTTCGATCCCGGGAGCATGAGCTTGCCAGCCCCGTCCGGGAAGATCTCGCCCGCCTTGCCGACGGCCCACTCCATGAAGAGCCCGGGTCCGCCCATCGCGCGGCTGCTGGTGCTGAGCGCGGCGGTCGCGGCGGTCATCTCGTCGGGGTCCTCGTCCTGGACCAGATAGGCCAGCGTGTGGTGGACGATGCGCCGTCCGTCGGGCCAGGACGGCCGGATCTCGATGGCCTTGACCCAGCGCTCCTCGGTCAGGCCGGTCGGCGTTTCGGGCCGGAACCACTTGTCCTGCGTCTGCGCGGCCAGCGTGTACGGCTCGGAGCGGACGACCAGGTCGGGCTGCCCGAACCGTTCCGCGTACTGCCACTCGCTCCCGTCCGGGAACTCCGGCGGGGGAGGCATGTCGGCTTCGTCGCCGAAGGGCATGTCGCCGTCGAGCCAGGTGACCAGCGTCTCGAGCTCGTCGTCGGTCAGGCCGCGGTCGTTCTTGAACTCCTGAATCCCCACCGACCGGTCGATGTGCCACGGCGGCATGATGCGGGTCGCCACCTTGTCGCGGATGCGGGGCGCGTAGCGCTTGACCGCCTCGTAGCTGGTCAGCGACATGGGCGCGATCGAGCCGGGCTGGTGGCAGATCTGGCAGTTCTGCTGGATGATCGGCGCCACGTCCTTCGCGAAGGTGGGGTGGTCCTGCGTCGTGGCGGGCGTCGGTGCGGTCGCCAGGGCGGTAGCCGCCAACACTGTACAGGCGGCGGCGTTGCGGAACAGGCGGTGTCGTCCTTGCATCTCTTCTCTTTCGGTCAGCGGGTCACTGTCACCCGTACGAATCCGTTGGTCCAGCAGCACTGGGAGTGGCCTGCGGTGGACACTCCCGACGCGTCGTTCGCTCTCACGCGAATCACATAGTCTCCGGGCTGCGAGAAGGTGGCCATGGTGGTCGCCATGCCTCCCTCGACCGGCACCCTCGCTTCACCCTCTTCGAATGTCACATCGCCCGGACCCTGGTGCTTGAACCAGGTCAGGGTGACCGGAACTCCGGTGCGTCCCGCCCTGGCGATGCTGCCGCGGGCACGCCCATCGTCCCAGGCCCAGACGGTCAGCGGCACCGGCGTGTCCACGGCGCCCTTGACCGGTCCGCCCCACGGTCCGCCCGGTCCGGCGCCTCTGGGTCCGTCCTCTGTAAAGGCGAGGACGGGCGGGGTGTTGCCGGTCTCGGCCTCGCCGTCCAGGGCGTCGATCCTCCAGTCGAGATGAAGCCGCCCCGGGATCGAGTAGCGCTCGCCGCGGAAATCGATGGTCCACACGACCTCCTGGTCGCCGAAGTCAGCCGGGACCGTCACCGTGAAGACCCCCCAGTGCCTCCTCGGGTGGAAGCGCGTGGGTTGCGCGCCGTCGAAGGCCGCGGGCTCCAGGCGGTTGGCCGAGCCGTGCGGGAGATCGACGACCTCTTCGAAGTTCCGGTTGTAGTAGCCGAACGAGAGGCTGAAGGTGCCGTCGTGGTTTTCGTACCAGCCTTCGTAAACGGGTGAGATGCTGAGGCCGCTGGCGGTGCGGATGCCGAGGGGGACCTGGGCGGTGGCGAGTTCCGGTGCTGCGAGGCCGCAAAGTACGGCCAATACCACCGGAATCAGGGAGCGTGTTCGTGGCATCTGGTTCCGTGGAATGTGGATTGGACTGGTTGACAATAAGGTTGCGTCCAACGCCGTGCAAAAGTCCGGTGTTCCGGTCCTACCGCACCAGGTGCAGCTCCGTCTGCCGCCTCAGCATCCAGCGCATCTCGCCGTCCGCGGTAACCTCGGCTTCCTCCTCCTGGGCCATGCGGACGGGCTGGCCGCCCCACTCCGGGACCGGGGTGGTGGCCTGCAGCTCTGTCGAGAACCACATGCTGGGGATCACATACGGGTCGCCGCGGCCGGGCACGCCCGTCTGGTAGTCCCACAGCCCGATCAGGGGCCCGGCGCCGTGGCCGTGGTCGCCGATGGGGTGCGTGTACATGGTGCCGTTCAGCCCTTCGGCGCGCATCGTCTCCAGCACCGAGGCGAGGATTTCGTTGCCGGTGCGCCCCACCTTCGTCTCCTCGAGCAGGATGTCCTGGAGGCGGTTCGAGTTTGCGAGCGCCTGCTGCAGCCCCGCCGGCGCCTCTGTCTCGCCCTCGCGGAGCACGTAGGCCATGTGCTGGGTGTCGGTCGTCATTCCCATCGCAACGATCCCGAAATCGCAGTGGAGGACGTCGCCGCGCACGATCACCGGCGCGATCGAGTCGGCCATGGACACGCCCCGCCGCTGCACCGACACCGATGGCTGGAACCACGAACCGAGCCCCAGATCGTGAACGCGCTGGCGCATCCACCACACCACGTCCGCGGTGGAGGTCCGGCCGGGCTCGATCACCACGTCGGAGAACGCGGTGGCGATGATCTCGTGCACGATCGCCTGCAACTTGCGGTAGACGGGCGTCATCGACGGGACGCGCATGGCGAGGTAGTCGATCGCCAGCAGCGGCTTCCGCACCACGCGCCCGGCCAGATCCGGCCCGAGCGCCTCTTCCATCTGTTCCCATTCACCCGCCGAGAGCCCGTCGGCGAAGTTGTGCTCGTGCGCGATGTTGACGGCGATGTTCGCCGGGTCGCGCTCACGAACCATGCGCGCGAAGAGATCCCACTGGTCCTTGCCCCACAGCTCGGCCGCGCGGCCGTCGGGGGCGGTCACGGTGGCCCGCACGGCCTCGTAGACGCCCCCTTGCGAGGTGCCGCCCAGCGCGAGGCGCTCCACGCCGGCATCGGGACCGCGATCGTGGAAGATGTAGATCGTGCGGCGCCGCGCGGCGAAGGTGGTGGGCGAGACGAGCGCGCGGAAGACGGGGTCCTCGTTGTATTCGCGCATGGTCACGACCCACATCTCGACGCCGTGCTTCCGCATCAGCATCGGGAGGTTCACCTCGAGCCGCTCCTCGAGCCACGCCTGCTGGGTGCGGGCCTGCTCGCGCAGGGTGCCGAAGGGGCGCTCGGGGGCATAGTCGCGCGCCTGGGCGTGGAGGGCGGGGGCGGGGAAGGCGGTGAGGGAAAGAGCGAGGAGGGCGGCGGCGTGGATCGAGTTGGTCATCTTGCCTGGTCAGGTTGCGGGGGTTGTAGCGACGGACCGCATGAGATCGAGGATTTCGGCGAGGATCGCCTTGCCCTTGTCGCGGGCGTAGACACGGCGGACCTGTGCGTAGCGGGGACCGGGTTCCATCTTCATCCCCTCTTCCATCACCCACTTCTGGAGCCCGGCCGGGCGCGGACCCCACCAGCCGCGTTCGCGGAAGTCGTCGTCATACACCACGATGATGGGGATCGAGCGGCTCGTTCCGTTGGTCAGGTGCGCGTCCATGATGTCGAGGTTCTCGTCACGCAGCAGCACGCGCAGGTCCACGCCGGGAAGCTCGTCGGTGAGGCGCGAGATGACGGGAAGGATGTTGACGGCGTCGCCGCACCAGTCCTCGCTCAGAGCGAGCAGGTGCCAGGTGCCGGGGATCGCGCGGGCCTCCTCGGCGGCTCCATCGGGCAGCTTGACGCGCTTGTACACGGCGTGCCAGAGCTCGCGGTTCCTGTGCACCGTTTCGAGGTATTCGGGGAAGGGGAGGCCGGATTCGAACCGGGCTCGCATGTCAGTCATGGGGTGGGAAGGTCTCCTGGTTTCGGGCTCGCACGACGATGCGGCCTGGCGGTCACGGGATGTTGGGCGTCGCGGGCGGTCGCTTTCGGCTGCGCCGGATTCCGGTACGCAGCAAACCCTCCTGCGCCGCCGAGGCCACGATCTGTCCGTCACGGGTGAAGAAAGTTCCGGCCGCGAACCCCCTCGCGCCATGGGCCACGGGGCTGTCCAGCGAATACAGGAGC
The DNA here is from genome assembly GCA_022827345.1 of Gemmatimonadota bacterium. GTDB lineage: Bacteria > Gemmatimonadota > Gemmatimonadetes > Longimicrobiales > Gaopeijiaceae > Bin94. The sequence goes on along the minus strand of JAJDTB010000035.1, from coordinate 177,404 downwards.
CACTCGTCCGCGCGGAAGGGGCGGTGGAACCAGAGCGAGTGGTCCAGCGACGCCGCCATCACGTCGGTGTCGCGCACCGTGCGGCCGTGCGGCTGCAGCGCCGTGGAGAGGAGGCCGTAGTCGGAAGCGTAGGCCAGGGCGCCCTGGTGGTACACGGGGTTGTTGGGGAGCGCGCCCGGCGACCGGATCCAGATGCAGCGGTGGGGAGGACGGGGGGCGCGGTCCAGGAAGGTGAAGGGCTCCACCGGGCGGAACTGCAGCGGGCGAGCCTGCGTGAGGATGGCCCGCAGGTGATCGGGGATCAGGTCGGCCCGCTCGCGGAGGAGGTCGACTTCGGAGCGCAGTTCCTCGGGCGGCGGGACATCGGGCATTCCGGTCTGGTGCGCGAGCCCCTCCTCCGCGCGGTGAAACGATGCCGACAGCGTGAAGATGGCCCGGCCGTGCTGGATCGCCGTGACGCGCCGCGTGGTGAAGCTCCGGCCGTCGCGCAGGCGGTCGACGAAGTACACCACCGGATCGTCCAGGTCGCCCTCGAGGATGAAGTACGCGTGCAGCGAGTGGGCCGTCCGGTCGACCTCGTCGATCGTGCGCCGGGCCGCCACCAGCGCCTGGGCGAGCACCTGCCCGCCGAAGATGCGCCCCGAGCCGATGTCGTGGTTCTGCCCGCGATAGATGTTCAGCTCGAGCGGCTCGAGATCGAGGATGGAGATGAGTGACTCGGTGGATTTCGCCATGAGTCTCCTCCATCCTTTCTCGTCATTGCCCGGGTGGCCCGGCCGGCTGCGGAACCGGCCGACACGATCCTATTCTAACGTCCCGTGCGGCGCACCCCATCGTGCGGGGTCCTCTGCCATGCCGTATCGTGGTGCTGACATGGATGATGCAACCCCCTCCTCGACGTGCGTCATGCGCCGGGCCATGGTCGTTTCGGTCGTGGCGGCTCTGGCGGGCCTGCCGGTGCCCTTGCCCGCATCCGCGCAGCAGCCGACCGCCGCCGTCGACATCGTCGAACTCACCGTGGTCGAACTCCAGGAAGCCTATCGCGCCTCCGCCTACACAGTCGTGGAAGTCGTGCAGGCCTTCCTCGACCGCATCGAGCGCTACGAGAACCACTACAACGCGTTCATCTCGATGAATCCGGACGCGCTGGAGATCGCCGCCGCGCTCGACGAGGAGCTTCGCGCCACCGGTCCCCGCGGGCCGCTGCACGGAGTTCCCGTGGTGATCAAGGACAACCTCGACTACGCGGGCCTGGTGACCACGGCGGGCTTCAACGGGTTCAGCGCGGCGACGGAAGGGATCGACATGATCCCCGGCGACGATGCGGTGGCCGTGGAGCGCCTCAGGGCCGCCGGCGCGGTCGTCCTCGGCAAGACGAACATGCCCGACTTCGCGGGGCACGGCACCCGCACCCGCAGCACCGTGGCCGGCGAGACGCTCAACCCGTACGCGACGGACAGGGTGCCGGGCGGCTCCAGCGGCGGGACGGCCACCGCGGTGAACGCCAGCTTCGCCGTGCTGGGGCTGGGGACCGAGACGGGCGGGTCGATCCAGAATCCGGCCGCCGCCCAGGCGCTGGTGGGCGTGAAGCCGACCTTCGGCCTGGTCCCGCTCGAAGGCGTGGTGCCGATCGACGCCACCTACCGGGACGTGGTCGGGCCGCTCGCCCGCACCGTGCGCGGCGCCGCGATCACCCTCGACGTCATCGCCGGACCCAGCCCCGAGGACTTCGCGTCCTACGCGGGCGCCGAACACATCCCGGAATTCGGCTACGAGGCCGCGCTGTCGGTGTCGGCGCTGACCGGGAAGCGGTTCGGGCTTGTCGGGCTGGGGTGGAGGACGTCCTTCCTGCCGCTCGCGCCGGAGACGGAAGCACTGTACCGCGACGCGGTCGGGATCCTGGAGAGCGAAGGGGCGGAAGTCGTGGAAGACCCGTTCGCCGAGCGGGGATGGGTGGAGCTGTATGACGAGCGGCCCCGCGTGCCCTCGGTCGGGAGCCACGACCTGGCGGTCTACTTCCAGGGGCTGGGCCCCGACGCCGCCTTCCATAGCGCGGAGGAGTGGGAGGCACTGGCCGGCCGTCAGTTTCGCGGCGGGAGCAGCTCCCGTCCGCCGATCGCACCGACCGCGACCGAGGAGGCGGACGCGTTCCAGGCCTGGCGCAGGGAGATGCGCGCGCTGTTCAGGGCGGTGCTGGAGGAGAACGACCTGGACGGGCTCTTCTTCCCCCAGGCGGGCGAACCGATCCGTCCTCTGGTGGAGGACCCCGAGCGCCCCGACTATCGGCCCAACAACCACGCCGAACTGCCGAGCAACATCATCAACGACATCGGGCTGCCGACGGTGGCCGTCCCCTTCGGCTACTACGACGACGGGACCCCCTTCGTCGTCGCCTTCATCGGCGACCTCTGGGCCGATGCGGACCTTCTTGCCTACGCCTACGACCTGGAGCAGGCGTCGCTGGGCCGGGTTCCGCCGGTGCTCGTGGAGAAGCCGCGGTAAGGCGACGGCCGCCCTTCATCCACCACACTCAGGCGACCGGTGCCCGTCACCCCTCGGCCCGCCCACGCCTCCAGCCTTGCGCCCGCAACCCGGCGGTTACAGTCTCCCCGGCGTACCCGAGCCTCTCCGCGGCCCACCAGCCGCGCGGCTCCGACCAACCCAGTGCACCGGCAGACGTCCGGGTAAGGCAGCCAGATGTTCTCTTCACGCAACGCCGCGCCCCCGAGCGAATCGAGGCCCTTTAATACTACGGTCCTCGCCGCGCTGACCTTCACTCTCGGCGCGGTCCTCGCTGCGCCCGAGGCCACCGCGCAGGACGACCGCCCGACCATCGAGGCGAAGACCGAGGGCATGACGGCGATGGAGGGGTTCTTCGACCTCTACTGGGACGACGGGGCGGGGCTGCTTTACTGGGAGCTGGACCTGGAGGGGGGCGAGTTCCTCTACCAGATCTCGATGGGGTCGGGTCTGGGTTCGAATCCGGTCGGGATCGATCGCGGGCAGCTGCGCGGGACGCATGTGCTGGAGGCGAAGCGGGTGGGGCCGCGGGTGCTGCTCATGGAGCCCAACTACCAGTTCCAGGCGCGGAGCGACAATCCGACCGAGGTGCAGGCGGTGCGCGACGCCTTTGCGCCGTCGGTATACTGGGGGTTCGACATCGCCGCGCAGACCGGGAGCCGGGTGCTGGTGGATGCGACGCCGTTCTTCATCCGGGACGCGCGCAACGCGATCGGGCAGATTGCGCAGCGGGGGCAGGGGAACTTCAGCCTCGACGCGTCCCGTTCGGCGATTCACCTGCCGGCGACGGCGTCCTACCCGGAGAACACCGAGGTGGAAGCGCTGCTGACTTTCACCGGCAGCGATGCGGGCGGGCTGGTGCGGGGAGTGGCGGTGAATCCCGAAGCGGTGACGCTGCGCCAGCACCACTCGTTCATCCAGCTCCCGGACGACGGGTACCGGCCGCGGCTGGCCGACCCGCGCATCGGGGTGAACGGGCCGACGATCTTCAACTACGCGTCGCCGATCGACGAGGACCTGCGCATCCGGCTCGTGGCTCGCCACCGGCTCGAGAAGCGCAATCCGGGAGCGGACCCGTCGGAGGCGGTGGAGCCGATCGTGTACTACGTCGATCCGGGGACGCCCGAGCCGATCCGCAGCGCGTTGATCGAGGGAGCGGCGTGGTGGGAGGACGCCTTCGAGGCCGCGGGGTTCATCGATGCCTACAGGGTGGAGGTGCTGCCGGAGGGCGTGGACCCGCAGGACATCCGCTACAACATGATCCACTGGACGCACCGGCGGACTCGGGGGTACTCGTACGGCAACACGGTGACCGATCCGCGGACTGGCGAGATCATCCGCGGCGTGGTGAATCTGGGGAGCCTGCGGCTGCGGCAGGACTACCTGCACGGGCAGGGGATGGTGGCGCCGTTCGTGGGCACGGTGGGTGACGATGCGGCGATGGGGTCGATGGGCTGGATGGGGTCGATGGGGGGCGCGGGGTCGATGTCCTGCGGCCTGTCGTTCGCCCCGGGCTTCGAATACCTGGCGCAGGTGGCCGAGGGGTCGGATGCGGTCGAGATGGCGCTGGCGCGGGTGCGGCAGCTTTCGGCCCACGAGGTCGGGCACACGCTGGGCTTCCCCCACAACTACCTGTCGAGCACCTACGGGCGCGAGAGCGTGATGGACTACCCGGCGCCGTACGTCGAGATCGATTCGAACGGCGACCTGGACCTCTCCAACGCCTACGTCCAGAGGATCGGCGAGTACGACAAGCTCTCGGTGAACTGGCTGTACCGGGAGTTTTCCGAGGGGACGAACGAGGCTGCGGCGCTCGAGGCGATCGTGATGCAGGGGATTCGCGACGGCCTCGGGTTCATGGCCCACACCAACAACAACTTCATCGGCGCGGCGCACCCCTACGCGGGCGTCTGGGACAACGGCGCCAACCTGGTGGACCACCTCAAGCACGAGATCCGGGTCCGCAACATCGGCATGCAGGGCTTCGGCGAGGACATGATCCGCGCGGGCCGGCCGCTCTCCGACCTGGAGTTCGTGCTGCTGCCGCTCTACATGCATCACCGCTTCCAGCTGCGGGCCGCGGCGCAGAGCCTGGGCGGGGCCGACTACAACTATGCGCTGAAGGGCGACGGACAGACGGCGGTGGAGATCGTCGCCGGCGAGGAGCAGCGGGACGCGCTGGAGACGATCCTGTCGGCGCTGACCGTGGACTTCCTGGCGATGCCCGAAGAGGTGGTGTCGATGATTCCGCCGCCCGCCTTCCGGCACGACGAGGGTGAGGTCTTCGCGGGCCACACCGAGGTGATCTTCGACCCGCTGGGCGCGGCCGAGGCCGCCGCCGACTTCACGGTGGGCGAGATCCTGCACCCGCAGCGGATGGCGCGCCTCGTGGTGTACGGCAGCATGGGCGACTACCCCGACCTGGAGGAGGTGACGGACCGCCTGATCGAGGCGACCTGGGACGCGCCGGCCGAGGGGGACGAGTACCGGGCGCGGGTCCAGCACGCCATTCAGCGGGCCGTGGCCGACCGGATGATGCGGCAGGCCGGCAGCGCGGATGTCCTGACCGAGGCGCGCGCGGTGCTGGCGGATCGCCTCGAGGCGCTGGCGGGGAGGCTGGAGGCGCTCGCGGGAGCGTCGCCGCACCAGCGCCTGGTGGCGGCCGACATTCGCCGCTGGCAGCAGCGGATCGAGAACACGACGCCGGGCGAGTCGCTGCAGCTGCCGCCGGGCGATCCGATCGGGGGGAGCGCTACAAGCCGCCGGCCGGGGTAGGCGGGAGGGGGATCCGGCGGGTGCCAGCATCACGTGCTAGCATCGTGCCTGGGGCGAGGAGGAGCTTCGGCGCCCTCAGCGGGACTGCTGAAACCGGTAGCCGAATCCCCGTACGGTCTCGATCCAGTCGCCCGCGCTGCCCAGCTTGCCCCTGAGCCGGCGCACATGCATGTCCACGGTGCGGGTGTGGAGCCGGCCAGCCGTGCCCGAGTCCACGTTCCAGGCCTCGGACAGGAGCTGCCGCCGGCTCTGCGTGCGGCCGCGCCGCTCCATCAACGTACGCAGCAGGCGGAACTCCGTCGGCGTGAGCGGCACCTCCCCGCCATCCAGCGTGACGATGTGCGCGCCCGTGTCCACCCGCAGCGGACCCGCGCTCAGGATCCTTCCGCCCCCTGTGACCGGTTTCAGCTCACCGTGGGCCCGGCGCAGAATGGCATCGACGCGCAGCACGAGCTCGCGAGGACTGAAGGGCTTGGTGAGATAGTCGTCGGCTCCCAGCTCGAGGCCGTCGATCCGGTCCCGCTGTTCGCGCTTCGCGGTCACGAACAGGATCGGAACGCCCTGCGTGGCCGGGTCCGACTTCAGCGATCTCAGCACCTCATCACCCGAAAGACCCGGCAGCATCCGGTCCAGGACGATCAGGTCGGGTACGTCCCTGTGGATGGCGTCGAGCGCGACGGTGCCGGTCAGCGCGGTTTCGACGCGGTAGCCTTCACGGGTGAGCTGATAGGCGATCAGCGCCGCGATCTCGGCTTCGTCCTCAACGACAAGGATGCGAGCGGGGTGCTCGCGCTTCGCGTCGGGCCGCTGGAGGCCGGCCAGTTCGACGGCTTCGGAGCGGGAGGGACTCATGACTTGCCTCCGGCAGGACCCTCGGGGTCGCCGCGGACTGCCGTGCCCGCGAACTCGGGATCCTCATCGTAGTAACGGAATATCTTAAAGCCGCCGCCCCGTTCCAGCACATCCTTGAACAGCTGCAGGCGGTATCGGCCGCCGCGGGAACGGAAGTGCGTGTAGCAGTCGGTGTGCACCGAAAACGTCTCGAAGGTCTCGAGCTCACCGACGCACAGCACGGATTCGAACTCCAGGGGCTGCGCGCTGCGCACGATTCTCGCCGCGCGGGGAATCGCCCGACTGTTCCTCAACTGTATGTTCTGCCAGGCGAGATCGATGGGGAAGGGCGAGGGCCCCTGCGCGGCCGGCAGTTCGGGCCACACTACGGTGTTGTGCTCGGTCTCGGTGAGGCGGAAACTCGCCAGTGCGTCGCGGTCGTCCCGGGCGAGAGCGTCCAGCACCTCGCGCCCCAACTCGTCGAGGCTGCGTGCCGAACCAGGGAAAGGCTGCTGGCCGCCGCACCCGAGCGCGGCGGCCAGCAGGGCAGCGACCAGCCAGGACCGGCTCCTCCCGCGCGCGGCGGCGCGGGAGCCCCGTCCTGCATGGTCGCTGCCTGTTAGTTGATGGCGAACGAGGTCCATCCCATCCACCACTTGTCGCCGTCGGGAGCGGCGGCGCCGATGTAATCGGTCACGGTGAAGAATCCGTCATCGGGAGGCGTGGCGGCGCCCGTCAGGAGGGGCGAGCCGGCCATCGGGGTGAAGTCGGGCGCGCCATCGCGGTTGAAGGGATCGGCCATCATGACGTCCGCTTCGACCCGGTTGGCCCAGTCCGAGTTCGTGAAGAACGCCTCTTCCTCTGTCGCCTCGTAGGTGTCCGCGTTGCCCGAGAGGATCGAGCTGCGGATCTCGAGCCCCTGCGTGAAGGTCTCGTCGTTGTCGACGTCCAGTCCGTCGCCCGGGAAGCCGATCACGACCGTGTTGGCGATCAGACCGGCGGTACCGCGACGAAGGCGCAGGCCGTCGGCGCCGTCGGAGGCATTCTCGCCGCCGCCGACCAGCGTCACGTTGTAGATGACGGGATCGGTGAGCGGGGTCGCGGTGTAGTCCTCCTCGTTGCCGTCCACCTCGAAGCCGTTGTCGGCGTCGTCGGGGTTCTGCTGCACGATCCAGAACTGGCCGCGCCCCTGCCACCCGGTCGAGTAGTCGAAGCTGTCGTCCGACGCGTTGGTGACCAGCGCGTACTTCAGGTCGACGGTGCCGCCGAAGAACTCGATGCCGTCGTCCAGGCCGACATTGGTCTGCACGTGATGGATCTCGGTCCCCGCGCCCACGCCGTTCAGGGTCAGCGCGTTCAGCTCGTTGCCGAAGGACACCTCGAAGCCGGCGAACTCGACGCGGGTGTAGACCATCACACCGCTGTCGTCATCCACGTCGGTGCCGCCGTACTGGCCCGAAGAGCCTTCGCCGACGCAGCTCTCGGCGGGGAAGTTGCACAGGGACGTGCCGTTGATGACCACGCCGCCCCAGTCACCGGCCCGGCGCTCTCCCTCGGGAGAGGAGCTGGTGAACACGACCGGCGCCTCGGCGGTGCCTTCGGAGAAGATCTTGCCGCCCGTCCGCACGATCAGCGCGGAGGGCTGCACGGCCGCGTTCCCCTGGATGAGCGTCCCGGCGGGGATGTGAAGCTCGCCGCCGTCGTCCACGGTCACGATGCCCGACAGGATGTAGATGGAGTCAGCGCTCAGCGTGCGCTGGCCGCTGATCGTGCCGGAAAGATCCGCGCGCACGTCCATTTCCATGACCTCCACCAGCGCCGGATCCGATGGATTCGACGACAGGCCGGCTGCGACCGCGATGACGCGATAGGAGTAGGTTCCCGCCGCAAGGCCGGAGTCGGTGTAGCTGGTGCCGGTGACGCCGGTGGCGATCGCCGAAAAGCCGGAGCCGGTGGTCTGGCGCTCGACCGTGTAGCTGTCGGCCGAGCCGCTCCATCTCACCGTAACGCTGTTGCCGTCCACGGCCGCGCTCACCCCTGTGGGTGCGGCGGGTGGCTCGGGCGGCGGAGGCGGAGCGGTGATGCCGCTGTCGTCATCGTCGCCGCAGGCCGCAGCGAAGGCGGTCGCCGCCATCGCCAGTACTCCGAAGAGCATACGTCCCTTACGATTCATGTTTGCTTCTCCTCTGATTGGTTTCGGGCGTTTCATTCGCCCGGGTTGCTGCCCGTTCCTGGCCGGACCGGTGCCGGCTCGTGATTGGGTCGGGCGTTGGTGTTCCTGCATTGCCTGGCACGGTTCCTAGTTTCCGGTGTCCCAGCCGATGGAAAGAGAGACCGTCCGGCCGTTGTTCCAGCGGCGCAGCAGTTCTCTTTCCTGGGTGAATTCGACCACATTGCCCAGGAGCCGGCTCGCCGAGAGCTTGACCTTGGCGCCGTTGGAGAGCCGCTGTTCCAGCACGATGTCCAGCTGGCTGCGGGCCTCCTCGAAGATGTCCGCGGTGGCCTGGCCTCCCACGGCGTCGATGCGGCGCCCGAAGCGATTGAACAGGACGCTTGCACGGGAGTCGCCGGATCCGGATGCGTAGGTCGCCGAGACGTTGAAGACGTAGGGGGACTGGCCCTGCAGAGCCCGCGTCTTCGGCACGCTCGGCAGATCCGTCCCGCCCTCTCCCGGGATGTAGATGCGGATCACGTCCGGAGTCGTCACTTCGGATCGAACGAGTGTCAGGTTGCTGTTGAGGGACACGGATTCCAGGCCGGGGGACACGAAGCCGAGATCCGACCGGAATTCGAGTTCGATCCCGTAGTTGTTGGCGGATCCGCCGTTGATCCACGACTTGAGAAGCTCCGTGCTGGGCAGCACGGCGACCTCGATGGGATCGTCGAACGTCTTGTAGAAGCCGCTGGCGGCGACCAGGGCGCCCGGAGCGAAGAAGAACTCCCAGCGGGCGTCGTAGTTCCGGATCAGCGACCGGACCAGCTCGGGGTTCCCGACGGTCAGGTAACCGCCGGCGTAGTCGGCGAAGGAGAAGGGCGCGAGTTCCCGAAGCTGCGGCCGGGCCAGCGTGCGGGACGCGGCGAGGCGCAGGTTCATGCCTTCCCGCAGTCCCACGGTCATGTTGATCGCCGGGAGGATATCGGTGTTGTCCAGACTGGCGCCCTCGAGCGCCTCCCGTCCCACGTCATGCAGATCAAACGGGGTGACCATCTGCGTCGCGGACTCGACGCGCAGACCGGCCAGCACCTTCACGGATTCCGACACCTCGGTGTCGACCATGGCGTAGCCCGCGCTGATGTCCTCCTGGGCATCGTAGTTGTCGGGCCTGAAGGTGGCCTCGACGAGTTCGAAGCCGTTGGAGGCGATCGTCTCCGGGTTGAAGAGGCCGTTGGGGTCGCGCTGCCGGACATCGTTCGTCACCACACCGCCCGGGATCAGCAGGTAGCGGAAGCGCCGGGTGAAGGCGTTCCGGTCCTTGGCGCTCATGGAGCCGCCCACCTTGAAGGCGCCGGTGCGGTCGCCCGCGGTGAAGGGGATGCTGAGGTCGCCCGCGCCGCTGTAGGTGTCGTCCACCAGGTCCTGATGGAAGACCGATCCCGACGAAACGAAGTTGTCGAACAGGAAGCGGCCATTCACTTCGCGGTAGAGCACCTCGCGGGTGTTCGGCTCGTAACGGCCCGCCTGGGACCACGCCCCGCGCCAGTCGAACTTGGCGTTGTTGAGAAAACCGAGTCGGTGCTCGCCCTTGAGCTGTGCATTGATGAGCGTCTGGGCGAGGAAGCGGATGCGGTAGTTCCGCTGGTCCGTTCCCGAGTCGAGGTTGTACCCCTCGTAAACCCGCGCCTCGTCGTCCATCAATCGGTTGTAGAGGAAGTTGGCGGTGATCCGGCTGGTGGGCGCCAGCTCGTACGACAGATTCGCCAGGCCGCCCAGCGACACGGAGTGGGTGGTTTCGTCTCCGGTGTAGTCCACTTCGGGGTTCGCCAGACCCGCGGTGGAGAAGACCCGCTCGATCACGTCGCCCTTGTTGCCGTACGAATTCGAGTACGTCAGCGAACCCAGGACGCCGAAGGAGCGGCCGAAGAGTTCGAGGTCGTCGCCGAACGAGGCGCCGAAGGACGAGTTGGGGGGAAGACTGCCGACCGTGGGGCCCCAATCGCCGCCGAACGCCTCGCCGAAGTGCTCGAGGTCGCTGCGCGTGTAGTTCGGGAAGATGACTCGGCGGTCGGTCGGGAGCAGGTCGGGAAGGTTGCGCGTACCGTCCTCGAAGCCCAGCAGATCCAGGCCGCCCCCGGCGTAGCGGAGTCCATCGCCGAAGGTGGCCGCCGAGTTGTAGCTGCTGGAAGCGGACACCGAGAAGATGCGCCGGGTCGGGAAGTCCTTGGTGCGCAACTCCACGAGCCCCCCCGCGTAGTCGCCGGGCTGGTCGGGCGAATAGCTCTTGGCGGTCACGATCGACTCGAGGAGGTCCGAGGGAACCACATCGAGCGGCACGACCTTGCGGTCGGGCATGGGCGACGCGAGGGGTGCGCCGTTGAGGGTCGTGGAGCTGTATCGCTCACCCAGGCCCCGCACGTACGCGAATCTCCCGTCCACCACCGACAGTCCCGGCACTCGCTTGAGGGCGGCGGCGGCGTTGCCGTCGGGCGAGCGGGAGATCTGGTCGGCGCCGATGGCGTCCACGACGAAGGACTCGGTCTGGCGCTCGTTGAGAAGGGCCGCGGTCGACCCCGTCTCCACCGTGGCTTCGACCGTGATTCCCTCGAGTTCCACCGCAGCCTGCTCCAGGCCCACCTCGACCGTCGCCACGCCGTCGGGAGCCACCGAGACACCCGTCAGCGTCTTGCTGCCGTATCCGAGCATCTGAACAACGACTACGCGCTCGCCCGCCGGGACATTCCGCAGCACGAATCTGCCGTCGACGGACGAAAGGGAACCAATGGATTGATCTTCCAGGTAGACCTGGGCACTGGGCAGGGGTTGCGCGGTCCTCAGGTCCACGACCCGGCCCACGATTCTCCCGACTCCCTGCGCCGAAACCGATGCCGGGATGGCGACTGCCGACATCGTCAGCAGGACGAGTCGCATGCCTTGAAAGCCATTGAACATCTGGTAATCCGTCTTTTGGCCTGTGTTGTCGTGCAGAGCCCTCAGGCCCTGGTTCCAGATCGGGTTCGGGGTCCAGCCGCCGAATCATCGATGTGATGTCACAAGGCAAGATTCCGACCGGGCGTAACGGTGCCATCCATCTTTGTGTAACGGTCCTGAAACTCCCGTTACGTAACCGCACGCGGCATCTTCATCGACCCGGAGCTGCAGGGACCGCGCCCCCGCTTTCTCGGCGCGCGGCCCTGGAATAGCGGTCCATGAGCTCGTCGAAGATGCAGTTCCAGCTTCGAGCGTCGGCGGCGGACCGGGCGTTCCGCCCCATCCTGGTTCTCAGCTCGCACGATTCGGTGAGTTGGCGCACGCGTGAAACAAACGAGGCGTCGTCCGCAACGAATCCCGTGACTCCGTCCTCCACCAGCTCCTGGGGTCCACCCTGGTCGGTGACGACCACCGGCAATCCCGTGGCCATCGCTTCCATTACGACCTGCCCGAAGGTGTCGTGCCTGCTTGGGAAGACGAACAGGTCGGCCCGCCGATATGCGGCAGCGAGCTCCTCGCCGGCCAGCCTCCCAGTGAAGCAGGCCCGGGAACCGAACGCGCGCTCGAGCTCGCTGCGATGGGGACCGTCGCCCACCACCAGCAACCGCAGGTCCGGGATCGCTTCCAGAATCTCGATGAACCTGTCCAGGCCCTTCTCTCCCCGGTGTAGTCTCCCGGAGTAGAGGGCGACCGGAGCGGCTCCCGCCGCGCACCGGGACTCGGCCGGGCCGGGTCTGAACAGCTCCGTGTCCACGCCACGGCCCAGCACCGCCAGGGGGGCATCAAGCCGTGGCGCCACCTCGTCCGCGATCCGCCGCGTGGGAGCCAGAACCTCTCTGATGCCGTTCCGTCGGGAGTAGAAGCGGCGCATGATCCACCAACCCAGGGCCTCCGCTGCCCTCACCGCCGGCGCCCTGGCCCGGCCCAGTCGCGACAAGGCGTCGGATACGCGGTGACCGGCGTATTCCGCCAGGCTGGTCGTGTACATCGCCACCGCTGGCACCTGCAGGCGGCGGGCGGCCCACAAGCCCTGCATTCCCATCGTTCCGGGGGCCACGACATTGATAACGTCATATTCCCGCGAGGCCGCGAGCGCCAGGATCCGCCGGTTTGGGACCAGATGGCCCAGATCCTGAGGGATCGACGGATCGACGTAGACAGGGCTCCGTGGTCGCCAGCCGTAGTGGCGAAGGGAGCCGTCCTCGTCCGCCCGATCCCGTACCGCGTAGCTGTAGAGATCCATCTCCACCCCGCGCTCCCTGCAGTACCGCATCTTGTAGAAGAGGAAATTGCTGACGCCGCTGAAATGCGCGAGGCCGGAGCGGGGGTGTCCGACTTCGGAAAAGACCGCTATGCGGATGGCACTACGCAAATCAGATCGGAGGGATCAGGATCCAGGCGAATGCCGCCAGCCCCCACCCGACGATCACGTCCCCGGGGTAATGGATTCCGAGGTAACAGCGTGATATGCCGATGGTCACGCCCAGGCCGACGACGGCAGCCGCCAGAGCCGGTGAGAGTGCGGCTGCAATCGGCAGTGCGACCGACAGTCCCGCCGTGGCATGGCCCGACGGGAACGAGAATCGATCCGGAGCCTGGATGATCGAGTCGATGCCAATGGGCAGCGTCGGCCGTGGACGGGTGGCCAGACGCTTGACGATCTGCACCAGCAGGTGTGAAACGCAGAGCACCACCGCAGCCTCGCGGCCGGCTGCTTCCAGTCCCGGAAGCAGGCCGAGTGCCAGCGCCACCGTGAGGGTGATGACGACCGACGCATTCGCAAGAACGGTCACGGCTCGCATTGGCCCATCCAGCCAGGGCGTACGGCGTGCCACCACTGCGAGCAGGATGCGCTGGTCGACCCCGGCAATGCGAACGCCCAGACTTGCCACTGATGATTCTCCATATATTGAACAGGATGGATCAGGCACCACTAGCTTGGAGACCGGCGGCAACATCGGAGCGAAGGCAGGGTAACCTCTGTGAAACGACCTCGGTTCGATCCGGTCTACCCTTCCAGGGCAAGACGCTTTCCGGCCACTCCTCGGTGAAGAACGCGGCCCACACGACGACCGGCGACTTCACGCGCGTGGTCCGCAAGACCCGGGGCCTCCAGCCATGGCGCCGGGTATTCCATGCCGCCTGCGGCCTGACGATGGTGGCCCTGGTGGAATACAGCGGCCTCGGCACTGGAGTCATCCTTTTCCTCCTCGGCGGCGGTACGCTGGCATCCCTGACCCTCGACTGGGTTCGATTGAGGGTCCCCGGCGCGAACTTCATCTTCTTCCGCTGGTTCGCGGCACTGGCGTCGCCGCGGGAGGCACGCAGGGTCGCGTCGTCCACATGGTTTCTCATGGGCGTCCTTGCGACCCTCCTCATTGCCCCCGCCCACCTCTTCGCGCCCGCCGTGCTCGTCCTCGCCCTCGCGGATCCGGCGGCGAGCGTCGTCGGCCGGTTGTGGGGCAGACATTCCCTCGGCAAGGGAAGCTGGGAGGGGACGATCACGTTCTTCCTCGTTGCCTGCGCGGTGACATTTCCATTCGTCGGCCTGCCCGGCGCCCTCGTTGCGGCGGTCTCGGTCGCGATCTTCGAGGTCCTCCCTACAGGAGTCGACGACAACCTGACCGTCCCGGTCGCGACCGCCCTGGTCCTCTGGCTCGTGGAGTCCGCGGGGCGGGCACTGGCCGGCGTCTGACGAAGGGTCGCCAGTGTTTGCCCGCAAGCGGCCTAGTCGAAATAGCGGAACAGGGGTCGCCTGATCTCGCCCACGAACATTCGGTGGAGTTCTATCCCGATCCAGCGTGCGGAGGCTCGCAGGAATCCGTCGGCGCGGAAGCGCCTGGCCGAGATTACGACGGTGGGCCGGCGGACGAACCCGTAGCGCCCGATCCGGCTGGTCCTGCGGACGTAGTCCTGATCCTCGGCCACCAGCACGGATTCGTCGAAGCCGCCGATGGCCTCGTGCACCTCTCGTCGCACGAGCAGGAATCCGCCGATCGAATGGGCCCACCGAAAATGCGTGCTGACCCGAAAGTAGGCTGCGGAGAGCCAGTGCGTGAAACGGATCCGCCACGCGGCGACATCCGGCACGAACCAGCAGCTCAGTGCATCCAGGCGGCCTTCCTCAGCTGCGGAGAGCGCTTGCTCGAGCCCGTCCGGCGGCACCAGGACATCGGCGTCGAGAAAGAGGATCCAGGCCGAGTCGGTCGCGCGGGCGCCGTTGTTCCGACCGACTCCGGGAAGTCCCCCGGCGACGATCCGGCACCCCAGAGCGCGTCCGATCCCGGTCGTGCGATCCGTCGATCCAGCGTCGGCGATCACGATCTGTTCGGGTGGTATCGACTGGGCCTTGAGTGCGTCGATAGTGGCCGAAATCGAGTCTTCCTCATTGAGCGTCGGAATCACAACAGAAACGGATTTCAGGCGCCCCATCCCAGCCTTTTCGGCACACCTCGCACCGCAGGGGGGCTTTGGCTCGCGCACTCCGCCGCGCCGGTGTCCAGGTTGAAGTTGCCCAGTTCGCGTCCGCCCGTTCCGAGATGATGGTCAATCAACCGGGGTGACAGGGCAAGACACCGCTCGGTGTGCGTGAGCAGCCAGCTTGCCGGGTTTTCGGGAGTCAGGAGTGACAGGAACAGGGGACGAATCCCGACCGTTTCCAGGAGTTGCCGAACGCCTTCAAGGGCTCTCGCGGCAGCACTGCTGAGCGGTCGCTGCAGGGGTGTGCGGCCGTTTCGCCCGAGCCAGCCGACCAACTGCATGCCCACCAGGCTGCCCCTCGTCGCAGCGCGTTGGGACGAAAGGAAATGTTCCGCCGACACGTCGATGCCGTAAACGTCCTTGAATGCCCTGCGCAGGAACGTGACGGTGGTGGGATCAAAGGTGACCCTGCACGATACGGGTCCAGGCTCTTCAGCCGCCCACCATGCGTCCAGACCCGTCTCGACACGGACGTGCTCGGCGGGATGGGATCCGCCGCCGAGGGGGCGGGTCCGATCTCCGTTCACCAACTCACCAACTCCACGGGCGATCGCGGGGTGTATCAGAAGGTCGCCAACGACATGGGTGAGCCATCCCGCGGCAAAGCACCGCTCAATCGGAGTCGCGGCGGTGGTCAGCAGGTGCCGGACCAGCTGTCCGCTCCTGACCCGATGGGCCAGGTCGGAGATAAGTCTGTGACCACCCGGGAAATACCCCAGATCAGGTCCAAA
Source organism: Gemmatimonadota bacterium (assembly GCA_022827345.1). GTDB lineage: Bacteria > Gemmatimonadota > Gemmatimonadetes > Longimicrobiales > Gaopeijiaceae > Bin94. The sequence goes on along the minus strand of JAJDTB010000035.1, from coordinate 161,921 downwards.
GGCGCCCGCGAAGAAGGCATTCCTGCTATCGGAACAGTGTGGACGGTAATGATTCAGCTCGTTGATGCCCTCACCGTCCCAGTGATCGAGCATCCGTTGGGCGAGCATCCTGTGGAGGTGCAAGCCTGGCATTTGTGGCAAACCCCCTGATGGGTGTTGATCCGGCCGGATGAACCGGCTTGCCCCCGGCCTGCAGGGCCCGGGGGGTGACCACGCGAATCATCGCTCCTTGCCTGCGATGATTTGGCACTTTCTCTGGCTCATTGCGGGAACGGTTCGGGAACGGATCGGTCTTCCGCAGGCGCGATAGCCCGTCGGCTGTCGTAGGCCGACCTTCTCCAGGATCGGTGTGAACGGGGGTGTCACGGACACCTCGACACCGTTCAGATATGGGAAAACACCATTTCTGTGACCGTTACGTAACGAAAATGTTGCGATTTAGGCAATCCTAATTTATCGTTAATGCATCGAATGAGAGATGGCAGACGAAACGCGATTCGAAGGAGGACGGGATGAACGGCTCCTGGACGCGCACCGCCCGACCGGGCTTTCGACCTCTGCTCGCAGTTCTAGTTTTCCACGGATGCGGACCGGCCCTGCCCACCGCACTGGAGGAGGGGCAGCGCCAACCACGTTTCGAATTGGCGCTGGACACGCTGGACATCGAAGTACAATCGCTGTGGATACGCATTAGCGCCGTTCCTCCCGTCCGTGAAGACCTGGTGCTGACCTGGGAGCTGGAGGCGGAAACCGCGAATCCCTTCTGGTGGCCCCCTGTGATCAGCAAGGCGGGAGGCCGCAGCTTCGAGTCACCCGACACGGCGCGGGTGTGGGGCAACATCGCGAGGGCGTACGACTTCCGGCTGGTCGTCTCGGGGCTGACGACTTCGGGCGACTTCGTGATGGACACGCTGTCGGTCGAAGCTGCGCCATGTCTCAACCCGGCCCGGCCCACGCTGCTCTGCAATCCTGGCCACAAGAGAACTTCCAGGCTTCGGATTGCAGAACTGCCGTAGAGCGGCTGGCCGCGCCGCTACCGCGGATCGTCGCTGACGACTCCCCGACCGGCCGTCACATCGGCGATGGCGGCTGCCAGCTCGGATCGGCGATCCGTCGCAATCAGGCAGCGGTACCGGACCTCAGCAGCGAAGTCCCTCTCGGTGACGACGGCGTCGAGAGCGGCGAGGGCGCGTTCCACGCTGTCTGCGGCGTCGTAGGTCACCACAACACTGATCGGCACCCTCTCGATCTTCTCGATCCTGGGGCACGCTTCCAGGGCGCGCCTGACCCCGCCGGCGTAGGCACGGGCCAGCCCGCCCGTACCGAGCTTGACTCCGCCGTAGTAGCGCGCACAGACGGCGACCACTTCGCCGACACCGGAGTGGAGGAGGACCGTGAGCATTGGCCTCCCGGCGGTTCCATGAGGCTCGCCGTCGTCGCTCATGCCGACGTGCGCGGTGGAGGAAGGAGCACCCGCGTTGAACGCCCAGCAGTGGTGGGTCGCTCCAGGATGCAGGGTTCTCACCTCCTGCACGAATGCCATGGCTTGGTCCCGGCTGGCGGCGCGCGCGAGACTGGTGAAAAAGCGGCTGCGCCTGATCAACTCCTGAACCTCGACCGACGTTCCGGGTACGCTGTATTGACCGGGCAAGTCCGAGTTCCGTTCCTGATCCCCGACCGGGGTCTTTCCAATTCCTGTTGGCCCCCTTACTGTACATCTTCCGCTGCTGATTGAGAATCAGTCTCAATCTCAACGGTGACCTTTCCGCGCATCACAACGTCACAGGGAGCAGCGCTCTCGCTGGAGGAAACTTGGGCAGCACGAGGGATCCGGCCTCCAACCCCGCCGACCGCACGCTGGCTGACGTGCCTCTGGAAGAGGAGGTTGTCGTGGTCAGGATTGATGTGGCCGGGGAAGATATCGAGCCGTTGCTGGAGCGGGGCATCGTGCCCGGGTGCAAGGTCTGCCCGGTGAGGAATTCTCCCGCGGGCGGCCCGACCGTCTATCGAGTGGACGGCCACCTGATTGCCCTGCGGAGGGAGACCGCGTCCTGTCTCTGCGTGCGCAGCGCACTCGAGGCCGCAGGGGTTCTCGACGCGAATTGAGCAACGGGGGACAGGCAGCTTCACTCTCGCCGACGCTACCGGGGACGGCTGACCAGGCCCACCCCCGTGTCGCGCTGGTCGGACCGCCCAATTCCGGAAAGTCGACGCTCTTCAACGGCCTCACCGGACTGCGCCAGCGGGTCGCCAACTACCCTGGCGTCACCGTCGAACGGAAGTCGGGCGTCGTCACCGAATCCGTCGGTTCCGTGGAGGTGATAGACCTGCCCGGTGTCCACAGCCTGGCTCCGCGCAGCCTCGACCAGAAGGTCACCCGGGATTTCCTGATGGGCCGGATGGAAGGCGACAGGCAACCCGACGCCGTGATCCTGGTTCTGGACGGGACCCGCCTCAAGACCCACCTCATGGTCGCCGACCCGGTCCTCGGCCTGGGATTGCCGACCCTCGTCGTGCTGACCATGGCCGATGAACTCAAGCGGCGGGGAGGCGCGCTGGACATCGGCCTGCTCTCCGCGGAACTGGGAGTCGAGGTCGCGCTGGTCAATGCGCGGAACGGGGCCAGCCTGGCGCCTGTGCGCCGCTTCCTGCGGGCACTCCACACCGGCGGCGAAGAAGCCCGTGCCTGCCCGGCGATCTCAGTGGCCGATGCGGCAGCCACCGAACATCCCCCGGGCCGCACTCTTCCCGTGATCGACATCTTTGCGGAGCGGAGGAAGCGTGCGCGCGAACTCGGTCGGTCGGCCGCTTTCCAGGATCCCCGTCCATCCGGCATCACGCACCGCATCGACGCGGTGGCGCTGCATCGCTTCTGGGGGCCGCTTGTCTTCGTGGCCACCGTCGCGCTCGTCTTCGAGGCGATATTCACCGCGGCCGTTCCTCTGATGGACGGGACGGAGGCCCTGATCGCGACCTCGGGGGAGTTCGTGGCGCGCACGCTGCCCGAGAGCTGGTTCCGGTCGCTGCTGATCGACGGGGTGTGGGCGGGGGTCGGCTCGGTGGTCGTATTCCTCCCCCAGATCCTCATCCTGTTTGCCTTCATCGCGATCCTCGAGGATTCGGGCTACATGGCCCGCGCGGCGGTGATTGCCGACCGGCTCATGCATCGCGTGGGACTCCAGGGGCGATCGTTCCTGCCCCTCCTTTCGGCCTACGCCTGCGCCGTACCCGCAGTGATGGCGGCGCGTACGGTCGAGGATGAACGCGACCGGATCGCCACGATCTTCGTCACGCCCTTCATGACCTGCTCCGCCCGCCTCCCTGTGTACGCGCTCCTCATCGCCGCCTTCATCCCCGCCGGATCCCTGATCGGCCCCCTGGGGATGCGGTCGGCCGTGCTGATGGGGCTCTACGCGCTGGGACTGCTGGCCGCGATCGTCACGGCGGCCTTGCTCAAGGGCACCCTCTTGAGAGGCCGGCCGCACCCCTTCGTGATGGAACTGCCACCCTATCGGATGCCGGGACTGCGGTCGATCGGCACCCGGCTCCTGGACCGCACCAAGGTCTTTCTGCGCCGCGCGGGCAAGATCATCCTGACGGTGACGGTGGTTCTGTGGGTACTCACCCAGTTCCCGGCCGGGCCCACCGGCGAGACACCCGAGATCGGAGACAGCGCTCTGGGGCGGATCGGGCAGGTGGTCGAGCCGGCGATCGAACCGCTCGGCTTCGACTGGCGGATCGGCATCGGGCTGGTGACCTCGCTGGCGGCCCGGGAGGTGATCGTCGGAACGCTGGGCACCATTTACGGTGTGGAGGCCGAGGACGAACAGAGTTTCGAGCTTCAGGCCGCGCTTCAGCAGGATCTGGACCTCGGCTCGGCGGTAGCCCTCCTCATCTTCTTCGTCTTCGCGCTGCAGTGCATGTCCACGGTGGCCATCATGCGGCGGGAAACCGGTGGGTGGAAATGGCCGGCTCTTCAGTTCGGCTACATGCTGGTTCTCGCCTACGCCGGGGCGTGGGTGGCGAACGCGGTGCTCTGACGCCCGGCGGCCGATTCGGTGATGCGTTCCCCTGCCGGTGGCCCCGGGCGTTTCACCATTCTCAACCCCGCGTCCGCGCGCCTGGCCGCCATTGCCCTGTTTGCCGTGCTCCCCGGATGCGCGCCCGATCGTCCCGACACCCAGGCTGGCGGAATCGTCGATGATGCCGGCCGCCTTCACGATGCCACCGGCTCGCGCGAGCGGATCATCTCACTGATTCCGGGCGTGACCGAGACCCTGGTGGCAATCGGCGCCTCGGATCGGCTGGTCGCGCGCACCGAGTACGATGACCAGCCGGAACTCGAAACCCTGCCGGTCCTGAGCGCGTTGCTGCAACCGAGCGTGGAGGCACTGACCCGGCTCGTTCCCGATCTGGTGATCATGTGGCCTTCGGGCGGGGACGGCGGGGCGGTCGGGGAGCAGCTCGACCGGGTGGGAATCGGCTGGTACGGGGCCGCGATCCAGACCATGGCCGACTTCGAGCGCAATGCCCGCAACTTCGGGCAGCTTCTCGGACTTGAACGGCAGGCCGACTCGGTGATCGCCGCGGTGCGGGCCGACCTGGCCGGCGCGCGCGCCGCGTGGTCCGACCGTGCCCCGGTCGAGATCTTCCACGTCGTGCAGCTGGATCCGCCGATGACTGCCGGTCCCGGCACCTTCCTCGACTCGGTCTTCGTGGCTGGAGGTGCCGTCAACGTATTCGGAGACATCGAGGGGAACTGGCCGCGGATCAGCCTTGAAGAGGCGGTGCGGCGCGACCCCGAATACGTCATCGTGCCGGTGGCGGGCTACGGGACACCGTCGATCCGGCCCGGCTACCGCGATCCGTCACTCGACCGACTGGCCGCCTCTCCCGGCTGGGCGGCGCTGTCGGCGGTTGCCGCAGGCCGCGTCGTCTCGGTCGACGCCTCGCTGTTCGGGCGCCCGGGCCCGCGAATGGGCGAAGCGGCGCGGTACCTGGCCTACCGGCTCCACGGCGCCGCCCGGCCATAGGCTGCCCCGGGCGGGAGCCCCCCGACTTCTACACTCCCGCCACGCCGCCGAGTCTGCCGCCCCGCTTGCCTACGACACCCGCGGCGGCCTCTTCTTGAGCACGAACAGCCCCTCCTTGATGCTCGACACGATAAGCACCCCGCTCTCGAAGTACGGGTACACGCTCCACGCCCCCGCGAAGCCCGGCCCGTCGTCGCCGAAGGGGACCGTGTCGAAGTAGCCCACCTCCACTGGCTCCTCCGGATCCGAGATGTCGAGAATCCGCAGTCCGCTCAGGTAGTTGGCCTGGTACATCAGGTCGCCGACCACATAGAGGTTGTGGTCCGACGAGCCCGTGGTGCCGAAGTGCTCCTTCACCAGCACGGGGTCGTCGAGCTCCTGGACATCCCAAACCAGCGTGCGGGTCCGCGATACGTTGCCGCCGACCTCGTCGGTCTCGTCGTTCATGTAGAAATACCGGTGGTCGTCCGAAATCCAGCCCTGGTGGAGGTAGCCGGTGTTTGGATAGGAGGCCGCGGATAGCGTGACCGGCGCTTCCTTGTCCGTCACGTCGGCGATCGACAGCGCGGTCTCGTTGGCCCCGAAGCAGATCTCGCGGCCGGCGTAGGCCTCGTCGGGACCGTCGTAGCGGACGCACTGCGCGTCGTGACTGTAGCCCGTGCCGGCGTTGCCGGTGTTGGGATCGGCGAAGCAACCCGCGAAGACGGGCGCCGCCGGGTTGCGGACGTCGATCATGTGCAGGCCGCCCCCACACGTCTCCCCGCCTCCCGAAGCCCCCACGACATAGGCGAACCCGGTCTCCTCGTTGATGACGATGTTGTGCGCCGAGTTGATGCCGTCGTAATGGGCGGTGGCCTCGAAGGTGACCGGCGGCCCGGACACGTCGCGCAGCTGCGTCAGGTCGAAGATCTGCACACCGTGCGGGCCCGCGTTGTCCGCGACGATGTAGGCGTGGTTGTCGTAGACCTTGATGTCGCGCCACATGTTCACGATCGCGCCTTCGGTGAGCGGCAGCTCTCCGAGGTAGACGGGGTTCGAGGGGTCGCCCAGGTCGATGAAGGTGGTCGCGTCCGCGCGCCCCATGATCGCGTACTCGCGGCCGCTCTCGGGGTCGGTCCATCCCCACAGGTCGTTGGCGATCATCCCACGGGCGCCGCCGGCAGCGTGCGTCGGCAGGAACGCGACCAGGTCGACCTCGCTGCAGCTGAAGCCGCCCGCCGCACCCTCCTCGCACTCGCGTTCCTCGCCCAGCAGCGGGTCCAGCCCGGGGTTGTCGTCGATCAGGGTGCCTTCGGGCTCCCACCCCGAGTCCGTGCGCCGGAAGAGGAAGCCCGTGCCCTCGAAGAAGTCGGCGCCGGGCGCCCCCACAACCGCCATGTCCCCGTCCACGGCAACCGCAAGGCCGTAGAAGTTGAACGGTGCTCCGGGACCGAACGACGCGACCTCGCTCCAATCCCCGGACGCGTCCCGGCGGAAGGCAGCGCCGCCGCCGATCCCCCCGCCGACCAGCGGCATCCCGACCACCAGGTCATCGCCCGACGCCGCGATGGCCATGCCGAAGCCGGCGGGAATGGGCGCGTCGCTGGCCGTGATCGTACCAGCGTGACTCCAGTCGCCGCCGCCGGACGTGAAGCGCTGGACGGTGCCGGTCCCCGCGTCCAGCGGTGCGCCGGCAAAGACCTCGCCCCCCGACACGGCGACGCTCCACCCCATCGCACCGGGCGCGGGTCCGGGGGGCGTCAGCCGCTCTTCACGGGTCCATCCCTGGGCGCCATGCCGGAAGACGTGCACGGCACCGGGCAGCAGCACCGGCTGCCCCGTCCCGGGGACCAGTCCGATCATTTCACCGGGAGCGCCCACGGCCGCGAGATCCCCCTCGATGTCGACCGAAGTCCCGAATCCGGCCCCCTCGGGCTCATCGGCCGCCTCCAGCACGGCGCTCAGCGTCCATCCGCCATCCCCGGATGCGAACGCCACCACCGCCCCGGCCCCCGGCGCCCCCACCAGAACCGCGTTGCCGTTCGTGGCCACCACCTGGCCGAAACCGTTGTCGGCGCCCCCATCGTCCCACGTCAGCCGCCCGTCCTGCACCCACTCCGAGCCGCCCCAGCGGAAGACGTATGCCGCGCCCGCGCCCTCCGTCGGCGCGCCCACCACCAACAGGTCGCCGGCGGCGTCGAGCCCGCCGCCGAAGCCCGTCGCCGAGCCCGACTCGGAGGGGGACAGCGTCGCCGTCTGCGCCCACTCGCCGCCCGTCCGGCCGAAGACGTGCACGCCTCCCTGCCGTCCCGACGGCATGGGGAACAGGGCGATCCCGCCGGGCCTGCCCACAAAGATCCGGCCGTCCTGCACGACGACCGCCGCCGAAAATGCCGAGAGTCCCGCCGCCGTGGGGACGGAGGCCGCGGGCAACGCCATCGGGACGGCGCCCGCGGGCCGCGCCGTCGTCTGACCGAGGGCCGCAGCGGGTGCGGCGAGAAGGAGTGCCGTCGCAACGAAAAGGGCGTGCCGGAGTCGCATGGGATCCCGATCCTCTGGAGGGGTGGTGCCGCGCCGGGCCGGATGGCGTTCCCTGCCAAACCGCGCCGGCTTCGTCGCTGGAATAATGAAGCCGAACGCCGCCGCTATCCAGTCGGGGTCATGGGGAGAGGCGCACCCGGCCAGAAGGTGTCATCTTGATGGCCCCGCCAGAAGCATCCCCGGGAGGAGACCCCATGACCCCTACGCGCCCACGCGCCCGCGCCACCGCAGCCCGCGCCGCCGCCATCGCCGCCGCCCTCCTCACAGCCTGCGAATCCAACCAGGAGCCCACCCACCTCGTCACGGCGCACCAGATGGGGCCGGTGGCCTATCGCGACCCGGCGGGCGCGGTGTCGCCGGACGGCCGGTGGCTGGCATTCACGCAAGGCCGCGACGTGATCATCATGTCCATCGCCGACGGGGCGACCCGCACCCTCGGTACAGCACCCAGCCAGGTCCGGTACCTGACCTGGCATCCCGCCAGCGCGAGCCTCCTGGTCCACGAGCGGTCCTTCGACCGCCGCCGCCAGGACTGGTTCGTGTACGATATCGCCACGGGTGCGAAGGAGACGCTCTGGGGTGGCGACGGCGGCTTTTCCGGCGACCTCCCGCCCCGTTCGAGCCTGCTGGAGATCACCTGGGCGCCGGACGGCGAGTCGGTGGTGGGCGTGGTCCGCTCCATGGCCGCATCGCAGGTCTGGCGCATCTCCCGGGAAGGCGATTCCGGCGAGGTCGTTGCCGAGGGGCAGCGGCTCTCCCTCCCGGTGGTGAGCCCCGACGGTGAAGTGGCGTGCATCGAGCGGTCCGAGAGCGTCCAGTACCTGCGCTATCCGTGCGCGGAGGACCCCGTGGACTGGCTCAAGGGTCACCAACCCTACGGCCACGTCGCGTTTTCGGCAGATGCGGAGGAGATCTACTACGCCGCCCCGCGCGAAGACGGCCCGCTCGAACTCTGGGCGCGCCCCGTCGGCGGCGGCCCCGCCGAGATGCTGGACACGGCCGAGCGAGACGTCTACGGCCCCGGCGTCACGCGCGGCGGCGACGTGGTCTATCGCAGCCAGTGGTACATGGTCTCCCTGTCGGCCGTCCCCGCGGCCGGAGGCGACGTCACCCGAATCACCAACTTCCAGTCCGAGACCCCCACCTGGGACCCGGCCGGCACCGAAGTCTCGTTCACCTTCGGCGGCTGGCGCATCGCCACCGACGACGTGGACTACCCCGATATCGACCAGCACATCGGCATCGTCGCATTCGATGGCCCGCTCCCCAGGGACGCCCCCGACCGCATCGTCCGCCAGTCCTACTCCGAGGACCAGGGGATGCACTGGTCCCCCAACGGACGCTGGATCACCTATCACAGCCACATCGACGCCACCGACGACATCTACCTCATTCCCGCCGGCGATCCGTCGTCCCCACGCCTGGTTTCAGCTCACGGCCACGAAACCGGCTGGCCGCGCTGGTCCCCCGACGGGCGCTGGATCGCGTTCCCCAGCTACACCCTCGACGCAACGGGCGGGCGCAAGAGCTACCTCTACGTCATCCCCGTGGACCAGGAGACAGGCGAGACCGCGCCCCAGCAGCCCGTGCCGATGGGCGACTTCCCGCACGACGCGCTGCAGGCCGAATGGACTCCGGACTCGGAGCGGCTGATCTTCGAGGCGGCAGAGGGGCCGGGCCGGAAGGCGCTGTACTGGGTGCCCCGCGACGGCGGCGAGCCGCAGCGCTTCCACGAATGGGAGTCGAACCAGGTCCACTCCGGCATCGCGGTGTCGCCGCAGGGCGATTGGGTTGCCTACATCGGTCCGGGCAGCGAGGGATTCTTCCAGGTCCACCGCGTCCCCTTCGGCGGCGGCCAGTCGGAGCAGCTGACGGTGGATGAGACGCAGAAGACCCAGCCCGCGTACGATCCCACGGGCGAATGGCTCGCCTACACCGTGTTCAGCTACGAAGCGAGGTTCTGGCGCCTGGAGCGGTGAGCGAATCGAGCCGGTCCGGACGATGGCCGGCCTGACAGCCGAGAAACGTCCTGGTCACGTCAGGAGCTACAGACGCCGCATCCTGCCCGTCACCTCGACCTCTACGGGAACGCCGCCAACCTTGCGCGGCAGCTTCGCCCGCAGCCGCGGGTCGTCCTTCTCCAGGTAGACCTTGATGCACGGCTTGCCGCGGCTCATCCCCTGGGCTGTTCCGGCCACGCCCTTCATCCCCAGCACCTTGCGGTCGACCTGCCGCTGCGCCTTGCCGATCGGGTCGCTCACGGTCTCAGTTCCCGTCGATCGAGATGTCGAATCGGTCGAGGACCAGGTCGATGGGATTGGCCAGGGTGGTGGTCTGACTGCCGGCGAAGAGCAGCCCCACAGGCTTGCGCTCTTCGGGCCCAACGCCGCCGACGATGAGCGAACCCGAGTCGCCCGGACCCGAGAACCCGGCGCCCGAGATGACGATCTGACCGCTGAAGCGCGCCGTCCGATCGCGGAAGCCGATGTTCATGGTGGCGTTGATGCCGGTGATCCGCCCCTTGGTGTGACCGGTCGTGCGGCCGTATTTCTGGACCGGCATGCCGATGCGGGCGGCGGCCGTCTCGGTGCGCGGCGTGCCATAGCCGTTGGACGGGGTGGCGTTGCCCAGATTCCCGGTCGTCGTCTCGGCGATGGCCGCGTCGATCCGGTTGGCGGGGCAGACCGGGAAGGGCTGACAGAATCTGATCGGCTCGAAGTCGTGCAGGGTGCCGATCGCGTCGGTAGGGTTGGCGCCGCCGTCGACGGTGCCGGGCTGGAGGATGTTGTCGCCGACCTCCGCCTGGTTCCGGTTCGCGAACACGTGATTGTTGCTCAGCGCATAGACCTTCGAGTCGGATACAACCCGCGCGGCAATGGTGCCCGCCGTCACGTCGACCTGGCCGGTCGACACGCCGATCGGGACGGGGCGGGGGAAGGAGAGCTTGGGATTCGTGATGTCGCTGGCCGCGGCGCGGGCGGGCGTGCCGGATTCGTCCCGGTTGGGAGCCGGGTCCTGGAGGTCGCCGAGCGCCCGGAACGGCCCGGTGACTTCGCTGACGACGGGGTGGCCGTCGAAGCTGGCGGGAAGCGCCAGGGCGCCCGGGTGGGTCAGGAAGACCTTCACCACGGGCTGGCCGCTCAGGTCGAATGCGACGGCGGTGCCGGCCACGCCGGGTTGGCTCAGCAGGTCCTGATTGAGGAGTTCCTGGGCGGAGATGGCGGCGGCCAGGCCGCCGTAGCCGAATCCGTCGCCATCGTCGTAGCGGTGCCGCAGATCACCCGCGGGCCGGAAGAAGAGGGCGTCCAGGACGATCGCGAGCGCCAGCGTACCGTAGCGCAGGAATCGGTTGTTTGACATGGACCTCATCTCCCCCGGGTTTCCGCCAACCGCACCGCTCATGTATATGGTACTGGATGCGCCCGGGGAAGGTTTCCGCTCCGGACCACCCGTCTACTCATCGTCCGGAAAGAGCTCCCCCTGATGCTCTCCGGGCTGCGGGGGGAACCGGCGCAGCTCCGCCCGCCGCCCGTCCCACTTTATCGGCATGGGCACGTCCACATACTCGCCCCGCTCGTGATCGTACCGCACGAGCATCCCGCTGGCCGCCGTCTGGGGATCCTCGAGCGCCGACGCGACCGTGTGAATCGGCGCCGCCGGCACCCGGTGTTCGCTCAGACGGCGCAGCAGCGACGCCACCGAATGCTTCCGCGTCCGCCCGGCGACGATCGCCGCCAGCTCGGTGCTGCGGGCCACCCGGGACGCGTTGTCGGCGTAGGCGCGGTGCGACGCCAGATCCAGCTCGAGCGCGCGGCAAAGGCGCCTGAAGATGTCGTCGTTGCCCGCCGCGATCATCACCGAGCCGTCGGTGCAGGGAAACGCCTCATACGGTGCGATCATCGCGATGGACGTCCCCATCGGCCCGGGGAGCGGTCCGCCGGCCAGGTACCCGGTCATGTGGTACGACATCCAGGCGAGGGACGTGTCCAGCAGCGAGGTCGACACATGGCAGCCGCGCCCGGTCCGGTCGCGTTCCCTGAGGGCGCCCAGCACGGCGATCGCGGCCCACATCCCCGCGCCCAGGTCCACGACCGAGGCGCCGACCCGCACCGGCGCGCCCCCGGCCTCGCCCGTCACCGACATCAGCCCCGACCGAGCCTGCATGAGCGGGTCGTATCCGGGCTCGCCGCGCAGCGGCCCGCTGTCCCCGTACGCCAGGATCGACACATAGACGACCGAAGGGTTGACGCCGCGAACGCTCTCGTACCCGATGCCGAAACGCTCGGCCGCGCCCGGCCGTAGGGCCTGGAACACCACATCGGCTTCGGTGGCGAGCTCCAGTGCGCGCGCCCGGCCCGCATCCGTCTTCAGGTCCAGGACCACACTCCGCTTGTTGCGGTTCACGGCATTGAACAGCGTGCCATGGCCCCAGACGAACGGAGGTCCCCAGCGGCGGGCCGGATCGCCACCGGGCGGCTCGACCTTGACCACGTCGGCTCCCAGGTCCGCCAGGATCTGGGCGGCATAGGGTCCTGCCAGGTTCTGGGAGAAGTCGGCCACGCGCACTCCGTCGAGGGGCGCGATGGCGGCTTTGGCGGGGTCTCCCTTGCCGGGATGTGACATGCGCGGCTTCTTTACAGAACGGCGAACTCGAAGGACGGGACGATACAAGATATGGACACGGTGAAGATCCCCAACAGCGCGACCTACTCGCCCCTCGCGCTCACCGACGTGATGTTCGCGGCCCCGTTGGCGTCGCGGCTCCTGCTCGGTGCGACGCTGCCCGGCAGGGTGCTGCAGGCGGCCGCGGCGGGCGCGTACGCGGGTGCCGTGCTGGGGGACTGGGCAAGCCGGCGCGGCGTCAGGAAGATCGATTTCCTCGAGACCTACACCTCCGACGTCAAGCACATGGACGAGATGTCCGAGGCCCGGCGGATGGACGACGTGCGCCGCTACTCCGGCGAGCTGATGGCGATCTACGAACCCGTCGCGCGCGAACGCGACATCCTTGCCGCCGACGTCAACGAACGCCTCACCTCGTACATCGCCAGCGTGACGGGCCAGCGCGTCGAGACCAGCAGCGCCGTGCGCCAGCTGACCCTGACCCGCTTCATGGTGCCCTTCGCCGTCGGCAGCTGCGACATCCTCTCGGGCGACATCGCGGTCTTCCGCACCACGGGGGTCTTCGAACCACACATCCTCGCCCACGAGTTCTGTCACCGGAAGGGCTATCTGAAGGAACTCGAGGCACAGGCGCTCGCCTACCTGGCGCTCTCCCGGTCACGCGACCCTCAGCTGCGCCAGGCGGCCCTCGCCGAACGCGTCTACCGCAACCTGCGCGTCCTCGACGGCGACGATCCGGAGCGCTACGGCGCACTCCTGGACGAAACCCCGCTCTCGGGCCAGGTTCTGGAGGACTTCCGCCGTCTCCGCCCCCCGGATCAGCGCTCGGGACTGATCTCCGACGCGCTCAAGGAGCTGTACGACTCGCGCATGAAGCTGACGGGGCAGAACGGCCTGTCCGACTACGACCGGGGATTCACCAACTTCCTGTATACCTACGAGACGGCGGTCGCGGAGGGACGGGCCTCCGCCTGACCCAGGCCTGTCCATCGAGACCCACCGGGGCCAAGGCCTGGACGTCTCCCCCGCAGAGTTTAGCTGACTATCTGGCCAAGTTGGCCAGTCCGGACAGAATCCCGCCGGGCCTGCCCCCCACAGGCACCCTGAACACGATTCCGGCCTCCGCGGCGCCCCGCCCCGGCGTGCCGCGAAACCCGAGGCCGTCGAGGCGAACCGGTATCCAGGACTGCCGTTTCGCGAAACGTCCCAGAACCAGACCGGCAGCGACACCTACCGCGGCCCCGATTGCGAATCCCCGCAGGGCCACGCTTCCGCCGGACTCGTTTTCCCGGCAGCTCGTGAGGTTGATACCAAGTTCCAGCGCCACCTCGTTGGTGTGGCACTCGTCCTTGAGAGCCCACGAAAACGTCGCGCCCGCAAGTCCCGAGACGCCACCGGCGACGAGAATCATGCGCTTCGTGTCCGTCACCGTGGCCCGCCGCTCCAACAGCTCGCCCGCGCCAAGCGGAATCCAGTAGACGGGTTCGAGGCCGGTCTCGAACAGGAGCGTGTCGCCCTGCAATCCCACCACGTTGCCCTCGAGCGTTACCGGGTAGAGGACGGGCGGCGACGCGGGTCCGCCGCGAAGGACCGTCGCTCCCGTGATTCGCACGATCTGGCCCATCGACAGCTCTTCGGCCTCCTGGGCCGCGAGCTCCGGCGCGTCGAAGCCGGCGCAAGCGAGAAGAGTCGTGCACGCGGCGACCGTCCGCCGCAGCATCGGAATGCGAATCTCCATGGCGTCGCTCCTCGGTGGTCCCGGTGCGCGTTCCTCGTCGCGCCGTGCTTGACACAGGGCCTGGTCGCTCCCGCTGCGCGCCGTGCCAAACGCGGCGCCCTCGCCGCTCCCGGCGCGTCCGCAGGCTATCCGCAACTCCTCTAAAGGTAAGGCCGCAGGACCGGCGAGACGCTGAGCACCAGCTCGAACGCACCATCCGGCATCCCCCGGACCCCGTCGATCCGGACGATGTCGTGCAGGGTGGCCAGGCCGGCGCCCGCGTATCCGCGCACCCCTCCGGTGCCGCCCACCTCCCAGGCCTCGGCCAGCGGTGCGGGTGTGGCGCCGACGGCTCCCGCGCCCGCCAGCAGCCGGACCGACAACCAGCCGGGCGCCAGAGCGCGCGTCGTCTCGCCGCGGGCCAGCACGAAGCGGCGGCCGCCGTAGGCCCGGAAGTCGTGGCCGGGCAGCGTCCCCCTGCCTCCGAGCAGGAAGTGGTGCTGCAGGGGCAGGGTGCCCCACGCCGTCCCCGCCTCGAGAGACAGCGACGTGTGGCTGGACAGGTCGCTCGGGACCCGGCTGACCTCGATCCGCCCCCGCAGCGTGGCGCTTGCCTCGCTGTCCCACCGGCCCAGAGTCCCGTCCAGCGCCAACTCGCCTTCCCATCCGCCCAGCCCCCCCCAGCGCCGCACAAGCCCGCCGTGAACGCCGGCGAAAACCCCTTCGTCCGCCCGGCGGAGCGGCCGCCGCGCCGCCGCGGCCCCGAATGCGTCGATCGACCCCGCCCCCGACATCTCCTCCCAAAACGCGCCGACCCTGATGCCGGCCGACTCCCCCACCGTCCGATCGAGCTCCAGCGTCACGCCCGTGGCGAACCAGGGGTCGGTGTAGTCCAGGTCCCGGAAAACGGTGGACAGGGTGTTCACGGCTCCCGACGCACCGGGAAACGGCCCCGCATCCCGCAGCTGGCGCCGGTAGAGCTCCACCGCGGCCGTCGCCGCCTCCCCCGCGATCCACCGCCACCGCATCCTCCCGGCCAGAGCGCGGCCGCCGATCCCGTACCCGGGCAGGACATCCACCTTGACGGACTCCCGCGGCGCATACGAACCGCCGAGCCCCACATGCACCCCCTCGGCGCGATTCGCGCGCAGCACCGACGAGACGCGGTCCGCGTACACGCGCACCCTGGGGAGCCCGCTTGTCAGCTGCGCCCGCGCCGCACGCCTCGCCTCGGCCTCGACCTGCGCCAGGCTCGCCGGCGACAACCCCTCGTCCGCCATGCGGTCCATCAGCCCGTCGCGGAACACGCTGGAGTCAGCGGCTCCGTACGAACCGACGAGCAGGGCGGGGCCGTAGAAGAAACCCGGCTGCAGCTCCGGGTTGAACTCGTAGTCGCTCACGTTCAGGGTGGCGCGAATCACCGTGCCCACCGGCAGATCCAGCTCGGGGACCTCCCGCCGCACCTCCACGACCTGGCGATACGGCAGCGACAGGCCGTCCTCCCACAGCGAATGCTCCAGCCGCACCGTGACCCGGTCGGTCCGCGGGTCCACGTACGAGGCGGGGGTGAAGCTGAAGATCATCCGCACCAGCGCCCCCGTCTCCGCCTCCAGGAACACGCTGCCCACGAATCCCGGGCGGTCCTCCCGGCGGGGCCTCACCTCCAGCTCGTAGACGCGGACGGGGGCGGGCCGGGCGGCGGTGCCGACGCGGATCGAGTCGACGACGCGGTAGTGATAGGTCGTCTCGCCGTCGCTGCCGAGGGGGTGCGGCACATCGCGCACGTCGCGCCCCTCCCCGATCGCGATCCGGTCGCCGAACCCGTTCTGCACGGCGGTGAGCCGGTCGATGTAGTAGCGGAAGTCCTCGATCGGCAGCAGTTCCCGCTTGCGCAGCCCGCGAATGATCTGCCGCCGCCGGCCGAGCGAGTTCTGGTAGAGATCGACAGCCACCTGGTCCACGCGCATCGGGATCGATGCACGTCCGTCGTCGCGGTCGAGAAAGAAGTAGATGTGACCCTCGGCCGCAGCCTTGTAGGACGCGACCGTTCCGTTGGTCAGCGGGGATTCACGCAGCTCCCGCGCCCGCCGCACGAGGGACAGAGCGGCGGGGTCATCGACGGCGGCCGCCTGGGCCGTGAGAGAGCGGCCCGGCATGAGGTCGGCGCCCGCGAACCCGGCGCAGGCGCACAGAAGGTTGAAGAAGACGACTTGCTTGGCGATGCCGGCCGACCGGCGTCGCCGGATCAGGTAACGTCGCTGAGCGTCAGGCCGTTTTTCCGCAGGAATGCCGTCAACCCCATCTTGTCGATCGACCGCAGAGCGGAGGTGGAGACCTTGATCCGAATGGACTTGCTCAGCTCCGGCACGTAGATCCGCTTCGTCTGCAGGTTCGGCAGCTGCCGCTTCCTGGTCTTGTTGTGAGCGTGGGAAACGTTATTCCCGACCAGGGGCCGCTTCCCGGTGATGTCGCATTTGCGGGACATCGCAATAGTCCTCCGTTGCTACCCCGAGCGCCTACTTCTCCTCCTTGAAGAGGACGTGGCGGCGCAGGACCGGATCGTACCGCTTGAGTTCCAGCCGCTGGGGGTTGTTGCGCTTGTTCTTGGTGGTGGTGAAGCGATAGGGGCTCTCGGT
This sequence comes from Gemmatimonadota bacterium, assembly GCA_022827345.1. Taxonomy (GTDB): domain Bacteria; phylum Gemmatimonadota; class Gemmatimonadetes; order Longimicrobiales; family Gaopeijiaceae; genus Bin94. The sequence goes on along the minus strand of JAJDTB010000035.1, from coordinate 145,392 downwards.
ACTGGACATCTTGATGGTCACCCGAGGACCCTTCGACGACTTCTTCGCCATGATTTCTCCTTGGTTCGACAGACCCCAGATAAGATAGCCGGTTGACCGCAATCGTCCAGTCGGAATACAATTAGTGCTGCCCTTCGATGGCCGCACGCAGCGGCCGGCACCGAGCGACAACCCGGAAGACAGCAGTGAAGAAAGACATACATCCCAAGTACCGGCCCGTCGTTTTCCAGGACGTCTCCACCGGTTACGCGTTCCTGACCCGCTCCACGGTTTCGAGCAAGCGCTCGATCGAGTGGGAGGACGGGAAGGAATACCCACTGGTCACGCTCGAGATCTCGTCTTCGTCGCATCCCTTCTATACGGGAACGCAGCGCCTGCTGGACACGGCGGGACGAGTGGAGCGCTTCCAGCGCCGCTACGGCATCGAGGAATAGGGCGCGCCGCTCGCCCGGCCCGCCGGACCGGCAGGGGCCCGCGGCTCCCATGATCGATCCGGCGACCGACCACCTCGTCTACGTCGTCCCCGACCTGGGGATTGCCGTGTGCGAGATGGAGGCCCGGCTCGGCGTCCCCTTCACCCCCGGCGGCAGTCACCCCGGTCTCGGTACCCGCAATGCGCTGCTCCGGATCGGGCCGCGGATCTACCTCGAGCTGCTGGGCCCCGACCCCGAACAACCCCGTCCTTCCAGCGGCCTCTGGCTCGGCGCCGAAGAGGCCGTGCGCCACTCGCTCGCGACCTGGTGCGTGCGCTCCGGCGACCTGGCCGGACTTTCGGAAGGACCCGGTCAGGACCTCATCGGTCCCGTAAAGGCGATGTCACGAACCACGCCCGCCGGCGCCCGCCTCGCCTGGACGCTCACCATGCCGGTCGCGCCCCCGCCACACGGCGGGATCGTGCCCTTCTTCATCGATTGGGGCGACACGGCCCACCCGTGCACCGGCCTGGACGACTACGGCGTCCGGCTGAGAGCGCTGCGGGGCCGCCATCCGACCGTGGAGACGGTGCGGTCCCACCTGTCGGCCCTGGGTGTTGCGCTGGACGTGCAGCCCGGCCGGGCCGCGCTGGAGGCGTACCTGGAGGTCCCGGGCGGGGGAATCGTGGCGCTGTAGCGAGGTCCGCCCGCGCGCGGGGCGATGCCGTTGGGGCCGTCAGTCGGCGGGCGACGGCTCCTCCACCTGAGCGTAGGCGTCGTGCTCGTGGATCGACTCGAAGTTGACCACGTGGACGCTGAACCAGGTCACCTGGTCGAGCGCGCGCAGCCGCAGCGTGATCTCGCGCACCAGGTCCTCCACGAACCGGGGGTTGTCGTAGGCGTGCTCGGTCACCCACTTCTCGTCGGCCCGCTTCAGGACCGGGTACAGCTCGCACGACGCCGACTCGTCCACCAGGGCGACGATGTCCTCGATCCACAGCTCCCCTTCAAAGCGCGTCTCTACCGTGACCATGCTGCGCTGGTTGTGAGCGCCCCGCGCGCTGATCTCCCGCGAACACGGGCACAGCGTCGTGACCGGAACCTTCACCGTGAGGACGAAGTCGTCCGTGGGCCCGCTGGAGGCGTCGAAGGCGCAATCGTACGAGAGCAGCCCCGCGGAGCCGGTGACGGGGGCCGCCTTCTCCATGAAGTACGGAAAGGAAATGCGCAGGTGGGCGGTCCGGGCATTGAGCCGTTCGCGCATCGTCCGCAGAATGTCCGGCAGCGCGTCCCCCGAGATCACTTCGTCGTGCGAGTTGAGGATCTCCATGAAGCGGCTCATGTGGGTGCCCTTGAAATGGTGGGGCAGATCCACGGACATGTCGATGGTGCCAACCGTGTGCTGCGCCGACTTCTGACGGTCCTTCACGGCGATCGGGAAGCGGATGTTCTGCACGCCGACCCGGCTGATCGGCACCCTGCGGGTGTCGGGGTGGGCCTGGACATCGGCAAGCGGAGTGGTCTCGAGGAGTCTTGTCATTCGTCTTCGGGTGTGCCCGGGAATTCCGGCTCGGCCAGCCGCCCTGCGTCGATCCGGCGCATCTTGGCCTCCACTGCCCCCGCCAGGTCGATGCCGCGGCTGTTGGCGTAGTTCAGCAGGGCGATGCAGACATCGGCGGATTCGTCTTCGAAGTCGGCCTCGTCGACCTGGCGGCCCTTCCAGACCTTCTTCTCGAGGTTGGCCAGTTCGCCGGTCTCGCCCGCCAGTTCGAGAGCGAAGAAGCGCGGGGGGCGATAGGGAAAGGCGGCCTGTTGATAGCGGTCGAACTCCGCCTGCAGCGTCTGAAGCCCGCCGTAGCGGCCGGGCAGCATCCGGCTCGCGGAATCCCGGATTGATTGTCGGTTCATGGCAGTCGCTTTGGTTGTGCGGCTTCGTCCAAACTAGTGAAAAACGGGGCCGAGGGGTGATATTATCACGCATGGGCGACTCAGCGACGGGCTCGGGCGTGGCGGCGGTACGCATCGGCGTGGTTACGGTGTCGGACCGGGCTTCGCGCGGAGAATACGAGGACCGGGGCGGGCCGGCGGTTCAGGCCTACCTGGACAGGGTGCTGGCGACCTCGTGGCAGATGGTCGGGCGGGTGATCCCCGACGAGGAGGGGCTGATCCGCGCCACGCTGGTGGAATTGGTGGACGAGGAAGGGTGCTGCCTGGTCGTGACGACGGGGGGGACGGGCCCGGCGCCGCGCGACGTCACCCCGGAGGCGACCGCGGCCGTGCTGGACAAGGAACTGGCCGGGTTCGGCGAGGCCATGCGCGCCGTGTCGCGTCCGCACGTTCCGACCGCGATCCTGTCGCGCCAGATGGCGGGGGTGAGGGGATCGGCGCTGATCATGAACCTGCCGGGGTCGCCCAAGGCGGTGCGCGAATGTATGGATGCCGTCTTCGCGGCGGTGCCCGACTGTGTGGACCTGATCGGGGGGCCGTATCTGGAGACGGACCCGGAATGGGTGAAGGCGCACCGGCCGCACTGAGAAACCGCGCGCGGCCCCCTTGATCTTGCCGCGCGCATTCGCGACGATTCAAGGCTGCATCATTCGTCGAACCCGCGACAGAGAAGCACCGAATGGCCAAGAAGGGCAAACTGGAAAAGAACGATCGGCGCGCGAAGCTGGTCGAAAAGTACGCCGAGCGGCGGCTCGAGCTCACGAAGATCATGAAGAGCGCCGAAGCCACTTCCGGCGAGAAGCGGGAAGCGATGGCCAGGCTGCAGGCCCTGCCGCGCGATTCCTCGGCGGTCCGGTACCGCAACCGCTGTCAGATGTCCGGCCGCCCCCGCGGCTTCCTCCGCAAGTTCGGCCTTTCCAGGATCGCGTTCCGCGACATGTCGCTGCACGGGTTCATTCCGGGAGTTCGGAAGTCGTCCTGGTAGCTTCGATCGCGTAGCGGCCGCGTTGTAAGAGCCGCGCAGGGATGGCCACCCGCGAGACCCCCCTGACCACACACGCCGGGATCGATGTGCCGCTGATCTGCGGCGCCATGTACCCGTGCAGCAATCCCGAACTCGTCGCAGCGGCGTCGGAGGCGGGCGGCATCGGGATCCTGCAGCCGCTGAGCCTCACATACGTGCATGGCTACGACTTTCGCGAAGGGCTGCGCCATATCCGGAGCCTTACGTCCAGGCCGATCGGCATGAACGCGCTGATCGAAAAGGGGTCGAAGCGCTACCACGAACGCATGTCCGAGTGGGTGGACATCGCGCTGGAGGAGGGCGTTCGGTTTTTCGTGACCTCGCTGGGGAAGCCGCGCTGGGTGGTGGACAGGGTCGCGCCGCACGGCGGTGTGGTCTACCACGACGTGACCGAGCGGAAGTGGGCGCTCAAGGGGCTCGAATCGGGGGTGCACGGGCTGATCGGGGTGAATCGCAGGGCGGGGGGGCACGCGGGCCCTCGGGCGGTCGAGGCGCTGATCGGCGAAGTGGGCGACCTTGGCGTGCCGGTGGTTTGCGCGGGAGGAGTGGGGTCGCCGGCCGAGTTCGTCCGGGCGCTCGAACTGGGCTACGCGGGTGTGCAGCTGGGCACACGGTTCATCGCCACACACGAATGCACCGCGTCGGACGCCTACAAGCGGGCCATCCTGGAAGCGGATGAAGCCGATGTGGTTCTCTCGGAGAAGCTGACGGGCGTGCCGGTGTCGGTGATCAACACGCCGCACATCCAGCGCATGGGCCTGCGGGCCGGACCCATCGCGAAGCGGCTGCTGAGAAGCAACCGCACCAAGCACTGGATGCGGCTCTTCTACGCGGTCAAGTCATTCCGGCAGCTGAAGCGATCGCTGCACCGCGAGGACCGCGAGTTGTGGCAGGCGGGGAAGAGCGTCGCGGGAATCTCGAAGATCGAAGGGGCGGGCGACATCATCCGGCGGTACGCCGGAGCGCTTGACTCGCTGACGCGCTAGCGGGAGCCGCTGCCCGGATTCCGCGTGCCCGGCACCTCCGCCTCGTCCGGATCGACGACAACGGTCACGGTGTCGTAGAATTCGAAACGCCGTGACACCGGGATGATCTGGTTGGCCACCCGCATGAGCGGCTCCTCGGCGAAGCCTTCCGCGGGCTCGAGCGCGTCCTGCGTGTAGCGGCTGCCCGGATTCCAGAGGATCCACTCGTCGATCCCGACATCGTAGGTGGCCTGGATCTGGGCGCGCACTTCCGGTGCGTCGTACCGCGGCGGCCCCAGGTCGAAGTCCTGCAGCCAGGGCCGTGTGGTACCGGCGCCCGCGATGACCGCCGACCGTTCGAGCGCGTCCTCGAGCGCGGCCCGCACGATTTCGTAGGGATGCGAATTCGGCTCGTCGAAACCGAAGCTCCCCTTCCAGTAGTGGCTCGGATACACCATCGGGAGCGCCACATCGACCACATCGATGAAGGACTCCCACACCTGCCCGATCCCCACATCCCGAGTCGCTGACGTCGTCACGCCGAAAACATCGGCGGTCACCTCGACATCGAGGTCCGAGAGGGCATCGCGGCTGTAGGCGAGGAAGTCGCGAATGGCGTCACGCCTCTCCATCCCGTCGCCGCCCGGAAAGTGCGCCCGGTTCATCGCGGACCTGGGCGCATCCGGGAACCGCACATAGTCCCACTGGATCTCCGGGAAGCCGATCTCGGCGACCTCGCGCGCGATTGCGACGTGGTAGTCCCAGACCTCGCGGTTATAGGGGTTCAGCCAGACGATCCCCTTGTCGTCGCTCCAGGGGCCGCCAGCGGTGTCCTGTACGGCCAGGTCGGGCCGCGCCGCCGCGATCAGCGGGTCCTTCACGATCACGATTCGCGCGATCGGATAGACGCCGGCCTTTTCGAGGCGGTCGAGCATTACCCGCAGGTTGGGAATCCGGATCTCGTCGGTGGCACCGATCTCGATGGCCAGCGGGATGTCGGTTGGGTAGCTGATGAAGCCGGTGGCATCCTTGATGTCGACGACGAAGGAGTTGACCTCGGTGCGCTGGGCCAGGGCGGTCAGGGCGGTGATGCGCCTCCGCGACCCGGCGGACCAGGCGTTGACGTAGAGGCCGCGGACGTTGTCGGGACGCGGGAAGTCGAAGATCCGCCCCGGCCCGAACGGGTCGGGTTCAACGGGTGGAGGGGCCTGCGCCTGCTCAGGTGCGGGAGCGGTTTCGGCGGCTGGCGACGGCGTCACTTCGGGCTGCGCGGACGATGAGACGGATACGTCTTCGGCAGCGGCTCCGGCGGGGGCGTGATCAGTGCCGCGGTCGGCCGTGCAGGCTGTCGCGAGAACCGCGGTGACGATGACCTGCAGGACACGTTTCATGGCACAATCTAGCGCAAATCGCTTCGCGTGTCTTTGCGGCAGCGTTTCGAGCGCACGGGCTACCGCGATTCCGCCCGCGACCGGGCTCCGCTATCTTCCGTGCCGCCGGCCCTGGCGCCGGCCACGGGGCCATAGCTCAGCTGGGAGAGCGCTGGCTTTGCAAGCCAGAGGTCACCGGTTCGATCCCGGTTGGCTCCATCGTGCCCGAATCAGGCCGCACACACCTCCGCCCAGGCGGACCGCGGCGTCTGCGGTGACCCCGGCCGGGCGACTCCCGGACCCGGCGATTGCTAGAACCGGTACGTGTAGTTCGCCTTGATCGCGCTGCCGCGCGACAGGGTGATCAGGTCGCGGTCGTTGAGAATGTCCAGGCCGAGATTCCGCCAGTTGTGCGTGTAGACCAGGTACACGTCGTTGCCGGGCCTGACGATCCAGCGCAGCCGCGCGAAGAGCCCCACGATGTCGCTGTCGTTGTCGTAGCGGATCTGGTTGGTGACGCTGACCCACTGGTTCGCATTCCACTGTCCCTCGATCTCGTAGACATCGGCCGTGAAGTCGCCGCGCGGCAGTGAGACGGCGTTGTGCTCGAAGTTGGTGGAGATGCTGACTCCCGGATTCGGCCTGAACGACGCTCGGGCGTTCATGCGCGTCCTGGTCCCGTCCCAGAACCCGCCATGGCTGATCCCGCCGAACATCGACACCCGGCGATGGCCGGCCGAACGGAGGCGCCCTTCCCATTCCCATGTGGTGTATTCCCCGGGAAGGATGTCGATCCCGTCGCTGACCTCGTACCCGTAGTCGAGGTACTCCAGCACGCGGGTCGCGCCGATCTCGATGTTGTCGCCGCTCTCGAAATCGATCCCGAAGACATCGAGCTGCCATTCGCGCTCTTCCAGCACCCCGGTGTCCAGATTGGTGAGATTGCGGAACTGAACCGCGAAATCAAGTTGCCGTATCCAGTCGATGCTCTCGGGCCGCGGCGCCCACCCGACACGCGGCTCGACCCGGCGGAACCCGTTGCGCGGCACGAACCCCAAAGACGGACTGTAGTCGTCGCCGAACTCGCGGTACGAGATGTGCGCGGTCCAGATGTCGTTGGGGAAGTTGAGCCGCAGGCCGCGGGCGGTGAGGTCGTTCATCGTCCGCTCGATCGTGGGATCCGGGTTGGAGTTCCAGACGAAAAAGGCCTCCATCTCCAGCCGCTTGTCGCCGAAGAAGTGCCGCGTGTTCAGCTGGGCGTCGATGCCCATGGTGTGTCCGTCGGCGATTGTCAGGCCATCGAGGCCCGGTGCCGCGGCCCGGCGGGTGTAGATCGCGCCGATTGAAGACTGCTCGAAGATCGAGCGCTTGACGCGGGCGACGGTGAACGCTTCGCGCGGCACGTTGACGTCGGCCAGGCTGCTTTCGCTGAAGAACGAGTGCTCGGCGGTCCCGATCTGGTAGAAGCCGAGTTCGTACCTGCCGGCCTGTCCAGTCAGCCGCGTGCCGTATTGAATAGGTATCTGCTGGCCCGCGCTCAGGCCGATCCGTCTTGAGAAGAAGGGGGTTGGACCACTCCTGGGTGCGAAGCTGAAGACCCCCGAGCCTTCGAGGAAGAAGTCGCGGCGCTCGCGAAACCGCTGCGGGAACCGCGTGAGATTGACGCGCCGCTCGTCGCTTTCCACTTCGGCGAAGTCGGTGTTGATGCTGGCCGAGGCGCGAAGGCTCGATGTGAGGCTGTAGTTGACGTCGAGACTGACGTCGCTCGGGAAGGTCGTCGGATCGGTGTTGCCGGGCACGTTCTTCCAGGTCGTGACCGCGGACGGCCGCGCCTCCAGCCCCAGCCCTTGTGAAAGATTTCTCAAGCCGGTCACGCGGCCCGCGTTGACCGGCCGGAAGAGCCCTTCGTTGCGCCGGTAGCCCCGCCAGAGGATCTCTTCGTTCCGGTGACGTATCGTGCGCTGGAAGTTGATCCCCCAACTGTCCAGCTCGGGGTTGAAGTTGAGCGTCCTGAACGGGATGCGAATCTCGGCCGACCAGCCGTCTTCGCGCTGGGCCGTGCGGGCCTCCCAGATGCCGTCCCAGGCCTTGCCGGCTCCGCCGCCTCCACCTCCACCCCCGCCCCCCCCGCCGCCGCTGCCCGTCAGAATCCCGTCTCCCATCAGTCCGGCCGGATTGATCTCGAAGAAGTACCCGGTGCGTCCGTCCAGGAAGGTGTCGAGGATCCACATGAAGCGGTCGTCGGTGCGCAGGCTCGCGTCGCGCTGCCGCTGGTATGCGAGGATATCCGCGGGGTCCCCGTAGAGGACGGCGCTGATGTAGAGGTTGTCTTCGTCAAACACGACGCGGACTTCGGTCCGCTCGGAGGGGACGCCGCCTTCAACCGGCTCCTGCTGGGTGAAGTCGGTGATCGGGGTGGCGGTGCGCCAGATGTCCTCGTCGATGCGCCCGTCGAGGTCGATATCCGAGGCAGAGGGGAGAACGACGGCTTCGAGCACCACCGCGCCACCGTTGTCGCCGTTGGACGACTGGGCCGCGAGGTCGCCCGGGGATGTCAGCAAGGCCAGAGAGAAGAGCAGCGAGGGTGCGAACCCAGGCGCTCGAGCGAGCAGTGATCTCATTCGCGTTTCGATTCCTTGGCCCCTGGCCCGATGCACGGTTGGCGGCCCAACGCTGCGGTTCGGCCCTACGGAACAGACACCGTGGCCGGGGTAATTGTTGGAGGGGTGGCCGCGCCCGGTTCCGGGCGGTCTCCGCCGCGCGCCGCGGGCATTGTCCCGCGGGCCCGAAGCGTTACGTTGTCACCCCGCTGGCTGTCCTGTATCTGGAGGGATGGGCCGGGCACTTCGGGACTCGGGCGGTTGCACGCACATGCGGCGTCGTGCCCGCGCATGGAGCTGCAAGACACGATCCAGATGTGGAAGGAGAGAACCATGTTCAGCAATCGCACGGTGCCACTCGCCGTTGTGATGATTCCGGTGCTGGCGGGCTGTGGCGGTGGCGGAGATTCGGGGGAGTCCGAGTCCGCGCCCGTGGAGGCCGTCGAGGCCGGGGATGAGATGGGCGCGGCGGCCGCCACGGGCGCCCTCGTCAATCCCAACCTGGCAACGGACGAGGAATTGATGGCAGGTGCCGGGATCGGCGGCGAAAACGCTGCCGCGGTGACTGCGGGCCGCCCCTATCTGCGGGCGGCTGATCTGCACGCGGTGCTTTCCGAAGCACTCGGCGAAGAGGGCGCTCTGGCAGCTTACGATGCGCTCTGGCTGCCGATCAACCTCAACGACGTGACGACCGAGGAGATCCTCCTGATCCCCGGCGTGGGCGACCGGATGGCGCACGAGTTCGAGGAGTACCGCCCGTACGTCGATATGGACGAGTTCCGCAGGGAGATCGGGAAGTACGTGGACGAGGACGAGGTGGAGCGGCTCGCGCGGTACGTGTATGTCCCGATCGATCTGAACGCCGCGACCCGCGAGGAGATCATGGCGGTTCCGGGCATGAGCGAGCGCATGGCGCACGAGTTCGAGGAGTACCGCCCGTACGTCGATATGGACGAGTTCCGCAGGGAGATCGGCAAGTACGTGGACGAGGACGAGGTCGCCCGGTTCGAGCGCTACGTGACCTTGAACTGAGGCCGGGCATGGTCCGGGCAGTCGTCTTCCGGCTGCACCTGTCGGTGGCGGTGGCCGCTGGCCTGGTGATCCTCATGATGGCGGTGACCGGGGTGATCCTGTCGCTTCGAGAAACAGTGACGGGGCTGACGGAGCGGCGGCACTTCGTGGACGCGACGTTCGGTGCCCCGCGACTGGCGCCGGAGGCGATCGCGGCGGCCGTGGGCTTCGAGGCGACCTCGATGCAGTACCGCGCGCATCCCCGATCGCCCGTGCGGGTCTACGAGGGGCGCGACCGATACGCCCGTGTCGATCCCTACACGGGCGACGTTCTGGGCCACGGTCCGGGTGCGCTGGAGGGCTTCTTCGAAGGCGTCCACGACTGGCACCGGTGGTTCAACGTGTCGGACCGGTCGGTGCGCCGGGCGCGCGCGGTTACGGGAGCGGTGAATGTCGCGTTCGTTTTCCTGCTGGTCACGGGGCCGTTGCTGTGGATCCCGCGGCGGCTGACCAGGAGGGCGCTCGCAGGTGCGCTGCTGATCCAGCCCGGCGCAAAGGGGGCCTGGCGTGACTTGAGCTGGCACCAGGTGGTGGGGTTCTGGTCGGCGGTGCCGCTGCTGGCGATCGCGGCGACCGGCATCACGACGTCGTATCCGGGGGTGGGGGATCGGGTGAATCCGGTGGTGGGGGCGGTGGTGCCGGTGGGGGTGTGGCCGGGTGGGGTGGGGGTGGAGGCCGTGGCGGCGCCGGCGACCGAGGAGGATGCCCTGGACGCGCGGAGCGCGGAAGCGCCGGCCGGCGGGACGGGCGCCGTGGGCGACGGTGCCGGAGCGCTGGGGGCCGTTCTCGCAACGGCCGAGGCGTGGGTGCCGGAGTGGCGGACCCTGGTCTTGACGTTGCCACGGGTCGGGGCCCGCGAAGTCCGGGTCGAGGTGCGGGGGGGCCGTGCGGGCCAGCCCCAGAGGATCGGCCACCTCACCGTAGATGCGGCTACCGGGGACATACGGGAGTGGCGGTCCTTCGCCGATGACTCGCCGGGACGGCGCGCGCAGCAGTTCCTCCGGTACGCGCATACCGGGGAGTATTGGGGACTGGCTGGACAGCTGCTGGCGGGTCTGTTCTCGCTCGCAGCCACGGTGATGGTGTGGACGGGGCTGTCCCTGGCACTTCGGCGCGCGCGGCGGTTCGTCCGGGGCTGGCGCAGCCAACGCGGGTAGGGCTCCAGGCGGTCACTCGACCGGACGGCGCGCGGGGGGGGACTGACCGTCCTCGGCCCCCCACGTCCTCAGAACGAATCCGGGTACCGGAACTCCAGCACCGTGGTCGGCCGCGTGATCTTGTAGTGGATCAGGACATCGAACCACTCGGCGGCGGGAAGCCGGTTCCAGTAACGCGTGGGCGTGTCCGGGTTGTAGCAGCAGCCGATCGTGCGGAAGTTGCGCTGGCTGGACAGCCAGGCGGTCCCGGCCGCGCCGAGGTCCCGGTTGCGCAGGTCGAGGACGAAGCGGGGTGCGCTGGCGGACGACAGGTAGTGCTCATGCGACAGGGGCTGAACATCGTCGAGGAGCATCTGGTCGAGGCCGAGGTAGCTCGAGCCGCGTTGGCGCACGCCGGTGAAGGTGCCGAGTTCGTGGGTGAAGCCGAACACGACCATCGCATCGCCGTAGGCCTGGCGCAGGAACGACCCCTGGGCGCCCGGCTGCGTGGAGACGTGGAAGTTGTGGGCCCACAGAACCAACCGCGCGTCGGGTCCCAACTGCCGCTGAAGCCACACGGTATTCTCGGCCATCGATTGGTCGCGGCTCTGCTCCTCGGCGATCATCAGGTGGTACTGGATGGCGACCCGCATGCTCTGCAGGCCGATCGCGAACGCGTTCTCGCCGGCGATCGTCTCGTAGTCGCTCCGCTTTGCGAGAAGCAGGTCGTACACCTCGGCGAGCGCGGCGCCGCAGGACGTGCGGTAGTCCGCCGTCTGCGAACGGTAGTTGGGATCGGGAGTCCGGCCGGACGGGTCGTTGGCGTACCGGTTGAGGCATTCGACCCGGGCCGCAATGGAATCGGTCCGATCCGGATCCACGTCGTCGAAGTACTCGAGCACATTGTGCAGCGCCATGCCGGGCGACTGCATGTCGAAGCCGTAGAAGCCGACGTCGCCGCCGGCCTCGTTGTGCGCCCGGATCCACTCGATCATCTCCAGCACCGATTCGGTGTTCCAGGTCCAGAAGTAGAGCCCCGACAGAAGCTCCGCGGGGTCGCCCTCGCCGGTGCGGACGTAGGTGTCGAGGCGGTTGGCTTCGGGCCATGTCGCCTCGATCGCGAAGGCGTCGAAGGCCATCTCCTCGACGAGGAAGCGCAGGATGCGCGCCTTCATCTCGAAGAAGTCCCGGGTTCCATGGGTGTTTTCGCCCAGCGACACGATGCGGGCGTCGCCGACGAGGTTGCGCAGGAACCCGATGTCGTCGTGGGGCAGGGAGAGGTGGGAGCCGTCGAAGGGGATCGCGTTGCTCTCGATCCAGGCGGTGGCTTCGGCGGGGATGGGGGGAGGTTCGGGGTCGGGAGGCTCGACGACGGGCTCCGTGGTGTCTCCGCCGCAGGCAGCGCAGGCGAGAAGCACGGTGGCGAGCCGGACGCCTGAAGCGATGGGCCCAGGGCAACGTCGCTGCTTCTGCGAAGACGTCACCGGGACCGGTGCCCGGCGATCACGTGCCGAAGAAGACCTCGCTGAACTCGAGAGCGCCGCCCTCGGAGAGATTCGCGCGCTGCGTATATTCGACCTCCCCGTCAAAGGCCACCTGGAGTAGGATCTGCGCGACCTCGGAGCTGTGGTTGGTCAATCGCACATAGAACCTGTGCGTGCCCCCGATGTCATACTCCCTGGTGAAATCGGGCTGCACAAGAGAGGTGTCCGCCGATATCACCCGGGTATACCGCGCACCCTGGTCGAAATCCGCCACCCTCTCGAAGTTGTCGGAGACCACCAGCTCCAGGGGTTGAGGTGCGCTGCCCGTGATCTCCACGCGCGCCGTGCCCGGGAGCGGCTGGTCGTCGTCCAGGAGATTGCAGCTGGCGAGGCTCGCGGCCGGCAACACCGCGGCCAGGATTCCCACGACGAGCCGCTGGCGCAACCGCCCCATCTGGCGCGAACCGGCGGAGCCCCTCCGGCCCCGATCCGGTACGACCGGACGCGCCTCGCGCCGACCAGGGTTCAGGCCATCAGCGCCGGGAGGGGGCACGGCGGCCGTTGTCGCCGCCGCACCCCCTCCCGTCATGCGCTCACACACGCTCTTTCACCGTCACGCCGGACGATCAACCGGGCTTGGTGAGGTTCGGGTTGCCTTCGTATTCCTCGAGCGGCAGCGGGAAGCACGTGGCGTCGCCGTACATGCCCCACTCCGTGGTCGGGTGGACCCCGCTCGGGAAGAAGTCGCCCACGCCCTGGTTCTTCCAGCGGCGCAGGTCGCCCAGGCGGAAGCCGCCCAGGTACATGTCACGCCCGCGCTGATCGCGCAGTTCGGCCATCAGATCCGCACCCGAGAGGTCGACCGGATCCTGATTGCCCGCCGCACGGCGCGCGTTCACGAAGTCGAGCGTCGACCCGGCCGGACCCATGCCGTCGGGACCCGCCGCCTCGTAGTAGTGGTGCATGGCCTCGAGACCCGAAGCCATCTTGATGTCCGTGCCCCTCTCGTAGAAGGGAGGAGCCCCGCCGTCGGCGATCGCTTCGCCGTTGTATCCGCTGAACGGCAGCGACTGGTACGGCTTGTAAAGGCGGGTCAGGCGGTTGTGCCCCAGCGACCAGCTCTCCGTGTGCTGCACCCGCGGGTCGGTCTGGCCCGCGACGATGTCCTGCTCGCCGAACGTGCCGTTCAGGAAGTTCGGGTGCACGCCGAGCGAGTGGTTCCCGCCGTTGATCCGTCCCCACAGCACGAGGTCGGTGCCGCCGTCGGACGTCTGCTCGTATTCGACCCAATGGACGAAATCGGCGGGGACATCGCCGGCGTACTGCATCACCTGGCTGTGGTTGCCGAGGTTCAGGTGCGCGCGTGCCAGGCCCGTACGGGCAAGGTTCACGAGGTCATCGCGCCCGGCGGCGCCAGCCACCTGCATGCCCTCCTCGAACCTGGACAGGCCGCGCTCATACACCTGTGCCTGCGATGCGATGGACTCGCCAACGTTGAAGACGGCTTCGCACATGGCGTCGCCCAGAATGATGTGGGAATAGCCGGCGTAGATCAGTGCGGTCGCCATGCGCTCGTCCGCTGCCGCATTGTCGAGCAGGGTGCGGAACCGTCCCGCGGCGCTGTCCGCCATGACCCGGGCGGCGCTGATTTGCGAGAACATGTTGTCGGGGTCGCCCTCGTCGAACCGGACCAGCCGCTGGCTCAGCCGCGCGGTCGATTCCCAGTTGATCCCGGTGATCTGCTCATCGGTGAACATGCTTCCCCGCCAGATGAACGGGTCGTCGAACATCGCCGAGAACTCGCCGATGACGCTGTTGGTGAGCACGTCGACCAGGAGCGCGTCGTTGAGCGCGTCCTCGGAGATGCGTTCGGGGTTGTTCGCGATCAGAAGTTCGTCGAGGGTGTCGCAGCCGGCGACCGGTCCAACGACGGCCAATGCGGCCAGGAGCCGCAGCGTCTTGCTGAATCTAGTCATTTGCTTCCTCCTCTCAGAACTGCAGGGCGATCGATGCCGACACCCTGCGGGTCATCGGCGTGGACGCGTAATCGAGCTCATTGAACTCGCTCGTGCTGTAGAAGGTGACTTCCGGATCGGAAGTGCCTCCGTACTTGGTCCACATCCAGATGTTCCGGCCCGATAGCGTCACCGTGGCACGGTCCGCGCGGAAGGCGTTGCTCAAATCGGACGGCAACGTGTAGCTCACGGCGATCTCCCGGAACTTCAGGAAATCCGCCGGGAACAGGTGCGTCTTGGTCTGGCGGCTGCGCCACACCAGGACTTCCGTCGGATCGGCGTCGGGGTTGTTCACCTCCCAGCTGTTGCGGTCGATTCGGTTGCGGATCGAGCAGATCGCGCACCACTGGTGGTGGCCGCCCTTGTAGTCGAACTGGGCGAAGACGCGGAGGTTCCCGAGCAGCGTGAAGGTGTTGGAGAACGCAATCTCCCGCGTGGGCAGCTGCGGTCCCACGAACTCCTCGTTGTCGTAGTCGACGGTTACGCCTCCGCTCGGGGTGAGAACGGGGTTGCCGCTCGCGTCCCGCACAACGTCCACCGACCAGTACCCGCCCAGCGGGTAGCCCTCGATGTGCTTGTGCACCTGGGCGAACGCTCCGAAGCTGATGTCTTCCAGTGCACCGCCGAAGGAGACGAGCTCGTTCGAGTTGGTGTATACTGACACGCTCGCGTCCCATTGAAGATTGCGCGTGTAGATCGGGGATCCCGTGAGGAGCACCTCGAATCCGCTGTTCGCGATCTCGCCGATGTTCACGAAGTGGCTGCCGCTGAATCCGCTCGAGGGCGGATCGGGCACGGAGATCAACGCATCGGTGGTGCGCTGGTTGTAGTACGTGACTTCAAGAGCAGCGCGTCCCTCCATGAGCGACGCATCGAAGCCGAGCTCAATCTCGGTACCTGTCTCGGCTTTCAGGTCGGGGTTCCCATACGAAGCGGTCGACAGCTGGTTCACGGCCATATCACCGACCACGGTCACGTCAGGCGCGTAGGCGCGGTCCGCCGTGAAGGGAGCGGGTGCCTTGCCCGCCTGGCCCCAGGCGCCGCGCAGCTTCAACTCATCCACATAGGGCAAGCTGAAGAACTCTTCGTCCGAGATGATGTAGGACAGCGAGGCCTTCGGGTATACGACGAGCGAGAAGTCGTTTCCGAACGCCGAGTTGTCGTCGACACGCACGGCCACCGTGCCGTACAGGCGATCTCGCCAGGCTGCCTGTTCCTGCAGATAGACCCCCAGCGAAGTCTGCTCGACGAACCCCTCCGACGCCGATGTAACCGCGGCGGTTCCGATGAGGTTCAGGTTGTTGGCCACGAAACCCTGTCCATCGACGAAGTGCGATGAGAACTGTTCCCTCACCAACTGTGCCCCGAAGGACAGCGAAGAGGTGACGTCATCGGTGATGTCGGTTCCGACGGTGCCGGCGTAGTCGGCCGTCCACGAGTGATCGACGGGCAGGAAGCGCTGCACCCGGCCGCCGGAGGAGGTGGCACCCCACGGCTGCAGACCGGTGGTGTCGATCATGTTGATCTCGGAGTTGTTCCGATCCTGCTTGTCCATTCCCAGCGTCAGCCGGTTCGTGAACCAGTCCCACGGCTGGTAGTTGACGGTCATGGCGATCGTCGTGCGCTCGGCCTCGGTCTGATTGTCGTACTCGTTGGAGAGGTTGGGTCCGAAGCCCCGGAAACCCTCTTCCCACGGTGCGGACGACCCGGGCCGCCCCCTGAATCCGTTCCGCAGAATCGAGTTCGACGAGTTGTTCGCGAACGGCATCTGCACATGAGTGCGAGCGTACCCGACGTTGACCGACGCAGAGAATCGTTCGGTCGGTGTGAAACCGAAGTTCGCGCGCCCGGAGGTCCGGTTGGAGAAGTTGTTGTAGTAGACGCCCTCTTCGCCGCCCTTCTCGAACGAGAGGTAGTAGTTGAAGGCTTCCCCTCCGCCGCGGGCGGACAGGTTGAAGGTGCTGAGGTCGGCGTAGCTGTCCGGTCCGCCTTCATTCTGACGGAGCGCCATCGGATGACGCTTCACGGGATCATCCATCAACACCGTGTTCTCCGCGACGCCCTGGCACCCCGGGTAGACACCGGGGTTACCGATATTGGACGCGGTACATCTCCAGTAGTTCGTCGGGGTGTCCAGCGCCCACTCGTTGTAGCCGGTCTCGAAGGAAGCATTCCACACCAGTCCGGATCCGGCACGGCCCTTCTTGGTGATGATCTGGATGACGCCGCCGGCCGCGTCGGCCCCGTAGAGGGTGGACGCGGCAGGACCCTTGATGGTCTCGACCGACTCGATGTCCTGCGGGTTCAGGAAGTCGAGGGCGTCGGTTCCCTGCGCACCGCCCCAGCCTACGTCCTGCCCGCCCTGCGTACCGGACTTCATGCGAATTCCATCGACGTAGACGACGGGTTGCAGCCCTGCCGCCAGGGAACCCGCTCCCCGGATCCGCAGCTTGGAGCTCGATCCGGCCTGGCCGGAGTTCTTCATCAGCGTCAAGCCGGGGGTACGGGCGGTCAGCAGTTCCTGTACGGTGCTGATCGGCGCGATCTCCACGATGTCCGCAGCGTCGATCGTCGAAACCGTGTTCCCGATCGACCGGGCCTGCGTCCCCTGCGCGGTTCCGGTGACCACGATCTGGTCGAGCTGGAGCGCTGCCTGGGCGAGCTCGAAGTCGAGCTGCGCGGCCTCGCCGCTGGTGACCGTCACGGTTTGCGTTACGGTGCCGAAACCGATGAACTGAACCCGCACCTCATGTTCACCTACGGGAACATTGAGGATCAGAAACTGGCCGGAGGTGTTGGTCAGGCCACCCTGGCGAGTGTCGACAATCTCGACCTGGGCGCCTCCGACCGCCCTCTGGGTGATTGCGTCGACCACCTGCCCCCTGATCGAGCCCGTCTGAGCTTCGAGAGCGGAAGGCAGGGCCAGGAAGAGCGCCGCCAAGGCGACGATCCCCCTGCCGATGCACGGCTTCTTACGCGTTCCTCTTTCCATGGCGTCCTCCTTTGGACGGGTTGTGGATTCCAGAGTGTACACACTCCGTACGGCTCGCAGTACCATCGCGAACTCCCTACTATGGTTGTGACACAATACTACCTACGCAATGATCTGGCGAACATTGCGTAGAGTAGTGAAGTCGAGGGGTTCACGTCAGGGCCGGAGGTGTCGATGCAGTGGACCTGGCGGACACAGGTGCAGTGCCTGCTGGCGGCCGTGTTGGCCGCGTTTTGTGGGACGCCTTCCGTGGGAATGGCTCAGGGGGGCACGGCGCTGACAGGGCGGGTCGTGGATCAGGCCGCCGGCACGCCCGTAGCCGATGTGGAAGTGTGGATCGACGGCGTGGGCACGAGGGTCACCGATGCCGACGGATCGTTCGAGTTTGCGAGCGTGCCGCCGGGGGGTTGGGTGCTGACGGTGCGCCATGTCGCCTACGGGTCGCACTGGCAGGAGATCGAGGCAGGCGACGAGCCCCTGAGCCTGACGATCCGCCTCACGCAGACGGGAATCACCCTGGCGCCCCTGGTGGTGGAAGCGATGAGCCGGGAGGGGCGGGAGCGCCGCGGAGCCGGCCGCCAGCTCAACCGGGTCTCGCGCGAAGAGATCGAGAGATACGAGAATACGGCGGTCACCCTGGTCGAGCTCCTCACCGCCCAGGTGCCCGGTGTCCAGATCACCCGCAGCGGCGTAGTCGGACAGCCCACCTGTCTGGAATTCCGCGGCGCCCGCGTGGGGAACTTCATTCGCGGCCTGAGCAGCAGCGATCCGGGCTGCAACTCTCCCGAGGTCTACCTGGACGGCGTGCTCATCCGCAATCCGGCCACGCTATACGCCACGCTGCCGATCGAGACGATCGAGAGCATCGAAGTGGTGCAGCCGTCGGAAGCCGGCGCCCGCTTCGGGACCGGGTCGATGTGGGGGGCGCTCATCATCGAGACGCGCAGACCCGGCCTGAATCCGGACGCCGAGCCGCGGCGGTGGGCAAGGGGTCCGCAACGGTACGACTGGTCGCTCGAGGAAGCATCGCACCGCACCGGAAGGGTCTTCCTCGGGTCGGCGGTCGGCAACGTCGCGGGACTGGCGGCGGGAGTCGCGGTGGCGAGCCGGTGCATCGGGTTCAGGGGGCCGGACGACGACGCCCTCTTCACCGACTGCAGTGCGACCACCACCATGGCGGTCACGGCCGCGGCCGTGGCGCTGCCGGCGCTGGGCTCGGCGCTGGGCGCCCGGCTCGGCGGCCGCACCGAGCGGTCGCGCGGGTCGCTGGGACCGGCGATGATCGGCGCGGCGGTCGCGCTCGTCCCGGGCTACGCCATGGGGATTTCGGGGCAGCGCGAGGAAACCGGCTTCCTGGAGGGCCTGGGGATCGTGACGTTGACCTTGGCCGTGCCGGTGCTCACCACTCTTACGGACCGGCTGTTTCGGGCCGAGGTGCGATAGTCGCCCCCACGCCCGGTTTATGCGGGTCAGCGCCCTTGGGGCATCGGCATGACTGCTATTCGCCAAACGGCCACCTGAACGGCATCAGCCGCATTCGGGAATCATTGAGCCGCTCCACGAACACCTTCGTGTAGACGTGGAGTTCACCGGTGTCCTTGAGCCAGTCCATCGAGTGCAGGTGGGCCGCGGGGAACATCGACAACTCCTGCATGCCCCCCAGGAGCGGTCCCTCGTCGAGGAATACCCGGACCGGCAGCAGCTTGCCCCTGCGGTGGTAGCAGCCTGCCAGCGTCAGTTCGCTTGAATTGATCGAGCAGGAAGTCACGTAGGAATTCGCGTTCCGCCTGAAGATGAAGGCCGGATCGGGATTGATGGCGTCGGCGATGTCCCGCGGCGAGATGTTGGTGACGCGAAACGGGTAGCGCCGCCGGCGCTCTTCGAAGAGTCCGTCGGCGCGCGTGCGGACCCGCAGGCCTTCGAGCGCGATGGGATCGGGGTTCAGCCGGAGCAGGAGTCCGTTGCCCTCGCTGAC
Organism: Gemmatimonadota bacterium; assembly: GCA_022827345.1. GTDB lineage: Bacteria > Gemmatimonadota > Gemmatimonadetes > Longimicrobiales > Gaopeijiaceae > Bin94. The sequence continues at coordinate 126,400 of JAJDTB010000035.1, read as the reverse complement.
GGTTACCGACCCGTCCAGCGTGTGGTAGCCGAGCATCTCGACCACGATCTCCCAGGTGCCTTCGGCGAAGTCGGTGAACTGGAACCGTCCGTTCACGTTCGAAAAGACGTAGCGCCTGAGTTCCGGCACCTTGATCACCGCGGAGATGACGGGCGTCTCGTTCAGCGCGTCGAGGATCTGTCCGGTGAGGGTGAAGGTGGTGGGGGATGGGATGGTGTCCTGGGTGGCGGCCGGGCTCGAGGTCGCCGCGCACAGGATGGCGGCCAGGAGTGCTGGCCGCAGTGACGGGCGCATCCGCATCCGGAAGGGCGGCATCCGGGGTGCCCGCATCATAACGAGCGCAGGAAGCGCAGCAGCGCCTGCTGATCGAGGACGGAGAGGGCGGCGAACGCGTCCCGTGCCCCCTGCGCCTCGCCGCCGTGCAGTTCGATGGCGCGCTCCAGGCTGAAGGCGCGCAGGTCGTGAAGGTAGCTGCGCCTGGCCGCGAGGCCGAGGAGCGGCGCGGTGCGGTATTCGGTCTCGGAGGCGCCGGGGGCGCAGGTGCTGGCCAGGGCGGGGCCGAGGTCGTGGAGGAGCAGGTCGGAGTACAGGCGGGCGCGGACGCGGTCGAGGGCTGCGACGGCGGACGGGCCGGTGGTGACGTGGGGCGTGTGGCAGGCGGCGCAGCCGGTGGCGGTGAAGAGGGCTTCGCCGCGTTCGATCAGGGCGGCCGCGTCGGGGGTGGGTGTGGGGCGGGGTGGGGGGGCGAGCATGCGCACGAAGTCGGTGATGAGGTCGGCGGAGGCGTCGTCGATCTCGGGGTCGGGCGCGGGATCGGTGCCGGGTGGAAGCGGTGCCCCGTTCGGCCCGCGCTCGACGGGGTGTGAGGTGGTGGTGATCCCCATCTCGTTGAAGAAGGCGAGGTGCGTGAAGTCGTGCAGGGAGGCTACGTCGGCCTTCCGCCCGAAACGGCCGACGCGGCCGTCCGGGGTGAGGCCGACCCGGCCCGAGATGCCGTCGCCGTCCGCGTCGTCGGGATCGGCGGCGGCGCGCAGGGCGTCCTCCGGGACCAGGTCGGCCGCGCCGAGCCCGAAGAGGAAGGGGACCGAGAAGGTGGCGATGTCGGCCGTCGCGGACGGGAGCGTGTCGCGCTCGATGCCGTGCCGGGCGAGGACGGGGGTTGCCTGCCGCCGCAGGTTCTCGCCGCTCTCGCTCGCGAGGATGTCGCAGCTGCCGTCCCCTCGCCGCCTGGTGGCCTTGATGACGAGCTGTTCCCCCGTCCCCCCAACCGCCGGGACCGTGTGACAGGCGCTGCACTGGTTCTCGTTGAAGAGCGGCCCGGTTCCTTCCTCCACCGAAAACACCCGGTCGAAAAGAGCCCGTCCGGCTTCGAAGCGGGCAAGCTCGTCGTCCGTCAGGCCCGGCACCGGGTCACCGAGGGCCTGGGCTTCGGGGACCTGGCGGGTGCAGCCCGATATTGCGCCGGAAATCACTCCTCCAACGACCAGTCTGGCCAGCAACCGATGTCGCCGCCGGCATCGTGCGACACGACCCGAACGGCGCACGCCTGGACCCCTCGTCGCCCGGGCTCGGCACAGTTGGCCGTCGCTCGCGGCTACCCGATTGGCCACTTGAACGGTGCAAGCCTCGTTCGAGACTTGTTGAGACGATCGATGAACCATTTCGTGTAAACGTGAAGCTCTCCGGTGTCCTTAAGCCAGTCCATCGAATGGATGTCCTGCCTCGGGAACATCGACAGCTCCTGCATTCCGCCCAGAACCGGTCCGCCGTTGAGGAATACCGTTATCGGGCGAAGGTAGTTCCGCCTGTAAAAGCAACCCGCCAGCACCCATTCTCCAAATTTGTTCGAGCAGGCGGTAACGTAGGAGTTTGCATTCCGCTTGAAGATTGCGGCTGGGTCCAGGCCCGCCGCGTCGGCAATCACCTGGGCCGAAATCGTGGTAACGCGGAAGGGATAGCGCCGCCGCCGATTGTCGAGCAGTCCGGCCGCCCGGCTGCGCGCGCGCAGCCCCTCCAGCGCAATCGGGTCCGGATTGAGCCGAAGGAGGAGCCCGTTGCCTTCCGAGACCGTCATCGAGCCGTCGAGGGTGTGGTACCCCAGCATCTCGACCACGATGTTCCACGTCCCTTGCGGAAAGTCGGGGAAACGAAAGCGGCCGCTCGTGTTCGAGAAGACGTATCGCCTGAGCTCCGGCACCTTGATCACCGCGGATACGACGGGCGCATCGTTCAGCGCGTCGACGATCTGGCCCGAGAGAGTGAAGGTCGGTCCCGGCGGGAGCGTGTCCTGTCCCGCGACGCCGCCTGCCGCAGTGCCTGCTGCCAGCAGGGTCGCCGCAAATCGCAGTGGTCCGGGTCGCGTCATTCAGTTTCGCCCGTTATCGATAGTCATCAGAACTCGACAAAGACCTCCTGGCACCGCCCCGGCGCATGGGCCCAATCACGGGTACACCAGCGGCGACAGGCTGATCTGCGAACTGTTCAGCTTTTCGATGAAGCGGCGTGTGTAGACGCGCAGTTCGGCCATCTCCGGAATCCACTCCATGGCATGGATGTCGCGCTGATCCAGCATGGTGAGCTGGACCATTCCTTCCGGCAACCGGCCCTCGTCGAGATACACCACGATCTTCGCGGGTCGGCCCCGGGTGATGAAGCAGCCTGGCGCCATCTGCTCGTCGGGATCTTCCTCGGTTTCCGGGCACGGAACGATGAATGAACGGGAGTTCCGCCGGAAAACCGCGGTGGGATCCGGGTTGATGCTGTTTGCGAAGACCGCGGCGGAGAGGGTTGTCACCTTGTATGGGATCCGGAGTCGCCGCTCGGCCAGCAAACCGTCGGCGCGCGTGCGCACCCGCAGTCCTTCGAGCGCAATCGGATCGGGATTCAACCGCAGGAGAAGGCCGTTTCCCGCCGCCACCGTCACCGGACCGTCCAACGTGTGGTAGCCCAGCATCTCGACGACGATCTCCCAGGTCCCCTCCGGGAAGTCCGGAAACGCGAACCGCCCGTTCACATCCGAGAACACGTAACGCCTGAGTTCGGGCACCTTGATCACCGCGGAGATCACCGGTGTCTCGGTCAACGCGTCGACGATCTGGCCGGCGAGCACGAAGGTCGGCGGCGCCGGAATGGTGTCCTGGCCAGCGACGTGGCCTGACGCCATCGCCGGCGCGAGGGCTGCCAGTGCGATCAACGCTACCTTGGTACCCACTCTACCAGCCTCCCTACGGAATCGGCCACTTGAACGGAGCCAGCCTCGTTCGCGACCTGTTGAGGCGATCGATGAACCATGTGGTGTAGACGTGAAGCTCCCCGGTGTCCTTCAGCCAATCCATGGAATGGATATCCTGCTTCGGGAAGATCGAAAGCTCCCACATTCCTCCAGGGAGCAGGCCTTCGTCAAGGAAGACCTTGATGCGGCTCTTTCTCGCACGGCGACCCCAATAGCAACCCCCCGAGACCCATTGCCCGAGGCGATCCGCGCACCCCACGACGGGCGCATTGGCGTTGCGCCTGAAGATCGCGGCGGGGTCGCCGATCACGGCGTCGGCCAGCATCTGGGCCGAGATCGTGGTAACGCGGAACGGATAGCGCCGCCGCCTCCGGTCGAGCAGCCCCTCGGCTCGGGTGCGCACCCGCAGGCCCTCCAGGGCGATCGGGTTCGGATTAAGTCTCAGGAGGAGCCCGTTTCCTTCCGACACGGTGATCGAACCGTCGAGCGAGTGATACCCCAGCATCTCGACCACGACATTCCACGTCCCCTCCGGAAAGTCGGCGAACCGGAAACGCCCGTTCGTGTTCGAGAAGGCGTACCGCCTCAGCTCCGGGACCTTGATCACCGCGGAGACGACCGGCGCCTCGTTGAGCGCGTCGACGATCTGGCCGGTAAGCGTGAAGGTCGGGAGTGGCGGGACGGTGTCCTGCGCGGTGCCACGGTCCGGGGCTGCAACCGACAGGAGCAGTGCGAGCAGCACCCTCGCTGATGCCCGGTGCACCCTCACCCGGGTCCCCACGGGAACGTCGCCATCACCGATCCTTCGAGCGTGTGATACCCCAGCATCTCGACGACGATGTCCCATGTGCCTTCGGGGAAGTTGGGGAAGTGAAAGCGTCCTCGCAGGTCCGAGAATACGTACCGTTTGAGCTGCGGGACCTTTACCACCGCGGATACCACCGGGGCACCGTTGAAGTCGTCGATGATATGCCCGGAGAGGGAGAACGACGGCACCGGAGGCACGTTTTCCTGACCCCCCGCGGGTCGGACAATGGCGGCGGTGGCGAACACTGCAATCCACCCTGCCCGCGACCGCGCCCGCTGTCTCATGGAGTAGACCGAGCCCCTACATCGACCCCATCGCCGCCCGGATCTGCCTGACCGCCGCATCGACGCGCATCTCCATGCCCACTTCACCGTACTCGGCCGAGGCCCTCGTCGGATCCCCCGAAACGCCGCTGTTCTCAAACCCGCCACCCGGTGCCAGCTGATCCTCGCGGATGTGCTTCGGCTCCACGTACAGCAGAATCGAAGTGTCGGAGATCCCCGCGTGGCGCCCGATCGTCTCGTCCGTCTCGCCCTGTTGCATCAACCAGTCGCGGAAACCGTTGTTCGCGTAGTAGTCGCCGATGAAGTGCACGGTCGCACCATCGCCGCCCCACTCCTCGTTCAACAGCTCCGCGACGGCCTGCATCCCCCGCTGGTTCCCGCCGCTGTCGCCGATGAAGACGATGTCGGTGAAGCCGTGGACGCGGAAACTGCGGGCGGCGTACTCGACCAGCTTCATGAAGAACTCGTTCGGCAGCGTGATCGAGCCGGCGAAGCGCATGTGCCCCGACGGCGGGTCCACGTCGCCCTCCGGCACGTAGGTCACCGTCGGCGCGACCAGGGCGTTGCCGAGCTCGCGCGCGATGCGGTCGCTGGCCTCCTCGATGATGTAGCGGTGCTTGCCCATCACCATGTGGGGCCCGTTCTGCTCGGTCCCGGCGGTGGGCAGGATCACCGTGGTCATGCCGGCGTCGATCGCGTCGCGGATCTCGGTCCAGGTCATCTCCTCGATGAAGACGGTGCCGGTCTCTTCCGACCCGGCAACTGCCCCGGAGTCAACTTCGGAGGTGTCCTGGGCGGTGCACCCCGCAAGCGTGAGTACGGCCAGCAGCGCCGGTGTCCCCCGCATCAATTCCCCGCCGCGAAGCAGTAGTAGAAGCCGTTGCCGCCGGTCCCCTGCAGGTTCTCCTGGCTGCAGCCGCGCGAGGCGTGGGCCGAGTTCCACGACTCCGGGTTCTGGCCGCCGCCGGTGCGGTCGTGGTGACCCACCGCCGCGCTGCCGTCCTCGCCGTTGCTCGTCCAGTTGCCGCAGTTGTCGTAGTCTTCGCCGGTAAACGCGGTTCCGTCCATGTTCGAACCGGTCAGGATGTCGTGCATGTTGGGGTCGTCGCCGCGGCCGTTCACCATGTCGCCGTTCTCGGTGAGGATCGTCTCCTTGGTGAGGTTGGCCGCGTCGGAGTGCAGTTCGTCGACGTTGTTGGCGATCAGCACGCCCGCCTGGTTGTGCCACGGCCCCATCCCGATCCGGTCGCGCGCGTTCACGGCGCCGCCGCCGTCCTCCCCGATCGTGCTGAGGTACGCCATCCAGCCCATGCCGCCGGCGCCAACGGCCGAAGCCAGCGTCTCGCAGTGGGCGTCCGCCCCCTCGAGTCCGCCCAGGTTGGCGCCGTCTCCCGGGCCCGCGCTGGTGATGAAGAAGGTCATGGCGGCCTGCTCCGCCTCGGGTTCAGGCGCATCGCCGCCCGGCGCACAGGCGCCCATGGCGAGTGCGCCAGCGATCACGGCACAGGTTGCGAGTGGGAGGTTCTTCATGGTGTCACCGCTCCTTCTGCTGGTGTCCGGTATTGCTCACGTCCGTTTGCGTGTGTATCCGCGCTCCGCGCTCCGCCCCCCTCAGTCCCCCCTCGGCCAGGGCGCTCCCTGATGCTCCGCCGTCACGGGGCCCATCCCCATGTAGACGAATTTCTGGACGCGCTTCCCTTCGTAGGTCTCGGTCGTGTAGATGTTGCCGTCGGAGTCGGTCGCGATCGAATGCACCGCGAAGAAGAGCCCGGGCTGCCGCCCGCCGTCCCCGAAGCTGGTCAGCACCTCGAGGTTCAGCCGGTCCATCACGTAGACCCGCATGTTCTTCCCGTCGGCGACGTACATGTACTTCTGTTCGGCGTCGCGCGAGAAGGCCACGTCCCACGTCGACCCGTCGCCCAGCGTCCGCGGCGCGAGCTGCACCTCGTCGACGAACGTCCCGTCCGTCCGGAAGACCTGGACGCGGTTGTTGGGACGGTCGCATACGTAGACGAGCCCGTCGCGCGACGGATCCGCGCAGTGCACGGGGGTGCGGAACTGCTGGATCAGCGGCGCGTCCGGGTCGTAGGGCGGCGTCCGCGTGTCGTCCGGCTCGTTGCCGTAGGCGCCCCAGTAGCGCTTGAACTCGCCGGTAGAGGCGTCCAGCACCGCCACCCGCCGTCCCCCGTACCCGTCGGCCAGGTAGGCCTCGTTGGCCTCGGCATCGAACGCCAGCTTGGCGACCCGGTTGAAGCGCGTGCGGCTGTTGCTGTCTGCCGGGCCGGCCTCGGGCTCGCCGTACGAAGCCAGGAACTCGCCGTCGCGCGAGAACTTCAGGACATGCGTGTCGTTGGGCCCGTTCCCGCCGATCCAGATGTTGTCCATGTGGTCGACCGTGATCCCGTGATTCGACGCGGGCCACACGTAGTCGTCCGACGGCCCGCCCCACGAGTTCACCAGATTCCCCTCCGGATCGAACTCGAGCACCGGCGGCGCGGCCCGGCAGCACTCGCCGATCGGCGGATCCGCGTCGGCGCCGCCCTCCGTGCGTTCGGTCAGGTTGCCGCGGTGCACGATGAACACATGATCGCGCGAGTCCACGCCGACCCCGATGGCCGACCCGAGCACCATGTGGTCGGGCAGCGGCTTGGGCCAGAACGGATCGACCTCGAACATCGGGGCCATGACGCCGTCCGACGCCACGGTCTGTTCGGCACCGTCCTGCGCCACGCAGGCGACGACGACGGCGATGACGAATGCGACTACGAGAAGCAGCTTGCGCTTCATGGGAAATCTCCCTTGGTGGGGCGGAGATGCAGTGGGACGAGGGGCAAAGTACGGCATCACTCGCTTGTCAGCCAAGGGCCAAGGCCTGACCGTAGTTGTGGTTCCCGGCTGCGCCGGGCAGGGCGACCCCTTTGGAGACAGCGAATGAAGCGTTGCGGAAGGCCGGGTCTTTGGGTGCTGGTCGGGGGGATGATGGCGTTGGCCGCCGCGGCATCGGGGGCCGCGATCCGCACCGCTCCGGTTCCCCACGAAATCCCCGCCGATGTCGTCGTGCGCGCCTTCGTCAAGGCCGAAGACGGCGAGCTGCGGATCGTCCTGCGCGTCCCTCTCACCTCGATGCGCGACGTGGACTTCCCGGTGCGCGGCCCCGGCTACGTCGAGATCGCGGAGGCCTCCGAGCTGCTGCCCGACCTGGCCACCCTCTGGATCGCCGGCTACGTGACGCTCTACGAAGAGGACGCCCCGCTCCCCTCCCCCACCGTCACGGCCACCCGCATCTCGCTCCCCTCCGACCCCTCCTTCGCGGACTACGACCGCGCCGTCGCCCACATGTCCGCCCCGCCCATCCGGCCCGGCGTCGACCTCGTGCTGGAACAGGCCATGCTGGACGTCGTCCTCGATACCCCCATCCGGTCCGCCGAATCACGCTTCTCGATCGACCCGGCGTGGGCCCACCTCGGCATCCGCACATCGACCGTGCTGCGCTTCGTCACGCCGGACGGTGCGGAGCGCATCTTCCAGTACACGGGGAATCCCGGCGCCGTCCGCCTCGACCCCAGGTGGCACCAGGCCTTCCTGCGCTTCGTCGCGCTCGGCTTCGGGCACATCCTGGACGGGATCGACCACCTCCTCTTCCTGCTCTGCCTGGTGATCCCGCTGCGGCGCTTCTGGCCCCTCGTGTCGGTTGTCACCGCGTTCACGGTCGCCCACTCGATCACCCTGGGGGCTTCGGTCCTCGGCATCGCACCCAACACGCTCTGGTTCCCGCCGCTGATCGAGACGCTCATCGCGGCGTCCATCGTCTTCATGGCACTCGAGAACATCGTCGGCAAGACGCAGCGGCGGCGCTGGATGTGGGCCTTCGGCTTCGGCCTGGTGCACGGCTTCGGCTTTTCATTCCAGCTGCGTGAATCGCTGCAGTTCGCGGGCTCCCACCTGTACACCTCGCTGCTCGGGTTCAACGTGGGTGTGGAATTCGGCCAGCTCTTCGCGCTGCTGTTCATGGTGCCGGCGCTGGCGCTGCTCTTCGGCAAGGTGATCGCGCCGCGGATCGGGGCGATCCTCGTGTCGGCGCTGGTCGCCCACACCAGCTGGCACTGGATGGCCGACCGCTGGGGCGTGCTGACCGCCTACGACTTCCAGGCGCCTGCGTGGGACATGGCGTTCTGGGGGGTGGTGATGAGGTGGGTGATTCTGGTGCTGATCGTGGTCGGGGCGGCGTGGGGGCTGGCGGAGGCGTACCGGCGGGTGGGGCGGCGGTTTGGGGTGGGGGAGGGGGAGGACGCCTCACGCGAGGCGACGCCGACTGCGGACACGGCGATGGGGGCCGAAAAGAGGCCAGTCGGGCAGGAGGGCGAAGCCACATTCTGACCTGCTCGGCGACGGCCCCATCGACGTGCTCACTCCTGACGGCCACTACCTGGGGAGCTATCCCGGCGAGACCCCGATGCCGGACGCCTTCGGACCGGATGGACTGGTGGCGTTTCTCGAGACCGGCGAACTGGGCGAGTCGATCGTGGTGGTGAGGCGGGTTGCCGCGTTGGCGAACTGACACCAGTCGTCACTGGGCGCCAGCAAGCTCTCGCCCGTGTGCGCTTGCCAGTTGTCCGCCAGGCTCCGCACTATGGACGGGCTCCATCTGTTTCGGCGCCGACCGCGCTCCCCAAGGAGGCCCCATGAACCGCTCGCCCCGCCCCTGGTCCCACACCGCCGTCCTGCTTGCCCTGCTCCTCGCCCCCTCGGCAGGCTGCGCCCAGTCGGGCGACCCCACGCAGGATCCCCGCTTCCAGCAGGCCCTGGACCTCTTCGAAGTCTGGCTCGACGCCAAGATGGACTACGAGAAGATACCCGCCGTATCGGTCGGGCTGGTGCACGACCAGGATCTGGTCTGGGCGAAGGGCTACGGGTACGCGCACCCCGAGACGGGTGTGGAAGCGACGCCGTCGACGATGTACTCGATCTGCTCGATCTCGAAACTGTTCACCTCGATCGGGGTGATGCAGCAACGCGATGCGGGGAAGCTGCGGCTGGACGACCCGGTGTCGAAGATCCTGCCCTGGTACGATCTGGAGCAGGCGTATCCGGGGGGGGCTCCTGTGCGTGTCGAGGGGATCCTCACCCATTCCTCGGGACTGCCGCGCGAGTCGGCGCATCCGTACTGGACCGGTCCCGAGTTCCCGTTCCCGACCCGGGACGAGATCATCGACGGGCTCTCGGATCAGGAGACGCTGTACCCGGGCGAGCGCTACTTCCAGTACTCCAACCTGGGGATGGCCCTGGCCGGACAGATCGTGGAGCAGGCGTCGGGGATGACCTACGACGACTACATCCGGGCGAACATCCTGGATCCGCTCGGCATGTCGGACACCTACACCGACATCCCCGAGCAGCACAAGGGAGGCCGATACGCCACGGGCTATGGCCGACTCAAGCGGGACGGGATGCGCATGGAGTCGCCCTTCTTCCAGGCCCACGGGATCGCGCCCGCGGCGGGTTTCTCATCGACCGTCGAGGATCTGGCCAGGCTGGCGTCGTGGCAGTTTCGGCTGCTTGAGAACGGGGGCACGGAGATCCTCGACGTCAATACGCTGCGCGAGATGCACCGGGTGCACTGGGTGGACCCCGACTTCGACAGCATGTGGGGGCTTGGTTTCTCGGTATCGGAGCGCGACGGCGAGCGCACGGTCGGGCACGGGGGCAGCTGCCCGGGCTTTCGGACGACGTTCCAGCTGGTGCCCGCGAAGAAGCTGGCCGGGATCGCGATGATCAGCGCGCAGGCCAACCCGGGCGACGTGTGGGCAAGGATGATGTCGACGGTGGGCACGGCTCTGGAATCGATCCAGAATGATCCCGGGGGCGGGACCGCGCGTCCGGCCTCGCTGGCGGAGTACGAGGGGCTGTACGAGTCCAACTGGGGAGAGACGGCGATCCTGCGCTGGGACGACAGCATCATCGCGGTCGGCCTGCCCACCGGCAATCCGGTCGACGCGATGACCAAGCTGCGCCGAACGGCCGACGATGTCTTTCAGCGGGTGCGCGACGACGGCGAGCTGGGTGAGGCCTACATCTTCCAGCGCGACGATTCGGGCGCGATCGAGAGCTACACGGTGCACGGGAACTTCTCGAGGAAGGTGGGGTAGCCCGGAAAAGCGACCTCAACCGGGCGCGGCCGTCGTCCCCCGCCGCTCCTGCACCGCCGACCGCAACATCAGAATCGCGGCGTAGAGCACCACCGCGACCACCAGCCAGCGCATCGCGTTCAGAGGTAGCGACCTGACGATGAAGGCCGCGATCAGCACCGCGGGCACGCCCCCGATCGCCAGCCCGAGCGCGGCCTTCAGCCCATAGCGTCCGGCCTTCAGGAACCGCAGGCTCGCCACCGGCATCAGAAACGCCGAAGCGCCCATCATGATCGGGAAGGCCACGGTCGGGTTCATGCCCATCAGGCTGATGACGATCATCGTCGGGGCGTACATGCCGATGCCGATGGTCATCAGTGCGCCCAGCACGCACATCGCCGCGACGGCAATTGCGAGGTTCACGCCGGCGAGACCCGTCGCGTCGCCCCCTGCCGCGGTGATCTCGAAGATCGACAGGATGAAGGTCACCGCCGCGATGAGCAGCGCGACGCCCATCCCCACCTGGATCTTGTAGCGGGGCAGCCTGGCCACCACGCCCGCGCCCAGCCACGCCCCCAGGACGGCGGCGATCAGCATTGAGATGAGGGTGACCGGGTCGACCGATATGATCGCGATGAAGATGAAGGCCTGGATCACGACCGGTGCCGTGTGGCCGATCATCATCGTGCCTGGAATCTCGTCGTCCGGTACGACACGCTTCAGCTTGAAGAGCGAGGTTGTGGGCGCGAACGACCCGATCCCCAGCGTGTCGAAGAAATTGGTGACGAAGCCGACCGCGTTCTCAAAGAAGTTGGGTCGCCCGCTCCATCCGTCGCTGGTGCGGCCGGCGCGGGTTGCGGCGGACGCCGCGCGGTACCAGGCAAAGAGGAGGTAGGCGGTCAGCAGCCCCAGTGCCGTGAAGAGGAAGACGCGGGGATCCATGGAGACGGACACGGTCGGGCAGCTCTCCGTAAGAGGGTAGGGCGGGACGGTTTGGTGAGGACGGGGTCCCGGCCCGCTGTGAGTCAGGCGGTAGGGTAGGCCGCGCGGGTCCCACGCGCCAGCTGACTCGTAGCCCGTCCGCGGAGCGATTGCGTCCCGGCCTGACCGTGGGCTCGGCGCCGCCTTGCTTGAACGCACTCGCCTCGCGGCCTACGATAGCCGTCCGTCCCCAATCGCCCAAGGAGTCGCCCCATGAAACGCCGGGACTTCCTCGCCGCGTCCGCCGCTGCGGCCGGCACCAGCCTTCTGGCATGCGAACCGTCGACACAGGGAGGTCAGTCGTCCGAGGCCTACAGACCCCCCGATACCGGGCGCCTCGGCGTCGCCCACGGCAGCGTCTGGGGCCGGCGGGGCGTCACCGCCGCCGCCGACTACTACGCCTCCCTCGCCGGCACCACGATCATGATGCAGGGCGGCAACGCCATCGACGCGATCGTGGCCGCCGCGGCCACGCTCAACGTCTCCGAGCCCTACATGTCGGGGATCGGCGGCTTCGGCGGCTTCATGGTGATCCACCTGGCGGAGGAAAACCGCGTCGTCGGCCTCGATGCGATGGGCAAGTCGCCCGCTGCCTCCTCACCCGGCACGGTGACCCTCGAGGACTTCGACGCCGGCTACAAGGCGCCGATCGTCCCGGGCGCGCTCAAGGGATGGGCCGCCGTGCTGGAACGCTACGGCACGATGAGCCTCGGCGACGTCTTCGAGCCCGCGATCCAGCTCGCCCAAGACGGCTTCGTGATCTCGAAGTTCGACCAGCTCCACACCAACGGCGCCGCCGAAAAGCTGGGGCGCTTCCCGTCCACGACGCGGGTCTTCTTCCCGCACGGCCGCCCGCCGCGCATGGGCGAAGTCATCAAACAGCCCGAACTCGCCGCCAGCATGCGGCACCTGGCCCGCGCCGGCGCGGACGACTTCTACAAGGGTGACCTGGCGGACCGGGTCGTCGGCTTCCTTGCGGAAAACGGCGGTCACATGACGAAGGCCGACCTCGAGTCATACGAAGTCGAATGGCGCGATCCGATCACGACCGCCTTCCAGGGCCACGACCTCTACGCGATGCCGCCCGGGTCCTGCGGGATGTCCATGTTCCAGGCGCTCAACATCATGGACGGGTTCGATCTGGCGGGCATGGATCTGTACGGCAGCGAGTTCGCCCACCTGTGGCTCGAGGCGTACAAGCTGGCGATGGCGGACGACGACCGGTACAACACGGGCAGGGACAACGTCGACATCCCGGTCGACCGCATCATCTCGAAGGCGTATGCGGACGAGCAGCGCGCCAGGATCGACCCCGCGCGCGTCGCTTCCTTCGCCGGCGATCCGCTCCCCTTCTTCGGCACGACGAGCCTCTCGGCCGCCGACCGCTGGGGCAACGCCGTCGCCTTCACGCAGTCGCTGGTGAGCATCTACGGCAGCGGCGTGATCGCGGGCGACACCGGGATTTTCCTCAACAACGGCCACACCTTCGGCTTCGTGCTGGAGGAGGGCCACGTCAACCACCTGGAGGGCGGCCAGCGGGCCAAGGGCGTGATGACGCCGTGTGTGGTGATGAAGGACGGCCAGCTCGTCGCGGCGGTCGGCGCCGCGGGTGGGTACACAATCCCGCAGACCGTCGGGCAGACGATCACGAAGCTGGTCGTTGGCGGGATGGACATGCAGCTCGCGATCGCCTCGCCGCGAATGGCCATCAACCGCGGTGGCGGCCGGACGCCGATCCCGGAGGACTCGGTCACCTATCTCGAGGCCGGGTTCCCGCCCAACGTGTACCAGGAGCTGGCGGATCGGGGCCATCACCTGGTCGAGCCAGGCAATATGGGAGGGGTGCAGGGGGTGTACAGGGATGCGGAGACCGGGGCGCTGGCGGGCGGATCGGATCCTCGCCGCGACGGTCACGCAATCGCATGGTGATGGCCGGGTTGGCGCGCGTGGCAGGCCTGACCCGTCCCGGGAGACTCCTGGCGACCGCCGTGGGGCTGACGGCCCTTGGGGGCACGGCGTCGTGTGGCGGCGACGCCCCTTCCGGCGAAGCAGTCACTCCGAGCCGCGCGGCCACGGAGGGCCCGCGCAGCACGCTCACCCGCAACCAGGCGCTGCACCTTCCCATGCGCGACGGCGTGAGGATCGCTGTCGACGTGTGGCTGCCCGAAGGGATCGAGGAGGGCGCCCTCCTCCCCACCATGATGCGGGCGACGCGCTATTGGCGTGCGCGAGGATTCGTCGATGCGCCGCTCGAAGACGACTCCAACTTCGACGAGGCGGAGCGTTGGAACGCGGCGGGGTATGCGCTGGTGCTCGTCGACGGGCGCGGTAGCGGGGCCTCGTTCGGCATCCGGCGCTTCGAACTTGCGGAAGACGAGGTGCTGGACTACGGCGAGGTCGCGGACTGGATCGCGACGCAACCCTGGTCGAACGAGAGGGTTGGGGCCTACGGCGTGTCGTACGCCGGCAACACGGCCGAGATGCTGGCGGTCAACGGGCATCCGGCGGTGAAGGCCGTGGCGCCGCTCTTCAACGACTTCGACAACTTCGGCCACCTGGTCTTCCCCGGCGGCGTGCTCACGGTCGGCTTCCTCGAGAACTGGTCCAACCGCACCCGCATGCAGGACCTCAACGACATCTGCGGCCTTTCGGGAGTGAGCGGGGCGGAGTGCGACGCATTGCGCGGCACGGTCACCGGCGTGAAGCCCGTCGACGCGGACGTGGACGGAGCGCTTCTCGCCGCGGCCGTCGCCGAACACGAGGCCAACACGGTGCCGTTCGGAGCGGCCCTGGAGTACGAGTACCGCGACGACCCCTTCGGCCGCTACGAGGAGACCAACGTCGGGCACCGGCGCAGTCCCTCGGGACACCTCCCGCAGATCGAGGAGTCGGGCGTGGCGATGTTCATCCGCGCGGGATGGCAGGACGCCGCGACGGTGAACGGCACGCTGGGCCGTTACAACACGATCTCGAACGCGCAGCAGGTGTACATCGGGCCGTGGGATCATGGGGCGCGCAACGACGCCGATCCCTTCCGGGCCGAGGGCACGCCGGTGGCACCGGACGCGGATGAGCAGTTCGCCGCGCTCGTTGCGTTCTTCGACGAGCATCTCAAGGAGGGCGGGTCGGGGCAGACGCCGACCGAGATCAACTACTACACGCTCGGCGCGGACCGTTGGACGCGGACCGAAACCTGGCCGCCGGACGGCTTCGATGACGTGATCTGGTACTTCGGCGCGGACGGCACGCTGAGCCGGGAATCACCCGCCGGCGCGCAGGGGGCGGACAGCTACACCGTCGACTTCACGGCGACCACGGGCACGCGGAACCGCTGGTACACCAACGGCGGTGGCGGCGATGTGGTGTACGGGGACCGCCGGGACGAGGACGCGAAGCTGCTCACCTACACCAGTGCCCCGATGGCGATCGACACCGAGATCACGGGCCACCCGGTCGTTACGCTGCGGGTGTCCTCCACCGAGAGCGACGGAGCGTTCATCGTCTATCTGGAGGACGTCGCACCCGACGGGACGGTGACCTACATCACCGAGGGGCAACTGCGCGCCGTGATGCGTGCCGTCACCGACGATCCGCCACTGTATCGCAAGTACGGCCCCCACCGCTCGGAACTGCGCGCCGACGCGATGCCGCTCGTGCCGGGCCAGGTGGCCGAGATCAGCTTCGACCTGTGGGCGACATCGGTGCTGATTCGGGAAGGACACCGGATTCGGGTGGCGGTCGCGGGCGCCGACGCGGACACCTTCCTGCGCTACCCGCGCGACGGCAGCGTCCCGGTACTGTCGGTGCAGCGGAACGCGACGTACCCGTCGGCGATCGTGCTGCCCATGCAGGCGGTGCCGTAGCAGGCCGGTTTGTCCGCCATTTCGGGCCGATTTTGGCGAACAAACGCCAGCCAATGATGCTCCCCGCCGGTTATTGCTCCAGGTAACGGGCCCGCACGTCTCTGAAGCGGTCGAAGTCGCGATCGTTCGTGAGAATCGTCGCGATGCCATGCTCACGGCAGAGGGCGACGATCTGTGCGTCGAACACCAGGTTACCCCGAGCACCGGCCCCATGAACGGTTTCGATGAGCAGGCTGGTGAATTGGGTTCCGGGCCGAACGATGCGACAGGACGGAGATGCGACAAGCTCTTCGAGGAATCCGGTCGCCTGCGTGAGCGTCGATGGGGGATTGAACACCCGCCGGTGGGTCACCACGCGAATGAACTCGGTGACGCAGAACACCGGCAGTCCCCAGCGGGCAGATCCCTCAGCCAATGCGACCAACTCACGACTCGCGACGGCGTGGAGACTGGCCTCCGCCCGATGGGCGTAGATCAGGACGTTGGTATCAACCGCGATCACGACCGGTCCAGGACGTCGTAAAGCGCCTCGCGGTCCGAGATGTCCACGGTGGGTGGTGCAAGCCCGCGAACTGTCCTGAGCCGCAGCTTGAAAGCCGACGGAGCGCTGTCCCCGTCCATCAGCTTCGCGCGCAGGGCGTCCTCTATGAACCGGGTGAGCGTGATGCCCCGGTGCGCAGCCCGCTGTTTTGCCTGTCGCAGCAGCTGGTCGTTGACGTTGATCGTTGTCTTCATGGGTCTACAATCGCTCGCTGAATGGAATCGCTTCCAAGGTGTGGTATGGTACAACCATACATCCGATACCACATATATGGCAATCGTTGCCGGAACCTGCCGGGCACCGGCGCCACCTGGCCATGATCGCGTTCTGCGGTTGTCATCGCCTACTATTCCTGCGTTCACTCTTGCCGTGTCATGGGTCGCGGAGGCTTGGCTGCCCCCGGTCGACGTCAGCGGCATGGACCATACGGACCTGGTGAATGCCGCACCCAGGCCCACGGCGCACCTCCCCGAGTTCAGCCCCGAACTGCACTGGGGAGTCCTTCCGGACGGTCGCTATCTAGGCAGCTATCCTGCCGGAACCACTCCGCTGCCGGCCGCCTTCGGTCCGAATGGGCTCGTTGCGTTCATCGAGGTGGACGAGCTGGGTGTGCAAACGGTGGTGAAGCGGATGCTGCCGAACGAGCGGTAGGTGGGAGGTCGGACGGGGCGATTGCGCAGCCGTCCCCGGAAACGGACTTTGCTCGGACAGCCAACCCACCCGATCCCAAGGCCGACCCGATGAAGACCGCGCGCATCCTCCTCTTCCTCTCAGCACCGCTCCTCGCCACCACGTCCGCCACCGCCCAGACCACCCTCGAGACCGCCATCTCGCATCTCCAGTACCGCGAGATCGGCCCCGCGCTCATGGGCGGACGCATCGCCGACCTCGACGTCGTCGAGTCGAAGCCGCAGGTCTTCTACATCGCGACCGGCACCGGAGGCGTCTGGAAGACCGAAAACCACGGCACCTCGTGGACGCCGCTCTTCGACGATCAGCCGACCAGTTCCATCGGCGACGTCACCCTCGACCAGTCGAACCCCAACCTCGTCTGGGTCGGCACCGGCGAGCCGCAGAACCGGCAGTCGTCGGGCTGGGGCAACGGGGTCTACAAATCCACCGACGCCGGGAACACCTGGCGCCACATGGGCCTCGACGCCACCAAGCACATCGGCCGCATCCTCATCCACCCCCGCAACCCCGACATCGTGTACGTGGCGGCCGTCGGCGACCTCTGGGGCCCGAACGAGGAACGCGGCGTCTACCGCACGCACGACGGCGGCGAGACCTGGGACAACGTCCTCCATATCGACCAGCATACCGGCGCGATCGACCTCGCCATGGACCCCGGCGACCCCAACACGATCTTCGCCGCCATGTACCAGCGGCAGCGCACCGGCTGGGGCTTCAACGGCGGCGGCCCCGGCAGCGGCCTCTACCGCACCTTCGATGGCGGCGACAGCTGGGCCGAGCTCACCGAGGGCCTCCCGGACGGCGACAAGGGACGCATCGGCGTCGACATCTTCCGCCAGGACGGCAACGTCGTCTACGCGCTCGTCGAGGCGGACGCGCGCGATCCCGACGCCGGCTTCTTCGGCGGAGGCGGCGGCCAGTCCCGCAGTGGCCTCTTCCGCTCCCTCGACCGCGGCGACACGTGGGAGAAGATGTCCAGCACCAACCCCCGCCCCATGTACTACTCCCAGGTCCGCATCGACCCCAGCAACCCCGACCGCATCTACGTCCTCGGCGGCAATCTGGAGGTTTCCGACGACGGCGGCCGCACCTTCCGCAGCGACGGCGCCGCCCAGGTCCACGTCGATCACCACGCGCTCTGGATCAACCCGAACGACCCGGACCACCTCATCCTCGGCAGCGACGGCGGCGTGGCCGCGAGCTGGGACGGCACCGGCCACTGGCGCATGTTCGACAACCTGCCGCTGGGGCAGTTCTACGCCATCGGCTTTGACATGCGCGACCCGTACTTCGTCTGCGGCGGCCTCCAGGACAACGATCCCTGGTGCGGGCCCTCGAACACGCGCTCGTTCCACGGCATCCGCCACCAGGACTGGTACGAGACCGCGTACGGCGACGGCTTCTTCACCATCGTGGACCCCACCGACTCGACCATCGTCTTCTCCGAGTCGCAGAACGGGAACATGAACCGGTACGACCTGACCACCGGCGAGAAGACCCCGATGCGCCCGATCACCGGCCCGCGCGCCGACGGCGACACCGCCAAGACCTACCGCTTCAACTGGAACTCGCCGCTGCAGCTGTCGCCCCACGACCCCGCCACCGTGTACCTCGGCGCCAACTACCTCCTGCGCTCGCGCGACCGCGGCATGTCGTGGGAGGAGGTCGGCGGCCTCGACCTCACCCGCCAGATCGACCGCGACGAGCTCGAGATCATGGGCGTGCCCGGCTCCGAGCCGCAGATGTCGGTCAACGACGGCATCTCGACCTACGGCAACCTCACCGCCTTCGCCGAGTCGCCGCTCACCCCCGGGCTCCTTTACGTCGGCACCGACGACGGCAATGTCCAGATCAGCCGGGACGACGGCGCCACCTGGACCAACGTCACAGACCGGATCCCCGGGCTCCCCGAGCGCACCTACGTGAGCCGCGTCGAGCCATCGCACCACGCCGAAGGCCGCGTCTACGCCAGCTTCGACGGGCACCGCAACGCCGACTACGCGGCCTACGTCTACGTCAGCGAGGACCACGGCGACAGCTGGCGCCGCATCACCGACGGCCTGCCCGACGGCTGGTCGGTCAACGTCGTCACCGAGCACCACCGCGCGCCCAACCTCCTCTTCGTGGGCAACGAGGTCGGTGTCTTCGTCTCGGTCGACCGCGGCGAGCAATGGGTCCAGCTCAAGAACAACCTCCCCGTCGTCCCCGTCGACGACATCCTCATCCACCCCCGCGACAACGACCTGCTCGTCGGCACCCACGGCCGCTCCTTCTGGATCATGGCCGACGTCAGTGCGCTCGAGCACCTCTCGTCCGAGACCCTCGCCGAAGCCGGCCGCGTCTTCCCCCAGGCCCGCGAGACGATCATGTGGGCTCAGCGCGGCGACTGGCCCTTCGCCGGCGCCACGTATTCGGCGCCGAACCCTCCGCGCGGCACGCTCATCCGCTACTACCTGCGCGATGCCCAGGCCGCGCCGATGGCCGAGGAGGAGGGGGAGGAGGGCGGCGATTCCGGCGGCGGCGACGATCCGGGCACGGAAAACGGCGACGACATGGCCGACGGTGAGCCTGCGGAAGAGTCCCCCTTCGCGCTGACCATCACCGCTTCGGACGGCAGCCACATCCGCACCCTGGAGGCGCCGTCAGAGGCTGGCGTCAACGAGGTCGTGTGGGACTGGCGCATGGACGCGCCCTACGAGCCCGAAGGCCCGCAGGGACCGGTCGGATTCGGCCAGCCGGGCACGCCGCAGGGCCCGATCGCGATGCCCGGAGTCTACACCGTGAGCATGACGGTCGACGGGCAGACCTTCTCCTCGACCGTGGAGATCCAGGCCGACCCGCGCCGCCCCATGAGCCGCGCCGACCGCATGGCCCGCCAGGATGCGCTGATGAGCCTGCACGCCCTCGCCGCCCCGATCTACGAGGCCGGCCGCGCCATCGACCGCCTCGAGGAGCAGCTCGATGCGGCCGAGGAGCTCATCGACGGCGTCGAGGAGCCGCCCGAGGGCGTCCGGGAAGAGCTGGAAGCGATCCGCGAGGCGCTCGAGGCGGTCGACGACGACGTGGGCGACGCGCGCACCAACGCCTGGGTGTCCGGGGCCATCCAGGGCTCGTCGACGCTGCCGACCGAGGACCAGATGTGGCAGATCGACCGCGCCTGGGAGCTGATGGAGGAGCTGGCCGGCCCGCTCAACGAGCTGATCACGTCCCGCGTGCCGGCGCTCAATGCGCAGCTCTACGCCGAGGGCGTCAGGCCGAAGCCGGGTGAGGAGGTGGTGGTGGGGGGGCGGTGAGGATCAGACCACCATCCACCACGGCACGGCGAGTACCTCGGGGGTGAGCCACGCCAGCGTTTCTCCGCCGTGCAGTAGCAGCCCCGGCCGAGCCCGGCGCCCATACTCCGCGCGGAACGCCCGGAGGTGCCTTGCGTCGCGGAGGCGCGGCCGCCTCGTCGCCTTGACCTCGATGGGGAGCAGAGACTCTCCCGCCTCGATCACAAAGTCCACCTCGTCGCCGGTGGTCGTACGCCAATGCAGGATCTCGGTTCTCACGGAACGCGAGTCGCGCCACGCCAACAGGTCCTGCAGCACCAGGTTCTCCAGGTGGGCACCGCGCGGCTCGTCCTCCTGCGAGAGGTACATCGCAAGACCCGTGTCCGCCCAATACAGCTTGGGCGACTTCATGAGCCTCTTCGTGCGATTCACGGAGTATGCTGGAACCCGCACCAGCAGGCAGGAGGTCTCGAGCAGGTTGAGGTAGCGGTGAACCGTTGGCTGCGGCAGTCCGATGTCGCGCCCCAGCTCGCTCTGGTTCACCGTCGACCCAAGGCGCAGACAGGCGGGTCTCATGAGTCGGCGGAAGTCCGGCAGGGCCGTGATCGACGCGAGCGCCTGAAGATCGCGTTCCAGATACGTACGCACGTAGCTGTCGAACCAGATCGCTCTGTCATCCGCGGTGCTCAGATGGACCGCCGGCACGGGGAAGCCGCCGCGTCGTGCAAGCAGACGCCATTCCTCCCGGCCGCCGGAGTCCGCACCGATCAGGTCCATCCAGTCGCGGTCGTCTGCCCCAACGAGCTCCTCCCACACGCCGCACCGCCCAAGGCCCAATTGTTCCCGACGCGTCATCGGCCACAACGTCAGGTAGCTGGCGCGGCCGGCCAGGGACTCCGAGACGCGGTGCATCAGGAGCAGATTGGCGGAACCTGTCAGCAAAAACCGGCCTGGCCGACGATCCCGGTCGATCTCCCGCTTGACGGCGCTGAGAAGGGTCGGCTCGCGCTGAACCTCGTCCAGCGTTACCGGGTGCGAGCAACGGACCAGGGCGTCCGGATCACGCCGAGCGAGGTCGAGTACGTCAAGGTCGTCCAGGGACATGTATCGCCGACCCGGCGGCGCGTCCGGGCGGGTTCCCTGAACGTGCTCCGCATGTCCGAGTGTTTGAGCGAGGGTGGTCTTGCCCGTCTGGCGCGCGCCGGTGACGACCACGGCGGGCATGACCCGCAAAGCGGATTCCAGATTCGCTGAAGCAAGTCGAGGTAACACAGAGTTATTCATGGCATGAATGATAATCATTCACAACATGAATAGATAGGATTTCAGCTGAAACGTTGCCGGCATTCCGTGACTGGCGGACGGGTCCACTTGTCATGTCCTGGCCCGGCTATGCCCACGCCTCCCGCGGCACCGCCTCCCACGCCCACGCCGCTTGCGGAACCGTTCAGTTCCCCTCGTCCAGCAATTCGAAGATCCGCTGCACCGTGACCGCCGGAACCCCGGACCCGCTGACTTGCGGATAGTTCTCCGCGTGATCCGACATGTCGATCCGCTGGGCGGCCTCTTCGTACGACAACCCCTGCGCGTGCAGCTCCGCCGCCTGCGCCTGCAGGTCCCGCATGTACTCCTGCTGGTAGGTGATGCGCTCCCTGTCCTGGAACGGGTTGCCGTGGCCGGGCAGGACCCAGTCGAAGTCCAATGACTTCAGGTGCTCCAGCGTGTCGTCCCATTCGTCGAGGTAGCCGTCGCCCATGTAGGGCAGGCCGGGTAGCAGCAGGTCTCCGGTGATGAGTACGCGCTCCCGGGGCAGGTGCACGACCACATCGCCCCCGGTGTGGCCGCGTCCGAAGAAGAGCAGCCGGATCTCGCGCTCGCCGCGGAACAGCGTCATGCGCTCGGACAGCGTCGTGTTCGGACCCACGGGCACGACGGCCTCCTGCCCGGCCAGGTAGTTCCGCATGAACGCCAGCTGGCCTTCGAGCCCCGCCCGCTCGTCCGCGTCCTGGGTCGCTGCGACCCGCTCTTCCAACGCCGCCACCTGATCCGGCAGCCCACCCACGAACCCCTGGAACGAGCGCCCCATCGAGCCGCCGTTCTCGAGCATCTCGCGGGTGACCTCGTGGCCGATCACGTGCACGTCGTCCGGGTAGATCTGGTTGCCGTGCGCGTGGTCGAAGTGGTAGTGCGTGTTGACCACGTACCGGACGGGCTTGTCGGTGAGCGCCTCGATCTCCGTCACGACCGCGTGTGCGGCCGCGGGCGAGATGTGCGACTCGACCAGGAGCACGTCGTCCTCGTTGACGATCACGGCGCCGTGCGATCCGACCGAGAGGTTGCCTGTCCCCCGCGCGTGGAAGACGCCCGGCACGACCTCCTCGAACTCGAACGCCGCGCCCTCGAAATCGGACCCGGGGGGTGGGGCGGCGTCTTCGCTGGGCGCGTCGGCGGGCTGACAGGCGGCGAGGACGGACAGGGCGGCAAGGGCGCTGAGACGGAGGATTCGCATGGCGGAAGCTCGTGGCTCGGGTGGTCCTGGGCGGAGGACTAGCGGCCCGTGGACGGGTCCGCGCGGGGATCATCCACGGACTGGTAGACTTGCGGCGCGAACGGTGGGCGGCAAGATGAAGGTGGCGCGTGCTTCAACCGTTTCCCGTATCTGGATGGCAGCAATGAACCGATCGCCAAGCCGTGACCGTACTGCCCGCGCGTGGGACCTTGCGAGCGGCGCTTCGGTCGACGTACCGAGCCGCTCCGCATCCCCCGTGACCTGTGGCTTCAGCGTCCCGCCGCGCGCCGCGAGGGCCGCCGCGGTCGCCATGGCCGCCCTCCTCTCCTCCTGCACACCCGCTGCTGCGCCTGCCGGCACCGACCGCGCGAGGGTAAGCGCCGAGCCCGTCAAGCTCTTCGACGGCCGCGTCATCCCCGGCATGCCTGAACTGCTTGGGATGCGCGACCAGTACGAGTTGCGCCTCGAATGGCTTGCCGAAAAGCGCGCGCTGCTGCTCGACCAGATGCGTACGCACGGGATCGAGATGTGGATCGTGGTCAGCGAGGAGTTCCACCAGGATCCGGCGCTGTACTACGTCGCGCCGCCGCTCCAGTACGCCCGCCGCCGCGACGTGATGGTATTCGTCGACGGGGGCGACGACGGGCTCGCCGCCTACTCCGACTACTGGCGTCCGACCGCCGACTTCCGGCGCTTCTTCGAGCCCATGCCCGCCGCCCGCAATGCCCGCGGTATCCAGGACACGCGCAGCGGCCTGCAGGTCCTGTGGGAACGCTATGATCCGGCCACCATCGGCCTCGCCATCGGCGGCAACCGCGGCCACGACAGCAGCCTCACCCACGACAGCTACCAGTTCCTTGCGGACGCCTTCGGGCCGGAGGGGGAGTCGCGATTCGTGTCGGCGGCCCCGCTCATCGAGGAGGTCTTCGATACGCGGCTGCCCGGCGAGCTGGAGCACTGCCGGCAGCTCGTCCTCGCAACCGACGTCATTGCGCAGACCGCGCTCTCCAACGTCGTGATCACGCCCGGGGTGACGCAGGCCCAGGACATCAAGTGGTTCTTCGACGAGACCATTGCCGAGCTGGGGGTCGGGGGCAAACCGTGGTTCGAGATCCACGTCGCGGTCCAGCGCTTCAACGAGGAGAGCGGCGAGATGATCCTGTACATACACCCTTCGCCCGACGACCTGGTCTTCAGGCGCGGCGACATCATCCACCTGGACTGCGGCTTCGACTACGTGGGCTTCGCCAGCGACTGGCAGAAGGTGGCCTACATCCTGCGCGAGGGTGAGGACGATGTCCCGGACGGGCTGAAGACAGCGCTGGCCAACGCGAACCTCGTGCACGAGGCGTTTGCGGCGGCACCCCGTCCCGGCATGACGGGCTGGGAGGCCACGCTGGCGATCGCGGCGATGCTCGAGGATGTCGACTTCCTGCCCAGCCTGTACTCGCACCCCATCGGCTACCACGGCCACGCGCTCGGCCCCGCGATCAACGCCCGGGACATGGACCTGTCCTCGCCGCCCGAGTGGGACTCGCACCTGCGGGACGGTTCTTACCGCTCCATCGAGTTCAGCGCCACGACCGCGATCCCCGAATACGGCGGCGGCACCGTCCGGATTCCCATGGAGGACGACGGCTACCTGACCCCGGACGGCTACGAGTACTTCCGGCCGTATCAGACCGAGTGGTACCTGATCCGGTGAGCGGGTCGGGCGGACCGGGCGCGCGGACTGCGGTCCCCTACGCCATGTCGTGGGAGGAGCCCTCCTACGCGCGGGCCGAGGGATACGACTACGACCACGAGATCCTGGTCGCGCTGCCCCCGTCCTACCACGTAGCGCCGGACCGCAGCTACCCGGTGGTCTGGTCGATGGACGGAGCCATGACCTTCGCGGTGACAGCCGGTGTCGCGAATCTCTATATCGTCGGCAAGCGCATTCCCGAGATCATCGTGGTGGGGGTCGGTCACCGGAGTGAGCAGGGGATGCTGGGGCTCGCCAACCGCACCTTCGATCTGTTCCCGCCGGGCAGTGTGTGGTCCGACCCGGGTCTGGGCGATGAATACATGAAGAGGATGGGGTTCACCTTCGAGATGTCGCGCCCGTTTCTGACAGGCGACCTGTTCCTCGATTTCCTGGTGGAGCAGTTGCGCCCCTCGCTCGGCGAGCGGTATCGCATGGCCGACGACCACACGCTTTGGGGCCACTCGGCGGGGGGCGGGTTCGCGAGCTACGCGCTGCTGGCTCGTCCGGGCGCGTTCGGCCGCTTCATCATCGGCAGCGGGACCAACGGCCTCACGATCGACCTCGAGGCCGAATACGCGAAACGCCACGACGACCTGGATGCCAGGGTGTTCATCGGCATGGCCGACGGCGAGATCAACCACACGCCGCTGTGCGCGCAGCGCCTGGTCAGCCGGACGACGCTGCTTGCCGAAAACCTCCGGCTGCGCGGCTACCCGAGCCTGGACCTGCGCACCCGGTTCTACGCGGACCGCGACCACTTCACCTCGATGCCGCCGATCATCGGCGACGGCCTGCAGCACGTGTATGCCGATCTGATCGAGGATCTGCCGAAGCCGAATTGGTAAGCGTCTTGTGCGATACTAAACCATTTTGTTTACTATGCGACCTGCGCACGCGGCTCTACACCGACCGCGACCACTTCACCGTGATGCCGCTGATCATCGCGAACGGGTTGCAACACGTGTACGCCGACCTGATCGCGGACCTGCCGCAGCTGCCGTGGTAGCACCGGGCATGGTGGTCCGTAGCACGACCCGGTCGCCGCGCGCATCGCCGCCTTCATCCTCCGTCCCGTTTGCAATACTTAACAGTGTTGTTTAGTGTTGTCGCCGGGTCCGGATCGGCGCTCTCTCATCCAAACCCTCTCACAACGGAGTAATCACATGGTTCCCGCCCTGAGCCTCTGGCTCCCCATCCTGCTTGCGGCCGTGCTCGTGTTCGTGGCGAGCTCGGTCATTCACATGTTCCTCAACTGGCACAAGCACGACTTCCAGGGCGTCTCCGACGAGGACGGGGTCATGGACGCCCTGCGCGGCTTTGACATCCCGCCGGGCAACTACCTGATCCCCCGTGCGGAGAGCATGGAGGTCATGAAGAGCGAGGAGTTTCAGGCCAGGGCGAAGCGCGGCCCCTGCCTGTTCATGACGGTGCTGCGCCCCGGGAATCCGTCGGACATGGGCAAGCAGTTCGTCCAATGGTTCGTGTACTGCCTGGTCGTGGGTCTGTTCGCGGCCTACGTGACGGGCCTGGCGCTCGGGCCCGGGGCCGAGTACATGGCGGTCTTCAAGGTCGCTTCGACCGCGGCCTTCATGGGATACGCGCTCGCGCACGCCCAGGACGCGATCTGGATGTCGCAGGGGTGGCCCGCGACGTTCCGCAGCATGCTGGACGGGCTGATCTACGCGCTGCTCACCGGAGGCGCCCTCGGGTGGCTGTGGCCATGACGGAGCTCGTCGGGCAGACCTGCGAGGCGTGCCGGGCGGGGGCGCCGCCCGCGACCGAGGCGGAGATCGCGGAGTACAGCAGGCAGATTCCGGAGTGGGAGATCGTCGACCGCGGGGGAATCCCGACGCTGGAGCGGGTGTTCGCGTTCCGGAACTTCGTGGCGGCGATGGAGTTCACCAACCGTGTGGGTGAGTTGGCGGAGGAGCAGGGCCATCATCCCGCGCTGCTGACGGAGTGGGGGCGGGTGACCGTGACCTGGTGGACGCACAAGATCCGCAACCTGCACGTGAACGACTTTGTCATGGCGGCGAAGACGGACCGGGTGTTCGGGGAGGGGGATTGAACCCTTTTACTGCGCCCGACACCCCCACAGTTCGCCGAGCGCCCTGCGGACCGACGAGGCGAACATATTCGGAACGAACTCCGAAATAACTCAACTATTTCGGAGTAGCCTCCGAATCAATCAAGTTATCCGGGAGTGGACTCCGAGGTTTTCGGAAGCCATGGCGGCACGAGGCCATTCCATGGCGCCGCAGGTGTGGATGTCCCATAATGCGGCGTCACTCGCGGCTCATCGAAACAGCGGATCAAGGCTGAACTGAACCATGGCGATCAAGTTGGTTGTAGCCGTAACCGATTGGGACTGGTTCAACCATTTGCGGCGGCTGCCCACCCCAAATGAAGTCAATTTCTGGGCGCCTTCCAACACGTCCTTCAAGGCGTTGCGATCCGGCGAGTTGTTTCTCTTCAAGCTGCACGCGCCGAAGAACTTCATCGTGGGCGGCGGAATCTTCACTTACGCCACGTCGCTCCCCTGTTCCATTGCCTGGGAAACGTTCGACACGTTGAACGGCGCGACAACGTTCCAGCAGATGCGCGAGAGGATTATCAAGTATCGAAAGGCGGCCCGGGGCGACCGAAGCGATTTTCCAATCGGGTGCCGCATCCTTGCGATGCCATTCTTCCTTCCCGAATCGGATTGGATACCGACGCCATCGAGTTGGAGTCCGAATATCGTCAGCCTGAAGGGCTACCGTACGGATGAACCTGACGGGAGGGCACTGTGGGATGCGGTTTGCGATCGGCTCTCGCGGACGCCGTGGGCTGATCCGCTCGTCTCAGGAGCCTTTGGCGCTCCCCACATCATTGAGCCTCGGCTGGGCCAGGGCGGATTCCGCGTGGGGGTCATCGACGCATATCGGCGGAAGTGCGCTGTTACGAAGGAACGAACGTTGCCAGCGCTGGAAGCAGCCCACATTCGACCCTACGCTCAGGAACGCAAGCACCAGCTTTCCAACGGCCTGCTGCTCCGTCGAGACATTCATAGCCTATTCGATTCGGGCTATGTCACCGTAACTCCAGGGCTCCGGTTCGAGGTAAGTCAGCGCATCCGTGAAGAATACGAAAACGGACGGGACTACTATCGTTTGCATGGCCGGAGGGTGCGGGCACCAACAACCCTGGCACTTCAGCCGGATCCCGAAAGCCTGCAATGGCACAATGAGCACTGCTTCAAGGGTTGACGCCCGTTCTCCCCAGCCTCGCGGGGCCTCCTTGGCCCCACTCGATTCAGGGACTACACGGTAGACGTATCATTCTGCCTCGTAACCGGGTCGAGCGGCTCTCGGTCCAGTTGCTGGCGGAGAGGTACGACCAATTCCGCGAGGCGGCGATCCCCTGATGGCCGGATAACCGCAGCCGTTTGCGGCCCCCTACCGAAACCGCTTCTGCAGCTTCTCCAGCGCGTCCGCCCCCGGACACAGGTCCTCGAACGGGTAGTTCGCCAGCGGCTCGTCCACCGTCCCCTGCAGGCCGTGGAAGTCGACCGCGTCGGTCGCATCCTGCGGCGCGGGCTCCACGTACAGCAGCCCGGTCGCGACTTCACCGGCACGCTGGCGCTCCCTGATGTAGCCGTACACCTGGTCGCGGTCGGTGGGGTCGTAGTCCTCGGGCACCTTGCGGAATGTGATGTGGCTTCCGTCGTGCATTCTCACCGAGCGCGCGTCGCCGACCTCGATCGAAGTCGCGATCTCCTGGGCCGGCGGCACGAAGTCGGCGTACACCAGCTGGTTGTAGTTGTCGCGCGTGTACTGGTAGCTCTTGGTCGAGCCGCGGTGGTCGTTGAAGGTGACGCAAGGCGAGATCACGTCGATCAGCGCGAACCCCCGGTGGCGCAGACCCGCCTTGAGGATGGGGACGAGCTGCTCCTTGTCGCCGGAAAAGCTCCGCGCCACGAATCCCGCGCCCAGATTCAGGCTGAGGAGGACCGAGTCGATGGGATGCTCCCGGTTGACCTGGCCGCGCTTGGCGGTCGAACCGACATCGGCCGACGCCGAGAACTGCCCCTTGGTGAGCCCGTAGACGCCGTTGTTCTCGATGATGTAGAGCATGTCCACGTTGCGCCGCACGACGTGCGCGAACTGGCCCATGCCGATCGAGAGGCTGTCGCCGTCGCCCGAGACCCCGATGCACACGAGCTCGCGGTTGGCGGCGTGCGCCCCGGTCGTGATCGACGGCATCCGCCCGTGCACGCCGTTGAAGCCGTGCGCTTCCTTCAGGAAGTAGGTGGGCGTCTTCCCGCTGCACCCGATCCCAGAGGTCTTGGCCACCTCATGCGGCGCGATCTCCAGCTCCCAGAAGGCCTCGATGATCGCTGCGGTGATCGAGTCGTGGCCGCACCCGGCGCACAGGGTGGACATGGTGCCTTCGTAGTCGCGCCGGGTCAGCCCGAGCCGGTTGCGGGTCAGGGCCGGGTGGTGGATGCGGGGCTTCTTGATGTAACTCACGGGGTCGCTCCTTCGCGGGCCGGGGCGAGCGCGCCCGAAGCCGCTTCGTGCGGGCCGGTACCGTCCGGGGCGGCAGCGGCGGCCCCATCCAGATACGACGCGAGCCCGTCCATCACATGATGGCAGCTCATCGGGTAGCCGCCAAAGTAGCGGATCGACACCAGCGCATCCTTCTTCGCTCCAGTCTCGGCGATCAGCAGCTTGCGCAACTGCCCATCGCGGTTCTGCTCGATGATGAAGTTGACTTCGTGAGCGGCCAGGAACGGCTCCACATCGGGGTGGAACGGAAACGCCCGCACCCGCATGTAGTCCGCCTCGACGCCGCGCTCGGCCAACGCGTCCACCGCCTCCAGCACGGCCCCGCGGCACCCGCCGATCGTCACCAGCCCGATCTCCGCACCTTCGCGCAGCCGAATCTCGGGTGCCGGCAGGTGCGCGGCCGCTCGCTCGATCTTGCGTCCCACACGCGCCAGCACGTCCGCATACGGCTCCGAGTCCTCGGTGTAGTTGCCGTAACGGTCGTGACCGGAGCCGCGCGTAAGGTACGCCCCCCTGGGATGTACCCCCGGCAGCGTCCGCCACGGGATCCCGTCGCCGTCCACATCCAGGTAGCGGTGGAAGGGCCCCGTTGCCGCTTCCAGCTCCTCCGCGGTCAGCACCTTGCCACGATCCGGCCGATACGAGTTGTCCCATTCGAGCTTCGGGATGACCCAGTCGTTCATGCCGATGTCCAGGTCCGAAAGGACGAAGATCGGCGTCTGGAACCGCTCTGCCAGGTCGAACGCCTCCACCGCCATCTCGAAGCACTCGTGCGGATTCGCGGGGAAGATGACGATGTGCTTCGTGTCACCGTGCGACGCGTAGGCCGCGAACTGGATGTCGCCCTGCTGGGTCCGCGTGGGCATCCCCGTCGACGGCCCCACCCGCTGCACGTCGAAGAACACCGACGGCACCTCGGCGTAGTACGCCAGCCCGATGAACTCGCTCATCAGCGACAGCCCGGCCCCGCTCGTCGAGGTGAACGCGCGCGCCCCGGCCCACGCGGCCCCGATCACCATCCCCGCGGCCGCCAGTTCGTCTTCCGCCTGGATGATCGCGAACCGGTTACGGCCGGTCTCCGGATCCTTGCGGAACTGGTGACAGAAGGCGGTGAAGGCGTCGACCAGCGAGGTGGACGGCGTGATCGGGTACCACGCCGCGACCGTCGCGCCTGCGTAGACGCACCCGAGCGCCGCAGCCGTGTTGCCGTCGATGACGATCGAGTCCTCGTTGCCGTCCATCGGCTCGAGGCGGACGGGCAGGGGGCAGTCGAAGTGCTCCAGCGCGTACTCGTACCCCAGGTCGATCGCAAGGTAGTTGGCGTCGAGCAGCTTCGCCTTGGCGGCGAAGGTCTCCTTGAGCAGCCCCCGCACGATCTCCATGTCGATGTCGAGCAGGGCCGCGAGCGCGCCCACGTAGCAGATGTTCTTCATCAGGATCCGGACGCGCGATCCCTTGAAGTTGTCGACCGTCATCTTCGCGAGCGGGACGCCCAGGAAGGTGATGTCGTCGCGGTTCAGCTCCCTGGGCAGCGGCCAGGTGGAGTCGTACATGACCCAGCCGCCCGATGTCACCTCGGCGACGTCGCGGGCGTAGGTGGCCGGGTTCATCGCGACGACCAGGTCGAAGCGCTCCGTGCGCGCGGTGTGGCCGCTCGCGTTGGCGCGGATCTCGTACCAGGTCGGCAGCCCCTGGATGTTCGACGGGAAGAGGTTTTTGCCCGAAACCGGAATCCCCATGCGGAAGATCGCGCGCCGCAGCAGTCCGTTGGCGCTGGCCGACCCGGTTCCGTTGACTGTGCCGATCTTGAAGGCGAGGTCGTTGATGCGGGGCGCGGGCCGCTCGCCGTTGGTAATGACCATCAGCCGATCGCCGTTCCCGCGAGGACGACAGAGAGGGGGCTCGGATGCATCTCGCCCGCACCGAGCCCCGCGTAGGGGACCAGAAGGTCGGACTTGCGCATGTCCCAGGCCGCCGTCGGACATCGCTCGGCGCAGAGGCCGCAGTGAATGCAGAGGTCTTCGTCCTTGACCATGATCCTCCCGGTCTGCGGCAGGTCATCGGAGATGAACAGGGGCTCGTCGGGGTTGAGGAGCGGGGCCGTCAGCCGCTGGGAAAGGTCTTCCCGCGCCCCGTTGTGGGTGATCGTCAGGCAGTCGAGAGGGCAGATGTCGATGCAGGCGTCGCACTCGATGCAGAGGTGCGCCTCGAAGTGCGTCTGGATGTCGCAGTTGAGACAGCGCTCCACCTCGGTCAGCGTCTGTTCGAAGTCGAATCCCTCCTCGACCTCGATGTCCATGCGCTTGAAGCGCTCCTGCAGATCCACGTGGCGCATCTTCACGCGCTCGGCCTCGTCGTAGTCGTTGGAGTACGACCACTCGTGCAGTCCCATCTTCTGGCTGACCAGGTTCATGCCTTCGGGCGGGCGGTCGGTCAGCGGCCGGCCCTCGCACCACGCGTGGATCGAGATCGCGGCCTGATGCCCGTGCTCGACCCCCCAGATGATGTTCTCGGGGCCCCACGCCGCATCGCCGCCCATGAAGACACCGGGGCGCGAAGTCATGAACGTCGTCTTGTCGACGATCGGCATCTCCCACTTGTTGAAGTCGATGCCGATGTCGCGCTCGATCCACGGGAACGCGGTGTCCTGCCCGATCGCCAGGATCACCTCGTCGCACTCGATGATCTTGCTGTCGTGGACCTCGGCCTTCAGCCGCCCGTTCTCGCCAGGTGTCCAGGTGACCAGGTCGAACTCCATCCCCACCAACTTGCCGTCCTCGATGATGAACCGCGACGGCGAGTGGTTCTCCAGGACCTCGACCAGCTCTTCGATCGCGTCGTCGAGCTCCCACGGCGACGCCTTGAAATACGGCTTGGTCTTGCGCGCCATGACCTTGACGTCGCTGGCGCCCAGGCGCTGCGCGGTGCGGCAGCAGTCCATCGCGGTGTTGCCGACGCCGATCACCAGCACGCGGTCCCCGCAGCTGTCGATGTGCCCGAAGCGCACCGATTCCAGCCACTCGATGCCGATGTGGATCTGCTCGGAGTCCCAGCGGCCCGGCAGGTTCAGTTCCTTGCCCTTGGGCGCGCCCGAACCGATGAAGACGGCGTCATAGTCCTCTTCCAGGAGCGCGGCCAGGCTGTCGATGGGGCTGTTCAGGCGCAGGTCGACGCCCATGTCGAGGATGTAGTCGATCTCTTCCCACAGAACCTTGGCCGGTAGGCGGAATTCGGGGATGTTGGTCCACATCAGACCGCCGGGCTTGGCGAGCTTCTCGAAGATCGTGACCTCGTAGCCGAGCGGCATCAGGTCGTTGGCGACCGTGAGCGATGCGCAGCCCGCGCCGATGCAGGCGATGCGTTTGCCGTTCTTTTCCTCGGGAATGGTCGGCAGGAAGCCCGTGATGTCGTCGCGCAGATCGGAGGCGACCCGCTTCAGGCGGCAGATCGCGACCGGTTCGCCATCCAGCCGCACCCGGCGGCACACCGGTTCGCAGGGACGGTCGCAGGTTCGTCCGAGAATCCCCGGAAAGATGTTCGACTTCCGGTTGAGCAGGTACGACTCGGTGTACTGCCCGTTCGCGATGAGCCGGATGTACTCGGGCACGTTCGTGTGGGCCGGACAGCCCCACTGGCAGTCCACCACGCGGTGGTAGTGGTCGGGATTCCGTGTGTCGGTGGGTTTCAGCAAGGGCGGCAGCGCGGCTACGGGATCCCGTCCGGGATGTAACCGTTCGATGACGAACGGCGGTCCGGCGTCAAGTCGGTTGCCATGCTATCACTCCTTCGGCCCGAGCGACAGGGCGGAGACGCGGGAGTCGAATCCCTCCCCGCCCGCAAACCCGCACCAATGTACGCACGGGGGATTGGGGACGGTAGGGGAATCGTGTCCAACGAGCAGCGAGCCTGAGCGGGGAAGCGGTTTCCAACGAGAGATGAGCCCGAACCTCGGGGCGCTGATCGATTCATGAGGCCGGTAGCGTAGGATGGCCGGACGGCAATGCAGCCCCCGTTCAATCCACTCGATTCGCCGGTAAGTCAACTATCGTGAATCCGACTCACCTGCTGGATGCCGCCGATCATCTGGTCGGCGAGGACCGTCCCGGTGCACCCCGCGGGCATTCGCGGTGCACATCCTCTTCGCGGGACGACGTGATTAGCACTGGCATCGTGGCTGGATTCGAAACACTGCCGCGCACGGAGGATGGCGAGAATGGTGAAACAGAGAGAGTTGACGAGGATCGAGGAGATCGTGAAGAGGGCATGTAGCGACCACTTCGGGAGCCATCCGACCGACATCCGGCTCGAACCGGGCACGGACTTTCTGTACGGCGACGATCTCGTGGACATCTACATCGTCTTCGACGCCCTGCCCAAGGAGCTGGGAGGCCCTGACTGGGAGAATTTCCGGGGAAGGAATACTCTGGATTTCCAGGAGACGGTCGACGACATGATGGTGAAGGAAGAGCTGTTGATCGACACGATCTTCTGGTACAGGCAGCCTGAGGAAATGGAGCCGGTCGTGGCCGACGGCTAGCGCCGATGTAATCTTAAGTAGACAACATGTAAACTGTAGTTGACATTCTTGCCTCGGCCGACGCCATCGCGGTATTCTGACCCGGTCCGATCCAACGTCTCCGGCCCCGGATCCAGCCGTGTCCGAATCCACCCGACAGCCAGCCGCTCCCTCCTTCGACGACCTCAAGGTCCCCGACATGAGCCCGCGCAGTCTCCTGGGCCAGTTCGGGCCGGGGATCATCCTGATGATGACGGGGATCGGGACGAGCCACCTGGTCACGGCGCCGACGGCCGGCGGGCGCTTCGAGTTCGCGCTGCTCTGGTGCGTCCTGCTCGCATACGTCTTCAAGTACTACGGCTTCGAGCTGGCCTTTCGGTTTACCAACGCCACCGGCAAGAGCCTGATGGCGGCCTATGCGACCGCGCCCGGGAAGCTGCCGGTCTGGTACGTGCTGGTGACGACGATCGTGCAGTGCGCGGTGGGGCAGGCGGGGCGGCTGATCGCGGCCGCAGCCGTGATGTACTACCTGTTCTCGGCGCAGATGGGGCTGCCGGTGCCGCTATGGGGCTGGGGGGCGTTCCTGGGCACGGCGTCGGTCGTCATCCTGCTCTGGGGCCGCTACACCGCGCTCGAAACGGGCGCGAAGATCGCCGGCGGATTGCTGTTCGTCTCCGCGGTGATCGTCTATTTCGTGCGCCCCGCCCCGATCGGCGAGCTCGAGCATTTCCTGATCTTCGATGCGCCGGAGGGCTCGTGGCTGGTGATTGCGGGATTCCTCGGACTGCTGCCGACCGGGATCGATGTCTCGTTGCAGGCTTCGGAATGGGGGAAGGCGAAGCGCACCGGGATGGCCAGGATCAGGGATCGGCTCGAGGCCGCGGGACTGGCGCCTACCTTCGATCCTTTCGCGCCGAGGATGTCCGACCTCACCGTCGATGTCCGCCGGCTGCCCAAGCGAGCGGTCGAATACAGCCGGCGCTGCTTCACGATCAGCATCTGGGACTTCCGGCTGGGCCATGTGGTGTCGTTCATCATCGCGACCATCTTCCTGCTGCTCGCCGCCGTGTGGCTCTATCCCAGCCCCATCGAGGGGCAGGCGGTCATGGGCGAGATCGCGGGGATGTTCACCGAGAGCGTGGGTCCGTGGATGATGACGATCTTCATGCTCGGCGCCTTCGCGGCGACCTTCTCGACGGCGTTCAACTACTTCGACGGGTGGCCGCGGATCGTGGGCGCCTGCTGCCGCAACCTGTTCCGCCCGACCGCGGCGCTCGCGGGGACGGCCGCGGACGAGGTTACCGGGGAACACCGCCGCGCGTGGTACTCCGAGTACAACATCTACCGGATGACGATGCTGTACTCCCTGGTCACCGCGGTCGTCTTCATCGCGCTGGTGCCGCGGCCGGTGTTCCTGGTGCTGGTCGCCTCGGCGCTGGCCTACTTCGTGGCCCCGGTGATCTTCATCCTGAACTTCTACTACTGCCTGAAGGTGATCCCGAAGGACGACCCGCACTTCTACCCGTCGACCTTTGCGCGCGCCTTCACCTGGATCAGCATCGTGGTGTTCACCGGAATGAGCCTCATCCTCATTCTGGGCAGGATCTTCGGGGTGACGCTCTTCGGGGGTTAGTCCCCGTACAGCCCCGCCACCTCCGCCCGCTGCCGCACCAGCGCCAGCACCACATCGATCGTCGGCGTGGGGACCCCCGCCAGGCGCCCCAGCTCCTGCACCGACGTGACCAGCGCGTCGATCTCCATCGCGCGGCCCTTCTCCAGGTCCTGCAGCATCGAGGTGCGATGCGTGCCCACCGCGGCCGCCCCGTCGATCCGCCGCTCGATGTCGAGCCGAACGCGCACGCCCATCGCCTCGCCGATCGCCAGGGTCTCCTCCATCATGGCGCGGGCCACTCCCCGCGTGCCGGGCTCGGTGGCGACCCTGTCCAGGGTGGCCAGGGTCAGCGCGCTGATCGGGTTGAAGCACACGTTGCCGAGAAGCTTCACCCAGATCTCCTGGCGGATCCGACGCACGGGCGCGCGCACCCCGGCCCCTGACAGCGTCCGGCTCAGGACCTTGATCCGCGCGGTCTTCCTGCCCGAGGGCTCGCCCAGGCTGAACTTGTTGCCGTAGGAGTGCCTGATCACCCCCGGCTCCGCGATCTCGGTCGCCGCGTAAACCACGCAGCCGATCGCGCGCCCCGGGCCGATGCCGTCCCACTGGCGGCCGCCCGGATCCACGCTCTCCAGGCGCATCCCCTCCCACTCGCCGCCGATCCCGTGGAAATACCACCACGGGACGCCGTTCTGCGCGGTGATCACGGCCGTGTCGGGTCCGAGCAGCGGCTGCATCGCCTCCACCACGCGCGTTGCCGAGTGGGCCTTCAGCGTGATGATGACGAAGTCGTGGGGGCCGGCCTCGGCCGGGTCGTCCGTGCAGAAGGGACGGGCGACCTGTTCGTCGCCGTCGATGAGCAGCCGCACGCCGTTCCGCTGCATCGCTTCCAGGTGGGGTCCGCGGGCGATCAGGGTGGTGTCGACCCCGGCCAGCGCCAGCTTCGCCCCGAGGTAGCCGCCCGTCGCCCCCGCGCCGTAGATCGCGATCTTCATCGCAGGCGCGCCTGCATGGCTGGGCCGCCGGTGCTGACGCCAGTCGCCGCCGGGCCCCGAATCGCCGCCCTCATCCTCCTCAATCCCCCAACCCCAGCTGATCCGCCAGCCCGATCCGGCGCAGCTTCCCCGTCGGGCCCTTCGGGATCTCGTCCAGGATCACCACCTTGCGCGGCACCTTGAAGCCGGCCAGCCGCCCGCTCGCGAACGCGCGAATGTCGCCCGGCGCGGCCTCCGCCCCCTCCCGCAGCACCACCGCCGCGGCCACCTCCTCGCCCAGCTTCGGATGCGGCATCGCAAAAGTGACCACCTGCTGCACGGCCGGGTGGTCCATGAGCGCCTCGTCGACCTCGCGCGGCGAGATCTTCTCACCGCCCCGGTTGATGATCTCCTTGAGGCGCCCCGTGATCGTGAAATAGCCGTCGTTGTCGCGGAAGCCCTGATCGCCGGTGCGGAACCACCCGTGCGTGAAGGCTTCGCGGTTCGCGGCCTCGTTGTTCTCGTAGCCCGGCGTGACGTTCGGCCCGCGGATGACGATCTCGCCCTCCTCGTCCGGCGCGAGGTGGTTGCCTTCGGCGTCCATCACCGAGACTTCGGGACCCGCCGCGATCCCCACCGTGCCGGGCTTGCGGGGCGCGGGCGGCAGCGGGTTGCAGGTCATCTGGTGCGCGGCCTCGGTCATCGCGTAGGCCTCGACGAGGGGCGCGCCGAACAGCTCCTCCACCTCGGCCATGACGCGCGACGGGAGCGCCGCCGACGAGGAGCGGATGAAGCGCAGCCGCAGCCGCTCGACGATCTCGGCGTTCCGCCCCGCCCGCGCCAGGATCGTCTGGTGCATGGTCGGCACCGCCGAGTACCAGGTCGGATCGGCGTCGGCCAGCCATCCGAAGACCTTCAGCGCGTTGAAACCCGGCGCGCAGTAGACGCTCGCGCCCGCGTGCAGCGTCGACAGCACGCACGCCATGAGCCCGTGAATGTGGAAGAGCGGCATGACGTTGAGGCAGCGGTCCTCGGGCTCCAGCCGCAGCGTCCGGCGGATGTTGGCCGCGGTCGCGCACACGTTGCGGTGAAGCAGTGGCACGATCTTGGGCCTCGAGGTGGTGCCGGAGGTGTGGAGGACGAGGGCGACGTCGTCGGGTGCGGCCATGCCTCCATGCGCTGCGGCGGCCGCTCCGGGCTCGGCCACGAAGGAAAAGGTGCCCGCGGGGCTGTCCGGGTCGCTGGCGATGTCCATGACCGGCACTCCGAGCGCGGCGGCGGCCGCACGGGCCGGCGAATCGTCGCCCTCGGCGAGCACCACGGCCTTCGCACCGAGGTCCTGCAGGTAGAACTCGAACTCGGGCCTGCGGTACGCGGGGTTGAGAGGGGCCGTGGTCGCCCCGGCGGCGATCGCCACGAACGCGCTCGCCATCTCGGACCCGTTCGGCAGAACGATCGCGACGCGGTCGTTGCGCCCGATGCCGCGAGCGTTGAGCGCGGCTACGGTGGCTTCGACGTGCGTGCGGAGACCGTCGTAGGTGAGATCGGGGCGCCCCGGGGCGGAGAAGGCGACGGCGTTGCCGGTTCCGGTGCGGAGGAGTTCGGGGATGTGGGTGGGTCGGGTCATGTCAAGCGTGCGTGTTGACCGGTGTTGAAGAGAGAATTTGCGGGGCCCCTAAAGCTATCCTGACGTTGCCTGTTGCAGTAAAGCTCTCGCAGCCCCGGGGCTCATGACAGGAACGGGGAATACCTGGGCCAGGGAGAGGAGGTCGTTGTCCCCCGTAACCAGGGCATCCGCTCGTCCCGCCAGAGCCAGTTCCAGAAAGGGGCGGTCGCAGGGGTCTCGGCATTCGGGGACGGGGGGAGCCTCCGACACCGGCACCGTCTCGGCGTACGCAATGTAGTCGGCGAGGAGGTCCTCCCGCTCCGAGGCGCCAAGCCGGAACTTAGGGTAACAGAGCACGCGGATCAGCTCGGTTGTCGTCTCTCGACTGACCAACGGCGTTACCACTCCCGTACGCCAGGCGTCGCGCAGCCAGGTGACTCTTCCGCCCGGAAACAGAAGCGCTGACAGAAGTACGTTTGTGTCCAGGACCCATCGACGCGGGGTCATTCGGCCCGGCGGGCCCACCTCACCGCCGCAGCCACATCCGCTTCGGAGATCCCGATGTCGGCCAGCTTGGCCCGCACGGCATCAGCCCGGTTGAGCCGCACCGGTGTAAGGACGATCTGCCCCTTGTCGCTGGTTACATCAAAGTAGGAGACGTCCCCCAGGGAGGAGAGGACGGCCTTGGGGAGGGTCAGTTGGTTCTTGGACGTCAGTTTTGCCAACACCGTATTCCTCTTTCCTTGAAGTAAGGATACAAGGAATACTACATCGGTGGTTGCGCGGCCTCAACCCTCCGGCAGCGCCAGCGCCACCAGCTCCGCCGGGTGCCGCCGCGCCCCGACGGCCACCACGATGTACTGCCGCCCCTCGTGCATATAGGTCATCGGCAGGCCGGTCTGGTTGGCGGGCAGCTCGATCTCGGCGACGATCTCGCCGGTGGCCTTGTCGTGCGCCCGGAACTTGTTGCCCCCCGATCCGAACGCGCCGAACATCCCGCCGCCCTCCCCGGCGAAGAGCAGCGTGCTCGTCACCAGCACGCCGCCGCGATCCGGCCGCCCGGTCCTCCCCACGTCGATCCCTTCGAGCGCGGGGTGGTTCTTCACGTATTCGGGCGCGTCGCCGTTGGGTACCTGCCACGCGATCTCGCCCCGGTTGAGGTCGATCGCGGTGACGCGGCCCCACGGCGGCTTGAAGAGCGGAAGGCCCTGGGGCCCGCCGCCCTGGCGGAGCCGGAGGCCGCCGCCGCGGATGTAGTCCATGTCGGAGACCTCGGGCACGTTGATCAGCGAGATGACGCTGGGCGCGGTCGCCGACTGCACGTACAGGTAGCCGCTTTCGGGATCGAGCGCGCCCCCCGGCCAGTTGGCGCCGCCCAGCGAGCCCGGGACCATCAAGGTGCCCTGGGTGCCGCCCTCCACGGGCACGGTGGGCGGCTCGTACAGGGGGCCGTAGTGCAGCTGTGCCAGAATCTCCTCGGCCTCGGCCCTGAGCTCCGGCGTGAAGTCGATGAGGTCGGCGGGGTCCACGCCCTGCCGGTCGTACGGGGGCGGCTTCGTGGGGAAGGGCTGGGTGGCCGCGGTGCGTTCGCCCGGCACATCGGTCTGGGGCACCGGCCGGTCCTCGATCGGCCAGACCGGCTCGCCCGTGCGACGGTCGAAGACGAAGGTGAACGTCTGCTTGGTGATCAGCGCGACGGCCGGAATCTCGCGCCCGTCGACCACAAGGTCGGCCAGGATGGGCGCCGCCGGGGGGTCGTAGTCCCAGATGCCGTGGTGGACGGTCTGGAAGTGCCAGGCGCGCTCGCCGGTGGAGGCGTCCAGTGCGACGATGCTCTGCGAGAAGAGGTTGTCGCCCGGGCGGTGGCCCCCGTAGTAGTCGCCGGTGCCGAGTTCGACGGGCAGGTAGACGAGGCCGAGTTCGGGATCGGCACTGATCGGCGTCCACACGGCCGCGTTGCCGGTGTATTCCCAGGATCCGTCCTCCCAGGTCTCGTT
This sequence comes from Gemmatimonadota bacterium, assembly GCA_022827345.1. Lineage (GTDB taxonomy): Bacteria > Gemmatimonadota > Gemmatimonadetes > Longimicrobiales > Gaopeijiaceae > Bin94. The sequence goes on along the minus strand of JAJDTB010000035.1, from coordinate 87,090 downwards.
GCCGTACTCGCCCGGCTGCGGGATCGTGTGGAAGGTCCAGCGCAGTTCGCCGGTGACTGCGTCGTACCCGCGGACGTGGCCGGGCGGCATCTCGCGCGACCGGGGGGCTCCCCCCGAGGGCAGCGCGGACCCGATTACGATCACGTCGTCCACCACGATCGGCGGTGAACTGGAGCCGATGGGCGCATCGATCAGGTCCAGCTCCCGGCCCAGCCCAACGCGCAACTCCACCACGCCGCCATCGCCGAAGTCCTGGATGGGACGGCCCGTCGCCGCGTCAAGCGCGACCAGCTGGAACCCCGGGGTCACCATGAAGATGCGTGGCGCGATCCCGGGCGCCTCCCACCAGGCGACTCCCCGGCCCGAGTTCCGCCTCGGCGCCGCCCGGTCCCCGTCGTCCAGTCGATACGTCCACAGCGTCTCGCCGGTGCCCGCGTCGATCGCCACGACGGTGCGCCGGTACCCTGCGGTGGCGTAGAGCACGCCGTCCACCATGAGCGGAGTCGTGCGGTAGTTGAATTCGGGCTGCGGGCCGAAGTTGGCCGCCTGCCAGCGCCAGGCCACCTCGAGGTCCGCTACGTTGTCCCGGTCGATCTGGCTGAGGGGAGCGTAGCGGGTGCTGCCGGCATCGCCGGCGTAGTAGCGCCACTGACCGTTCGCTGCGCCGCTCTGGGCATCGGCCGTGCCGGGGATGCACAGCGCGGCCAGCAGCAAGGGCGCGAAGGCGCACGCCAGGGTGGTAGAACGAGTTCGCAAGGTGGACTCCGGTCCGGTGTGAGGGGTGTCCGGCGGGCAACCGCTTGGGGGGAACTTGCCGGGCCGCTTGCGGGTGAAGATGATGCGTGCGGGGCCCGTAGAAAAGTATTGTCCACCAACGAGGAGGATATCCGGAGGACATCCGGGGAGGATACCGATGCTCGCAGCCTACATCTTTTCGCTCGCCGTGGGCGGGGGGCTCCTGGCCCTTTCGCTCTTCGGCGACTTCTTCGACAGCGAAGTCGACGCCGACGCGGGAATCGATCTGGGTGGCGAAGCGGATGCCGCCCTGGACGGAAGCGAGGTCGCAAAACTGCTCTCGCTGCGGGCACTCGTGTACACGCTCTTCGGATTCGGGGGCGCCGGCGTGGTTCTTCACCTCATCTGGAGCGGCGCGCAGCCCGTCCTGACGGCCGCGATCGCCGCCGGAATGGGTCTGGGATCCGGGGCGCTGGTCAGCACCGTCTTCGGCTACCTCAGGCGCACGGAGGCCGGGGAGATTCCGGGCGAGTCGGCGCTGGCGGGGCTGCGCGGCGAGGTCGTGATGACCATCGCCGCCGGCGACATCGGCGAGGTTCGGATCCGGAGCGGCGAGCGCCAGTACCGGATGCGGGCGCGCTCCGACGATCCCGCGGGGGTTGACGGGACGCTGGAAGCCGGCCGCCCGGTGATGGTGGTGGAGGTGAAGGACGGAGTGGCCTACGTTGCTCCCGTGGGAATGAAACTGCTGGAAGACTGATCACGACAACGGGGCCCGCAGGACCCTTCAGCGGGTGCAGGCCCCTCTACAACAAGGAGCAACAGAGTGGATCCCGTAGCTGCTTTGGGACTGGGCGTAGTCACAGTCATCGTCATCATCATGGTCATCGTGACCATCAAGAACCTCATCGTGATCGCGCCGCCCAACGAGGCCGCCGTGCTCACGGGGCGAAACCGGCTGCTCGGCGACGGCAACAAGGTCGGATACCGGTCGATCTCCGGGGGTCGCACCTTCCGGGTGCCGATCATCGAGACGGTTCAGCACATGAATCTCGAGACCATCCCGATCGACGTGATGGTCAGCAACGCCTTCTCGAAGGGGAACATTCCCCTGAACGTCGAGGCGATCGCCAACGTGAAGATCGCCTCCCAGCCCGAGTGGGTGTTCAACAACGCGGTCGAGCGCCTGCTGGGGAAGACCGACGAAGAGATCCAAGCGCTGGCCCAGGACACGCTGACGGGGAACCTGCGCGGCGTCCTGGCGACGCTCACGCCAGAGGCCGTCAACGAGGACCGGCTCGGCTTCGCGAAGGCCCTGTCGGAGGACGCCGGGGAGGACCTGGCGTCGCTGGGGTTCCACCTGGACGTGCTCAAGATCCAGAACGTGAGCGACGAGCGCGGCTACCTCGAGGCGATCGGCCGCGAGAAGTCCGCCGAAGCGATTCGGCAGGCCGAGATCGCGGAGGCGCAGGCCGAAGCGGATACGCGGGAGGCGCGTGCCGAGGCGAGGCGGAGGGCCGAGGTGCGGGAGGCCGCCGCGTCGATCAAGGTGGCCGAGGCGCGGAACTCGCTCCGGGTGAGGCAGGCCGAACTGGATCGCGAGGGTGAGACCGCCGAGAAGATCGCGCGGGTGAAGGCGCAGGAGGCCGAGGTCGAGGCCGAGAAGATCCTCGAGATGAAGCGCGTGGAGCGCGAGGAACAGCGCCTCCGGGCCGATGTGGTGGAGCCTGCCAAGGCCGCGAAGATGGCGGCGTTCGCGCAGGCCGAGGCGGATGCGGCGCCGATCCTGGAGCGCGGGAAGGCGCAGGTCGAGGTGCTCCGGCGGCTGTATGGGGAGGTACAGGCGGGTGGTGACGCCGCCTTCGCGGTCTTCCTGGCCGAGAAGCTGCCCGAGCTGCTGGAGATCGCGGTGGGCGCGGTCGAGGGCGTCGACATCGACAGGGTGGTCGTCATGGACGGGGGCGAGGGCCAGGGTGTCTCGAACGCGGTCAACCAGCGGGTCAGGGGGGCGTACGGGACGCTGGAAGGGCTCGCGTCGGTGCTGGGTCTCGACATCCAGAAGGTGCTCACGAAGGCTGTCGGGGACCCCGAAGAGTAGGCCGCGCGCGGCCACCTTCGCTGGTGGGTCCGCGCCGGACTGTCCTCCTGCCGCCCCCGCGGTACGGGTTCGCTACTGCGGAGTGACCGGCCCGTGACAAGTTGCGGGTAGCGTGTCACCTTGATGCCAACCCCAAGTGGACCCAACCGACGGGACCGACCCCAACGGACATGAAGCGAATCATCTCCCTGACGACGGTTGCCATCCTCGCCTGTGGCGGAGATGGCGACCGCGCGCAAAGGGCCCTGATCCAGAACAAGGGCTCCGATACCCTGCTCAACGTCGCACAGGCCTGGGCGGAGACCTACGGCGCGGTCAACCCGAATGTGGCGGTCGCGGTCACCGGCGGCGGCTCGGGTACCGGCATTTCGGCCATGATCAACGGAACGGTGGACATCGCCAACTCCTCGCGGGCCATGCGCGACTCGGAGATCGAGGCGGCGCGGGCGAACGGGATCGAGCCGATCGAATTCGTCGTTGGCCACGACGCGCTCGCGATCTTCATGCACGAAGACAATCCGATGAGCGGGATCACCATGGACCAGCTCCGAGGGATCTTCGGCGAAGGCGGTGGACTGGAGCGCTGGTCGGACCTCGGGGCCTCGGTCCCGGGTTGCCCCTCCGACGAGATCATCCGGGTGAGCCGCCAGAACAACTCCGGCACCTACATCTACTTCCGCGAAGCGGTGCTCGGCGCGGGGAACGACTTCAAGCTGGGCTCGTACGACATGCACGGGTCGAAGGACGTCGTGGATCTGGTCGAGAATACCCCCTGCGCGATCGGGTACAGCGGTCTCGCATACGCCACCGAGCACATCCACATGCCCTGCGTCGCAGCTGACGACGTGTCGGCGTGCGTCGGTCCGGCCGTGCAGACCGCCATCGAGGGCAGCTATCCGATATCGCGGCCCCTGCTGATGTACACCGCCGGCCAACCCATCGGGGCGATCAGGGACTACATGGACTGGATCCTGTCGGATGCAGGCCAGTGTGTCATCCAGCAGCGCGGGTACGCTCCGGTCAGGGAGGTCACCTGCACTTGAGCCACCCCAGGGACAGAACCGGCGTGATGGACCGGCGCGACCTGGCGTGGTACGCCGACAGGTGCGCCCAGGTGCTCATTTTCGCCGGGGGCATTTCGGCGATCGTCTTCATCATCGGGATCTTCGTCTTTGTGACTCGCGAAGGGCTCGGCTTCGTTTTCGGGCCCCTCGACCTTGGCCAGTTCTTCTCTTCGATCGAGTGGCGGCCCACCTCGGACAATCCCGGGTACGGGGCGCTGGCGCTGATGGTGGGGACGCTGAGCGTTACCGGACTGGCGATGCTCTTCTCCGTGCCTCTGTCGCTCGGTGCGGCCCTGTACATCGGCGAGTTCGCGAAGGGCAAGACACGGGAAGCGCTCAAGATTCTGGTCGAGATGCTAGCGGCGATTCCGTCGGTGGTGTGGGGATTCGTCGGCATGTCGATCATGAATCCGCTCATCATCCAGGTCTTCGACGTGCCCGTGGGACTGAGTGCGCTCAACGCGGGGATCATCCTGGGGCTCATGGCGGCGCCGATCATGACGACCATCGCGGAGGACGCGCTCAAGGCCGTGCCCGACTCCTACCGGGAGGCCGCGGAGGCGCTCGGCGCCACGCGCTGGGAGGTCATCCTCAAGGTCGTGATCCCCGCGAGCAAGAACGGTCTCGTGGCCGCCGTGCTGCTTGGCGTAGGCAGGGGATTCGGCGAGACGATGGCGGTGCTGATGGCGACCGGACATTCGATCAACATCCCCACCAGCCCCTTCGACGGCGTCCGCGCGCTTACGGCGACGATCGCCTCGGAGCTCGGCGACACCGCCACCGGATCGCCGCACTACGGATCCCTCTTCACCCTCGGGATCTTTCTCTTCGTCGTCACGTTCCTCATCAACCTGACCGCCGACCTGGTGGTCAAGGGAATCCGGAAGAAGTAGCCCGTGTTCGCAGCCACTTCGCTGAATCGGCGCAGCTATCGCAACCAGGCGGTCGCCAAGGCCGTTTTCGGCCTGATGACGGTGGCCCTCGTGATCCCGGTGCTGGTGATCCTCGGCGCGCTGATCGTCCGCGGCGGACCGGCCATCTCCTGGGAATTCCTCTTCACGCCGCCTGTCAACGGCATGACCGAGGGGGGTATCCTGCCGGCGCTCATCGGCACGATCTGGCTGGTCGTAGTGGCGCTGATCGCCTCGGTGCCGATCGGGATCGCGGCCGCGCTCTACCTGAGCGAGTACGCTCCCGACAACTTCCTGACCCGGACCATCAACCTCGCGATCATCAATCTGGCGGGCGTTCCCTCGATCGTGCACGCGCTCTTCGGGGTCGGTGCCTTCGTCCTCTTCTTCCGTTTCGGTACGAGCATCCTGGCGGCGAGCCTTACGCTCGCGGTGATGACGCTGCCGGTCGTGATCGTCGCCACCCGCGAATCGCTTCAGGCCGTGCCCCAGGCCTTCCGCGAAGCCTGCTGGAACATGGGCGCGACCCGCTGGCAGACGATCCGCAAGGTGGTGTTGCCCAATTCGGTGAGCGGCATCCTGACGGGCGTAATCCTCGAGGTCTCCCGAGCGGCCGGAGAGACGGCCCCGATCATGTTCACCGGTGCGGCCGCCTACCTGATGTTCCTGCCGCAGAGCGTATTCGACCAGACAATGGCCATGTCGCTCCACCTGTACGTGATCGCCACCCAGCAGCCCAGCGTCCCGGAGGAGATTCCCTACGGGGTGGCCCTCGTGCTCATCTCGATCGTGCTGCTCATGAACGCGATTTCGATCGCATTCCGGGTGTACCTGCGGGGCCTCAAGAAATGGTAGAGGCGAACGGCGCCGGCGCGGGACCCCGTTACGGCGAGCGTCCCGTAGTCGAGGTGCGCGACCTGGCGATCAGCTACGGGGGCAAGCCGGCGCTGAAGGACGTGTCGCTGGACATCTACCGGCACGAGATCTTCGGCATCATCGGGCCCGCGAACAGCGGCAAGACCTCGTTTCTGCGCGCGCTGAACCGGATGAACGACTTCAACGCGGGCATGAAGGTGCGGGGCAGCGTCGAAATCAACGGCAAGGACGTCAACGCCTGGCAGAACGTGTACGCGCTCAGGAGCCGGATCGGGGTGGTGTTCCCGCTCCCGGTGGGGCTGCCGCTCAGCATCTACGAGAACGTGGCCTTCTCGCCGCGGCTGCGCGGGATCCGCAGGAAGGCCGAGCTGGACGAGGTGGTGGAGCGGTGCCTGACCCGCGCCGCGCTGTGGGACGAGGTGAAGGACCGGCTGGACTCGCTGGGGAGCCTCCTTTCGGGTGGACAGCAGCAGCGCCTGACGATTGCACGGGCGCTGTCGCAGGAACCCGAGCTGCTGCTGCTGGACGAGTTCTCGATCGCCGTCGACCCCGTAACGACCATGCGGATCGAGGACGTGCTCAAGGAGTTGCGCGCCGAACTGACGATCGTACTGGTGACGAACCTGGTGCAGCAGGCGCGCCGCCTGGCGGACCGCACCGCGTTCTTCCTGACCGGAGAAGTGGTCGAGATCGGTGACACGGAGGAGATGTTCGAGGGCAAGGTGAAGGACGAACGCACCACCGGCTACATCGAGGGACGTTTTGGATAACGGCTACGCCATCGAGACCCGGGGCCTCAACCTCTGGTACGGCGACTTCCAGGCCCTATTCGACGTCGATCTGGGGGTAAAAAAGGGGATCATCACCTCGATGATCGGCCCGTCGGGGTGCGGCAAGACCACGCTGCTCAGGACTTGCAACCGCATCAACGAACGCCTCGGGTACGTGCGGACCACGGGCAACGTGTTCGTCCTCGGCCACGACATCTTCGCGGACGACGTCGAGATCGTGCAGGTGCGCAAGGAGGTGGGCATGGTCTTCCAGCGCCCCAACCCGCTCCCGATTTCGATCCGCGACAATGTCCTCTTCGGGTTCCGGCTTCACGAGGCCCGGATGCGCAAGGTGCCGGCCGGGGAAGAGGCCGCGGTCCTGGAGTCGGCGCTCCGGCAGGTCCTGCTGTGGGATGCCGTGAAGGACCGGCTGGACCAGCCCGCGACCGGCCTGTCGCTCGAGGAGCAGCAGAAGCTGTGCATCGCGCGGTTGCTGCCGGTGAAGCCGGAGGTGCTCCTCATGGACGAGCCCTGCTCGGCGCTGGATCCCGCCGGGACCGAGGCCGTGGAAGAGATGATCTGGCAGCTTCGCGGCGACTACACCATCCTTATCGTCACGCACAACATGGCGCAGGCGCGACGGGCGTCGGACGAGTGCGTGTTCATGCTGTTGGGCAAGATCATCGAGCACGGCCGGACGGAAGAGGTCTTCCTGAATCCGCTGAACAGCGAAACGGCCGACTACATTGAGGGGCGGTATGGTTGACCGGGAGCCTCGCGCGGTGAATTGTCCCGGTCATGGGAAACACGATCCATGTAGTGACCTGTAGGTCGGCCCTCGGCGGCTTCACGGCGGCCGCGGTGTTCGCGGCTGTTGCCGGTTGCTCCGAAAGCGCCTCCCCGGCCGACCTGATCCTCCACAACGGCGCCGTGGTCACCCTCGACCCCGAAGTTGGCGACGTGTCCGCGCTGGCCGTGCGCGATGGACGCGTGACGGCGGCGGGTCCGGACGACGATATGCTCCAGCTCCGTGGAGCCGGTACGGAAGTCGTCGACCTCGAGGGCCGCACGGTCGTGCCCGGGCTGACGGACAATCACTTCCACGCGCTGGGCGGCGGTTCCGGCGTGGACCTGTCGGGCGCGCGTGCCATGTCCGACGTGCTCGGCGCGATCTCGGCGCGCGCCGCCGGGACCGCACCCGGCGCACTCGTCGTCACGAACAGCAACTGGCACGAGGGCCAGCTGGCGGAGCAGCGGCTGCCGCTGCGCGACGACCTCGACCGGGCGGCCCCGAATCACCCTGTCGTGGTGGTGCGCGGAGGCCACGAGTTCATTCTCAACTCGATGGCGCTGGAGCGCTTCGGCATCGGGGAGGACGCCGTCTCGCCGCCCGGCGGCCGCATCGGGCGCTACGACGACGGACGCCTCAACGGCGAATTGGTCGATCGCGCCAAAGACCCCGTGCGCCTCCCGGCTGGCGAGGTCGGGGACGATCCCGCCGAGCGGCTGCTCGCGTCGCTGCGGACCATGAGCGGCCTGGGCGTCACCTCGCTTCGCATACCCGGGGCGTCGGCGGAGCAGTTCGCGCTGTACCGGCGGCTGGCCGAGGAGGACCGGCTGCCGATGCGGATCGACTTCCTCTTCAGGCTGCGCGGGGTGGCGCCGGAGGGTGTGGTGGCTGCGGTGGAATCCTGGGGTGTGACGCCGGACTTCGCCGCCGGATTGCTGACGGTCGGCGGCGTCAAGCTGGGCGTGGACGGGGGATTCGAGGGTGGGTGGATGCGCGAGCCCTACGAGGAGCCGTGGGGCAGGGGAGGGACCTTCTTCGGCCTCCAGACGATGCCCACCGACGTCTTCCACGGAGTCGTCCACGAACTCAACGCCCTTGGGTGGCGCGTTGCGACCCACGCCGTGGGCGATGCCGCGATCGACCTGGTTCTCGACGCCTATGAGCAGGCCCACGCCCGGCACCCGATCCGCGACCGGCGGTGGACCATCGAGCACGGCTTCATCCCCGCCCCCGACCACTTCGATCGCGTCCGCGCCCTCGGCGTCACCGTCACCGCCCAGAACCACCTCTTCGTCGCGGCCCCCAGCCTGGTCGACTACTGGGGCGCGGCCCGGGCGGCGCTGACGACCCCGGTCGGCCTCTACGTCGCCGAGCGGATCCCCGTCTCGCTCGGCACCGATTCGCCGGTCATCCCGCACAACCCCTTCGACGTGCTCTACCACTTCGCCACGCGGGGCACCCTTTCGGCCGGCACGATGGGCGCGGAGTACGCGGTGACGCGTGAGGAGGCCCTGCGCCTCATGACGTCGGGGTACGCGTACCAGGTCTTCGCCGAGTCGGAGCGCGGGACGCTGGCCCCCGGCATGGCGGCCGACCTGGCCGTGCTGTCGGGCGACTACATGACGGTGCCGGACGACGAGATCGGCGACCTGGCGGCAGTGATCACGGTGGTGAACGGACGGGTCGTCCACGACGCGCGGTAGCGGGCCGCCGAGTGTGCGTCGCCGGTCGGCCACCCCGGCGATTGCGTCAGGGTATGCATGCACAAAGTGCTAGCACTGCGGCCCATCCGCCGCCCACACGCGGTGCGGGCCCCGGTCCGCGACGGTTCGAACGTCGCGGAAGCACTCGGCCAGCATTCGCGGAATCGGTAGTCGGCGCTGGGTGACCAGCATCATGGAGCCGCGGGGGGCCAGCGCTCCCGGAGCCTCGCGGATCAGCGCCTCCACCGTGGCCAGGCTCTGCGCGCTGCCCGCGTGGATGGGCGGATTCGAGACGATGAGGTCGAAGCGGCCTTCCACATGGCCGAGGCCGCTCCCCAGGACCAGGGTGCCTCCCGGGACGTTGCGCGCGGCGGCGACCAGCGCGATCGCGTCCCGATCGAGGAGCACGGCGCGCGCGGCGGGGGTGCGGGCGAGCACCGCGGCGGCGATGACCCCGCTGCCCGCGCCGAAGTCGAGGACGCGGGCGCCGGTGGAGACGGTCGGCAGGTACTCGATGAGCAGCGCGGTCGCCGGGTCGATGCGGCCGCCCGCGAACATTCCGGGGAAGAAGGTCCAGTCGCGCTCGCCCGCGCCCCAGTCGACCGGGGTCCGGATCTGCCAGCTGTCGAGGCCGTCTTCGCGCGGTGGAGCGGCGGTTCGCGTGGCCGCGAGGACGCGGCAGCGGCGCTTGATGAGGAGGGGGCGGGGCGGTGCGGTCCCCGGCGGGAAGTGCCGGCCGGCCGAGCGGATGCCCTCGTTGCCGGCGCCGTAGAGGTACAGCTGGGCGCCGTCGTCGATCCGGGCCGCGGCAGCGTGGAGGAGCATGGCCGCTTCCAGCGAGGACCGGGGCATGCGCGCCCAGACCTCGCCGAACGGGCCGGCCGGGGGCCAGGGTGCGCAGCGCTGGCCCCGCGTGAGGTGGCGGCTCCAGCGGGTGACGGTGTGGCCGCAATCGTGCAGCGCGCGGGCGAGGTGGGGGGCGGGGTCGCCCAGGATCAGGGAGGTCTCGGGGGGGGCGGCGGGGTGGGGACGTGCATGCGCCCACTCCGCCGCCACCTGCGACGGGATCTCACCGCCCCGGCGGCTCACAGCAGCGGGCTGAAGAGGCCGGCCACGTTCTCCACCAGCCGCCTCGGCCAGCGCCGGGCGGCCCATCGTCGCGCGTCGACCCTGCGGCAATCCTCGAGGTACCGTTTCTGGAGCAAGCGCAGTTCGGAGGCGAAGTCGCTGTCGTAGACCAGGGTGCTGAGCTCGAAATTGATCTCGAAGCTGCGCCGGTCGAGGTTGGCGGTGCTGACCATCGCGAACTCGCGGTCCACCGTGATGGTCTTTGCGTGGAGGAGTCCCTTCGTGAACTCGTGGATCTCCGCTCCCACCTCGAGCAGGGGCTGGTAGAAGCTGCGGCTGGCCAGTGCGACGATGGGGGAATCATTGCGCTCGGGCACGACGACGATCGTGTGCACCCCGCGCACGGCCGCGGTCGTGAGCGCCGCGAGCGTCCCTTCGTCGGGCACGAAATACGGGGTTGTGAGGATGAGTTCCTCGCGCGCCATGTGGATCGCCGACTGGATTACCCGGACCAGCGCCTCGTTCTGGGAATTCACGCCGGTGCCCACGACCTGCACCGTCCGTCCACCCTCGTGCTCCTCGGGCGCCAGCGCGATCAGGTGATCCAGGTTCTGGGCGCTGTCCATGTACCAGTCCTCGACGAACAGCACCTGGAGGTCGCGCACGGTCGGCCCCTCGATCCGGAGGGTGGCGTCGACCCATGGCGCGAATCGCGGCTTGGGGTGAAACGCCTCCTCCGCGATGTTGTGGCTGCCGGTGTACCCCACCCGGCCGTCGAGGACCGCGATCTTGCGGTGGTTGCGCATGTCGAAGCGGATCGAGGCGATCTGGGTGATTCGCGTCGGCAGCGCCGCCACCACCTCGACGCCGCCCTTCCGCAGTTCCCGGCAGAGTTCCGACTTCAGAAAGTCGCTCGATCCGACGTTGTCGACCAGAAGTCGGCACTCCACGCCCCTCTCCTCGGCGCGGACCAGCGCATCCGTGACTGCGCGTCCCGCCCCGTCTTCCAGATAGACGTAGAAGAGCAGGTGGACGTGATCCTCGGCGCGGTCGATGTCCCGGACCAGCGACGTGATGAACTCCTGGGCACCCGCGAGCAGCGTCAGCCTGTTCCCGTCGCGTGGCGGCGTGTCGCTTCCCAGCCGCGCGAGCCGCGCAATGGACTCGGTCTCCCGGGGAACCACTGCCGCGTCCTTCGGGTCGTTCCAGCTCTCGTTCAGCACCTTGCGGATGTTCGCCACGATCGTTCTGTGCCGGCGTTTCCGGGAACTCCCCGGACGCACCTCCCCGACCACCAGGTACAGGACGATTCCCACGAATGGCACCGCGACGATGAAGACGATCCACGCCATCGACGAGTTCTGCCTGGACCGCGGGCGAAGGAGGACGTACACCACGAAGAGCAGGTGAAGTGCGTACGTGCCGGCCGAAAAGGCGAACGCAGAGATGTTCCCTAGCATACTGTGGCCATCAAGCGCATCCCTTCGCCAAGCGGCGCCGCCGGCGCCACGGGACTACCCGCCCCGAGGTGGTACGATCATGATGTGGGCGCCGGGCGTGCCAGGATCCATGATCCAGGGTCCGCCCTCCTGAGGCATGACCGACAGGCCCGTCGATTCCGGAGTGGCTCCCGGAACATAGATGACCCACCGGACCATTCCGGTTGCGGTCTGCATGGCGGAGTCCCAGGTGCCGTCCAGGACGTATTGCGTCGCCGACATGACGGGCTTCGCGAGAGTGCCCGCCTCCATTTCCTCAAAGCGAATGCGGTACCGGTCTTCCCGCGACGCGCCTTCGGCGCTCAGTTCGCGGCCCCGGGCGAAGTAGGGTTCCAGCGACGCGTGGTAGCACGAACTCGAGAAGCGTTCGTTGGCCGGATTCGAGGCGAGGCAGATGAAGTCGTTGGATCCGGGTCTCAGTTCAACGACCTTCCCGTCGGTCGCGTAGCCGAGCACCCGTGCGCCGTCGGCCTTGTCCTCCGGTGCGGCCGTGAGCGCCTGGGCGATCTGTTCGTCAGGATTGGCGACCTGCGACGAAACGCAGCTCCACGATGCGGAGACGGCGAGTACGGCGAGACCTAGGGAAATACGTTCGATGTGCATTCATCACCTCTGGTGCAGGGAACGGAGCCCATGGGCCGATCCCGAGGCTCATCGGGCAACGGCGCGGGACATCATGGTGTCCAACATACAGGCCCTGCGCGATTTCCGCCCTGCGTTTGCCCGCATTGAACCGTGGCGGCCGTGTCCCCCTGACTGGCGCCGGTGACGGTTCACGTTCCAGATTCCATATATGGACGAGAAAGATGACTGCACGGCGGAGCCCCCGGATTCGTGCCGATTCCCATGGTTGACGTGAAGTCCCGCGGCGTGTCCGCCAACGCGGTGCCTCGCCGCTCCGGGAGCGCCCGCGGGTTGCCGCACGCACTCCTGGCGCTGGCGCTGGGAGCCTGCGCGGAGGCCGCGGTCGGCCCGGGCGCCGATGGACCCGTCGAAATCGACCTCGCGCTGCCCTGGACCACGGCCACCGTCGCCGAGGCGGGCGGCTCTCCCGACATGGTGGCAAGCGGGGTCGCGCGGGCCGCCGGAAACCACCGCATGCGCAGCCTGCTGGTCGTCAAGGACGGGCGGCTGGTCGTCGAGGAGTACTTCGGCGCCGGTGGCCCCGACGACCTGCACGATGTGCGCTCCGTGACGAAGAGCGTGGTGTCGGCGCTGACGGGGGTCGCGCTGGCGCGCGGCGACATCCGCAGTCTGGACGACCCGATATCGGACTACCTGGGTTCGCTTCTGCCGGATCTCGACCCCGACAAGGGTGCGATCACCATCCGGCACCTGCTCACGATGACCAGCGGATTCGAATGGGACGAGTCGGGCGGAGCCGGCTCCTACAATGAGTGGATCCGTTCCGGCGACCACCTGGGCTTCCTTCTGCGCAAGCAGTTCACGTCACCGCCCGGGACGGAGTTCACCTATAACTCGGCCGCGGTTCACCTGCTCGGCGTCGTGCTGGAGCAGGCGACCGTCATGCAGCTTCCCACGCTGGCAAGGTTCGCGCTCTTCGAACCGATGGGGATTTCCGTGAGCCGCTGGGAACAGTTGGGCGGGGGATATTACAACGGCGGGGCCGGGCTCGATCTGCGCCCCCGCGACCTCGCCCGCTTCGGCCAGCTTTTCCTCCAGGACGGCTCGAGCGGAGGACGCCAGATCATTCCCGCCGACTGGATCGGATTCTCCACGGAGGAGAGGTTCGACTGGCGGATGCACTCGGGAGCGCTCAGAGGGATTTCCTACGGCTCCCTGTGGTGGGTGGTTCCGGGGACGAGCGAGCCGCTCTACTTCGCGTGGGGCTACGGCGGCCAGTACGTCGTCGTCGTGCCGGACCTGCAGCTCGTGGTCGTTGCCACCAACGACTGGTACCGCGTCAGCCAGGACGGCGGCAACGAGCACTACGAGCGCCTCACGATGGACCTGCTCATCCAGGACATCATCCCGGCATTTCGCTAGTAGCGGCCCGCGCGTAATCCGGGAGACGCCCGGCCGCTGGGGGAAACGTCCGGCGGCTCAGGGACAACGCCCGATTGCATCGGGGAATGCCCGGCGCCCTCAGGGAAACCGGACGATCAGGGGCGCGTGCCCCTCCGCCTCGAGAAAGCGCAGCAGTCCCGCCCTGGAGATTGTGGTGGTCTTCGAATTGTCGAGAGGATGGAAGTTGAGCGGTTCGGCTTCGACCAGCTCCGCATCGAGCGCCACGCGCACCACGCCGCCGACGTCGTTGAGGATCGCGAACGGGGAGACGGCGCCCCGCCTGATCCCCAGGTAGCCCGTCAACCGGCGCTCGCTGCAGAATGTGAGGCGCTTGGTTCCGAGAGCGCCGGCCAGCCATTTGAGATCCACCCGGCGCTCGCTGAGGCAGGACACCAGCCAGTGGTTCTCCTTCTTGTCGCGCACGAAGAGGTTCTTGGAGTGGGCTCCGTCGATGCGGCCGCGTAGGCGGCGGGCTTCCTCTACCGTGAAGACCGGGGCATGCTCCATCGTGCTGTGGGCGATGCCCAATTCGTCCAGCCGGCTCATCAGGTCGGCGGTGCCCCTGGGCTTGCCTCCGTCAATGAGTGGTGGCTGGGTGTGGGGCATCGAATCGTTCCCTGTGCTGGTGGCTGACACGGCGGCACCTTACGTTGTCATGACGGTTGCCGGTTGTCCAAGCGTGGCGCTCGGGTAACGTGCCTTCCCGCGGCGCGATCCTTGTACCAACCAGGGAGGAGAATCAGTGGCTTGCAAGATGCTCAGCGGTTCGACCGGCAGGCTCTGGCCGCTCCTGGCGTGTGCGCTCCTGGGGGCTGCTTGCGGAGGTGAGGACCCGGTCGAACCCGACAATGCTCCCCCCGACCTCACCGGGACCTACTCCCTGGTCTCCATCGTTGCGCTGGTGACCGGTTTTGAGGAAATGACCCCGCCCGATGTGACCGGGACCTTCACCCTGCAACAGTCCCCTCCCGTAGGGGATCAGGCGTCGGGCACCATGACGATGGATGTCACGATACCGGATGGCCTCGGAGGTACCGCCCCCATCGTGGATACCGGCACCTACACCGTGCGTAGCGACGGGACATGGGAGCAGAAGGGGAACGTGGTGCAGGCCAGGGGCACCTACACGCTCGTCGGGGGCAGGCTTACGGTCGAGGTCACCGAACCGCCAATCAACGTCTCGACCACCGTCTGGCAACGCCAATAGCCGTGGCCGGCCGGTTCCCGAGGCAGGTTGCTGGCCAGGGCGCCACCCGGGGGCGGTTCCACGTATTCGTCGCGGCGGTTGCACTTTCGACTTCGATCCCCGTATCCGCGGCCGCCCAGACCACGACGACCCTGCGGGGTGAGGTGCTCGCCGCGGAGTCGGGGGACGGGGTCGCGCGCGCCGAGGTGCTGGTCCGCTCCACCCAGCTCCGCACCTTCACGGGAGAGGACGGCAGCTTCGAGATCGACCTGCCGGATCTCGGCGAGCACATTCACCTCGTGGTCGTCGCCGCGGGGTTCAAGACCGTCGAGCACGCGGTCGAGATTCAGGCTGCCACTACAGGACCGGTCATCATCTCTCTGGAACGGTCGCTCTTCGAGGTTCCCGGACTGACCGTTACCGCCAGCAGGGGCAACGCCCGTCCCGGCGATGCTCCCGTGAGCGTCGCGATAATCAGCGGAGACGAAGTCGAGCGCAGGGACGTCACCGGCCTGAACGAAGCACTCCCCTTCGCCCAGGGCGTGACCTTCAACGCCGGCCATATGGACATCCGGGGATCGAGCGGGATCGCCCGCGGCGTGGGGAGCCGGGTGCTCATGCTGCTCGACGGACACCGCGTCCTCACCGGCGTGGGCTCGTCCATCGACTTCGCGATCCTCCCGCTCCTCGACGTGGAGCGCATCGAGATCGTCAAGGGCCCCCACTCCACGCTCTTCGGCACGAACGCGATGGGGGGCGTGGTCAACGTCATCACCCGTCCACCGATCGGGGGCCGGCACACGATCGTGCGCGGGTACTACGGGATCTTCGACACGCCCGGGAACCTGAGCTTCACCGAAGAACGGCTCAACATGCAGGGGCTGCAGCTTCAGCACACCCGCCGGGTCGGCGGCGCGGACGCGACGCTCTTCATCGGCCGCGAGGGATCCGACGGCTTCCGCCAGAACAACGACCTGCAGCGCTGGACTTTCCGGGCCAAGACCGTGTTCGGCGCGGAATCGCTGACGCCCCTGGAGGTCTTCGTCAACTGGAAGCGCGACGACGCGGAGGAGTTCTTCACCTGGCGGTCGCCGGACCGGCCGCTCGAGGTGGTACCCGAGCAACTGGGGGACTGGAAGCGGGAATCCGACCTGGTCGTGGGTATCACGGCAACGCCCTTCGCCACCCCGGTCATGAAGGTGCAGCTGCGCCCGCAGATCCAGCATGTGCGCGCCAACAACTACTTCCACGACAACGAGGACTTCCACCGTTCCACCCGCTACGGGACGGACTTTCAGGTCTCCCGCTTCACCGATGGCCGCCACTCCGTCACCACCGGAGCGGAGGCCGCGTATACCCGCTTCTCGTCGAATTACCTGTCGCCGGACCCGAACGTGACCGATCTGGCCGCCTTCATCCAGGACGAGATCGAGTTCTCGGAGCGGGTGCGCGCCACGACCGGAATCCGCGTGGACCAGCACAAGGCGTCCCACGTGGAGGATGATCTGTCCATCAACCCCAAGGTCGGCGTCGTCTTCGAGCCCTCCGACCGCCTGAGCCTGCGCACCTCCCTCAGCCGGGGATACCGCGCCCCCAGCGTGGCCGAGCAGTATACCTCGACGACGGTGTTCGGCTTCCGCGTCGTCCCGAATCTGGAGCTTCGCGGCGAATCGGCCTGGGCCGGCGAACTGGGTGCGACCCTGACCCCCAGCGAGCGGCTCTGGTTCGACGCCGGGCTCTTCTGGAGCGAATACGAGGGCCTGATCGAAGTGTCGGGCGCTCCCGGCCAGGTTCTCACCTTCCAGTTCCGCAATGTTTCGGAGGCGCGCGTGCGGGGATTCGACGCGGGCGCGCAGTTCGTCATCGTCCCCGAGAAGCTCAATCTCCACACCACCTATCTGCTCCTCGATTCGCATGACAAGAGCACCGGGCGGCCGCTGCCCTACCGTTCTACCCACAACCTGACGACCACGCTCGCCTGGGCCGACCGCGTCGGGCTGGATATCCGCTACCGCAGCCGGTCGGATCAGGTGCTCGTCTACCCGCTGGACGAGCGGGGCAACATCACGCTGGTCGACCTGCGCATGGGCACTACCATCAAGGACATGGAAGTCCAGGCCAAGGTCTCCAATCTCCTGCAGGCCGAATACGTGGATGTGCAGGAGCGCAACCCCGGAGCCAGCCGCAGCTTCCGCATCACCGTCACCTCCCGTTTCTGAACCCGGACTCATCCCGATGAAGAAGTCATCCATCCATGCCCCTGTCGTGTGCGCCATTGCGGCTGCAGCGACCGTTTTCCACCCCGTCGCCCCCCGCCCGGCGGCGTCCCAGGCAGCTCCGGGAGCTGAGCCCGCCGCGGCGTTGCAGACCATGCGCGTCGACCCGCTCGTCGAGGTCGACTGGCTGCTCGAGCACATCGGCGACGAGGACGTCGTGGTGGTCGAGTCCGTCCGCGGGCCCGGCCGGTTCGAGGAGGAGCACATCGCCGGGGCCCGTCCCCTGCGCTTCGACGCGATCACCTGGGAGGGCGAGGAGGGGTGGATCGTGGAGTTCCCGGAGGTGGATGATTTGATCGGCGCGCTCCGGGCCGCCGGCATCCGGCGCGACTCGAAGGTGGTGATCTACGGGAGGAGCATGACGGCCACCGCCCGGACCTGGGTCACATTCGAATACCTCGGCCTCGGGGACCGCGCCTTCCTGCTGGACGGGGGGATCGCGGACTGGAAGGCGGCGGGCGGCGCGGTAGAGAGCGGGGAGGCGCCGGCTGTCGAGCCCGGCGATGTCGAGCCCGGCGAGCGGGTGGACTTCCGCGTATCCGCCGACTGGATCCACGAGCGGCTGGACGATGCCTCGGTGGTCCTCCTCGACGCGCGCCCCGACGACGAGTACACCGGTGCCGACGGGGGACTGGGCAACGGGGGAAGGCCGGGTCACATCCCGGGCGCGGCCCAGCTCTACTGGGAAGAGCTGATGGATCCCGCCAACAACACCCGCTTCCGGGCGCGTGACGAGATCGCGCGGATCCTGGAGCGCCACGGAGCCGGCGCAGGCAAGACCCACGTCTCCTACTGCATGATCGGGATGCGCGCCAGCGTCGTCTATATGGCGGCCCGCATGAGCGGACTGGACGTCCACCTGTACGACGGCAGCTGGCGCGACTGGGGGGACAGAACCGACCTCCCCGTCGAGACCGGTCGCGATCCGCGCGACGGCTCCCCGGGCGGCACGATGTTCCCGTAGGAGGGGCGACGGGTCTTTTGCTGCGCCGCAGCGGTCTCTCGGCCCGAGGCGTCTTGAAGCACCCTGGCCGGGCGCGGCTGACTCGGCCGCCGCCCTTTTTCTGCGCAGGCATCGAGGTATGCGTCCACCGCGCACCGCATGGAGTCTTCCAGCTCGCCGACCGACTGCCCCTCGAAGCAGATTCCGTCCCTGGTCCCCACCACATGCCCGGCGAAGAACCCGCATTCCTCGTCGTACTCGAAGACGCCTGTATATCCCTTGTATTGGATCATGGTGCCCGCCCCCCCGTCACCCTGTGGTGCACCATCGCCAGCGAGGGCACGATCATCATCAGCACGGCTGTGCCGAACACGATCCCGAAGCCGAGCGAGGCTGCCATCGGGATCAGGAACTGCGCCTGCAGGCTCGTCTCGAACACGAGGGGCGCCACGCCCAGGAAGGTCGTTACCGAGGTCAGGAAGATCGGGCGGAACCGCGCCTTGGCGCCGGCGATGATCGCTTCCCGGCCGGACATGCCCTGGCGCAGGCGCTCGTTGATGAAGTCGATCATGACCAGCGAGTCGTTCACCACCACGCCGCTCAGGCCGACGATGCCGAAGAGCGACATGATCGCGACGTTGACGCCGAGGAGGAGGTGGCCGAGGACGGCGCCGATGATCCCGAACGGGATCGCCGCCATGATGATGAGCGGTTTGGTGTAGGAGCCGAACGGGACGGCTAGCAGGGCGTAGATGGCCAGCAGGGCGAGTGCGAAGCCGCCGCCGAGGGCGCTGAAGGACTCGATCTGCTCCTGTTGTTCGCCGCCGAAGGTGTAGGTCAGGTCAGGATCTCGGGCGGTGAGTTCGGGCAGGATCGAGGCTTCCAGGACGCTGTTCATCTCGTTGCCGGTTACCACGCCGGGGTAGACGTCCGCGGTCACGGTCAGAACCCGGTGGCCGTCCTTGCGGCGGATGGTCGTGGGCGAGCTGCCGAATCGAACGGATGCGACCCGTCCCAGGGGCACCTCGCCACCGGCCGGCGTCCGTACCTGGTACCCCTCCACGTCGGCGATCGCGTTGCGCTCCTCCTCGGGCAGTCGCACGTAGACCCGCACGTCCTCGCGGCCCCGCTGGACGCGCAGCGCTTCGTCGCCGAAGAACGCCGAACGCACCTGCCGGGCCAGGTTGTCGAGGGTGAGTCCCAGCGTGCGGGCCTCCGGGAGCAGGTCGAGCTGGATTTCGCGGAGCCCCTGGTCCTGGTCGGCCTGCACGTCGTACACGCCGTCGAATTCCCGGAGCCGCGCCTTCACCGTGTCCGCGATGACGGCCAGCCGCGCCGGGTCCGGGTGGGACATCTCGACGTGGATCGGGTCGCCGAAGCTCAGAAGGTCGGCCGTTACGGTGAGGGATTTCGCCCGCGGCAGGGGACCCAGCGCGCTACGCCATTCCCGCTGGAAATCGATCGCCGAGATGTCCCGCCGGTCCGCCGTCACGAGCTTGAATTCGACGGCCGCGATCGTGGCCTGTGGGCCGGCACCGGCGCCGGGGTCTCCGGCGGGTCCGCTGCGCCGTGCATCCTCCCCGATCGTCACGTTCACGCCTGCGAGGAGGTCGTCCACCTCTTCTCCTGCGCCGGCGGCGAGTTGTTCGAGCGCCTGGTGGCCTGCACTCTCCACCACCGCGGCCATGTTCGCCGTGCGCTGGACGGGAGTGCCCTCGGGCATCTCCAGGGTCGCGGTCACCAGGTCGCCTTCCACGGTGGGCATGAAGTTGACCCGGATGATGCCGGCCGGAATCGTCGCGACGCAAAGGATGACCATGGCTACGCCGGTCGCGATCACGACGCCCGGCCGCCCCGTGGCGAAGCGGAGGCTGCGGTCGAGAGGCCCGTCGATGAAACGGCGCAGTCCCTCGTCCACCCGCATCTGGGTCCGCTTTACGAAACGGACGCGCTGGCCGGCCATCCGCGGCGCGCCCGGGCGCGGCAGGTGCGACAGGTGGTTGGGGAGTACGAGCAGCGACTCGACCAGCGAGAAGAAGAGTACCGACATCACGATGATCGGGATCTCCCCGATGATCTTGCCGATCGAACTGGGGATGAAGAAGAGCGGGCCGAACGCAACCATGGTGGTCAGCACCGCGAAGATCACCGGCCTGGTGATGCGCCGGGTGCCGCGGATCGACGCGATCACGCCCTTCGTCCCCTTCTCGCGCTCCGCGTAGATGTTCTCGCCCACCACGATCGCGTCGTCCACCACGATCCCGATGGCCAGGATGAAGGCGAAGAGGGACATGAGGTTGATGGACACCCCGAGGATCGCCATCACCCCGAAGGTGCCGACGAAGGAGACCGCGATCCCCACCGCGACCCAGAAGGCCAGCCGTATTTCCAGGAAGAGGGTCAGCGCGAGCAGGACGAGGGCGAGCCCGATCAGCCCGTTCTTGACCAGGAGCCCCAAACGGGACTGGAGGATGTCCGCGTCGTTGTTCCAGATCTCCAGCGTCACGCCGGCGGGCAGGGACGGGGTCACCTCGTCGTCGAGGTGCTGCTCCACCGCGTCCACGATGCGGAGGACCTTCTCGTCGGCGGTCCGGAACACCTCGACGTAGGCGGCGCGCTGCCCCTTGTAGCGGCCGATCAGGTCCACGTCCTGGAATCCGTCGCGCACCCGCGCGATGTCGCCAAGCCTCACCACCGTCCCGTCCACCCGGCTGAGGACGATGATCTCCTCGAAGTCCTGCTGGGTGTAGTTCTGGCCGGTCGTGCGGATCCGCACCTCTTCGTCGCGGGTGTCGATGCTCCCGGCGGAGAGGTCCAGCGAGCCACCGCGCACGGCCGCGGAGATGTCCCGCAGGGTGAGGCCGAGGGAACGCAACTGCCGCAGCGAAACCTCGATGGAGATCTCGTACTGGCGGACGCCGGTCGTCTCTACGAAGGAGACCTCGGGAAGGTCGGCAAGGGCGTCCTCGGTGCGGTAGGCCAGCTCCTTGAGGCTCCGCTCCGACACGTCGCCGTAGAGGACGATCCGGATCACGCTCTGCCGGTTGGTGAGTTCGGTGATCTCCGGGCGCTCCGCACCGGCGGGGAACGTCTGGATACGGTCGATCTGGGCCTTGATGTCGTCGAGGGCCCGGCTGACATCCTCTCCCAGGTTGAGTTCGGCGACGACTGACCCACGGCCCTCGGACGCGGTCGAGCGGATCCGCTTGATCCCCTCCACTCCCTCGATCTGCTCCTCGATCTTGACGATGATCGATTCCTCGATCTCGTCCGGGGTCGCGCCCGGGTAGGGGACCGCGATGTTGACGCGGTCCAGCGACACCTCCGGGAAGACCTCCTGAACCAGGCCGCGCAAGGCGAACAGCCCGCCGGCCAGGATGAAGAACATCAGGAGATTGGCAGCGACCCCGTTGCGCGCCATGTAGGCGACGGGCCCCCGGCGTTCCCGGGAGCGCAGGCCGCCCTCATCGGTCATTCAGGACTCCCGGCCCCCGTCTGCACGGCCATCCCCTCGGTGGCGAGCTGAAGGCCGCTGACCACGACGTCCTGCGCATCCTCCAGCCCTCCGGTGACGTACACCAGGTCGTCGGAGCGCTGCAGCACGCGGACCGGGACGATCGTCACCATGTTCCCCCCGCGCAGCGCCCACACCTCGTTGCCCGTTCTGAGGGCGGCGCGGGGGATCGCGAAGTAGGGCTCCGGCGAGGCGCCATCGATCGTCACCTCCACGAATTGCCCGACGAGGAGGGGAGGCGCCTCCCGGTCGCCGGGTTGGCCGTCGGTCGCCGCGGGTGTGCCCCCGGCCATGGGCCTGGGGATGCGCACCACCACGTCGATGGTGCGCGTCTGCTCGTCGAGGGCGGCTTCGGCGCGATCGACGTACCCCGTCCAGGTGTACACGTCGTCGCCGTATCCGGCGGATACCGTCGCCTGCACGCTCCGGTCGCCGTCGCCCGCGGCGAGGTCCCAGAGTCCGGCGATCAGGGCGGCGTCGCTGTCCGAAAGCGGCACGACCACCTCGACCGCGTCGTCGGCGTAGAGGCGCCCGACGCTCTGGCCCGGGCCCACGAACTGACCCGGGTCGACCGTCTCGAAACGCACGATCCCGCTGAACGGGGCCGCGACCTCGGTGCGCGACAGCGCGAGTTCGGCGTCGGCCAGCACGGCGCTGTCACGCGCGAGCGCGGCCCTCGCGGCCTCCAGCTGAGGCACCCGCAGGGTGAGCGGGCTCGCCTCGCCCGACCCGGAATCCCCGGAGCGGCGGCGCTGGAACCCCTCGTACTCGGCCCGCGCGATCCGCGCCTCTTCCTCGGCCTGCAACAGGGCCACCTGCTGTGCGGCCACGTTGGCGCTGGCCTGCTGCACCCGGTTCAGGTAGTCGGCGTCGTCGATGCGGAAGAGGACCTGCTCCGCGGCGACGCGTCCGCCGCTCTGGAAGGCGGGATCCACCCACGCGACCTTGCCGTTGACCTCGGCGGCCACGTCGATCTCGGCCCGCGGTCGCACGGTGCCTGCGCCGAAGACGGGGATGGCGCCGTCGAGCGCTTCGGCCTGGGCGGTCGTAACGAAGGGAAGCCGGGAGGGGGCGGGTCGTAGCGGCGGGTCGGGCCGCAGCCCGATCAGAATGGCGGCAAGGGCGACGGCGCCCAGGAGGATCCCGGTCGGGAGCAGCCAGCTGCGAAAGCGTCTCATCTATTCGTTCCCTCCATCGGGATTGCCGTTCGTTTCGTCCGACCCGTTGACGGGCGTCATCTGCAGTCCTTCGAGCACCTCCGGCGGTGCGGTCCATTCGCCCCCGAGGGCGCGGTGTACGGCCAGCCGGGCCAGGGCGAGGTCACGCCGCGCGCCGGCCAGCGTCGACTCCACGTTGAGCAGGGAGCGCAGGGCGTCGAGGTAGTCGGTGTAGCCGCCCACGCCGGACGCGTACCGCTGCGACTGCAGCGCCACCGAAGCGAGCGCCTCCTCCCTCTGTGAGCTGAGGAATTCGTGGCGCCGCCCCTCGTTGTCCAGGGTCGCGAGCGCGGCCTCGACCTCGTGCACCGCCGTCACCACGGTTCGCCCGTAGGCGGCCGCCGCCTGATTGAAGCGGGCTTGCGCGATGGCCAGGTTGTTCCGGATTCGGCCGCCCTGGAAGATCGGCGCGGTCAGGTTGCCCAGCAGATTGCGGAACCACTGGTCCACGCTGAACAGCCCGTCGACCTCGGACGCCTGAACGCCGATCGTGCCGGAGAAGGACAGCGAGGGAAGCAGTTCGGCGCGCCGGGCTCCAATGGCGTAGCGGGCGCCCTCGAGGCGCAGCCAGGACGCCCGCACGTCCGGTCGCTGCAGCAGAAGGTCGGCCGGCACGCCCGCGGCAACGGGGTCGCCCGCCGTCATGGGGGCCAGCGAGTCCGGCAGGATCGCCTCCAGCTTGCCGCGGAAGCCGCCGAGCAGCACGGCGAGGCGTCCCTCGGCGTTGACGAGCGCGCTTTCGATCTGGGGCAGCCCGGCCTGGGTGTTGCGCAGCTCCTGCCGCACCTGGTAGAGCTCGAAGGAGGTGACGAGGCCGCGGTCGTACCGGGTCTCTGCCAGCTCCTCGCGCTCGAGCAGCACGTCGACGCTCTCGCGGGCCAGGGCGGTGCGGCGGCGCAGGTCGACGATCTCGAAATAGGTCGTGATCGTCGTGGCGAGGACACCGATGCGCGCCGCGTCGTAGTCCGATTCGGAGGCCAGGTAGTCCATTCCGGCCGCCCTGGCGTCGTTGCGGGCCCGCCCCCAGAAGTCGAGTTCGTAGGCGAAGTCCGTGCCGAGCGAATAGGTGGTGATCCCGAGCCGGTCGGGGAACTGGAAACCACCCGGCAGCGGACTGTCCTCGCCGCCGGCCAACTCCCGGAACTGCTGACCGAATCCGGCGTTGCTGGGGCTGTCGGAGTCGGTCGCCGAGGCGCTGGCTCCGATGCTGGGGAAGAGCGCGGCACGGGCGATCCCCGCCTGGGCGCGGGCCTGCTGGACCCGGGCCACCGCTTCGGCGAGATCGAAGTTGGCGGCCAGGACGGAATCGACCACGGTGTTGAGGACCGGGTCCTCGAAGGCCGTCCACCATTCGCGAGCTTCGTAGCTGCCGGCGCCACCGTCCCCTGCGAAATCCTCCGGAAGTTCAGCGGCCGCTTCGGGAACGGCGGGCGGCGGCGCGAAGGAACACGCCGCGAGCAGAAGCACCGTGGCGATCCCCGCACCATGTGCGGCGCGCGAACCCGTTGCCCTGGTGGCCGTGGCGATTCGTGTCTCGTGCATGATCGCTCTCAAGGGTTGCTTGATTTGGCCGCTGATCCAACCGCAGCTATTGCAAAGCTGGTCCTGCGGCGCGACTTGGCGCAAGCGCCCGAGGCAAGGCCGGCCCCCTACTCGATGCGGTAATCCAGCGACAGCGTGTGAGTGCCGTCCTCGCCCACCGTGATCCCAATGGTTCCCGACAGGCCCGCCAGGTCGCCAGTCCCGGATCCCGGCACCACGTGTCCGGCGGTGCTCGGTCGAGCAGCCGCTTCGGCGATGCCCCAGTGCTGCAGCACGAACGTGCCCTCGCGCCCGTCCAGGGAGCCCGACACCTGTTCCGACGCGACGTACCCCGCGTTGGCCAGGGGACCGTCGGCGCTGGCGCGGCACATCAGGACGCGCGCGCGGCCCTCGGCATCGAGGTCGCCGTGGTAGCGCTTCACGACCTGCGCTTCGGAGAGCAGGGGGCCTTCGCCCGCTTCACCGTAGGGCGTGGCGTCCCAGCCGGTCACTTCGAAACGGGAGACGATCTTTGCGTTCATCCCACGGGCACCGCCGGTTCGGCCCCCGCAAGGACGCGGTCCAGCGCCGCGGCCAGGGTGTCGACCGTGCGGTCCACGTTGCCGAGCTTGTCGAGGCCGAAGAGCCCCAGCCGGAAGGTTCGGAAGCTGTCGGGCTCGTCGCAGCGCAGGGGTACTCCGGCGGCGATCTGCAGGCCTTCCGCGGCGAATCGGGAGCCGTTCTGGATCGCCGGGTCGTCGGTATGGCTGACCACGACCCCCGGGGCCTCGAATCCCGGCGCGGCCACGCTCTTGAAACCGCGGTCGGCGAGGAGCGCCCGAACGCGGTTCCCAAGTTCCCACTGCCGCTCTCTGGCCCGCACGCGACCGAACGCGAGCGTCTCGTTCATGACCTCCTGGAAGAAGCGCAGGGCGTCGGTGGGCATCGTCGAGTGATAGGTGTGTCCGCCGTCGACGTAGGCGTCCATCACCCTGAGCCACATGTGGAGGTCGCACGCGAAGCTGGTGTTGCGCGTGGCCGCCGCAAGCGCACGTCCCCGGGGATTGAGCATGACGAGGCCCGCGCACGGCGAACCGCTCCACCCCTTCTGGGGCGCGCTGATCAGGACGTCGACCCCCGATTCCTCCATGTCCACCCACAGGGCGCCGGAGGCGATGGAATCGAGGACGAAGATGCCGCCCACCGCGTGCACGGCGTCGGCGACCGCGCGCACGTAGTCGTCGGGCAGCACGATGCCGGAGGATGTCTCGACGTGGGGCGCGAAGACGACATCGGGACGCACGGCCGCGATCGTCTCGCACACCTCGTCGATCGGCGCGGGCGCGAAGGCGGGGGCGTCGCTGCCGTCCACCGGGCGGGCCTTCAGCACGATCGCCTCGGCGGGTATGTCGCCCGCGTCGAAGATCTGGGTCCAGCGGTAGCTGAACCACCCGTTGCGCAACACGAGGCACCGCTTCCCGGTTCCGAACTGGCGCGCGACGGCCTCCATCGCATAGGTGCCGCCGCCCGGGACGACCACCACGGCGTCTGCGGTGTAGGTATCCTTGAGGGTCGCGGAGATGTCGCGCATCACCTCGCGGAAGCGCGACGACATGTGATTCAGTGATCGGTCCGTGAAGACGACCGAGTACTCCAGAAGTCCATCGGGGTCGATGTCGGGTAGCAGCCCGGGCACGTCTGCCTCCTTGGGGTCGAGTGAGCGTACTACATTAGCCGGTCGCGAGAGGCACCGGAAGCAGACGAGACGAGGATGAAGGTGGCCATGTTGAAAAGGCGGACAGACGGGGGACGGTCGACGGAGGCGTCAATCGCGGCGGGCGGCGGACGATCGGCGGCCTCGTGGAGGGTGGGGGCGGCCTGGGGGGCCGCACTGGTCCTGGTGATGCTGGGCTGCGAGGGGGGGGCGGTCCCCGAACTCGGCTACGACGTGCTGCGCACCCTGCCGCACGACCCCGGCGCCTACACCCAGGGCCTGGTCATCCACGACGGCACGTTCCTGGAGAGCACCGGGCAGTACGGGGAGTCCGAGCTGCGGCAGGTCGACATCGCCACCGGTGAGGTGCGGCGCAGCCAGGTCCTCTCGGAAGAGCACTTCGGCGAGGGCATCGCGGTGGTTGGCGACCGGGTCATCCAGCTCACCTGGAAGGCCGGGCTGGCGTTCGTCTACGACATCGGCACCTTCGCTCCCACCGACACGCTCTCGTACGAAGGCGAAGGGTGGGGACTGTGCTACGACGGCGAGTCGCTCTTCCTCTCCGACGGCTCCGGGACGCTGCAGCGCCGCGACCCGGCGACGTTCGCCGTCCTCGGAGAGCTCAGGGTCACCCGCGACGGCTTCTCGACCCGCAACCTCAACGAGCTGGAGTGCGTCGGCGACGACATCTACGCCAACATCTACATGGAAAACCGCATCGTGCGGATCGACAAGGCGACCGGCGAGGTCACCGGAGAGCTGGACGCCCTGGGTCTCGCCCTGGCCAGCCGCCGCCCGGCCGATCCCGGCGCGGTCTTCAACGGGATCGCGTACGACGCCGCGACCGGCACCTTCTACGTCACCGGCAAACTCTGGCCGGAGATGTTCGAGATCGCGATCGGCGGAGGGTGAGGGGCGGGGGAGTCCCGCGCCGCCGCCCGTCTACCCGAACAGAAGCTCGCCCATGCCCCTCACCAGCCCGGCAACGTCGCCGACGCGCCTGACGGCCAGGAGCGTGCCCGCCACGTAGGGCTGGGGACTGTTGCCGGCGTCGTGGCGGATCGTAAGCCGTTCGTCGGGCAGACCGAAGAGGGCCTCCACCGCGATCAGGTAGCTCGGCAGCCGCAGCGAATGCACCTGGGTGCCGCCGATCGACGCGCCGCGGGTGGCGGGCTCTCCCAGCGTCTCCTCCACCGGCAGCCCCATTTCATTGGGCGAGACGGTCGCCAGGTATTCGGCGAGCTCCAGCGCGGTGCCGCTGGGGGCGTCGGGCTTGTTGGCGTGCGAGTAGTCGATGATCTCGCGGTGGGGCAGGTGCCGGGCGGCGATCCCCGCCAGGTGCTTGAGGAGCGCCGCGGTGAGGGAGAAGTTCCCCGCCGCGATGACCCCGGAGCGCGCGGCGAGGGCGGCCGCGGTGATGTCGCGGTAGTCGTCCTCGTCCAGGCCGGAGGTGCCGATGACGACCCGCGTCCCGGCTTTGAGCGCGGCCAGAGCGTGCCCCTTGACCGCGGCGGGATGGGTGTAGTCGATCCAGACGTCGGGGCCCGGAGCCAGCGCCTCGGCCGGATCCGCCGTGATCGACACGCCGACGGGGCCGTCCCGGCCGATCGCCGGACCCACGTCCTGGCCGACGGTCGACCGCGCCACCGCCGAGACCAGCTGGAAGTCGGACGACTCGATCACCGCCTCCGCCACCGCCCGGCCCGACCACCCCGTCACCCCCGCCACGCAGACCTTGATGCTCATGCGAAGAGTCCCTTGGCGCCCCGGGCCGCCTCGGCGCTCACGAACCCGGCGAACCCGGCGGCGTCCCCGGCCGCTTCCGCGATCCGCCCCACCCCCCGCCTGATGTCGTCCATGCTGTTCGCGATCGACATGCGCAGGAAATCCTGCCCCTCCGCCCCGATCCGCCCGAACGAGGCCCGGTCCATCGTGGCCACGCCGTAGCGGTACAGCAGGAACATCTGCAGCATCCCCGCCGGCGTCACCCGGCCGCGCGCGTCGCCCGGCAGCGCGGCGTGCGCCTCATGCACCCCCAGCCGCCCGCACAGCCCCGACACGTCCGGGAAGACGTAGAACGCCCCCTTCGGCTTCCTGCACCTCACTCCCGGGACCTCGTTCAGCGCCGGCACGATCCAGTCCCGCCGCCTCTGGAACGCCGCGACCATCCGCGCCACCACCGGCGCCGAGGCCGGGTCCTCGTACGCCGCCGCTCCCGCGTCCTGCAGGAACGGAGGCACGCACGACATGATGTTGATGTTGATCTGCTTGAAGAGCGCGGCCTCCTCCTCCGTCGGCAGCACCGCCCACCCCAGCCGCCACCCCGTCATGGCGAAGCCCTTCGAATGGCCGCTCGCGATCACCGTCCGCTCCGCCATCCCCGGATGCGACGCGATGCTCTCGTGCTCGAGCCCGTCGAAGAGGATCTGCTCGTAGATCTCGTCGGAGTAGATGCGGATGTCGGGGCGGCACCGCGTCCGGATCAGTTCGGCGATCCCCGCCAGCTCGTCCCGCGACAGCACGCCTCCGGTCGGGTTCGACGGCGAGCAGAGGATGATCACCTTGGTCCGCTCGGTGATCAGCTCCGCCAGGTCGTCGGCGTTGAAGGCGAAGTCGCGGTCGTCGGAGAGCGGCAGCGGCACCGGGACCGCGCCCGTGAACTGCACCCACGACTCGTAGATCGGGAAGCCCGGCGAGGGATAGATGACCTCGTCGCCCTCGTCCACGTACGTCTGCAGCGTGTAGCCGATCGGGGGCTTGGCGCCGGGCGTGACCACGACGCGCGAGGGGCTCACCTCGATCCCGCGCGTTCGCGTCACATGGGCGGCGATCGCCTCGCGGAAGGGCAGGATTCCGGCCGGATCGCAGTACCCCGACCGTCCCGCTTCGAGCGACTCCATCGCGACGCGGTTCAGGTGCGGGGCGCTGCGGAAGTCGGGCGCGCCCAGGTTGAAGCGGATCACGTCGAGGCCCATGTCGACGCAGCGCTGAATGTCGTCGCCCAGCTTGAAGGCGTTCTCGGTGCCCAGCTGGCTCATGCGGTGGGAGATGACGGCCAAGGGGGTCTCCTTGTTGACGGCCCGGTGGATTTCGGCGGCCCCCGGAGGAAGGCGACCACTGGCAACCGAAGCTGCGCCGCCAGTATGATCAAGACAAGCGTCAGTCGGCCATTGCCCGGAGCCAGTCCCATGAAGCGTCACGCCAGCCGCCGCACCTTCCTCACCGATATGGCCGCCGGAGCCGTGGTTTTGCCGGCGGCGCTGACCGGGGCCCACGGGGGCATGCCGGGGTTCCGCCCCTCGCCCGGCGACACCGACCCGTCGCCTCCTTCCGGCCGGGCCGCGCCCCCGCTGCCCGCCGACGCCCCCGCCTCCCGCGACGAGGCCTGGTGGGAGATGGTGCGCGCCCAGTTCTCCTTCACAGAGGAGCGCGTCCCGATGAACGCGGCCAACCTCTGCCCCTCGCCCCGGTCGGTGGCGGCGCGGGTGGAAGAGCTGACCCGCGACATCGACCGCGACTGTTCCTTCAACAACCGCGCCAAGTTCAGCGGACTCACCGAGCAGTCCCGGGCCGGCGTGGCCGCGCAGCTCGGGGTCAGCGCAGACGAGATCGCGATCGTCCGCAACACCAGCGAGTCCAACAACACGATCAACAACGGGGTGGACCTGCGCGCGGGCGACGAGGTGGTGCTGTGGGATCAGAACCACCCGACCAACAACGTGGCGTGGGACGTGCGGGCGGCGCGCTTCGGAATCACCGTGAAGAGGGTATCGGTGCCCCGCCGCCCGGCTTCGGCCCAGGAGCTGATCGACCCCTTCGTCGCGGCGCTGACCGACCGGACCCGCGTCCTGTCGCTCACCCACGTCTCCAACGTCAGCGGGATCCGGCTGCCGGTTCGCGAGTTGGTCGAGGCGGCACGCCCCCGCGGCATTCACGTCCACCTGGACGGCGCCCAGAGCTGGGGTGCGCTCGATGTGGACCTTCGGGCGCTCGGCTGCGACTCCTACTCCGCCTCGGCGCACAAGTGGTACATGGGGCCGAAGGAGGCGGGCGTGCTCTACGTCAGGGAGGACCGCATTCCGGAGGTGTGGCCCAACATCGTCGCGCCCGGGTGGGGCAACGACGCCGACCCGGATGTAGTGGGTGCCCGCAAGTTCGAATCGCTCGGCCAGCGCGACGACGCCTGTCTGGCGGCGGTCGGCACCGCGGCGGAGTTCCACACCGCGATCGGCGGGGCGGAGACGGAGGCGCGGATGAGCGCCCTGGCCACGCAGCTGAAGGAGGGGCTGGCCGGGCTGGGGATGACGCTGGTGACGCCGATGGAGGCGGAGCTGTCCGGTGGCGTGTGCATCATCGAGGTGCCGGGCGACCGCAGCACGGCGCTGCGCCGCCTGTACGAGGAGCACGGGATCGCGGGGGCGGGGACGGGGGGGCTGCGGCTGTGTCCGCACGTGTACAACACGCGGGAACATGTGGCGCGCGCGGTCGACGGCGTTAAGGCGCTGCGAGGCGTGATTCTGGGGTAGGAGAGCGGGCATCGCCGCCGGTGGCTTGAATACTAAACATTGTGGTTTAGTATGGGCCGGTGAATTGGCGGATCGGGCGGCAGCCGGGTCGCAAAACGTTCCAGGTGAAACGCGGAAACGCTCTTCCGGGGCCGGGGAGAGCAGGTCACAAGCCTCCAACAGCAGTCAATATTAAATATACTTGTTAAGTATTGGCGGCCAAGGGGCCACGCGACACTGAACATTCGTGTTTAGTGTTCGCTGTCGGCGACCCGCTGGTGCTCCGACAGTGCAGCGGGAGTGGCCAGGAACCGCGTCCCCTACCGCCTGACCGCCGTCCCCATCACCTCGAACCGTGCCCCGAAGAGCAGCGGCCCGGACCCCAGGAACGCCCGCGCCGGGAACTCGCTGGTGAAATACGTGCGGTAGACGTCGTTGAAGGCTCCGTAGTCCGCGACATCCGAGGCGTACACCTGGACGACCACCAGGTCATCCATCGTCAGCCCCTCGCCCTCGAGTACGCCCTTGATGGCGTCGAGAACGTTGGCGGCCTCCTGCTCGGCGGTTTCCGGGACCTGTCCTCCTTCGAGACCGAGCATGCCCGACACGTAGAAAGTGTTGTCGACCCATACCGCTCCGCTGAACGGTGGAAGCCCCTCACCGTCAGCCGGCGAACGCGGATTCACGAACTGGACGGTAGGCCCCGCGTCCTGCATGGCGTCGTCGGGCATGTCGCCGGCTGCGCAAGCGGTAGCGAGGACGAGGAGGGTGGCGGCGATCGCGGGGAGCGCCGGGGCACGCAGAGTTGCGGTGGTCATGGGGACTTGCCTTTCGCGTATGTTGGGGTCGGAGTACGGTTTCGCGGACAACGGGAGCCGCTGCCCCGGATGTCCAAAGTGGGTGCGAGGATAAGTTTGACCCGGCCCGCGCGGCAAGACTGGTCGGCGGCGCGAGTCTCCGGTGAAGTACGGGGAAAGGCGGAAGTATGAGACGGGCTCTGTGCGGGTGCGCGATCCTGGTCGTTGGCGGCTGTGGCGGCGAAGAACCGTCCGGCGCGCCAGAGGCCCAGGTTACTGATTCGGCGGGCGTCACGATCGTGACCAGTACGCCCGCGGACATGGTGTACGCGCGCCTGGCCGGGGAGCCGATTCTGTCGCTCGGCACTCTGGAGGGTGCCGACGAGCTCATGTTCGGCCGGATCGCATCGGTGGCCCGGGACGGTGGCGGCAACCTGATCGTGGCCGACAACGGTGCCGGGGAGATCCGCATCTTCGACGCCGGCGGGAGTCATCTGCGCACCTTCGGGCGCAAGGGTGAAGGGCCTGGGGAGTTTCAGGTACTGAGCGGGGCCTGGCCCGGCGCGGATGGAACCGTAGTCGCGCTGGACCGGCGGCTGGGGCGCATCACACGGTTCGACCCCGCGGGCTCGTTGATCGGGACCGCCGAGTTCACCGGCAGCGGTGGAGCACTCACTATGCGGGGCCTGGCCGGCCCGGAGGTCGTCCTGAGCCAGGTCATGGACTTTGGCGTCACCCCGTCGGCCGATGCATCGGCTCTTCGGAGCCTTGAAGACGCCATCGAGGGGGACGGGGCCTCGGTCGTTTTCCTCAGGCACCGCCTGGACGCCGAACTGGTCGACACACTGGCACGGCGGCAGGGTCAGACCATGTCGATGTCGACGTCCGGCAGCGGCGGGCAGATGAGTCTGCAGTTGCTGGTCGTTCCCTTTTCCCGCCAGCCCACCGCCGTGGGTTCTCCGCAGGGAGTCGCGGTTGCGGGGGGCAGCGACTACGAGGTCGCTCTCTACAACCAGACAGGCGCGCTGCAGCGGATTCTGCGACTGCGCGTGGCGCCACCGCTTCGCACCGACGGACACCTGGAGGCCTACGTCAGGAATTCCGGAAGCCCCTTCAGTGATGAAGCGTCCGTTCAGGCGAGAATCGACATGTACCGCGACATGCCCATGCCCGAGCGGCTGCCCGGGTACGATGAACTCCTGTTCACGGACACGGGAGAGCTGTGGGCGCGACGGTACCGGCAGCGGGGCGCGGACATGGCCCGCTGGGACGTCTTCGGCACAAGCGGACAGCACCTCGGCCGGGTGGAGATCCCGACCTCGTTCCGGCCAGAGGAGGTGAGCGGCGGGCAGATTGTCGGTGTGTTCACCGACGCCCTCGGCGTCGAGCGCGTGGAGGTCCGCGAGCTTACCTTGAGGGGCCGGTAGGCGGCGTCGGACCGAACGGCCGCGGGCCCGCCGGGCAGGATCGACAAGGCGCAACAACCCCCGAACACAAGGATCCCCCAATGAGCCGGAACCTCGAGTGGCGCTACCACCGCCCGGGCTGAACCAGCTGCAAGCGCACGCAGGAGTTTCTTGCGAAGAACGATATCGAAGCGGCTGAAACCAGAAGCGCGAGCAAGGACCCGGTGGCGGCCTCCGAGGCGCTGTCCCTGCTCGACGGCATGACCGAACTCTGCGTCGCCAAGGGCAGGAAGCTGGTGCGCGTGGATCTTACGGCGGACGACCGGCCCGCGGACGACGACCTCGCAGGCATGATGACCAGCCGCTGGGGCAAGCTGCGGGCGCCCGCGATGCGGGTCGGCACGACGTTCGTGGTCGGCTTCAACCGGGACATGCTGGCGACCATCTTCGGCACGGGGGGCGACTGAGCAGGCCTTCGGGCCGCTGAGCCCGGCGGTGTGCAGCATCCGTGGGTGACCCGGCGGCCCCCCGCGCTACTGGCGGCCAGCGTCGATCTGGCGCAAGCTATGTCGCTGGGAGTGCCGTTGGGGACGGCGGGTTGCGTCCCTGACGGCGGCCTCCGCAGCCCTGAAGTCCCCCAACCGGAGATCCGGACCATGATTTTCCCGCGTTTATTCACCGCGGCCGCCGCCCTTTCGCTCGCCTTCGTCGCCGTCGCGGCCGCTCCGTCCGCCGCGCAGCAGCGGGCCCTCGACCACGAGGACGTTCTGCACTGGAACACGATCGCCAGCCCATCGCTGTCGCCCGACGGTGCCTGGCTGGTCTACGTGCTGACCGCGATGGAGGGCGATCCCGTGCTCACAATCCGGGCCGCGCGCGAAGGTGCCACGCCGCTGACCATGCGCGGAAGCAGCCCGGTGTTCACATCCGACTCGCGGTTCGTGGTGTTCGAGGTGCCGCCGGTGGAGGCCGTCGTGGATTCGCTGAGGCGCGAAGGGAAGCGGGGCGACGCGCTGCCGAAGGACTCGCTGGGGGTGATCGCGCTGGGGAGCGGTGGACCCGAGGCCCGCACGGTTGGCGCCATCGAGGGGCACAGGGTGGCCGGGAGTGGCGCATGGGTGGCCTACGTGCCGGTCGAGGACGAGGAAGCCGGGGAGGGTGAGGAGGAAGCCGCGGCGGAGCCGGAGGGTGAGGCTGAGGCCGAGGAGGAAGGGGAGGACGACGCGGACGAGAAGGAGAAGGACGAGGGGTCTGCGCTGGTCCTGCTCAACCTGGCCACCGGTGGCGAGACGCGGTACGAGAAGGTTACCGACTACTTCTTCGCGGACGAGGCTGCCGTGCTGACCTTCGCCACCTCCGCCGAGGACGGCGAGGGCGACGGCGTGTTTGTGGTCACGCTCGACGACATGTCGCGGCATGCGGTGCTGGAGGGCCTGGGCAACTACGAGCAGCTGGCGATCGCCGAGGACGGCTCCCAGGTGGCCTTCCTCTCCGACCGGGACGACTACGAAGCCGAGCAGGCCGAGTTCACGCTCTACCATGGAGCCGGGCCGTCGTGGTCCGGGGCCGCTGTAGCCAATTCGGCTACCGATGGCGTGCCGGACGGGTGGTGGGTGAGCGAGAACGGCAACGTCACCTTCTCGGACGGCGGTGGCCGCATCCGCTTCGGGACCGCGCCCCGGCCCGAGCCCGAGGAGGAGGACGAGACGCTCGACGATGACAAGGTCACACTCGACGTGTGGAACTGGCGGGATCCCTACCTGCAGCCGATGCAGCTGGTGCAGGCCAACCAGGAGCGCAACCGCACCTACGCGGCCGTGGCGCACCTGGACGGCGGGGCGGTGGTGCAGCTGGGCACGCCGGACGTTCCCACCGTGCGATTCGCGGCCGAGGGCGACGCCGACTACGCCATCGGCGCAACCGACGTGCCCTACCGGCAGCTCATCTCGTGGGACGGGCGCTACAACGATGTCTACGCGATCGACGTGGCTACCGGTGAGCGGCGCCTGGTCGCGCAGCGCATGAAGGGCTTCGGGGGCGCCTCGATGTCGCCGATGGGCACCTTCATGTCCTGGTGGGACGGAGAAGCCCGGCACTGGATGGTGGCGCCGACCGCCGCCGGCGACCCCGTCGCGGCGAGCGCCGACGTCCCCCACGCAGTCTGGAACGAACTCGACGACCACCCGGACCTGCCGCCTCCCTACGGCCCGGCATTCTGGACCGAGGGCGACAACGCGCTCCTCTTCTACGACCGCTACGACGCCTGGCGCTACGAGCCCGCCACCGGCGAGGTCACCAACCTCACCGGCGGCGCGGGCCGCGACTCGGGCACCCGCTTCCGCTACGCCCGGACCGATTTCGGAGAGCCGGCCATCCCGGAGGGCGACGCGCTCTGGCAGTCCTTCCACTACATGGGCAAACAGGGCGGTTTCCAGCGCGGGCGCACCGACCGGGCCGCCGCGCCCGAGCCGGTCATCGTCGCCGACAAGACCTTCCGCATCCGCGGCAAGGCGGACGACGCGGACCGCTGGCTGGTCAGCCGCGAGGACTTCCGCGAGTTCCCCGACCTCTGGGTGACCGGCGGCGAGGGCGTGGACATCGCCTTCGACGACATGGCGAAGATGACCGACGCCAATCCCCAGCAGGCCGACTACCGCTGGGGCTCCGCCGAGATCGTCGAGTGGAACTCCAACGACGGGACCCCGCTGCAGGGCATCCTCTTCACGCCCGACGGCTTCGATCCCGCGCAGCAGTACCCCATGATGGTCTACTTCTACGAGCGCATGTCCGACGGGATCCACCAGCATCGCTCGGTCCGGCCGGGAGGTTCCTCGGTCTCGGTGCCCTTCTACGTCAGCCGTGGCTATGTGGTATTCATTCCCGACATCCCCTACGAGATCGGCTATCCCGGCGAGAGCGCACTCGACGCGGTCGTGCCCGGCGTGCTGAGCCTCGTCGCCCGCGGCTTCGTCAAGGAGGACAAGATCGGCGTGCAGGGGCATTCATGGGGCGGCTACCAGATCGCCTACATGGTCACCAAGACGAACCTCTTCGCGGCGGCCGAGGCGGGCGCCCCCGTCAGCAACATGACGAGTGCCTACGGCGGCATCCGCTGGCAGTCCGGCATGAGCCGCATGTTCCAGTACGAGCGCACCCAGAGCCGTATCGGCGGCACGCTGTGGGAGTCCACCAACGAGTACCTGCACAACTCGCCGGTCTTCTACGCCGACAAGATCCACACACCGCTGCTCATGATGCACAACGACGAGGACGGCGCGGTTCCCTGGTACCAGGGGATCGAGATGTTCGTCGCCATGCGCCGCCTGCAGAAGCCGGTCTGGATGCTCAACTACAACGGCCAGGGCCACGGGCTGAGCCGCGAAGCCGACCGCAAGGACTGGGCGATCCGCATGCAGCAGTTCTTCGACCACTACCTGATGGACGCGCCGGCGCCGGTGTGGATGGAAGAAGGCGTGCCGGCGGTGCTGAAGGGGAAGACGCTGGGGCTCGAGGTGAAGAGGAAAGTGTCGTAGGGGGTGGTCCCCGCCGTCCCCGCCGTGAGCGCGCTCCGGGTGGCACGATTTGCCGCTGAGGCCCGGGGCGCGTGGGCGATCTCGATCGGCCTTCTCGCAGCCTGCGCGCCGCCGGGGGCACCGGACGGAGTGGACGTCGCGTCGACCCCGACCGGGGCCACGGCCGCCGACGGCAGCTACATCTCGTGGCGCGAGCACCTGATCGACGACGAAGCGCTTGGCGGCGTCGCGATCCGGGGGGCCGACGGCTCCGTCATGGGTGACCTCGACCGGGACGGATACCTCGACATCGTGTCGGTGCACGAGTCGGACACCGAGTACGACGGGGTGGCGGACGGTCATGTCCGTGTCGCGTTCGGCTCGGCGGACCCGGACAGCTGGGAGCTCGCCACCCTGGTGGACGGCCCCGACGCCGGAGCGGCCGAGGACGCGGCGATAGGCGATCTGAACGGCGACGGATGGCCCGACGTGGTCGCGGCGTGCGAACTCGGCCACCTCGTCTACCTCGAGAATCCGGGCCCGGATGCGCGCTCGGCGCCCTGGCAGCGTATCGTCCCGCCCGTCGTCACGGGCCGCGGGTCGTTCATCCGGGTCTTCCTCGCCGACTTCGACCGGGACGGACGGCCCGAGATCGTCACGGCCAACAAGGGCGCGCAGAGTCCCGGGCGCGATGGCACCGAGCCCCGCCCGATTTCCTGGTTCGAGCTGCGCGGCGACCCCCTCGACGCGGAGAGCTGGGTCGAACACGAGCTCACGCGGATCCCGTGGCCGATCAACTCCCGGCCCGTCGATCTGGACGGCGACGGCGACCTCGACGTGCTGGGCGGTTCGGTGGCCGAGAGCCGCATCTTCTGGTACGAGAACGTGACCGACGGCGAAATCCGTTTCCGCGAGCACCGCATCGAGATCGACGGGACCTCGATCCCTGCGGCAGACCGGCCGCCGGGGGAGGAGGAGGACGATCGCGCCCTGGTCACCGGATTCAACGTCGACTTCGCCGATCTCAACCGCGATGGCCGGCTCGACATCGTGCTCGCCGAGGACTTCCGCTACCTGGTGTGGCTGGAGCAGCCGGCGCGGCCCGACGAGCCCTGGCCGCTCCACGCAATCGGCAACGGCGCCCCCGATCAGCTCGTCGGACTCGTGGTCGCCGACATCGACGGAGACGGCGACGCGGATGTGATGACCGGAGGCTACAGCCGCGGGCCCCGCGACACCGACGGCGAGGTGACCGTCTCCGATCCGCTCGGCCGCCTCGCCTGGTACCGGAACCCCGGCGACCCCAGCGGCGACTGGACGCGCCATGACATTTCAAGGCGGCAACGCGGCATGTTCGACAAGTTCCTGCCCCGCGACATGGATGGCGACGGGGATGTGGACTTCGTCTCCACCCGCGGAAACAGCTCTGTCTGGGACGGGGTGTTCTGGCTCGAACAGGTTCGATCGTCCGAAGCCCGTCCCGCTTTCGAGAGAGCACGGGAGATCGACAGCCCCGAGATGCCGCTGCCGTCCGGAGGCTGACCGGATCGCCCGTTCGCCGTCGGCCCGGGCCGATTCCGAGCGGCCTGTCCACCGCCTGCTCCCGCGCATACATTCCACCTATGCCCATCTACGAATACACCTGCCGGGACTGTGGACTCGAGTTCGAACGCCTGGTGCTGGGTCGCAAGACACCGACCTGCCCGGGCTGCGAGAGCGAGGAACTCGAAAAGCGCATCTCGCTGCCCCGCGTGAAGTCGTCCAGCACCCATGACATGGCCATGCGGGCCGCGAAGAAGCGGGACGCGACCCAGGCGCGCGACCGCATGCACGAACGCATCCGGTACGAAGAGAGCCACGACCGGCACGGCTGATTTTGCGCCCCATTCGAGCTCTTGCGCTGTTGGCGCCTGCCATCGCCGCTGCCGGATGCGCGCGCGATACTGCTCCCGAGGCGCTGTCAGCCGCGGCCAGCGAGGCCCAGGCCGGCATCGAGGCTTATGTGGAAGCCCTGAACGCGATGGACTTCGACTCGGCCGGCACCTTCTACTCCCCATCGGGGGACTTTCAGTGGATCGAGCAGGGAGAGATCCGCTATCACTCGGCCGAGGAGTCGCGCGAATCGCTTGCCGGGTTGGGCGCGATGGCGTCGTCGGCCACGCTGACCCTTTCGGATCTCACCCTGACGGCGCT
Source organism: Gemmatimonadota bacterium (assembly GCA_022827345.1). GTDB lineage: Bacteria > Gemmatimonadota > Gemmatimonadetes > Longimicrobiales > Gaopeijiaceae > Bin94. The sequence goes on along the minus strand of JAJDTB010000035.1, from coordinate 48,764 downwards.
CGGCCCGGACGCCGCGGTCGCGACCTGCCACTTTGTGCAGGAGGTGGGTATCGAGGGCGGGGCCGGATTCGCATTCGCCGGAGCGATGACCATCGTGCTGCGCAGGGAAGGCGGCCGGTGGCTCTTCGTTTCCGGTCATACGTCGTCTCCCCCGGCCGGTTCGGACGACGAGGCAACCGTGAGACCCGGAGATCGAGGATGACGAACGGTGGTGGGACAGGCGGTGCGGGTGGTTCCAGCGGCCCGGCTCGCGGCAAACAGTCTCCCGGGCTGAGCCGGCAGCTCGGGCTCCTGGGGCTGACCGCGACCGGCATCTGCGCGATGCTCGGGGCGGCGATCAACCTGATCCCGATCATGCTGCAGCGGAACGTCCCGGGGATCGGGCCCCACGTCCTGACGTCGTACTTCTTGGCGGCGCTGCCGGCGCTGGTGGCGGCGGTCGCCTACGCCAGCCTCTCGTCGGCGATGCCGCGAGCGGGAGGCAGCTACATCTACGTCAGCCGGTCGCTGAGCCCCTTCTGGGGGTTCGTGGCGAGCTTCTCGCAGTGGTTCGGGCTGTCGATTGCGATCGGCGTGGTGTCGTACGTCCTCGTGCCCTTCCTCAGGGACATCGCGGGGGCCGTCGGATGGGCGGGGGTGGCGGAAGCGCTCGATACCGGGCCGATTCGCGTGGGGATCGCGCTCGCCTTCCTCTGGACCTTCGTCATCGTCAACCTGCGCGGTCTCGGCATCTACGAGCGCACCCTCGTGCCGATGATGTTCCTGATGTTCGCCCTGGGAAGCGTGGTCATCGTGGCCGGATTCCTCTTCGACCACGGCGACTTCGCATCGGCGCTCATGGCCACCGAGGGCCGCGCCGTCCCGGCGGAACCCGCGGCCCCCTTCCGCCTCGGTTCCCTCCTCGCCGCCGCCGCGTTGCTCTTCTCCAGCTTCATCGGCTTCGATTCGATCGCGCAGGCGGGCGGCGAGGCGCGCAATCCCGGCCGCAACCTCCCCCTGGCCACCGGCCTCGCGGTCGTCACGGTGGGAACGTTCTACCTCCTCTTCACGGCCGCCGTCTACCACGCGGTCCCGTGGAGCTTCGTGGCCGAGGAGGCGCAGCTGCGCGACCTCACCGCGCCCGGCCTGCTGGGCTACCTCCTCCCCTGGTACTGGACGGTGGCGATCGTCGCGGGGGCGGCCGTCGCCCTCATCAACGACCTCCCCGCCATGCTGCTGGCGGTATCGCGCCTCATGTTCGCCTGGGCCGAGGACGGGATCTTCCCGCGCGCCGCCGCCGCCGTGAACGCGCGCTGGCGCACCCCGCATGTCGCGCTGGTGGGCAGCGGCCTGATGGCCACCGTGGGCATCCTGGGCAGCCACCTCGCGGGCGACTTCTTCCTGGGCATCGACATCCTCGTCACCGCGATGCTGGTCAACTTCCTGCTGATGTGTCTGTCGCTGCTCAACCTTGCCCGCCGCAATCCGGAGCGCGCGGCGAGGATCACGGTGCTGAAGGGACGCACCGGCCAGCTCGTGGTCGGCACCGCCGGCGTCATCCTGCTGACCGTCTTCCTGGCCGTCCACATCAACAAGGATCTGACTGCGGACGTGGCCGCCTGGTACTTCCACTCCACTTGGGTATGGCTCGGGGTGATGGCGCTCGCGTCCACGATCTTCATCGTTCGGGTGACGCGGATGCAGCGGGAAGGCGCCGACACCGGGGCGCTCTTCCGGGAGCTTCCGCCGGAGTGACGAGCTGACGTGGGCGGACCGGATCGCCCGGGGGGCCGGCAGGCCGTGGTGGAACGAACCGCCCTCGCTCCCGGCCTCGAGATCTCCCGCGTCGTAACGGGGCTCTGGCAGGTCGCCGACCAGGAGCGTGACGGGGCGGCCCTCGACCCGGGCAAAGCCGCGCGCGCGATGGATCCCTACGCCGACGCCGGCCTCACCACCTTCGACATGGCCGACCACTACGGCTCGGCCGAGGTCATCGCGGGCACGCTCGGCCGCCGCCGCAGCGATGTGCAACTCCTCACCAAGTGGGTGCCGGAGCCGGGACCGGCCAGCGAGAAGGCCGTCGCCGCTGCCGTCAGGCGCGCTCTCGACCGCCTCCAGACCGACGCCATCGACCTCCTGCAATTCCACGCCTGGAACTACGCCGACCCGAGCTGGCTGGACTGTCTCTTCATGCTGGCCGAGCACCAGGCGGCGGGCCGGATCCGTCACCTCGGCCTCACCAACTGCGACGCCGTGCACCTCGACATGGCCATCCGCAGCGGCGTGCCGATCGTCTCCAACCAGGTCTCCTTCTCGCTGATCGACCGGCGTGCCGCGGGCGCGCTGGCTGAGGTCTGCCGCACTCACGGGATCGGGCTGCTGGCCTACGGAACCCTGGCCGGCGGCTTCCTCAGCGAGCGCTGGCTGGGCCGCGAGGAGCCCCCGATCGACGAATCCCTGACCTGGTCGCAGATGAAGTACCGTCGGTTTATTGATCAGAGCGGCGGTTGGGAGCGCTTCCAGCACCTCCTGAGGACGGTCGCGCGTGTGGCAACAGGGTTGAATGAGACCAACCCTAACGTTACGTCAGGGTGGTCCATCGCCAACGTCGCCTGCCGCTACATCCTGGACCACCCGGCCGTCGCGGGGATCATCGTCGGCGCCCGCCTCGGCGAGAGCGACCACATCGACGACAACCTCAACCTCTTCCGCTTCGACCTCGACAACGCGGCGCGCACCGCCCTTGACGCCGCCTGCGCCGAACTCGACCCCATCGGCGGCGACTGCGGCGACGAGTACCGGCGCCCCCCCTTCCTCACCGCCTCGGGCGACCTCAGCCACCATATCACGCACTTCCCCGCGCCCTACCCCGTCGAAAGCCGCGACGGCACCGATCGCGTCTCGACCGGCACCCCCTGGGAGGCGCTTGCCGGCTACAGCCGCGCGGTGCGCAAGGGCAACCGCATCATGGTCGCCGGCACCACCGCCTCGCACGGCGACCGCCTGATCGGCGGTCGCGATCCCGGCGCGCAGACCCACTTCATCATCGACAAGATCGAGGGGGCGCTGCAATCGCTGGGCGCCGGGCTCGACGATGTGGTGCGCACCCGCGTGTTCATCCGCGGCGACGTCGACTGGGAGCCGGTCGCCCGGGCGCACGGCCTCCGCTTCGCGAACATCCGGCCGGCCAACACGCTTGTGCGCGCGGACACGGTCGGCGACGACCTGCTCGTCGAGATCGAGGCCGAGGCGGTGACGGGATGAAGGCCGTCCTCTTCGACCTCCTCTCCGCGCTCATCGACTCCTGGTCGCTGTGGGACGACATCGCCGGGGGCAAGGAGCCGGGCCGGAGGTGGCGCATGGAATACCTGCGGCGAACCTACGCCAGGGGCGCCTACGTCCCGTACCTCGACCTGGTGGCAGACTCGGCCGAGGCCGTGGGGATGCCGCGCGTCTTCGCCGACGAGCTGCAGCGGCGCTGGGACGAGCTCGCCCCCTGGCCGCGGGCGGGCGAAGTGCTGACCGAGCTGGCGCGTGAAAGGCCGCTGGCGGTCGCCACCAACTGCTCCGAGGCGATGGGTCAGCGGGCCGCGGCGCTTGTCGGCGCGCCCTTCCGCGCGGTGGTCACCGCCGAGTCCGCCGGGTTCTACAAGCCGGACCCGCGCGTCTACCACGCAGGCGTCGCGGGTCTCGCCGCCGGGCAGGCCGTCCCGGCACCCCTCACCGACGAGGTCCTATTCGTGGCCGGATCTCCCCTCGACATCAAGGGCGCAACTCGCGCAGGCCTGACGGTCGTCTGGCACAACCCGACGCGCATGTCGGGCGGCGGGGCGGAAAAGGTGGCGCTCTCTGTCATCCACGACCTGCGGGAGTTGCACTCGATTCTTGCCTGAGCGCCCCGATTCTCGCCGGACCGGCCCGGCGGGTTACATTCAGCACCTGCTTTCGACATCCCGCAATTGAGGAATCCCTCCATGGCCATCCGCCGCGCAGCCCTTGCGATCCCTTTCCTGGCCCTGGCGGGTTGTCTGCCCGAGGCCTCGCTCGACACCGACACCCAGAAGGCCAGCTACGCGATCGGCTACGACATGGGGCGGTCGCTCGCCGAAGTCTCCGAGCACGTGGACATGCTTGCACTCACGCGGGGAATGACCGACGCGCTCGGCGGGCTCGACGCGGCCCTGAGCGAGGAGGAGATCCACGACGCGATGAATGCCTTCAGCCAGGTCGTGCAGACGGCGATGGAGGAGGAGGCGGCGCGGGAGCGGGAGGCCGGCCAGGCCTTTCTCGAGGAGAACGCCGGGCAGGAAGGGGTCATGACGACGGAGTCGGGGCTCCAGTACATCGTTCTGCGCGAGGGAGACGGGGCGTCGCCCATGCCGGGCCAGGAGGTCAGGCTGCACTACCGCGGAACGCTGACCGACGGAACCGAGTTCGACACATCCTACGACGGCGAGCCCGCTACCTTCGGGGTGGACCAGGTCATCGCCGGCTTCGGCGAAGCGATCCAGCTGATGCAGGTGGGCGGCCACCTCCGCGCGTTCATTCCCTCGGGGCTGGCCTACGGCGCGGCCGGAGCGCCCCCGAACATCGGTCCGAACCAGGTTCTCATCTTCGAGATCGAGCTGCTGGGGGTCGAGTAGGGGTCGGCGGGGACGTCATTCCGTCGGTGAGGCGGCCCGGCCCGCCACGCGGTACAGCAGCAGCCCCGCCCCGATCAGCCCTCCCGCGATCAGCGCCTCCACCGGCCGGTCGCGCGCGATGAAGACCAGCGTCCAGAAGGTCAAGCCGAGGTACACGAGTGGGGTGAAGGGATACCCCCAGGTGCGGTAGGGGCGCTCCAGCTCCGGTTCGCGGATGCGCAGCACGAAGACGCCCGCGACGGTGAGGAAGCTGTTCAGCCCGAGGACGAAGCCGGTGAATACGAGCACGGTCTCGAACGATGCCGTCAGCGCGAAGATCAGGGTGAGCCCGGTCTGCACGAGGATCGCCACCGCCGGGATCCCGTTGGCCTTCCTGCGGCCCAGGCGGCGGAAGAGCGGGTAGTCCTCGCCGATCACCTGCAGCACGCGCGGGCCCGCCAGCACCATCGCGCTCACCGTCGAGACGAGCAACAGCGCCAGCGTCGCCGCCATGATCGCCGCCCCCGCCGGGCCGAAGATGTGCGTGGCCGCGACGTACCCGACCTCGATCCTGCCCGCCATCTCCCCCATCGGCGCCGCGCGCAGGAACGACCAGTTCAGCGCGACGTACAGGACCGTGACGAGCAGCGTGCCCGTTCCCAGGATGCGCGGCAGGGTGCGCTGGGGGTTGTCGAGTTCGCTGCTGAGGTAGGTGGCCGCGTTCCATCCGGTGTAGGCGTAGGAGACGTAGATGAGCGAGATGGCGAAGGCCCCGCCGAAGACGAGCCTGCCATCGCCCGCGGCGGGCAGCAGGGAGGTGGGCTGGGGGGAGTCGGCGAGGGTGGCCGCGGCGAGGCAGAAGGCCGCGATCAACACGACCTTCACGGTGGTGAAGCCGCTCTGCAGGAGGCTGGAGTTGCGGTGATTGGTGGCGTGCACGGCCGCCATCACGACCACGAGCCCGGCGCCGAGCCAGGTGGGCGAGAGGGAAGGGAAGACCGAGGCGAAGTAGGTGCCGAAGGTGATCGCCGCGAGGGCGGTGGGGGCCGCGAAGCCGACTGTGGCCGACACGCAGCCCGAGACGAAGCCGGCGGCGGGGTGGTAGATCCGTGACAGGAAGGTGTACTCGCCGCCCGAGCGGGGGATGGCCGCGCCCAGTTCCGCGTACGAGACGGCGCCGCAGAAGGCCGCCGCGCCCCCGACCACCCACAGGAGCAGCAGCGGGAAGGTGGACTGGATGTCGAGGAGCTGGAAGCCCAGGCTGGTGAAGACGCCGGTGCCGATCATGTTGGCGACGACGACCGAGGTGGCGGCGTAGGGGCCGTAGCCCTTTGCGGCGCCCGACTGCGCGGCCGCGTCGGGGCGCACTGCTTCGCTTGCGGCGGGCCGGATTGGCATGAGGCTCCGGGAAGGGCGAGGTTGAAGGTGAACGCGGAGAAACCGTCCTTCCAACCTATCCTGCGATGAACCGCCTTCCCATCGTCGGCGTGATGGGCGCCGGCGCCCACGCCCACGAACAGCTGGCCGTGCCGCTGGGCCGACGCCTCGCCCGGCTCGGGGTCCACCTGCTGACCGGGGGCGGCACGGGCGTGATGACATCGGTGTCGCGCGCGTTCGCCGAGGTGGAGGACCGCGCGGGGGTCGTGATCGGCGTGCTGCCCCTTGCGGTGGAGGACGGCGGACCCGCGGCGGGCGGCGACTACCCCAACCCGTGGGTCGAAGTCCCGATCCGCACCCACCTCGGCAAGCTGGGCGCGGACCTGTCCTCGCGGAACCACGTCAACATCCTTACCTCGGACGTGGTGGTGGCGCTTCCCGGCAGCGTCGGCACGGCCTCCGAGGTCGAACTGTCGCTGGAATACGGGCGCCCCATCATCCTCTTCGGCGACCTCGCCCGCACGGACGCCCTGCCGCCGCACGTCGCCACCGCCGCCACCGTGGACGAGGTCATCGACTTCGTGCGGCGGAGTCTGCCCGCCTTTCTCGCGGCCACGCTTCCGGCACCGTGAGCAGCACCGGCTCCGGCCCGGGCACAACCGGCCGCCTCGGCGACATCGCCGGCTTCTCGATCGACCGTGTCGCAGCGGCCGCCGAGGCCGACCCCGACATCCTCCGCCTCGAAAATCTCGACACCGACATCCCGCCCCCCGCGGCCGCCGTCGCCGCCACCCGGGCCGCGATCGGCCACGACGACGCCAACAGCTACCTCCCCTTCCTCGGCAGCGAGCAGCTTCGCGCCGCGGCCGCCGCCCACGTCACCCGCCTCAGCGGCGTCCCGCACGACCCCGACGCGCAGACCATCATTACCGCCGGCGGCACCGAGGGGCTCTTCAACGCCCTCCTCGCCCTCATCGAGCCCGGCGACGAAGTCGTCGTCACCGACCCGACCTACGCCGGCATGCTCTACCGGGTCCGCCTCGCCGGCGGCGTGGCCCGCTTTGCGCCCTTCGTGGTCCAGGGCGGCGGCTGGGCGCTCGACCTCGACCGCTTCCACGACGCGGTAACCGGGCGCACCCGCGTCATCTTCCTCATGAACCCGTCGATCCCGTCAGGCGCGGTGCTCGCCCGCGAAGACTGGGAAGAGATCGCCCGCGTCTGCGAAGAGCGCGGCATCTGGCTCCTCTACAACGCCGCGATGGAGCGCATCCTCTTCGACGGCCGCGCCTACATTCACCCCGCCGGCGTGGCCGGACTCGCGGACCGCACGATCACGGTCGGTTCCGTCTCCAAGGAGTACCGCATGATCGGGTGGCGCGTGGGCTGGGTGACGGGCCCGCGCCGCGTGATGAACCGCATCGGGCTGGTCAGCATCTACAACGTGGTGACGCCCGTGGGGGTGACGCAGCCGGGTGCGCTCGCCGCGCTCACCGACCCGAATGGCGGGGGTGTGGCGGATGCGGTTGAGGAGTGGGAGCGCCGCCGCAATGCGGTGTTGGCCGAACTGGACGGCCTCCCTGTGGTGCGCGGCGACGGGGGATGGTCGCTGCTGGTGGACACCGGGGCGCTGGGCCTGGATGGGGCCGCCGCGTCGGCGCGGCTGCTGGAGCACGGGAAGATCGCTGCCACGCCCATGACGCATTGGGGCCGGGAGAATGCGGCCCGGTTCGTGCGGATCGTGTTCAGCAACGAGCCGGTGGGGCGGCTGCGGGGGCTGGGGGAGCGGGTCAGGCGGGCGTTCGACGCCTGATTTGCCCAATACTTAACAACAATGTTCAGTGTCAGCTGAAACGCCTGCCACCCTGGCCCATGATAGTTAACATGTATGTTTAGTATTCTGCCCCCGCCAACTCGTCCATCCACGCCTGCATCGCCCGCAGGTGAAAGTTCGGGTTGAAACTCATCCAGTCGCCCAATTCCGCCGGCACCTCATAGCTCTCGGCCGCTTCGTCAGCCGTCATCCCCCGCTGCCAGGCATACCGCGCCGTCTCCTCGACCGAGTCGATCAGCGCCACGTACCGGGACATCGCCTGCGCATCGGCCAGCGGCCCGTGCCCCGGCACGAACACGCCCGCCGGAATCGCCTGCAGCGCCCTCACGGTCCGCGACAGCCGCGACGGCACCGCGTCCATGTAGTTCGGGAACATCGCGTTCCACACCAGATCGCCGCACCACACCGGCCCCTCCCCCCCGTCCACCTCCACCGACAGATCGCTCGCGGTGTGGCCCCGGCGCGGCACCACCTCAACCACCCGGCTCCCCAGATCGATCTCGACCGGCCCGTCCTCGGGCACCACCACCACATCGGCCCACGGCGCCTTCGCGGCCTCGTCCCCGGGCGACCCCTCCACCAGTTCCCGCGTCGCGGCCGTCGCCCGCAGTCGCGGCACCCCCTCACCCTCCGCCGCGAACCCCGCCGGCCCGGCCGAGTGATCCCCATGGTAGTGGCTCACCACCACCTGGTCAGGCCACCGCTCGGTCAGCGCCCGCGCCTGCCCCGCCGCCCACGCCGCCCCCTCGGGCGTGTTGAACGCCTCCACCACCACCGTGCCCGACGACCCCCCGATGATCCCCCCGTTGCACACCGTGGTGAAGTCCCCGTCGAGCGGCGTCGAGATGATCGCGTACATCCCCTCGCCCACCTCCTCGATGCGGGCCCACGGCGTCTGCGCGACCACCCGCCGCGCGCCGATCCCACTCCAACGCCGCAGCGCGGAGGCGGACAGAAACGGCCCAGCTGCGGCGAGGTAGGAGGCGCAACCGGCGGAGGCGGCAACGAACTGGCGACGGCTGATGCTCATCGTGAATCGCTCCAGTGCAGGTACAGGTTCGAGGCGATGCGCCCCACGCAGAACGCGACGAAGGCGGCTGTCGCGCCCACCCACCCCAGCCCCCAGGCCAGAGCGGGGAAGACCGCCGCGATGCCCACAAGCCCCAGCGTGGTCGCCATCGTGATCGCCTTCGTCCGCCGCTTCAACACCATAACCGCACTCTGCTGGGCCAGCCAGAATCCCAGTCCCGGCAGCGGGATCAGCACCAGCGCCGGGATCCGGGCGTACCCCGCCAGCTCCGGCGTCAACCCCGAAATACCCTCGAACCAGACCCCGAATAGCGGCGTCAGGACGATCAGCGCGTACCCGACCGAGGTTGCCAGCCCCATGCGCAGCGCGAAGCGCCCCACCGCGCGCCGGTGCTCGAACTCGTTGCCCATCAGCGCGATCGCCGCCTCCTGATAGCTGAGCCCCATCGCGCGGAAGAGGAACGACAGCGCGTGCACCACGGGCAGGATCGCCAGCGACTCCAGCGGATCCCGCGACCGCCCAACGAGGAAGGTGAGGATGGGGTGGGTTGCCAGCGCCACCAGCGAGGTGAGCGCCAGCGGGTAATAGAAGGACACGATGCCCCGGAAGCTCGGCGCCGCGGTGCCGCTCTCTTCGGGGGACGTGGCCCGATAGCGCCGGATGGCTCCCGCGGCCATGATGCGGGCGGCGAGCGCCTCGACGCAGACGCCGACGGTGAGGCTGGCGGCGCCGACCCACGCCCCGTGCAGATCCGTGAACACCGGCAGCGCGAATACGGTTCCAGCCATCGCGACCAGGCGGAAAACGGTGCCGAGCGCGACCTGGCGCGTCTGGCCCGCGCTGATCATGACGCCGTGAATGAAGCGCCGGTAGCCGATCGCGCCGGGCCAGGGCAGGAAGATCCACAGCGCGCCCTGGATGAGGTGCGCGATGTCGCGGGGAAGCGCCAGCAGGCCGAAGACGAGAGGATCGAAGACGAAGGGGAGGAGCAGGAAGAGGATCAGCGCCGTCGCCAGCACGTTCAGTCCCTGCGCGAAGATCCACAGCCGGCGGAGGCTGACGCGGTCGCGCACCAGCGCGGTCGCCGCCGTCATCAGCATGATCACCGGCGCCTCGACGAGGATCGCCATCGCGAAGACCACCCCGTGCGCGGCCAGGTTGAGCTTGGGATCGGGAAGACGGGCGATGGTGGCCGCGATGAGCGGGCCCTCGAGCGCCATCATGATCCAGGTCGCGGCCAGGGGGGACCAGAACCGGGCGATGGTCCCGGAGGTCAGCGTCCCTCCGGGTGCGGGGTTCATCGGTTGCTTCGTCTCCGTGCGGACCGAGCGCCCGCTTTGAAGTGTACGGCGTCAGCCCATACAATAACCCCTGTGAAAAGGACCATGAACGGCGGCGGGCATGGGCGAAAATCACGGCGACAACACCAATTCACACGACGAAACCGGTTCCTGGGGGGCACATCCGCCCGGGGGACCGGGGGCCATCTGGCTGGCCATCGCCCGGGCGCTGCCGGGCACGTGGCCCTGGAGCCGCTTCGCGCTCCTCGCCCGCCGGGCCGCGCGGCGCCACCTGACCGGCCCGGTGGACACCGAGGTGTGGGGACAGCGCCTCCGCCTCTTCCCGGACCGCTCGGTTTCGGAGGCGAGGATCCTGTTTCTGCCCCGGGCCTGGGACCGCGCCGAACGCAAGGTGCTGGGCAAGTGGATCTCGCTCGGCTTCACCTTCGTCGACGTGGGCGCCAACGCCGGCGGCTACTCGTTCTGGACACTCTCCCGTCTCGGCGCGTCCGGGCGCATCGTGGCGGTGGAGCCGAATCCCGCCCTGGCACGCCAGCTGCGCTTCAACGTGGACGCGAATGGCGCAGCGGACCGCGTGCGGGTGGTGGAGGCGGCTGTGGGGGCGAAGCGGGAGAGAGGCACGCTGCTCGTCGGGACGCGCAACTCGGGTGAAAGCCGTCTGGTGGGGCGGGGCGCGACTCACGCCGCAGCCGGAAGCCGCCGCTCGGCTGCCGAGGCGGACACCGGGGCCCACGACGCCGGCGCCACCATCCCCGTCGAGGTGCTCACCCTCGCGGACGTGGTGCGCGAAGCCGGCCTCTACCGGATCGACTGCCTCAAGGTCGACGTGGAGGGGCACGAGGCCGACGTCATCAAGCCGTATCTGCGGAGCTCGCCACAAGCGCTGTGGCCCCGCCACCTGATCGTGGAACTCCCGCAGGCGCACCGCGACGACCAACGGCCGCCGGAGCTCGAGGACTGGCTCGCCGGGCGGGGTTACCGCCCTGTACTCCGCACACGACTCAACGGGCTGTTCACGCTCGCGTCCGGATACAGGGGCGTGCTATCATAGACGGCAAGCGTGCGCCGGCGCCGGCGCCGTCAACCCGAGGAGTTGCCGCATGAAGCTTGTCCGACTCGCCACACTGGCCATCGCCGCATCGATCGTGAGCGCCGCCTTGCCGATTGCCGGATCCGCGCAGGCCCCTCCCGGGAGCGCCGCCAACGCCGCGCAGCCCGACGGCTGGGAGGTCTCGTTCGCTCCCCGAATGGGGTATTTCCTGCCGCAGCAGGGTGCTTCCGGTTCGCAGCGCGCGTTGCGCCGGCCCACCTACGGGATGGAGCTGGCCGTGAAGCGCAAGGACTCCTGGTACGGCGCAAGGGCGCTGTTCGAGCGGTCGATGGCGTGGGAGCCGCAGCGGGATCTGGCGACCGAGCTGCTCGGCAACCCGTCCTCGCCGCGGAGTTCCTCCGAGCTGGAGTACTTCGAGACGGTGATGGTGGACGCGGTCTTCTACACGCCCGTGCACCAGGGCGTGCGCGGCTACATGTTCTCCGGCTACGGCTCCAAGATCATCGGCGCCACGGACGGCACCCCCATTCTGCCCTACTCCCTCACAGGCGCGGAGCGCGAGCGTGCCTGGCACGGCGGATTCGGCGTCGAGGCGCCCCTGGGCGGCGGTTCCCTCCTCTTCGAGGTGGGCGACTACTACGGAAGGAACGGTGGCGAGACGCGGGTGCACGACATTCACGTCACGCTGATGGCCCGGATTTCCGGGGTCGACGACTTCGTCAGGACTCTCGTAACGGGGGACGAATCGGACGGATAGCCGGGCCGCCCGACGCGTTGCGCGTAGTCCGCCACGACGGGCCCCGCGCCTTCCTCGACCGGGCCGAGGCGTGGCTGCTGGCGCGGGAGGCCGAGAACAACCTGCCGCTGGGGATTGTCGGGTCGGTGGCCCGGGGCACGGACCGCTACGGTTCCCCTCTGTATTTCGCGACCGTCGAGCAGGGCGATGACGTCCGGGGATGCGCCTTTCGCACGCCGCCCTACAAACTGGGCCTGACCCGGATGCCCGCCCGCGCGATCCCGCTGCTCGCGGGCGACGTGGCCGGAGCGTATGACTCGATCCCCGCCGCCCTCGGCCCGAACAGGGTGGTGCGCGCCTTCGGTGCGGCGTGGGCCTCTCTCAGGGGCGTGAAGGCGGTCGACGGCGCGCGGCAGCGCATCCATGTCCTGGAGGGTGTGATTGCGCCTGGGACGATGCCGCCGGGGGCGATGCGGCCGGCCACTTCCGCGGATATCCCGCTTGTGGCCGGCTGGCTCGAGGCCTTTTCGCGGGAAACCGGACTGCCCGAGCCGGGTGATCCGCGCACGCGGGCCCGGAGTCTCACGGGCGGCGATGGCGGCGACTCCCTGCTGGCGCTGTGGGAGGACGGAGCCCCGGTGTCGATGGCCGGGTTTCCCGCCCGCACCCGGCACGGCGTGCGGATCGGCTACGTCTACACGCCGCCGCGGCACCGCCGCCTCGGCTACGCGACCGCGCTCGTGGCGCAGGTCAGCCGCCAGATCCTGGAGTCCGGCTTCAGCCACTGCGTCCTCTACACCGACCTGGCCAACCCGACCTCGAACGGCATCTACCGCCGCCTGGGCTACCGCCCGCTCCTCGACGTCATGGATGTCGACTTTGTGTGACGCCGGGGCTTGATCCGCGCCCCCGCTTCCGCATAGCGTTGCGGCATGATCGATCTTCGCAGTGACACCGTCACGCGGCCGACCCCCGCCATGCGCGAGGCGATGGCCGCCGCCGACGTGGGCGACGACGTCTACGGCGACGACCCCACGATCCGGCGTCTCGAAGCCCGCACCGCCGAGCTCCTGGGCAAGGAGGACGCCGTCTACATGCCCACCGGCTCGATGACCAACCAGGTCGCGATCCGCGCCCAGACCGAGCCCGGCGACCGCGTGATCATGGACATCGCGTCGCACGTGGTGCGCTCGGAGGGCGGCGGGCCGGCGGCGCTCTCGGGCGCGACCGTGCAGCCGCTGCTGGGGGACCGCGGCATCTTCACGGCCGCCCAGCTGCGCGATGCCCTCGGGGTCACGCATTCGGGATCGCCCACCACCCTGACCCCGCCCGCGAGCTTGCTCACCCTCGAGAACACCCACAACGGCGGCGGAGGGAGCATCTGGCCGCTGGAGCTCCTCGACGAAGTGGTCGCGATTGCCCGCGCCGCCGGTCTGCGCTGCCACCTCGACGGCGCCCGCGTCTGGAACGCTTCGGCCGCGACCGGCATCCCGCCCGCCCGCTACGCGCGCGACTTCGACAGCGTCTCGGTGTGCTTCTCGAAGGCGCTCGGTGCGCCGGTGGGGTCGGCGCTGGCGGGCTCGGCCGCCCTGGTCGAGCGGGCCCGCCGCTTCAAGCAGCTATTCGGCGGCGGCTTCCGCCAGGCGGGGATCATCGCCGCGGGTGCGCTGCACGCGCTGGAAAACCACCGCGGCGACCTCGCTCACGACCATGAAAAAGCGGGCCACCTGGCCGATGTCCTGGTCTCGATCCCCGGCGTCGAACTGGAGCGCGAGCACGTCGAGACGAACATCCTGCGCTTCAACGTGCCGGGGACCGCGGCCGCCTTCGTCGACGGATGCCGCGCGCGGGGCGTACTCATGCTGGTGTCGGGGCTGCGCGCGGTGCGTGCGGTGGCGCACCGGGACGTCTCCATGGACGATGTCGGACGGGCGGGCGAGGTGGTGCGGGAGGTGCTTGCCGGGGCGGGGGAATAGCGACCCATCCATCGCATGTCATGTTTGCATTACATTATGTAAAGTAGACATTACCAGCGTGCCATCGCTACCGCTGCTCGATAGAGCTGAGCAGCCCTTCGATCTCCTCAATCCGCTCGCTCGCCTCCGGGAACCCCGTCAGATATGCGCCCCACGGCGCCACCAGCTGGAAGAGCACCGCCGCCTTCGCGAGCGACGACCTCGCCAGCTCCGGCTCGCCCTCCTGCAGGCGATTCACCCCGTCCGTCATCAGCGCCTCTGCCAGCACCCAGCACCGCGCGGGCTCGACCTCGCCGGTGGGCGCCACCATCGCCGGCAAGGCATCGGCCGACACCGCGCGGGCCAGTTCCAGTTCCATCCCCGCCTCGCTGGCCGCCCGGCGCAGCGTCGCCTCCACCTTGCCCGCCGGTGCCCCGCCCCCGATGATCGCGTTGCGGAGCGCGATCAGCGCCGCGCCGAGTTCCTCGATCAGGCGGAGTATGTAGTCGCGCTGCGCCATTCCCGTGTCCCTCCCGGCGTTCGTCGCTTGCCGCGTGCCGGCGCCCCACGTCATTGTTTCGCGCCAGCCCCGACGCAAGGTTGCCCCACGAGATGCAAACCACAATCACACCGAAGAGCTGGGCCGTCTTCCTCGCCCGCATCATCCTCGGGCTGATCTTCTTCGCGGCCGGGTTCTGGAAGGTTTTCAGGCTCGGCGCGGTCGAGCACGCCCGCAGCCTCTTCGTGGAGCCCTACGCATCGAGTCCGCTGCCCGAATGGTCGCTCTGGTTTACCGGCGTCGTCGTCCCCCACGTCGAGCTGATCGGCGGCGCCCTCATGCTCGCCGGCTGGAAGCGCTTTGCGGCGGCGATCGGCCTGGGCGCCGTACTGATGCTCGTCACCTTCGGGCACCTCCTGGCCGAGCCGCTGTACGCCTTCGACACGCATGTGATCCCGCGCGCGGTCCTGCTGATCGTGCTTCTGGCCATGTTTGAGGAAGACAGTCTGAGCCCTGACGACTGGCTGAGACGAAAGGCAGGATAGGTCCATGGACTCTTCCGTTGCCGGCCTGAAAGGAGACCCGCCGATGGACCGACGCACACGGCGTAGCGTGCCCTCGCGACACTGGCATCGACCCCGCAACTTTCTGATAGGACTTGTCGCCGGCGTGTCCGTGGCCACCCTGACTCCCGCACTGGCGATCGAGGCCCGGGAGACCCCGCAGGAAGGGGAAATGGTCCGTCTGTCCGCACGGGTATACGACCCCGCCAGCGAGGAAGTGGTGACCGGGGCCGTGATCGTGCTTGCCGGCATGGACGGCCGGTACGTGACCGATGCGGACGGTCGCGCCGTGATCGATGTCCCCTCGGGCCGCTACTGGGTCACCGCGAGGAGGTGGGGATACGACAGGCTGACCGGTCATCTGGATGTGCTCCATGCAGGTGAAGTGACGCTGCACATGTACAAGACGAGAGACATCGACATCGACGCGCCCGGCACCCTGCTGGTGAGGGTTGTGGATGGCGAATCCGGAGATCCGATCGAGGGGGCTCTGGTGTCACTGGCGGAGGGAGAGAGCCGCGTCAGTGACCTGGACGGGCTGGCGAAGTTCGGGGACCTGCAAGATCCTGTGGTCCGATTCGAGGTGGAGTCGACCGGCTACGGCAAGCGCGCCGCGCCTGTGGCGCTCAGTCCGGACCGGACCACTGCCGCACGGGTTGAAATGATGGTCGAACCGGCTGCGCCCAGACCGATCGAAACCGAAATACGCTCCCTGCACATGGCCGGGGACGGCGTTCACGACAACATGAACCGATACGGAAAGCGGACGCATGTGGTCACCCGACCCATGCTTGACGAGCTCGCCCCCGCCCAGCTTACCGACGTGTTCAGGAAGGTGCCGGCTATCCGCATCCGTAATCTCGCATCGGGATCGCCCCACCTGTACCTCGGACAATGCAATGAACGCCTCGCTCCGTATGTGGACGGGATCCGTCGGCAGACCAATCTGCCCATTCAGTCGAGGCTGTTCATCGACGACATTGCGCCGGAGTCCGTGGAGTTGATCGAGATCTGGGAGAGGCGCCGCAACCGGGACTGTGGAGGCTGGGTGCTCATCTGGACCACCCGGCAGGGAGTGGGTTGACCGGCACCGCCCGGAAGTCGGCCGGCAACCGGGAATCCTTCGCCTGGCGCCTCCGAGGGCACCTGTACCGAAGAACCCGGAAAACGGGGACGGTCCCGACCCGGGCCGAACTCCGGACCCGCCTGCGCGCAACCGACAGTCGGATTAGCGATGCGCTCCGCTTCCTTGCCGACTCCCACGTCCTGGCCCTGGACGAACACGGCGAAGTCCTCATGGCACACCCCTTTTCGGCCATCCCGACCCCGTACCGCGTCGAGACACCGGTCGGTGGCTACTGGGCAAACTGTGCGTGGGACGCGATCGCGATCCCGATCATTCTCGACACCGAGGGGCGGACGCGGGCCCGGTGTCCGCGGTCGGGCGCGATCATCGACCTGGTGGTCGCGGGGGGACGTGTCGAGCCCGGCGGAACAGTCGTGCTCCTTCCCGTTCCAGCCCGGCACTTCTGGGACGACATCGGTTTCACCTGAAACAACATCCTCGCCTTCCGGTCGGAAGCGGATGCGATGGCCTGGGCGGCGGGGCAGGGACTGGATTCGGCCATCGCCGTCGGTATCGAGACCCTGGGCGAACTGAGCCGGGGCTGGTACGGCGGGCGGATGAGCGACGAGTGGCGGCCGCTGTCGCCCGCCGTGAAGAGGGCCGTGCTGCGGGACGCGGGGCTGCGGGGAGAGTTCTGGGAGATGGGGTAATTGTGGGGGTCGATTTGGTGGAGGAGCGGCGTTACGATCGGGAACAGCCGGTCGGATAAGGAATCGATGTACCGTTCACATGACGGCGAAGTGCGCGTGTGGCTCGGGCTATGGCGAGGTACGGAGGATGGATCGTATTTCCGGTTCGTACCCGCCGCGATCACGTTATGAATCTCCAGCGCGCAATATGAAATCGATCACCGGAATCGTAAATCACTGTTTTCCAATGACTTCAGAAAGAAATGAACGAGAATCGCCCGCTTATGACCACAATCGGACGGGG
Organism: Gemmatimonadota bacterium; assembly: GCA_022827345.1. Lineage (GTDB taxonomy): Bacteria > Gemmatimonadota > Gemmatimonadetes > Longimicrobiales > Gaopeijiaceae > Bin94. The sequence continues at coordinate 31,761 of JAJDTB010000035.1, read as the reverse complement.
TTTTCAAGTTGCTGGAGCGAGGAAGCATGGTGGCTCTACTCGGTCGCGGCAAAGGAGGCGCTGCTTGACGACCCTGGACGACTGGGAAGTCGGGGTGATTGCGGGGGCGCGCAGCCGGAAGCATCCTGCTACGTGCCGCGCCACCTCCCCCACGCAACCACAACCGAGGCCACGCATGAGCCGCTTCGCCGCTGCTGCAACCCCCGTTTTCCGCAGGCTGCCCGCAACCCTGTTCATGACGGTTCGGGCCTGGGCCAATGCCGTGCCCCGGATCGCCGCCCTCTTCCTACCACCCACGGCCACCGCTCTCGTACTGGCCGCCATCTGCACCGCTTTCACCCCGCTCGAGGCCCAGCCCCCCGGCGCCCCCGCCGTCGACGAGGGCCTCCTCTCCGCCCTCCAACTCCGCGGCATCGGCCCGGCCTTCATGTCCGGCCGGATCGCAGACGTGGCGGTGGACCCCACCAACCGCAGCGTGTGGTACGTGGCGACCTCGTCGTCGAACGTCTGGAAGACCGTCAACCGCGGCACGACCTGGACGCCCATCTTCGACGACTACCCCTCGTATTCCACCGGCTCCATCGCCATCGACCCGACCGACTCGAACGTGATCTGGCTCGGGACCGGCGAGAACACGAGCCAGCGCAGCGTCGGCTGGGGCGACGGCGTCTACAAGAGCCTCGACGGCGGGCGCACCTGGTCGAACACGGGCCTGCGCACCTCCGAGCACATCGGCCAGATTCTGATCGATCCGCGCGACCCCGACGTGGTGTACGCGGCGGCCATGGGCGGGCTGTGGGCGCCCGGCGGCGACCGCGGCCTCTTCAAGACCACCGACGGCGGCGCCACCTGGGCCCCCGTGCTCGAAATCAGCGAGAACACGGGCATCGCCGATGTCCACATGGACCCGCGCGACCCGGACGTTCTATATGCGGTGGCTTTCCAGCGGCGGCGCCACGTGGGCGTGCTGATCGCCGGCGGCCCGGAGTCCGGCGTCTGGAAGAGCACCGACGGCGGCGAGACCTGGCGCGACATCACCGCGGGCCTGCCGGCCGGCGACCTCGGCCGCATCGCGCTCGCCGTCTCCCCGATCGACCCCGACGTCCTCTACGCCAATGCCGCCGCCACCGAGGACCGCAGCGGCTTCTACCGCTCGCCCGACCGGGGCGAGACGTGGGTGCGCATGTCCGACTACATCGTCGTCGACCCGCAGTACTACGGCGAGCTCTACCCCGACCCGCACCGGATGGACCGGGTCTACGCGGTCGACGTGTTCATCCACGTCACCAGCGACGGCGGGCGCACCTTCGACCGGGTCAACACCCGCTTCAAGCACGTCGACAACCACGAGATCGTCTTCGACCCGGACGACCCCGACTACATGCTCGTCGGCTCCGATGGCGGGCTCTACGAGACCTTCGACGGCACCCGAACCTGGCGCTATGCGTCGGGCAACATGCCGCTGTTTCAGCTCTACCGCGTCGGCATCGACAACATGTCGCCCTTCTACACGGTCTACGGCGGCACGCAGGACAACTCGTCGGTCGGCGGCCCCTCGCGCACCGACAACGTCCACGGGATCCGCAACAGCGACTGGTTCATCACCCACGGCGGCGACGGATTCCAGGCGCGCGTCGACCCCGAAGACCCGAACATCGTCTACACGCAGTCCCAGTACGCGGGCATTGTCCGCTACGACCGGGCCAGCGGCGAGGAGCTCGACATCCAGCCGCAGCCCGAGGCGGGGGAGGGGGCGCTCCGCTGGCATTGGGACTCGCCGCTGATCATCAGTCCGCACGACTCGCGCCGTATCTACTTCGCCGCCCAGAAGCTCTTCCGCTCCGACGACCGCGCCGAGACGTGGACCGCGGTTAGCGGCGACCTCAGCCGCGGGCTGGACCGCAACCAGCGTCCGGTGATGGGCCGGATCTGGCCGCCCGAGGCCGTCTGGAAGAACGTCTTCACTTCGCCGTACGGGACGATCGTGGCCCTCGACGAGTCGCCTGTCGTCGAAGGGCTGCTTTATGTGGGTACGGATGATGGACTCGTGCAGGTGAGCGAGGACGGAGGTGGCAGCTGGCGCCGGCAGGAGGTGTTCCCGGCGGTGCCTGCGATGGCCTACGTGGCCGATGTGGTGGCGTCCCGGCACATGGGTGACCGGGTCTTCGCCGTCTTCAACAACCACAAGGAGGGCGACTTCGCGCCGTACGTCGTGCGCAGCGACGACCGGGGCGCGACCTGGGCCAACATCACCGGGGACGTGCCGGACGGGCAGTCGACCTGGACGCTCATGGAGGACCACGTCGACCCGGACCTGCTCTTCCTGGGCACCGAGTTCGGGCTCTTCGTGACGCGTGACGGGGGCGGGTCCTGGGTGCGGCTGCGCGGCGGCCTGCCGACGATCGCGGTGCGCGACCTGGAGATCCAGCGCCGCGAGGACGACCTGGTGCTGGCGACCTTCGGGCGCGGGTTCTACATCCTGGACGACTACTCGCCGCTCAGGGAAATGGACGAGGCGGTGGCGGCCGGCCCGGCACACCTCTTCCCGGTGAAGGACCCGTGGGCGTACATCCCCGCGCGACCGCTGGGCGGTCAGGAGAAGGGGACCTTCGGCGACGCCTTCTTCACGGCGCCCAACCCGGCCTTCGGGGCCGTCTTCACCTACTTGCTCCGGGACAGCTACGAGTCGCTCAAGGAGCGGCGGCAGCGGCTGGAACGGGAGGCGCTGGCACGGGGCGATGACATCGAATACCCCGACCAGGCCACCCTGACCGCCGAAGACATGGAACGGCCCCCGGAGGTACTCGTGGTGGTGTCCGACGCTGCCGGCGATGTCGTGCGGCGCGTTCCGGCCCCCAGGCGAGCCGGCCTGCACCGCATCGCCTGGGACCTGCGGTACGCGTCGCTGGAGCCCCCCTCGTCCGACGGCAGCGAAGCCGACGGCCCCATGGTCGCGCCCGGCGAGTTCTCCGCCCAGCTCGTCCTCGTCACCGCCGGCGGCCACGAGGACCTCACGGCGCCGCAGTCCTTCACCGTCAAGCCCCTCGGCACGGCCACGCTTGCCGCCGCCGACCGCGACGCACTGCTGGCCTTCCAACGCGAGGTCGCCGAGCTGCAGCGGGCCGCCATCGCCACCGACCGCGCGGCCCGGGCCACCTCGGAGCGGCTCGACCTGCTCCGCCGCGCCGTGCGCGCCGCCCCCGGACTGGACGCGGCACCTTTTGAGACCCGCATCACCGCCTTCGAGGCGCGCCTCTTCGACATCGGCCGCGTCCTGTCCCGGGACCGCACCGCGCTCGACCGTGCCGAGTTCGCGCCCCCGTCTGTCATGCAGCGCATCTCGCGCGTCGTGGGCGCGCAGTTCAGGGCGACTTCGGCGCCGACGACCACCCAGCGCGACAGCTACGCGGTGGCGTCGGCGCAGCTGGGCGAGATGTCGGCCGCGCTGCGGACCCTGGTGGAAGGCGACCTCGCCGCGCTGGAGGCGGAACTGGAGGCCGCCGGCGTGCCCTGGACCCCAGGACGGCCGATCCCCAGGTGGCCGCGGTGAGACGCATGGCCGGGGAGAAACACCCGGCCGGGGTGAGGCACATCGCCGCGGTAACGACAGCAGCCGCGACGATCCTGCTAACGGCCGCCGCCTGCGACACCGCCCCGACGCCAATACACACTATACACACCGACTCGGCCGGCATCGCCATCGCCACCGCCGTCGAACCGCTGTGGGCCCCCGGCGCCGGCTGGACGGTCGACGCGGAGCCACTCGTCGAGATCGGGACGGTGGATGGCGCACCCGAATATCAGTTCGGCGATGTCGTGGGAGCCGTGCGTTTGAGCAACGGCGATATCGTGGTCGCCGACCGGGGAGCTTCGGAACTGCGGAGCTACGACGCCGCGGGCGATTTCCAGTGGAGGGCCGGACGGTTCGGGGAAGGGCCGGGCGAGTTCGAGAGCCTCGACTTCCTCGGCACCACGGCGGGCGATTCCCTGGTGACCTACGATGAGCGGCTGCTGCGCCTGCAGCTCTTCGATGCTCACGGCGGGTTGGGACGGACGGTCAGGGCGGTTCTCCCGCGCGGCGATGCGGCACCCGGTGGCTCGGCCCCCGACAAGGTAGTCGGGATCGCGAAAAACAATCTGATCATCCGTTTCATCGAGTTGGCCGAGGGGACCGATCCCGGCATCGTCCGATGGCTCAACGAGCGCCTGGTCGCCATTGATCTGGCGGATGGAAGCGCCAGCGTCCTGACAGTCGTGCCCGGCGAAGAGGTGGAGAGGCTGCGGGACCTGTCCACTACAATCCTGACCTTCGGCAACATGCCCGAGTTCGGCGCGGCGGCTGACCGGGTCGCCGTCATCGATACCAGGGCGTTTTCGGTGCGGGTGCTTTCTCCCACGGATGGAATCGTCGAGCGCGTTGTGCGCCGCGACCTGGCGCCGCGGGAAGCGACGGACGCCCTCTTCGAACTTCATCTGGCCGGGATTCTTGAAATGCTCAGCGGGGCGCCACCGGAAGAAATCGACCGGGTTCGGCAGATGTGGCGCGACCGTCGCAGAGCGCCCGTGCTCCCCGTCCTCCGCTCCATCCACGTCGACGCGGCCGGACACCTCTGGCTGGTCCCCTACTACGTGGCCGGCGCCGACCCCCCTCCCTTCGAGATCCACGCCCCGGACGGCACCTGGCTGGGCAGCGTCGCACTGCCACCGGGCCTCCAACGCGCGTTCATACAGTACCAGGCCCCCTACTTGGAGATCGGCGAGGACTACGTGCTGGGCGTCTGGACGGACGAGCTGGACGTGCAGTACGTGCGGATGTACGGGGTCAACAAGTAGGCCGGTAACTGGCATGCCCGACCCCAAATCGACACTCGCGGCGATCCTGGCCCTCGCAGGCCTGGGCGTCGCCGCCTGCGACACGCCTCCGGCGCCGATACACACCATACACACCGACTCGGCCGGCATCGCCATCGCCACCGCCGTGGAACCGCTCTGGGGACCAGGCGATGGCTGGACGGTCGCGGACGAACCCGTCGTTGAAATAGGCACCCTCGACGGCGCACCCGAGTACCAGTTTGCCGATGTGGTCGCGGCGGTGCGGCTCGGCAACGGCGACATCGTGGTCGCCGACGGCGGCGCTTTCGAACTGCGCAGCTATGATGCCATGGGGACATTCCAGTGGCGCGCGGGAAGATTCGGGGAGGGCCCCGGCGAATTCGAGAGCCTCGACTTTCTCGGCACCACAGCCGGCGATTCGCTGGTTGCGTACGACTCCAGCCTCTTGCGCGCGCAGGTATTCGGCCCGCTGGGTGAGCTGGCGCGGACATTGCGGGTGGAGATCACCGAGGGCGACGCCGCTGGCCAGGCAGCGGTGGCCGACAAGGCGGTAGGGGTCGTGGATGGCCTGCTCATCGCGCGCTTCGTCGACTACGCCGACTTCGACGAAATGCCCACCGGGATCGTGCGGTGGCCATTGGAACGCCTGGGAGCGGTGGACCTGGCGGACGGTACCGGCTGGACGCTGATGGTGACGCCCGGCCACGAGGCGAATGTGCGCGTCCGGGAAGGGGGACGATGGTCGACCGGCCGCTACGTCTTCTTCAGAGGGCCGGAGTCCGCCGCCGCCGCGGGACGTGTCGCGGCGGTCGACACGGAAGCCTGGACGGTGCGGATGCTCTCCCCCCGCGACGGAGCGGCGACCGCGCTCGTCCGGCGCGATGTTACGCCCCCGGCAGCGTCCGCTTCCCTGTTCGACCTGCATCTGGACGGCTTGGTGGAGATCGCGTTCCCGGATCCGGATCGCGTGCCACCGGCAGCGGTTCAGGAGTTTCGGCAGATGTGGAGCAGCTTCCCGCGGTCGCCGCAGCTCCCCGTCCTCCGCTCCGTCCACCTCGACGCGGCCGGGAACCTGTGGCTCCAGCCCTACTACGTGGCCGGCGCCGACCCATCCCCCTACGAAATTCACGCCCCGGACGGAACCTGGCTGGGCAGCGTCGCACTGCCGCCCGGTCTCCAACGCGCGTTTGTCCAGTACCAGGCCCCCTACTTGGAGATCGGCGAGGACTACGTGCTGGGCGTCTGGACGGACGAGCTGGACGTGCAGTACGTGCGGATGTACCGGATCAACAAGTAGGGGGGATTCCGGAAACGCGTTTCAGCTGAAACGCTTTCGCACACCGCCCGCGGCGTTCCCGAGCGTCCGCTGCGAGCTACCCGATCGGTGACGTTGCGCCCGGTTCCCGGTCCAGCCGGATCAGCTGGCTGCGAATCCCCCAGTCGCGACCCCGCCGAATCAGCACGGTCATGTGCACCCCGGTCAGCGTCCGCGATATCCTCCCGTTGCGAATCTGGAAGGTCAGCAGTCCCGTGATCACCCCCATGCGGCCGCTCGCGTCGAAGTCGGTGAACGACGCCTGCACCTCGCCCGACTCCTGCAGGAGCGATGTCAGCTTCACCCGGATCGAGTCGCGGCCCCGCACCGGATCGTCCTGGTTGAAGATGAAGTTGGCGTCCTCGGTGTAGAGCTCCAGCAGCGTCTCGAGGTCGTCGGCGGCCCACGCAGCGCGCCACTCACCCAGCAGCGCGTTGGTGTGCAGCATGACATCGGCGTAGTACTCGGCGCGGTTCGATGCTGCGGACAAGCCGTCGCTGCCCGGCGCGCCCGGAAAACGGCGAGCCCGCTGCGCCGATCCCGCGTCCGCATGCGAGAGGAGCGCGCACGCGATGGCGACGCATGAAACAGTTGTTCGCATCATTCGATCCGTCCTTCGTCCTGCCGGATACTGCACACCCTCGCAAAATAGGGTTGGCCGTCCCCCGAAGGTAGTGTCGGAGGGGGGTTGCGCATGAATTTAGGCTTGCCTAATTTTTTTGGAAGCCAGGATACCACACCCCAACCCAGACTGCTCCGACATGCCCGACCCAGCTATAGCGCTACTGTCGTTTTTCGCGTTGCTCCTCGTGGCCGCGGTCATTCTGTGGCCCCGCCGGGGAATCGGAGCCCGCCTGCGCCGACTGGCCCGTCTCACCGAGCGGGTCCGCATGGAAGATGTCCTCAAACAGCTCTACAAGCTGGAGTACGACGAGCTGCCGGCGACCGCCGAGAGCGTCGCGGGGGGTGTGCAGATCTCCAGGCAGCAGGCGATCCGGCTCCTGCAGCGCCTGGAGGAACGGGACTTGGTGACCGCAACCGCCGCCACTTTCGACCTGACCGACCCCGGCCGGGCCCAAGCGCTGCACATCGTGCGCACGCACCGTCTGTGGGAGCGATTCCTGGCCGACCGCACGGGAACCCCGCCGGAGGACTGGCACGGCCAGGCCGAGGCCCGCGAGCACCTGATGACCGTCGCCGAGACGGAGGACCTGGCTGCCGCTCTGGGCCATCCCGTCTATGACCCGCACGGCGACCCGATCCCCACCACGACCGGCGAGATGCCCTTGCAGTCGGGGGTGCCGCTCTCCGCGCTTGAGCCGGGGGCGCGCGGCCTCATTACCCACCTCGAGGACGAGCCGCGGGAGATCTATAGCGAGATCGTCGCCCTGGGGCTGGGCCTCATGACTCCGGTGGAGCGGCTGGAGGGGGATGCCGGACGGGTGCGCTTCCGCATCGCCGGGCAGCACCACGAGGTCTCCAGTTCGGTGGCGCGCAACATCACGGTCGAGCCGTCGCAGGATGTGAGCGATCCGCGCTGGACGCGCACGCTGGCCGACGTGGAGCCGGGGGAATCCGCCACGGTGGCCGCGATCTCGCCGCTCTGCCGCGGGCCGGCGCGCCGCCGTCTCCTCGATCTCGGCGTGGTGCCGGGCACGGTCGTTCACGCGAGGATGCGCAGTGCGGGGGGCGATCCGGTGGCCTACGACATACGGGGCGCCCTCATCGCGCTGCGGCGTGAACAGGCCGCCCACATCCAGGTCACCGACGCCTCGCTGGACAAGGGGGCGGCGTGAACACCCCTGCCGTTGCCGCCGACCCGGGAGGCGCGCCCCAGCGTTCCCGCAATCTGGTTCGCCTCGGCCTGAGCCCGCACCGCTGGGACCACCTGATCGCGCTGGCGGGCAACCCGAACGTGGGCAAGACGACCGTCTTCAATGCGCTCACCGGGCTTCGCCAGCATACGGGGAACTGGCCGGGCAAGACGGTGGTGCGCGCCGAGGGGGCGTTCGTGCACGACGGCCGCCGGGTCAAGGTGGTGGACCTGCCCGGCACCTACTCGCTGCAGGCGGGCAGCGCCGACGAGGAGGTCGCGCGCGACTTCATCCTCTTCGGGCAGCCGGACGTGACGGTGGTCGTGGTCGACGCGTCCCGGCTGGAGCGCAACCTCAACCTCGTGCTGCAGATCCTGGAGATCACCGACCGGGTCGTGGTCTGCGTGAACCTGGTGGACGAGGCGCATCGCCACGGGGTGACGGTGGACGTTGCCGCGCTCGAGCGCGAACTCGGTGTGCCGGTGGTGCCGACGGTGGCGCGCCAGGGGAAGGGGATGGACGCGCTGCTGAAGGCGGCGTCCGAGGTTGCGGCCGGGACCCGGAAGAACCGCCCGCACCGCATCCGCTCGCACCCCGCCGCGGTTGAGGACGCCGTGGACGCCATCGAGCCGCTGGTCGAGAGGGAGTTTCCGACGCTGCCGAATGCGCGCTGGGTCGCGCTCCGCCTCCTCAACGCGGACGAGCGCGTGACCGAGGCCGTCCGGTCGGGTGAGATCGGGCAGCTCGGGGGCAACGGCGACGGGGCCGGATCCACGCCGCCGAGCGGGGCTGCCTCCCGGGTGCGCCCGGCCACCGCCACCGGCAACCCCGAACCGCATTCGGGCGCCGCAGCGGGATCGGGCCGCTCACCCACCGCCGCCGGGGGGCGCGAACGCATCCTCAAGGCCGCCACGCGGCACCGCTGGAACCTGCGCCCCGGCTTCCACGATGCGCTTGCCGAGAACATCTACGCCGAAGCCACGCGCATCGCGGACGCCTCCGTGCAGAGGACGCCGCGGCAAACCGGCGTGCGCCTCGACCGCGCCCTCGACCGCTGGCTCACCAGCCGCGTGTTCGGCTTCCCGCTCATGCTGGCGATCCTGGCGGTCGTGTTCTGGCTCACCATCGCGGGCGCCAACGTCCCGTCCGGCATGCTCGCCACCCTTCTCATCGACAACCTGCACCCCCAACTGCTGGCCTTCGGCGAGTGGGCGCGAATGCCCTGGTGGCTCAGCGGCTTCCTCTTCGACGGGGTCTACCTGGCCACGGCCTGGGTGGTGAGCGTCATGCTCCCTCCGATGGCCATCTTCTTCCCCCTCTTCACCCTGCTCGAGGATTTCGGCTACCTGCCGCGGGTCGCCTTCAACCTCGACTCGCTCTTCCGCCGCGCGGGCGCCCATGGCAAGCAGGCGCTGACGATGAGCATGGGGTTCGGGTGCAACGCGGCCGGGGTGGTGGCGACGCGCGTGATCGACAGCCCCCGGGAGCGGCTCATCGCGGTCATCACCAACAATTTCTCGCTGTGCAACGGGCGCTGGCCCACCCAGATCCTGATCGCGGCGATCTTCATCGGCGCGCTGGTCCCCTCACACCTGGCGGGGGTGGTGTCGGCGGGGGCTGTCGTGGGGATCGCCCTGCTCGGCATCGCCTTCATGTTCATCACTTCGTGGGGGCTCTCTCGCACAGTGCTGAAGGGCGAGGCCACGACCTTCTCGCTGGAACTCCCCCCCTACCGCCCCCCACGCGTCCTGCAGACGCTGTACACGTCGGTGATCGACCGCACCCTGATCATACTGTGGCGCGCGGTGCTCTTCGCGGTCCCCGCCGGCGCCGTCATCTGGCTGCTCTCGAACATCACCGTCGGGGGGGCGTCGCTCGCCGCGCACGGGATCGACCTGCTGGACCCGTTCGGGATCCTGCTCGGGCTGAACGGGGTGATCCTGCTGGCCTACGTGATCGCGATCCCCGCCAACGAGATCGTGATCCCGACGGTGCTCATGCTGACCGTGGCGACGCTCGGCAACCCGGAGCTGGGCGCCGGCGCCGGGGTCATGTTCGAGTCGGACTCCATCGGCGAGATGGAGGGGCTGCTGCGCGCCGGCGGGTGGACGCTCCTGACCGGCGTCAACCTCATGCTCTTCAGCCTTCTCCACAATCCCTGCTCCACGACCATCTACACGATCTACAAGGAGACGAAGAGCGGGCGCTGGACGACGCTGTCGACGCTGCTGCCGCTGGCGATGGGGTTCGTGGTCTGCTTCCTGGTGGCGCAGGTGTGGCGGCTGGCGGGGGGCGGAGGCTGACCGGCGGTGGCGGCTAAGTTCCGACTCCCGCCGCCTCCAGCATCTCCTCTACCGAGCAGAGCTTGACCCGGGGGCGGCCCTCGGCCTTGCCGCGCGCGGTTTCGTGCTCGTCCAGCCGCCGCCACGCGGCCTCGTCGACCCGGCGGACACCGCGCTGGCGGAGCAGGCCGGCCAGGTCGGCCACGCGCCGGGGTGCTGCCGGGGCCGGATCGCCACCCTCCCGCAGGCGCCCCGCGACAATCCCGGCCTCCCGGTCCTCGCGCATCAGGTCCACCGTGGCCGCGGCGTCGCTCTTGTTTGTCCCTATCACACCAGACGGACCTCTCTTGGCCCACCCGACCACGTACTCGCCCGGCACCGTGCCGCCCCCCGCGCCGGTCACCCGGCCCCCCTCGTTCGGCACGATCCCGCGCCGCTCGTCGAAGGGCACACCCGGGATCGGCTTGCCTCGGTAGCCCACCGAGCGGACCACCATCCCGCACGGCACGACCTCGGTATCGCCGGTGCCGACCGCGCGCATGTAGCCGTCCTCCTGCGGGACCAGGCGGTTCTTCTCGACGCGCACCCCCGTCACGCGCCCGTCCTCGCCGCCCAGGATCTCGACCGGCGAGACCAGGAAGCGGAAGTGCACGATGCGGTCGCCGCCGGCGGGCGCGGCCTCCGCGTAGCCGCGCAGGGTGTTCATGTTGCGGGTCCTGACCGCGTTGCCCTCCAGCGACGCCTCGCTCTGCGGGTCGAGGTCGAGCTCGCGGGCGTCGACCTGCGCGCCGACCTCGTCCAGGCGGCCGAACTCGCGCAGCTCGGGGTTGGTGAAGGAGGCCTGCGCGGGGCCGCGGCGGCCCAGCAGCGTCACCCGCTTCACGCGGCGGTGGCGCAGGGCGGCGAGGGCGTGGTCGGCGATGTCGGTGGCGGCGAGCCTGTCGAGCGACAGGACGAGGATGCGCGCCACGTCGATGGCGACGTTCCCGTTGCCGATCACCACGACGTGCTCGGCGTCGAGGTCGAAGCGCGCGTCGCGGTAGTCGGGGTGGCCGTTGTACCAGGCGACGAACTCGAAGGCGGCGTGGCTGCCGCGCAGATCCTCGCCGGGGATGCCGAGACGGCGGGCGCTCTGGGCTCCCACCGCGTAGACGATCTGGTCGTAGCGGGCGCGGAGGTCGTCGACGGTCACGTCGGTGCCGAGGGTGACGTTGCCGAAGTAGCGGACCTCGTCCCGGGCCAGGAGCTTGCTGTACACGCGCGCCACCGACTTGATGGCCTGGTGGTCGGGCGCGACGCCGTCCCGGACGAGGCCGTATGGGGGAGGGAGCCGGTTGATGATGTCGATGGCCGCCGCGCCGCCGGCCTTCAGCAACGCTTCGGCGGCGAAGAAACCGGCGGGTCCGGCACCGACTATGGCAACCCGCGTGGGCGCTTCGGTCATGGCGTCGTCACGTCTGCCGGGCGCGGATGCGCGGATGGTTGACCGCAATCACGAGCATGGGCGAGCTTCCAGAACGAACAGGTGAATTCAACCGACTGCGGAATCAAGATAATGACCATGCAAAAGAACAGTACGCTCACACTCGCTGCGCCGGCCGTGCTGGCCATCGCGCTCATTGCGGGCTGCGGCGGTGACTCGGGCGGTTCGGGCGACGCGTCCGAGCCGGCGGCCACCGGTTCCGACCTGACATCGCAGGGCGCTGCCCGGAGCGGTGGCGCCCCCGAGCTGTCGATCGACCCCGCGCTGCTCCCGGAGGGAGTGACGGTGGAGATGGTGCAGGAGGGCAGGGACCTCTTCAACGGCGGCGGCATCTGCTTCACCTGCCACACCGTCGAGGCCACCGGCGGGCCGCTGGCGCCGGATCTGACGGATGACGTGTGGATCAACGTGGACGGGGAGTATTCGTCGATCGTCGAACTCGTGAAGACGGGCGTTCCCCAGCCGGTCGAGCACCTTGGGTCCATGCTGCCCAGGGCGGGCATGCCGCTGACCGACGAGCAGGTGAACGCGGTCGCCGCATACGCCTACATGCTGAGCCGGATGTAGCCGGGCCCGCGGCGCGCCGGACCGCGCTCCCGCTTCAGAACAGGTCGCCCTGCACCCCGCCGCCGCGCCTGAAGGCCTTGGTGGAAAGCGGCCGGGGTGTCCGGTCCAGGCCCGCCTTGCGCACGGCCGCGCGGAAGAGCCCGCGGATCTGGCCGGCGTACTCGCCCTGGCCGCGAAACCGCCGGTGAAAGGCCGGATCGTTCAGCTTGCCGCCGCGCATGCCGCGGATCCTGCCCAGCACCTTCTCCCTCCGGTCCGGAAAGTGGGCCTCGAGCCAATGCGTGAAATGGTCCGCCACGCCCCCGGGCAGCCTGAGGATGAGGTAGGAGGCGTAGCGGGCGCCCGCGTCGGCCGCGGCCTGGACGATCGCAGGCAGCTCCTCGTCCGTCAGCCCGGGGATCACCGGCGCGACGAAGACCCCGACCGGCACGCCGGCGCCGGCGAGTGTGCGGATCGCGTCCAGCCGCCGGGCCGGGACCGAGGTGCGCGGCTCCATGACCCTCTGCAGCTCGTTTCGCAGCGTGGTGACCGAGATCGTCACCTGGGCGCAGGCGTGGCCGGCCATCTCGGCAAGGATGCCGGCGTCCCGCGTGACCAGGTGGTTCTTGGTGACGATGGTGACGGGGTTGCGGAAGTCGCGCAGAACCTTGAGGCAGCCGCGGGTCAGGCGGAGCCGGCGCTCGACCGGCTGGAAGGCGTCGGTGACCCCGCACATGCCGAGGACCTGCGGGCGCCAGGAAGGCCGGGACAGCGCGTCGCGCAGCAATTCCGGCGCGCGGAGCTTCACCAGGATCTTCCGCTCGAAGTCCAGTCCCGAGGAGAACCCGAGGTACTCGTGCGTGGGCCGGGCGTAGCAGTACACGCACCCGTGTTCGCATCCCCGGTAGGGATTGACCGAGGCGTCGAATCCCACATCCGGACTCTGGTTGCGGGCAACGATGGAACGCGTGGCGTCGGCCAGGAACTCGGTGCGGGGCTTCTCTTCGGCGTAGTGCCCGGGTTCCATTTCGACGTGGACCGTTTCGAAACGGTTCGGAGGGTCGTAAGCTACGCCCCGGCCCCTGACGGGAAGAATACGCATCCTGCAATATTCGGTATTTATTCGGATTCATGCAAGAGGAACGCACCGGCATGACGATCGAACAGCTGGAGAAGCGGCTCAATGCCCTCGGCGACCGCACGCTTCGCTACCACTACATCATTCAGCTCGGCAAGCGCCTCCCGGCGATGGACCCGGAGCTGAAGACGGAACGAACGCAGGTGCGGGGGTGCATGAGCCCGGCCTGGCTGGACGGCTGGCTCGAAGACGGGGAGCCTCCGACGCTGCGATTCGTCGGCGACTCGGAGTCGGTGATCGTGAAGGGGCTGTTCGCGATCCTCGCGGGCGTCTACAACGGGCAGCCACCGGAGGCGGCCCTGGCGGTGGATCTGTCCGACATCTTCGAGCGCCTCGAACTGGGGGAGGCGCTGAGCCCGAACCGCCGCAACGGATTCTACTCGATGGTGGAAAAAATCCGCCGCGTCGCGCTGTCGCTGGCAGCGCGTGACGCGGCGAACTGATCCGTCTTCGGGGTTTTCGCGGAGGTGGCTAGACCGCCTCGATCTCGTAGCCGACCCGCCAGTTGGCCATGTTCTCGGGATCGTCCGAGCCCTCGTCGCCCGGCTGAATCAGCCGGCAATGGTCCCCGATTGCGCCGGTGAAGGTGCGGGTGTAGAACTCCAGCTGGTCGTTGCCGCTGAACTGGTCGAGTTCCTCGCCCCGCAGTTCGATCGCCAGGTGATCGACCACCTCGCCCTCGAAGAGCACCTTGTCCAGGTTGTTGAGCCTGTTCCAGCGCGGGTGATCGGAAATCGGGTAGTGTCCCTTGCGCGGCATGCGCGTTTCCTGCACGTGGCCGTCGCCGTTGTCCGTCCACACCTTGGCCCAGAAGACGAACTCGCCCTTGTCCTTGAAAAACGGCTCGAGGTCATCGAGGATCTGCAACCATCTCATTGTGACTCTGATCCGGGTTCCGCCCTGTCCGCTCATTCACTCAGCTCCTTGGTGAGTTTGTTCCGGCGATACGCTCGGAAACGATTCGCCGCAAGGTATTGCGATCCCGCCTGTCTGTCCAGTGATCATCGCGGGTCCCCGAAGTGCCTGGCCAGGGTGCGCAGCAGCGTTCGGAGCGGTGTGGGCCGGTGGCCCCGTGCCCGATTGGCCGACCCGATCCGGAACGCGAGCGACCACTGCCGAAAGAGGATGGCGTACGCCTCCCCCAGGGAGTTGCGCGGGTCGTAGAGGTTGGTCGCCTCCGACGACACACCGTTCAGTTCGATGATCCTGAATCGCCCTGCCTGCATCTCGCCGACCGAGGCGCCGCGGATGTCGTAGCGTCCGAAGTGGAAGCCGTCGATGCCCCGGCTGACGTCGTCGATGGCGGCAGCGAGGGCAGGGGTCTCCAGGTGACTGCCGTCGCGGAATTCGCACCCGTAACTGTGATTCCCCCGCTCCTCCAGGACGACGCGCTCTCCCCGGCGCGGAACCCGGTCCTGTTCCGCCCCGGGCTGCCTGGCAAAGACTCGGCGCTGGCAGCGGAGGCGGGGGTCGTCGAGGATCAGGTCGGCGATCGGCCGCCGCCCGTCACCGGTCACGGAAGGCTGGCGCTTCTCGGTTATCCCGAAGATGCGGCCGTGCTCGTGCCCGGGGATCCGGTAGTAGAAGACGCCCAGCTCCTCACCCGGCACGTACTCCTGCACGATCAGCTTCCGCCCCTCCTCGGCGAGCCGCGCCGCCAGCTCCGGCTCGCTCCTCGCGATGGACACCCCCGCCCCCCGCTCCCCCACGTCGGGCTTGACCGCCACCGGCAGCCCCCCCACCGCCCCGGCCACCTCCGCCGCGCGCCCGGCATCGCCGTCTCCCCCCTCCACCACCACCGTCCGCGCGACCCGCGCCCGGTCCCCGATCGCGCCGAGAATGTCCGATTTCGACTCCCCCACGAATCCGCCGTCGGGAAACCCCGGGTTGGCTTCGGTGAAGACGGTGAGCGACCGGTGCCGCACGGCCAGCCACAGCACCCACCCCAGCACGGGGAGGTAGAAGAGCCAGGTCGGCCAGAACTCCCACCGGCGCACGCGTCCCCACCGTGCGAGGAAACGGCGGCGCCCGGCCGCGCTCAGCAGCGGAATCCCGACCCGCAGCGCCACCAGGGACACGACCGCCATGACCAGAAGCCACGGCAGCGTGCGATCCTGGAACGTCCCGATCCGCTCGGCGGCCGCCGCTCCGAAGATCGCCGTGCCGCCCACCAGGAGCGGCGTCCACAGCGCGGCCGCGACCAGGATCCAGAACGAGAAGGGGACCAGCGGCATCTTCACCACGCCCGCGGCAACATAGGTGGGCAGGCGCGTGCCCGGAACGAAGCGGCCGCCGAGGAGCAGGGCCGCTCCACGCTCGGTGAACCAGCGGCAGGCCCGCTCGAGCTCCTCCGGGCGGATCAGCCAGCGCAGCGGTGCGACGCGGGTGACGGGGCGCCCGATCAGGCGGCCGCCGGCGTAGAGGAGCAGGTCACCCACCGCGATGCCGACCAGGCAGGCGACCACCCCGGCCGTCCAGGGCAGCGAGCCGCGCGCGATGAGGAGTCCCGTGCCGATGCAGGTGAGGTCTTCGCTGACGAAGGTGGCCGCCACGATCAGCAGCAGGGTGATGACCAGCGCGAACCCGGCGACGGGAGGGGCGGTGGCGGGGTCGAAGGGAGGGGTGGCGGCGGCGATGCGGGCGGGGTCGGCCGAGGCGCGCAGGAGGACTTCGCCGGCCTCGGCACGGTCGAGGAAATCGGCGATCGGAGGCCCGATGCGCTCCGGCTCGAGGAAGGTCATGAAGTGGTTGCCCTCGAGCATGACCATTTCGGACTGCGGGACGATGCGGTGGTGCTCCTCGGCGGCCGCCACGGGGACGAGCGGATCGTCGGTCCCGTGCACGATGAGCATCGGCCCGGGGTAGCCGCGCAGGATCTGGCGGAGGGGGCGCTGGTCGGTGTCGTAGAAGTTGCGGGCGTAGGCGTAGCTCAGGAAGCCGTCGTCGGCGAGCCCGAAATGCGGGACGAGTTCGCGCAGCGTCCAGATGCCGAAGAGCTGCAGGCCGTGGATGGCGTGATTCAGGTAGTAGTCGCCGAGGAGCTCGTGCTCCTGCACGCCGATCGACGAAAGCAGCGTCAGGGACGCGATGCGCACCGGGTCGGCGCGGTACATCTCCAGCGCGACCCCTCCCCCCATGGAGAACCCCACGACATGCGCGCGTGCGACCCCGAGCGAGTCGAGGAACTGCAGCGCCATCCGGGCGTGGGCGCGGATCGAGTAGTCGGGGACCGTTGCGCTGGACCCCCCGAACCCCGGCAGATCCGGGGCGATGGCCGTCCGCTGGCCGGCCAGTTCGGGCCCCAGCCGGCGGAAGGCCGACCCTGATCCGGGACTGCCGTGGAGCAGCAGAACCGGGTATGGCGGCTCGGATCCGGCGCCGGAGCTGCCCTGTGGGGAGTCCAACGACAGATTCTCGGTGGAATCTGTCATCCACACGCGGTAGGCGATCCTGACAGCGCCGTTGGACGGCTCCGGTGAGCCTGCGACCAGTTGCGCGCGCTGCCCCGGCCGCGCGCCCGCCTCCGGCCTCCCGCTTCGCACGACGTGCGATGCACCCAGCAACACCAGGTACACCAGAAGGACGACGCGCTTGAGACGCCCGCGCCGATGCGCCCTCACGGCGCCTCGTCCGCCGCCTCGCGCCCCGCCCCCCGGCTTACCACAGGCTCGAAGCGCCGCAGCATCGCGCGGCGCAACTCCACCGCCATCGCCTTCCGGTCAGCCGAGCGCACGGGATCGCCGCCGAACCGCACGGTGCAGTGAATCCGCCTGAGCGCGAACAGCCCCAGCGCATGCGGCACGAAGCCCATGTCGCCCCACCAGCAGACGCGGTCCCGGGCCGCCGGGCTGCCGGGCGGCGTCCGGTAGGACACGGTGAGCCAGTACACGGGCGCCCCCCGCGCGGCCGCGTCGGCCAGGAGCGCGGGCTTCAGCGGCAGGATCGTCTCGCCTGCGGTGCTGGTGGCCTCCGGAAAGACGATCACGCTGCTCCCCCGAGCCTGCGCGTCCCCCATTTCCCTGCGCACCCGGAGCACGTCGCGCTTGGTGGAGCGATTGACGAAGATCGTCCCCCCCGCCGTGGCCGCGAATCCCCAGAAGGGCCAGCGCCGCAGCCCGGCCTTGGCGACGAACACCATCGGGACCACGGAGCTCAGCACCGGAATGTCCAGGTATCCGAGATGGTTGGAGACGACGAGCGACCCCTGCGGCGGCGGCTCGCCCTCGCACGCCACCCGCACGCTGCAGGCGCGCATCATCCCCCGGCCCCATCTCTGAAGGCCCCACCGCTGCACCCTCGCCTTCCATGCGGCGCCCCCCTGCGGCAGCAACCGGGCCGTCAGTGTGCCCAGGAGCACGAGCGCCACCACAGCCGACGTCCAGACGGCGACCAACGACACCCGGCACACCACGCGGAGCCACTCGACCGGACCGAGGCGCGGCATCGGCGGCCCCGTTTCCCGCGGGCTATCCGAAGAAGCTGCGGTAGACATGGGGCTCCAACCTGCGCACATCCAGCACGACCAGGAAGTCGATGGTCCGGAAGTCCCTGTCCACGGCGGGAGGCCCGCAGATCCTGGCGCCGAGGTTGAGGTAGCTCTGGAAAAGCGGTGGTATCTTGGTGGACTCGACCGGCTCATTCCCGTGCTCGTGGAGGCCGCACTCCAGTCCGGGCAGCGGCCAGGCCTTCACTTCGGGGTGGAGGTGCCCCCCATCCACCAGCCGGGAGTGGACCTCGTTGCCAAGCCGGCCGTCCTGCGTGGTGAGCGAGCAGCAGCCGAAGAGATGGTGCTTCCCCGTCCACTGCAGGTACTGCGCGAGTCCCCGCCAGAGCAGGTGCAGGACCCGGCGGCTGCGGTGCTCCTGCGCGATGCAGGCCCTGCCCACCTCGACGGCGTCCTCGACCACCGCCGCCGGGAAGCCGGAGATGTCGAATTCGCGCGCCGAGTAGAATCCGCAGTTGGCGGCTGCCATCGCCGCCGTCTGCATCCGGTAGGTGCCGACCGCGGTCCCCGTCCTGCGGTCGACGATGAGGAGGTGGTGCATGGCGTCGTCCAGGTCGTCCCGGTCCAGCCCCGAAGCATAGGACGACTCCAGCCCCTCTCCCAACTCCAGATTGAAGACCTCGAAGCGCAGCCGCTGGACGGCGGCCAGGTCGTCCCGGGACCGGACGAAACTCAGGCGGTAGCGGCCGTAGTCGATCGCGTCCACGGGCAGCGACTCCTCGGCCACCGGAAAACCCGAGGCCCGGCTGGCCCGCCGACGCGATGTGTCGGAGGGAGAGGCTGCAAGTCTGCCGCGCCCGGGGGTGCTCACCGCAGCCTCCGGATGTCTGCGGGGTCCACATGGAGGAGCAGCGCCGATCCCCGGCGCACGAGGCGTCCGGTCACCCCCACGGGCGTGGCGACCAGCTCCGCCAGGCGACTTCCGATGGCCTCGCCCTCCGCTCCCGCCAGGATGATCCCCTCGGAGCGGCCGTCCTCGCGGCGCACTTCGAGCAGCGGCGGCACGCCTCCCTGGATGCACACGTTGGCGCACGCCCGGTGCGTGATTCCGGAGCCCGGATTCATGACGCCCAGGTAGCACTTGGACCCGACGATCTCTCCCTCGAGATAGGCGTCGCCCAGATCGACATCCGGGGGGACGTATGCGTAGTCCGCGGCGGGCAGCGCGGCCACCGAACCGGGCTCGACCTGGATCATCGCCTGGCCGTCGCGGTAGACGAGCGTGCCCTCCAGCCCTGCCCACTCCCCGACCACCGCCTCCACGAGAGCGTCCGCCCCCGCCTTTCCCGGCCCCGCCAGGAGGTAGCGCGACGAGGTGGTCCCGCGCGGCACGATCAGCGACGGGTACGGGTCCGCGACGACGAGTCCCTCGAAGCCGCGAATGGTGCCGAACTCGAAGGCCGCGGCGGGCAGTTCCCGCTGGCCGAGCGCCGCGATGAGCGCCGCGGCCACCCCGGCGGCCAGGGTCAGCGCGGCGACCGCCCGCTGGAAGCGGCGCACCCGGCGGGGCGGGGGATCGTGGTATCCGACGTAGAAGTCCGTCATCGGTCTGCGTCCTTTCCGGCCGCGGGGCCGCCTCCCGCCGGATCGCCGTTGTCCGCCGGGCCAGGATCAGCTGCAACCACCGGCAGCCGCGCCGTCCGCGAAGCCGTTCCCAGCTCGTTGGCCACCGGGTTCACCCACACGTAGCCGCCCCGCACCTCGACGTCGTACGTCTCGATCCTGTCGTCGAAGGGCGGGGGCGCGCATCCGTTCACGGGGTCGTACTGGAACCCGTGCCACGGGCAGGTGATGCAGCCGTCGATGATCCGCCCCTCGCCGAGCGGCCCCATCTGGTGACGGCAGACGTTCGACACACACGAGATCTCGTTCCCGTTGCGGAATACGGCGACCCGCTCGTCGCCGAGCACCACGACCCGCCCCTCCAGGTCCGGTATCTCGGCCACGGCTACGGCGCGCACATACCCGTCCGGCTCGTCAGCGCCGCCTGCCGCGCCCCCCCGCCCAGCCGCCGCCACGCCAGTGCCCCCACCCCGATCCCGCCGCCGCTCCGCCAGCCCTGTATACAGGTGCAGCGCGAAGACCGTCCCCGCGACCGCCGCGGTCACCGGCCACAGGTACGCCTTGCCCTCGCCCTGCAGCGCGCCCAGCACGATGTGCGCCAGCAGCACCGCGTAGGCCGCATGCACCGTCATGTGGAGAGCCTTCCAGACCCGCGGCGTCAGGTTGGCGAGCCAGAAATCGTGGCTGGTGGCGGCCATCACGAAGAGCACGGCGAGCACCACCGCGCCGAGCGGCTGGAACGGGAAGCCCCCGCTGCCGCCGAAGCTCCCGTCGCTGCTCAGCACGCTCGCGAAGGGGTTGAGTTCGCCGAGGAAGTGGAACTGGAAGACCGCGAAGAAGCCGTGCACGAGCGCCACCAGAAACGTCGCCACGCCCAGGTGCCGCCGGTTGTACAGCACCGGCAGGAAACGCGGCGAAATCCGCGCCAGCGGCCCGACCAGCAGGATGAACGACAGCATCACGAAGGCGAGGCTGCCCATCGCCCGCAGCAGCAGGGTCTCGGCGGTCACATGGGGCTGCACCAGGAGGGTGACGGCCGCGAAGATCGCCGAATACACGACCATGCAACCCGCGATCACGAGGTCGTACTTCCGCTTCTGGGGCGACCACCCCACCGCCCGGTAGACGTGGCTCATGGTCCACCTCCCGGAACCGCCGCCTCGCCCAGCCGGATGTCCCGCGCGAGGTCCTTCAGCACCAGGAGCCCCCCTTCCGGCAGGCTCCCCGCAAGCGGGATCGCGGCCCTCCCCGCGCGCACGCTTCCCAGGACCCGGGGGGCCGCACTCCCCACCTCCAACACCACGCCGGGTTCGGCAGCATCCAGCTCCGGCGGCAGCCACACCCGCAGCACGGCACCGCCTGCAGCGCCCGCCTCCAGCCCCAGCCGCGCCGTCCCGGCGGGCGTCTCCAGCGCGACTTCCCACACCGGCCGGCCCGCCGCCGGGAGCGCGATCGCCGCCGCTTCCGGCACCGCGCGCGCCGCCCGGTCCGCCCACGCGAACGCGAAAACCCCGCCACCGACGACCGCTGCCGCGATCACGACCGTCACGTGCGCCCCGCGATGCCCGCGCGTCACCGCCCGCCGCTCCGTGGTGCGCTCCCGGACTCGCCCTCCCGCGGACCGCCGCCGCCCCCCGCCGCCCGCCGCCACTTCACCAGCATCAACGGCCACAGCGCCGCCGCGCCCGCGAAGATGAAAACCCGAAACCCCCACGTCCCGCCCCGCGCCGCCGGATCGATCGCGCCCGCGCCCCTCCACACGAAGGGCACCGCAAAGCACACGCCGGCAAGCGCGTAGACGGCCAGCACAATCACCAGGGCCTCAGCGACAGGGTATGGCATCGGAGTTCCTCCGTCTCGGGTTCATGTTCAAACACCGCAAGCCATGCTCGCCGCACGACCGCCGCGCCGACATCGGCCGGTTCGTCCACCGCGGGGACGCTAACTTCGCCCCCACTCCTCGATGAACTCCTCCGGCTCCACGCCGAGTCCGTCCGCCACCCGCGTGATGTAGTTGAAAAACCCGATCACCTGGGTCGCATCGTGGATGCCGCGATCATCAAGGCCTACACGCCGCAGGCGCTCGAGGTCCCCGTGTTCCATCGCGTGCTGGCTGCGGGTCAGCTTGGCCGCGTACTCGCAGAGCGCCTTGTCCGCATCGGACAGGCCGGCCGTCCTCCAGTCCCGGACGATGTTGTGAATGAGAGCGTCTGCCTCTTCGGCGGCTGCTCCCGCTGTCTCGACCTCGGCCCGGAGGTCATGCGCGTGCGCCTGCGTTCAGTAGAAGCACCCCACCTCGGCCGACACGACGGTCGCGAGCAGCTCCCTCTGGACCCGGGAGAGCGGCGAGGGCCCGAACATGATCGCCGCGTACTGGCCCATCGTGGCCCTGAGCACGGGGGCGTTCAGGCTCATCACCTGGACGATCTTCCACACCCGGCCGGACCGCTCGACCGCGGCGTCGAGCTCGCGGCGCAGCAGCCCCGTGGCCTGCTCGCGGGGGATTTCGGTGACCCACGACATGTGTGACGTCTCCGGTTCCGGGTGCCAGAGGAGCCGGCCCGCGAAACAACCACCGGCCTCGCTCGTAGACTCTGATATTGGTAACAGATGCCTCCGGCCCCGCACAGGGAGAACGACGATGTCCGATCCGTACGAAGAAGCCACACGCCACGACCGCAACCGCCTTCCGACCTTCGTCAAGGTCATCCTCGTGGGTGGCGGACTGTTTGCCGCTGTGCTGGTGACCATCGCAGTGGTCGGGCTGATATTCGCGCGCAAGATGGCTGACGAAATCGTCGAGCGGACCGAAGTCACGCTGGAGGAGATGAGCTTCGAGGGGAGCCCCGCGGAGACCTTCGCCAACATGGCCGAATCGGTTCTGGGCGAGGAGTTGGCGTTCGTCGAGACCGACGGCGCGGACCAGTCGGTTACCCTGCGCCTCGCGGACCAGGCCGACGAAATCAACATCGACTTCTCCGATCTGGGCGACTGGCTGGAGGACGGCATCGGGTCGGCGCTCGAGGAAGCGGCGGCCGAGGGCGTTCGCATCGACGGCAGGGCGGACGAATCGGGCGGGTTCCTGCGCGTCAGGAGCAACAACGGGCGCACGATTCTCGAGTTGCGGGGTGACGACGAAGGCGGCTTTGTGAGAATCCGCGGTCCCCGCGAGAGGGTCCGCCTCGGGGCTGGGGACGAAGCGCGCCGGCTGCCCCGGTGGGTGCCGGTGTACCCGGACGCGACGGTCCAGCGCCGCTTCTCGACCGATTCGCGCAAGGGATCGGCCGGCGGGGCCGTCATGGTTTCGGATGCGAACCCCCGCCAGGTGTACGACTGGTACATCGACAACCTGCCCGGGGCGGGCTTCGGGACATTGGCGTCAAAGACGCGGTTCGACAATCGGCGGGAGCAGGGCCGCATCTTCGCGGAGCGCAAGGGGATGGGCGCGGACCGGACGCTGGCGGTCATGATGAGCCGCAATCAGGACGGGGACAGCTTCGTCTTCCTCGTCCATGCCGAGAAGAGGTAATCGCGGCCGAGTCGGCTCCGCGTCAGAACGCCGTAGCGAACCCGGCGTGGACGCTGAAGACGCGATGCCTGGCGGTGTCGCCGACGAACTTGTCGACGTCCTGCAGGCCGTGGCTGTAGAGTAGTCCGACGTTGACGCGAATGGAGCTCACGGCCACCTCGAAGCCCACTCCGCCGGACAGCCCGAAGTCAACCGGCTGCGTATCGAAGTTCGCGTTTGCGCAATCGTCGCTGGCGGTGAAGCGCCCCGTCCCGACCGTGCTGCCCAGGGTGATGCTGCAATCGGTCTCCAGGGAGACGTATGGGCCGATGAGCGCATAGAAGGGCAGGTCGGGAGCCGCCGGGGGCGAAATGCGCGCCAGCGCCGTGAAATCGATGCTTTGGAACGAAACGTCCGCGGTGGTGGACAGGTCGTTGAGACCAACCGAGAGTCGCGCGCCCTTCTGTGCCCACTGGGCGCCGATCTGGACGCCCAGCGGACCGTTGCCGACGGGGAAGGAGAAACCGATCCCCCCGGCCATGCCCGTGTATTGGGACGCATCGAAGGTCGCCGGCCCGCTGCTCGCGAACGTCATGTTTGCCGCGTTCACGCCGACAAGTGGGAAGAGCAGGGTCAGGTCGAGGCCGCTGCTGCTCTCGGCTGGCTGGACGGCGG
The DNA here is from genome assembly GCA_022827345.1 of Gemmatimonadota bacterium. Classification (GTDB taxonomy): domain Bacteria; phylum Gemmatimonadota; class Gemmatimonadetes; order Longimicrobiales; family Gaopeijiaceae; genus Bin94. The sequence goes on along the minus strand of JAJDTB010000035.1, from coordinate 8,100 downwards.
GCGCGGGCATGGGCGCCCCGGGCGCCGCGGCCGGCGCCCGTGACGGTGCCGCTGCACCCTCTGCCCGAATTTGCGCCTGATCGAGCAGTGCCAGCGCAGCCGAGTACTGCTCGCCGGTCCGGCCGGCCTCCTGCAGGTATCGGGTGACCGACGCGATGGCCGTTTGGGGGTAATCGGCGCCCAGAGCCACTCGTGCATGTCTGAACCAGAGTTCGACCGGCGTCTCCAGGCCGTAGTTGGCCTGCAGCGCCAGGACAACGTCCAGGGACTCCAGAGCCGCAGCGAAATCCCCGCTCTGGGCCTGTCGTTCGGCACGCACGAGGTACAGATCCGCCTGTATCTCGGGCGGCAGCTCCTGGGCTGCCAGCATCGTCGGTCCGGCCGGAACGGCCAGCCCCAGCAATACCGCGACGATCCAGCGATTCATTCTGGCCATTCGACACGCCCTTCCGGTGTGTGGATTCACTCGATGGTGCAGTCCCGCAATGTACCGGCGCGGTCCGGGCTGTCAAACCCGTCAGTCCCGGCGCTCCTTCATCGTCCAGAGCATGAGGGCCCCGTTGGCGGCCCGCGCGCCGTAGCGGGCGAGGGCCTGTAGCGGAGGCAGCACCTCGATCCGATCCAGCTCCGTCGGCGTGATCGCCGAGAGGACGCTGGCCGGGTCCGAAACGGGGAAATCGTCGACATAGACCGCCATCATGGCGCACGCGTCGGCGCGGGCTTCGATGTCGTCCTGGGTCGCGAACCCCAGGGGGTCCGACGCCAGCCTCAGCCGACTGCCCGTCTTCGCCAGCACGGAGCGATTGCGTCCCAGCTCCACGCACACTCCGGTCTCGGGGGCACCCGTCGACAGGGCGTATCTGCGGGCGCGCAGGCCCGGGATGTTCATCGTCGCGAGCAGCGAGACCAGGTCGCCGCGCGGTCCGCGCGACTCGATTTCGGCCCGGGTGAGGCGCCCGACCAGCGTACCGCGGTGCCGCTCCGGCATGATCAGGCCGCGCAGCCGTCCCGCGTCGGGGGTGTTTCGCGTCGAGACCACTGTGAGCGAGTCGAGGGTGACCGGGTCCGGGGGCAGGAAGATGTCGAGGGCGATGTCCGCGGTGCCGAGCGCGAGCCGCGGCGTGATCGCCTGCTGATAGCCGAGCCCCGTGACGCCCACCATGTAGCCTCCCGGCCCGGGCGGCGCGAATGCAAAGGTGCCGTCCGCCGAGGTGAACATGGTGGCGACGCGCTCGCCCTCGTCGTTGACCATGACCACCAGCGCATCGGCCACGACCGCGCCGGATGCGGGGTCGGTGACGGTCCCGCGGATCGTCTGTGCCTTCGCGGGGACGGCGCCTGCCGAGGCCAGCGTGATCCCCGCGGCCATCACGGCGACCGCGGCCACCGTGCGCGCCGCCGCCAATCCGGCGCCCACCGGCTTCCGGAACCGGCGGCGAACACGCCTGCTGTGCTGTTCCATGGCACCACTCCCGCGCGGCGCCCCGGCCGCGTCCTCGGTTGCAGTCTCAAGGTAAACCCTGCAGGGGACCCGCGCCCGCCTTGCCGCACGTGGACGACCGCGCCGCCGATCACCTACCTTCGGAACCGCCGCGCCGCTCGGCTCGGGACCGCCGTGTCACCAGCAAGGAGAAGACCATGCGCCGCCGACCCATCCCGCTGGCCACCCTCCCGATCGTTCCCCTCGTCGCCTTGGCGGCCTGCTCGCCCGATGGCGCGCGGGACTCCGGCGACGCGGACGAGGCCGTGACGGCCGCGGGGGTGGCGGCCGGCCTCGACTTCGGCGCGATCTCGGCGATGCTCCTGGAGCGGATGGACCTCCAGCCGGGCGAGCGGGTGCTGCTGGTGGCGGGGCAGGGCGGGGGCCGCTGGGACGCCCTCGTGCCGCTCCTGCGGGCGGGCGTGGCCGCGGCGGGCGCTGCCGATCTGGGCGCGGTGGACATCTACGGCGGTGCGGTCGCCGGTGCGGAACCGACCGAGTTTACCACCATGCTCGCCGGCGGGCCCGACGGGTGGGCCGAGGCGCTGGGCGGGGTCGATGTGGCGGTCAAGCTGCCGGGTGCGACTCCCGATCCCTCGGTTCCGACAGACGTGTACCGCGTGCTGCAGGACGTGCTTCGCGGCGGCCACGGCCGCACGGTCCACTTCCACTGGGCGGGCAAGACGTCGTTCGGGCTGGAGGAGCTGCCGATGGATGCACACGCCGACGAGGTGTACCAGACCGCGCTGCTCGACACCGACTACGCGGCGTTGACCGAGGCGCTGTCCGCGTTCGAGGCCGCGTTGCGCGGGGGGACCGTGCGGGTGACGACGCCTGGCGGGACCGACATCAGCTTCGACGTGGGGGACCGGCCGGTGACGCGTCAGGACGGCGACGCCTCGGCAGCGCGCGCGGCGGCGGCCCGCAACCTGATCGACCGCGAGGTGGAGCTGCCGGCGGGTGCCGCGCGGGTCTCGCCCATGCTCGAAACGGTGAACGGCGCGATCGCCTTCCCGCCCGCGATGTGGGGTGGCGAGCGGGTGGAGGGGCTGGTGCTGCGCTTCGAGGGAGGCCGCGTGGTCGAGGTCGAGGCCGAGACCGGGCGCGCAGGGGTGCTCGCGGAGATGGAGGACGGGGGAGATGCGGCCGGCACCTTCCGCGAACTGGCCGTCGGGCTCAACCCGCTGCTGGCGATCCCGGACGGTGTGGAGTGGATCCCGTACTATGGCTACGGGGCGGGCGTCATCCGGCTGTCGCTGGGCGACAACACGGAGCTGGGAGGATCGGTCGGCGGCGGGTACGTGCGCTGGAACTTCTTTACCGACGCGACGGTGACCGTGGGCGGCGAGGAGTGGGTGCGGGACGGAGTGTTGGTCGCGCTCAGCGCGGACGATAGTTAACAATAATGTTAAGTATCTGACACTGCAGCCCCGGTCCGTTCCGCCTCGAAGAGCGCGTCCATCTCGTCCGACTCGTAGCCGGGCGTGAACTTCGCGACCGCCCAGTAGGCCGCGAACGACAGCAGCACCCCCGGAAACACCTGGTGGATGCCCCCGTTCCAGGGGAGCCGGTTCCAGAGGAGCAGGACGACCAGCCCGGTCACGAAGGACACGATGGTCGCGGTCCCGTTGCCGCGGCGCCAATAGAGCCCCATCAGCAGGGCGGGGCCGAAGCAGGCGCCGTAGATGGCGCCGGACAGCGCCGTCAGCCCCACGATCCCGTCGGGGGGGTTGAGTGCGATGACCGCGGTGATGAGCGCGAAGAGCGCGACGTAGAGCCGGGTTGCCGTCAGGACGGAGCGCTCGGAGTGAGACGGGCGGAGCATCCCCACGATGTCGCGCTGCGCCGTCGACGCCATCACCAGAAGCACGCTGTCGAGCGACGACATCGCGGCCGCGACCATCGCCAGCAGCAGGAAGGCGCTCGCCCCGGCCGAAAAGACGCCCGGCGTGGTGAGCAGCTGCGGCACCACCAGGTCGGTGTCGGCCAGCCCGCCTGGGATGATGTTGCGCGCGTACAGCCCGACGGGGATGAGCAGCGAGTACACCACCACGAAGGCGATGGTCGAGACCCACACCCCCTTGCGGATCGCCGCCCGGCTCTCGAGCGCGTAGAAGCGCGAGAGCTGGCGCGGCTCGACCGCGAACTTGACCGTCCCGGCGAAGACGACCCCCAGCGCGAGCGGCACCGCCACCCCGCCGCCCCAGCGCAGCAGCGGCTCCGTGGCCGGATCCTCGGCCAGCACCGCGTACGACCCCAGTCCTCCCGACGCGGACACCACGCCGGTGAACAGCAGCACCGCCGCGACTACCATGGCAAGGCCCTGCACGGCGTCCGTCTTCACCACCGAGATGAAGCCGCCGATTACGGTGTAGAGCATCACGATGAAGAACACGATGATGATCGCCGTGCGGTAGGGGATGTCGAGGAACACCTCGAGCAGGTTTCCGATCCCCTTGAACACCGCGGTCATGTAGAAGAACGACGCGAAGAGCACGATCACCGCGGCCAGCACCCGCGCCCCCGGGCTGCCGAAGCGGAAGCCGATGAAGTCGGGGATCGTCAGCGACCCCAGCGACTCGGTGAAGGTGCGCAGCCGCGGCGCCACCCCGACCCAGGCAAACAGCGACAGCCCCACCACGAAGGGCACGAGCAGGAACCAGGTCACGCCCCAGTCGTACGCCTGCCCCGAGAAGCCCACGAACGAATTGGTGCTGGAATAGGTCGCGAAGAACGACAGCCCGATCGCGATCGGCCCCATCGAGCGCCCCCCGACGAAGTAGTCGGCCACGCCGCTGGTCTTCCGGTTTCCGGTCCAGGCGTGCCAGGCGAGCAGCGCCGTATACGCCAGCAGCAGCAGGTGCACGATCCAGTAGGTGCGCAGGTTGTCTAGGATGGCTTGAATCAAGAGGGCTCCTTGGGGGCGGGTGACGCCTGCGGGGTGGCGCCGGGCGGTACGGCCGGGGACCCGGAATCGCGATCCATGAACATGCGGGTGACGGCCGCTTTCTGCACCTTGCCCATCGCGTTGCGCGGCAGCGCGGGCACGGCGGTGAACTCGTGGGGGACCTTGTAGGGCGCGAGGCGCTCCTTGCCCCAGGCCCTCAGTTCGTCGCCGGAGAGGGCGTCGCCCCCGCTCGCCGGGACGCATGCCGCGCGCAACTGCTCGCCCCATTCGGGGTGCGGGACCCCCACCACCGCCAGGTCGCGGATCGCGGCGTGGGTGCGGTACAGCTCCTCCACCTCGAGCGCCGACACCTTGTAGCCGCCCGTCTTGACGATGTCGACGCTGCGGCGCCCGAGGATCCGGTAGTAGCCGCCCTCGCCCGCGCGCGCCTCGTCGCCGGTGCGGAACCAGCCGCTGCGGAAGGCCTCGGCGGTCTCTTCGGGGCGCCTCCAGTACTCCCGGAAGACCTGGGGGCCGCGCACCTCGATCTCGCCCTGTTCGCCCGGCGGGACGGGCCGGCCGCGATCGTCGACGACCCGGACCTCGACGCCGGGAAGCGGCAGGCCCACATGACCCGGGCGGCGCTCCCCGACCAGCGGGTTCGACAGCGCCATCCCGATCTCGGTCATGCCGTACCGCTCGAGCAGGGTGTGGCCGGTGATTTCGCGCCACCGCTCCAGCGTCGCCACGGGGAGCGCCGCCGAGCCGGAAACCATCAGGCGGGGGCGGGCGGCGCCCCGAGACCACCGCCGCCGCACATGCACCGGCGCCTCTTCCCAGGCGCGGATCAGACGCGCGTACACGGTGGGGACCGACATGAAGAGCGTGAGCTCGCCCGACGCGAGGCGGTCCCAGGTGGAGGCCGGCGCGCCGGAGCCGAATTCGCACGCCGCACCGGACCAGAGCGCGCAGGCCAGGGCGTTGACGACGCCGTGGATGTGGTGGAGCGGCAGCGTGTGCAGGATCCGGTCGTCGGCCGACCAGCCCCACGCGGTCGTGAGCGCGGTGATCTGGGCCGCGAGGTTGCGGTGGGTCGTGAGTGCGCCCTTGGGGCGGCCGGTGGTGCCGCTGGTGTAGATGATCAGGGCGGGTGCGGTTGGGGGAGGGGGGCTGGGGGGGTGGGGATGGGGTGGGGGTGCGGGGTCGGTGGGCGGGATGGCGGTGGGAGGAAGGGCGACGACGGCCGCGCGGCGGGTCCGGGCGGCAACCGCGAGGTGGCGGGCGTGGGGGAGGGAGGGGTCGAGGACGACGATGCGGGGACGGGCGTCGTCCAGCACATGCTCCAGCTCGCGGGGCGGGTGCGAGAGGGCGAGCGGCACGGCGACCGCGCCGGCGGTCCAGATGCCGAGCTGCAGCGCGACGTGGGTCCGTCCCGGGGGGATCAGGTAGGCCACGCGCTCGCCGGCGAGGCCGTCGCCGATGCCGCGGGACTCCTCCGTGAGCCGGGCGGACCAGGCCAGGGCCTCGCGGTGGAGGTCGCCGTAGCTGCACGGTCGCCCTTCATCCACCACCGCAATCCGGCCTGCGAAGGAAGCGCGCCCGATTCGGGCGGGGAGGGTCGATGGGAAGTCGTCGGTGTGCAGGATTGACCGTGGGGATCGGGGTGGCCTGGCGCTGTGGCGGTTCTGGAGCCGCCGGAAAGTGTAGCGGATCGGGCGGTTGCGACAACCCGGACTTGGCGCGCTTCGGAGCCGGGCGCATGTTTCTCGCAGCCGACGGGGCGATGCCCTGCGACTTCGCGCCAACCTGGAGGCATCATTGAGCGATGTGGCCGAGCGGGGGCTGCTGGCCAGGATGTTCGGCGCCGCCATCCTGAGGGCGGAGGTCTACGAGGAGGTGGAGGCGGACGTCGGCGCGACCGGGCAGGCTGTGGGGGTGGTGCTGGTCGTGTCGCTGGTGACGGCCGTGCAGGACTACGAACTCGGCTGGCTGGCGGTGGCTTCGGCGGGCGTGACGAGTGTGTCGGCGTGGCTGCTCTGGGCGGGGACCACCTGGCTGATCGGGACGAGGTTGTTCGGGGGGACCGCGTCCTGGGGCGAACTGCTGCGCACCCTCGGTTTTGCGCGCACGCCGGGGCTGCTGATCGTGCTGGCTCCGGTTGTGGGCGGGATCGGGTTCCTCGTGCAGGCGTGGGTGCTGGCGGCGGGGGTAATCGCGATCCGGCAGGCGCTCGACTTCGGGACGGTGAGGGCGGTGCTGACGGCGCTCGTCGGGGTGTTGCCGTACTGGTTCGTGCTGGCGCTGGTGCTGCATTGATGCGGGTTGTTCGGGGCGCGGGGGTGGCGGTGGTGGTGGGCGCGGTGGCGGGCCTGGCGGCAGGTCCGGCGGCCACCTGGACGGGCGGGTCCGCCTCGACACCCCAGGAGCCGCCTGAGGGACGGGAACTGGTCGAGGCGCTCGGGTGCGCGGCCTGTCACGCGGGGGTGCCGGACGGCGGGACGATTCGCGGCGCGGCGCGGCCGTTTGGCGCCGGGACCGCACTGATCGCGCCGGCCTACCTGTTCCACTATCTGGCCGATCCGCAGACGGTACGGCCGGACATCGCCCCGGCGCGGATGCCCCGCTACGAGCTCGACGAGCGGCAGCGGGTGGCGCTCGCGCTCTTCGTCACCAACGACGAGGAGCTGCGAGGGATGGACGACGCCATGCGCGCGGCGATGGCCCGCCACCCCGACGCGGACCGGACGACGGGCGCGGCGCTCTTCGAGACGCTGAACTGCGCGGGCTGCCACGCCCATCCCGATGTCGCGCCGCGGGCCACGGCCCCCGATCTGAGCGCGACCGGGCAGCGGGTGCGGGAGGACTGGCTCGGCGGGTACCTGTCGGCGCCGGTGACGATCCGCCCGGCGGGGCCGGTCCCGGGACGGGGCGGCCAGATGCCGGACTTCCGCTTGAGCGCGGCGGAAGTTGAGGCCATTACCGGCTTCCTGATGGAGCAGCGCGGCGCCGACATCCCGGCGTGGGAGCCTCTGGCGCTCTCTCCCTTCGCCGGCGCCAAGGCGGCGACGCTCCTGCGCGACCGCTGGAGCTGCCTGGGCTGTCACCAGCTCGGGGATGACGGCGGCCGCATCGGCCCTCGCCTCGACGGGATCGCCGACAGGCTGCGGCCGGCATATGTGCGCGCCCTGATCCAGGACCCGGGGCACCTTGCGCCGGGAACCGTCATGCCGGCCTCGCTGGAGCAGCCGGATCGGATGGACCTGATCGCGTCGTACCTGGTGCGGCGGGAGGGGGCGTGGGCGGGGAGCGAAGCGGTGGCGGGGATGCCGGCGCTGCCGGATGTCGGTGCCGCGGCGCCCGGGGCGGCGGTGGACGGCGCCGCGCTCTACAACGCGCAATGCGCTGCCTGTCACGGCGTCCAGGGCGGCGGCGACGGCTTCAACGCGCCCTTCCTCCCCGTCGCGCCCACGGTGCACGCCGACTCCGCTGCCATGTCCCAGCGCCCCGACGACACCCTCTACGACGGCATCCACGCCGGGGGGTGGATCCTCGGCAAGAGCCACCGCATGCCCGCGTTCGGTGCTTCGCTGAGCCACGAGCAGAAGCGGGCGCTGGTGGCGCACATCCGCGTGTTGTGCCGGTGCGAGGGGCCGGCGTGGTCGCGCGACGGGCGGCGGGGGCGGTGAGGCGGCCCGCCCGGGCGGGGCAGCGCCCGCGGTGCGGCGCGGGGGTG
>JAJDTB010000061.1 GCA_022827345.1 Gemmatimonadota bacterium | reverse complement strand
GGCTACGGGTTCTGGGGCGATCACGGATACGCGGCCCTGGCGCTCAGCCGGGGAACGATCACGGCGGAGATCGAAGGGACATCATTCAGCGGCGACTTCTCCATGGTCCAGGCGTACGTGGCGGGGGATGCCGCAGGCTCCAATCCGTCGGGTACGGGGAGCGCGACCTGGACCGGCATCGCGGAGGCGAGTCCGGCGGATACCGCCGAGCGTCTGATGGGCACGGCGACGGTGACGATTGCGGACCTGTCACGGCCCCGGGTGGGGGTTGTGATCGAGGTGCCGGGCCATGCCATCGGGGCGCCGGGGTGGCGTGACATGGGGCTCGCGAACGGGGGTTTCAGGTCCGGGACGGCCGGAAGGGACTACCTCGGGGGCGCCTTCCACGGACCCGGGCATGAAGAGGCCTGGGGGGTGTTCGACACCGCGGACCATGTCGGGGTGTTCGGGGCGAGGCGGATGGAGTAGGCATGCGGGATCGGCCCGCGCGGCATTGGCGTATCCGATCCGACATCGGATTCCGGCGAATCCGGCATCTCACAAGCCGTCCCCGGATTCGACATGAACTTCCATGAAGTCCCCGGCGGCGGTGCACTTGCCAAGTCATAACCAATTGTTCTGGGAATATCGAGAAAATTATCCATATTTATGGAAACAACATCATGATTCCAGATATCTACACGCACATTTAACACACGATCTTCTACAATTCTTCAAAGGTTGTAGCGGTGCGGCCCGGCGACACGGGACGGGTGACCGAGACGTTGCGCGCGGGTTTGCTTACGCTTGGCCGGCACAGCGTCGTGCACCGACGCGGTGTCCCGATCCGACTCGAAGCCGATTCGGATGCCACCACGCCCATTCGGGAACCCGAATGGGCCGACCCTAAGTTGGTAGGAGAAGACAATGTCAAGAACGAAGAACAAACTAGTTTCACAATCCCATACAACCACCAAGGCCGGGACGGATTCCGTCCTCGAGAGCCAACCGCTCCACCGGAGTCGGCGCGACTTTCTCAAAACTACCGGCGCTGCGGGCGTGACCATCCTGGTCGCGGGGTCCGGCCTCGCCGCGGTCCGCGAGGCATCCGCCGCCGCCAGGAAGGGCGGGACGCTGGTGCATCTCATTCAGCCCGAGGTGCCGACCCTGGCCACCTATCTCAGTACCTCGTCGCCGGTGAGCCAAGGCGGCACCCGCGCCTACTCGGGCCTGCTTGAGTACGACTTCGACCTCAATCCGCAGCCAAGCCTCGCTGAATCCTGGTCGGTGAGCGAGGACGGCCTCACGGCTCAATTCAAGCTCCGCAAGGGAATCAAGTTTCATGACGGGCATCCGCTCACCAGCGCGGACGTGAAGTACACCATCATGGAGGTGCTCAAACAGGTGCACCCGCGCGGACCGAACAGCTTCCGCGAGGTCCAGGAGATCGAGACACCGGACGAGCAAACCGTGATCCTGCGCCTTGAACATCCGGCCCCTTACATGATGACGGCGTTCTCGAGCTACGAGTCGCCGATCGTTCCGAAGCACCTGTTCGAGGGCAAGGACCTTCGCAATCTTCCGTACGCGAACGCGCCGGTCGGATCGGGCCCGTACAAGTTCGTCGAATGGAAACGAGGTCAATACATCCGTTACGACCGTTTCGACGACTACTACAAGGCCGACATGCCCGCCATTGATCGGCTGGTGCAGCGCTCGATCGCCGACTCGGCTACCCGGACCGCGGTTCTGGAGCGCGGGGAGGTGCACCTCACCGGCTTCGGTGGCGTTCCCTACAGCGACGCGGTCGCGCTCGAGAAGCTGCCACATCTCGAGGTGACGACCGATGGTTACGAGATGTTCTCGACCATGGTGTGGCTCGAGTTCAACACGCGAAAGGCCCCGTTCGACAACCAGAAGGTACGCCAGGCGGTGGCCTACGCGATGGAGAGGCAGTGGATCATCGACAACGTTTGGTTCCGCTTCGGCAAGGTGGCGACCGGCCCCATCAACTCCAACATCAAGCACCTCTACACGTCCGAGGTTCGGAACTACGAGGTGGCGGATGGGCTTGAGAAGGCGAATCAACTCCTCGACGAGGCGGGCTACAAGCGAAATGCGGACGGCGTGCGCTTCGAGATCACGCACGATCTGACGCCCTACGGCGAGGAGTGGCAGCGCTTCGGCGAGTACGTGAAGCAACGCCTCGATCGTCTCGGCATCAAGGTGACGCTGCGTTACGAGGATGTGGCTACCTGGCTGCGGCGCATCTACACCGACTACGACTTTCAGGTCACCTCGAACTGGCTGCACGGCTTCGCCGATCCCGTGATCGGTGTGCACCGGGCCTATCATTCCCGTTCCATCCGTCAGGGCACGGTGTTCGTGAACGGCTCGGGCTGGTCGTCGCCCGAGACGGACAAGCTCATGGACGACGCGGGGGTGGAGCCGGATCCGAAACGGCGCGCGGAACTCTACAAAGAGTTCCAGCAGCTCGTGGTCGAGGCATCGCCGATCGCCTGGATCCACGAAATCAAGTTCCCCACCGTCTACAACAACATGTTCTCGGACGTGATCACGAGCCCGCTCGGCATCCTGGGGGCGCTCGATCGGGTGCACCTCTCCTGACCGGTCGAGATGGTGGAACGGGGCCGGTTGACCGGCCCCGTGATGCCTCGCATCACGCCCCGGGAATGAAGGCGGGGAGAACATGAGCCTCGCTCGCAAGCGCGTGCACTACGCTGGCCGGCGGCTCGCCCAGGCGGTGCCGATCGTGCTCGGCATCGTGGTGATGAATTTTCTGCTCCTGCAACTGGCGCCCGGTGATGCCGCCGATGTGCTGGCCGGGGAGGCAGGTTCCGCGACGCCGGAGTACATGGCGATGCTGCGCGAGCGTTTCGGCCTCGACCAGCCCGTGTGGCTCCAGCTCCTGATCTACGTCAAGAACATCCTCTCGCTCGACCTCGGCTTTTCGTTTCGGCACAACATGCCGGTCCTGGAACTCATCATGGAGCGGCTTTGGCCGACGCTACTGCTCATGGGTGCGACGCTGCTGCTCTCGGTCGGAGTCGGTATCCTGCTCGGGCTCCTCGCAGCGGCGCGCGTGAACACTTGGCGCGACACTTTCATCTCGGTCCTCGCCATCATCTCGTACGCGACGCCGCTGTTCTGGGTCGGCCTCATGCTGATCGTCGTTTTTTCCCTGAAGTTCGACTGGCTTCCGGCGACCGGCATGGAGAGTGTGGCGATGTTCTACGAGGGTTGGGACCGGGTCGTCGACATCGCGCGGCATCTCGTGCTCCCAGCGATCACGCTCTCGCTCTTCTATCTCGCCCTGTACACGCGGCTCATGCGCGCCGCGATGCTCGAGCAGTACGGCATGGATTACGTGGTGACGGCACGCGCCAAAGGCGTCACCGAGCAGCGCATCACCTTCAAGCACGTGGTACGTAACGCGGTACTGCCGGTGGTCACGATGGCGGGAATCCAGGTGGGGAGCCTGCTCGGGGGCTCGGTGGTGGTCGAGTCGGTGTTCGGCTGGCCCGGACTCGGATTGCTCGCGTTTCAATCGCTTTTCGCACGCGATTTCAATCTCTTGCTCGGCATCTTCTTCCTCTCGGCCTGCCTCGTGATCCTAGTGAATCTGCTGGTCGATCTGCTCTACACGTTCCTCGATCCGCGCATCGAGATGAAATGACGAGTCGCGCCGAAGCGATTGCGACATGAAGGAGTTCTGGAAGAGATTCTCGCGGAACAAGGGCGCAGTGATCGGGCTCCTTGTCCTGAGCTTGGTCGTCATCCTCGCGATCACGGCGGGATTCATCTTCCCCGGGGATCCGTTCCAGAGCGTGGGCAAGCCCTTCGAGCCGCCGTTCGGCGAGTTCCTCTTCGGCACTGACACCCTCGGGCGCGACGTCGCGGCCGGGATCGTCCACGGCGCCCGGACCTCGCTCCTCATCGGGCTCATCGCGACCGTCCTCGCGGTGGGGGTCGCCACCATCATCGGCGGCTTCGCCGGCTACTACGGTGGCTGGATCGACGACATCCTCATGCGCATCACCGAGTTCTTCCAGACCATCCCGTCGTTCATCTTCGCGCTCGTTCTGGTCGCGATCCTCTCGGCCCAGATTGAGAATATCGTGTTCGCGATCGCAGCGGTCACGTGGCCGCCCATTACGCGACTCGTTCGAGGCGAGTTCATGGCGATGCGAAATCGCGAATTCGTGCAGGCGTGCGTCGTACTCGGAATGAACGACCTCCTGATCATCTTTCGCGAGATTCTGCCGAACACCCTCTCGCCGATCATCGTCACCGGCTCGCTCATGGTCGCGACCGCGATCCTCATCGAGTCGGCGCTCGCGTTTCTGGGGCTGGGCGATCCGAACGTAATGAGCTGGGGCTTCATGATCGGAGCGGGGCGCACGTTCCTTCGAACCGCCTGGTGGCTTTGCGCGATTCCGGGGATCGCCATCCTGCTCACAGTGCTCGCGATCAACCTGGTGGGGGAAGGGCTGAACGACGCCCTCAACCCGCGCCTTCGGAACCAATGAGCGATGGCTGACACCCTGCTCGACATCGAGGGCCTGACCGTGGATCTCCCCGCGGGGGCGGACCGCGCCCACGCGGTCGAGGACGTGAACCTCTCACTTCGCCCGAACGAGATCCTGTGCGTGGTTGGAGAGTCGGGGTCGGGAAAGTCGGTGATGGCACGCACCGTCATGGGTCTGCTGCCGCCGCGGCTGCATCCGAGCGCGGGCGTCGTCCGCTTCGAGGACAAGAACCTGCTTGAGGTGCCGCCGGCGTATATGCGCGAGGTGCGCGGCGAGCGAATCTCGATGATCTTCCAGGAGCCGATGACCGCGCTCAATCCCCTGATGACCATTGGCGATCAGATCGACGAGATGATCGAGACGCATTCCGACCTTGCACGCCCGAAGCGTTTCGAGCGCATCGTTGAGATCCTGAGCGACGTCCGTCTGCCTGAGCCCGAGCGCATCGCGCACGCCTATCCGCACGAGCTCTCGGGCGGACAGCGCCAGCGGGCGATGATCGCCATGGCGCTCATCCTCGAGCCGGCTATCGTGATTGCGGATGAACCGACTACGGCGCTCGACGTCACGACTCAAGCCCAGATCCTTGCGCTCATCAAGGATCTACAGGCCGAGCGCCACACCGGCGTGATGTTCATTACACACGACTTCGGCGTGGTGGCCGAGATCGCCGATCGGGTGGCGGTGATGCAGCACGGCAAGGTGGTCGAGTTCGCAGAAGCGGGCGAGGTGTTGAACCGCGCCCGGCATCCCTATACGCGCGCGCTCATCGCTGCGGTGCCGAGCCTCGTGCCGGGACGGCGCGATGACGTGAAGATCGAGCCCGTCGTCATCGACGTGCGCGATCTGGACAAGCGTTACAGCTCGGGCGGTGGCCTGTTCGGGCGCAAGGAGGCGCGGGTGGTGCACGCGGCAAAGTCGGTGTCGTTCACCATCCGGCGTGGCGAGACACTGGGGCTGGTGGGCGAGTCGGGTTCCGGCAAATCCACAGTCGCGCGCTGCGTGGTGCGTCTCATCGATGCCGACGGGGGTGCGGTCGAGCTCGATGGCACCGACCTGCTCGTGCTCTCCAAGCGGGAGATGAACCTCTATCGAAAGAGAATCCAAATGATCTTCCAGGACCCGTTCGCATCGCTCAACCCCAGGCTCAAGGTCGATCGCCTGATTGCCCAGGGGCCGGTCATCCACGGCATGAAGCTTGAGGACGCGATCGAGCGCGCACACGAACTGTTACGCCTCGTCGGTCTCGACCCCCGCGCCGCCGATCGTTACCCCCACGAGTTCTCCGGCGGGCAGCGTCAGCGTATCGGTATCGCCCGGGCGCTCGCGCTCGACCCCGAGGTGCTGATTGCCGACGAGCCGGTGTCCGCCCTCGACGTGTCAGTGCAGGCGCAGGTGCTCGAGCTCCTCGCCGACATTCGCAAGCAGTTCCATCTCACCATGCTGTTCATAACGCACGATCTTCGCGTGGCCGCGCACGTGTGCGACAGCGTCGCGGTGATGCGGTTCGGCCAAATCGTCGAGTACGGTTCGACCGAGGAGTTGTTCACGAATCCTCGCCACCCCTACACGCGTGAGCTCCTCAATGCGGTGCCGGGGAAAGAGTGGGACATCCCGGATTTCGTGCACGCGGCTGGCGCCGACGACGACTGAGGGAGGCACGTTCGCCTCATCAAGTCCGACCCCAACTCCATCAGTGCGCGCCGCTTCTCGAAGAGATCGCTATGCGTGTAGGTGGCCCTGTCCTTGACCAAATGCGCAAGCGCCGACAGGTGAACCGGCGGCGGACGTACCTGGGCCGGATTGTCGTTGAAAGCCAGACAGGATTTCCGGGGACTGCGAACTGCACATGAAGAATTTCAAAGTGCCTGGGTTGCCGGGCGGTCTGCGCCAGTGCCGATGTGCCACCGAAGGCCGCCAGGAACGGGGTCGCGGACCCTAATGCCACTCTCTGAGGACGGCTCTTTCGGTTCTTTCCCCTGTAATTCCGCCCCTGTTTCCATTGCTTGCCCATGTACACCCGACGGGTGAGTTTTCTGAGACCGGCTTTTCCCGTAAATGCCCCGATAGCGTCGGCCTTGCCATGTCATCAGCAGTTCTTTATCAGGGAGTGAGGGGGAACAGATGAATTTAATGGAAATGACATCAAAATGCTAAGTATCCACACGCACAATTAATAAATTAATACGTAGAATCCCTGCAATCATTAAATATGCGTTGCGCCAGCGAAGTGAATAGTCCCTTCGTTTACAGATTGGATCGCTCGTTATAACTCCGAACAACGCCACCACATACAAAGGGGCTCCATCATGACACACAGCCCGACATCCGGCCTACACCACCCGGTGAAGGTCGGGTTCTTCCCTTCCTGTCCAGGTTTCCTTTCGCGTCTCCGCATCCTGACGGCGGCTTTGGCAGTGTTGGCGGTGCTGCCGTGGGCGGCCGCAACGGCGGCCTCCAGCGGTGAATCGGACCCGACGGCGTCGGGAAGCGTACGTCTGGTGGGAGGAAACTCGGCCCTGGAAGGACGGGTGGAGCTGTTCCTCGACGGGCAGTGGGGCACGGTGTGCGACGACAATTGGGACAATGCGGACGCTGTGGTGGTGTGCCGGCAACTGGGGCATCAGGGTGGCAGGGCTTTTTCAGGGGCCCATTTCGGACGGGGCCGCGGTCCGATCTACCTCGACGATGTCATGTGCACGGGGACCGAAGACCGGCTGGTTGATTGCCCCGTCCCCCTGGTAGGGCGGCACAACTGTAACCACGGGGAAGACGCCGGGGTGATGTGCAGCACAACGAACGGCCCGCCGGCATTCACGACGCAGGCGGCGCAGAGCGTGGCCGAGAACACGACGGCGGTGGTCACGCTGGAGGCTACCGACCCGGACAACGACCCGGTGACGTTTACCATTGCGGGGGGAGCGGACAGGGAGCTGTTTTTGCTGACCGGGGCGCAACTCGCGTTCGTCACGTCCCCGGACTACGAGGCTCCGTCGGACGCGAACGGCGACAACATCTACGAGGTGACGGTGGAGGTCTCCGAGAGGGGAGTCGTGGCGGACAGTCTCGCCATGCGGGTGACCGTGGTGACGGAAGTTGCGTCCGGGCCGGCGTCGGGGAACGTGCGTCTGGTGGGAGGGAACTCGGCCCTGGAGGGACGGGTGGAGCTGTTCCTCGACGGGCAGTGGGGCACGGTGTGCGATGACGATTGGGACAACAAGGACGCTGCGGTGGTGTGCCGGCAACTGGGGCACCAGGGCGGCAGGGCTTTTTCAGGGGCCCATTTCGGACGGGGCCGCGGTCCGATCTACCTCGACGATGTCATGTGCACGGGGACCGAAGACCGGCTGGTTGATTGCCCCATCCCCCTGGTAGGGCGGCACAACTGCAACCACGGGGAAGACGCCGGGGTGTTGTGCAGCACGACGAACAGTCCGCCGGCGTTCACGACGCAGGCGGCGCAGAGCGTGGTCGAGAACACGGCGGCGGCGGTTACGTTGGAGGCCCCCGATCCGGACAGCGACCCGGTGACGTTCACCATTGCGGGGGGAGCGGACAGGGAGCTGTTCTCGCTGACCGGGGCGCAACTCGCGTTCGTCACGGCCCCGGACTACGAGGCTCCGTCGGACGCGAACGGCGACAACATCTACGAAGTGACCGTGGAGGTGTCCGAGGGGGGAGTCGTGGCAGACAGCCTCGACCTGCAGGTGACCGTGACGGACGACAACGAAGTCAACGACGTGCCGGTATTCACCACTCAGGCGGCGCACAGTGTGGTCGAGAACCTGAGCGCGGAGATTACACTTGCGGCGCACGACGCGGACGGCGACCCGATAACGTTTGACATCGTGGGCGGACCAGACGCGGATGACTTCATGCTCACCGGGGCACAGCTGGCCCTGCGCACGGCTCCGGACTACGAGGTCCCGACGGACGCGAACGGCGACAACATCTACGAAGTGACCGTGGCGGCGACTGACGGGCAGGGTGGCAGGGGCACCCTGGGGGTGACGATGACGGTGACGGATCTCGTGGACGAGAGGGCACCTGGGAGTGTGCGTCTGGCGGGAGGGAACTCGGCCCTGGAGGGACGGGTGGAGATGTTCCTCAACGGGCAGTGGGGCACGGTGTGCGACGACAAATGGGACAATGCGGACGCCGCAGTGGTGTGCCGCCAGTTGGGACTTCATGGCGGGCTGGCTCTCTCGGAGGCCCATTTCGGACGGGGCAGAGGCCCGATCTTCCGCGACGACGTAATGTGCACGGGGGGCGAAGCTCGGCTGGTCGATTGCCCCAGCGGCCGCCAGGGGTGGCACAACTGTAACCACGGGGAAGACGCCGGAGTGATGTGCGCAGCGACCGAGATGCCCTCCGGGACGGCGGCGGTGCAGCCAGCAGTGAACAGGAATACGCTCACCATGACCTTCGCCCGGCCCCTGGCTTCGTCACCGGCGCCGGCGGGGAGTGCCTTCGAAGTGCGGGCCGCACGGGGCGGCGAGAAGGTGCAGGCCATTGCAGGTACGGGCCAGGTGGGCATTGCGGGTGCGACTGCGACGGTGAGGCTTGCCCAGGCGGTGCAGCCCGGCGATACGGTGACGGTGAGCTACGCACGGCTGGAGACCCTTCCGCACTTGCGCGACTTGGCCGGCAGGGAGGTAGCGGACTTCTCAGATGTGCCGGTCAGGAATGAAATACCCGCGCCGGCGCCGGCGGTGAAGTCGGTCGGGGTCATCCCGGGTGCCGGGAGCAAGATGGTCCAGGCGGCAGTGACGTTCAGCGCGCCCGTCAAGGTCGAGCAAACCGCGGGCACGCCGACATTGGCGCTGATCGTGGATGGAACCATCAGGCGCGCAGGTTACACCTCGGGCTCGGAGACGGCGCGGCTGGTGTTCGCTTACCGGGCAGTCGAGACGACCGGCAACCCGGACGCGGTACGAGTGGCCGCGTCAGGTCTCAGGCTCGATGGCGGGACCATCGTGGCGGCAGCGGACGGGACGTCGGCGCTGCTCGGGTTCGGCTCCGCGCCGGGCGTCACGGAAGTCGCGATTGCAGACGAGCCGGACGGGCGCTGGGAGGCGGGAGACGGGGTGACGGTTACGCTCACCTTCGACGAGCCGGTGACGGTCGAGGGCACGCCCTCGGTCAGGCTCATGCTGGATGACGCGGTCAAGCGGACGGCCTACGCTGGCGGCTCGGGGTCGGATAGGTTGACCTTCCGCTACACCCTCAGCGAGGACGACGGGCCGTGGACCCGCGCCGTTCTGGTCAGTAACACTCTGAAATCAGGCGACGGGTCGATCCGGAGCGTGGGCGGCGGGCTGGTGGCGGCGCTCGGGCATCCGCAGGAGCAGCGTACGCTGGCACCCGCCGACGCGGACTCGGTGCGCGCGGGGGCGGTGTCACTGGGGGCGCAGTCGCCGGACCGTGGGCGCCAGTTCTTCCGGGGCAAGTCGCTGGACCGGACGAATGGCGACGCGGTGGACTATTACAGCTTCACCACCGACGGGCGCTATCGACTGGGCCTCGGGGTG
>JAJDTB010000071.1 GCA_022827345.1 Gemmatimonadota bacterium | reverse complement strand
CGCTCCCGCGCGAGGACGGTCAGGTCGGCGACATGGACGGCGGTGACGGCGTCGAAGGCGAGGCACTTGCGCAGGTCGTCGGCGCTGTCCAGCCGGCGGTCCTTGATCCGGGTCCCGGTCTTCAGGGTTCGAAACCAGGTTTCAACTGTCCATCTTCGACGGTACCAGTCCAGCACGGTCGCGGCATGCATGGCGTCGGCCTCGCCCTCGGCCGGGCGCTCGGTCGTCAGCAGCAGCCAGTGCAGCGGATCGCCGCCGTCGGCCTCGATCTCGGTCGCCGAGACGGCGAGCATGGGCAGCGGATCCGCGCCGCGGTCCCAGCGCGGCGGCACGATCTCGACCTCCGCCGTGCGGATCTCGAGGCGGGCGACGCGCTCCTTGCGGGCGCGCGGGCCGCCGGCGGCCGGGATCGTCAGCTCCGTCACCGCGACGGGCGGCATGGCCGCGACATGCTCCCAAAGGCACGCCCTGCCGCCGTCCGGCGTCCGCACCCTCTGGTTCGCCGAGCGGCTCGCGCGCACCAGGAGCGCGTTGCCGTCGTCCACGGCGTGGGCGAGCAGGTCCCAGAAGTCGCCCTCGCGGTCGCAGACGGAGACCACCCGCGTGCCCGGGCAGGCCGCCGCGAGCTCCCCCGCCCGCTCGAGCCCCGCGACCCAGCGCCGGCTGTCCTCCTCCGGATCCTCCCGGAAGGCCGCGTCCATCGCGAACAGGCCCAGGGGCCGTCCTTCCGTCGTCACCGCCAGCCCGGCGTGGGCGAGGAGGCCGACGCTGCCCTTGCCGCCGCCGCCGATCCCGTCCAGGCCCTCCGTGGTCTCCAGGCCGCTGTAGTTCAGCGCCGTCGTGTCCTGTATCGCAAGGACGACAGGCGTCGCCCGGCAGCGGTCGGCGGTGGCCTCGAAATGCGGTTCCAGAACGTGCTCCATGGATATCCTCGGGTTCGACAGCAGCCGGTAGGCGGCCTTCTGTTCCGCCCTCTCCGGAAAGATGACCGGCAGGTCCTCCCCCATGTTCTTCATCCAGGCCCGGCCCATGTCAACGATGCGCCGCCGCACCCGCCCGTCGGTGTGGCGCGTACGCCCGTACTCCCGTTCCGCCCAGTCCGCGTCCGTGCCGTCGTAGGCGCCCGCCAGCGCGCCGACCGGACGCCGCTCCGTCCCGTGGAGAGCCGTCCGCCAGCCGCGCTCCAGTTCCAGGACCCGCACCGTGCCGGCCTCGCCCCGGCGTCCGCCGGTCCGCCCGGCGACGGTCCAGCCCGCGCAATGGTAGCAGTAGCCGGTGTGCTCAGCGCCGACATGGGTGTAGGCCACCACCGGGCGCACCGCATAGCGGGCCTCCCAGTCGTCGGCGACGCGTTCCGCTGCCATGCGCAGGACCCGGGACGCCAGGCCATGGACCCGGACGCCGGGAATCAGCAGGAAGCGATGGTTGCAGATCACGCGCCCGATGTTGGCGGCGCGGGCGTCGGCGGACCATCCGATCCACTCGTCGCGCGCCCGGAGTTGCCAGGTCGCGGACCCGAAGCCGATCCCGCCGAGCGTGCCGTGACGCTCCGAGCGGATCCAGTAGCGCATCTGGCCGCCGGGCGGCCGCGCCCATCCCAGCGGGTGATGCGTCGCCATCATCGCCTCCCAGAGCCGGCGATCGTCGCCGTCGCCCACCGGATCGAGCGAGACCGGGCCGAGATCCTCCAGCGGGCAGGCCACCCTGGTGTCGGGAACGTCCTCGGACGGGACGGCGGGGCCGACGGTCGGATCGGGCACGTCGCGCGGCGGCGGAAGCTCAAGCCCAAGACGCTTCGCCAGCGTCGGCAGCACCGCCGCCGCCGCAGACAGGCACAGGCGGCCGAGGGAGTTCCGCCAGCCGGTGCGCTCGCACAGCTCGCGGGCCAGGCCGTGACGGGTGGCGTCGCCCGAGCGCAACGCGCCGGCGAACCAGTCAAGCGTCTGCGAATCGAAATGGCGAAGACCGACCTGCATGCCCGAAGCATGCACGAAGCGGATCACCTATACAGGTGTGGCACTTTGAAAGGCCCGACGCCGGGGAGAATTACCGCCCCCAACGCCGCCGCCATGAGTATTCGATACGAGGGATCACCGCGCAAAATGTGCGAAGCCGCGACAGCGCTCGCCACGACCGCACCGACCCAAATGGCACCTCGCACGAAGCGCAGACAACGCACCCAAATAAAGAAACTGGTCGAGGTGTAGAGGCAGTTTTCCTCTTCCCGCTCGCACTCACGTACGAGCGCAGCGCACAGCTGTTTCAACTGATCCTCGTTGGAATCATCGTGCCGAAGATTCTTTGCCACTCATCACCTGCCAGAGTTTCCCAGTTGCCATATTCCAGCTTGCAGGCCTCAAGCGCGTGCCCGTATGCGCTCGAAGCCTTGCTGAGCCATGCATTTCCAAGTTCGATCACTTCGCCAGTGACCGGCATCATGAACTGACCGTTGGCACGGCTGATCATGTGGCCCAAGACATCCCGCACCAACCGGTCGAACCGGAATTCATCACGATTGCCGTAGTTCAAACGCGGCAAAATTTCCATAACCAGCGCTTCAATGTGGAATGACTTGATGGGGACGTTGCAGTGGCGCTGCCACTGTTTGAGTGCCCGGGTGAGTTTCCGCACGTTGCCGTTCAGCGCTGTATCGGCGCCATCGAGCGCGGCAATCTCCGCTTCCGGATAGACCCGCTTGTAGCGTCCGCCATCATGGGTGTCGCATACGAGGTAACCGCCTCCCTGGCAGTGAAAAGCCGGCGCGACCTCCACCTTGCACGAATTGAAAGGCACGACGACCACCTGGCCGTCCCCTCGAACGTCGGTCTGCGGATACGTGGTCTGAAGCCAGCTCTTCACTTCCTGCAAGAGCTGCGACTGCCGATTTCCCGAGCGTCGCTCGAATCGCCAGTACACCTCTACCGGCAGGACGAAGAGAATGTCGACATCACGCGGCGGGCGCACCCGGGTGAACTTCCCCCAGGAACCGATCAGAATTCGGTTCATGGAATCGTCACTGCTGTTCCAGTAGCCGCGGTTCAGGCAGGAGACGACACCCCGATGCTTGGTCTCGCCATCGTTGGCCTGATCCTCGGT
>JAJDTB010000052.1 GCA_022827345.1 Gemmatimonadota bacterium | reverse complement strand
AAGTCGGCGCTCCTACGGCGCCGGTGAATGGGGCCGGAACCGGGTGAGGGTCTTCCCTGATCCGAAGACCGGCATCTACCAGATCGAGTGGCGCGAGAATGGGCGCAGGCTCACGAGATCGCTGAAGCACCGCGATTGGGCTCGCGCCAAGAGGCAGGCGGATGAGGTTGCCGCCGGCTTGGCGGTCCACGAACCCGCCGGCAAGGCGGAAGCCGAGCCCGAGCCGCTCACCCTGGGACGGCTTTTTGAAATCTACGGTGAGGAGGTGACGCCCACCAAGGCGTATACATCCTGCATGCACGACCGGGCGGCGACGGCGATGTTCCTCGACTTCCTTGGTCCGAACCGAGGACCCGAGACGTTGTCGCAGAGGGACTGGGATCGGTTCATACGGGCGCGGCGCGCGGGCAGAATCGGTCCGAGCGGCCAGCCCGTGTCGGACCAGACCATCCACGGGGATCTCACCTTCCTGATGGCGGTGCTCAACTGGGCCGCGAGGTCGAGAGACGAAAACGGCCGCCTGCTCCTCGACAGAAACCCGCTCAAGGGACTCAGGAAGCCCGTCGAGAAGAACCCGACTCGCGTTGTCGTTACGGACGAGGAATACCGGGCGCTTCTGAAGGTGTCCCGGCAGGTCGGGTGGCGGTTCCACGTCGCACTCGTGCTGGCGCATGAGACCGGGCACCGAATCGGGGCCATTCGGCACCTCAGGTGGGGCGATATCGACCTCGACCGCGAGATCATCCGGTGGCGCAGCGAGCATGAGAAGACGGGATACGAGCACCGGACGCCGTTGTCCGCAAAGGCGCTCGCCGTGCTGAGGCAGGCGTGGAAGAGGAGCCCCGGGATCGCGGACGCGCCGGTGCTGCCATCGGCGAAGCATCCCCTGAAACCTGTGAGCCCGTCGCAGCCGCGCGTCTGGTGGTGCCGGGCCGAGCAACTCGCGGGGATCGAGCGGAAGCATCGCAGGGGCTGGCACTCGCTAAGGCGCAAGTTTGCGAGTGACCTGATGGACCAGCCGCTGAAGGTGCTCTGCGAGCTTGGCGGCTGGCGGAACGCCAAGACGGTGCTCAACTGCTACCAGAGGCCCGACGAGGGACAGCTTCGGACGGCTCTGGAAGCCCGGCGCGGGGCGGGGGACTGAAATCTCACTTGGCGGGAGTCAAACGGCGGGAATTCGACCG
The DNA here is from genome assembly GCA_022827345.1 of Gemmatimonadota bacterium. Classification (GTDB taxonomy): domain Bacteria; phylum Gemmatimonadota; class Gemmatimonadetes; order Longimicrobiales; family Gaopeijiaceae; genus Bin94. The sequence continues at coordinate 25,182 of JAJDTB010000052.1, read as the reverse complement.
CCAAGTCCCGTAAGGTCAAGTGATCCCGACAGATACCAGCCTCGGAGTCAATGCCGGACCATCGTCAACCAGGTTCTCGGCCCGTCGCCGCACCCAGATCCGGCCCTCCCAGGTGGTGCGCAGGTCCAGGACGACCGGGACCTCGTCCGCGGATGGCAAGGCGTCGAGATAGGCACGCCGCGATCGCACCAGCCCCTCAAGCATCACGCCGCGCGGGGGGGGAGCGACGGCACTCCCGGTCCTTCCGTCAACCGTGAGCCGGGGTTGTCCGCTCATCGCGGCCTCCAGCCCGGCGTACTCCTCGAGTTGGTGCTCGATTTCGGCTTCCAGAATCCGGTCCGTTACGGGTTTGGGCTGGAACGGTCGAGAGAGAACGCGCGAAACCGTTCCGTCAGGCTCGGTGAGCTTGATCGCATAGGCCGAGGAATCCGAGAAGGCCACACCGCCACCGGGCAGCGGACCCACGAACAGCCCGGGATCGAAGGTGCGTGGAGGCGGGGTCTGATCCCCGGTAGTGATCTCCCGCCCACCGATAGAGAATGTGATGATCCCGGCCGAGGGCGGCGCCCAGGCGTAGGTGATCGTCTCTCGGACCACCGCATCGCCGTCGAGCGCGAGACGAAGAATGGGGCGCCTTCCCGGCGGGACAATGGCGTCCGGCGCTCTCATCGTCTCGATGGTTACAAGGCTTCCCGCCAGAACAACCGCATCTCGGCCGCTGCGATCAGGGTACATCTGGCCCCGGAGGCCCAACAGGTCGTCTCCTACCCGGACGTTCCGGGCGAAGGCGCCGCCGGTGTCGAAGACTTTGAATGAGCGATTCCCCGGGATATCTCCCACGATTACGCGGCCATCCGCCATGGCCGCGAGGTGTCTCGGGAATCCGAACTCGCCCGGACCCTCCCCATACCGCCCGATCGTTCTCACGAGATTGCTGCCCCGATCGACGACAACCACCCTGTGCGCCTGATAATCGAGCAGATAGAGGTTGCCCGCACCATCGAAGGCCACGTCAAAGATGACTCCGAACTGTTGCCACTCGGGCCCGTCGATCGACCCGACACGGAACACTTCCTCGAAGTCGGCCGCGAGCGGGCTATCCTCGCCCGTGAGTCTGATGATATCCTGGGCGGCCGCGGGAGTTGCGGCCAGGAGCCCGAGACACAAGCAGGAGGCTCCGAATCTCGACCGGACCGCAGGAAGCGTTCCCAGGCAGGTGGACCGGATCACGGTTGGGAAGGGGCGGTCGCCCGGATGTAGGAGATTGCCAGCGCACCTATGGCGCTCACCTCGGCGCCCCTGACGTTCCTCATTGCAGCCGTACGAATGACCATGAGCGTGCCGTCCTCCGTCAATTCAAAACGTTCGGAAACCAGGCCGACGCCGGGGAGCCTTCGCCGGACGACCGGTGTGCCTTCATCCCAAGTCAGGGTAATGGACTGTTCGACTTCGTCGTCTTCCCCCATGACCTCGAACAGCCCCCCGTCGATGGGCAGGGCAAAGGAGAATCCGGGTTCATCGCTGGAGACCCGAAAGATCGAGTCGCTCAACTCCAGCACGAATCGCTCCGCCCGAAGCCCCATGGCCGCGACAACCATCTGCCCTGTCTGGCGAGTGAAGCCGTAGCCGTCCGTAGATGCGAATTGGATCCCCTGGCGCGAGGGCTGGACCGCGTCAAGCGCCCACTCGCCGTTGTAGGGTTGCAGGGTTGCAGGCTGCGGTACCTGCCCGTGGCGGCCGGCGCACCCGGTTGCGGCCATAACGCCTGCTCCAGCCAGCACGACAAGGGCCGGTCGAAGGAAACGCATCATTCAGGACTCCTTTTGGACCCGACGGCCAACTTGTGCGCGTCGTGGGTCGCGCGGGTGGGAAGCAGATCGATCCGCTGGTGTCCATTTGCATGAAACATGCCACCGGATTCCCGCGCATATTAGCGTTATCTGGACACAAGGCGCGTCCTCTTCAAGGGGCACCCATTCGAAACCGGGGGACAATCGTCATGAAGTCAGCCACCTGCGCGACCGTCGCCACCCCGATCATGGCGACCCTCCTCGCCACCCCGTCCCTCGCCCAGGACCGACCGCTGACCGTGGACGTCACCGAGGTCTACCGCGCAGGCGGCGTGAACGCGCAGGAGTGGGCTTTCTTCGGGCCGTCCCTGCAGGCGAGCTTCGATGAGGCCGGCAACCTGCTGGTGCTGGATGCGTTCAACAAGCGGATCGTCATCGTCGGAGCCGACGGCCGACTTGAGCGGGTCGTCGGGCGCGCAGGCGAGGGCCCGGGCGAGTTTCAGCAGATACAGGCCTTCGCGGTGTGGCGCGACGGCCGCTTCGCGGTGCCCGACACGGACCATACGGCGATCCAGGTATTCAGCCCGGACGGCGAACTCGAGCGGTTTGTTCGCTGGGCTGGCGGGGCCAGAACGCTGTCCAGCGCCCTCCATCACCGCGAGATCCGGGCCGATCCGCTGGGCGACAGGCTCATCGCTCGAGGGGTCCAGGGCGTGCTGGTCGAGATGATGAACTTCGCGAATCGGCGCATGGGGCACCCGGAAGACGACACCCGGGGGGTCGACGACCGCGCGCTCGAAGGATTGAACGTCTCCGGCGACGTGACTGCGTCCGAGCCGATCCTGCAGGGATGGAGGGCTCCGCGTCCCGAGCTTCAGCTGGAAGCCGCCGACCTGGAGGACTGGTCGAAGGTGGTCAGCTCACTGGAAGACCGGTACTTCGAGCCGGGGTTTCACTGGGACGTATTGCCGGACGGTACCATCGCCTATTCCGACTCCTCGGCGGATTGGTAAGGGTCTGAATCCCGGCAGGAAATCACGTAAAGTCTTACAGGACTGCACGATCTGCGTTTCCTGCCGTTCCGCTGGACCCTGCTGGACCGTGCCCGAATTGCGGGAAAACCGCCATCGAGTGGCGGGAAATGCAGAGCATTGCAAAGTGGATTTTCCCGGGCGATGGGGCGAGGCGTCAAGGTCAGCTCGATGACGGTCCCGGTAGCCTCGGACCGTGCTCGCCCGTCACCCGTCTCTCTAGTTCGCCCATGAAGTCGAGACTCTTCCTGGGGATCAGAACGTTGCGAGCGAGCTGGAGCTTCTCCTGCAGGAGGTCGTCGAGGTGCTGCTCAACCGATTTGAAGCCGTCCCCGACGACGATCGGGTAGTGTATCGTGACCGGGTGGTTCTGACCGATTCGGTGGACCCGGTCGGTGGCTTGATTCTCCTTGGCCGGGTTCCAGAGACGCGTATAGTGAATGACGTGGGTAGCACCCGTGATGTTGAGCCCCACTCCCGCCGCCTCGGGAGACAGGATCATGGCGTCAAATCCCTGCCCCTCGTTGAACGCCTCGACAATCCAGTGGCGATTGTGCCCGCCGACCTCGCCGTTTAGTACGCTGGGGTCGAAGCCGAATCTGTGACGGATGACGGTTTGCAGGATTCGCTGCATCGCCTTGAGCCGCGTGTAGATCACAACCTTGGCCCCCGCGCGTCGAATCCGTTCGAGAATTCCGATGGTCTCGCTCAGTTTCGGGGCATCCTCCAGCAGCCGTTCGGGATCCGCGGTCCGGCGAGTCTTCTGAAACGCCAGAGGGTGCGAGCATACCGCGATCAAGTGCTGCAGCCCGGCCAGCGGATGTGTCTCCCTCTGCCTCACGCCGGCCAGGATACGGGCATACGCGGCCGCTTGGCGGTGGCTCATGCTGACCTCGTATTGGTGGGTGGTCTTGGCGGGTAGCTTCAGCACCTCCTCTTTGGTCCGGCGGATGTAGTGCGGGTGAAGCCGCTCACGCAGCCGGGCCACGTGCCCCTCCTGGTCCTCGGTGTCATCGAGGGCGTCCACCAGCGGTCGCTCGAAGTTGTCGCGGAACTCTCGTCGGCTACCCAGCCGCCCCGGCTGGGCGAAGTCCACGATACACCACAGTTCGGAAAGCCCGTTTTCCACCGGCGTTCCGGTACATGCCAAGCGGAAGGAAGCCTTCATGCCCTTGATCGCGCTGGTGACGTTGGCGGTCGGGTTCTTGACGTTCTGGGCCTCGTCGCAGGCAGCTACCGTCCAGTCGATTTTGGCGAGCATGATTTGGTCGCGGCGCAGCGTCGCGTAGGTCGTGATCACGACCTCGTTTCGGGCGAGGCGATGAGGATCACGTTCGCGATTCGGACCCCGATGCTGGTGAACCGGACCAATACCGGGCGCGAATCGCTTCAACTCGCGCTGCCAATTGACCATCACCGACAGCGGGACCACCACCAGCGCGGGCCTGAGTTCGCTTCGCTCGTGGAGATGTGACATGAAGGCGATGAGCTGAACGGTCTTCCCGAGTCCCATATCGTCCGCGAGCAGCCCACCGCACCTGGAGGCATGAAGGTGGCGCATCCATCGGTATCCGACTTCCTGATGCGGGTACAGCGTAGCCTGCAAAGAGCCTGGCACATCGTATTGGCGGAGACCGGGGAAGGGCGCGGAGTCGGCATCTGGTTCGACGTATTCCAGAGCATCCGTGTTCGGGATCACGTCGAGGACGAGCTGTACGCTTGCCGCACTGACCCGACGCCTGCCCTCGTGATCGGCTTCCGGATGATCCTCACAGAAGTCTAGGAACCTGCGTGCGCGCTCTTGATCGATCTCGATCCATCCGTCCCGGAATCTTGCGTAACGCCCGCCGGTCGCCTCCACTTCCTCGACCAACTCGCGAAACTCCTCGGGCATCAACCCGGTTTCCGGTTCCGATTCCGCAGCCGGATGCCGGGCACTGCTGTCGTCATCGGCGTCCAGGCCGTCATCGCCCCTCGTCACTGCGACCTGGGGCCATGCATCGAACCAACCGCGGCGCTTCGTCCGGTCCACCGCGATGTAGGGTTGGGAATGGTACACCACCGGCACCAGCCCCCGCACCCGCTCACCGAACTCGGCAAGATCGACCTTGATCTCGTCGGGCAGGAACGCTTCGGGGTTGTCGAAGAACGCCGGCACGTCGGCTCCGCGGAGGATGCCGTTCTCACGGACTTGCCTGATCGCGTCACGCTGCCCATGTCGAAGAACGAGGCGCCGACGCCGTCCCTCCGGCAGGAACTGGATGTACTGTGTCTTCGGGGGACCATCGACGAATCCCCGAAAATCCCGTCCGTCCACACCTTCGATTGTCGGCTGCAAGCGGATCTCGTCGGGGGAATCCGCTTCGAGGTCCAAGCCCAACCGCTCGGGCAGGACGTAGTCTGCATTCTGTAGGTATTGGTCGAGTACGACCTGCGACGACTCAGCGGCGATGCGCTTCACCTCCGCTATCAGGATGCCCCGTTCATGGGCGGATTCCGGCAAGGGTTGGTCCAGGAGCAGAATCAACTCGCCCACCTGCTTTGGCGGGAGCACGGCCCCGCCGGAAGCCTCGAACAGGAGACCCTCCGGTTCGGTAACGGGGATGGTGCCGCTTCCGTTCTCGTCGAAGCTGAAGAGTATCCGGATGCCGAAATCCTTGTGGTTGATCCAACGGTCTGTCGCGAAAGTGGCCTTCAAGCGCGGATCCGGTTCCGGAAGGCCGAGGGTTGCGCGCTCGTGTGAATCGAGATCGTAGACGGACATCCACGGCAGTACGGCGTGGTCCTCTGGCGGTGTGAGCAGGTTGCGTCCCCACAACTCTTCCAGCAGTCTCACCGCAGGTCGCGCCGCGTCATCGGAGCCCGGCGCAACCGGGAACTTTGGGAGCGGCTTTCCGGCAATCCCGACGAACTCCACGCCGGCGGGGGTTGGACGCCAATCCGGGATCCCGGTCAAGAGTAGCGTTCCTTCCAGGCCTTCAGGATCCGAGTAGCCGAGTACTGCCAGCCGCCGCTGTGGATGATCCGGTTGTCGTCGCGTAACCCGGCACGACTTGGAACGGGGTGATGTATGATCTTCTTCAGTTCGGACGGGTGAGAAGCCCGCTTGCGCGATCTGATGCGCTTCAGCATGGGTTCCTCCGCCCGGTAGAGATACGCCGCGTTCCCCAGCTCGAAGAACTCGACGACCGAGAAGCCTCGAAAGTCAATCAGAGACCATTCCGTTGTTCCGGCCGTTCCGTGGCACACGTCGAGTATCTCGCGTCGTTGCTCCAGCCAGAACCGGTGCCGGTCGGAATCGCCCTTGAACGCGTGGTCGAGTTCCCTGGTAATGAAATACTCTCGAAAGTCCCGGCGGCGCTCCTCTGACAACCGTTGCCAGAACGTTCGGTGCGCTCCCTCCGCCCCGGGTAGACCGTAGTTGGAGCGGACCTCCTCCAAAGCCGGGGCGCGTCCGCTCCACCGTGCAGGTCCGATGCGCCCGAGAAAGTTCGCGCACGCCGCCCCGTGGCTCGCGCCCGCCATTGTCCGCCATCCGGCGAGGATGTCGGCGTTCGTCATTCGTTGAAGCTGTTCGGCGGACCCGATTTGCAGCGTGCGGTGGAAGATGCGATCCACCAGCGGCGCGTCGCGCATGAACGGTGACTCGGGGAGCCCCTCAAGTTCCTTCCATCCGATTCCGATGCGTCCCGTCCATCGCACGATGGAGTCCACGGGAGTGGGTTCGTCGAACCACTCAACGGCATCTCGGCGGTATCGGTCGCCGACCGCCTCCTGCATCCCGTAGTGCTCGCCCATTTCCGCAAGCAACTCCACGACCGTGCCCGATCCGGGGTACGCCTGCCAGACGCGCCACAATTCCCTCACATAGCCCCGCTGCGGGCGTTCTCGCGCGATTGCCGCCACGGCTCCGCGAAGCTCCGTCCACTGCCCGATGGAGCGAACCGCTGCGAGAAGTTCCCGGAGGACGAGGCTGCGGGCGAGGGCTGCCAGCGCCCGAACGGCATCCTGTGCCGACACTGCTCTCTCGATGCGTGCCTTTAGAGCCGAGACCTGGGAGCGGTCAAGTTGACGGGGGCACGACTTGGTTGCCACGTGAACCTCTTGTATGGCCACGCGCGCTGCGGGAAGTTGTCTCGGACGAAACGAAAGGATGGCTTCCAGCGACCTCACTGATCGCACTCCGGGTCGACGAGTATCGCGCCGAGTTCCAACACCCTCTGCGCGAGTGTCCGGTCATCCATCTGAAACTGGATTTCGATCCGGCGGGAGCCCGCCTTGTCCACGCTTCCGTCCGGGAGCCGCACCAGATCGGCAAAGGAACGCCCGTTGGCCGTAACGAACCGCTCCAGGTCGTCTCGATACCCTTGGGCTTCATCTAGGAGAACTTCCATGACCGCCAGCGAACGGTTGTGGGAAAGCGCCAGGTTGAGTTCGTAGCTTCCGTCGTCGTTGGTGTGCCCTTCAACGACGATCCTCTTGAGCTGGCTCCTGAACACCGCGTCGTCCAGCAGAAGGGGGAAGTAGTCCCTCGCGAAGGTTGCCAGCTCGACCCGTCCATCGGCCGAGACTTCTGCGCTCGCCTGGTCGAACAGCAGGCTCCCGGCGAACCTCACGGTTCCGGTCGAGTCCACCTCCACCCGGTCTCCGGCATCGAAGCGCGCTTGAAGTTCGCGGATCACGCGATGCCGAGTGTCGAGCAGCTTCTTCATGGTGTCGGCGGTGGCCTCGTAGACGACGAGTTGACATTCACGCCTACCCTCCTGATGCAACGCCACCATGAGCGTCAAGGCGAACGCCATCAGGAGACCGGCCATCAGGTCGCTATAGCTGAGCCAATACTCCGGCTCCTGGCCGCCGGGGCGCTCCGCTCCTCGTCGGCCGAACAGGGAACGTGCCATGTCCGGGATCACCTACGACGCGCGAAAAACCGCCGCAAGAAGCCCCTCGGGGGATCTGTCGGCTCGTCATCGTCATCGTGCCCTTCCCGGTGGGACCCGGTATCGATACCCGTGCGTGGCGCAGTCTTCGTGTCGTCCGTTCGCCTAGTCGCCGGACGGCGAGGGACCGGCGGTCGCTCGATGTCCTGCCGTGCCCGATTCGGCATCGGCGTCGGAGGTGCCGGCGCTTTGGTGGTCGCTCTACCAGTGCCCATTCGTTGGGGGGGCTGATTCACTGTTATCTGTAGGCCGCTCAAGGCCTTGGCGAGAGCCTCAGCCTGTTCGGAAAGGAGGTCCAGGCGTTCCGTTGCTTTCCCAGTCCACTTGCCGATGGGCTCCATGGACCCGACCAGCGAACTGGCCACCTCCTCCACTCGCCCCGCTCCGGCATCCATCGTATCCGCCAGCCGCTTGAAGTCCTCCTCCGACCGGGTTCCCGCCACCTCCATCCTGTCGACCATCGCTTCGATGCCAATTCGGAGGTTGTCCGACGCCTTGGCGAACTCGGACTGACGGAGCCCAATGTCCTTGGCGAGTGCGGGCAGCGCGCGCCCGAGCTCTCGGAGATCTTCCCGCGTTTGTTCGAGCTTCCCGGCGAGCTTGGCCTTCGCCTCCTCGAACGCCCGCAGGCCCTTTGCGAGGGAGTCGCGTTGGGCTCGACCGGCGTCAGCGAGATCCTTAGTGGTGTCCCGCAAGCTGGCTACAGCGCCAGGCAACTCTTCGGTCACATCCCGGAGTTCGGCCAGGGTGCCGCCCAGGCGTTCCACCACTTTGGCCATTTCGGAGTCGAAGACGTGGAAGACTTCGCTGATCTTCTGAGCGGATGCGGTACGGAACTCGACGATCTTGTCGCCCAGGTCCGTGGCGAGTCGGTCCAGGTTGGCCTGCATTCCCTCAAGTAGCGACGCCTGCTCATCCCAGGAACGACGGGCCGCTTCGGACAGCTTTTCCTGTACCTCCAGTTGCCGTCCGCTCTCTTCCGTAAGACCTCGCGCGATGTCCATTGCCTCGCGCGCGGCCCCCATGGTGTCGCGCGCCGATTCACCGGCACTCTCGATCGCTTCGGTAGCTTCGGCCAGCGCAGCCAATCCACGGTCGAAGACGGTGGCCACCTCGGTCGTGCGGGCCAGCAGCTTCACCTGCACTTCCGATACTTCCGTCAGCCGCGCGAAAAAGCCCTCCAGTTCGCGCGCCGCGTTTGCCTGATGGTCGCTTGCGGCACGTAGAGCCTGACCGAATTCGCTCAGTTCCTCCTCGACCGACGAGACCAGCGTGTCCCGAAACGCTTCCACCATACGTCCCAAGGCTTCGGTCTGACGCTTGCCCAGATCGGTGTTCAGATTCCGGATCGGTTCCGCAACATGCTCCTTGAAGAGCGGCTCCAGAGTACTGTACAGGTCGTCGCCGAGGCTCTGGACATCACCCTTGATCTTGTCGGCGGTGTCCTTGATGGCATCCGCGCTACGTCCGACGCTCTCGTTCGCGATTGCGACGCGCATCAGTGTCTCGTGCGGCTCCTCGACGCGGAACACTCGTGCAGTCTCGCGGATGAAGAGGTCGAGATGGGACCTGAACCTGCCCTCGGCAATGCGGAACTCGAACAGCCACCAGACCGAAAAAGTGATCCCCACGATCGAGGTGACGAATGCCGTGGACATGCCACTCATGAGGGTTCGGATGCCCTCCATCAGGTTCTCGGTCGCGGCGGTGGGTTCGATATCGGCCAAGCCCATCGCGATTCCAACGAACGTTCCCAGGAGTCCGACTGCGGTGAACACGCCCGGTAACGCGTTCGGGAGCGATCCGAGGTTTCGGCCAAGCACGCTGTCTACCGTGAAGTGCTCGGCGGGAGAAACGGTGGATGTGCCGGCTGGCGGGCTACCCACGTTGGTGCCGTGCCGTGCGGCGTACAATCCGTTCCACGAAGCCAGAAGCGGTCGGTGGTTCTTGAACGCCTCGGGCGGTGAGTCCTGGCCTGCGCTCGCGGGTGCCGTGTCCTCACCTCCTGCCGACTTTCTCCTCTTGAGTTCCTGAGCAGCTTGGCGAAGTGCTTCGGCGGCACGTGCGTGGGGCCGACGATACCGGAACAGCGCCACCCCCAGCCCGATCACGAGGAACCCTAAGAATCCCCAGGGAACCCACGATGTCAGGTTGGCCGATGTCAGGTTGGCGGGTGGATCGAGCGGGCGCGAAGCGAAGTAGACAATGCCTATCGCGACGACGAGACGGAGGATGTCGGAGAGGGAACGGATCACGTCAAGGGCGAGGTTGTGGGACTGCTGCCATCAGGATTTCGACCCGCGACGGCGGCGGCGGAGGTTCGACTTGGTTGTGCCCGCGCTTCGCGCTACGAGGTTCGGTAACCCAACAGTGTGAGCCGAGGAAGTGGGGCTCGCAAGATTCTCGACGCGGCGCGGCCACCAGCGACTACCGAACAGACAACCCGCTACGACCGGCTCCTGCCTATGCTCGGTTCCTAGCGAAATGTGGTCGAACACCGGAAGGCCCTGTCCAGTTTGCGAGATCAGGGCGGCCATCTAAGAGTGCGCCCGGTGCCAGAAACACCCGTGGCGCGAAGATCGCCTTGCGACGAGGTCGGAAAACGAGATGGGGGCAGATCGGGCGGGGATGCTCCGGGCCTACGAGAGTTGACGTGAGCCGGGGAAGGGCCGAGTGTAGCAGCCCCAATCTACCTCCACCCGAGATAGCCCCATGCCTGACATAGATCGCTTGGAGTCCGTTCCGCTAAGTGCAGTGTGGCCTAACGAAGAGTATGACTTCACCCCTTGGCTTGCGAAGCAGGACAACTTGGAGATCCTCGGCGACGCCCTGGGGATGTCGCTCGAATTCGTGGGGCGTGAGGAGAGCGTAGGGCCGTATTCCGCCGACATTCTCTGCCGCGATCCGAATGACCAGACCAAGGTGGTGGTGGAGAATCAGCTAGGGCCAACCGACCACGGCCACCTCGGCAAGCTCCTGACCTACGCGGCCCATTTCAAAGCCGGTGTGATAATCTGGATTGCGAAGACGTTCACCGAACAGCACCGGGTCGCGCTCGACTGGCTCAACGAAACATCTGGAGGCGACACCCGGTTCTTCGGCGTGGAGATAGAGCTGCTGAGGATCGGCAACTCGCTACCTGCGGCCAAGTTCGCTGTCGTCGCCAGACCAAGCGATTGGACGGACAGCAACGACAAAAAGGTGCTGACGAAGTGGAGGCAGGCGCAACTCAGTTTCTGGAAGGGGTTCGCCGAGTTCGTATCTAGGAACGGCACGGTCATCACCAAGACCCACTCACCCAGGCCGGACAGTTGGTTGGGGGTCGCGGGAGTTGGCAAGGGAGGCTTCTTCCTGCACGGCGTGATGACCTACACGGACGGGGGGCAATTTGCCCTAAAGGCCGAATTGCAGATCACGGGTGAACACTCTGAGCACTACTACCACCTGCTTGTCGACGACCGGGGACGGGTGGAAGAAGAGCACGGGTTTGAGGACGAGCTGGTGTGGCACCGTGCAGATGGTGTCGCGATGAAGAGGATCTACTGGATCACAGAGATGGACCTCATGGACATTGACCAGCGCACCGAACGGCACCGTTGGTTGCTGGAAAGGCTCGAAGCGCTCCACAGCATCCTTGCACCCAGGATCCAGAAACTGCCGGTGCCGGGCTGAATGGACGCTTGGGCCATCTCCGGGGGTGCTGGCTGCCGTGTGGAAGCGTGAAGACCCTCAACGGCTCGGCCCGGAATCGTGCTCCGGCCCGCGCCGTCTCGGCTTCTCCAGCAGGCGCCTCGGCGGAGCGACGAAGGCCTGAATCACGTAAGTTCAACCCGGACTGCACGATCTGCGCTTCTTGCTGTGCGGTGGTCTCTCCATGCGGTGTATCGGAATGGCTGGAATCCCTGCTACATTTGGCAGGACACGCGGGACCCAGCAACGAGCGCTCCCACATCGCTCGCTCCTCGGGGGCATCGGCTACCTCTGAGGAAGCGGCCTCACGGGCCGATGGTCCACCGCATCCAACACGTCTCCGGTATCGACCGAGGGCGCCCAGTCCGAAAGGAGACAGACGTGCCGTCCACCGCCTGCGACTACATCCTCTTTGGCGAACTCTGCCATTCCGTGTCGATAAGGGACGCGGCCCGCCACCTCGTTGGCGAACTCTACCGACGCTATCCCGATCAACTCAGGAAGGAAGCGAGGCGCGCGACCTGGCTCGGATCGCGAGGCGAACGGCACGACTACCGCGTGGCCCAGAGTCTCTACGCGAATGTCACTCGCTTCACCCGCAACGACCTGCTGGAACGCTCGGAGAGCCTCCTGCGGTCGATGGCTTTGCCCAGCGAGTCCTTCAAGGTCTCGTTCCCGGATTGAACGCCGCCGCCACCCCAATGGAGGGGCACTATCCAGATGGTTTGACGGATTCGTCTTTCCGGTCTTCCGGCTTGGGCTGAGGTTTCTTCCGAACAGGCCGCAGCAGGGCCTTCGCCAGTGCCTCCGGGGTCGCATCCGCGAACTCACTCGGTTTCTCCTTCTTCATCGCCCGACCTTCCTTTGCGGTTTGGTGGGCAGATGGTACGACCCCAGCCCCGGTTTCCTTCCCGTCGCAACCTAGTCCGCTTCACACCGGCAAGGGGGATTCAGGAACACTCCGTGAAGACGGCGGACCCTGGAACGCTGTCGAGCCCGAGCTGTTCAAGCTCATTGGTCACTGCTCGATAGTTCCGGCCGAACACCCTCGATGCTGAAGCTGCACCACCGTCCTTGACGAGCACCCACCAGACGCCGATCAGCTTCTCGACGGTGACGACATTCGGATCGCAGGCGTGTTCGGCCAGGGCAGTGGTGAATGCAGCCACCTCTTCGGCACTGGCCCTGTCCCGCGATCGTGACGGGATTTCGGGTGGTCGGTCCCTTGCACTCTGCGATCACAATGATCCACAGGACCACAGGGATGACATAGCTCTTCCAGAGGCCCGAAAGGTCGGGATTGGGGTTCTGCTGCGACTGCTCCATCGGGAGCTACCGTTGCCCTAACGCCCCCAACCCCGAATGACCGAATGCCCTAGCGGATGCCGAAGGCGGTGAAATGCACCTGTCGGCATTTGCTTGCCCGGCGACGGGAACCCTCAGCTGCCGCGACTACTGGTCTGGAGCGACCGACCCTGCGGTACCGGAATGGGTGCCGGGCCAGTGTGACCGCTACGCAGGAGAATGCGGAAAGGCCCTGCTTATTCGCCACGGGCCACCTGGCAGGAGCTACCCGCCGACCCGTCTATTGGCTGTTGCATTCGGCAGGTGACCCGACTCGGGCTCCTGCTAGCAGTAACGCCGCGAAGCTAACCGGAAAGTTGGAGGCCGGCAAGAAAAAGGAGTGGAAATTGACCCGCCCGTGGTATTGCACACGATGCCGTCGCGTATTAAGATGCAGTGGAAAGAAGGTGGAATGAGCAGGTTTTCCACAGGGAAAGGAACAGGCCAATAGCCGAGCTGACAGCCGACATCATACGCAGGATCGTCCGTGAGGAACTGGTGCCCGTCGAAGACCGGATCACTGAACAAATCCTCGCAAGCGAAGAGCGATTGGATGCCAAGATCGATGCCGTGGATGCTAAGGTTGATGCCGTGCGAACGGAGGTTGCCGAACTCAAGAAGCTGCTAGTTGGCGTGATCGACGAGCAGTTCCCTCCTCTTGGGGTCTCAGACCCGCAGTACCCAGCACTGGACATCGTAAGGTGAGCCAATCGAAGACGCCGACCTGCGGCTGGCGAGGGGCGAGCAGGAGAACCTATACGTTCTACATCTTTCCGTTGCCCTGTTCTTTCAAGCCCGACCAAGACGGGAACTACATCTATTCTCGTCGAGATGCGGAAGGGCTGTGGGTACCCATCTATATCGGTGAAGGGGACTTAGCCAGACGGTCGAACCCGGGCTCACATCACCGGGGCGACTGTATTCAACGGCAAGGCGCAACCCATTTCCACTGCCATGTGAATGCCGACAAAGACGGACGGGAGGCAGAGGAAACCGACCTGCGGAAATACTACACAAACGCGTACGTACCCAAGGGGTGTAATAGGCAGCGGCCCCTCCCCTAAGCCACTAGCTCCCGGTACGTTAGCCGCCGGCCAACTAGCCCGTTCACCACCGCACCCATCCGGGCTAGCGTGCCCAGTTCTCGAATGTTCTGACGGCCCACGAACTCATTGACGTACCGTTGCAGGTGCTTCGCACTGAGGTAGTGAAAGGTGCCCATGTAAGCCCGCTTGAGGATCGACCAGAACGACTCGATCCCATTCGTGTGAACGTCGCCCCGCACGTACTCACCGCGGCTGTGAGCAACCGATGCGTGCGTGTACTGGCCCAGCGACTTGTAGGCACACGCACCATCGGTGTAGACCGTCGATCCGGGCTCGGCGGCGCCCTCTACGAAGCCCCGTAGCACCTCGGCATTCGGAGTCCCGGTGCCGCCCACTACGGCCCTCACCTGTTTCGTCTCCCGGTTCTTGGCCCCGATCACTGCCGTTTTGCCGACGGGGCCGCGGCCCATGTTGCTCTTCTTCCGCTTGTGTTTCTCCTTGCCACCGAAAAAGGTCTCGGCCACCTCGACCGGGCCGGTCATCCGCTTGAGCTGTTCGGGCTTCCGCGCCTGCCGCAGCCGGTGCAGCATGAACCAGGCGGTGGGTTGGGTGACACCGATGCGCTCAGCGAGCCTCGTGCTGGGCACCGACTTGACGCTCGTGGCGAGGATGTAGATGGCGTAAGCCCACTTGCGGAACGGCACCTTCGACCGCTCCAGCACTGTGCCGGTGCGGACGGAAAAATAGGACCGGCAGTCAGTGCACCAGTAGGGCATCGGCGTCTCATTCGGAACCGTTTTCGTCCGGAGGCTGCTGCAGTGCCCGCAACACCGCTGATCGGGCCACACCTGTGCCTCGAACCAGACTACATACCGATACCGAGTGACATGCGCCAGTTCTTTCCTCCCCGGGGAGAGTATTTCACGGGTGTCACGGACGACGGGCAGGAGTTCACCATGGTGGTGGCTCAAGCGGGGAGCAACGCGATCCACACTCCCGAGGACAACAGCATTCTGGGGCGCCACTTCAGGGAGCGGATGGGCCTGCCGAGCGGGGCCTACGTCACCCGCGAACACCTTGAGGCTTACGGTCGTCTGGATGTCGAATTCCGCCGCATTGATCGCAGAACCTACTACATGGATTTTGGCCCGGCTCCGAAGAAGGGGGCGGCGGATTAGTGGGTGACATGCTGTCGCCCAGCGAACGTAGCGAGCTTATGGCCCGAATCCGCTCCAAGGACACCAAGCCGGAGATGCGGGTTCGGCGCTTGGTGCATGGCATGGGATACCGTTACCGTCTACACGTGCGAGAACTCCCCGGTTGCCCTGACTTGGTGTTCAGGCCTCGCCGCATAGCGATATTCGTGCACGGTTGCTTCTGGCACCGGCACGAAGGGTGCTCCAGCAACCGCATCCCGAAGTCGCCCGAGACGCGCAAGTAGCGTTGCGGGCGGAAGGATGGCGCGTTCTGGTGATTTGGGAGTGCGAGATCAAGGACTTGGATCAGATCGCCGGCCGGATCAGGAGCTTTCTTGCTTGAGCTTCGACCGCACATGACCTCGTTGTCGCGCCAGTCCTTCCCTTGGAGTCGAGTTCCTTGGAGGTGCCCGGAGTAGACCCCACGCTCGAGGACCCGAAGGAACACCACGGAATCGCGGTCGAGCGAGCGAGCGAACGGAAAGGGATGGTGTGAGAGGGGGTGCGTCGGGCTTGGGCGCACCCCCCTCGTTTCGTTGGGGTTGCTGAGGAAAGGACCGCCGCGCTCCGCGCGGTGCCTCCGATCCGGGTTCTCTAGGGACGGTCCCCGCCCCACCATGGATCCTTGGAATGGGCGCGGATCGGCATCGGCGGCTTTCGTCCGCGACACGCCGGATTGAAACCCATTGCGGATGGAATCCGTAAAGTGTCGCCCTTCGCGTCACTGAAGCGCTGGAGGGTAGCACGATCAGGCGAGACGAAACTCTGGAGGAGACGCGCGTAGTCAGGTTGAACCACCCCACGGCGGAACCGATGCCCGTGCGCCCCGAAGGGCGCTGGCCGGAATCAGGCGCCGCTCCGCTTCGGGAGTACATCGACGGCCCGGAACCGCGGGCCTCCATCCAGCCGGCGGCAACGCTTCGCGAGGCTTGTTGAGCACGTTGCCCGGAGCGCTCCGCCGACGACCTTGGGACAGGTCGCCGCTGGGCCTGTCGGACGCCACTAAGGTGGGCAAGCCAGCCTACCCCGCACACTAACCCAGATTCACATCTTCCTGTGTTCGTTGGGTTTACGGGATTCTGTAGCCCGCTTCCCTCTGAATGACTCCCTCCGATTGGGATTTCAGGTGCGAGCCCTCGGGCGGCTCTCCAAGGCCGTCCGAAGCTGTCCAGCGTCGGCCTGCTGATAGCAGCGGAGCACCGTTTGCGGGCTCTTCCATCCACCAAGCTCACAAAGCACCTTGAGCGGCAGATCCATCAGGTCCGTGGCAAACTTGCGCCTCAGCGAGTGCCAGCCCCGGCCCGGCTTCGGCTCCAGTCCCGCGAGGGTCTGGGCCTTCTTCCACCACAGAAAGGCGGAAACGCGGTTCGTGCACTTCGTGGCATCCCTCGACGAAGGCAGCACCGGGCTGTTCTTCTTACCACGGCCCATCTTTCGCGCCTCTTCCAAGACGGCGAGCGCCTCGGCGGTCAAGGGCGTGACGTGTTCGTATCCCGTCTTCTCGTGCTCCGCCCGCCATCGGATGGTCTTGTCCTCGAAGCCGATGTCCGGCCACCTGAGCTTTCGGATGGCACCGATCCGGTGCCCGGTTTCATGCGCGAGCACGAGGGCGACGTGGAACCGCCAACCGACCTGCCGGGAGACCCTGAGCAGCGCCCGGTACTCGTCCTCGGTGAGAACGACCCGGTTGGGGTTCTTCTCCCTGGGCTTCCTGAGTCCCCTCAGCGGGTTGGAGTCGAGGAGGAGATTCCCCTGCTCGTCCCGGGACCTCGCGGCCCAGTTGAGCACCGTCATCAGGAACGTCAGGTCCCATGCGATGGTCCGGTTGCCGACGGGCTGGCCCGAACGTCCGGCCCTGCCCGCTCTCCGCGCCTGAATGAACCGGTCCCAATCACGCTGCGAAAATGTCTCCGGCCTCCGGTCCCTGCCGAAGAAGTCGAGGAACATCGCGGACGCGACGCGGTCGCGCCGCCGGGTCCTTTCGCCCTTCGTGGGCGTCACCTCCTCACCGTAGATTTCAAAAAGCGTCTCCAGCGTGAGCGGCTCGGGCTCGGCCTCGGCCTTGCCGTTGGGCTCAAGGGCCGCGAAGCCCGCGGCGGCCTCGTCGGCCTGCCGCTTCGCGCGAACCCAATCGCGGTGCTTCAGGGACCGGCTCAGCCTTCGCCCGTTCTCCCGCCACTCCATCTGGTAAAGGCCGGTCTTCGGATCCGGAAACACCCGGACCCGGTTGCGGCCCCATTCTCCGGCGCTGTAGCTGCGCCGGGCTCGTTGCGTGCGTGCCATCATTCGATTCCTCGCGTGATGGACTGCACGATCCGCCTGCCCGAAAGCTCGCGGGGAAGTGGCCTGTCCGCCAGTCGCAGTCGTGCGACCGGCTCGTGCCTCACCGGCCGGGGCTGTCGCGCGCTTCATATCCGCCCCTTCTCGCGGAGCCGCCAGTAGCCGGTCTCCCTCGGCAGGTAGTGGGGCTTGAGGTAGACGCGGGTGGCCGGAAGCGATTTCGCGCCGTCGTACGGAAGACATATGGCCTGGTAGTTGGCGAGCAGCCCGAAATCGCGCGGCGTGAACACCGGCTCCCTCTGCTGGCGAAACGACTTGCTCGCGCCGATGGTGCCGCGCCCGCCTCCGGCGCGTCCCGACAGGAGCGAGAACTCGGGCCTGCCCGTGGTCTCGGTGAACGTGTAGGATGCCCGCGTCTTCATGACGCTGCCGCACATCTCCGACGCGATCCGGGCCGACGCCTCGTCGGACAGCGACAGGAAGATCCGGGTGCGGAGCGTCTGGACGAGCGTGCGCCATGCCTCCCCGGAAGGAAGCACTGAGCGGAGCGAGGAGAGCGACTGCGTGGCGACGATGGGGATGCACCGGCACTGCCGCGTGAGCGCGAACGCCTTCTCGTCGCCGGACGGGTCGTCCTGGCCCACGGTGGCAAACGCCTGATATTCGTCGCAGATGAACACGGCGGGCCGCATGTAGCGGCCGGGACGGCGGGCGGCCTCGGCCGGACGGCGGAGCAGCGCTTGCATCCAGGCGTTCTTGAGCAGGACGCCGATGGCGCGAGCAAGCGCCGGGTTCGCTCCGGCGGGCATGTTCAGGGCGAGGACCCTGCCTTGGTCGATCAGCTGCGCGAGCGGCGGAAGCCTCCGGCGCAGTCCCGGCACGGGATGGCCGTTGCTGCCGGCACCGTGGTTCTCGGCAGGCGCGGATTCGGGGGGTGGCGGGGGGCAGAACACGCCCGCGACCTCCGGCTGGTCGAAGAGCGACAGAAACACGCTGATCCCCTCGACGATCGAGGTTCGGAGCTTCGCGTCCAGCGCCATCCAGTCCTTGTCGTACCACCGCTCGATGGCCTCGACCTGTTCCACGACCTCCTGGCCCGCACCTCCTCCGATCCCTTCCGTCTTGTACGCGACGCCGAGTTCGTCGAGTTGGCTTTCGAGTTCCGGAGCGAGACGGCATCTCACGTTGCCGGTGCCGGGCACGCGTTCCCACGCCCATTTCTCCAACGCCCGCGGGTGGGCGATCATGTCCTCCTGCGAGATGACGGCGCGGAGCGGACGGAGACCTTCGGCCAGCTTCCGCGCTTCGCCGATCCTGCGCCCGAGGAGTTCCGCGTCCACCGTGCAGCGGTAGA
Source organism: Gemmatimonadota bacterium (assembly GCA_022827345.1). Lineage (GTDB taxonomy): Bacteria > Gemmatimonadota > Gemmatimonadetes > Longimicrobiales > Gaopeijiaceae > Bin94. The sequence continues at coordinate 6,511 of JAJDTB010000052.1, read as the reverse complement.
TGTCACGGAGCGTGACCCAACCGCCCGGCAGGAGCCGGTGAAGCTCGATGATCCACCGGACGAGGTTCGTGTACGCCTGTTGCCAAAACGGTTCCCTGCTCTTGCCGAATAGCTGGTTGATGAGCGACGCCACGCCGTAGGCCAGCGAGTAGGAGTCGAGGAGCGGGTCGTCGAGCGGGTTCCATTGCCACGAGCCGCCGAGTCCGATTTCGAGGTAGTCGCCGCCGCGCCCGGCATCGTCAAGGATGCGCCGGACTTGGTGGCAGAAATCTCCTTTGACTTCGAGCACGAGCGCGCCCGCACGGCGGCGCGAATCGTCGGCCCGCCACGAGAGAAGCTGCTCGGCGAACGGGTACATGCAGCCTGCGGTCTTGCCCGTGCCGACGGCCCCGACGACGAGCACGCCGGTGTAGAGTCCCTTCTCCGGGATGACGAGCCACGAGGGCCGCTCGCTCTCGCGCGGCACGACCGGGTGATGCTGTTCGCCGACGACGAGAGCGGGCGCGTCGTCGCCGGACGAGGTCGGCCACTCGGGCAGCCTGCCCCGGCGGACGATCCGCACGAGCGGCTGGAACCAGACCCGCCATACCGAAAGGACGAGCGCGCCCGCGAGGATGACCGCGACGCCGGGCACCGCGTAGTACCAGAGGCGGATGGCGGCGTGGATGCCCGGATCGTTCTGGGCGATCAGGTCGAGATACATGTTGTCGCCGATGCCGGGGAACGGACGCTTGAGCGCGTATGCGCCTGCCGCGCCGATGGCGGCTCCGATGACGGCGACGGTCGAGTTCTTCATCGGCGAAACACCCTTCCCGGAGGGATCGTTGGTACGGGAGCGACCCGGCGGGGAGGGCGGCATGGGCGTGCACATGCCGAACGGCCCCTATGCCGCACCGGGCATACCGAAGGGCCGGGTCGCTCCCGTCCACGGCCCGGAGACCCGGATCGGCACCGGCGATCCGCGGGCCGTGGCCCAACCCCAATCCGTCCAACGACTTGCGGAAACGCCGTTCCGCACACCCGGACGGCTTTCCCCTGCACAAGCACCCCGATGTCGTTTTCACACCTCCGGATCGGCAACGGGCTCCCCCGAACGGCGCTCAAATCCGGACTCCCGACAGGCGGCTCGACCGCCATACCGAGCGGGCGTCGATCGTGCCTTCGGGACGGGCCGATCGGAGCAGTTCCCGCATCTCGGCGATCCGGTGGAGGCAGGCTTGAAAGCCGCCCATGTCCGCGACCGCCTCGTCGTCCATGCCGAGGATGGCGCCCTCGATGCGCGCGATCTCGCGCCGGGCCGCAGCGACGGTCCCGGGCGGACGGGTGGGACGCGGAGCCGAGTCCGCATGGGTCCAGTTGCCGAGGATCGTCCGCGCCCGGTCTAGCGGTCTCCGGGCGCACGCGACCCCGACGGCCTCGACCGACAGACCCTCCTCCCGCAGCGCCTCCCAGAGCCTCCGGTGCCGGTTCCGCCACGAATGGAGCGCCGTCGAAGTGTCGTAGCCGGGATCGGCGTGGACGAACACGGCGCGGCTGGAGCCCAGCGCCAGGGGCATCCCGCGCGGGAAGTAGCGCCGCGCACCGCCAGCCGCGCCCCGGTAGACCCGGACGGGCATCAGGGAGCGGTCGATGCCGAGCGCCTCGAACGCGTCCACCTTCTCCGGCTCGGTCGGGAGCCAGGGCAGGCACGGATGCTCGATTACGTAGTCGAACGAGAGCAGGCGGCGAACGACCACCTCGGTCGAGGTGATCCTGCGGTGGCGGACGTCCTCGGCACCGAGCGCCCGGTAGACGCCCCGCGCGCAGACCCGGCAGACCTTCAGGCCCCGGACCGTCTCCTCGCTCACCAGCCTTCGCTCCGTCAGGGCCTGCACGAGCCGGAGCACCTTGAAGCGGCTGGCCCCGAGCCAGTCCGAAAGCTGCGCGCGGGTGAACACGCCGCCGTGCAGGCTCGCCAGCGCGATCCACTCGGCACGGCGGCCCGTCAGGCCGAAGGATTCAAGCGCCCGTTCGCGTCCCTTCAGGTGGGCGATCACCGTCGGTCTCCCCGCCTCCGCCAACGGACGCCGAGAGACGCTCCTGGCCGGGGTCTCCATGTCCGAACGGTGAAGAGCCGCTCGCACGCGAGTCAACCCGTGGAAAATCGACCGATGTCCAACAAGCATCGAGGAGTTCCAATAACGTCGGGAAGCCAAAGGATGCCAACGCCAGCGGCCGGTCCGAGCGCCCCCGCCGGGGTTCCTGTTAGCCCGTCAGAGCATGTGGATCCCCGACACTACGGAGCGGTCGGCTCGGGCAAGGCCTGATTTGCGGCTGAGGGCACGTTGAGGGGGATTTCCCCCCAGGAAAGTTGAGAGTTTTTCCCGTCAAGAAGACAGGGGTTTCCCCGTGGTTGGCCGGAACCGCGACGGCGAGATTGTAATTGTCAGTTGGCGGTTCCCCGAAAACGGACCGCTTGGGAGGCCCTGATCCACGCTGGGCCAAGACTCTCAGAAGAAGTAACGACATGCGTGCCACCCTGAACATCCTCGCCGTCCTGACGATCCTCGTCGGCAGTTGGACGCTCGTGTCGCCTCAATCCGTCCTCGCCGATCCGGGTCAGTCCTGCTGCAAGGTCGGCAACGCGGAATGCTGCGGTGACAAGTGCGAAAGCCACCGGCAACGGTTGTACCGCATGCAGCGGGGCGGCTTGCCTCATCAAGGGCGACGACTGAGAGGTCCTGCGCCTTCGAGCACTGTGAGGCTACCGACGGGCGGGCTGCTGCTCGCTGGTATGATGGCGGCTCGACCGACAATGGACGGACGACGTAGTCACTTCAACACGAGGAGGTAACTGATGAACCGCACAATCCATGCCATCGTCACTCTCTGCATCCTGGCCCTCGTGGCCGGATGCGTGGACGGCGCATTCAATGTGCCAACTGCCCCCACAGATTTGCCAACTGTCCCCGCGATTACCGATGTGGGCATGTCGCTGGCCGCGCCCGCTGGCCAAGACGAAATCATCGAGCGGATGGCCCAGAACTTGGCTGGGGTGCTGGCAGACCCCGCATTCCGAGCGTCCCTGTAGCGGAAGCTCGCTCCCAGTACACCGGAGACACAGAGGCGCTCTACGTTCGGCTGGCGTCACAACGGGTCGGCCAGACGTCGTGGGAGAATCGCCTCAACGTCAACGCGACGCCTGAGGAGACCGCGCGGCTACACTTCTACGTGCACGGGATTGAGCACCCGAACAGCGCCTACGTGCCGCTGGTCGCCGTAGGGGTTCCCAACGAGGACGCCGTTGTGCTGAAGGCATTCGACTCGCAGGGGAACGAACATGAGCTTGATGCGCGGGTTGAGCCCGCCCTGCCAGTGGTGGTCGTGGCATTGAACGAGCGCATCGACGCAAGCGGACAGCCACAGAGCTTCCTTGACATTGACGGCTATGCCGACACTCAGGCGGGCGCGGAACTGGGGTTGAGAGGCGGAGATGGGGAAACGATGCGCGCGTCGGCGTCAACCTCCCGCACGTCCCGCACGTCGCCACATGCGGAGACCATCGACTCCATTTACCTGATCAACGACCACGAACCATGGTGGAAGGGAAGTCCCGAGATCAAGATGCAGATGAACCTCGTGGCGCAGCCTGGGATAGACGCCTGGCGGGGCTCTTTTGCCGATGTTGATGACGAAGGAGTGTGGTACCACGAAGACCGCTTTCTCTTCTACTGGTACAGAGACCCGCCCAACAATGACATGGGCAGCGCAGGTGCCGTCAAGTGGTGGGAGGAGGACTTCAGCATTCTTGAGACCACGGTGTCCGTGAGTTACCGTATCGCAGACGGTACAACGGTCACCTTCAGCTTCAAGCTGGGGAGTCAAGATGATGATATGGGGTCTGCACTCGTCAACTTCAACGATCCCCTCGGTACGAAATACAACACCGGCGACATCAAGTGGACGCACAGGTAGGATCAACCGCCCCCGTAGCCGAACGGTGCGTCCGGCGGTCTGGACAACCCATTCTGCGCGGCACCTGGATCCCTTGAGCGAGGAGGCCACCATGTGCGATTCCGCCAGAGCTTTGCGACGACACTACGCCGCCGCCGGGCGCACCGATTCCGTGAAACCCGCTACATCTCGAATCAGGACCTTGCCAAGGCGTGCTCATGTCTTCTGGCTGTCGTTGGCCTGCCTGGCCGTGTTGCCTTGGCGGGTTCAGGCGCAGCAGGCACCGAATCGTCAGGAAGAACTGGGCCGTTTCGTGCTCGAAGCCGGACTCGCGGGCGACACCAGACAGTGTCCCGGACACTACGTCGGCATCAACGTGCGGGTCGCGGGACCGGTGTCGCTGTACGGGATGGTGGAGAACTACCGGTGCTCCGAGCGGACCGAAGCCTTCGACCCCAAGGGCGACGCCATCAGCGGGACCATAATCTACCCTGGTCGGGTCGCGTCGGACATTCGGTTCGGCGCGGAGGTTTTGCTCGGACGTGACAGTTGGCTCGTTCGCCCAGCGTTGCGCGCGGGGATCCTGTATGGCGGCGGGGACTACGTTGGGCCGACGGCCGGTGCGAGCCTGACCTTCGGACGGCGCTACGGGGCGCGCTTCATCCTCCACGTCGAGGAGTGCGGCAGCACAGCCTGTGAGCGCTTCCAGATGGGCGGATACGTCTCGTTCTGAGCCCCTCCAATGCCGGCGGTCCAGCGGTGACGGCTGCGGTGCCTCAGGCGCAAGCCAACCCCCGGCACACGGCTCCATTGCCTTCGCGGCACCATCGATGGTTCGGGAGCAACCTGCGGGGGCGGGAGTCCCGGCATTCAACTGCGTTTTTCCCGCTTTCGCGCCACGGTCCAGCAGGGTCCAGTACAATGGCAGGAGTGGCAGATCGTGCAGCCCTGATTAGACTTACGTGATCTCCTGCCGTGATGTTGGCCGTTAGCCGTCCGCCTACCCCTTGTCATACAACGGGGCTGGCGAGGGGATGGCTCCCGCCCCCCCTTCGAACCCCCCGCACGTCGCGCTCCCGTGGCGGTCGCGCATGGGGGCGCCGCCCCCCTTCCCCCGTGTCGGAGCGGCGTGATGCCTGATCGCCGCACCGCCGTCGTCACCGCCCGCGTATCGGCGGCCGAGTTCGCCGACTGGCGGGCCAAGGCCGCAGCCGCGGGCGTACCTCTGTCCGCGCTGATCCGGCAGGCCATGGCCCGTACGCGGACGTGGACCGCACGCGCGGCCGAGGTCGAGCGCGAGCGCAACCGGCAGGCCTCGCGCATCGGTAACAACCTCAACCAGATCGCTCGCTGGGCAAACACCCACAAGGGGGCGGCTGAGGCCGTCGAGGTCCTCGCCCGCCTGGTCGCCATCGAGCGGACGCTCACGGCGCTGGCTCGTTTCGAGAGCCCGGAGCGCGATGCACATTAAGTTTCTCGCGCACGGGACCGGCGCGGCCCGCAAGGCGGCTCGCTACCTCCTCGGTGAGCAGGACGCGACGGGGAAGCCGCGCGAGGGCGTCGAGGTGCTTCGCGGGGATCCGAACGGAGTGGCCGCGATGGCCGACTCGCTCGACTTCGAGCACAGGTACACGTCCGGCGTGATCGCCTGGGCACCGGACGACCAACCCACCGACGAGCAGATCGAAGCCGTCCTCGACGCCTTCGAGAAGACGGCTTGGGCGGGGTTGGAGCCCGACCGCTACGCCTGGGCCGCCGTGCTGCACCGCGAGCGCGGCGGCGGCGCTCACGTCCATGTGCTGGCCGCCCGGTGCGACCTGGAGACCGGTCGAAGCCTCAACATCGCACCGCCCGGCTGGCGGAAGACCTTCGATCCGCTGCGCGACGCCTTCAACCATGAGCACGGCTGGGGCCGTCCCGACGATCCGGCCAGGGCCAGAGTGCAGCAGCCCGGCCACCGCGCCTACGTCGAGGCCGCGCAGCTGCGCGCCGGGCTCCGGCTCGAAGCCTCCCCCCGCGACCTGATCCGCGACTACCTGCTCCAGCGCGTCGAGCACGGCACGGCGCGGAACCGGGCCGATGTCGTCGCCGCGCTCCGGGAAGCGGGTCTCGAAGTGCCGCGCCGGGGCAAGGACTACCTCACCGCGCTGGATCCCGATACCGGGGACCGCTGGCGACTCAAAGGAGAACTGTATGGAGAGAACTTCGACCGCGAACGACTTGACCGAGCGGCTTCGGAGGAGGCTGGAGAGCGAACGCAGGGAGATCGAGGAGTTGACCGCGAGCGAGCTGAGGAAGCTCGCCGAGAACTCGCGTCGCGTCGCGCGGAACGCGCTGCGTACAATCGAGCGCGATACGGAGGAGGCGACCGGGCGGATGCGCGAGTTGCTGGCCAAGGCGTGGCAACGGACCCTGATCGTAGGCCTGAGTCTTTGGCTCGGTTTCTTCGGCGGAAGCTGGGCGACGATGCGCTGGTTGGCGACGAGCATCCAGGACCGGATCGAGACCTTGGGGGAGCTGGACACGCGGACCGAGTGGGCGCGCGCGATGCTGGCCGAGATCGAGGAGACGACCTGGG
>JAJDTB010000060.1 GCA_022827345.1 Gemmatimonadota bacterium | reverse complement strand
ACCCAACTTCAACAGTGACGATTAAAAGTATTTGATAGAACAGGGGGTTACACCGGCGTCGGCGGGTGTACCCACTACATTTCGTTGATTTTGGGGACGGTCAGGCTTTGTGTTCGCGCCAGTTGGGCGGGAGGGCGATGCCGATGGCCTGGAAGACCTTTCCGATCTGGCCCTCGACATGTGTGCGGGTGGTGATGCGCTTGCCGTCCTTCTCGATGGTGGCCTCTTGCAGGCGGTCGAGGTCGCGGATCAGGTCGTCCCATTCGACGGTGGCGCCGGCGGCGGCGCAGCGGTCGGCCAGTTCCTTCTGGAGGACCAGCGCGAGGAAGGAGCAGAAGACATGGCCGCGGATCGCGGCGTCGCAGGAGTGGTAGATCGGGCGGGTGCGCAACTGGGCCTTCGCGCGGCGGAACAGGTCCTCCACCGTGAGCAGTTCCCGGTAGCGGAGCACGGCATTGAGCGGCGTCATGCCGGCGTTGGTGCGCAGCACGAAGATGCCGTCGAAGCGGGCCTCCTCGGCGAGCTTGCCGGCGTCGATCTCGAACGCCTTGCCCGCGCCGGTGCGGCGCAGATAGCGCCGGTAGGCGCTGTTGCCGATCAGCGCCTTCTCGCCCGAGGCCAGACGCTTCTGCAGGCCGTCCACCACGGCCTGCCGGTCGGCCCGGTCCTTCCGTGCCTCCGCCTCGTTGCGGCATACGACGTAGCGCGCGCCGCCCACCGTGACTTCCTTCACGAACAGCTGCGTCTCGCCGCGCGGACGCTTGAGGAGCAGCGGCACAAAGGGCTTCGCGTCCCTCAGCACCACCTCGCGGACCACCTTCGTGCGCCGCTCGCGCGCGCCCAGGATGTAGTCCAGTCCCCGCTCTTCCAGCGCCGCGATCGTCGCCGCCGAGATCATCCCCCGGTCCGCCACCACGCACACGCGACCGATCCCGAAGCGTGAGCGCAGACGGTCCATGATCGGCAGCAGCACCCTTGTGTCGGCCGTGTTGCCCGGCAGCATCTCCGTGCACACAGGCCGGCCCTCGCCGTCCAGCACCACCGCCAGAACCATCTGGCGCAAGTCAGGGCGATGGTCCTTCGAGTGGCCGTGCGCCCCCAGCGTCTCGCCGCCCGTGCCGTGGAACGACAGCGTCGTGGTGTCCATGAACACCAGCGACAGGTCGGTGAACAGGTCACGCCGGCGCTCGAACAGACGCTCCTCCACCGCATCCTTCACGCAGCGCGGCGCAAGCGCGCCCAACGCCGGCGCCTCCAACTCCTCCCCCAGCCAGGCCATCGCCCGATACAGCTGGTGAAGCCGCAACCCCTCGATCCCCTCGATCGCGTAGTCGCCCATCCACTTCTCGCACGACCGGTCCGAACCAGACACGAACAGACGGTGCAGAACGCTCACGAACACCGCCCGCTCCACGGCGAACCCGAAGCCGCGACCGTCCAGAAGCTCCTTCACGACAGCGCCCAGGCCCAGCCGATCCCACAGCCGACCGAACAGCAGCGGACCGCCGATCCGCACGCAGGCCAGCGCGCCCGCCTCCATGTCCTCCAGCACCACGGACCGTTCCGAATGGCGCGCCAGGGACGCGATCAGACGGTCGAGCTCCCCGCTCGCCTGCAATACGTCCTTGCGGCCAAGCGCGCGGATCGTGCGCTGGCGCACCCGCTTGCCCTCGCGCACGCTCTCGACGAGATAGAGATAGCGGTGGCCCCGGGCGGTCGTTTCGCGCACGAACATGATCGTGTTGTATGTCTTCGATATCGACCAATCAAGAAAACAAGGCCCAATCAGCAAAAATGTTTCACTACATTTTTCTCAACCCGCGCCAACCACCACCCCACTATCCAATCATTTCAACAACTTGGCGAAACCGGAACCCGCAAAAATCGACACCGACTGTTCAAGTTGGGGGTGACTTTCCGGTTCGAGGACGGGGCGGCAGTCGACGTAGATTATGTGGATTACCACTGAGGAGACGCTCATGGGGATGCACAACCCGCCGCATCCGGGCGGCATCGTGAAGCGGCAGTGCCTTGAGCCGTTGGGCCTCACGGTGACGCGGGCCGCCGAGGGGCTGGGTGTGACGCGCCAGGCGCTGTCGGAGCTGGTGAACGAACGCACGGGGGTTTCGGTGGAGATGGCAATCCGGCTTTCGAAAGCCTTCGGGTCGACGCCCGAAACCTGGCTCGGGATGCAGATGGCCTACGATTCTCTGGCAGGCCCGCTCCCGCGCCGGCGAGATCACGGTGGAGCGTTTCGAAGCGGCGTAACGGCAGAGGGTTCAGCCCCACCCCTGAAGATGGAGCCCGTCCAGAACACTCGGCCAGTGCGGCGCCTGTGCCTTTGACGCGAGACCCTGCCCTTTACCGGATTCGAGCCCCTTCACGCCTCGCCGATCACAAGCCCGGCCATGACGGCCAGTCCCGTCGTCAGCGCGACGGCGAAGACCGCCAGCGCCATATGCGCCCGACCGGGCGGAGCACCCGCAGGCAGCAACATGCTGAG